>NZ_DATJEB010000048.1:0-20747 GCF_035497235.1 Agriterribacter sp.
GCTCCTGTGCTTACCGATGCACTAAAGGCAGGGTTCAAACAGGAAGGCGTGGCGCTGGGCGAATTTTTCTTAGAAAAGACAGGGGCCCGGATTGAAGGCTGGCAGCGATATGAAAAAATCATAACTGTTCCCCAAGCCGCCACCGAAATATTTATCAGCCTGAAAGGAACGCAGGGGAAATCCATTTACGTGGATGATATACGGGTACAGCCTTTTAACAGCAGCGTAAAATCCTTCGCCTACGACGGGGTAAGCCTGCGGCTGATGGCGGAGCTTGATGAAAATAACTATGCCACTTTTTATGAATACGATAATGACGGAACATTGATAAGAGTGAAGAAAGAAACGGAAAGAGGCATACAAACGATCAAAGAAACAAGGAGCGCGTTGATGAGGGAGTGAATGGAGAATTTGAAAATTTGAAAATGTGGAAATGAAAGTGGTCGGTACGCGACGAAGGAGCGTCAGACCGCGGGATGAAAATGTGAGTAGTGAGTAGTGAATAGTGAATAGTGAGTGAGAGGGAAGAGGTGAAAGGTGAGAGGTGCGGTCGGTACGCGATGGAGGAGCGTCAGACCGCGGGTTGGAAATGTGGGAAGTGAATAGTGAATGGCGAGACGTGAGAAGATAAACGTCAGAAGTTGAATAGTGTGCATCCCTGAAACCTGCAACCTGAACCCTGCAACTTGAACCCTGTACCCTGCAACCTGAAACAAACTTTATACAATATGATACATTATGTAAAACAAACCTTCCTGACGTCAGTAGCGTGTTGCCTTATGCTTTGCGCAGCGGCGCAGGCAGTGATACCCGGAACGGAGATCATGGAAATGGTGCAGCTTGCCGAAAGCTACCGCCATGCCAAAAACCTGAGCTTTAATGTAGACATTAAGTATACCGACAGCCTGGATACGGATACCACTATTGAGCAGATAAGCGCAAATTATAAATTGCATGGTGGGTACTACTATACGTATATAGACAGTACAGAGATCGTTCAGGGTAACCGATATAGCCTCAGGGTAAGTCATACAGACAGTGTGATCTCCATTCGCAGCCGGCAAACCTATCCCGATGTGATGAATATGCCCGTTACCGATACACTATACTGGAAAACCTTTGTACAGAGCTTAACGGTTACTGCCGTCAATGATTCGGTAAGAACCCTGAAAATAAAATTTAAACCGGGAGCGCTGTACAGCAGCTATGAAGTGAAATATAATTTTAAGCGATACCGGATGACGCAGGTGAAAGCCTACATGCCCGCCGATTTGCCGGGAACAGACCCGGATTTGTTTCCCAGCGGTAAGGCCGTTATTACATTCACTTTTTCCGGCTATGATACGTCCCTGTTAGACGCCGGGTGGTTCAATGAAGATAAGTATATCATATACCAGGGCGGGCAATTTCAACCTAAAGCGCCCTATACCGGCTATTTTATAGAAACCAATATTACGCAATAATAATTTCAGCCAGCAGCATGAAAGCATCGTCAGATCATATAAGCCCCGAAAGCCGCAGCAACCGGCAATGCGGCACTGCACAGCATGGTAAAAGAGCCGGATGGCATTTGCTCATGGGTATTGCGCTGTTTACGTTTTTTACCGGCTATAGCGCTGGTCTTAAAGCCCAGCAGTCTATTACCTATAAGCAGGAATTAGACGGCGCGGCAGGTCAGCTGGCAAAAGACAGCAGCAGAACAGTAATGGATTCTGTTTTTTTAAATCCCGGATCTTTCCCGGCCATTGATCCCCTGGCGGCATATAAAGTTTCCAATATAATTGTGTTCCATATTAATGAGACTTCACCAAGGATGCTTCCCGACTCCTTTAAAGCGGAGCTGACCCTGCGCGTATATTTTACCAATGGAAACAATGTTTCGGATTCTGTTACAGAAAAAAAACTCAACATTGATTATTACAAAAGCAGGGCTTACAACAATAAAGCGGTTTATTACTTCGGTGATGCAAGGCTGGTTACCGTTAAGGTGACCGACATCAGCTCATCCTATGCGGCACTGGCCACCATACTGCCTTTGCTGAAATTAGAAAACCGGATGGTTATCAACCGTGTGTTTGCAATGGACTGTGAAAACGACGCTATCACATCGGTGTCGCATAGTACTGCCACCGTTTCAACAAAAGGGGAACTGAAAGTTTCCTGGGCAAGCCTCAACGCGGCGCAGGAGTACGACCTGGAATGGACTTTTATTGATCAATCGGCATTAGATGCAGGATGGTACAATACGGGCGGAACTCTTGATGCTGAAAAACTATTCCGTAACAATGCCACCCGCGTTACCATACACGCCAATAATTATAATATCCCGTTATTGTATGAGGGCAATGGCAAATTGTTTTACCGGGTAAGGGCGGCGCAGACCATGGTTGATAAAGAAAGAAAGGTTACGCTGTGGAGTTCTGATTTTATATCCCAGGGTGGCCTGGGCGGATATGTATACAGCGGTCACGAACTTTCGCTGAACTGGCAGGCCGCTACCTCCTTTGCCGAAGAGGGCAAGCGCAAAAGCGTGGTACAGTATTTTGACGGCACCCTGCGCAACCGCCAAACGGTAACCAAAGACAATACAACAGATACCACCCTGGTAGCCGAAACTTTTTACGACAAGCAGGGAAGGGCTGTGATACAGGTGCTGCCTGCACCCACGCTGAGTTCGCTGATCAGCTACAATCCGCTTTTCAACCAGGCAAGGGTGGGTATCACAACGGTTGAAAATACGCCTGCCGTATATGACACGCTTGAAACCGCTGCTGATTATTGCGCGGGCGGTGCGCCCCCGCTCGATTCCGTTTCGGGCGCTTCGCAATATTACTCCTATAACAATCCCAATAAACTGAACCCCATTCATAAATTTATTCCCCAGGCAAAGGGCTATCCTTTTACGGAAGTAAAATACAGCCAGGATAATACGGGGCGCATTGTTAGCCAGGGCGGTGTGGGGCCGCAATTCCGGCTACATTCCGGCCATGAAACCAAATACTACTATGGTACGCCGTTGCAAACAGAATTAGACGCGCTTTTTGGCACGGAAGCAGGTTATGCTTCTCATTACCAGAAAAACATGGTACGCGATGCCAACGGGCAATACAGTGTATCGTACGTGGATATGCATGGCAGAACAGTAGCTACCGCTCTTGCCGGCGCGGTGCCCGATTCCATGCAGGCACTTGCGTCTTTCCGGGACTCCATCCAAACCGATAACCTGCTTACGCCCGTGAACAATGTAATTAAAGGCAATACCATAGAATCTACTTCGGCGCTGCTGGTAACCAAAGCCGGTGTGGATTCCTTCTTTTATAAGCTCAATGCAGAGAGCCTGCAGCTTGACGATAAAGACGCGGTTACCATTTGCTATGATTGTTTGTATGATCTGACCATTACCATTTCCGACGATTGCAATAACCAGAACCTGCCTGGTGATTCATTATTTGTTTTCCACAAATCCAATATGCGGGTGCAGCCTCCTGCCTATGATACCACCTGCACTATTGTTGCCGATACCTTTGATGTGGTGCTTGGCGTGGAACTCCAGGAAGGCAGCTACCTTGTGACCAAAAAGCTCACCCTGCGTCAGGACGCGATGGCATACTACAGGGACAGCCTGTACACCCCGCACAATACCGTAAGAACAAAAGAAGATATTATTGCCGAACAGCTCAGCCGCATCAGGGAGCAACGGGGAAACGATTGTGCGCAGGAAGGACAACCCTGGTATAGTTACCAGCAATACCATGAGCAAATGCTCCTTGACATGACACCGCCCTTTGGTCAATATGCCCGCTATCCCAATGATCCGAACGATCCCAGGAACCAGGGAGAAGACTATCTCAATCTTTTTTCCATATTTGATAAAGAAGGTAGCCCGGGCGTCTATGTTTATAAGAACATTGCATACACCGGGTCCTACCCGCGCTCTCCGAATGAAATGTCGCCGGAGGATTTCATCTCCAACTTCCAGCCGCAGTGGGCCGAAGACCTGGTACGGGAAAAACATCCCGAAGGATGCCTGCTCAGGGAGTATGAATCCTATAAGGCCAGTCACCACTGGGACGCCGATTTTGAAGCGACCGATACCTACCAGCAGGCGCTGGCAAAAGGGTATCTTAACCCCACCAACTCAACCAATCCGCCTGCTTCGGGCTTTGGCAATGGCAACGACTCCCTGTTTTTTACCAACCCCGGGGCCAAATCCTGGTTTAATACCGCCCTGCTCAATTATAAAACCAATGATGATCAAATCCTCAGCCTCTGGGCTGCGGCCAGCATCATCGCACACTGCGACACGGAAGATGCAACCTGCGTAAACAGCTTTCAGGATACGCCATCCAATGTATTTAACAGCAGTTTTATGGGCTGCGAAGGGGAATTAGACATGGCCTGGCGTTTTTTCAGAAGTGAATACTTGCGTTTAAAACGCGGGTGGATAGATGGTACAATACGGTCTGCCTGCAGCTTCCCGGTATTAGAAGATAAAGCGGCCCCGGTATTTTTAGATGAAACAGCAGCAACAGGACTGGCAGGCAACCTGCTCAGTACCGACCGGGCTACCGCGCAGCAGGCCGCTGCCGACACTCTCTCCAGCATAGCCAATAGCACCTGCCTCGCTTATGCCCAGAGCTGGTGGCGGCAACTGGCGGGATGCAATTATAATGCTACAGATTCTGCGATCATTATGCCGCGGCTGGTGGAAGTGTGCAAACAGGGCAGCGACACCACGCATCCCTTTGGCGCTAGCAGCGTGCGGCCGGCAAGTACTTATACCTATAGCAGCTTTGATGAAGTGATCAGCCAGTACAATGCCAGTATAGGAAAACCCAATAATGCCGCCTGTAATGCCTATCTTATTGATGCGCCCGGCCCTTACAACAGGCCTGTGCTGGCGGTAGAGCAGCCATTGTATACCAAACCGGACGACTGCACCTGTGAAAAGATCGGCGCGCTGAAAACGCAATATGAAACCGCTTCAGGCTACAGCAGCTTTAGCGACTATATCCAAAAGACCCTGCATACCACTATCAGCCAAAACGCGTTAGACAGCCTGCTCAATTTGTGTAACGGAAATATTGCCTGCCGTTATATTGCAAAGCCCATCACCCTGCCCCCGGCGTTGCAATGTGCAACGGGATACGATGTATGTGTGGACTGCAACGCGGTGAACAGCGTTTACACATCCTTTAAATCATCCTTCCCCGGTATTATTCCAACTTACGAAGAAATAAATGAACAACACCAAACCAATAACCGTTTGTTCGCCAGCTATATGAACAACAAGTTGGGCTTCAGCAAGCCGGCGCAGGAATACCTGGCGTTTATGGATAGCTGTGGGGCAGCAGTTGCTACTCCCTGCGATAGCCTGCAAAAAATGGTTGCTGAATATGTTTGGGACACGGCGACCAATTGCCAAACGGCATTCACTAATTATTTCAACCAGCAAAAAAGCACCAGCTATACCTATGAGCAGGTTGATTCTGTATATTTCAATACCTGTGGGAATCATCTGGATGTATGCGGAGGTGACTTTCCGCTGAAAGATTCATTGCTTCTTTTAGCTGACTCGTTTAAAACGAATTATGATTTTATAAATGATGATGGTGTTGATACCGGACTGCCACCGATCCATTGGGGATCTGGGGGACTCTCTTCAGGTACCGGGCTTCCAATTAGGTCTAATGATCTTTCCATGATTGTGGATACTGGTGTAATACATATGCCTACAGGCTCCGGACCGCTCTACTATTCTTCAATTGGTTTTAGTAAAGGACTTTGTATTGAGAATGAATATGCATTTGAAGTCAGGATAAAAAATCCCGTTTCTCCCAGTCAGGGCGGAGATGTAGTGATAAGTACAACTACCCATAGCATAAACACAGACAGTACTGATATTGATGAGGACATAGCTGTAGATTTTGTTCCTAACATACCGCAAGCATCCTTTTACAGGGTAAGAGGAGTAAGGCACTATGATACATCTTTCAGCTATAAAGATTTTGAGGATTGGCGCATTATTAAATTATCCGTTAAGCCAGACTCTTTCAGGATTTATTACGAGGGTAATTTAATTTTTAAGCTTCAAAGGGACGGCAGGAGCTTTATTGACAGAATCGGCCCATATCTTTCATTCCAACAAGGTGTAAATGTACAAGTGGATTGGGTGAAATATTATGGAACAAATGATGAGTTGGCGTTCTTTGAGGACTTTAATGATACCGCCAATCTTGCTTCTCCCGTTGAAGCATACCAGTGCCCTTCTGCAAGTTGTTCAACAAAGTTTACCCGTTATTTCAATTTAAAACAAAATACGGCTTATACCTTCTCCCAGATTGATTCTATATACACCGCTGCCGGTGTGGTGCTGGATGTGTGTGGGTTAGACACTGCAACCATCCGTTGTGACCAATTAGAAAATTACGTGGATGAATATAAAGATCAGCTTGGCCAGCCCGCCTCGGGCTACGTTGATCTTGACATGCGCACTTTTGCCGGCAATAAAACACCGGATGAAGGCCCCAAAGGCGTATTTGATGTGAAAGGAAAATTGCTGGGCAATACGGCAGACAGTACGCCAACCGCAGTAAAACAATCTTATGTACAAATATGGAATGGCAGCGCGGATAATCGTGCGGTGGGTGCTTTGTCATTATTGGAAAATGGTAAATTTCGCTTAACCCTAAACCCCGGCAAACAGGCGCCGAAGGAAGGGATTGTCGGGCAAAGGTATTACCAGTTTGACACGCCAAATGATTACATTGATGCTATTAGAGCTAGCCGATCAAGCTATATAGATTTCGGTGATTCTTCATATATAAAAATTGATTCTGCTATTGTTCAGGATTCAACGGAGGTAACCTCATCCTTTTATGTGAAACATACTTTTAGCAATGCTGCTCTAAGAACGATCACAGTTTATCACTCCGATTTAAAAGGAGTACTGGGATTTGATAATGCGGGCTCAACGGCCGCCAGCATTTCAAATTTAAAGAACATGAGAGGATATGCTCCTGAAGAACTATGGTATCTTGCTTTTCATAGTACACAGGATTCATCACTCAATACTTTTAACGGATTCAGGAACAAGGATAATATTTCTTCAATTCTTAAAATACAATTTGGGTCGGGCGACGGAGTGTTCCCTTTTCTTAATTACAACTTCGGTCAACTCTCTAATAATCATAATCTCAAACGCATATGGACTGCTGGCAATACTACTGCTCCGAAACTTAATAATATATTGCCAGATCTGAAAAACAATTGTCCATCCATAGAATTCCTACTCATAAGGGGAAATGAATATTCGGATAGTCTTGATTTAGCTTTACCTAATATCAAATATCTTGATATACAATACGGGCTTACAACTGCCCAGGTAGACAGGATATTAATGCAATTGGCACCGGCTGTAACCCGAGATAGTGTATTGATATATTTAATATATGGGAATCAGCCCCGTAGTTCCGCTAGCGATTCTGCAGTTGCTTTATTAAAATCCAAAGGTGCATTTATTCATACTAACGGCAATGATGACCCTGTAAACGTTGGACCTACCTATCCGGATTATAATTTGAGATTTGATCCATTAAAATATTTAGACTTTACACTTCCATTTTCCAACCCCTTCACCGATTTCATCAATTCAAAATTCAATAGCAATCTTACCGCCGCGCAGGTAGACAGCCTCTACCTGGCCCGATGCGGGCATAAGCCCAACTGGTATGCCGAACCCGATACCAGCTTCCCTGCGGGACTGCTCCTCTGCGGAAAGAATGAACCGGTGTCCCCAACACTTACCTATGAAGAAGTTTACGATCCGCCATGCTCGGATAGCAGCACCTTGGCCTTTAATTCGGGCACGGAGATATATACCATGTACAGGGATTCGCTGAACAATATATTCGACAGCCTGTACACGGCCAAATGCCTTGGCGCGGCAGCCCTTGAACAGTTTACCGTAAAGCGCAATGTAAGCGAGTACCATTATACCTTATACTATTACGACCAGGCGGGCAACCTCGTTAAAACGGTTGCCCCGTCTGGCGTTAACCCAAACCGCGACAGCGCATGGCTGACAGAAGTAGCTGGAAAAAGAAAGCTTGGCCAAACTCAGGTGCCAGCCCATGCCATGCCCACCCTATACCGTTACAACAGCCTGAACCAGGTGGTGAGCCAAAAAACGCCCGATGCAGGCAAGAGCAGCAACTGGTACGACCGGCTGGGGCGGCTTGCCATTAGCCAGAACGCGCAGCAAAAATTAGATGGCAAATACAGCTATACGCGTTATGACGTACTGGGCAGGATCACTGAAGTAGGACAGAAGCCACAGTCTGCCGCAATGACAAATGCCATTAGCCGCGATACAACGGCACTTGCCGACTGGCTATTCTACAACAACAACGGCGCCAACGGGGCCGAAATGGTTACCCAAACCGTGTACGACCAGCCGGGCATTGACGCTACGGCCTGCATAGCCGAACTGCGCTTTACCCAAAAGCCCTATACCCTGCGCAACCGGGTAAGCTATACCCGCTATTATGAAACACCTGCTTATTACAATGGCGGCGACGGGCGTTACTACATTAGCGGGCAAAGCTATGCTACGGGTATAGATTACAGTTATGATATACACGGCAATGTAGATACCATGCGCAACTTGTACGGCGCCCTGCAATACGGGCCAATGGCCAACCACGGCTACAATGCCTGCAAAACCATTGCCTATACCTACGACCTCATCAGCGGTAAGGTAAACGAAGTGCATTATAACCCCGGTCAAAACGATGAATTTTACCACCGCTACGAATACGATGCCGAAAACCGGTTGACGGATGTATATACCACCGATAATAAAATATTCCTTCACCAGCAGGAACTGGAGGAGCATGATGCGTTTTATCGTTATTATAAGCACGGCCCCCTGGCGCGGGTGGTTTTGTCACAGATACAGGTACAGGGGCTGGACTATAATTACACCCTGCAGGGCTGGCTCAAAGGTATTAATGCCAGCGCCGTACGCTCGTCTTATGATCCCGGTCTTGACGGGGGAGGGTCATCCAGCAGCGCAAACCGTTATGTAGGCTCGGATAATTTCGGTCTCACGCTCAATTATTTCAGAGGCGATTACACCCCCATCAACACCACGGCAGACCCTTACCCGGATCATGTGCCCTATATGCCGGTAGACAGGCAGTATAACGCGTTGTACAACGGCAATATCAGCAGTATGATGTTCAGCATGCCGCTACATTATTACCCTCATTTATACAATTACAAATACGACCAGCTCAACCGGCTGGTAAGCATGGATGTAAGCCGTAATTTTTCTTCAGACGATAACCACTGGCAGAACATGGTGTCTACCGACCTGCACATGGAAAAATACAGCTACGATGGCAACGGCAATATTAAAACGGTGCTGCGCAACGGCAACCTGAGCGCCAACCCGCTGATGGACAGCCTCACTTATTTTTATACGGAAGGCACCAACCGGTTAGACCATATCCGTGACCAGTACAACGAAAGCACAGCCCACAACAACAATTACATCCCCCGTATAGACCTTAAAGACCAGTTGGCAGGCAGTTACACCTACGACGCCATCGGTAATTTAAAGAGCAGCGCCTGGATGGGTGATGATGATATAAAATGGAATATATACGGCAAAGTAGTAGAAGTGGAAAAGCGCGCCCTGTCGGGTGTTAACAGCCGGTTCATCCATTATTATTACGATCCTTCCGGTAACAAGACCGGCGAAGCGGTGCGCTACGGCACCGGATCGCCCTATTACAACCACCGCTGGTATGTGCGCGATGCACAGGGCAATGTACTGGCCACCTACGAGGTAAACAATGCCGCCAGCGCTTCAGCCGGCACGTTGAACCTTTCGGAGCATCACTTCTATGGTAGCAGCCGCCTGGGCATAGTGAAGCGCAGCCAGGATATGGACGAGCCTAAGGTAGCCGCTGTGCAAGAAGATAACCTGGGAGATACATATTTGCTTAACTTTACGCGTGGCAACAAGCTCTTTGAGGTAACGAACCACTTAGGCAATGTGGTGATGGTGCTGGCGGATCTGCGCGAGGGCCTGCCCAACGGCAATAATCCGTTGCTGGTGAGGGCTTACAGGTCGGTAATAGTATACTCATCCGATTACACACCTTTCGGTCGTGCGATGGCCGGTCGGACTTCCTCCTTACCATCGAACTACCGTTACGGGTTCAATGGTAAGGAGTATGACAATGAAGTACAGGCTGCAGGCAACCTGTTAGACTACGGCAACCGGCTGTATGACCCGATGGTGGGCAGGTTTTGGAGTGTTGACCCCATTACAAATAGATACCCCGAATTAACTCCTTATCAGTATGCTTCTAATACTCCTATATGGGCTATTGATATTGATGGTGCAGAAGGAATGATAGCAATGCCCGATGAAAGGACGGGCAGACTGAATACTATTGCATCTGGAGAGATTAAACGTTTTGTCATCCAAAAGCACTCAATAGGGATGCGCAATGTTTCAATAGCAGAACATGCTCGTCAGATGGCCATCAAACAAGGCCGTGTAGATGGTGATGGAATAAATTGGTATACAAAATCTTTGCTTTATATAGCACCATGGTGGAATTCTACTGCTAAGTTTTCTGATGCAAATGATGGTGCTGTATTAATGTCTGGGAAAAATTTAGATGGATCGGAGGCAAATTTTGGAGATTATACTGCTGCTGGTGTAGGTCTTTTTATTCCTTTTGTAAGTGGTAGTGGTATTAAAAAAGCAGGGAGTGCTTTAATTGAAGGGACGATAGGTGTATTTAAGAACGGGAAAGAAGTTAGGGAACTTGCTTATAAAATCGGAAAGGTTGGGCATAAGGGAACGAAAGAATACAATAGCGTTTTAAAATCTATTCAATCAGGAGGAAATATAGTAGCTAATTCAAAAGAAGAAGCATTACAGTTTTTAAAGGAAGCACTTCCGGGAATTGTCGATGAGAGCGGAAAAACAGCTTCTAAATTTGGATATCGGATAGATGATGTTGGGAATGAAGTTAAAGATGGTTTAAAGCAAGGACATCAAGGGTTACATATAAACTATTATGATAAAGAAAATAAACTAAAGGGGACTATTTTAATTGAAGAAGCGACTAAACCTAAAAAATGATATATGGCTTTGGCAAAAAAATACTATGACAGTGGAGTTTTAAAAGCAGAAGGGATAATGCAAAATGGACTTAAAGAAGGTAAATGGATATATTATTTTGAAAGTGGAATAAAACATAGAGAAATCAATTTTAATAATGATGTAGAGAATGGAGAATGGAAAATGTGGCATGAGAATGGGAATTTGTATTTAGAACAAAATAAAATACATGGGAGGTCTGATGGTTATTGGAAAGAATATTATGAAAGCGGGGAATTAAAAGAAATAGGAGAGTATAAAAACGGAGAATATTTTCCAATTGACTTTTGGGATGAAGGAGGTAATCAGTTACTTAAAAATGGTACAGGTACAAAAATTGAGAAATTTGGACATTTAGAGTTGGATATTTATAAGCAATATTACAAAGAAAGCAAGTTTATAAAAGAAGTAAAAATTTCATCTGCTCAATACGGTAAATTTAATTCTTCTGATTGACTAATCTGGCGCTGGTCTGTTAATGAGCAGAGCCGACCAGTGCTTACGTGTTACTTGATTTGCAGAATAAAATAACAGCTAAAATGGAGCCGCTGCAATTTGTAGCGGTTTTTATTTTTTCTTCACCAGTTTATCAATCAGTTCATCCTTTTCTTTGAGCATCCGTTCATAGAGGGCGATTTGTTCCTGGTAGAGCGCTATAATTTTTTCGATTGGGTTAAGCTGGTAATTTACGGAAGAAGAATGATTGTGATAAGTGTTAGCGATGATATTAAAAGTTGCTTCTTCATTAAAGTTTCGGATGGTATCAGCCGTAACGCCAAGGGCATTGGCCACTTCATTTATTTTGTCATCGTCCATTTGTTTGGTTTGCTCCATTTTGGAAACAGCCTGTTTGCTGATCCCTAATAAATCTCCCAACTGGGTTTGTGTCATTGCCCGGAGGCGGCGCACTTTCTCAATCTTTCTTCCAATGGGAAGCACATCGGTATGACTGGCAGCTTCCATTTTTATTTTTTCTGCGTCAGCCTATCAATGAGTTCATCCTTTTCTTTAAGCATACGTTCGTAGAGCGCAATTTTTTCCTGGTAAAGCGCTGCAATTTTTTCAATCGGGTTAAACTGATAGTTGACTGAAGAAGAATGATCGTGGTAATTATTGGAGATGATATTAAAAGTGGCTTCTTCATTAAAGTTGCGGATGGCATCAGCGCTGACACCGAGTGCATTGGCCACTTTGTCCATTGTGGGGGCATCCAGCGTTTCTTTTTGTTCGAGTTGAGAAATCGCCTGCTGGCTAAGGCCAAGTTTTGCCTACGTTGGTGTTTGATGCAGTGATGCCGTTGTTGGGTGTTTTCACCAGCAAATGACGCCAAGCATAAGCCGCATAGCATTGTTGCAGTACAAGAGTGCGACGCAGCAGATGCTTAATAGCAGCACTACAGCTAAGCACATAAACTCCACAACCCTACACCTTATACCCTAAGGCATTAAAGGCTGATCGCTCATAGCTGAAAATTGACAGTTCCATAGGATGGCAACGGCAATATTAAGACCGTGCTGCGCAACGGTCATCTAAGCGCCAACCCGCTGATGGACAGCCTCACTTAGATGTACACTCCCGGCGCCAACCGGTGGATCATATCCGCGATCGTGCTACCTTATCTTTCTATCCAGGCTCTCTTACCGGCTTATATGAAGATTGATGGATAATCGGCTTCCGATATTTTTTATGGCATTATGCACTAAATTGAAAAAGGTAATAAGCTTAATGCTCATTACCTTTTTGAGTAGCCTGAATTTTATACTATTACTGCTTAATGAAATTAATCACCTTTTGATGACGTCCTATTGTCACAAGTATACTATAATAACCCGCCGGTAAATTGGATGTACGGACTGTTCTACTAACAGGATTTTCATTCTCTTTATTAAATACCTGTTGCGATAGCCTTTGTCCCTGTAATGTGTATAGTGTTAAGCTCAATCTGCCTTTTGCCTTACCTGTGATTAGTACCTTTATTTGAGCATTTACAGGATTAGGTGATATTTTGGCATTTAGCATCTCTTCATCACTACTTTCACTTTGAACTGGTAAAACAGGAGTAGCTGAAGGATTGGCTTTTCTGGGGGATGTAATAGATCTTTGATAAGATAGCATCCATTGATAGACATTAATACTATCACTCCAGAACTTGCTTGCTGGATCGTAAGTTTTAGTCCAGGCATCCACAATACCCGAAGCAGTGGAGAACATAGTTAGCTTGGCTAAGGGATCGGGATTTCTTGAATTTACTGAGTCTACTAATGCTGTCGCCTTCCAAGGCGCTGCCACATTATCACCGGAAGCGTGCGTCACCCAAAATGGCAAGTCTGAACCACCTACGCTATTATAGGCTATGATTGGTGTAGGGTTGGAGGAAGAACCTGTTAACGTATCTATATTGGGACGCACCAATAAGCAGGCAGCTAAACGATCAGCATATTCCAGTGAATATCCTGCAAATCGCCAGCTCACCAAGCCTCCAAGACCAATACCCGTTATGTAAATGCGATTTGTATCAATCCGATATTTATTCACAGCGTAATCAATCATGGCTTTTGCAGCAGAAACTACACTGGAAGAATTCGTTAATTGAGGGGATACGACAATAAATGAAAATTGCTGTCCTCCCGAAATAACCGTTGCGGGGAATTTTCCTTCATTAAGTAGTTTTGGCGGACCACTCACCAGGAGTTCGGGAAGTTCGGTTGTACCATTGCCCATTTCAGCATTAGCATGTAAAAACATCAATAAAGGAAACCTTTTCGTAGTGTCTTCATTATAATTGATTGGCAAAGACTCATAGTATCCTCCGATTGTGGAGAAAACAGCAGGAGAAGGATTGCTCACTGCTGTTTGTGTTTGCGTGCTTACAATAACTGTATCTTTATCAGTACTGGCATCGGTATGGGTAATCTGCAATTCAAATATATAAGTTCCGGCAGCAAGACTCGTTACAATTGTAGTATCATTTGAAGGGCTCGTGATTGTTCCGCCGGAAGGGCCGGATAATTTGGTCCATGCGTAGTTGCTTATTTGCCCCTGACGGGAGTGAGACTTTCGACCATCTAATGTAATACTTGTTAACGGCAACGTGATGGCTTGATTAGGTCCGGCATTTGCTACTAACTTCTCATTGGTATATTGAAGCATCCACTCGTAAATATTCAGTCCATTTTCTTTGAAAGAAGGATCAAAGGATCTTGTCCATGCATCCAGCTTGTTTGCAGGTTGCTCACTTCCTGTAAACAGGGTTAGTTTAGCCAAAGGAGAAGGAACAGGAGAATAACTATTGTAATTATTGACCAAAGTGTCAGCCCTTTGATATGGTGCAGCCGGGTCTTGCTCGTTCTGAAGTATCCACATCGGTAAAGACGAGCCGGCAGGAATGGAAATATTACCGGTAAGACCGGATATTGAGTTGGGAGCGATTAAAGTAAGAGCAGCAATACTATTGGTAAAGGGTTGAGATAATGAAATAGATTGCCAGGCCATTCTTCCTCCCAGTCTTAGACCGGTTAAATAAATTCTGGTGGTATCAACCCTATAGTTTGTTTTGACATAATTGAGGATATCCTGTACAGTTGCCGGAGAGGAAACGGTACTTGAAATTTGCGGTGCTATCACGATAAATGAATGTTGCTCTCCATTAACAGTAAATGAATTGGGGAAGCCGCCATCACTAATATATCTGGGAATGCCCTTATGTTTTAAAGTATCTAATGCTGCCTGGGATCCGTTTCCTAATTCTTCATTTGTGTGTAATGAAATGATAACCGGGTAGCTTTTCATCGGGTTAGCACTGTAATCAGCAGGTAGTGATTCAAGGTATCCTCCGCAATATGTGGACACCGGTGTTGTGATTTTGTTTAAGGCTTGAACAGTGTCCTCCACTGTTATGTTCACTGTGTCATAAGCAAAGGTATTGTCGGTATGCTCAACTGCCAGTTTATAGGAATACATTCCATTGCTCACGCTTGTAATTGATGTCGTGCTGTCATTGGCATTGGTAATAGTCCCTCCTGATGGGCCTGCTATTTTGGTCCACGTATAATTAATGATCCTGCCACCACGGGCATGTGATTTTGTGCCCTCTAGTGTTACAGAAGCGGGTGTAGATGTAAAGCTTTGGTCAGCACCGGCATCGGCTCTTAGTTTTTTATTGGTATACTGCAGCATCCATTCATAAATATTTAATCCGTCAATTTTTGTTGTAGGATTATAGGCTCTTGTCCATGCATCATGCTTGTCGTCGCTTGAAGGCTGTTCAGTACCGGTAAAGTATGTCAACTTCATTAAAGGGCTAGGTGCAGGCGTATAAGCATTGTAATTATAAGATAGTGTATCTAATATTTGATGCGGGACAAGTTGATCGTCAAAGTTTGCTAGTGTCCAAATAGGAAGATTTGCAGCGGCTGGTTTTATAACATCAGCAGCAGTATTTAATGTTACAATAGAACCAGGGCACACAAGAACTTCCCCGGCAATTTTTCTGCTCATAGAGTCGGAGGAACTTACCCTATTCCAGGAAATTCTCCCCCCCAAACTTAATCCGGTAAAATACACTCTTGTAGTGTCTACTCTATAATTGCTAATTGCATATTGCAGCATGGCAGATGCGGACACAAGGTTATTGGAAGTACTATGGATTTGAGGCGATAATACTATAAATGAAAATGTTTCATTCCCGACCGTAAAGTTGCTGGGAAACAGTCCATCCTTTATATATTTGGGTAACCCGTTTTTAGCTACTGCGTTAACATTGTCACCAGTGACGTCTCCTTTTTCACCGGCTCCATGCCAGAAAATTATCAAGGGATATTTTTTAGTTGTATTGCTATCGTAGTCAACAGGCAATGACTCGAGATATCCTGTTATTTGGGAGTAGATCGCGGGATTGGGGGTCTTTACTACTTGGGATGTTTGGTACTGGGTAAAAGCATTTTGCGAGCAGATAAAGAAGCAAAGTGTAAGGAGCAATTGCCAGATGCGGCAATGTATAAAGTAATCTTGTTTCATAGATTTTTCAATTTAATGGTTATAAATGAGGTTATAGCTGTTAGTGAAGGAAAAGCATAGCTCTTCCATCCACTTGATTGACTGTAAAAATCAAGTGCTGATTTTTTATGTGAAGAATACGGATTGAAGCAATAGCTTAACTATTGAGTGCTGTGTTTACATAAAGGCTTAAGAATGGCACCATCAATAAGTATTTAAAAATAAACTGACATCACGTACTGTCATTGCCGAAAATGATAATAGAAAGATAGGAATAACGGAAGGTGAGGAATCTATGAGTGGATATTGTTATTTCCTGTAAGATAATTAAAAATATTACTACTAATAAATCTTTTGCAAAATATTTTTTTTGATAAGTGTTTCTATTAATTTAACTCATGCGAATACCTGTATTGATATAAAGCCGTAAAAAAGCTTCATTAAAATAGTTTGATGCGGCACCAAAATCAAAAACAATTGGTTAAGGTATTTTGGCATTATGCACTAAATTGAAAAAGGTAATAAGCTTAATGCTCATTACCTTTTTGAGTAGCCTGAATTTTATACTATTACTGCTTAATCTTCTTTTCACCAAATAATCCCGATCGCAATACTTTGCGAATGTTTCGCAAAACAATTTAGTATAAACCGGAAATAAAACTGCTGTACCTTAATGGTTAGGAAATCTTAATCTCTTTTTTACAGCTATTTAGATTTTCTTGTGTTTGCGTAGTATTTGCAAAGGTATTTATCAGCCCGAATCTATACCCTCCCCGGTAGAACCGCGGGAAATTCACAGCAATATATCTACTATCGTCTGTAGATTTTGACTTTTCTTAATAAGATATGACTTGTTCTCAACACCATGAGAAAAGCTTATCTAAAGTATCCAGCCTCAACCTCTATAAGTAATTGCTGAAGAATATTTTGATTCAGGATTATCGGATATCTAATCTCTTATTGTTCGGCGCAATTAAACTTCATTTATGGATTAAAATATTGAAGGATTACCGTCCTGTAAACCCGCAGGCCTATGTTAAACAATAAAAAACCAGAGAAAAGATTTCAAGGGATTACTTCGCTCGTTAAATGCGACGAAGCATATGCATTAGAGTGGTTAGATATTTTAGTGAACTTTACGCTAAATCCCCAAAATCGTAATGCAGAAGAAATTGCTGATCAGGATGAAATAAACATCCTGGAACGACTTCAGCAGGAGGCATTAAAGATTCGAAGCATTATTCAAAAGCAAATGTTTTGCGTTCAATCAAAAGCCGAAGCTGAATTATTGATCAGAAATTACTTTACTACACTAACCATACTGTCGGGCCAGGCATTCTCCAATCTTGAAAATATATCTGCCGGGAAAAGCCATGCGCACAGAATCGTTACAGAATTATTGCAACTGTTAGAGGAATTGATTTCATTTATTGACACCTGGTTTTCAGCTTACCTGAGCAGGAACGAATATGTGTCAAGAACATACTTCCGCCTTGCCCAAAAAGAATGCTCATTAAGATTAAAGAGACTACAGAGCAAAATATGCACTAATAGTCCGCAAAAGGATTCACTTAAAATAGTTACCAGCAAATTAGAAAGATTTCTTAACAGCAATGAATTTGAATACAGCACCAGCTATACAGATATTGGCTACAAAAAAAAACTTATTGCGGAATTGGAAAAAATAGATTTTAACCAAAAAGTGACTCTGGACTTTATAATGGTTGACAGGGTTCTAATTTATCTAAACTTCAATAGTATAGCGTACATTAACTATTTGATTGAATATATTGAAGCGAGGGTTTGTGAAGGGGGGACTACGGAAGAAAAAAAGAGCCGATTGCTTTTCTTGTATAAATCATTTAATCAAATGCACAAAAGCCCGGATACAGCCTATAACAAAAAAAATCACAGCATTGAAACCCTCATTAATAACTGGTTCTTCCAGGAGTTGTTATACCTGGAAGAGCAGTTAGCAACAGATGATTCCAGCAAAAAGTCCGGTTCCGGCTTACAGAAAAGTTCGCTGCCTTTAACAAAAAGGCAGAAGGTTATTTGTTTGTTATCCTCCGATCAGATTGGGTTAATACTACGTGCAGCCGATGAGCAAAGGATACTGCTTGCAAAATCCATGAGCGAAGTGTTTAAAACAATTGTACCCTACCTCTCCACTCCGGCAAGAGAAGATCTGTCTTATGATGGCATGAGAAGCAAATCATATGCGGCTGAAGAAAGAGATAAAAAAATTGCCATAGAAACCCTGGAGCAAATCATTAAAAAAATTAAGGAATACTGATATTTCTGTTCTGCCTTTAGTCACCCGGCATATCTCCAATAACATACATGCTCACTTATCGAGGCTTTCCATACTACTCCCTTTGTTCCCTTTCAGCCGTTAAAATACCAGAGGGGTACAAATAGGTACAACATAAAGCTGGACTTGACAGGACGCTATCGGGATTGTTCTTTTGCTATCAGATACGGCTACATTCCTGGTTGCAGAAGCCAGGCATTTCAATGTTGGCTACAAATGAAATTATATGAATATAGACCGAATTGAATTTATTGCATGGATGGAACGGATCATGGATCGCTTTGATATCCTTAGTGAACATCTCATCGCTGAGCAAAAGAAGTTTCAGGTTGTTGACGGCGAAGAACTGATGGATAATCAGGATTTGCTCCAGATGCTGAAGATCAGTAACCGCTCCCTTCAGCGCTATCGTTCATCAGGAAGGCTGCCCTATTACAGCATTAGCGGCAAACTGTATTATAAACTATCGGATGTCCATCAATTTATCCGAGATAGTTTCAATAAACCTGTACAACCAGCCAAAGCCATAAAATGACAAGTAGTGCCGACAAGCGACAATTTCTGAAAATCAGTATGCATCCAATCTATTTTTAGCAAACAATAAAATATTATAACTATGAATGAACAAAATGTACAGCAGCAGTCATCGCCTGATCAGTTAACGGATATACTTCTTGTTCTGGATAAAGAAAAAAAGAAAATCCAGGCTGTAAAAGGTATTGACAAAAACGGAGATTTGGAAACAGTAGAAGCCGGCAAAAAAAACAATAGTGAGTTCATGCGGGTGGATAAGCATGGAGATATATTCTCCAACTTCTTTTCCAATTTTCTGCGGCAATTAAAAGACCCAACCCGGTTTTCATTTTTTAAAGTGTCTGTACCCATCGCCGCTGACACTGCCACAGAAATGCAAAAACATATTGATACTCCAAGCAAAGAAGGTGAACAGCTTCTATCAAAATACGAAGTGAAAACAGAACCAAAACAGGGGCAGTCACAGCAACAAAATCATCAACAGGAAAATACAAACAAAATGGAAACAACAACACAGACAAAACCGCAGAATGGCGAGTACCGATACACGCCGCAGCAGATAGATTGGGAAACGATGTCCAATCTTGGATTAAGCAAGGAAAGGCTCGAAAAAATGAACCTGCTCGATCCTTTGCTAAAAGGTTATAAAACCAATGAACTGGTACCTATCAGCCTGAACCTTGGCACAGCTATTACCCGCATGGATGCAAGGGTTTCACTGCAACCCGGCGATAACGGTCAGGCGGTAGTAGCTATCCATGGAATAAGAAAAGAGCCACAACTGAATTTTCCATTTTTCGGCCATGCGTTTACAAAGGAAGACAAAGACAACCTGCTCAAAACCGGTAATATGGGGCGGGTTGTTGATCTTACCAACCCCAAGACCGGTGAAAGCATACCATCTATCATCAGTGTTGACAGATTAACCAATGAACTGATTGCGTTGCGAACTGATAAGATGAAAGCCCCTGATGAAATTAAAGGCGTAAAACTGGATGAACAGCAAAAGCAGGTCTTGCAGGAAGGTAAACCGCTCTATATTGAAGGTATGATCTCCAAAAAAGGAGACCTTTTCAGTGCTACCGTACAGTACAATGCCGACAAGCGTTATGTAGAGTTCCTGTTCAATAATAACCTGTCTGATAACGTACAGCAAAACCAGGGCAAGGATGCTCCGAGATTTGTACGGGGTAAGGAGTTGGATGATAATCAATACCAGAAATTCAAAGACGGCCAAACCATTTACGTGTCCGACCTGATGGACAAGCAGGGTAAAGAATACAAAGGTTACCTGACGTTCAACAAAGAGACAGGTAAAACTGAATTCTCTTTCAGCAACCCCAACAAGCTGCGGGAGAAAATACAACCGGGGGAAGAATACAAAACCCAGACAGCCGTAAACTCCGAAGGGAAAACCAACGAGGCTACTAAAAATATCAAAGAGCCGCTGAAGTCCGGGCAAAAAAAGCCGGATAGCAAAAAACAGCAGGAGAAACAAATGCAGAAACCTGCCAAATCCAAAGGCAGAAAGATATAGGAAGTAATACACAAAGACATGAAGGTAGTTATTGCAGAAAAACCCAGTGTAGCACGGGAAATAGCCGCCCTGCTGGGAGCCACCGAAAAAAAAGACGGGTTCCTGGCAGGTGGCGGCTATTTTGTTAGCTGGGCTTTGGGGCATTTGGTGGTGCCGGCAATGCCGGAAGATTATGGAGTTAC
>NZ_DATJEB010000049.1:0-192877 GCF_035497235.1 Agriterribacter sp.
TTAGTTTTATAGTGCGATAACAATAAGTTTCGCAATTTGTAACAACTAAAAACATGCACTATGCCTACAACAAATTTATCAGAAACAATTGACTTTAATGGTCAGGAATTTTTTGTTGGACTTGATGTTCATAAGAAGTCCAGACTGCGTACCCAATATGTTCTTCCGGGACTCCGTCCCGAAAAGTATTAAGATGAACATGCGGTCTGACGCTCCCCTGTCGCATACCAACCGCACGCAAAGCCTTCATAAAAGCTATACAGGCCGGGTCATGATCAAAAGCTGATGCCCAGGCTAACGTAAGAGGTTACCTTCCTTAACTGGTCACTGTACATGGCGCTCACCTCAAGAGGGCCTAACGCGAAGTTATAACCGAAAGTAAGTGCATATCCCGAGAAAAAATCGGGGTTGTTAAAAAACACGCTCCTGCTCACAAAATTGGTACACAGCACATTGGCCCGCCCGGTAAGGTAGGTATTGGATAAAAACTCGTATCGTAATCCGCCCATAAAAGCCGCAACGGAGGAGGCATAGGTTGTAGCTTCGGGTAATCCTGCAAAAACAATCTGGTTATTGTATAAGGGTATCATACCCCCTATAGCAAACTCGTTCATTACATTATTGCTGTAATTGAGGTTAATGCCCGATTGCAGGGAAGTTAGCAATGTAATTTTACCTGAAACAGGATTATAGTTTTCCATATTCAGTGAAGCTCTTTGGTAAGGATGCGTAGCTATAGGATATTCCTCGGCAGGGGTGGGTTGGCCGTTTTTAAGAATGACAATATTTTCATGCTGCTTTAATACCCGGCCAACTTCCAGGTCAAGCTTCATGCCCCGGGTAGGAAAACCCGGCTTGTTCAGTGTATTGTATTTCAGGAAGGTGAATACGGTGGGGAAACTACTGCTTCCGTCAATTTCCAGTACACCGGAAATGACAGGTTTGTAATTAAAGAATTCTATTCGGAAACCCAGCCCGGTTGCCAGTTTCCTGTTAGATGAAAAAGTTGTTGTGGCGTAGAGTTTTGAATACTGCCGCTTATACAAACCCGTTTCGCGGTAAGCGTTCTTTGTTTGATACATATCATAGGCGTTAACGTCCAACCTGTCATATTGAGCCCCCAGGGAAGAAGAAAAATTTTTGTGCCGTCCTATATACTGCAGATGCTCGGCCCTGGCGCGAAAATTGTCGCCGATATTTACGGTGAGCAGGCTCCGGGAATTGGTAGTAATGAAGTTGCGGCTGGTGAAATTAACGATAGCACTGATACCGCTGAATTTATCATAATGCAAACCCAGCTTGGCAAAGGTCAGCGGGTTCTCTACCACATCAAAAACTATTTTATAACTGCCATCAGGCTGTTCATGCAGGGAATATAATATGCGGTTATAATACCGGGTGCCAAATGCATGGCGGATCATATTCGAAATATCCTTCGCCGAATACCACCTGTCTGTAAACAAATTGAGGGTATTGATAAAAAACTCAATGGTAGTATTCTTCAGTCCGCTTAATTCAAAGGAGGTTATTTTAACCTTTTGCATTTCGGGCAGCCTGTTGCGCTTAAGCGGAGTGGTACCATATACCGCGTTTAAAGAATCGGCAAGCTGTTTCAGGCGGGGATACAACTCCTTACCCTTTTTAATTCCTGCTTCTAATATATCCTCTGCCTGCCCGAAGCTGCCCATATTATATTTCTCCAAAGGATAGTTCACATAAATATCACAAAGCGGAACTTCATTGAGCTGATCTGCCGCTTCCCTGAAAAAAGCTACCTGCAAAAGTACCTGTATTACATTACGCACTTTATCGGATGCAAGGAGTCCCGTGGAAACATTACTGCCTATAACTATATCGGCCCCCATTTTTTTTACATCCTGAACAGGGAAATTGCGTACAATGCCCCCGTCTACCAGGTGCTTATCGCCTGCTTTTACCGCAGTAAAAAAAGAGGGTATGGCCATGCTGGAACGCACAGCCGAAACAATTTCGCCATTTTCCAGTACTACCGCTTCACCACTTCCCACATCGGTGGCAATGCATTTAAACGGAATGCTAAACTGTGAAAAATCTTTGATATGACTTACCGGGAAGAATAATTCTGAGAACTTCAGCCATAATTCCTGTCCTTCCAATATACCCGTGGGCAGGGTAAACCGGTGATTTACCCAGGGCAGTTCTACCACGTATTTTGAATATTCTTCCTTTTCGTCCATGAATACACTGCGAAGGGATGACTGGTTACTTAATAAAAGTTCCCAGTCAATGGTTCTTGCAATTTTTTCTATGGTATCGGCCGAATAACCAATAGCATATAAACTACCAATTACACCGCCCATACTTGTGCCGGTAATATAATCAATGTTAAGCCCTGCCGAATCTATCGCTTTTAGTATGCCAATATGAGCAAGCCCCTTGGCTCCGCCACCGCTTAAGGTTAATCCTATTGTAGGCCGGCCTGGTGGTTGCTGGGCCTGCCCCCGATTAAAGAACAAAAGAAATATGACCGCTATACAGAGGAGTCTCATAGTTTTAAAACTGCTTTTCACACAGACAAAAAATATTCCACTTTCGTTGCCGGAATAACCATAAAAAGAAATCCCCTCATTGCCGTGGCATTATGGGTTAATAGCAGCGTGTTCGTTTCAAATATACCAACATAAAATCTATTTAAGCGTAATGCCTCACATTTGATTTGTCAGCTTTGTATGCTTCTCCCGGCCGCACTAACCTCCTTTTACTACATTTGCATAAATTAAAAATTGCATTGAAGCATTTAAGAGCTGTTAACAAATATTTCGGGAAGTACAGGTGGCGTTTTTTGCTGGGCATCATTTTCGTAATCGTTTCCAACTATTTTGGCATACTGGCGCCGCAGGTAACGGGCTATGTAATGGATAAGGTGCAGATAAAAATAAGCCAGCTCAGCGAAGAAGAGCAGGTGTACACAAAAGCCTTTTCAAAAGAATACGACCCGCTTGTTAAGGCTTTCATCAACCAGGCCGAACAACGCATACAGGCGCACGATTTTACCTGGCTGGTAATGGTGTGCGGCATTACTTTACTGGTGCTGGCTTTATTAAGAGGCGTTTTTATGTTCTTTATGCGGCAAACTATTATTGTAATGAGCCGCCTGATAGAATACGACCAGAAGAACGAAGTATATGAGCATTACCAGAAGCTGGATACCGCTTTTTATAAAGCGCACAGCACCGGCGATTTAATGAGCCGTATGGCTGAAGACGTAAGCCGCGTTAGAATGTATACCGGCCCGGCCATGATGTATTTTATCAACCTTGTTGCGCTTATTGGCCTTAGTCTTTTTTATATGTTTCAAAAAAACTGGGAACTCACGCTCTATGTGCTGGCGCCGCTGCCCATTTTGGCCATAACTATTTACATCGTTAACACCATTATTCATAAAAGAAGCGAAAACATACAGGCGCAGCTCAGCACCCTTACTACCAATGCCCAGGAATCTTACTCCGGTATAAGAGTAATTAAATCATTTGTGCAGGAAAGCACCATGGAACATTTTTTTGAGCGAAATAGCGAAGCCTACAAAAAAAGCGCCGTTAACTTAGCTAAGATCGAAGCTATTTACTTTCCTTCCATAAGCCTGCTGATTGGCTTAAGCACCCTGCTTACCATTATGATAGGCGGCTTATACCATATCCGCAACCCGGATGATATTACTATTGGAACCATTGCCGAATTTGTGGTGTATATCAATATGCTCACTTTTCCGGTAAGCTCTATTGGCTGGGTGGCCAGTATGGTGCAAAGAGCATCCGCCTCGCAAAAAAGACTCAATGAATTTTTAGATACGGTTCCTGATATTCAGAACATTGCGGCCCCTTTGCCGGTTCACCTGCGGGGACATATCCGCTTTGAACATGTAGACTTTACTTACCCGCATACGGGTATCAGGGCACTAAAAGATTTTTCATTAGACATTCCAAAAGGCAACAAGATAGCCGTTATTGGTAAAACAGGCAGCGGCAAGTCAACTATTGCACAGTTGCTGCTGAGAATGTACGACCCTACTCACGGTAAAATTCTGATGGATGGAACCGATATCCGCCAAATGGATGTACGTCAAATGAGAGCGCAGATCAGTTATGTGCCCCAGGATGTTTTTTTGTTCAGCGACAGTATAGCGGGTAATATTGGCTTCGGACTAGATAAGGCTACAGAAGAAATGATTCATACAGCGGCCCGGCAGGCCGGCGTAGAAAAGGAGATTGGCCGGTTCCCGGAAGGTTTTCAAACAATGGTGGGTGAACGTGGCGTTACCCTGAGCGGCGGTCAGAAACAACGGATATCTATTGCCCGCGCCATGATCAAAGACCCTGAGATTGTAGTATTTGACGACTGCTTGAGCGCCGTGGATGCCAGAACGGAAAAGGAAATTATTGGTAACTTATACGCTTTTTTGAAAGATAAAACCGCCATTATCATTACCCACCGCATTTTCAGCCTTTTTTCATTCGACAGCATAATAGTAATGGATAATGGCAGAATCCTGGAAAAAGGTACACATGAAGCGTTGCTGATGCTCAACGGACACTATACCGAAATGTACCGCCAGCAGCAGGAACAGGAACAAAAGGAAGAATAAAAACCTGTCCAAACTGCCAATATAAGAGTTTGGTTAAAATTTTGTCAATTCAAAAACAATTTTATCTTTGTTCCTCTTAAAACAAGGAACAAGTTAAACCTTTAAAAATTTATTACTGTGGCGTACGACAACAACGACAAAAGGATGGAGAGTGTGTACAGCAAGCGCATCCGTGCAGGAAAACGCAGAACATATTTCTTTGATGTAAGAAGCACCCGCAACCAGGATTACTATCTGACCATCACTGAAAGCCGCAAGCGTTTTAATGACAACGGATATGACAGGCACAAAATTTTCCTGTACAAGGAAGATTTCAACAAATTCATTAAAGCGCTCAATGAAGCCGTGGATCATGTTAAAACCGAGTTGATGCCGGATTTTGATTTCGATGCTTTCAATCATGACACACCCTTTGGTGAGAATGAAGAAGTGGAAATTGAAACAATTACGGATGAAGCTGTAGCTGTGGTAACCGAAGTGGCTCCCGTTGCTGAAGAAGCGCCCGTTCAAAACAACGGCGCCGATGAAGAAGTAGATAAATGGTAGTTTGTTTACTGCCTTATTTTATTTAATGCACTTACATATTGAAAGACCCCGGAACTGCCCGGGGTCTTTTTTTGCTGCACTGCTGTTAAGTTGAGCGTAAAATATCATACCTTATTTTATGATGAACATAACACAGCTCCAGGTTACCCTTTCCTCATTTCCTTGTACCGGTTAATGAGGCCGTTGGTTGAACCATCGTGTGCACTTACCTGTTCGTTATGCTGCAATTCCGGCAAAATGGTGCTGGCTAATTGCTTGCCTAACTCCACGCCCCACTGGTCAAAGCTGAAAATATTCCATATTACGCCCTGAACAAAAATTTTATGCTCATACAATGCAATGAGCTGGCCTAAACTGTACGGTGTAATTTTTTTTATTAAAAAAGAATTAGTGGGCCTGTTTCCCTCAAAAACCTTAAATGGTATAAGCTGCTCTTTTTCCGCTTCCGGTAATTTGCCCAGCTCACTTTCTACCGCCTCTTTTGTTTTGCCGTTCATTAAGGCCTCGGTTTGCGCAAAAAAATTGGACAATAATTTCAGATGATGATCCCCTACAGGATTATGGCTGATGGCCGGCGCAATAAAATCGCAGGGAATAAGCACAGTACCCTGGTGAATGAGCTGGTAAAACGCGTGCTGCCCGTTGGTACCCGGCTCACCCCAAATTACCGGCCCTGTTGAATACGCGGTTTTGTTTCCATTGCGGTCAACATGTTTACCGTTGCTTTCCATATTGCCCTGCTGAAAATAAGCGGCAAAGCGGTGCATATACTGGTCGTAAGGAAGGATAGCCTCGGTTTGGGCGCCAAAAAAATTGGTATACCATAAACCCATAAGCGCCATAACTACCGGTATATTTTTTTCAGATGCCGTATGCTGAAAATGAAGATCGGCAGCATAAGCGCCTTTCAGTATCTGTTCAAAATGATTATACCCAATGGTGAGTACAATAGACAGTCCTATAGCACTCCACAGGCTGTACCTGCCGCCCACCCAATCCCAGAATTCAAACATATTGGCTTTATCAATACCAAAATCCTCCACCGCTTTTTCATTGGTAGAGAGCGCTGCAAAATGTTTGGCCACCTGTTTTTCATCTTTGGCGGTTTGTAAAAACCAACGCCTTGCCGTATGGGCATTGGTCATGGTTTCCTGCGTGGTAAAGGTTTTGGAAGCAATAAGAAACAGCGTTTCTTCCGGTGTTACTTTTTTTAAGGTTTCCGCAATATGCGTACCATCTACATTCGACACATAATAGGTTTGTATACCTTCCACCCAATAGGGCTTCAGCGCTTCCGTTACCATTACGGGGCCGAGGTCGCTGCCGCCAATACCTATATTAACGATGTATTTTATTTTTTTACCTGTATACCCTTTCCATTCGCCGCTGTGTATCCGGTTAGCAAAGGTTTTCATTTGCAGCAATACCCGCTGTACAGCAGGCATAACATCCTTACCGTCAGACAAAACCGGCTCACCCGAAAAATTACGCAGGGCGGTATGCAGCACAGACCGGTTTTCGGTTTGATTGATCTTGTCGCCGTTAAACATCGCGGCTATAGCGTCTTTCAGCCCGCACTCCGCTGCCAGGTTAAGCAGCAATGAAAATGCTTTTTCATCAACAATATTCTTGGAATAGTCGAACAATATATCTTCAAAAGCAATGGAATACTGTTCAAACCTGGCAGGGTTATCTTTAAAAAAGTCTTTTATTTTCTTGCCGCGCATCGTGGTATAATATTCGCCGAGCGCCTTCCACGCCGCAGTTTGGGTAGGATTTACATGGGGGAATGACATATATTACTGATTTGTCCAAAGATAAGAAGTCCTGCAATTACCCGGGAGAAAAGCATCAAAAAGCAAATTACAAGAACCAGATTAATACAGATGGTTCGTGCCTCACCATGAAAGGCAAAATCCGAAGCGAAATGCAACCGTAAACTATAAACCGTAAACTATAAACTAAAAAATTCAGGAGTGAGAAGTGAAAGGGCATAAGTTACAGGGATGCATCCTGAGACCTGAGACCTGCAACCTCATACCTGCCCCTCAAACCCAGTATTTATTCCGCTTTCATCTAACTGCAAACCGGCCACAACAGCACAGGTTGTGTTTACCATAGCCGGGGTAATACCGAGATGCAGCACCATACGTATACGCGTAGGCGAAATAGCGTATACCAGCACACCGTGCTCTTTTAGTTTTTGGGTAAGCAGCAGGGCGGTATAGGGAGGATTTACTTCAAAAATGATAATATTCGTTTCTACAGGCATCATACTTTTTACAAAATCCTGCACCTGCAAGGTTTCTGCTATTTGCTGCGCATGCCCGTGATCTTCGCTCAGCCTGGTTACATGATGCTGCAATGCATACAAGCCGGCAGCAGCCAGATACCCCGCCTGGCGCATACCTCCGCCTAAAATTTTTCTTATACGCCGCGCTTTATGTATACATTCCTTTTTGCCCAGCAAAATACTGCCTACCGGCGCGCCTAAACCCTTGCTCAGGCAAATGGAAATACTGTCAAATAACCTTCCGTATGCCTCCGGCGTTTCGTTGCGGGCTACTAATGCGTTAAACAGCCTGGCGCCGTCTAAATGCAATTGTAGTTTTTCGCGGTTGCATAATTCCCTGATCTTTTCTATCTCCCGAATATCGTAACAGCTTCCCCCGCCACGGTTTGACGTATTTTCAAGGCTCACCAGCCTGCTGGGCGGTTTGTGTATATCGCTGGGGTTGATGACCGCGCTGATCTCATCTGCGGTTATGCGTCCCCGGTTGCCATCAATAAGCTTTACCTGGCATCCCGAATTAAAAGCTATACCGCCGCCCTCATACTGGTAAATGTGTGACTGCCCTTCACAAATCACTTCATCAGCGGGTTGTGTATGGCATTTTATCGCAATCTGATTGGTCATGGTACCGCTGGCGCAAAAAATACCGGCTTCCATTCCGAATATACCCGCTGCAAAAGCTTCGAGGGCGTTTACCGCCTCATCTTCTCCAAAAACATCATCTCCCACATTCGCCTTCATCATGGCTTCCAGCATGCCCTGCGTTGGCCGGGTAACCGTATCTGAACGAAAATCTATGATCATACCACGAATAATATTTAAAGAAAGGATAGAATTGTATTGCTAAAGAAAAGTTAAATACGAATTCCAATCACACTATTCAACCAAGATGCTACAGGATGCCCGCAGCAACACAATCGTTTGCATTCCACGAAAATGTTAATTATACAGTTTATTTTATCTTTTTTTTGCGTCTTTTCTTATAAACATTATGAGATGAAAATTTTGCGTATTACCTTTACCGATCGTCTCAGACACAGCTCTCGGGAATAAATAACATATCGTTTGCACCCATTTTGCAACTCTTTAGCCCGCAAACCTGTCTCTATCCAGACGCACTTGGCAATTTAGCTAATTCGTTATCAATACGTAATATTTTTTATAAAATCATTTTATACTAATTAAAAGGATATGAGACAACTAAAAATTGCAACGCAAATCACTAACCGCGATTCACAGGCGGTGGAAAAGTATCTGCAGGAAATATCTAAAATTTCGATGATCACGCCGGAAGAAGAAACCGTGCTGGCACAACGCATTAAAATGGGTGATCAGAGAGCTTTGGATAAATTAGTGCAGGCTAACCTCAGGTTTGTTGTTTCCGTTGCAAAACAATACCAGCACCAGGGATTATCACTGAGCGATCTGATTAATGAGGGCAACTTAGGCTTAATTAAAGCTGCACAGCGATTTGATGAAACCAAGGGCTTTAAATTTATTTCTTACGCCGTATGGTGGATCCGCCAGTCTATTTTACAGGCATTGGCCGAACAGGGTCGTTTGGTACGTTTACCTCAAAATAAAATTGGCACGTATAATAAGGCCAATAAAGCCTATATGGCATTTGAACAGGAGCATGAACGCGAACCAAGCACCGAAGAACTGGCCGAGCTGCTCGAAATGAGCGAAACAGAGATCAACAATATTTTCCAGAGCAATACCCGCCATACCTCTTTAGATGCGCCTGTGCATGAAGCGGAAGATGTGGCAATGGGCGACCTGCTGGAAGGTGGCTCAGAAACCGATGACGATGTAATGAAAGATTCTTTACGCAATGAAATTCGCAGGGTACTGAAATCGCTAAGCCCACGGGAAGCTGAAATTGTGAATGCCTATTTTGGATTAGACGGCGAAAACGGCGTTACTATTGAACAGATTGGACAAAAGTACGACCTTACCAAAGAACGCATCCGCCAGATTAAAGAAAGAGCGATTAAACGCCTGCAAAAAGCGCGCTACAGCAGCTCACTGAAAGCATACTTAGGATAATAATTGATTTTTAGAATAAGCCAGAAAGTGTTCCCGGTATTTGAAATATTCAGATGCCGGGATTTTTTTGCATTATACCACTAAAACAATGTGCTTCTCCTTCATTCCTTATTATGCCGTATGGTAATATTTCCAGAGAAAAGGCGCCGGTTATTCACATGATATGCAACGCTTAGCACAAGGCTGCTGCCAATTGGAGAAATACAGTTAATTTTGCAGGATTTATTTTAATAAAGGATATGTGGTGTATAACACAAGACAAAATGATTAAAAGGAAGCATTATGGATAATACAGCAGCGGAAAAAGTACATTGTTTAATTATTGGTTCCGGTCCGGCCGGATACACAGCAGCTATTTACGCGGCACGCGCTAACCTGAAACCCGTTTTATACCAGGGCATTCAGCCGGGCGGACAGCTCACCATTACTACAGAAGTTGAAAATTATCCCGGCTATGCCGATGGCGTGCAGGGACCGGAAATGATGGTTGACTTTGAAAAGCAGGCCTCCCGTATGGGTGCGGATATTCGTTTTGGGCTGGCAACTAAAGTTGATTTTTCGGCACACCCGCGCAAAGTATGGATAGACGATGAAAAATTAATAGAAGCCGATGCGGTAATCATCGCTACCGGGGCCTCTGCCAAATGGCTGGGGTTAGCAAGCGAAGAACGCCTGAATGGCTTTGGCGTAAGCGCCTGCGCGGTATGCGATGGATTTTTCTTCCGCGGAAAAGAAGTAGCAATAGTAGGCGCCGGCGATACCGCTGCTGAAGAGGCGTTGTACCTTTCCAAGCTAACCTCCGTTGTACATATGTTTGTGCGCCGCGATGAGATGCGCGCTTCGAAAGTGATGCAGGAAAGGGTTTTTAAAACACCCAACATTAAAATATACTGGAATACCGAAACGGAGGAAATATTGGGTGAACATAAAACAGAAGCCGTACGTATTAAAGATATAAAGACCGGCCAAACGCAGACTATCCGGGTTAGCGGATTTTTTGTGGCCATAGGGCATGAGCCCAATTCCGCTATCTTTAAAGACTGGCTGGAAATGGATGAAGCAGGTTACATTAAAACAGTACCCGGTACCACCAAAACCAATGCAGAGGGCGTATTTGCTGCAGGCGATGTACAGGATAAAATATACCGCCAGGCGGTAACAGCGGCAGGCACCGGCTGTATGGCCGCCTTAGATGCAGAAAGATGGCTGGGAGAGAAAGGATTGCATTGAGAGGGGTGGGAGGAGAGAAATAAGAAATAAGAAATAAGAAGTAAGAAGTAAGAAGACAAGGATAGACGTTGTATTAGCTCATAGCTGAAACCTGAAACCTGTATGCTAAAAATTTCTCTCCATCACTTAAAATTTCATGCTTTTCATGGCTTGTATAAAGAGGAAAAGGCAACGGGCAATAATTTTGAAGTGAATTTAGACGTATATTTTACCGAGCCTGCGCAAATGATCACTAAGCTGCAGGATACTATTAATTATGCCGTTTTATACCAACTGGTAAAAGACAGGATGCAAATTCCGGAGCCATTGCTGGAAACCATTGCCATGGATATTGCCCGGCAAATTAAAAAGCAATTTCCCGTTGTGCGGGAAATTAACGTTTCTGTGAGCAAAATTAATCCGCCCCTGCTTAATTTTCAGGGTGAAACCAGTGTTACCTACCATAAACAATATTTTCATTAATACAACATCTATGCGCATCATCCAAAACCAGGTTTATTTATGAAATACGGCATTTTATCTGTAATAGCGTTGCTGTTTGCCTGTATAGTATATACCCAGGATATGGCGCCTCTGCTGGAGGAGGCCGCAAAGCTGGAAAAGAACTTAAAAGAAACGGAAGCATTGGAAGCGTACCAATCGGTACTGAAGATACAGCCCGGCAATATTATCGCCTTATGTAAAGCGGCAGAGCTAACAGGAAGAATAGGCGGCAGGCTTAAAGATAACGATCAAAAAGCCACCTGGTTTACCACAGCAAAGGCTTACGCTGAAACGGCGCTGAAACAAAAGCAAAATTATGCAGATGCTTTTTATGTAATGTCTTACACCGCTATGAAGCTGGCTACGGTAACAAAAGGTAAAGACAAGGCAGCAAATCTCAGAGATATGAAGTACTACGCCGATTCTGCCCTGCTGTTTAATCCCGCGTATGCCGGGGCTTTATACATATCCGGCAAATGGAATACCGAAATTTATAATTTGAATGTAGCGGAAAAAGCCGCTGTTAAAGTGCTATTTGGAGGAATGCCCAAAGCTTCTCTTGAAGCCGCCATCCGGCATTTTGAAAAAGCCCGTACTGCCAATCCGTGGATGCTGGTTAATTATCTGGACCTGGCTAATACCTACGTACAAAATCACAGCACCGGTAAGGCAATAGAAATACTCAGTAAAATGGTAAAGATGCCACCCCGCACCGGCGATGATGAATTGCTGAAAGCGGAGGGCAGAACCTTGCTGGCGTCATTACAATAACAAAACAATACGTTGATGATGAAGAAAGCTTTATTAACATGCATTACAGTGCTAACATTTTCCGGGCTAATAGCCCAGGTAGCGCCGGCAACGGGCCCGGGCTTTGATTACCATACTCTTTTCTCCCCGCTTTTTTATACTTATAACGGTAATGAATACCGTGCGGCAAATGGGGCACCCGGCGCCGCATACTGGCAAAACAGGGCCAACTACCGGATCAACGCCGCCTTAAACGACAGTAAGAATGAAGTAACGGCAACGGTTACACTCGACTATAAAAACAACAGTCCGCAGCAGCTTGCCTATATATGGCTGCAGTTAGATCAGAATTTATTTAATGATACTTCAAGGGGACATGCGAAATTACCGGCGGGCGGGCATAGCCGTTATGGCGATGCGGGCAGTGCGTTTAAAGGCGGATTCCGGTTTCAATCCGTTATGCTGGTTAACGGGCAAACAGAAACCAGGGCAAACTATCTAATAAGCGATACGCGTATGCAGGTGCGATTAGACAGGCCAGTTGCGGCAAAGGGTGGTGAACTGAAGCTAAAAATGACCTACACGTATACGATACCGCAGTACGGTGCAGACAGGACCGGCATTTTAACTACACGCAACGGAGATATTTTTTCTGTGGCGCAATGGTACCCCCGCATGTGTGTATTTGACGATATAAGAGGATGGAACACCGATCCCTATCTTGGCGCCAGTGAATTTTACTTGGAATATGGCGACTTTGACGTAAGCATTACAGTTCCTTCCGGTATGATTGTAGCAGGCTCCGGTGAATTACAGAACCCTAAAGAAGTATTAACCGCACAGCAACTGCAACGGTATAACCAGGCTAAAGAAAGCGACAAAACGATTATTATTCGTGGAAAAGATGAAGCGGCTAAAGCAAGCGCGCAGCCGGGGAAATCAACGCTTACCTGGAATTTTAAGATCGCTAACGCACGTGATTTTGCATGGGCAGCTTCCCGCTCATTTATATGGGATGCCGCAAAAATGAATCTTCCCGATGGCAAAAAAGGATTGGCCATGTCGGTATATCCTGTTGAATCAGACGGAAATAATGCCTGGGGCAGATCTACGGAGTATACTAAAGCTTCTATAGAAAATTATTCTAAGCGCTGGTTCCCTTACCCTTATTATTCCGCGGTAAATGTAGCGAGCAATGTAGGCGGTATGGAGTATCCTGCTATTGTTTTTTGCGGGGCAAGAGCTACTGCCGCAGGATTGTGGGGCGTAACCGATCACGAGTTCGGGCATACCTGGTTCCCGATGATCGTAGGTAGTAATGAAAGAAGGTACGGCTGGATGGATGAAGGCTTCAATACCTTTATCAACGGCATATCTGCATCCGACTTCAACAACGGTGAATATAAATCGCGGAAAAGAGATCCGCACCAGATCGGGTATATGTTTGGCCCGCAATCGGAAGCCATATACAATACACCCGATGCTATGAAGGAAAGAAATATCGGCAACCTCTTATACTATAAACCCGGTTATGCGATGGAGCTATTACGCAACCAAATTCTGGGACAGGACAGGTTTGATTACGCGCTTAAGCGCTATATCAGCGACTGGGCGTATAAGCATCCTGCCCCCTGGGATTTTTTCCGCAGCATGGAAAACAGCGCCGGTGAAGATTTAGCGTGGTTCTGGAGGGGCATGATCCTGAATAATTATGCTTTAGACCAGGTTATTAAAGGTGTTGAATATGTAAACGGCGATCCCAAAGAGGGGGCGTTGATCAGTATAGAAAACGCTAACCAGATGGCAATGCCGGTAATTGTGGAATATACTGTGGCAAGCGGAAAAACAGGCAGGATAACCCTTCCCATTGAGATATGGCAGAATAATAATTCATGGACGTTTAAAGTAAATACCAATGAAGCTTTAAGCAAAGTGGTTATTGACCCTGATCATGTATTTCCGGATATTGATGACTCGAATAATACCTGGGCAAAATGATTGGCGCGATGTGTGGAATGGAGACCAGTTTGTTCAAATAAAGCACATAGACACAATAGGAGCATAGGAGTACAATAGAAGATTTAAAACCTATGTGTACCTATGACCCTATGTATTCAAAGAAAAAACACATGGGTACAATAGGAAATCCCAGGGGTTTGTTGCTGCATGATGTCTCTGACCGCAGCAGACTGTAACCTGCAAGTTTTGATTTAGCGATTTACAAAATGCTTGTCTCCATAAAAAAATCCGTCATGCTTTTGAACATGACGGATTTACAATTTTATTGAAACCGTGGATAGGAGGGAGGATTACTCTGCTGCCGGTGTTTCTCCGGGAGTTTGGCTTCCACCCTGTTCCATCTTTTTCTTGAGTTCTGCCAGTACGCCAAGATCACCTAAGGTTGTTTTTTCAACTTTACCCTGTATGTCTTTAACGGCTTTTTTGGTTTTAGCAGCTTCTACTTTCTTTTCTTTGTTCTCGGCTTCTTTTTCATCGGCCTTTGCCTGTTCCCAAATGCGGGTATGGCTTAGTACGATGCGCTTCTCGTTCCTGTCGAATTCAATTACTACAAACTGGCTGGTTTCGTCAGCGCCAACTGTTTTCCCATCTTCTTTCAACAGGTGACGGTTGGGTGCAAAACCTTCGAGCCCGTAAGGCAACTGAACAATAGCGCCTTTTTCATCTTTACGGGTTACAGCACCTTCGTGAACAGAACCTACCGCGAAAGTATCCTGTAAAGCATTCCAGGGATCTTCTTCCAGTTGCTTATGTCCTAACTGAAGTTTGCGGTTGTCTTTGTCAATACCCAGGATCACTACGTCTATATCCGCGCCTACTTTAGTATATTCTCCCGGATGGTTAAAGCGTTTCAGCCAGCTCAGGTCGCTGATATGGATCATTCCGCCAATACCGGGTTCCAGTTCAACAAATACGCCATAAGGAGTGATATTTTTTACCAGGCCTTTGTGACGGCTGTCAACCGGGTACTTGTTCTCAATTTCATTCCAGGGATCGGGCGTAAGCTGCTTAATAGACAAGCTCATCTTCCTGGAATCTTTATCAAGCGTTACAATTTTAGCTTCATGCTCATCGCCCAGCTTAAAGAATTCCTTAGCATTAATAGGCGTATTAGCCCATGTAATTTCACTTACATGCACCAATCCTTCCACGCCCGGTAATATTTCAAGGAAAGCGCCATAATCTTCAATATTTACTACTTTGCCTTTCACCACTTTGCCCTCGCCTACGGCTTCAGGCAACGTGTCCCACGGATGTGGCGTAAGTTGTTTCAGTCCGAGGCTAATACGTTTTTTATCATCATCAAAATCAAGCACAACCACATTCAGCTTCTGATCCATTTTCAGTACTTCGCTTGGGTGGCTGATACGTCCCCAACTAATGTCGGTGATGTACAGTAATCCATCCAGTCCGCCAAGATCCAGGAATGCGCCAAAGTCTGTAATATTTTTAATTGTTCCTTCCAGTACCTGACCTTTTTCCAGCTTGCTGATAATTTCCGCACGTTGCGCTTCAATATCGCTTTCAATAAGTGCTTTATGAGATACAACAGCGTTTTTAATGGTTTCGTTGATCTTAACCACTTTAAACTCCATGGTTTTGCCAACAAACTGATCATAATCCGTAACGGGTTTCACATCTATCTGCGAACCGGGCAGGAAGGTTTCCATACCAAATACGTCTACAATCAATCCACCTTTGGTTTTGCTGGTAACAATACCGGTTACCACTTCACCTGTTTTATGTATTTCTACAATGCGTTCCCACGCGCGTGTAATGCGTGCCTGCTTACGGCTCAGGTGCAGGTGTCCTTCCCTGTCTTCCTTTTCCACCACCATTACTTCTACTACATCGCCAACTTTTAATCCGGATAAATCGCGGAACTCATTTAAAGAAACCAATCCATCGCTTTTAAAACCAATATTGATTACAACATCGGTTTTGGTAACGCCAACCACAATACCTTCCACCATTTCATTGTCTGAAATAGCCTTGAAAGTACCTTCATAAACGGTATCATACTTTTCCTTTTCTTCCTGGCTATAGGAAGAAACATTCCGTTTGTCAATGCTCCAGTCAAAATCATCATGCGCGGTTACCAGTTCTTCGGCTACCGCTTTTACAGGTTCATTTGTTGTCGCTGCAGGCTCATGGGCAACCTCCTGTATATCAGCGTTTGTGCCTGCCTCGCCGGTAGGCAGGTTAATAATTTGATTTTCTTCTGACATGATATAAACCCAACGGTTTTAAATTGGGTCGGCAAAGTTAGTACATAATGCTGCAACAGGCAAGGATTTTACCTTTTTTTTGGGCCCGCTTCAGATATGTGAATCATGTATATACAAGGCATTGTCAAAAGATTATTGAAAATTTGTTACTGTTTTTTAAAAAAGAAAATTCAAATTTGCAAATCCATGCCATTGCGACAAGCGCGTTAAGTAAAGCTGCTTTGCCCAAAGACATGGTACAGGATTTGATAGCGAAACACATCAAAATAAAATTTTTTTAAAACAACGACGTTTGTATCTCACAACATAATCAAGTATGATCACCAAACATCTCATCCCTCTTTTTCAAAAAGATCTCGACAAGTTAAAGGAAGAAATCAGCCTGTATCCCAAAGACGAGCAGTTATGGCAAATAAAGGAAGGGATCAGTAACAGCGGGGGTAATCTCTGCCTGCACCTCACCGGCAATCTTCAGCATTTCATTGGAGCGGTATTGGGCGATTCGGGTTATGTACGCAACCGGGACGCCGAGTTCAGGGTAAAGAATATTCCGCGCAGCAAACTTTTAGAAGATATTGATACTACCCGGTCTGTTGTAACAGATACCCTGGAACAGCTTTCTAAAATTGATTTACAAAAAGATTATATACTACCGGTGCTGGATGAAAAAACAAATACCAGCTACTTTCTGATCTATCTCCTATCCCATTTAAATTATCATATCGGACAAATTAATTACCACCGCCGGATCATAACCGGAGCTTCCACTTCAACTGTTTGAAATTAATTTGGACGCATTTTAAATTTTCGCTTTGTTTTACAAATCGTGTGGGGCAAAGATTTTCAGTTCATCAATGTTGTTAAAATCGTTATCGCTTGTAATAAGGGTAAGGTTATAGATGATGGCTGTTGCTGCAATGATAGCATCTGGCATTTTTACTTTCTTGTTCCGCCTTATTTTCACGCATTGGGCAACCACATCGCAGAAAAAAACTGCGGATATGCTGGGTAATCAGCGGGAATCTTATTTAGCAATGCAGGTTATTAAATAGTTGCGCAGATGAAAGTAACCTGCGCATCTGCTGTGCCATTCATTACAAAATAAGTAATAGTGATGGTTTTTAAATAGTCTCAGCGGCAAAGCCCAGTTGCCGTACCGCTATGTAAGCCATGAGCCCGGTACTGAGCGCCAGCGCGTTTTCGTCAATATTAAATGCCGGCGTATGAAGCGCGGAATGGATTTTCTTTTGCGCATTGCCAACGCCCAGAAAATAAAAGCAGCTATCTGCTAACTGGGAATAACAGGCAAAGTCTTCCGAAGCCATCCAGGTATCCACATCAATAATATTTTCCTCACCCAGGTAGGCGCCGGCAAACAGCCGCACCGCTTCCGTTAGCTTTTCTTCGTTAATGAGAAAGGGGTATCCGCGGTTAATCATAAATGCACAACTACCACCCATACTTTCCGCAATGCCTTCCGCTATTTTTTTCATTTGCACATGCGCTTCGCTGCGCCACTGCTCATTTAATGTACGAAATGTGCCTTCCATACGCACTGTATCAGGAATGATATTAATAGCGCCATCGGCCACAACTTTTCCAAATGACAAAACCGTTGGATTATTGGGGTTGGCTATACGGCTTACAATTTGCTGCAGGGCAATAATAATATGTGAAGCGATCAAAACAGGGTCAATATTCTGGTGAGGCTGCGCCCCGTGACCGCCTTTACCCCTTACCGTTACCAGCAGTTCATCCATTGAAGCCATGAGCTTTCCTTTGCGTATGCCTATTTTACCGCATTCAATGGAAGGCATTACATGCTGCCCGATTACCACGTTTGGCTTGGGATTATCCAATACCCCTTCTTTGATCATCAGGCTGGCGCCACCGGGAAGCTTTTCCTCACCGGGCTGGAAGATAAGCTTTACTGTTCCGCCAAATTTGCTTTTCAGGGAATATAATATAGCTGCTGTGCCCAAAAGGGACGAGGTATGGGCATCATGCCCGCAGGCATGCATAACGCCCTTATACTGTGAGGCATAATCTACAGTATTAGTCTCCGTAATGGGCAGGGCGTCCATGTCGGCACGCAGGGCAACTACCCTGTTACACGGCAGCTCCCCCTTTATAAGCGCCACCACGCCTGTGCCGGCTACCGCGTTCCAGGGTATACCCAGTTCGCTGAGCCGCGCTTTTACAAAGGCAGCGGTTTGATGTTCCTGAAATGACAATTCGGGATGTGCATGCAAATATCTTCGGTTATTGATTACCGTTTGATGCACGTCTTTAGCCAGTTGCGCTATTGCTTCCTTTAGCATACTAAAAGCTATTAACCGATAACTGCCGGATCAAAGAGCAGGGGGAAGAACTGCCCCTCCATTTTTTTGCCTTTACCCACAACAGGTACGCCCTGCAGGAGTTCTTCATCGGTATTGGATAAGGTGCCTTCCTTAAATACATTGAGTACAAAAGCCCTTCTTGACCGGTTCGACCGGTTCTCATAAGAACCATGCACCATTAGCGGGTGATGGAAAGTGGCATAACCGGCTTTTAATTCAATGGGTACAGGTTTAAAGGCTGTTTTTTGCGCTTCTGTTAAAAACTGCATCAGCCCGTTCATTTCTCCTGCCAGCTCGGGCTTTTTGAGCAAACCCCATTTATGACTACCCGGTATATAATATAAGCAACCGTTTTCCGTGGTGGCATCGTCTAATGCAGTCCAGCAGGTAAGATGCTGTATAGGGCCGGTTCGTGTCCAGTAAGAATAATCCTGGTGCCAGGCCACTACGCCGCCATGGTGAGCCGGCTTGCAAAAAAGCTGGTCGTGCCAGAACCTTACCGCCGCGTTGCCAAATAACTGGCTTGCGGCCATTACAAAAGCCGGATTCCAGAGTACATCGTGAAAGCCGGGCGTTATGCGCCAATGCCCCAATGCATGGAATAATACTGTATCGGGGTCTGCTGATTCGTTGGAATGAAATTCATGAAAAAGCCTGTTACCCGGGTGAGCCGGGTCAGTTATTTCAGCCAATTCCTTATTCAGTTGTTCAACCTGTTGGCTATCAAGCAATTTGATGCCGCTGACATAACCATATTCATTAAAAAAATCTACCTGTTCCTTCGAAAGTTTGTATGGCTCCCACCCGGAAGGTGTAGATGGCCATTTTACAAAATCTGAAACGGGCGAAGAAGTAATGGACAGGTCTTTTATAATGGCATGACTCATATTGCGGGGTTTTTATTTGTGATAACAGTATACGCTTATTTCTGCCCCTAAAATAAGCCTTTCAGGTGGAATTATACCAGTTGGTGCTGAATAGTGAATAGCTGGGCGGGCAGCAGATTGAAAACAACGGGGTATTAAAAAGAAGAAAGGCAGGGAGTGAAAAGGCAGTTTGCTTATATGCCCGGGTCTGAACTTTCATTCCTTCAGGTAAAACATTATTCCTTCCTGCTTTCTCCTTTGTTATTAAAAATAATTACCTCGGTAACCTGATCGTTTATGGTTAAAAACCTTGAGGATTGGGAAAGAAAAGAAGCTCCGTAGTTAAATTCTTCTTTACGCAACTTTCCATTCTTCAATTTTACAATAGCATATTGGTCATTGGAATGAACAGATACTAAACGTAGGATGTTTTTACATAACAAAGCCGTTAACGGACCTTTATTTTGCCCTGCTATAAGAAGATACTGGCCGGAAGCAGTTTTAAGTTTTATCAATGATTTTTCATTACCGGTAAGGAAGATGCCACTTTCTGAAATCTTAAGCGTACTAAATTCCCGGTTCCCTTTCCCTTTTAAAAAAAGACCGTTCATGGCGTCATATCTTCCCACAGATACTTCTGTGCCATAATCGTTCCCATTTACTACGATATCAAGATTGCCGTCTCCGTCAAAATCATCGGCTGCCACGCCATTTATATATGATAGCTGCGCTTCAACAGGAAGTGGTATCAACTCAAATTTACCATTGCCTTTATTGTGCATGAAACAACTGGCAAAAGTATTGGCTTCCAGCACCACAGCGTCTGTAAGTTGTTCGGGAGAAAGCAACTTACTAAAATCAGCGCTTCCAAAAGCATCATAGGTTCTGAACTTGGCTCTCATCTCTATCATCTGCCGCATAAGATCATCGCGTGTTTGTGCCGGAAATTCTTTTCTTGCGCTATTGGCATTATAGCCGGGTAAATACAGTGAAAGCAAGGCGTCATAATTTCCATTATAATCAAAGTCTTTCCCATACGCCCGAACCGGCTCTTTTTCACTTGCCCGGTAAAAGGAATTGAGACCCAGGTTGCCGAGTACATAATCCATATTGCCGTCATTATCAAAATCGCCGGACATAATACTGTTCCACCAGCCTTTTTGATGTGCAATACCTGTTGAAGCAGTTATGTTCTTAAATATTCCCTTTTCATTTTTCAAAAAAATTACGGGCATCCATTCGCCGGTTATTATAAGATCAACCCAGCCATCATTATCAAAATCCGTCCACACAGCGTCTGTTACTAATCCAATATCAATTAAATCTTTTGCAACGAACGCCGTCACGTTTGTGAACTTAGCCCTGTCTTTTCCGGAATCGTTGCGGTATATAAAAGAAGAAACAGGTTTTGGATATTCCCGGGGACTAACCCTTCCTCCCACAAAAATATCCAGCTTACCATCATGGTCAAAGTCGGCGGCCCTTACGCAGGATTTACTGGTAAAGTTATTGGGCAACGCAATGGTATCCATTTTAAAATTTCCATTGCCGTCATTGATCCATAGCCTGTCCCTGCAATTTTCACTGCCTGGCGTAAATTCATAACTGCCACTGCTGATGTACAAATCATTGTCGTAATCATTATCCGCATCAAACAGCAGGATGCCCATATCTTCCTGCCGCTTTGTTTGCTGTGTTGCCCCGGCAATGAGTTCCTTTTTTAAAAACCTGCCATCAGGTTGCTGCAGTAATATTGTGGTGCTATAGCCAAAAGCGCCGCCCATTACCACATCATCTAATCCATCGCCATTTATATCTGCGGCTGCTAAGCCGGGTCCGTACTCCGAAAGTTTATGCGGCAGGAGTTTTTGAATATTAAAATCCAGGAAATCATCTTCATGGTGCAGTATGTTGATGCCCAGCGAATCGGTAATGTCTTTAAATAAAGTATGTTGAGTTAGCAACGGCTGTAAAAAAATATGTTCTTCAACGGCACGCTCCTCCCGGAGAATTAGTAACTGATCAGCTTTTACAGAATGCAGCGTTTGTTTTTTACCGTTAGTCCATATGACCACTAACGAATCAATACCTGTATAATTTCCCAGTCCGAAATGCGCAATCGTACTTACTGAAGACAGGTATCCCCGGTAAGGCGTATGCTCATACGCCTGCGTTTTGTTTGAATCGTAATATAAATGAACTATTGCCCCGATGCCATCAGGGTTAGGGTATAGTCCTTCAAATTTTAGCTGTAAATAATGATTGAACTGGCTACCGGCATTATTGTTAAGTGTATTTTGGAATACAAAAGCGCTGTCATTAATATTGTTCATCACACAGTCTAAATCGCCGTCATTATCCAGGTCGGCGTATGCTGCGCCATTTGAATAAGAGGGTAATCCCAAGCCCCATGTATCTGACACGTTGGTAAACCTGAGATTACCATTATTCCGAAAAGCGTAATTAGGTATCTTCACTTCTGGTATCTGGTCAAGCAATTGTTGTTTTGAAACAATGGAAGAAGCCTTATCGCGATAAGTGATAAAGTCGTGATCGGAAATATCTTTACGAAAGCCATTGGTAATAATAATATCCCTCCAGCCATCATTATCAAAATCAGCTACCAAAGGTGCCCAGCTCCAGTCTGTTTCTGCTATACCACTAAAAAAGCCGATCTCACTAAATATGGGATCACCGATGCTGTCGTTTTGCAGTACCCGGTTTCCCCTGTTTAGCTGAAGCGTGTTTCTGCCATACTGATACTGGTAATTGTAATAATCAAAATACTGGTTGTTCTGATAATTGTTGGGGTTAAGCATCGTCTTCTTCCGGTAATTATCTTCAGGGTTCATATCTAATTCTATAATGTCGGCCAATCCGTCATTATTAATATCTGTTACATCATTGCCCATTGCGGAATAACTGGTATGCTTAAAGTATTCCGCGGCTTTATCGGTAAAGGTTCCGTTTTTATTATTGATCCACAGCAGGTCGGTGGTGATGTAATCGTTACTTACGAAAATATCTTTCCAGCCATCATTATTAATATCGGCAATATTTACACCCAACCCATATCCTTCAAGATTTATACCCGCTTCAAAACTTACATCGGTAAACCGGGGAACGCCATCACTGCCAATGTCATCATTGCGAAAAAGCTTATCTGTGTTGAACTGTGCTTCCTTTCTGTTTTTGGGACGATATTTATTGGGATAACTGCCTTTCGGTATTTTATCAGCGATCAGCAAATACATATCCAGGTCGCCATCATTGTCATAATCAAAAAAAGCAGCCTGGGTAGCGTAGCTGGTATCTGCCAGCCCATATCGTTCGGCTTCTTCATTAAATACAGGGAAGCCGTTTTTATCAACCCCCTTGTTAACATAGAGCATATTCCTGCGTTGTAGCGGATCACTGCTTCGTGATGCGCAAACATAAATATCCGGCCACCCATCTGCATTAATATCCGCTACGGCCACGCCTGTACACCATTTGCCCTGTCCATCTGTACCCGCTTGTTTGGTAATATCCTCAAACTTCATTTTTCCCCGGTTTAGGTATAAGCGATTACGCACCATATTACCGGCAAAATAAATATCAGGCAATCCGTCTTTATTAAAATCGCCAATACCTACGCCGCTGCCATTATACACATACTCATAATCAAGAATATTAATGCTATCGTTTTCCGAAATAGTATTGGAAAAATGAATGCCCGACTGATCAGGCAGTAACAGCCGGAATAAGCTTTGTTTTTTTGAGGCGCAGGAAAAGAACAGACCGGTACTGATGAGGCAAAGGGTAAGAGAACGGGCGAATAACATACTTCTGTATTTTAAAATAATCCCAAATCAAATATAAAAAGGAAGCATTTATTTATTAAAAAACAAATGCCTCCTTGTTGAATGTTTACCAGCAACGATTAATAACCGCTGTTTTGGGTAAGGGTGGGTGTGCCATCTTTAACGCTCAGGTCAATCTGTTCCAGAGGTATAGGGAAATATTCATTTTTATTAGCAGTGAAAACGCCACTTTGAACATCAGCAGCAAATTGTTTTTCAAATGTAAAATAGGTGTTCAGGGTTGTTGCAGCAATACCCCACCGTACCAGGTCAAAAAAACGATGCCCTTCCATCGCCAACTCAAGTTTTCGCTCAAAATAAATCATCTTTAGCGCCACCTCTTTACTCGTAAATGTGCCATCAGCATAAGGATTAATCTTATAATTTGCCGCAGGCGTGGTAGTAACTCCGTCCAATGGGCTTGAAGGATCTATATACTTATAAACAAAAGTTTCAGGCTTAGCTGCCCTGTTTCTTACTTCGTTTACATACTCCAGCGCTTTATCTAAAGATCCCGCCTGGGCTTCTGCTTCGGCAGCCATTAATAAAACATCCGCAAAACGAATAATGTTTATATTGATAGCTGATCCGGGCGCCCATGATGACTTATCCCAGTATTCATCGGCAGTTTTCTGGGGGAAGATATTTTTCTTGGGAGCATAAGGACCTGAATAGTTTTGATCACGGATCCATTTTTGACCAGGATGGTTACCCCAGTCAAGGTAAGGTATTCCCCTGCGGCCAACAGTTCTGTCTAACCGGGGGTCAAGCGTACCGCCATAGGGAGTAAAGGAGGAGTCTGACGAAATACCCATATCGTTGGTTACAACAGTTGAATTATAATTGTCTATGTAAGGAAGCCCGCTGGCATCCGTACGGTAAGAATCCACAAGGTCTACGGAGGGCTGATAAAATCCGCAACATCCGAAGGGACTATCTCCATAAGGAAAGTTCAGCATATCGCCCGCATTGGCATTACTGATACCGCCTGATCCATCTTTTGCCGACATCTGAACAGCAAATACCGATTCCTTGCCATTTTTATGTGCCGGATCAAAGTTATCTGCGAAATTATCGAACAAGCCATAGGATTCTCCCTTTGAAGTTTTACCCTGGTTGATTACATCGGAAAAGATGGTAATAGCTTCAGTGTATTTTTTTTCATACAAATAAGTTTTACCTAAATATGCAGCAGCGGCCCATTTATTAGCTCTTCCAACTGCAGGAGCTGTCTCATTTAAATGGGTATAGGCAAAATTAAAATCATCTTCAATCTTTGGCCAAATATCCTGATCATTTGGTATTTTCAAATCTTCAGTTAGTTCGTCTACGTAAGGCACCATGTTAAACATCTTTTTCAGATCAAAATAATAGTGCGCTCTTAAAAAACGTGCCTCTGCAATAAATATCTGTTTCTCAGCATCCGATATATCTGTTGCTTTTTCTACCATACGCAAAACAGAATTACAACGGGCAATCCCTTCATAGTCTGCTCTCCATTTTGCATTAAAAAATCCATTGCTCGGATCAGATTTTCCTGTACCAATAAGGTCAATGGGAGGCTGGTCGCCCGACCAGCTTCCTTTATGCGCATCGGCGCCTGCAACACTTCCGTAAATCCAGTTGTCCGGAGATGATTCCCAGGTTCCACCACCTACATTTTGTCCATCCAAAGCTGCATACGCTCCCACTAAAAGCCCCATTACTCCCCTCTTATTAGCCAGTACGTCTTCACTTAATGCGCCCAATGCCGGTTTGTCTAAAAAACTTTTGCTGCATGAATACAGGATCCCTCCCATTGACAGCAGCAAAAAAAGCATGATTTTACATTGTATTCCTTTCATCTTACTCAGTTTTAAAATAATAGATAATGTTATCAGAACGTCACATTTAAGCCAAAAAGAAATTGCTTTTGTGACGGATAGGCGCCCTCATCAATACCCAGTTCAACACTTCTTCTGTCGCCACCCTCCTGGCTAACCCCAACTTCCGGATCAATGCCTGTATATTTAGTAATGGTAAACAGATTGGCGCCCTGCACATATATTCTTACCCTGCTTATACCGGCTTTTTCCAATAAAGAAGCGGGCAGCGTATAGCCAATTTGCATATTCTTAAGTCTGAAATAAGAACCATCTTCAACGAAATAAGAATTGGGAACGCTCGTGTTGCTGAAGTTTCCCGAATTTTCAAGTATGGGCGCTTTTGCATCCTGATGATCCGGAGTCCATGAATCGTACATTGCTGTTTTACTTAATCCACCACCAAAAGAAGGGTAGAAATCGGTCCACCATCTTACCTGGTTCCATATTTTGTTGCCTGAAACACCGTAGAAGAAGGCACTCAAATCAAATTGTTTGTAACTTACACCTATGTTTAATCCATAAGTAAACTTAGGAACAGGATTTCCCAGGAATGTTCTGCTTGCAGGTGTTACAATCCCTTTCCCAAAATCATTATAACGAAACCTTCCTATTCCGGCATCAGTCTGGAATACAGCATCAGGGTTATTAGTAGCTTTCTGGGCTTCAATATTAGCCGCATCTATCTCTTCCTGGGAATCCCAGAACCCTACAATCTCATATCCATAAAATGAACTTACAGGGTGCCCTACCTGGTTTCTTATAATAGCGCTACCATTAAAGCGACGGCTTTGTCCGTCAAAATAATCAATACCATCCGACACCCTTAGTATTTCATTTTTGTTGGTCGTAAAGTTTGCTGTCAGATCAAATTTCCAATCCGTGCCCACATCAAAATGACTACCTGCGGAAATATCGAATCCGGCATTTTTCATCTGGGCTGCATTCACATAAGGAACGCCTGCAGCACCTGCAGTACCCGGAAGGTTGGGGTTAAACAACAGATCATTAATGTCTTTGCGGTAATAATCAACGGTAAGGTCCAGTTTTCCATTGAAGAATACCGCATCAAAACCAATGTTTGCATTAATATCGCTTTCCCATTTCGCATCAGGATTGCCAATCTGAAGTTGACGAAAACCCTGAACAATGCTGTTACTTGTTCCATTGATATCATAAAAAGAAGACCCTTTATCAGAATCATAAGTAGTAAATGAATTGCCGGAGCTAACGTTGAACTGATTGCCCATAATGCCCCAGCTACCGCGAATTTTTAAATCCGTTAGCCAGGTAATACTTTTCATGAAATTTTCGTCTGAGATACGCCAGCCGGCACTGATGGCAGGAAAAACACCATAGGTATGATTCAAAAACTTTGAAGAGCCATCCCTGCGTATGGTTCCGCTCAGCAGGTATTTACCCATATAGCTATAATCAATACGACCTATTAAAGAAGTAAGCGCATCTGCATACCTGCTGGAAGTATGTGTAGGATCACTCGCACCAGTGCCAAGCGTAGTGTAATTAGGGTCAAAAGAAAAATAATCCTTGGTGTTGCCTTCAAAATAATTACCGGTATTATTGTATGCTTCAGTACCTGCAACAACTTTTATATCATGACTTCCAAAAGTATGGTGGTAGGTTATAGTATTCGTCCAGGTCCAGTTATAACCAGTACCCCCATTTTCTGAATAAGAATTCGAATTACTATTCTCTGCATTTTCATAAGTTGGATAATTAAACCAACGACCTCTGAATGAATAATTCTCTCCACCGAAGCTGCTTCTTACGGTGAAATCTTTAAAAAGATCTATTTCTGCAAACACATTTCCAAATAATCGGTAACCCAGCCCTTTATTATTTGTCGTGCGCTCCCGCTGAGCTACAGCATTTACAGCCTGGCCTAATTGAGCGCCATTTGTACTAAAGCTGCCTGCATAATTACCCATAATATCATGCACCGGAACAATAGGCTGCTGACGATAGGCCATACTTACTGCATTGCCTTCACTCAATATGGTTATGCGCGGATTATCTATTACTGAATATGACAGGTTTTCGCCTACCCGTATGTTTTTTGTGACATTGTACTGGGCGTTAGAGCGGATGGTATATCTTTTATTATAAGTTTTGATCAGCGTTCCCTGCTGGTTGAAATAATTAAATGACATCAGGTAATTTCCCTGGTCTCCTCCTCCTGAAACACTGATATTATGACTTGTAATTGGGGCATTTTTAAATATTTCGTGATACCAGTCTGTTCCTGCCTTATTCGCTTTAGAAATTCTGTAAAACGTGGCATATTCATCTGAGCTTGTATAATTGGGGTTAACATTATACTTAGATTGGTCAACGCCCGGATCGCCTTCTTTCAATCCTGCGGGAGCAATATAATCCGGAAGAACAGGCGCAGCACCGGTGCCATACAATCCATCGCTATAGCTCATTGTACTATCGGGGTATAAACTGTAAAATGTGTTTGCCAAAGCCTTCCATTTAACCTCAGCCATTTCCTGTGGTGAAAGTATGTCCCAAACATTGCCACTTTTGGGAACCTGTACACCATAATACCCATCATACGATACCCTTATTTTACCTTTTCCTTTCTTCGTAGTGATGATCAGTACTCCGTTTGAAGCACGGGAGCCATAAATAGAAGCCGCGCCTGCATCTTTCAATACCTGGATACTGCCGATATCATTAGGGTTAATATCATTAATATTTTCCGTAGGCACGCCGTCCACCACATACAGTGGGGAATTATTACCAAAAGTATTGGTGCCTCGGATTCTAATTTGGGGCGCTTCTCCAGGCGAACCGGAACTTATTACATTTACACCGGCGGCCCTGCCCTGTAATAAATTGGGAACATCTGCGGTAGGCTGTTTTACCATATCCGCCACATCTACTACTGCTACGGAACCCGTAAGATCTCTTTTCTTCTGGGTAGCATATCCTGTAACGATCACTTCATCAAGAGCACCTGGTTTTTCTTTTAATGCTATTTCAAGAAAATTCTTTCCGCTTACTGAAATCTCTGTAAGATCAAATCCTACCGAAGTAATGATAAGTGTAGCCTTATCATTTGGAACAGTAATGGCAAAAGTACCTTCCTGGTCAGAAATAGTGGCAACCTTTGATCCTTTAATGTTAATAGTAGCGCCTGGTATAGGTTGTCCCCCTATACTGTTGGTAACTTTACCGGAGATTTTTCGTTCCTGGGAAAATAAAAAGGTGCTGCCCAGCAGCATCCAGGCAAGGAATAGTATCCTTGCTAACCGGGGAGTTAGTTTTGCAAGCTTCATGTTTTTGGTTTTATTTTAAAATATAAATAACACAACGCTGTACAGATCAGTAAAAGCTGCTTCCCGGATGTGCAGGAAACCTGAATTTTAAGTAATTGCGCTTTCACTTACTGGTAAACCCGCACATAATCCACTTCCATTGTTTGGGGAAAAACAAATTCATCAACACCCATCTTTCCTCCCCAGTTACCACCAACTGCAATATTCAGCAGCAGGTGGAACCTTTTGTTGAAGGGCCATTCTCTGCTGCTTTGCTTTTCATTGGCAAATTCAAAATATTGTTCCTTATCAATAAATATCCGGATGCGATCCTCATCCCATTCCATCGCATACACATGAAATGCAGACGCCAGATTTTTCCTGAACACACTTTTGGTTTTTTGCGTGCCGGTCATGTGATTATAGGCGGCGGTATGCACTGTTCCAAATACCGAGTCCGGCAAATACCCTACATGCTCCATAATATCTATCTCCCCGCTTTTCGGCCAATCTCCATATTCCCAGTCTGTAGGCAGCATCCATATGGCAGGCCATAACCCCCTTCCCTGAGGCATTTTTGCCTTAACTTCTATCCTGCCATATTTCCAGTCGCCCTTGTTTTTTGAAACCAGCCGGGCAGAAGTAAATTTTGCCTCTTTATAATCTTCCTTAATTGCTTTTATGCTTAATATGCCGTTGCTTACCAGGGCATTCTCCTTTCTTTTCGCGGTATAATACTGTAGTTCGTTATTTCCCCATCCATGATTACCGGTATCATAACTCCATTTGGCGCTATCGGGCAAGCCGGAATATTCAAATTCATCTGCCCAAATCAATTTTTTATATTGTGCCTGTATATAAAAGGGAATACCCGCCAACATTAACAGAACCATTGATCTAATCATATATTATTATGTTTAAACCATAGCTGTTTAATACTTATGTTTAGGATGAATAAGTTTGACAGACATGAAAGAATAGTCGGCCATAAAAAGCGGGGGAATTTAAAATTCATAAGCAAATCGTTTTTTTGTGGTTACAGAGGTGGAAGCCTGAAGCAAAAAATATTTATAATAATATTAACAAATTAAAATTAGCGTAATAGAAAAGCAAAAGTCAACTTTCCTCCTACATCACTACTACATCATACCCCTTAGTTTCGCAATAAATACCCACTTCAATAATACATCTAAGTATTTTTTCTTAACTTAGTTTTAACTTTTTGCTAATATGAAGCAAACGTTTGCGTTGATTTTTACTTTGCAGTTATGTGCATGGGGAGCTTGTCAAAATACCATTGGACTTCCGGATATTATCAATTATTCGAAGCAAGTTTATAAGGCAGGTACCCAAAACTGGGACATTTGCCAGGATGTAAACGGACTTCTTTATTTTGCCAATAATGAGGGTCTTTTAAGTTTTGATGGAAACTACTGGAATATATACCCCCTCCCTAACAAAACAATTGTTCGCTCCATAGCCATCGGTACTGATAATAATATATACACAGGAGGGCAGGATGAAATCGGTTATTTTTCACCTGACAGGGCGGGTACACTTACTTATCACTCCCTGAAAAATATTATTCCTGAGCAGAACAGGTCTTTTGCCGATGTATGGGATATTATATGCAGGGGTAAGCAGGTGTTTTTCCGTTCTAATAAACAAATATTTCAGCTCTCAGACAGCAGCATTACAGTATACCCGTCTGCCAACTGGCTATTTATGGGAGCCACAACAGACCTTTTTATAGCGCAGGACTTTCAAACAGGCATACTTAAGTTCGGGAAAGATGTATGGACTCCGGTTGCAGACAAAGCAACCCTGCCTCCCGGCTTCCTGGTTACTGCGGTGTTGCCTGCCGGGAAAGACAGCACTTTCATAACCAGTTTAAAACATGGCATATATCTGTACACTAAAAACCGCCTCACCCCGGTTGCATCACCCGCGCTTAAAAAAATTGCGGAATATAATATATACAGTGCCACTGCTATTGACAAAACTCACTATGCCCTTGCCACCACCACAAAGGGCTGCATCATCATAGATAAAAAAGGTAGTATCATTCAGCAGTTTTCTACCCTGGAAGGATTGCAGAATAATAACGTATTGAGTATTTTCCCGGATAAGCACAAAAACCTTTGGCTGGGACTTGACCACGGTATTGATTTTATTGCCTATAACAGCGCCATCAAACATATCTTTCCGGATATCTATAGCGGGGGAGCAGGTTATTCCTCCATTATTCACAATAAACATTTATACATTGCCACTACCAATGGATTGTACCAGGCGGCTTTGAATGAAAATGAAGACCTGAGCTTTGTAAAAGGCAGTTTTAAACTGGTTGAAAATACCAGAGGTCAGGTATGGAACCTTTCAGAGGTTAACGGGAAATTGCTGGTAGGTCATCATGAAGGCTTTCGCGAGGTTAATGGTAACAAGACCATTATTCATGATAATAGTACGGGTTTCTGGGCTTTTTTACCCTTTTATTCCACGCTCCCTTCTCCTGTTATGATAGCGGGTACTTATTATGGGATACGATTTTACAATTATCAAAACGGGCAATTCAGCAAAGCGCATATTGACGCCGATTTTGAGTCGGCCCGTTTCGTAGCCGTCTCTGGTAACAGCGTTTGGGTATCGCACCCCTATAAAGGCATATACAGGGTACAGTTGCAGCCCAGTGGCGAACCCCTGGTAAAAGCATATGGTAAAAAACAGGGTTTGGGACTAACCACTAACGGTAATTATATTTTTAAGGTAAAGAACCGGGTTGTAGCCACCACTGAAAAGGGCATATACGAATACAATGAACAGTCTGATACATTTGAACCCTCTGCGTATTTTGAACCGATTTTCGGACAAACTATTGTACGCTACCTGAAAGAAGACCCATCCGGCAATATCTGGTTTGTATTTGATAAAAATATTGGTGTAGTAGATTACTCGGCAGGCACCCCCCGTATCATTTATATCAGCGAGCTTAACAGGAAGCTGGTGAGTGGGTTTGAACAGGTATACCCTGCAGATGAGCACAATATTTTCGTAGGGTCGGAAAAGGGATATTTTCACATTAACTACGCCAAGTATAAACGTAATCATCCTGCATTACAGGTACAGTTGCGCAAAGCCATAGCCATTGGTCCAACAGACAGTCTTTTATTTAACGGCTATTTTAAAAAAGTTAACGAAGCGCAACAGCAGCACATTACACCCGTTGTTTCATACAAATGGAATTCATTTCATTTCGAGTTTTCATCGCCGCTGTATGAACAGCAATCCAATATAGAATACAGTTGCCTGCTAAAGGGATATGATAATAAATGGTCGGAATGGAGTAATAAAACAGAAAAAGAATACGTGTACCTTCCTGCAGGTACTTATCATTTTGAAGTAAAGGCCCGTAACAACCTGAGAGATCAATCGGCGGTGTACATGTATTCATTCGTTATACTTTCTCCCTGGTACCAGGCCTGGTGGGCATATATTTTGTATACCTGTGTGCTGGCATATGGATTGTATATGATTTACATCCGGCAGAAACAAAAATTCATAAGGCAGCAGCAGCGGTACGAAGAAAGACAAAAGCAATTGCGTAGCCTGCATCAGCTTGAGCTCGAAAAAAACGATAAGGAAATTATGAGATTACGCAACGAAAAGCTTGAAGCCGAAATACATCATAAGAACAAGGAAATGGCATCGGCCACTATGCACCTGGTAAAAAAAGGAGAACTGATGACCCGGATAAAAGATGAACTGACACGCCTTACTAAAAATACAGAAGAGGAGCAATTGCTGGATATCCTGAAAAAAATGATCAAAACCTTAGGTGAAGAAGATAAAGCAGATGAGGTTTGGGATCAGTTCACCGTTCACTTTGACAAAGCCCATAACGATTTTTTTGTTGCCCTAAAGCAAAAGCACAGCAATCTTACCCCCAACGAGTTAAAATTATGTGCTTACCTGCGTATGAATCTCAGTACCAAAGAAATGGCACAACTAATGAATATTTCCATAAGAGGCGTTGAAATAAGCCGCTACCGGCTCCGGAAAAAACTTCAAATCCCGGGTGAAATGAATTTATTTACTTATTTACTCGACTTTCATAGCAATGGCGAAGCAAATAAAGAAACATAAACTAAAATGAATACGGTTTTTGAATGCAAAAGAAGAACCGTGCAGGGAATGGTGAGAAGGAGCAAGATTACAAGTTGCAACCCTGTCTTCCAACCTGACACCTGATACCTGACGCCTTACTCCAGCATCACCTGCTTAAAAGCAACGTATTCATTATCCTTTATTCTTTCCGTATAAGCGATTAATGCCTTATTTGCATTAATTGGATATATAACAGGGAATGAAGCATTACTATTTTCCGGAGTGATATATGCTTTGTTAACGGGATATCCGCCTGCATTCCTTCTTTCCATACCAATTCTGCTACTGAAGCTTTCGCCCTGCTGAAAACTTTCATTCCAAACAATCACGATATCGTCATTGGCAAGAGATGTGATCTGGCAATGTTTGGAGTACTTGCCGCTTACACTGTTGCGGGTTGAAAAAGATTGTTCGTTATTAAGCGCATTGTTATAAAAAATGCCGGCGCCGGTACCGCCAGAAAACCAGGTAAAATGCAGTCCCTTTTTATTTTCCGCCATTGCCGGACCGGTATGCGGACAGCCACTGATCACCCAGTTATCTGCACTTATTCTTTTGGGTGATGAAAAGGAGTGACCATCATCTGCAGACATAATGTGTACCATATCGCGTATGCTGTCATTAATAATTGCCCTGTATAATACGTGTATGTTTTGCGCTTTATCAATAAACAAATCTGTACGGCAGCACTGGCAGCATGGCTCACTGATTAACCGCTCCTCTTCAAACCCATTATTGCCTTTCGTTAAAGCATAATATAGCCCCGAACCTTCTTTTTCAGACCGCTTCCTGTTATCTAACCAAACAATGCCCGCTTCACCACCGGGCAACAAGGCCACATCAAAATAGCGCTGATCAAAACTGGCGGTATCCTTCGTTAAACGCACTGGCTTCGTCCACGTTTTACCGTTATTAAACGACTGTGCGTAATATACTAATCCGGAATACGCGTTTTGTGGATTGGGATTGGCGGCGCCCCATACTGCAATGATCTCACCGGATGGTTTAAAAATTACTTTAGGCATGTTCTCGCCATGGGGCTGCACATCCTGGCTGCCCGGTATATCAACGGGGCTGCCAAAGGTTTTCCCTTCATCTATTGACACGGCATAACAAAAAACAGATGCGGCCGTACCCGTTTTCTTAATCCAGCTTAAAACAATATTATTGTTGTTGTCTTTTGTAAGATAAGGGCAGGAGCCCCGGGCTGTACCTGCCAGCTTTTCCTGTGAAGCGGTAACAACTGATGTGCCATTGCCGGTTTCACATCCGTATATAAACGCGGTAAACAGCACAGCTATGAATAAAAATTTCTTTTTCATGTTTTTGAATTTGAAAAGCAGCGGTTCATTCCTGAACCCTGTTTACTCTTTATTACTGAAACTATACGACAGCCCGATATTTACGGTTCTTAACTGTCCCGGCCGGTAAGCAGTACCATAGGCGCTTTTTTCCACCGTAACCGCATAAACCTTGTTGGCAACATTGAGGCAGTTGGTCCAAAGCTCAAATCCCCTGAAACCATAGCCCGCCCTTATATTAAAAACAGCAAATCCTTTATACGTAGCCGTGTTTTGAGGATCGGTATAGTAATTGCTCATACCCTGCAATTCCGCTGCTATTCTGAAGCCTTTGCAATATCGGGGCCTGTAGGTAATTTCGCTATTATAGATATAAGCAGGCGCCTGCGCCATCCTGTTACCCGAAAAGTCTTTTCCCTGCTGTATATAATTAATGTACCTGTGTTCGGCATAAGAACCCGCTGCACGAATAGCTATATCTTTTACAGGAGTATATTTTACATTTACTTCTATACCCTTGTGGCTTGTTTTTCCGGTATTTTGATTCTGATAAAAACCATCCGCAAGCCGTACGCTTACCATTTCATTTTTACCGTTCAGTTTGTATACAGAAAGTTCCGCGTATCCTTTACCGGTAGCAAACGACATCCAGCCTCCCGCTTCATAGTTATGATAAGAGGCGGCTTTTAATACGGGTACCTGAACGCCGCTGTACAGGTCGGTAATATTGGGCGGGGCAAACCCCACGCTGTAATTTATATAAGCACCTTTATTTTTTCCAAAGTCGTACGTGATGCCTAATTTGGGTGTAAAATTATCGAAGTGGTCTGTAGCATCCGGCGCACCGGTATATGCACCCGGCAGTAAATGATTATTGAACCGGTAATCCAGCCTGTCGTAACGGGCAGCGGCCACTACTTTCAGTTTTCCTGCTGGCCGATATTCCAGCTGCGTATATATGGCGCTGTTAAATAGATCCACATTGTAATGCGTGAGCAAGCTGTCTACCGCGGTATAGTTATAATACGTCCCATTTGCATCCCGGTCAATATCGGTGAACCGCGCATAATAAGTGGCAGGACTGTAATCCATACTTACCCCTGAAATAAACCTGGCATTTACAAACTTCAATGCCGCGGTATGCTGCAACACCATGCCGTAACTGCTGAAAGCATCTTCATTAATTTGCCCTTTTGCCTTTGCCGTATTGCCCGCTATATTGCTGATTGAATAGAACGGGTTTTGACCAATTGCGGAGTTCCGGTAAAAAATGGTAAGGTTCGTTTTATGATAATCATTCCATTCTTTATATAACGTAGTTCTTAGGCGCAGGGCATCCACTTTTCTATAGGTGAAGCGGTAAAAGCTGGTATAATCCTTACTGTAAAAATGGGCACTGTCCAAACCGCCTTTCTGATCTGTTTTATAACGAATGTAGTCAGCAACGGCAGTTAATTTTAACCGGTTGCTAAACCCATAATCGGCTCTCCATGTCAGCGCTGTTTTTTCAAAATCATTATGCTCCCGGGCTGGCTCATCCTGGCGGGCATAATAACCACCTGCATATAAGCCCAGCTTTTTGTGTGTATTGCTTATATTAAAATCCGTACGCTTATAACCCCTGCTTCCTGCTTCCACCTGTATTTTCCCCGACAAAAATGGAGAAGGCGCCTGCGTTATAAAGTTGATAGCGCCACCTACCGCCTCACTTCCATATAATGAAGAGGCGGGGCCTTTTATAACTTCTATACGCTGGAGTGATGCCTGGTTAATTTCTATCAGCGCATTATGATTGAAATCGCCAACGGTCCGTATCGGAATGCCATCTTCAAGATACAGGAACAGGTTTTTTGTACCCATAGGCTGGCGCATGGCCATACTATGCTGTTCATTGCCCAGGTCAACCATAAATACACCCGGAATTTTATTGACCAGCATATCAAGCCGGGTGGCTTTTGTATCATTTATGGCAGATTTGGAAATAACATGAATAGCTACGGGCACTTCCGTACGCCGCTGGGCACTCCTGCTGCCTGAAACCACAATTTCATTAAGGCTGGCGAAAGATGGCGTTAGCAAAACAAAGCTTGCCAGGTTGAATACCGGGATACTGCTGGATTCATATCCCGCCGAAGTAAATCTTATGCTATCCTGTTTTGAAGCGGAATACAGTTTGAAATTTCCCTCTTTATCTGTAACTGTTTTTGCCTGATCATTTAAAACCGAAACTGTAACACCCCCCAGCGGCTGATGCGTGGCTGCATCAATAACTTTTCCCTCAATAGCTGTTTGCGCATACAGGATATGCACTGCTATTACTAACAGCACGGTTAAGCACAATGGCTTAGTCATACCAAAGAAAATTTAAGTAAAATAATATTTCATCCTTATACAAGGAAGATGTACCGATTAGCACATGGAATGAAAACTATACCGAGGGGGGATGAAATATAGCGCGTGGAAAGGAAACGGTGAGCTTATCCTGTTCTGTATGATAGGTTGCCGTGAGCGCCATACCATCATTTGAAAAAGTGAAGGACCGGGGCAGGAAAAAAGGCTGTATATCAAACTTCTCCCATTTTGGGTTTGGCGCCTGCTGATCCTGCTTTTCCTGCTTATCTATTTGTTTTGCGAGGTAGCATTTGCCGTTACAGTGGGTTTCGGGTTTGCTTTTATTTATACAAAGCACTTCGGCTATATAGCTTTTGTTAAAAAAATAATCTGCCCTGATTACAAATGAGCTGAATGTTTGTAAAAAGATAATGGTTAAAAGCAGTATGGTAGAAAATGTCCTCAATTTGTTGCCGTAAATGAATGGAACAGGGCAAAGATAGGACAGGAAAAATTAAGAAGCGGCTTAATCGGGCTAATTAATATTTTAATACAGGGAGGAGCCAGGTATTTTTTTGACGGCAGTTCCTGCATATAATTAAGGGATCAGCAATGCGCTCACTACCTGCGCATACCACCGGGCAAGGTAATCGTTGGGATGGTTAACATTATTGCCGGTCATATCCTGGTAGGCTTTATGCCGCAATAGTTCTTCATGTATAGCCGTCATGTCGGCAATAGCAATACCCGTATGCTGCAGATGTAAAAGCGGTTGCTGATATTCTTTTTGAATTCTGCTCTGCATAGCATCAGGATTAGCAAGCATGGGAGTAATTACAATAAACTCACACGAAGGATGCGCTGTTTTTACCTGCTGCATAATATGCTTAATCTGTTCTGCAAATACATCAGGCGCAACCTTAAATGTTCCATCGTTCATGCCAAACCCTATTACCACAAGGTCTGGATTCTCTGTATTTAATAAGCTGCTGGCATTTTCTACGCCCCAGCTTGCCAGCATGCCGCCTTTGGATTTGTTTTTATATTGAATGCTCCCTCCGTATCTGCTGCGTAAGTTTTCAATAATCATTTCCGGCCAGGTAGGCAAAAAAGGCGGCTTGTTTAATGTTATACTTGAATTAGCACCGGCTTCAATACTATTACCGTAAAATAAAATATTTACGGGCGTACCCGTTTTTAGCTTTGAAAAAATATTGGGAAGTTGCTCTTCTGCATATACCGGAAGCTTTCCCTGCCACCGGCTTCCGGGGTCTTTAATATAAGTTACAGACAATTGTTTTGACTGTAACAACCCGCTCTCGCTAAAAAGAACGAAATGCCCTGCAGTGTTACTTTCCATAGAAACACCCGCTTTTTTGCCTGTAAAAAACAATTCGTCCTTTGTAAAATAGGGGATAGCCGATTTTCGGGTAAGCACAATTTTCCCATCGCGGTATTTCCAGTCTTTTCCTTTTTTATATTCCTTTTGCAAATAGCTGTCCTTTATAGCAATAATTTTTTTTGCTTTGAATAACAAACGGGCTTCAGGATGGTTATTACCACTTCCTACAGGCAAAACAGACTCATTGTAAATAGTATCCGCTTTCCAGAATGGCGTTAAATGGTTCTGCAGACTGATATACCGGGCCCAGGCGGGATTTGCTGTATTGGTTTGCGCAAAAGATACATGCACCAGGAATACAACAAAAAAGGCGATCCATGTAAATACTTTATTGTTCATGTACGTTATTAGTTTTTTACAGGCGTATAGATCAGATCAAATCCTTTAAATTCAAACCCGGCATCAAAAATACCCGGTACTTCCCAGCCAATGTTCATTCCTGTTACACCCAGTTCCTCAACCGATGACCCTACCAGGTATCCCCGTTCTTTGGCTATAGTAACCGCTTTCAGCATAAATGGCTTCAGGTCTTTTTCTATCTTAATCCATTTCTTATCGTGAAAGCTTCCTTTCATGTAATCAGCATTACCCAGGCTGTAAATAAATTTACCTGTGGCATCACCTTTGCCAACATCCCGGGCAGCGTATACCTGCTGTTGTTTATGACGGTAATCATAAAAAGGAACCCCAAACCATAGATAATCCCCATACTCAGGTGATTGCTGATTGCGGTTCTGTACAATAATAAACACCTGGAACTGGGCACTATGTAATCCCGGGTCAAAAGTATCAGCAGGCATTTTTGATACACAATCTATCAATCTGCCCTCAAAATGGAGGAACAGATTTTCCATGTCTTTCAACAATGGTTTGACTGGAAATTCCTGTTCAATTAACAGGTGCGGCCAGGGTTCATTATTTTTTCGCGGATGATCGTACTCCGCAGCGGCTTTTACATCCAGGCGGATATGTGTATCCTTTCCCTCACGCTTAAACGAAACCAGTTTACCTTTGTTCTCATACCATTTCGTTCCGTCTTTCTCTACCATGTTACTTTGATGCAACAGGTATTTACTTGTCCATTCTGCCAGCTCCCAAACAGGCTTTTGCCCTTCTCCGCCAAAGGGATACAATGATTCGCCTGCCGAAGGTATACCACTCACATCACCCTTTAAAAAAAAACCTTTTTCAAAATGGTTATCGGTAAACAGGGAAACAGCGGTAAGCGTTTCCGGTTCATTTTCGTTAACAACAGCGGTATTTAATTTATTACTGCAGGCTGCCAGGAGCATACAACCCAACGCTTTAAAAATGAGTTTCATGTTTGCTTATTTTAAAAATAATAACAGTTACCCTGTATTTATTTACAGGGCAACTGTTACATAAATATTTTATTGAATTTCCAGCGTCATATTATCGAAATAGATATCGGTGGGATTGGCTAAACCAAAGTAGTAAAAGCCCGGAACACCACCGGTGTAAGGATTACTGTCTTCAATTGTACGGTTTATTACCAAACCATTGGTACTAACATTTGTAACCTTTAATATGATCTGCCCGGGAGTAGACGAAGATAGTTCCACTTTATACGTTGTGCCGGCGGCTAACCCCTCAAAATCTCCGCTGATAAGTACAGAAACCCAATGGTCCGTTTCGGGACCGCCACTGCCAGACTTTAAAAACTGCATCAAAGTACCACTCATACGCAACAAATAAAAGCTTTTACCATCTTCCTGGGCGTTTAAAATAATACCTCCGAAAGACCCGGCAGACACGTTGATCTCGGCTGACAACTTAAAGAAATTTCCATTACCGGATTTCATATCCGCTTCGGGGTGCCTGTAAAACATATATGCCTGCATCCCTGCTGCATGGGTTGCCAGTTTTTTATTTTCCAATGCAAATTTTCCTATTCCTATTTTCCAGTGTTCACCTAAAGGATTAGGATCTGCCGAATTACCTACCAGCGGCACATTATCTCTTTCAAAATCATCGGCAAAAACTTTTATCTGCACCAGATTCAGATTCTTCTTATTGGATATCTTGCCATTACTTCTAACGGTAATGCCTGCTGTTTTTGCAGTTAACTCAGGGATGATTACTGTAATTGCCGTATCACTAACCGATTCAGCCGCAACAATGGTTTGATTAAACCGGACAATATTCTTTTCCCGGTCGGCAGAAAAATTCAGGCCCTTGATTGTAAGTAAATCGCCCGGGGCTGCATTTTCGGGTATAAACGTTAGTATCCTGGGAATGGGCGCATTATTTACAGGCAGTTTATCACCATCTTTCTTACAGCCGTAAAACAGAACCGTAAGCAGCATAAACAGTGAAATAATTTTATGATTCCTGATCAACATAATTTTCGTTTCAAAAGTGAATAATTAAAATCAATACGCTTTTCTTTTACCACCCCGGGTTTTGTTCCCACAGCGGCATCAAAATCAATTCCGTTAGCGGAATAGGGATGATCAGGTGATTATCCGTCCAGCTTTTTCTTCTTCCCGCTACAATTCTTTTACCCACAAAATCATCCTCTCCAACTTTTGTCCACTCCATGCCGGTGGTGAGCTTATCTGTCTGGCTCAATATTTCCCAGCGTCTTACATCCCATATCCTGTATTCTTCAAATGCCAGTTCTACCCTGCGTTCTCTCCTGATTCGCTCACGCATTTGTTCTTTGGTTAACCCTTCGGGCAAACCAGGCATGTGTACACGATTACGAATGGTGTTTACTGCATTGTATACTTCAGCAATTGGACCGTAGGCCTCATTCGCAGCTTCCGCATAATTGAGATAGATTTCACCCAGGCGGTACTTCTTAAATAGCGCAGTGCCTGTATTGGGATCAAGCTGCGCCGGGTTACGGAATTTTCTTAAATAGTACCCGTTTTTTGTGCGCTGCGAAATGTTAGAAATCCCATCAGCGCCACCCATGTAGGATTGAATACGATACGGCTGTCCGTTAATTTCTCCATAAAAAGCATTATTATACCAAACCGTTGCGTAGAATCTCGGATCGCGGTTAAGGTATGGATTTGCTTCATCATATCCGGAAGCCGTATTGATGATAGGATGCAACCGGTCTTCATCGGTATATCCCAGTATGGGAACTTCACCATTTGCCATATCATAAGCATCTACCAGTTCCTGCGAAGGGCTTACACCCGCTTTATCGCCACCCAGGGTTGGAATGGCATGCATTCTGAACATGAGATGACTGAACTCATGGGCCCGGTAGGGTTTAATTTCATAAATGGTTTCCCTGTCACCGGGGTTGGGGCTAAGATCCGACCTTCCATAAAAATAAGCCTCGTATTCGGGATACAGTTGATAACCTGCACCGGTAAGCGCCTCCAGCGACTGCTTTGCATCTTCGGCAGCCAATGCCCACCTGCTTTCATCGCCTTCCGGATTCCATAAGGGGCTTGCGCTGAACAATAACGCCTGGGAGCGAATGGAGTGTGCAACCGCTTTTGTAAATCGTCCTCTTTCGGGTTCGGTAACAATACGCACAGGAAAATTAGATTCTCCAATGGCTTCATCGCAATTGAGCTTTATAAAATCCACGCACGCTGTAAACGATTGCCTGGATAATGACTCAAATTTAAAATCTTCCGTAAAGGGTTTGTCCACCACAGGCATACCGCCATACATTTTAATCAGTTCAAGGTAAAAAAATGCACGCAACACTTTTGCTTCAGCAATTAAGCGGGCTTTGGTGGCAGGATTTGCATACACTGTTTTATCAATATTTGCCAGGAATATATTCGTCTGTCTGATTCCCTGCCAGTTTTTTCTGTAGTAATGTCCATTAGACGCAGGATCGGTACTGCCTACCGACCCCGGAATATCCATCGGGTTCCAGTTGGGTCTTAGTTCTCCGTTGTACCAGCGGGAAGGCGCACGTCCCATATCCTGGGGAAAGTCGTTGTCATGCGCTTCGTCAGAATAACCGGCCAGCATTGTCCAGTAATCATACGCCGTTCCATAGTGATTCATATTACCATAAATGGTATTCAGGTATTCCGAAGCCATCATTTCATCTTCAAAAACCTGGTCTAATGTAAGCCTTCCGTCCGGCATAATATCCAGCGGGTCTTTTTTGCAACTGCTTGTTATCAGTGCAGCAAGCAACAATATATTTAGAATTAAATGCTTCATATTTTTTGTCTAAAGAGATTATCAAAATGTAATATTCACACCTGTATTAAATACCTGGTATACAGGATAACTGAGTGAGTTATTTACTTCGGGATCAAAATCTTTGGTTCTCATTTTATCCCAGGTAATTAAGTTAAAACCGTTTGCATAAATCCTCACTTCGTTACTGCCAATTTTACGCACCAGTTTAGTGGGCAGTCTGTAACCAATTTCAGCGTTCTTTAAGCGTATGAAGCTGCGATCCTCAATAAAAAACTCGTTGAAATCCTGCTCACTAACGCTACCACCCAGGCTGAGGCGCGGATATAGAATTTTCTCACCCTTTGCCGCTCTTTCTGCTGTCCATGCATGAAGATGGCGCTGCCTGAAATCAGAAATACCTGTGGTGCCATAACCAGAGAGAGGTTGAGAAACATTTACATTACCCTGCAGCAGAAAGGAAACATCAAAATTTTTATACGTAATGCTGAAGGCTCCGCCAAATGTATATTCCGGTATAGCTGAATATCCAATGGGAACCTGGTCACGCTCATCAATTATTTTATCGTTGTTGATGTCAGCATATTTAAAGTCACCGGGTTTAACGGTAAAGCCCACATAATTCAGGCCTTCGGCTGCAATTTCATCGTAGCTGGAATAATAACCACCACTGAGTTTATAACCAAACACCTGCCCCAGGCGATATCCTGTCTGCCGGTACTGGTATGCATAATCCCCTGGGTATTGAAGCTCATCGGAGAACAGCACTTTGTTTCTGGCGAAATTGAAATTGAGTTTTGAAAGCACAGACAAGTCTTTATTGATCGCCTTCCTGTAATTTAATTCAATTTCATACCCTTTATTTTCTACAATTCCCATATTTACCGGTCCGAGGCGCGATGTTTGAATTCCATATACCATAGGAATGTTTTGCCTGTTGATTAAAATATTATTCCGCCGTTCCTTAAATACGTCAACTGTTAAAGTGAGCTCATTAAAGAGGCCTAACTCAAAACCGATATTCGCTTTTTTAGCCACTTCCCACTGAATGTTGGGATTGCCGATATAATTTTCCGCAATAGTGCCGCCTCTTCCTAAAGAAGAACTAAAGCCACCGCCGGCAACACGTTGTATATCGTCCATATACAGGAATCTCCTGGATCCCAGCCTGTCGCTCCCTACCTTACCGTATGATGCGCGGATTTTCAATAATGAAATCAGGTCACTCTCATTGAGGAATTTTTCATTTGATATTACCCAACCTCCGGATATTGTTGGGAAAAGACCATACCGTTTCCCTTTTATAAATTGTTCGGAGCCGTTATAGCCTGCATTGAATTCTACAAAATACCTGTTGTCATAACCATAGGATGCTCTAAAAGCTATTCCTCTAAGGTTGTAAGGCAGGCGGTCATTGGGCAACACCCGCGTTTCATCCTGTGCTAATAACATTCCGGTAAAAGCATGTTTTTGTTTAAATACCCTATGATAATCAGCAGAGAATTGAAAATTAAAAAAAGATTGAAAGTTGGAACCGCTTCCTATATTAAGTGGCGTATTTTCGGCATCCAATAACACCCTTGTATACTGTACACTATCCATGCCTTCATGATTGGGCGTATTGGGATCTATGATCTGTATCCAGCGCTGATAATTTTTGCCTGCAGTTAATGAGTAGATGGTCCTTGTATCGAAGGATGCCATGAATTTGGCAGAAAGTCCTTCGGTCAAAAAGCCAAAATCTTGTTTTAATCCCCAGGAAGCCGTGATGTTATTCCTTGTTTCCTGCCGGTAGCCGCTCCGGTTGATCATTGCCCAGGGCGACTCATTGTAGTTACCTGCCCCAATTAATACTTCTCCATTAGGAGTAAGCGGCCCGGGTAATACTACCGGGAAAAATGCATACGTTCTTCTGAAAATTTCATCTGTGTTGGCATTGGGGGAATTCACTTTTTCGAAATAGCCTGCTGCATTTAAAAACGTACTCAGCGTACCTGCTTTGTTTAGTTTGGCATCAATGTTAGACCGGAAATTATAACGTTTTAAAAAGCCCGATGGATCATAGTCTTTTACACCGGGATCAATTTTCCATTGGCCACCCTGGTCCAGAAAACCTACGTTTACAAAATACTGTACGTATTCACTGCCACCCGATAAATTGAGGTTATAGCGTTTTTGTGCCACATAATCATTAAACAGCATTTCCTGCCAATTTGTGTTAGCGTAGGCCTCCGGGTATTCCTGGAACATAAACCTATCCAGCGCATATTCGGAATAAGGAGGTTGATTAACCGGATCATTGGGGTCTACATTTGGATTATCATTAGCCCATGCTTCATTTTTCAATCTTGCCCAATCGTATGAATTTACCATGGTGGGGGAGCGGGTAAATCCCTGAAGGCCGTACTCATACGTAAACCCAATAGATGGCTTGCCACTTACGCCACGTTTGGTAGTAACCAATATTACTCCATTGGCGCCCCTCACTCCAAAAAGTGCTGTAGAAGACGCATCTTTTAATATCGTAACATTTTCTACCTCATTCGGATCGATATACGTCATTTCACGTTCTACACCATCTACCAGTATAATAGGTGCTGTTCCATTCAGTGTTCCTGTTCCCCTTAAAAACAAAGCTGTTTGATCGCGGCCTGGTTCCCCGCTTCGCTGCAATGCCGTTAACCCCGGCAATCTTCCGGCAAGTGTTACTGCCAGATTAGCCGCCGGACTTTGTTTTATTTCTTTTGTTTGAATGGATGAAATGGCACCCGTAACTGTAATTTTTTTCTGCTTTCCGTAAGCAACAACTACCACATCTTCCAACGAGCCTGCTGCAGGATTCAACACCAGGTTGATGGTTTTTTGATCGCCTACCACTATTTCCTGGTCATCATATCCTACATAAGAAAAAACCAAAACGGCTTTTTCGTTGGGCACCGCAATAGAAAAAGTACCATTGGCACCGGTAGTAGTTCCTCCCGCATTGCCTTTTACAACAACACTCACATTTTCCAAAGGCTCTCCCTCAGGATTCATTACCAGCCCGCTAATTATAATATTTTGCGACAAGGGTTCTGTACCAACGGTTAATACTGGCGCGGCAATTTCCGCGTTACGTTTTACTACAATGGTTTTGCGCACAATTTTATAACTCAGGGGCAGTCCTTTAAAGCTCATGTTCAGCACCTGTTCCACGCTGGCATTGCTTACCGCTATGTTTTTTATTCTGATATCCTTCAGTTGCAGGTTATCATATAAAAAATGATAGCTGGTTTGCTTTTCAATTAACTGTAACAGATGGGTTACGGTTATATCTTTTTCATTAATAGTCAGTTGCTGGCTATAGCTCTTTGCACTTACCTGCAAAACAGCAGCAACCAGCAGTATAACAGTTAGTTTCATAGCAAGAACAATACAGGAATACCACGGCCTTGCCGCATGCTTCCCTTTTAGTTTAGAAATCATACTTTTGCAATTGTTAAATGAAAATGTAAGGGGTTAAAATCACTATGTGTTTGCAATTCCTTATGCCGGGGGGTGACTCCCATCACTTCCCGGTTTTTAAGCATTTCTTTGTTTCTTTGTTTACTCCATCATTTATGTATGTTTTTTTGATTATCAAATTAGTTTGGTTGCCTGTTTTACTTTTTAATGGTAACGGTATTTCCATCAATAGTACATTTCATATCATCATAAAAACTCAGTATTTCCATTAGCTCGGAAAGGTTCACATTGCGGGGAATTTTTCCGTTAAATTGCTTTTCTGGAATTTTGCCCTCATATTTTACCGTGATATTATACCACCTTTCCGCCTGTTTCATTACTGTTTCTATCCCCGCATCTTTGAAAAAGAATAAACCATTTTTCCACGCAAGCTCAGCTTCTATATCTGCCTGCCGCACTACTTTAAATTCTTTTTCGTTCAACTGCAATTGTTCACCGGGGTGTAACTTAGCTATTCTGCCTTCATCCGTTACTTTTACCGAACCTTCTATAAGGGTTGTTTTAGCCACATCTTCATTGCCGTACGCCATTATATTGAAATGGGTGCCTAAAACCTCCACACGGGTTTTACCTGCAGCTACTACAAATGGTTGCTGGGCGTTATGCGCTACTTCAAAATATACTTCCCCTGTTATAGAAACAGTACGTTGCTTTTCTTTAAAGCTGGTAGGAAAATAAATAGAGGAGGCAGCGTTCAACCACACTTTTGTGCCATCCGGTAACAGTACCTGGTACTGTCCTCCTTTTGGCGTGGTGATAGTATTATAACTTACCCGGAGTTCAGCCTGGTTTTGTGTTGCAACCGAGTAGATGAGTTTGCCATCACCTGTTTTGTTTACAGCTATACCGCCTTGCTGCGCCAGGGTTCCCGTTTTGGCTTCATCGAGCAAAATAACAGAACCATCATCGAGTATAAGCGTAGCTTTATTGCCACCCGGCAAAATATCAGCAGGCTTCGCATGGGTCTGCGCTGTATCTGTATTTGTGTTTTGCTTATTTACAAATAATACCGCGGTTATTGATACCAATACTACCGCTGCTGCTGCCCATCGCCATTGGGAGAAAATGCTACGGCGCACAGGCACACTGTGATGCGCTAAGCGGGATTGAATATTTTTCCTGATGGATTGCTGTAATAATACTATTTCGGCTTCAGATAATTCGCTGTGCGCATCTATATGTTTTTCAAAAGCATTATAATATTCCTCCAGGAAAAGCTTTTCTTCGCCGGAGGCCTTTCCTGTAAGCACCTTTTTAGCCAGTTGCTCCAGGTATTTTGCTTTATTGTTTCCAGACATTCGGATGGTTTGTATCCGTATAGTCCGGAAAAAAACAAAATCTCCCAAAGGAAGCTGCACTTTATTTTAGATGAGAGAAAGAAAGCCCTGCCACAGCACATCTATATTAATAACTATAAGTGTTCCGGTGGTTGCCAGGTAATGCGCAATATGAAGCCTCAGATCCTGAAATGCCAGCAATAATTGGTTCTGTACCGTTTTCTGTGATATATTGAGATGCTCGCTTATTTGCCGGGTAGAAGCGCCTTCATAATATTTTAACCGGAAAATTTCGCGCCGCTTTTCAGGAAGGGTTTGCATCCATAAAAACAGCAGGTGTTTTATTTCTTTTTCATTAAAACTGCTGTCAGCGGTAGTGGAACTCACCAGATTTTCGAAGGGTTGTACAAAATTAATTCCTGCTTTTCCTTCAGAGAGTAAAGTATATACCTTGTATCTTACAGCAGTACTCAGGTAGGCCGCCACATTTTCAATGTGCTTCAGTGTACGCTTATTCCATAAATCGGTAAAAATATCCTGCACTATATCGCTGCAGTTCTCTTTAGAACGAAGACGTTTGTAAGCAATGTTAAACAGCGTGTACCAATGCCGGTTATATAATTCGTCAAATGCTGACCGACTGTCCTGTTTTATCAACAAAAAAAGTTGTTCATCACTAAACGCTGTCATAGAGGGATGTATTCCGGTACAGGGGCAAATATAGATAAAAACCGCGTCTGGCAGCCGGCAACTTAAATATTCTGGCTATTTCCCGATTCTTCTATTATGTAATACGCTTAGCTTAATATCAGATCGTTTTTTTTTATCGCTACAAAAGAAGGAATTGTTATACCCCGTTACCACTTGAAGTTGCCCGCTTTACATTAGAACCGGTATTGCAGGCAGTTTTACATTATTTCACTAACTCAAATCTGGCCAAAGGAGCCATTCTTGCTTTATTTAAGGATAAATTTGTTTCGTTTACACTTAAATTATCGGCTTCGGCAAGCACCTTTACTAATTCCTGTTCTATATTGTCGGGGCAGGCCATCAAGGTAGTAATGCCGGGTGTGATGATGAGCTGGTATTGATTTCTGATTTTGTAATTATTGAATATCACATTGCAGTTAGCTTTTGCTTCAATTTTTCCGTCTTTAGCATGAAAAATAATGTAGTGAGCTTCAGGCGTTCCTTTAATTGGTTTGCCGTATAATTCAATCAGTTTCCATCTCTTATTTTCTACACTAAGGTTTCCGTTTTTTATTAGCACATAATTCTTGGCCAACTGCCCTGTAATCCCGGCGCCTTTCATATCCAGTTGCCTGATTTTACCTTCTTCTACTTTATACATAGAGGGAGCGTCCCCGCTTTTGATGCCTTTCAGTTTGATCTGGTTTCCTTTCCAGTTAAATTTTCCTTTCACCGTATCTGTTACTGCTCTATCTATGTACTTACGGGTCAATACATAGTTTTGATCGCCTGTTAGCGTGAGCTCTGTCTCAATTCCCGGGCATGAAGCACAGGGCGTAACCCCATAATAGGCGCCCTGCCAGTCGAGTGAATTTTGGGAAGTGTGGCTATCTGTATTTGAACTGGTTTTTTTTACCGAATTGCAAGAAGCAAGTAATACTCCGATAAGGAACGTGGTGCCAATCAATTTTAAAGTCATATTAATTTAATTATTTTTCCCTGTATGTGTGATGAGCCAAAGTACGGCATTATACCCCATAAGTCTGGTATTGATCGCTGAAAAAGGTTCCGAAAGAAGCCATGCGGTTAAATATCCTGATACAGAAGTATAAACAGCATAGATAGCTATTAGCCTCTTGGTGCAGCAATCATTGGTAAGAAGTTTTTTTTCATCAAAAGTTTCGCTGGCTGTAAATGCTGCCGGCACCGTTCGTTCTTAAAATACTTTAAAATACAATATAGTTTTACTTAACTTTGAATCGCAAAGTACTTTTTAGTGATTACAAAAACTCAATAACATGCAGATTTCAAGGATAAAATTCGTTATTTTCTTCCTCGTTTCGGCATTTGCCTTTCAATTTATCACCAATTCGCTGTTGGGTGCCGAAGTCCGGCTCTTTCCTGTAAACGGCGAGTGGTTCCCGGGAGCTGAGTCACCGATAGCCTGGAAGAGTACCGTATCTACGATTTTATACCCCATCAAAATTGTTTTGATTGGCCCCTTGCCGCCATTATTTACAGATCCGGATCCGGCACCTCCAATTTTGGTTTTCGGGTTTGCTTTATACTGGGCTGCCATCGCATTAGTTCTTTATTATCTCCTCGGCAAACTAATCATTCGCAAAAAATCATGAATTGTAGCCGGATCAGAATATTGAACTATTGGTTATTTCGAAAGTTTGAGGTAAATACACCAAAATAATTCGGTCTTACTTCATTTAATATACATTTATGAATAGGCTTGAAGAACTATACTATGAGGCAAAGGCCGATGAATGGTTTAAACGGTTTGCTGTTTTTTGCCGCATCGCATTAGCAGCCAGCTTTCTTCCCGCGGGCTACGTGAAAATTATGGGTGAACGGTTCGCCAGTGGACTATCATCAAACAATCCTTTAGGACATTACTTCGATGCTTTACAACTCACTGGATATTACTATACCTTTATTGGAATTGTTCAAATCACAACAGCTATATTATTGCTGATTCCAAGAACTTCTCTTCTTGGTGCACTAATGTACTTTCCCATAATCATCAATATTTGTGTGCTGACTTATGCTACCCGCTTTGCAGGCACCCGGCTCGTTACGATGATGGTATTGGCAAGCTTGTTTTTACTAATTTGGGATTATAACCGGTTAAAACATCTTTTGCCATTTAAGCAACCCAAAACAGATCCTTATGTGTTAAAAAAGCCCTTGGGTAAAAGCATTAGGATCATTTTTTTTGGAAGTTCCTTTGCAGTCTTAGCCTTTATCATCATCGGCACTTTCTATTTATATGAGATCGGGCCGCAAAACTCAGAAGCTGAGTGCAAAAATCAATGTGCTTCCAGCAAAAATCCCGCGGCGTGCGAAATTTTCTGCGACTGCATTTATAAACAAGGTCAACCGCTGGATAGTTGTTTGACGACTTTTGCTAACGCGAAAGATATCCGCAAATCTGATGGGAAGTAGCTAACTGTTAATCAAATTTGTTTAAATCTTCTTTCTTTGCCAATTTAGATATTCCCGGGAAGCGTACCTTATTAATTCCTGTTAAGTAAACGGGCAGATGCCGGTAGGTTCCAGTCACTGTCTCGCTACAATAAGTAAGAGGCTGTCTCGGAAGGGCTGGTATAGCAGATATGCCACTAAGACTCAAATACATAAAATCCTGATCTTCAGGTTTTATTTTCTTCGTGTCTTAGCAACTTCGTGGCAAAATATTACTTTTTACGCAAGCCCTTATTAGTTGCGGAGAGACAGGGATTCGAACCCTGGGTACCCTTGCAGGTACAACGGTTTTCGAGACCGCCCCGTTCAACCACTCTGGCATCTCTCCTTTAATAAACAGCGCAAATGTATTTATTTCTGTTTACAATCAGTTTATTCCCGCTATTGCCAGTTTATTTTCTTTAAATACAATAAAAGTTCCATCGCCCTTTTTTAACGCTGCTTTGTTCAGGCGGAAATGTTTTTCAGGGAATGCTGTTTCCGTTAACTCAATATCCACATAATCTTCTTCAATGGTTAACTGTGTGTAAATAAACAGGGCAATATCCTGGCGGATTCCCCTTGGTGTATATTCCTTTTCATAAATCAGGGACTGGCGCTGCGATGAAAATATTTTCAAAACAACCGGGCTTCTCTTTTTAACAACCGGGCTGCTGGCCTGCATATGTTTGGCCGCGGAGCTGCCCCGCTCATATTCCTGTGGCGTGGAAATGTATTTGAAATTTACGATCAGTGTTTTTTCCGCCGGATTAAAGAACCGTACTTCAGTACTGCTTAGCGGGATCATTAATGCGAAGAAAACAGTTAGGATCAATACCGAAAGAATGGGCTTGTTTTTTTCATGATCGGCAATGCTTAGCCGGCCTTGCTTACTCCCGTTTTCATCGTTCCCTTCAAAAAAAGCAAGGAGCTTTTCCTTACTGTATTGAGTTAGCGTAAACAACTTCAGCTTAGACGCGTTATATTTTTTTGAAAAAGCAGGAGCCCTTTTTCGCAGGAATCTATTTACGGCCCATGTTTTTCCCAGGCGGTAATAACAGTCTTCACAACTCAGGAAGGCAACTTTCCGGCTGTTGTTTTCCAGTATTTGCTGCACATCCTTAGGCATCACACTGCCTATGCAGGGAACGCTATAATGTACAATATTTAGTTCCCCGGGTAGTTCGGGTTCCGGAAAGTAACTGCAACTGAAAAGCGTAATATCGGCTTTGTCCTGCGGGTGCAATCCCAGCGCAGGAAACTGCGGATGGCTAATGGCATGTTCTGCACAGGAGCCGATGCAGATGCCACAGCCTACGCATTTATCGGGTGAGAGGATCGCTTTTCTTTCCCCGTCTTTAATGAGCATGTCTATAGCTTCATACGGACAATCATAAGAGCAAAGATTACAGGCATCACATTTGTTAAGATCAATGTAAACGGGCGGCCTGTTTTTTCGTTTGAAGATATAAGGTATGATGCACAGCAGCAGCCCGGAACCTATTAAAATGATCCAGTTTTGATTAACGCTGAACAGCTTCATCAGGTAATAGCCAAAATAATAATACCAGTCGAAGGTAGTATGTACCGGCAGGTTGGATACCTGTGCGGGAGGATCGCTTTTCACCGGAAATAAAAACGATATAATGCCTAAAGCGATGGCTGAATAAATGATCAGTTTTTTAGGGGGAAATATCTTGGGCTTTGATATCCGAAGTACGTGTATCCAGATAATAATAACCGTTATCAGTGAAAAAACAATATGCCCGAACAGCGCCACCTTGAAAAAGCCGCCTACGGTAGTCAGGTCGTTTAATAAAAAAGCGCCGGCAATAGAAGGGTCAAAAATGGGTAGGCCGGAGAACAGCCTGGCAGTAAGATAGCCCGTAAGCTTGGCTTTTTGATCCCACACTAATATATAACCGGTTACCCCGATGAGGATAACGATCAGAAAAGAAATAATGCCGCTGATCCAGGAAACCAGTCGTTTAAACTTCGATGTTATTAAAGTGTGCAGCAGGTGCAGCAATATAAAAATAACCAGCAGATCTGATGAATACCGGTGGATGCTTCTTATCCAGCCGTTAAAAATATTGGCGGAAATAGCTTCTACCGAATCCCAGGCATGGCGTGGATTGATGTTGTAAAAAATAAAAATATAAATGCCGGAAATGCAGGCAATAAAAAAAAGCAGTATAGCTATACTCCCCAGGTGATACAGGGGATTTAAGCCGGTGGAATACAGCTTTCCCGGCCAGGAAGCATATTTTTGAAATAACTGGTGTCCACGGGTATGCGCTTTAATGATATTCCGGGTATCAGTTTGTTTATCCATTCTGGTTTTTTGAAACAATAAAGGATTTTATAAAAAGTCCGCTTACAAGACTGATCATCAGTAAGCCTGCCGATGTAGATATAATAAACCGCCAGTCCATTTTATAGGTTTTTAAAACAGGATCGTATCCGAAGCAGCGCAGGTAAAAGCCTTTGATGATACCTGGTCTTGTTTTTTCTGCCATAGCTTCCATAACGGCCAGCTTTATGTCTTTTTTTGAGGGATTTATTCCGTAGATGTATCTTGATATCTTTCCTCCCGGTGTTAGTACAATAAGTATAGAAGGGTGGTTGAATGTCTTTGTTACCGGATCATAGTCGTATTGGTAGTCAATAGACGACATAAACTGTTGTATGTTTTCCACGGATGCGGAAATGGTTTTCCAGTTTACGCCGTCCATCTTCCACCTGTTTTCATAGGCTGCCAGGTTCATTTGCCTGTCGCTGCTGTCAAAAGAAAAACTAACTATTGTAAAATCTTTTCCCAAACTACCCAGTTCGGTAATTGCCGTTTGAACGCCATTGCTGATTACGCCGCAAAGCGAATGGCAATTCGTGTACACAGGCGAAATAATAAGCGGCTTTTTGCCCAGTAGTGTAAACAGTTCGAAGCTGTTGCCGGCGGCATCGAACACCTTAATATTAGCCGCTTTTTGCGCGAGGAATTTTTTTTCGTTGGGAAAATTGAACCCGCTTAATAAAAGCCATACAGGCAGTATCCATGCAAATGCATATTTCATATCAACGGGGTTATAATACCGGGGTGGGGGCCCCGGTATCAATTTTTAAACATCAGGTTTATCTTCGGATATGGTATTTAATTTACGTTCCATGTTGCGGCAAGCCATTTCCAGTTCAGAAAAAAGAGCGCCAGAAAAACAAGTAAAAATATAATGGTAAGCACCAGTGTGCCGGGTGCTTCAAATCCTTTATGAGCTTTGGTTTGCGGCGCCAGTGGTGAAATGGCGAGTTGCATATCCTGCGGGCCGTTTACCTTTGGGCCAAAGAAAACGGAAATTACCACAATCAGTATCCATATTAGTGTAGACAGGAATGCCAGCGTGCCGCCCAGCATCATCAGCGCCCAGAAAAAATCAACCGCCGGGTTGAAATTATAAGTAAAAGGTCCCCCCGAGAAAGTATTATCCCAGTGCCGCCGCGGAACACCCATTTGTCCGAGCACGATCATTGAAACAGACAGCAGGGCTATTCCAGCAAAAAACATCCAGGGTTGCCATTTGGCCCATCTAAATCCTACAATTTTTCTCCTGAAGATTAGCGGTATCAGGTAATAAGTAATACCCATAAAGGTGAGGGTAGTACCAATTACCACGGTTCCTTTAAAATGGCCGGGAATGGCTATCGTATTGTGTACAATAATATTGGTTTGTTCCATTCCAAAAATAACTCCTGTGGTGCCGCCAATAAATCCAAAGCCTATTATAGCCAGTATAATGGAAGAAAAAGCAGGATTACCCCAGGGCGCTTTAGACAGCCACTGGAACAACCCCTTGTTGTATCCCCACCTTCGCTGCGCCGACTCAAACGAAGAGGGTACGGCAAAAGCGTGTATCATGGAAGCCAGCACCGCCAGGTACATGGCATAGCTGGTATTCCAAACTTTCCACGCACTGCTTACACCCGGATCTGTTAGCAGGTGGTGGGCAGATGCCAGGCAGATGAAAAGGATATAAAGCACAAAGGCTGTTCGCGATACCCTTTCATTAATAGACGTGCCGCCAACCGATAAAAAAGATACCATATACCAGATGGATACCATTGCCGCCACATTAATTTGTTGTGAGGAATGCCCCAGCCCCCACCAGATCAGCTTGTACATACCGGGGTCAATATTGTTTATCAGCCCCAGCGACCATAAAAAAGTAGGGATATAAATAAGCGCTCCGGAGGCTAATGTAATAACCGCGATGATGGCTGCCGTCATTAAGCCGTAGGTAAAAAGCGGCATGGTATCGCCGTATGCTTTTTCCCTCCTGGCGATCATGAGGTTGCCAAAGAACAATACAACTGCAAGCAGGGCGCCTACCGCAAAAAGTATCACACCTAAATAATACAGGGGGTGCGCTTTAAGCGGGGTATAGGAAGTGAGCATCACATCCGCTTTTCCCATTAAAATAATAATGTTAGACAGCACCAGTCCTGCCGCCATCAGCGCAAAAGCGATCCAGCCCAGCCGTGGTGCGCAAAACCGGGTATTGAGCACTACAGTTGAACCAAAATATAAACCGGCGATTTCAAAAAAGATGATCCAGAAAATAAGCGCGTTCAGTCCGTGAAAGGTTACCAGCCGGTAATACCATTCGGCACCCAGCAGGTGTACGGGCTGGTACCGGGTAAAAACCAGTAATATGGCGGCTATAACGGCAAGCAATAAAGAAATAACGGCAAATACCGCGTTGTAACGGATAAGCTTTTCCGATTGCAGGTCTACTTTAAACCCTGTTATATCGCAAGTACGAAACATGGTATCAGGTTTTAGGGTTAGTTTTTTAATGTTTTGATGTAGGCGATCAGTTGTTCAATCTCTTCATCCGTTACCGGGAATACGGGCATAGGCGTATTTTCAAAGCCAGCCGTTATTTTTTGTTGCGGTTTTTTAATAGATTCCCTTATATAGGCTTCATCTACCATAATACTGGCTTCCCTGCCGTTCTCTGTTACTTTTTCACTTTTCCCGAACAACCCGTTCCATGCCGGCGCTACCTGGCTGCTGCCGTCTGTTTTATGGCAGGCGCCGCAGCCTTTCAGCGTGTATACCTGCTCACCCAGTAAAGCCATTTCCGTTTCCGATAATTGTTTATTTTTTTTCTCCGTTAATGGCTCAGGGGCTTTTTTGAGATTTTCGTAGCCATATAATTTCAGGTCCTCCTCCTTCTCTATCACCACAATTTTCCCGATCATGGTGTGATGCCCGATACCGCAAAATTCATTGCATATTACTTTGTATTCACCAGCCTCCGTTGGCTTGAATTCAAGTACATAATCATACCCGGGATATACCTGAAAATTCATGTTCACCGGTTGTATGGAGAACCCGTGCACCACATCCTTCGATGAGATGTGCAGCTTGTACGACTGGTCTTTTTGCAGGATCAGAACCGGGCTCCATCGCCACATTTCGCTCATCACAAATACATCGCTGTTGTGCTGGGGCCTTACTACCGGAATACCGTTGTCTGCGCCTATCATATTTTGTTTGGTATAAGCTTCGCTGAGCTTCGAAAACTCTGCCGTGCTTGTACGGTAAGTAATGTTGGAAGGATTCTGTTTCCCGTATACGTGCCACATGATCATCCACACAAAAAGCATGATGCAAAGCAGAAGGGCAATAATCATCCACATTTTTTCATCTTTGGATACTTTTTTGTCGTACCATCCTTCTGCCGGACTGAATAAACTCATACGTAGCGTTTTTAGGTAAAGAATTTATTTGATCAGGGCTTCTTTGATTTCCTCCGGGATAGCCGGCAGGTTGGCAAGTTCCATTACACCCCACAAAAGGTAAAAAATAGCGTAGATGGTTACCCCTAAAAAAAGCAATAACATATAATCATCCATTATCATTCTTCCAAACGGGGTTTTTTCTCTTTCCTGTTGCTGATTATTTTCCATAAATAATAATTTGTAGTAAAAACAGCGTAATATCAGCCTAAAGCTAATGGTGATAAAATGCACTAAGATGGAAACTGGCTGATAAATATGCCGGTAAATACGGTTTCGTATTTTTTTTGAAACGGAATTGTTTATTTTACCCTGCGGGATGGCTATTGGGTTAATGATTAGCGCCGGAGATCATTCTGAGTGCTTCGGTATCGAGGTAAATAATTTTTTTAGCGACACACTTTACCAGGTTTTCTTTTTCGAAATCGTTTAAAGTTTTAGAAACCTGTTCTTTGGTGGTACCCGTTAAATCGGCAATATCCTGGCGGCTGAAATGTATGCGGAAAGGACACCTTTTTGCTTCGTAGTTATACACCCGTGCTAGTATTAAAAGAGCTTCTCCTATTTTTTCCCTAACGGTTTTATGTGCCAGGTTAACGGATTTTTTTTCTGCGAGTTCCAGTTCAGTAAGAAGCTGATTAATGACCTGTTGCTTAAGTACGGGGTTCTTTTCAGCAATGTCATCAAATAACGCTAACGGAATATAACAGTATTGGATATCGGTTACCGCGGTTGCAGTGCAGGCATGATAGGGATGAAATGAATTTGTTCTATGCCCAAAAATTGCCCCCTGCCCGGCAATATGAAGTATGAGCGGCCTACCCTGTTTTCCGTTCAGCTCTACCTTAAGAAACCCTTGCTTAATAAAATAAATACCCTGAACAGGGTCACCTTCATAAAATAGCTTCTCCCCTTTGTTTAAAGACTTTGCTATTTTAAAAGTACTGATGGCAATAAGCGTAGGCGTATCACATGCCTTTAAAATAGAGCAGTTTTTAATTTTGCAGGTAATACAATCATACCTTATTATCGCCATAATGGGTTGTTTATGCTGACAGGAATAAATGTAAAATCAGGTTTTCTACCTGATTGTTATATGATAATGCTTAGCCATTTACCTGATTTTTGTTCTGCCCCACACAAAAATTTTGGATGGCTAAATCTTCCTTCTCCTCCGTATTTTTGCAACTATTCTAAAAGGGGGCTGCATTCATGTTAAAAAAGGTGTTGGTCATTAAGTTAGGCACGGCTGTTATTACAGATGAGGAAGGAAGGATAGATGAGTTTGTTATAAAAAAAATAGCCGGGCAAATTGCTACGCTCAGTAATGAATATAATATCGTGCTGGTATCCAGCGGTGCGGTGGGCAGCGGCAAATCATTTTTTAAGAAATACAAGGGCACATTAACGGAAAGAAAGGCGGCGGCGGCTGTGGGCAATCCTATGCTTATTCAATTGTATCATAAGTATTTTTCGGCATATGGTATAACGGTGGCGCAGGCCTTGTGCGAAAGACATCATTTCTCCAACCGCAAACAATTCCTGCAGCTCAAAGAAACCTTTGCCGAATTCTGGCAAAACGATATTCTGCCGGTGGTAAATGAAAATGACCTGGTAAGCAATATTGAGCTCAAGTTTTCCGATAATGACGAACTGGCAACATTGATTGCCATTGGCTTTGACGCCGATACGCTGATCCTTTGCACTTCAGCCGGCGGATTGATGGATGCTGAAAAAAACATCATCCCCACCGTACAAAAAATTGACGCTACCATACTCGGCTATGTAACCAAAACCAAGTCCAGTCTTGGATTGGGCGGCATGCTATCCAAGCTCACTTCCACTAAGCTGGCTGCTTCGCTGGGAATAAGCGTGATCATCTGTGGTTTAAGCGGAAAGGATACCTTAATTTCGGCGCTGCAGGGCAAAAGCGGCACCACCTTTATTACCCAGGCCTCCAATCTCAAAGCCCGGCAGAAATGGCTGGCCAGCGGTTCTATCACTATTGGCGGCGTATATGTAGATAAAGGCGCATCAAAGGCCCTGCATGCGCGAAAGAGCTTGCTTACCGTAGGCGTTAAAAAAGTAAAGGGTAACTTTGTTGCAGGTGAGGTTATTCAGCTCATTGATGAAGATGAAACCATAGTGGGTGTTGCCAAAGCAAAACTCAGCGGGGCCGAGATCAGCAAACAAATTGCACATAAAAATATTATAGCGGCGCACGCCGATGACATTGTGATTTTTTAATAGCAGCAGATGAGTACTACAATTGCACAAATAAAGAAAGCCTCCGGGGCGGCTCCCCAATTGCGGGCAATGGCCGATAAACAGTTGAAGAAGATTTTGCTGATGCTGGCAGATGAGCTCGAAAAGCAGCAGCGTTCCCTGCTGAAAGCGAACCATGCGGATGTAGTAAAACAGGATCCCGGCAATCCGCGTACGGATCGCTTAAGATTAGACGAAAAAAGGATAAAAAGTATCGCGCAAAGTATCCGTAAGGTAAGCCGGCTGCCTAACCCATCGGGAAAAGTTCTGGAGAAGCGTACACTGAAGAATGGTTTATTGCTTGAAAAAATAGCCGTTCCTCTGGGTGTGGTGGGCGCCATATATGAATCAAGACCCAATGTTACATTTGATATTGCCGCTTTATGCATTCGCAGTGGCAATGCCTGCGTACTCAAAGGTAGTAGTGAGGCGGAAAATTCCAACCGTGCAGCCGTGCGTATCATACAGCAGGTACTCAAAAAGAACGGGTTGCCCGGCGCTGTAGTAACTTTACTCTCTTCGGAAAGAGCAATCGTACAGGAGTTGTTTACCGCCACCCGGTATGTGGATGTACTGATACCACGCGGTTCGGATGGTCTTATCCGTTATGTGCGTCAGAACAGCCTGGTGCCGGTTATTGAAACAGGAGCAGGCGTGTGTCATGTATATGTGGAAAAGAAAGCAGACATCAGTAAAGCTGTGCGTATCACGGTAAATGCAAAAGTGTCCCGCCCATCGGTATGTAATGCCATGGACGCGTTACTGGTAGATCAGTCTATCGCCCCTGCTTTTTTACAAAAATTGCAGCCGGAACTGGAACAATATAAAGTAGAAATTTTCGCTGATCCCGCTGCTTACAAAATGCTGAAGGGATACCCCTATCTCCGGAAAGCGCAACCTGCCGATTTTGGAAGAGAGTTCCTCGATTTGAAATGCGCCGTTAAAGTGGTGAAGGATTCCGTTGAAGCAGTTAATCATATCCGTGAGTATTCCACCAAACATTCGGAAGCAATTGTAACGGAAGATAAAAAGCAGGCCGAATATTTTTTACATGAAGTGGATGCCGCCGCGGTTTACCATAATGCCTCCACGCGGTTTACCGATGGGGAAGAATTTGGTTTAGGTGCCGAGATTGGCATATCTACTCAAAAATTGCATGCCCGCGGACCTTTTGCACTGGAAAAATTAGTAACAGAAAAATGGGTGATCAGGGGTAACGGGCAGGTGAGGTAATTTGAGAATTTGGGAATGTGAAAGTGTGAGAATGTGGGAATTTGAAAATTTGAAAATTTGAAAATGAGAGCAGTCGGTACGCGATGAAAGAAGCATCAGACGGAGGAGTATGTGGGGAATTTTAAAATGTGGAAATGTGTACCCTGTACCTTGTAACTTGTACCCTGCAACCCGGCTGGTCTTTCTTTTCGGATTTTAGATTTCGTGCTTTGAACTTTATTTGGTTCCTGGGGCTTTCTTCGGATTTAGGATTTTTTACTCTTCGAATTTTTTAATATGGTATTAAACAAAAGCAATCTTTCAGTCATCAAAAGCAACGCAGTACAAAAGCCGGAAGCCAATGTGTTTGAATTGCCGGAGAAGGTATTGCAATTTGGCACCGGTGTATTACTAAGGGGCTTACCGGATTATTTTATTGATAAAGCCAACCGGCAAGGCATATTTAACGGCAGGGTAGTAGTGGTAAAATCAACCAACACCGGTGGGGCCGATGCCTTTGATACACAGGATGGATTATATACTTTATGTGTGCGTGGCATAGATAAAGGAGAAAAAGCAGAAGAGAACCGTATTTGTTCGGCCATAAGCCGGGTATTATCGGCACAACAACAGTGGAATGAAATTTTACACTGCGCCCATAACCCTCAACTCCAGATCATTATTTCCAATACCACGGAGGTTGGAATAACATTGGTGGAAGAGGATATTCGCCAGAAACCGCCGGCTTCATTTCCTGCAAAACTTTTGGCCTTTTTATATGAAAGGTATAATGCCTGTGGGGGCAAGGCAGATGGAGGTATGGTTATTATTCCAACGGAATTAATTGTTGGTAATGGAGATCGCCTTGCCGAAATTATTGTGACCCTTGCCCGGTATAATAAGCTGGAAGACGGTTTTATGGCATGGCTGAAAATGCATAATACTTTTTGCAATTCACTGGTAGACCGTATTGTGCCGGGAAAGCCGGCTGCTGAAGTAAAACAAAAAATTGAAGATGATCTGGGCTATACCGATGAATTGCTCATTATGTGTGAAGTGTACCGCTTATGGGCCATTGAAGGGGATGACAAAGTAAAAAAGACGTTGTCTTTCGCATCTGCAGATAGCGGAGTAGTTATTGCGCCGGATATAGAAATGTATCGTGAGCTCAAACTCCGGTTACTCAATGGAACGCATACGCTAAGTTGCGGACTGGCATTTTTGTCAGGACTTAATACCGTGAAAGATGCGATGGAAGACCAGGCGTTCGGACAGTTTGTGCATGATGTTATGCTCAAAGAGATTGCTCCCGCCATTCCCGCTACAGTAGATGCGGCGGAGGCCGAACGGTTTGGTTTGCAGGTGTTAGACAGGTTCCGCAATCCTTATATCAGGCACCAGTGGATCAGTATAACCATGCAGTATACTTCTAAAATGAAGATGCGGGTGGTGCCGGTGCTGAAAAAGTATGTTGCTGATCATAATTCAGTTCCCCCGCATATTGCTTTGGGCTTTGCCGCTTATTTGCTGTTTATGAAAGTGGTAAAAAAGGAAGGCGACAGGTACCTGGGTGAAAGGAATGGAAAACCCTATCCCATTAATGATGACAAAGCGGGTTACTTTTTTGAGCAATGGAAAAAATATGAGGCAGAAGGGCTGGTACAGCAGGTATTAAGCGATGCCGGCTTATGGGGCACTGATCTTTCCGCGCTGCCCCTGTTTGTGCAAACCGTGCAAAATAAGCTTAAGACTTTGATGAAAGAAGCACCGGTAAACCTTATTGCCGGTTTGAAATAGCGGGCATGCCGTTTGCTTGATGAGGGAGCGGTCATACTGCGCTTATCTTCTAATGTGAAAAAAATAAATATGGACTTACATTTAAAAGATAAAACCGCATTTATCAGCGGGTTAACGGCAGGTACCGGTTTTTGCAGACGGGTTAAAAATAAATTTCGGTAGCGCCGTAGCCAAAAGAAGGGTGAAATTGGTTAACAAAGGATTTTACTTCTTTTTTATGGCGGAGCAGGGCATGAATCTCGTCCCGCAGTTTGCCGGTGCCAACCCCATGCACAACAATCAGCATAGACTGGTGATGCTGCAGGGCAAGATCGTAGTATTTCTCAAAAGTTTTTAGCTGCAGGTCTAACTTTTCGGCCTTGCCCATTTTTTCCCAATGGTCGGTGAGCTTTTCAATATGCAGGTCTACTACTGTGCGTGGAGGAGCACCTGCTTTTGTTTTTGCGGATTCGTATATTTTATATCCGGCGGCCGATAGTTTATCTAAGTCGGGTTTTTCTTCTATGATACGATCGGGATATTTTTCAAATAAAGGGTATGAAAAACTGGCTTCCTGCTTCAGTTTCATTTCTTCAATTTTCTGGAACACCTGTTTAGCCCGTAGCTTTAAAAAGGTTTCATAGTATTCTGCTTTGGTTTTATCCGGCTTTGTTAATGAAAATTCAAACCAGAATTTTGGTGTATCGTTCAGGTTTTCAAACGGCACATCGTGCAGGTAAAAATCGCTCAGTGGCAGCACTTCATTTTTTAATTTGAAATCTGCTTTCCCGGCAAGCGACAACTCATAGGTAAAAGAAAAAGTAGTTGCTGTTTGGTTAATAAGATACAATTTGAATTGCTCCACAATATCATCGTCAAATACATCTTTATCAAATACAGGCAACAGGGCAAGCCATACGCCATCACCTACCTTGTATTTCGCGTTATTCTTTTCCTTTTTTATATCCTCAGCATATTGTTTCGGTTTTTTAAAATCTGTTTTCTTTTGAGAAAACCTTTTGAAATAAGGAAAATCAATCTGGTCGAGGTACGCCGGAAACTTAACGCCTTTCACATTTACCATTACCATTTTTTCATTGATGATATCAATGATCTGTCCTTCCTCATCCGAATGAAGCAGTAAAACCGTATCGCCTAACTGGTATTTCATAACAGGCAAAAATACGAATAATGAGGGTTGCAGTTTACAGAAAGAAAAGCGAAGTGAACGAAAAAGAAAAAGCTATGCAAAAACTGCATTACTTGTCATGCTGAAGTTGACAAGCAGTGATAGATTGACATGCTTTTGTTCGAAAATTCAATCTTTCCATTTTATGTAGCTTTGTGGTCCAAAATTAAACGCAATGTTATGGGGGTATGGCAACAAATAGCGCAGTATCTCTTTCTCAAAAAGAAAGATAAGGATGAAGCACCCGGTTCATTGATAAAGTTTATGCATGGCATCAACCGCATTTCCATTTTGCTTTTTCTTTTTGCCATCATTGTAATGATCACCCGTTTTGCAAAAAGTTGCTGATGGCTTTTGCCGCATTGGTGGAAGCATGGCCTCCCTGGCTGAGTAATGTTTTTAGCGCGCTGTAATCTTCCCGCAACTGTTCAATACGCTCCTTGCCGGTAAGCAGTTCCTGCAATTCTTTTTTAATATTGCTTACCGTAAGTTCATGCTGTATCAGCTCTTTTACCACGGGCTTATCCATGATAAGGTTCACTAATGAAATGTATTTTATTTTAATAACCCGTTTGGCAATTTCATAAGAAACAACGCTGCCTTTATAACAAACTACTTCGGGTACGCCAAACAATGCCGTTTCCAATGTGGCCGTACCGGAGGTTACCAGCGCTGCCGTTGCCCGCATTAAAAGATCGTATGTTTTTCCCGACACGGCCTTTACATTGCTGTAACCGCGGAGCATGTTGTTGTAAAATTCCTTATCTAATCCCGGCGCCATAGCTACTACAAATTCGTAACCGGTAAAATGTCTGCTCACTTCAAGCATAACGGGTAGTTTTTTCAGGATCTCCTGTTTACGGCTACCGGGGAGCAGAGCAATGATGTTCGTTTTTACTGTATTAGGGTGTTGTGCCTGCCATTCATCCACTACTTCCACCAGCGGATGTCCTACATATTCTACTTCGTAGTTCCATTTTTCGTAAAAATCTTTTTCAAAGGGAAGGATCACCAGCATCTTGTCTACACATTTCTTAATAGCATGCACCCTGTTTTCCTTCCAGGCCCAAACCTGCGGAGAAATATAGTAAATAATTTTAAACCCGTTTGCTTTTGCCCATTGGGCAATACGAAGATTAAAGCCGGGGTAATCAATAAGAATGATGGCGTTGGGTTTAAAGCCGGTAATATCTTTTTTACAAAAAGAGAGATTCCGAAAGATAGTGCGCAGGTTTTTTACCACTTCAATAAATCCCATGAAGGCCAGCTCGCGGTAATGTTTTACCAGGTGAGCGCCGGCAGCCTCCATCATATCGCCGCCCCAGCAGCGAATATCGGCCTGTGCATCCTGTTGCTTCAATGCTTTAATAAGATTGGAGCCATGCAAATCGCCCGATGCCTCTCCTGCTATAATGTAATACTTCATTTTTTGTTTTCCGTTGAAGCGGAATAAAAGAAAATCCTGCAACCATCTTTATAAAAAAGTTTCACCACCTTCTCACTCACCACTCACCATTCACTGCTTATCCCCAAAACTTAAACAACAAAGCCGCAATAGCATATGCCAGGGTTACCGCAAAAATCCCTTTTGCCGTTTGGTCCTTACGGGAATTGATATATAAGGTAAAAATAACGATATTCAAAAACAGACAGGGGATGCTGATGGCGGTAACCAGCCTTTTATTTTGATGAAAGGCATCAAACATTTCACCCATGCTGTATAAAGGATAAAATTTAACATAGTAGTAAATAATAAGGCTCAGTAAAGGCCCTATAAATCCTAAGATCAGTCCGAACACGAGGTCATCTTTTTTAAAAATCACTGTTTAAAGGTTTTTTCGAGTTTGGTTTTTAAAACGTAATTGGTAAGGTCAAATTGTACCGGCACCACGCTCACATAGTTATTCGACAAGGCCCACACATCGGTATCTTTTCCTTTATCAAAATTTACAAATGCGCCGGTAAGCCAGTAGTATTTTTTGCCGGCAGGGTCTTTTCTTTCATCAAAATCCTCTTCATATTTGGCATAGGCCTGCCTGCATACTTTTATACCGTTGACTAAGCTTTCGTCAATAGCGGGAAAATTTACATTGAGGCAAAGATGCTTATCTGCTTTGCGTTTCATGATGGCTTGCACAATTATCCTGGCGTATTTACGGGCTGCTGTAAAATCCGCTTCCATGCTGTAATCGAGCAGCGAAAAGCCAATGGAAGGAATGCTTTCAATGGAAGCTTCTATAGCCGCACTCATGGTGCCGGAATAAATAACGTTAATGGAATGATTGGGTCCGTGGTTGATGCCACTGATGCATATATCCGGCTTCTGACCTAATATTTTATCTACAGCCAGTTTTACACAATCTACAGGTGTGCCGCTGCAACTCCATGCTTCCGCTCCTTCCGTTAAATGCACCTGCTGCAGCCGGAGTGGTGAACCAATGGTAATGGCATGTCCCATACCCGATTGCGGCTTATCGGGCGCTACTACTACTATTTTGCCCAGGCCTTTTACCGCTTCCACTAAATTACGGATACCCGGCGCCATTACGCCATCATCGTTGGTAACCAGTATAATGGGTTCTTTTTTCTTACGTTTAGCTATTGCCATTTAAAAGCGTATGTTTATTTTGTAAAAATCATGATTATTTAGTTGCTGCCCAAATTGCAGTGAAATAAACAGACAGGTAGGCAAAATCAATTTCTTTATGTTATTGTGAAAGAGGTGAATGGTGAAATGGTGGAAGGTGTGCGCTTTACTTCTCCCGTTTGGCACAGTTCCGGTTTTTGTGCAAAGACGTTCTCAATGAACATGTACAGAAGCGTAGCATGGTCTGAAGATATTTCTATAAAAGATTTTAAGAATATCTGTAAATTTTTAGCAAAAATATTTTGTTATAACTAATAGTATTAGTATTATTGTGTACTAAAATAATTAGTATGGCACAATCACTTGCAGGGCAAAACCTGAAATACCTTCGCAAACTGCGCGGCTGGACGCAGGAAGAGTTTGCTAATAAATTAGGCATTAAGCGTTCTTTGGTGGGCGCTTACGAAGAGGAGCGTGCTGATCCGCGCATTGATGTACTCGAGAAGTTAGGTGATATGTTTAAGCTCACCCTGGATGATTTGCTACGAAAAGATTTGAGTGAGGTAAAGGGTAACTACTTAGTTAAACGCAGGCAGCAGAAGCTGATGTCGGAAAATAATCTTATCCACTTTGTGCCGGTAAAGGCCGCTGCGGGTTACCTGGCGGGTTATGCGGATACAGAGTTCATTGATGAGCTGAATACTTTTACGTTGCCCATGCTGGCAGGAGGTAACTACCGTGCTTTTGAAATTATTGGAGACAGTATGCTACCCACACCCAGCGGTTCTGTTATTGTGGGCGAAAAAATAAACAGTCTTGATGATGCTAAAAGCAGCAATGCGTTTATTGTAATATCGCGTAATGAAGGGATCGTATATAAGCGCGTTGAAAAAAACAACCGCAATAAAAGCAAAATTACCCTGGTAAGCGATAATCCTTCTTACCAGCCTTACCAGGTAAATGCGGAAGATATTTTAGAATTATGGCAGGCTCAAATGGTGATCGCTAAAGTAGCCAGCCAGCAGCGCTGGGATGTAAACCAGTTGGCTTCCCTTGTTAGTAACCTGCAGGAACAGGTAACTGTGCTGAAGAAGAAATACAATTAATTGGTTTGCATTTTGACAGGCTGGAAGCGTTTACAGATAGAAAATAATTCCCCTCTTGTGTCGAAATCAATTTATGTTTTCGACACTGAATTTAACTCATGTCGGAATGAGCACCCTGATTGTAGGATAAAGCGGAAACTCAACTGTATCACATTTCCTTTCACTTGCATTGATTGGCATTTACATTCATGCTGCACAAACCGCAACTTCTCCTCTTTCCAGGTCAAGGTACTGCAAATACCGGCGGATAATGTCTTCATCCAGCGTTATAAGTAATACAATAGCCATAATCAGGCTCAGGTAAAACGGAAAATGGTCCGGCATGTATTATTAGCATTTAACGGTACTCAAAAATAGGGGTTGAAATATCCTGGAATAACGCTACGGCAATAGTTTTTCCTATATAAACTCTGGTGAAGCGTGTTGAATCCGTCCTTCCCATTTTATCGTATCAGATAACGGGAAGCATTTTTGACCCTTCCCCTCCAATGATGGCGTTTTTACGGATACTGCCCCAATGGTATTGCCCGATTTCACCGGTATTTTCAACAATGTTTCCCCAGCCTTAATCTGGAAATCAGTTCCCTTTAAATGTAATTTGATCTTTTATATGCAAAACTACCGTTCAGTTACTATTGTTACAACCCGGTATTTGCTATGATCTCCGGATTAATAAAACATTGTGATGTTGTACCTTTTATTAAGTGAAGGAAAATGATTTTATGGCAGGATTGATGTATTTTTTTGTAAGAAACTTTATATACAACGTATATTAGCTCATCAACACAGGATTAATTTTTTTCTTATGGATCAGACCGTTTCAAAAGAACAGGGCGATATCAATACAGGCAGCTTAAGAGCTCAATATGTTAACAGCCTGGATGAAGAGACCCGGCATTGGCTGGAAGAAGATGAAAAATATTTTTTGCATCAGGCATTGTCTACACCGGTGATGAATATACTGGCAAAAACCGAGGGGGCATGGATTGAAGATATGCAGGGCAGGCGTTACCTCGACCTCCACGGCAATGGCGTGCATAATGCCGGTTTCTCCAACCCGGAAGTAATAGCTGCGGTACAAAAGCAATTGCAGGAAAAGCTGGCGTTTACCCCGCGGCGTTATACCAATATCCCGGCTATTGAACTGGCAAAAAAGCTGGTTGCCATAACCCCGGCGGAGCTTACCCGTGTATTGTTTTGCCCCGGCGGTTCTGAAGCTATAGAAATGGCTGTTGCTTTGGCCAAACATATAACAGGAAGATGGAAAACAATTTCTTACTGGGATTCCTATCATGGCAATGGGTTTCAGTCGTCCAGCATCGGTGGGGAAGAGCATTTTTCTATTGGTATGGGACCCATGATGCCGGGCGCATTTCATATTGAGTTTCCAAACTATTACCGGAACCCGTGGAATATGGAAGATGAGGAGGCGGTTGACGAACAATACCTGCGTCAACTGAAGATCATCCTGCAAAGAAATCCCGACATAGCGGCTATTGTGGCCGAACCCATTTCTTCCACGCCGGTAGTGCCATCGCAGAGGTACTGGCAGCAGATCAGGGAAATTTGCGATACCCATGGCATCTTCCTCATTTTTGATGAAATTATTGAAGGACTGGGAAGAACGGGCAAATGGTTTGCCTGTGAACATTATGTAACACCCGATGTGCTGGTGCTGGGCAAATCGCTTGGCGGAGGGCTGCTGCCCCTTGCCGGCATAGTAACCAAAGAAAAATATAATGTTTTGCAGCACCGTTCCATCGGTCATTTTACGCACGAAAAAAATCCTTTGTCGGCCGCAGCCGGGCTTGCGGCTATTCATTATATTGAATTGCATGAACTGGTAAAAAATGCGGCCACGCTTGGACGTTACTTACTCGAACAGCTTCTTGAACTAAAAAAGCGCTTCCCTGTTATGGGTAATGTAGCCGGCAAAGGAATGCATCTCGGTATTGATCTTGTTAAAGACCCGGTTACCAAAGAGCGGGCAACTTTATATGCAGAACAGATCATGTACGATTGTTTGAAACAGGGTGTTGCATTTAAAGTAATTGAGGGTAATATCTTAACCCTGCGGCCTTCATTGGTTATTACAACAGATGACTGCGACCTGATTGTGCGTACGCTTGAAATTGCATTTGGGCGAAATAAAGTGTACTAACGTTAAGTTAACCTAATATGCTGTATGTTCTTTGTGAGAGGCGAGAGGACAAAGGTGAGCATTTCTTTTACCCAAACTCAGGTCCGCATATCGCGTAGAGCATGCTGCTGGTTCCGGGAAAATGGTTTTCCGCTTTGTACATTCTTGTAAAATAGCGCTGCGTGCTAAAGCCAATAGCAGTTAATGAATGCATCAGTTCTTCTTTATCACACAATACATCCGCAACAACCGGTTTGCCTGTAAGTTGATTCAGCGCATGCAACATAAGTAAATTTGCATCCGACTGCGTTTGTGCTATTACGGGTCCTATGTGATGGTATTTGCTTCCGTCTCTTCCCAGTGAAAACCCTGTAACCTGATTATTTTGTAATAGTACCCATGCTTTATGAGGATGGGTTCTTATCAGCATTTCAATTAGCGGCGTTCTGTTAACGCCAAAAACAATTTCATCCAGGGCAATGATTTCCGGAATATGTTCTAACCGGATTGGTTCCGGCAATACACCACCAGGAATGGTTATTTTTTGGGGGGCTGTATTCACCATTCTTGCAATACGGTATTCGTTTTTGAAGCCAAATTTTTTATACACCTGTTGCCCCTGCGCTGTGGCATCAAGTTTAACCGAAGGGAAGGATTCAATTTTTTTGAAAACATGTTCAAGCAGTAATTTGCTTATTCCCCTTCCCCTGTATTCTTTATTTACCAGCACCATTCCAATCCAGGCAAGCCTGTTGGAATAATGAATGGCAGTGGTTGTTGCAATGATATCTTCTTCACATACAGCGGCAATACAAATATTCCGGGGATCTGCTATTAAAAAATTCCAGTCGTTTGCCGTTTGGTTCCAGCCTTCTGCGGCAGACAGTTTCATTGCAGCCGCAGCATCACCCGTTTGCAGGGTTCTCAATGTGATCGTAATTGTTTTCATTACAATAAATACAGTGCCTGCATATTATTCCGCTTCATTGTAATTCATATCTTTTTTAAACGTTTCTTCAAGATAAAAAAGTGCAACTATCGCCAAGGCATAAGCGATCAATCCTACGATTAAAGCGCCGTAAATGATTCCTGCATAACTTTTCATCAGTATAAAAAGAGCAGTTAGCGGTATAACGGTAGCTCTTACAAAGTTAGGTATGGTGGTGGCAACTGTTGCCCTGAGATTGGATCCGAAAAGCTCGGCTGCAACGGTTATAAAAAGCGTCCAGTAACCACTTGAAAAGCCAAGGCATGCGCAAATTACATAAAACCATGTGGCGGAATGAAATGGCGCCAATAAATAAATAAGTACCAATGAAACGGAAATGAGTATAAAGAGTAAAATCGCCTTTTTACGGCTCTGCAAATACTGGCTTAAAAAACCGCTGGCGAGGTTCCCTGCTACCTGTCCCGAAAAAGCAAGCATCACGGCTTTGCCCGCGTCAATAGGTTCATTGAGTCCCAGCGCCTGTCCAAATTCCGGCGAGAATGTTATAAGTATGCCTACAACAAACCATATGGGCATTCCAATAACAATACCGTTGATATATTTGAATAGTCTTTTTTTGTTGTTCAATAACATGAGTACATTTCCCCGTTTAATTTTCTTCTCTTTCAACTTAAGGAAGATGCCCGATTCAAAAACCCTGATCCGCATCACCATCAGTAACAGCCCGAGTCCGCCGCCAATAAAATAAGATATCCGCCAGTCGAAAAAATACGATACCAGGTAGGCGAGCAAGGCGCCCATTACCCCCATTGTGGCTACTAACGTTGCGCCATAACCGCGAATTTTATTTGGTAAAATTTCCGATACCAGTGTAATGCCTGCGCCCAGTTCACCGGCAAGGCCAAAGCCGGCAATAAACCGCAATACGGCATAGGCGCCCACAGAAGTTACCAGCCCGTTGCCGATATTGGCTAAAGAATAAATTAAAATAGAACCGAACAAAACAGACAATCTGCCTTTCCTGTCGCCCATAATACCCCATACAATTCCGCCAATCAGCATGCCCGCCATTTGGAGATTCAGCAACATGAGCCCGTCTTTCAAGATACTTTCTCCGGAGAGGTTCAGTGATTTTAAACTGGGCACACGAACAATGCTGAATAGAAATAAATCGTACATGTCTACCATATACCCAAGTGCCGCTACTAAAACAGGAAGGCGTAACAGATGCTGGATGGTTGTTCCGGAAGCTATGGAGATAGCTGCACTTGCTAACGGGTCTTTTATTATCATGTTGGATAGTTGATTTCTATTTTGCTTTAAAGAGGTATCAGGCTTCAGGTGTGAGGTGTCAGGTATTCTATACCCTGAGCCTTGCAACCTGCCCCCTGTAACTTATAAACCGTAAATCTCCAAACCACAAACTTCTTATTCCTGTGTTTGTTCGGCGCTTGTTAGCTTATACAATTTTCCATCCGCTTTGGTTAGTATATATAATTCACCTTGCGCGTCCCTGCCAAAATGCAGATCAACGCGGCTGCTTTCGCAGGCTTGCGCAAGTGTGGCAGAAGCGCTGCCTATTGTAATGCTCCATTCCCTGATCATTGCCTGTTTTCCCTGTTCTATATCTGATACGTTTATATAGTACAACCTGCCTGAAGGAATATCCCCAAAAAAGTACTTTCCCTTTAATTGAGGAATAGCATCTCCCCAATATTCCAGTCCGCCAGAAATGGCAACGCCTTCGTCATGATCAAATTCAGCAACGGGGTAGGTGATCTTATACACGCTGTCATTTGCCGGCAACGGGTATACGTTATTGATATCTCCATGAGGGTCTATTACAAAGCTGCCTTCCCTGGTGGGCCAGCCATAATTATTGCCCGGACGCACCAGGTTTACTGATTCAATATGATGCTGACCGATATTACAGGCCAGCATTTTCCCATCCCTGGTCCAGCTAATGCGGTGCGGGTTCCTGAAACCAAACGCATAAATTTCGCCCGGTATTTTGCCGGTATGTTCCCGGGCAAACGGGTTATGCGCCGGAATGCCGTATTGCCCATTGGCACTGTTGCGGCCCAGGGGATCTATACGAAGAATGGTACCCCATATTTTTTCTTTGCTTTGCGCTAAAAAAGAATAACCGTTTTCAACAGAGCCGCCATCTCCCACACCAATATACAATAGACCATAATCTTCATCGCCTGGTTTGGCAAGCGGGTTAAAAGTAATTTCCTGTACGCCGTGAATGCCGCCCACCATATCCGCCCTGAATAATTCGCGGCTTGTTCCTGCAAAATGATCAGTGGTAGTGTTGCTAACTTTCCATTCTGTTAGCACCCATTGCACTGTTGCTTTAATAGAATCATCGAAGCCAAATATTGCTTTTGCTGTATAAGGAGGTTCGGTATGCGTGGTATAAAAGAGACCGTTTGCGGCGAAATTGGGATGAAAAGCGAAGCTGCCCAAACCCGTTGCCAGTCCCGGCTGGTGAATAAACCTTGGTTTTAGTTTAATAATATCCATATAGAGCACAGGCTGCCCGTTCTTTATTTTATATAATTTGCCGTTAAGATCATCCACAAATAAATCGCCTGTATTGGGTTGAAAGTCGAGCTTGGTAATTCTTGCCAGTGGTTTTTTGCCGTCATCAGCCGTAACCGGAAATGATGTAACCGCTGTAAGGTTTACCACCAGCCCGCTAAATTTTATCCGTTCAGGAATAGGGTCTGCCAGTCCTTTATTGGTTTCTTTTCTGGAGTTGGCGGATGGCTGATGTGCATTCAAAAAAGCGATCAGTGCATTTACATCGTTGTCTTTTAACGTGGCAAATGAGGGCATCATGGTTTTGTATTCCTTAAATAACCGGGTTGCCCGTTCATCGCCCGATGCAATGGTTTGTTCGGGGCTGAGGATAAAATGACGCAACCATTCTGCAGGAACTTCAGTGGTTATGCCCGCCAGCTTTGGCCCAATGCCGTTTTGCTGCATATTATGGCAACTGGCGCAATATTGATTAAACAGGGTTTTGCCGGATGCAATGACAGTAGAGTCCGATGGTATCGCATCCGCGTGCGATGATGAGCCCGGATGACAGGAGCAGAAAAGCAGTAACAAAATCATCGCAGTGTGTATGGGCAATAATCTTTTTGGCATTATAGATAAATATAGTAGTGTATAATATTCATTATTTTTTTTATAACACATAGAATCACAGGCACATAGGTTCACATAGATGTAGTCTTCCAATATTCTTTACATAAATAGTTTTCTTTTTATTGCGTTTCTATGTTCCTATTTTGTCTATGTGTTAGTGTATTTTTTCAACACATAGGATTATAAGGCACATAGGTTCACATATTTCTTTTATACTCATTTATAATCTCGGGATCGTTAATCCCCCGTCTACCATAATTACCTGCCCGGTTGAATACATAAAATCTCCTTTTGCAAGTGATGCCACGGCTTTGCCCACATCTTCCGGCTTGCCCCAGCGCTGTTGCAGGCACAATCCTTCATTAATCATTTTGTCGTATTTTTCTTTCACACCTGCTGTCATATCGGTGAGAATAATGCCAGGCCGCACTTCAAAAACAGGGATATTAAATTCGCCCAGCCTTACGGCAAATAACTGTGTAGCCATGCTGAGCCCCGCTTTTGAAAGACAGTATTCTCCCCGGTTTACGGAAGCTACTGTGGCCGACAGGGAAGAAATGTTGATGATGCATCCGCTGAATGCTGCGTCATTTTTCTTTTGTTCAATCATCCAGTTGGCGGCTTTTTGCATCAAAAAATAGCTGCCCTTTAAATTGGTGTTCATTACCTCATCATAACTTTCCTCCGTTGCTTCCAGTATATCATTGCGCTGCCCTGGCGCTATACCCGCGTTGTTTACCAGTATATTGAGCCTGTGATAATGATCTTTTACTTCACTGATGATCTGCTCCCTGCCGGCAGATGAAGCAATGCTCCCGCGGCAATAGATAACATCGTTACCAAAGCTTTTTAATTGCTTTATCGCATCTTCCACATCCCCTGCGGAACGGATGCCATTAATGGCCAAATCAAAACCATTTGCTGCCAGTTGTGTGGCAATGCCCAAACCAATACCTCTGCTGCCGCCTGTTACTAATGCTATCCTTTTCATTGTAATGAATAATTTAAAGTTCGGGAATAGCTACCCAGCATCTTTTGCTCCAGCTCTCCAATCCCTTTTCCGCAAGCTGCACGCCTTTCACCCCTTCCCCTAAATCCCAGGCAAAGGGTTCATCCTTTACAACATGTTTTAAAAACAGTTCCCACTGCGCTTTAAAGGCATTATCGTAAACCTCATGCTCAGGCACTTTCGACCAACCCTCAAAAAAATTAATAGACTGTGCTATGTCCGGGTTCCATACCGGTTTGGGTGTGTTGCCATAATGCTGAATATAACATTCGCGTAAACCTGCTACAGCAGAACCTTTGGTGCCATCCACCTGCAGCGTCAGCAGGTCATCACGTCTAACCCTAACCGCCCACGAAGAGTTAAATTGCGCAATAATGCCGTTTTCCAGTTCAAATGTAGCATAGGCCGCATCGTCTGCTGTACATTTATATAGTTTACCTTGCTCATCAATCCTTTCGGGAATATGCGTGGCGCCGAGGCAGGATACCGCTTTCACTTTTCCAAACACATTGTCGAGCACATAACGCCAGTGGCATAGCATATCAACAATAATACCGCCGTCATCGTCTTTCCTGTAATTCCATGAGGGTCTTTGTGCAGGAATACTATCACCTTCAAATACCCAGTAACCGAACTCGCCGCGTACAGAAAGTATTTTACCAAAGAAGCCTTGCTGAATCAGGCGCTTAAGTTTTATAATACCGGGTAGCCAGAGCTTATCCTGCACTACACCATTTTTTACACCGGTATGTTTACACAACGCATATAATTCCATTGCTTCTTTTGTGTTCACCGCTATGGGTTTTTCGCAGTAAATATGTTTGCCTTTTTTTACTGCTTTGCGTACCGCGTCTGCACGGCGGCCGGTAGTTTGCGCATCAAAGTAAATGATATTGTTTGTATCCTCCAGCACCTCGTCTAAGTTGGTACTCATTTTACTGATGCCGGATAATGCACACAGGTTTTGTAATTTGTTTTCATCGCGGCCAACCAGCACAGGATCGGGCATAATGACCTCATCGGGGCCAATTTTTACGCCGCCTTGTTTTATGATTTCGGCAATGGAGCGCAGCAAATGCTGGTTAGTGCCCATGCGCCCGGTAACGCCGTTCATAATAATACCTATGTTATGCGCTTTCATATTGTAATTTGTTATCGGTTTGTTCAGCTATGAGCTGTCAGCAGTCAGCTTTCAGCTATGAGCAAAATACAACTAATGATGGACCTGATACTCCTTTCCTTTCACCTTTTACATCTCCCGTTTCCCCTCGTGAAACGATAAACTTTCACCTTTCACGTCTCACTTTTGACTATTCACTACTCACCTTAAGCATTTTCCACGTACGCTTTAATGATCTTCTTTAAAAATTCCGCCTGGTCTTCTTTCCAGAAAGTATTGGAAAAAATTTCCACTTCATTGAACCCGTTAAAACCTGCGGCTTCCACCCATTCCCTGATCTGTTTCACCGGAATGCAGCCTTCTCCCATCAAGCCCCTGTCGAACAATAAATCTGTTGTTGGTGTTTTCCAGTCGCAGATATGAAAAGCCAGGAGGTGTTCATTCTGTCCGCATCGTTTTATTTCCTGCTCAAGGTGCGGATCCCACCACAGGTGATATACATCAACCGCCACACCCACCCAGGGAGAATGCAACGCTTCCGCCATATCATTTGCCTGCGCCAAAGTGTTAATAGCAGAACGGGTGTTAGCATACATAGGATGAAGCGGCTCAATGGCCAGTTTTACACCGGCGGCTGATGCATCGGGAATTACAGCAGCAATGCCATCGTGGATCTGTTTCCTGGATTCTTCTAAAGATTGGGATGGATCGGCTCCGCAAACCAGCACGATCATAGCTGTTCCCAGTTCAGCGGCTTCGGCTATCGCTTTCCTGTTGTCATCAATCGCCAGCTTTCTTTTGCCTGCATCTTTATCAGCAAAAAATCCTCCGCGGCAAAGTGATACGGTTGTTAAATCATGCTCACGCAGCAGGTTGCCGGTTTGTTTTATATTTCTCCCTTCCAGCGCATCACGCCAAACGGTAATACCCTTAACACCCGCAGCCGAATAATGCTTTGCTGCTTGCTCTATGTTCCAGGGTTTGGTAGTAATAGTGTGGATGCACAAGCGGGAAAGGCCGGTATGTTCCTGTATACTCATTGAATATTAAAAAAAGTATAGTACGTTTCGTTATTGATTACTCTTTGCAAATAAAGTGCGGCCTCGCGGGCATGATAATCGCCCCACATGCTCGATTCTCCGTATGGAATTTTACTGCCTTGGGGTATATGATCCCACCCGTTGGGCCGGTGATAAATGGAATGCAGGATCAATCCCTGGTGATTTTTGTTAGTGCTGAGATAGGGTTCATCAAGCAGGGTATGCAGCACCGTGAGTCCTGCCTGCCAGTAGCGGTTGCCGTTTACTGTATCGTCTTTGCTTTGCAGGTATTTCCCTAAGCGCAGCAATCCCTGGGCGGCAATGGCAGCAGCCGAACTATCCACAGGCTCAAAGTTATTAAAGGGGTCGGCAGGTTTGTTCAAATAATCGCCTAAGTTGTTCAACCCCGGTGCGCCGGTATCCCAATACGGAATGCCATTGGCGGGGGTATGGTTAATGTAAAAATCGCAGGTAGCCTGCGCACCTTTGAGCAGCAGCGTAATAAGGCTTTTCTTTTCGGAAAGTTCTTTTTCGTTTAATGTATCAAACCATTCCAGTTCTTCCGCAAACCCGCACATGGCCCAGGCCAGTCCTCTTGTCCAGGTACTGAAACCGGTATAACCTTGCTGGGAACCGGAACAGCGGAAGTTCCCATCCTTTACGTTAAAAACGCTTTCATGTGCCGTGCGGCCCCAAACATCATATATATCGCGGTCTTCATTATAGAATATGGAATATTTGGCTGTGGCTGCAAGATGCTGAATGGCACGATCCTGCAGGCTGATTTTGATATCTCCTTCCGCCTGCAGAAAATGACCGAGACAGTGACTGATCACCAGTACCCGGACAGAACGGATAGTGTCTACAAAAAGAGAATGGGGTCCGTTGAAGGAATGAATAAATCCCCCGTTCTTAATGATCGTCCAGCGCCCCGCCTGAACCGCCCCGGAAATTTTAAGGGCCAGGGTATAGAAATTCTTTTCCCATTCATTGTAAGGTATGCTGCCTTCATGCATGAGGCGCAGTAAATTGCCGTAGGTGCTTACATTATTAAACCCGTGGTCGTGTACGCCGGTATGACTGATATGGGGAGACATTACCGTTACCGTTTTATTTCGCGCCAGTTCCAGTGCCTGCTTTTCCCCGGTAGCATCATATTGTAATATAGCCGAGCCGTATTGGAAGCCCTGGGTCCATTCCGTCCATCCCCTGGTTGTGTAGCTGCCATTAACAGTGAAGACCGGGGAACCTTTGGATGCGTTGTAATTCTTTTCAATAAGGGCGATCTTCTCTCCCGAAATCTCCCAGAATTTTTTTAGCTTACCGCTTAGTTCCGATGCCTGGACACCTGTTTGTATTTTCATGATGGGTAATCGCTGGTATTTTATTTTTCTTATTCTTAAGAGCAGCAGTTGCTGCAGGACTCATTGTTTTTTGTAATTTATTTATCTTGAAAAGGTATAATTTTTATACCGGAAATACAAAATGGGTTGGAATGCCCAATAAATGATAAAACCCGAAGACTTAAACTTCAAAATTCGATGGAATACAAAGCATCAGGAACTAAATAAAATACAGATCATTCGTTCCTCACCACTGACACATTGCCTGTCGTTAGCAGCTACTCAACTGACGGCTGACACCTGAAAGCTTTTTTAGCATTCTCCGCTTCTTTGCATGAAATAAATCCGGGGCGGAATGCAACCGTAAACCACAAACGATAAGCCCGGATTGAAACGATATTCCCTGCAACAGGCCTGTAACTTGCACCCGCAACCTGAAACTTGTACCCTGCAACCAGTATCCATCTCAACTTTTCTTTGAATAAAATACAACGGATATGCCCATCAGGGAGAGGATGGCTGAAATGAAATAAAAGCAAAGGCTTACGGAAACCGACATATCATTGTTGAGCTGAAGTATGGGAGCTGCCCAAACGATGACAATTTCGCGGGCGCCCAAACCGCCAATGCTGAAAGGGAAAAGCGTAGCCAGTGAGGATAGCAGGAATATTATAAAATAAGCGGTGTACGATTCCTGGCAACCCAGGGCTTTTAAAATAAACGCAACGGTAACCAACTGGCAGCTTTGCACCAGCAGGGCTAAAAGATGCGTTTTGAAGAACCTTATGCTGTGCGGCTTAAAAAAATAACGGATCACAAAGTAGTATAGTACAGTGCCTGCCACAAAAGCGCCGGCTACCAGCCATGTATAATCGCCGAAGAGCGGTACCACTAATGAAAGCAATACCATCAGAAAGCTGAGCGCCCATAACCCGCTGAGCCGGTCAAAAAAAACAGCGCCAAAAATTTGTTTACGCGGCTTATTATATTGCCTGTTCAGGGTAAGTATTTTATATCCGTCGCCGCCAATGCCGCCGGGTAAAAAAATATTGTAAAACATGCCCTGTATATACAAAATGATATTGTTTTTAGCGGGTATGGGGAGTTGAATATTCCTGAAAAAATTCAATAACCGGAAGGAAGAAATCAATTGGGAAACCGCGAAAAACAACAGGGCAGGAACAAACAGCCATACAGCCGCATTGTTCCATATACGGGACAATGCATGCAAATCAATTTTTGTATAAACCACCCATAGGGTAATACCGGTAACCGCTATTTTTAAAAAAAGCTTACCGGTATTCCACATCTTTTTTTTGTCCATGTACAATGCGCCTGATCTGGTACGTTTTTTTATTTCCCGATTCAAAATAGATGCGGATACTGATCTCTGCCAGGAAACCAATGGTTATTAACTGTATTCCGCCCAGTAGAAAAATTAATCCTAAAATCAATAAGGGCTTGCCCCATATATCGTGTCCCGATAATTTTAAAATCAGCAAATAAATATTCGTTATGATTCCAATGAAAAGCATGACGAAACCAATACCACCAAAAAGGTGCATAGGTTTTTGAATATATTTTCTGAAAAAAACCATCGTAATTAAATCCGACATCACTTTAAATGTGCGTCCCAGCCCGTATTTTGATTTTCCGAACCGGCGGTGATGATGTTTTACATCTACCTGCACAATGCTGGCGCCCTGCAACTTGGCCAGTACAGGTATAAAGCGGTGCATTTCGCCATATAAGCCCAGGTCGTCTGCTATTTCTTTTTTAAATATTTTTAATGTGCAGCCATAATCTTTAATATGCACCCCGGTTAATTTCCTGATCAGGTAGTTGGCAATGCGGCTGGGCAACTTGCGCAACAGCAATCCGTCCTGCCGGTTTTTGCGATTGCCTGCCACCACATCCCAGTCTTCGGTTTTGAGTGTATGGAGCATGTGCGGAATATCGCTGCTGTCGTTTTGCATATCGCCGTCTAATAATGCCACGTACCTGCCTGTGGCATGTTCTATTCCCGCAGTCATGGCGGTACTTTGCCCGTAATTTTTTCTTAGCTCAATTAATGTGGTTCTTTCATCGGCTATGGTTTTGATTGCTTTTTGCGTGCCATCTGTAGAGCCGTCATCCACAAAAATTACTTCATAATCAATACCTGATAAGTCAACCCGGAGTTTTTCTACCAGGTGGTTAACATTTTCTACTTCATTTAAAACCGTTATTATTATGGAGAGTTCAGGTATCATAACTGTATTTTAATGTAAAACCTTTAGCAGGTATAAGGTATCCAACTGGTTTTGCCTGGTAGCCGGGTTTAAAAATGATGCATTCAAACGGCTGATGCGAAAATGCTTACCCTCATATACTTCGGCAGGGGAAATGGCAGCCAGCTTTAATGAATCCATACCTTTTGTATCAGTAAGCAGCCAGAATGCATCACCTTGTTTGTTTTTAATATCATCTAAAAAGAGGGTAGGAGAGAGGTGGTTGTTTTTGAAATCAAATGCAAAATTATAGGTATTGTAAAAGTAAGTCTTTGAAAGATCAATTTGTTTTTCTTTTGCAATAGCGGCCAGGTTTAAACCTCCTTCATACCGCAGCAATTGCGGGTAGAAGAAAGAAAAAAGTATAAAGTTCACCAGGGCAATTCCGGTAACGCTAACCGTGGCCATTTTCAGCAGCGGCTTTTTGTTGCTCAACGCCCACCAGCCTATATACAAAATGGCTGCCAGGGCCGGTAAGCCTATAAGAACAATATTGGCGGAGAAACTCCATACACATAAAATAACTACGAGGATAACGATAAGGAGGGCAATGATGGTTTGAAGCCAGGTAATAACGCGTAAAGACCTGGTGCGGGATTGCGCATCCAGCTTTACCAGTTTAGCCGCAGTTAATATGGCCAGGAAGGGAAAAAGAATATTCAGATAATGCGGAAGCTGAAACTGTGAACCGGAGATTACTATAAAAACAAATACAACGGTTCCAATAGTAAACGCTTCGGTATGGTGTAGAAATGCCAGCCTGGTTCTCAACAGATCTTTTAACCGGCTGCCTGCGGCATAATAAGCCAGGAGCGACCAGGGCAGGAAGGCCCATAACAGCGTATGAAAATAAAAGAAATAATCTTTTTTACCGCCTCCCCAATTCTTTCCATCCAGCCGTTCAATGTTTTGTCCCCATAAAATAAATTTTACACCCGAAATATGGGTCATTCCCCTGATCTCTTTTTCGGGATGCAGATCAAACTGCAGGTAATAGCAATACAGCACCGGGAGCATGAAAACAAGCGTAAACAAGGCTGTGGCTATCCATTTGATGTGAAATATGCCGGTAAAATTGCGTTTATACAGCAGGTAAAAAAACAAGGCGGCGCAGGGAATAATAATACCGGCCATGCCTTTGGTGGAGAAACCCAGCGCCATAAATAAGGCAGCGGCAACTATATTGTACCATTTCCCTCCTGTTGCAGCTTCCAGCAATTGCCAGGCTGCCAGGATGATGCAGGCCGTGAGTATGGCATCCATGCGCACATCCATGCAGGCAAGAATAAAGGCCTGGGCAGAAGCCAGTATTAACGCGGCCAGCCTTCCTGCTTCCGCATTGTACAGGCGTTTACCTGTTTTATAGGTTGCCCAAACAGCGGCAATGCTAAACAGTAAAGAAGGCAGTTTATAAGCAAAAGGGGTTACACCGAATAAGTGATAGCAGGCAGCAGCAAGCCAGAACAGTACATGTGGTTTATCTAAATAATCTTTTCCACGATCAATCAGATCTACATAGTTATTATTTTGGTACATGTGAAGGGCAATATTGGCATGGTGCGATGCATCGCCGTTCATCAGGGGAACAAATAATCCTACAACATAGCAAATGCTTAGTATAAAGCATAAAAACAGGTATTGCTTTTTATCCTGGAAAGAAAACATGATTGTAAAATATAAGGTTTACCTCCCCATATAATGTCTGAAAACGGGGGCAATTGTTCAATAGCCCGCAAAATTACCTTATTCGTGAAATAAGCAAAACATAATTGGGGCTTTCAGCATAAAGCATAACGGCCGGGGCGTTACTTATATAATTTGAGGTATTTTTAATTTACCACAATTTCGCTTAAAAATATCCAGCCGGGCTTTCCTTTGCTATTATGCCACAACGGGAGCGAAGCAACAGGATGAAGTATGATCTTCAGGCAATGCACTTCTGCTGCTGTTAAAGGAATATTTTCCTGGAGTGATTTTGCAGGTTCGTTTTTTTCGGGTATGCCGGGGGCGAGTTTACCCAGTAATTGCATATGCCCTTCATCCATTCCGCCCCACACTTCTATTTTTGAGGGAGGAAAAATATGTCCGCCTGTATTTTGCAGCATCTGCAGCAGTATATTCCGGGGAGCAACCTTTTTATTAAAGAATAAATAGTATGCTGCTTCATTTTTTTGATAACCCAGCCATTCTCCGTTAGAGAAATTGGCATAATCGCCCAATACGCCATCTGTAAGCAAACCGGGTGTTTCCGCATTGTATTTTGGATCGGGTTTAGTGATGAAGGATATGGAATCGGGTGCAAATCCCTGCTTAATAAAAGCGGCCTGTACCGGTGTACTTCCATACCACCCTTTTTTGTAGGCATTGGCAATCAGCGTAACCGATTCGTTAATTGCAATAGGTTCGGTATATAACAGGCCGCTCGCGCTGTCGGGCTGCGTTCCGTCTAAAGTATACCGTATATCCACTCCTTTAAAGGGATGGCGGATTTCGATGGTTGTTGCTTTATTAAAAATACCCTGCGGCGTTTTTATAACAGGAGGACTCAACGCTACAATTATGTCTCCTTTATCTACAAAGCCCGTTTCAATAGATATGTTTGAAAACTTAGCCTTAAGCGGCTGAAGCTGTACGCTGTCTATTTTAGTGTCCCATACAAACAGTGATTTCAGTTCCGGGAGCGGTAATATTTTTTCTAATGCCGGGGCCGTAACAGCGGTACCCGACAGCGTTAGTTCACGCAGTTTGGTTAAAGTACTTAATTGTTCAACCCCCTTAGCTGTAACATCTGTGTAATTAAGGTTCAGCTTTTCCAGGTTAGTGAGCTGCCGGATCACTTTCATGTCTTCATCCTTCACCGGCAGGCGGGAAAGGTTCAGTTCAACGATTTGTTGTTTTAAGGGCAGGAGTTCTTCTAATGCTTTTGAAGAAAATATATTACGGCCATACAAATTAACCGAAAGTGCGGGTGAGTTTTTTCCCAGGGGTACTACCACACGGTAGTTATTATTTAAAGCCAGTACTTTCTTTTCATCCGCCGCTTTAAAATCATATACAGGCTGCGTAGGCGCAGCAGGCTGTAAATAACCGGTGGCCAGTATACGGAAGGTATCCTGTTCGGGGAGGCTGAATAATTTATCTTCCGTTACTGCGCCTCCTTTGATCCAGGCGTATAACAGCGCAGATTCCGTTTCTGTTAACTGGGGCTTGGCTGCGGGGGGCATATGTTTCTTATCATCAGCCGGTAAGTGCAGGCGCCGGATCAGCAGGCTGGTGTCTGGCTGACCGGGGATGAACAATGCTCCCGATTTACCACCTGCCAGAACGCCCTGCAGGTTTTCAAGCAGCAGTTCACCCTTGAGTTTTGATGTACTATGACAGCTTGTACATTTGCTTTCCAGGATGGGTTGTATTACATCTGCAAACACAACGGCTTTATCGGGAGGCGTCAAATCTCTTTGCTGCTTTTGAATGGGCGCCAGTACATAATCTTCTCCATGCGTTAAGTTAGCGCCCCAATGTCCTGTTATTATAATGGCAAATGTGGCGGTAATGGTAAACAGTTTCGTAAATACCATGTGCTTCACCAAAAAGTGGTGATATGAATAAAAAAGAAAACCCAGTATGGCAATGGTAACGCCGCCCCATTTGTGCAGGAGCAGTACATTTCCTTCACCGGCATCTTCCAGCGATAATAACATGCCTAAGATAGCGGTAATGACTGCCGATAACGCGGCCACAAACCGTAATAAAACAAGCCACTCATTTTCTGCCTCCTTATTTCCGGGAATCCACATGGTAAAAAAGGAGATCAGCAGCAAAACGATGGGAAAGTGAAGTAACATAGGATGCAATCTGCCTGCTACGGCAAGCCATGAGGGGATATGCAGGAAACTTTCAAATACTACTAAAAAAAGAAGAAAGACCATGCTGCCGAATAATACCCCACCACCAATTCTTTTAACTGTTTGCATGTATGTTGCTATAATTTTAAAATTGTTGTATATATCAACCTGCTTCGCTTGTTTAAATCAACAAAACACCATTAGTGTTGCGTGAAACAAATGAGAAACGTGAGAAGTGAGAAATAGTGGATAGCGAGCGGTGAAATTCACTATTCACTTCCACACCCTCACTATACCCTGCTAAACTTGTATGGATATACTTTGTTTGACGCCCATTGCGATACATAAATACTTCCTTCCTCATCAACACATACATCATGCGGATGAACGAGTATTTTCTCCGCCTGCGACATGGGTTGTAGTTTGCCCTCTTTATATACCGGTGCTGTTCCGCCGATATTGGAAACCACTTTATTGTTTTTATCTAATATGGTTACAAAGCCGGTTCCGGGGGCGTTTAAGTCGGGTGAGCGTAATACCGCGGCATACAGGTGATCGCCGTGTATAACCGGCCGGCAAACACAGGCTCCGGGTAATTCAATTACTTCAATCAGCTTTCCGTCTAATGAAAATCTTTTAAAGCAGTTGCGGGTGCGGTCGGTGATCAGTAAAGTAGGCGTTCCCTGCCTGCTGTCAACCGTTATACCATGTGCGTTATCGAGGTTGGCGGTAGTATCTCCCTTGCCTCCGAAGAAATGCTTCAGTTTTCCTTTCTCATCATAATGCATTATATACTGCGCGCCATAACCATCGGCAATATAAAAATCTCCGTTATCAAGCACTGTTGTTTCTGTAGGAACAAATGCCGCTTTGTTTTTATACACGCCGGTTTCTTCGGGGTAGTCTATAGTAAATAGCAGCTTGCCATCCAATGTGGTTTTATATACCTGGTGCTTACTGGTGTCGGTAATAAACAGGTACTCTTCTCCTCCCGCGCGATGGAGCGTTAGTCCGTGTGCGCCGGGAAATTCATGCCCCCAGCTGCCTTTAAGTTTGCCCGACTTATTGTAGATAAGAATATTGTTTTTTGTTTCATTTGTAAGCAAAACAATACGCCCTTTTTTATCCTGTATCATTTCATGGCAATCATTTACAGGATGTTTTTCCGGGTTTAAAGCGCCCCATTTTATATTCATGCGGTAGCGCATATCATTGTGGCCATACACGGGATCATTTTTCCCGGCAAACATATCATTGGTAATAGCCATGGCGCCTGCTGCAAAGCCGGCGTTTTTTAAGAATTTTCTTCTGTTCATAAAAGCGTAAAAATAAATTGAGTATAATGATAGAATAGTTATTATGAAATGATGTCTCTGACTACCGTGCCTGATACATCCGTTAACCTGTATCTTCTTCCCTGGAAGCGGTAGGTGAGCCTTTCATGATCAAAACCCAGCTGGTTTAAGATAGTAGCATGAAAATCGTTGATGTGTACGGGGTTTTTAACAATGTTATATCCAAACTCATCCGTTTCCCCATATACCATTCCGGGCTTAATGCCGCCTCCCGCCATCCATATGCTAAAGCAACGGGGATGGTGATCTCTGCCATAATTATCTTCACTCATAGCGCCCTGGCAATAATTAGTTCTGCCAAATTCGCCACCCCATATTACTAATGTTTCATCTAATAATCCTCTTTGTTTGAGATCGGTGATCAAAGCGGCTGATGACTGATCCACATCTTTGGCCTGTCCTCTCATTTCATTAGGGAGGTTGCCATGCTGATCCCATCCCTGGTGATATAATTGTATGAAGCGAACGCCATTTTCCGATAGCTTGCGTGCCAGCAGGCAATTAGCGGCGTAGGTACCAGGTACAAGGCATTCCGATCCGTAAAGTTTTACAATATCATCCGGTTCTTTAGACACATCCATAATTTCCGGAACGGCGGTTTGCATGCGGTAGGCCATTTCGTACTGCTGGATTTTAGTAGCGATTTCGGGGTCGCCAAAATTTTTGAGCTGTATTTCATTGAGCGCCGCAACCTTGTCTAACATTTTACGACGGGCTTCCCGGTCCATGCCATCGGGGTCCTGTAAATATAAAATAGGGTTTTCACCGCTGCTGAACTGTACGCCCTGGTGAATGGAATCTAAAAATCCGTTCGACCATAATTTTGAATATACACCCTGCCCGTTTCCTTTACCGCGGGATAGCAGTACGCAAAACGCGGGAAGGTTTTTGTTTTCCGTTCCCAATCCATAGCTCACCCACGAACCCATGCTGGGGCGGTTGCCCTGCTGCGCGCCGGTTTGAAAAAAGGTTAAGGCCGGATCGTGGTTGATGGCTTCCGTATGTAATGATCTTACGATACAAAGATCATCTACCACCTTAGCCATATGCGGGAATATTTCGCTTACCCACGCACCTGATTGCCCGTGCTGGTTAAATTTATAGTAAGAGCCTACCAGCGGAAATGATTTCTGGCCGGAAGTCATACCTGTCAGGCGTTGTCCCTGGCGTATAGATTCAGGGAGGTCCTGCCCCATCATTTTATTGAGTGTAGGCTTATAATCAAAAGTTTCTAACTGAGAAGGTGCGCCATTCTGGAACAGGTAGATCACCCTTTTAGCTTTAGGCGCAAAATGCGGAATACCAGGTATAAAGCCTGCCTCTTCTTCAGCGGTCCCGTCAAAAAGCCCGGGAATGAGGAGGGAACCGAGGGCAGCGCTGCCCAGCCCGATGCTCATGCGCGATAAAAACTTACGTCGGTTAATATTTAACCCGTGTTGTAATAATTCTTTGTCCATCACACTTTAGGTTTTTGTAATTGCTTCATCCATATTATATATCACCTGCACCAGCCGTGCAAGGGCAGCTACTTCGGGAGCAGGGGTACTCTTCATTTTGTATTCTCCCACTTTGGTAACTTTTTCTATAGTGGCCGGGTTCGCTTTAAAGTAAGCCTGCTGCTCATTGAAATAGGCCAGTAAAATATCCTGCTCCTGTTTATCGGGATGCCGGTTAATGATGCGTAAAAAAGCATCGGAAACGGCTGCTTCAGGTTTCTCTTTCTTTTGCGCTAAATGATCTGCCAGTGCAACCGATGCTTCTAATATCGTGGGGTCATTCATCATAATCAGTGCCTGCAAAGGCGTATTGGTCCTTGATCTTTTTACTTCACACTGATCGCGGTTGCTGGCATCAAAGATCATCATGGCAGGCGGCGGAACCGTTCTTTTAATAAAGGTATACAGGCCTCTCCTGTATAGTTTGTCGCCATGATCCTGCTTGTAAGTAGCCAGCAAACCCCTGCCGGATGTTGCCAGTTCCCACAGCCCCGGTGGCTGGTAGGGTTTAACGCTGGGTCCGCCTATAATGGGCTGTAACAAGCCGCTGCTTGCCAGTGCCATATCGCGGATCATTTCTGCATTCATACGAATACGCGGCGCATAAGATAAATAAATATTCTGGGGATCCGCTTTTAGTTTTTCAGGTGATATGGTGGAAGACTGACGGTAAGTAGCCGACAGGTAGATTTGCTTCACCAATCTTTTGATATTCCACCCGTTCTCCCTAAAATCTACTGCCAGCCAGTCTAATAATTTAGGATTAACAGGTAACTCGCCCTGCATGCCAAAGTCGTTGGATGATTTTACAATTCCTCTTCCAAAAATTTCCTGCCATATCCTGTTTACGAAAACCCTGGCGGTAAGTGGGTTTTTTGCATTAAAAAGCCATTCAGATAATCCCAAACGATTTTTTGGAAGACCGGAAGGGAAGTCCATGATGGATTTGGGCGTACCGGGTTGCACTTCTTCGGCATGCTGATCATATACGCCGCGGGAGAGAATGTAGGTTTTTCTTGCCGTGTCCATATCCTTCATTACCGATACCTGCAGTCCTGCCGTATCGGAACTGGTAATAAAGTTCAGTACGCCTTTGAGATCTTCCTGTGTAATGTCTATCCGTGGGTTTTTGGCAAAAGTTTGATGTCCGCCAACAGTAGATTCCAGCCCTACTTCTTTAATGCTGTTAAAGAAAGCGGAGAGCTGGAAAAAATCTTTTTGTGAAATGGGGTCATATTTATGATCATGACATTTGGCGCATTCAATGGTCATGCCCAGTATGGCCGTACCCAGTGTATTGGTTCTGTCTACTACGTATTCCACGCGGTATTCCTCATCAATTACACCGCCTTCTTCGGTGATCTTATGATTGCGGTTAAAACCCGTGGCCAGTATCTGCTCCTTTGTAGCATCAGGAATTAAATCGCCCGCTAATTGCCAGGTAACAAATTTATCGTAAGGCAAGTTTTCATTAAACGCGTGAATAACCCAATCTCTCCATGGCCATTGCGATCTGTAGTTATCATCCTGGTAACCATGCGAGTCGGCATAGCGGGCCACATCTAACCAGGGAATGGCCATACGTTCTCCGTATGCCGGTTGCTGTAACAGCGCATCAATCATTTTTTCATACGCGCTGGGGTCTTTACTGTTTACGAAACTATCTACCATACCCGGTGTTGGAGGCAAACCTGTAATGTCTAATGCAATTCGCCGGAGCAGCCTTTCTTTATCGGCTTCCTCATTGGGTTCAAGACCATGTTCCTCCATCTTGCTTAACACAAAATGATCAATTTCATTTTTGGGCCAGGTTTTATTTTTAATTGCGGGGAGTGGCGATTTTTGCGGAGGCACAAAAGCCCAGTGCGGCTCATATTTAGCACCTTCTTCAATCCATTTTTTGATAATGCGAACTTCCGCTTCGGTAAGTGTGGGTAAATTGCTTGAAGCAGGAGGCATCAGGATGCTGGTATCTGTAGTAGAAACACGGAGATAAACTTCAGACAGGTTAGGTTTGCCGGGTACAATGGCATGGGCCTGGGGATTATCTTTCAGAGCTTTGTAGGCTTCTTCTTTGATATCTAATCTTAAGCCGGCTTCTCTTTTATTGGCATCGGGTCCATGACAGGCATAGCACTTATCTGAAAGAATAGGGCGTACCTGGAAATTATAGCTGATGGTTTCCCCACCCGCACCATCGTTTGTTTTTTCGCCTCCGAAATACATGAACGCAAACAGCACTATTGCACTAACCAAACAAAAAAGTGCAACGATATAAAACTTCTTCATATTGCAAGTTTAACAACCGGTTGATGAGTTGCTTAAAGAACTTCCCTTATTATGGTAGTATTCTTTATTTATTAATGTTTAAGGATGAAATATTCTATAACAGACGGTACTTTACAATGAAGCCTAAAGTTAAAGAAATCTTTGGAGTATCGTTAAGATATTTCAGGTAGCATATGCTTATCTGAACGCATTGAAATAATCCATTATCTGTTGCCTATGTTTTTGTAATAGCTTCTTCCATATTATATATAACCTGTACCAGCCGTGTTAATGCGGCTACTTCAGGGCCGGACTTCTGTTTCATTTTATATTCTCCCGCTTTGGTAACTTTTTCTATAATGGCAGGATTGGCTTTAAAGTAAGTTTCCTGTTCTTTATAATACTGCATTAAAATATCCAGTTCCTGCTTACCGGGTTGCCGGTTTATGATGCGTTTAAAAGCGTAGGTAACTGCCGCGTTTGAAGCCTTTTTCTTTGCGGTCAGTTCATCTGCAAGCGCTACAGATGCTTCCAGTACAGTGGGGTCATTCATCATAATCAAAGCCTGTAAAGGTGTATTGGTTCTGGCTCTTTTTACTTCGCACTGATCGCGGTTGCTGGCGTCAAAGATCAGCATGGCAGGTGGGGGCACGGTTCGTTTTATAAAAGTATACATTCCCCTGCGGTAGAGTTGTTCGCCATGATCCTGTTTATATACTGTTAGTGTACCTCTGCCCGCCGTAGCCAGTTCCCAGAGGCCCGGTGGCTGGTAAGGCTTAACGCTTGGCCCGCCTATTATGGGTTGTAATAATCCACTGCTGGCCAGCACCAGGTCGCGGATCATTTCGGCATTCATACGGATACGCGGCGCATACGATAAATAAATATTTTGCGGGTCGGCTTTTAATTTTTCAGGTGTTATTGCCGATGACTGGCGGTAGGTAGCCGACATATAGATTTGCTTCACTAACCTTTTTATATTCCACCCATTTTCACGGAAGTCTACAGCCAGCCAGTCCAACAATTGGGGGTTGGTGGGTAATTCGCCCTGCATGCCAAAGTCGTTGGACGATTTTACGATACCTCTTCCAAAAATTTCCTGCCATATCCTGTTTACAAAAACCCTTGCGGTAAGCGGGTTTTTTGCATCAAAAAGCCATTGGGATAAACCCAGCCGGTTTTTAGGAAGGTTGGCCGGGAAAGCCATGATAGATTCGGGTGTGCCATGCTGCACTTCTTCCGCATGCTGATCATATGCGCCTCTTGAAAGCACATATGTTTTCCGAACCGTATCCATATCCTTCATTACAGACACCTGTAATCCTGCCGTATCTCTAAAAGTGGTAATAAAGCTCAGCACGCCTTTCATATCTTCCGGGGTAATATCCATCCGTGGATTTTTGGCGGGAGCTATAGCGTCCAGTCCAACTTCTTTAATACTATTAAAGAAAGCGGAGAGCTGGAAAAAATTCTTTTGTGAAATGGGATCGTATTTGTGGTCATGGCATTTGGCGCATTCAATGGTCATCCCTAAAATAGCTGTTCCAAGGGTATTGGTTCTGTCTACTACATATTCCACGCGGTATTCTTCATCAATTACGCCACCTTCATCGGTAATTTTATGGTTGCGGTTAAATCCTGTTGCCAGTATCTGTTCTTTTGTAGCTTCAGGCATTAAATCGCCCGCCAGTTGCCATGTTACAAACGCGTCATAGGGTAAGTTTTTATTAAAGGCATAAATCACCCAATCTCTCCATGGCCATTGCGATCTGTAAAAATCATCCGTGTAGCCGCCCGAATCTGCAAAACGCGCCACATCTAACCAGGGAATAGCCATACGCTCCCCGTAAGCCGGTTGCTGCAGCAGGCTGTCAATCATTATTTCGTAGGCCCGGGGATCTGTGCTTTTTACAAAACCGTCTATTTGAGCAGGTGTTGGCGGAAGCCCTGTAATATCTAATGCTATACGCCGGAGCAGTCTTTCCTTATCCGCTTCTTCGTTTGGCGCAAGCCCGTGTTCTTCCATCTTACGCGCTACAAAATGGTCAATTTCATTTTTGGGCCATGCTGTATTTTTTATTTCAGGAAGCGCTGGTTTTTGCGGAGTCACAAAAGCCCAGTGAGGCTCATATGTAGCGCCTTCTTCGATCCATTTTTTTATAACAGCTACTTCGGCTGCTGTAAGCGTGGGTAAATGGCTGGATGCCGGTGGCATAATTACGGCGGTATCTGTAGCGGATACCCGTATAAAAAGTTCAGATAAATGGGGTTTGCCCGGAACAATGGCATGTGCTTTGGGGTTATCTTTTAAACTTTTGTAAGCCTCTTCCCTGATATCTAATCTTAACCCCGCTTCCCGTTTATTGGCATCGGGGCCATGACAGGCGTAGCATTTGTCGGAAAGGATAGGACGCACCTGGAAATTATAGCTGATGGCGTTTTCATTATTAGTACTGCCGGATTTTTTGCCGGACTGGTACATAAAAGTGAACAGCGCTATTCCGCTGACCAAACAAAATAGTACAACTATATAAAATCTTTTCATAATGCAATTTTAACAATCGTTTGTAAGTTGTTTTAAGGATTACCCCATTACAGGATTCCTTTAATGATCATTGTGATCATTGTTTAGGATGAGTTATTGTGTACTTTATTGTGTTTTACAAAGCGCGCCTAAAGCTAAAGAAATCTTTGCAGTATCCTTACGCGCTTCATGCAACACTCTTCGGTTAAAGGTTGTCAGAAAAAATGCAGTATGATTTTTAAAATATGAAAAAATCAACTTAAAGTCCTGATTTATCTGAATGATAGTTTGCGGGAGGAATGGAACAGTAATTGTTGAAAAAAAGTAAGTCCTCCTTTTACACTGCCATAGGGTTGTCAGTAGCCCGTTTTAAGTTTGCATGCATGCAAGGCAGTTGCGCATGCAGGCTGCCAGTAAATACAGTCCAGGAGCATATTTTATCTGATTTAAAAACTACTAAAAAATGGAACAGTTGGTAGAGGTATTCAAAACGAATGTTGAACTGGAAACACAGGCGGCTAAATTGCTGGAGGCGCTTGTTGACTATTTTCCGGCGTATAAGATCAATTTCGATCTGGATGATTGTGATAACATTTTACGCGTGGAAAGCCCCAATGGAATAATAGACAACAGCCGTATAATGGAAGCCATTGGCGACTTTGGATATACGATTGAGGAGTTGCCGGATTAAGCGATAGGATTTGAGATTTGAGATTGCATTCCGCTTCGGATCGTTTCACGCCGGGTGCGCAAAGAAGCGGAGAACGCAAAGAAAGCTTTCAGATTCTGTGTCAGCCGTCAGTTGAGTAGCTGCTAACGATAGGCTGAATACTCCTTCTTTTACTTCTCTCTTTTCACCTTTCACCACGCTCTTGATTGGATCTCGCTTCAAATTTGAATTTTATTTACCGCTTATGTTATACAGAAAAGTAATTTTATACATCGCAATGAGTTTGGATGGGTACATTGCAAAAGATGAAGATAATCTTGATTTTCTTTCGGTGGTGGAAGTTCCCGGGGAAGATTATGGTTATGCTGCTTTTCAGCAAACAGTTGATACGCTGATCTGGGGCAGAAAAACATATGATAAGGTCTTGTCTTTCGGTATTGATTTCCCGCACAAAAACAAAAAATGTTATGTGTTGTCCAGTTCTAAAACCGGTCATGATGAAAATGTAGAATATTACAACGGGGATATTAAGAATTTGATAGAGCAAATAAGGCAGAAAGACGGGAAGAATATTTATTGCGATGGGGGAGGGGAGCTGGTGTATGAACTGCTGAGGCATTCGCTGATTGACCAGATGATTATTTCTGTAATACCGCATTTAGTGGGTAATGGTGTAAGGCTGTTCAAAGACAAACTACCAGAGCAGGCGTTGAAATTAACCCAAAGTGTAACATTTCCATCAGGGCTGGTGCAGCTTGGGTATGAGAAAAACAGCAAGGGAGCAGTGTAGTTTTTGGGTGGAGCGTAAAACCGGGATACGCGTGCATTTTACAAATAGAAATTTATTCTTAATCATTAATCAATTATTATTGTTTGATTATTTTTGATTCTAAAACCCAGGGGAAAGAATGTATAACCCATCACTATATGATGAGAAAGTTGTTCTTTTGGCGGTGGCGAAAGGCGATGAGGAAGCTTTTACAAAAATTTATCACCATTATCGCAACAAAATCTTTACTGTTGCCTTTAAACTTATAGAATCGGAACAGGCCGCAGAAGAAATCGTTCAGGATGTATTTCTGAAAGTATGGCTTAAACGCAGTTATCTGAAGGAGGTAGAGCGGTTTGACTCCTGGCTTTTTATCATTGCACGCAATATGGTGTATTCTTTTCTCAGAAGTGGCGCCAATAATGTGAAAACGCTAACGCCGGAAAATGTTGATCCGGGATTTGGGGATTTATCCCAGGCAAATGCAAACCGGCTGGATGAAAAGGAGTTACGGCAGGTATTGGAACAGGCCGTCTGCAGACTAACTCCCCAGCAAAGACTGATATACCTGCTCAGCAAAGAAGAAGGATTAAAGCAAAAGGATATCTCAGAAAAAATGCAGATCGCCCCTGAAACCGTGAAGAAGCACCTGCAGTATGCGATGCGAAGCATCCGGGCCTATATTCTTTCCAGGACGGATATCAGCCTTACTATCTTTATTTTATGGGAGTTTTATAATATTTAAAATTCTCTTACCCCCTCCATCATTTTTGCGCGTCTTTAAGTACAGTGCCTTTTGCACTTAAGGACTAATTCGATCGTTATGGCTGTATCAGCACTGGCATATCTATTCAAGAAAAAACTGGCAAAAACAGCATCTGCTGAGGAAAAAGCTGCCCTGAAGCAATTGCTTCAGGATTCGCGGAATGAACCGGAGTTTAAAAGGTTACTGGATGAGGCATTTCGGGAAACAGGAGAAGAGCTTAAGATGAATGAAGTGGCTGCTGACCAGGTATTGGAAATAATTTTCAATGCTGAAAATAAGACCGATGGTAGCGGAAAGGTTGTGCGGATGGCTTCCCGGAAACGCAGAAACATCGTTGCGGCTGCAATAGCATGCATGCTCATCGTGAGCAGTCTTTGGATTATGCGGGAAATCAGGCAAGGCCGGAATACGGAACTGGTGCAAAATACAATACAGCATGATCTTGCTCCACCCGCATCACCAAAGGCGGTGCTTACCCTTTCTTCAGGAGCTAAAATCTTCCTGGATAGTGCCGGTTTGGGATCAATCGCAAAAGAAGGAAATGTAAACGTGGTGAAAATGCCCGATGGCCAGATCGTGTATAAAGGGCAGGGAAAAGAAATCAGCTACCATACCATCAGCCTCCCAAGAGGTAGCAGACCGATGCAGCTTACCCTTTCTGATGGCAGCCATATCTGGCTTAACGCAGCATCTTCCATAACCTATCCTGCAGCATTTCCCGGAGGGAAAAGAAATGTAACCATACAGGGAGAAGTTTATTTTGAAGTTGCTAAAAACCCTTCAGCCCCTTTCACGGTGCAAACCGGTCAAACAACCGTGGAGGTACTCGGTACTCACTTTAATGTTAATAGCTATGAAGATGAGTCGGGTGTAAGCATAACCTTGCTGGAAGGAAGTGTAAAGGTAGAAAAAACAGGTGCCGGTAAGGTATCACGTATCCTCACACCCGGTCAGCAGGCAATTGTTACCCAATCCATAGCGGTGATGGATAAGGTAGATACAGAAGCTGTAATGGCCTGGAAAAACGGTTATTTTTCTTTAAAAGGAGCAGACCTTACCTCCATTATGCGACAGGTTTCGAGGTGGTATGATGTGGAAGTAAGCTATGAGGGGGAAATAACCGATAAAAGATTTGTAGGTGTAATAAGCAGGGACGTTAGCTTGTCTGATCTGCTTAAATCGCTGCATGAATTTGGTATCAGCGGACAACTGGATAATCAAAAGCTGACCATACGGAGTAAATGATTTTCAGGTTGCTGAAAGAAAACAGGGAAGTGTTTGCATCACTCCCCTGCGCTTGATTCGGTTAACCTTCTAAATACAGGTCGTGGACGACTGCTTTATTTATTAACCAAAACCATAACAAAGTTATGTTAAATGCTCTTTGTTCCTGCACCCATATTTACTGGGGCGCCGGATTTACCAAAACACTGCGAATTATGAGAATTACGGTGCTGCTATTATTTGTCGCCTGTATGCAGGTGAGTGCCACGGGATTTACGCAAAGCATTACACTTTCTCTGAAAAACGTCTCACTGGAAAAAGTATTCAATGAGATCAAAAATCAAACAGGCTATTCCTTCCTGATTGATCAAAAAGACATCCGGAAAACCAATGCCGTTGATATAGAGATCAAAGATGCTTCGTTGCCTGAAGTATTAGACGCCTGTTTAAAAAACCAGCATTTGAACTATAAGATAATAGGTAAACTTATCGTTATCACCCCCTTGCGGGTTGGTCCGGAACCTCCGCCGGTAATGGAGCCGCCGGTTGAAGTAAACGGCAGGGTAACGAATGAAAAAAATGAACCGCTTGAAGGAGCGAGTATCATTGTTAAAGGCACAGGCACAGGAGCCAATACCGATGATAAAGGCATGTTCATGCTGAAAAATATTGACGGGGATGCCGTATTGGTGATCAGTATGGTGGATTACCAGTCGCAGGAAATAGCGCTTAATAACAGAACTACCATCAATATCAGTTTGAAACCTTCACTGAAAGGGCTGGATGAAGTGGTTGTAGTTGGATATGGTACACAAAAAAAGGTGAATCTCACCGGAGCAGTTGAAACAATAGATGTGGAAGGGATAGGCACAAGGCCGTTAAGTAACGCCAGTATTGCCCTGCAGGGTAAGGTGGCTGGTGCATTTATATCTCAGAATTCCGGTCAGCCTGGTCATGATAATGCGAGCATACTCATTAGAGGTGTGGGAACATTTAATAATACTTCTCCGCTCGTTATGATAGACGGAATGGAAGGCAGCTTAAGTGATGTTAATCCAAAGGATATAGCTTCCGTCTCAATTCTTAAAGATGCTTCTTCTTCCGCCATTTACGGCAACAGGGCAGCCAACGGGGTAATCCTGATCACTACCAAACGTGGCCGCCAGGATAGAATGAACGTAGAGTACACTGGCTATTATGGCGTTCAGAAAGTAACCTCCATGCCCGAAGTACTGAAGGGGCTGGATTATCTTGACCTGAGTGCAAAAGCCTATTACAATATCAATGGGAGAAACCCTTCCTGGTATACAGACGAATACATGGATAATTTCCGCAACAATGTAGATCCGGTTGTATATCCTTTGGATTTTGATTGGGGAGATTTCCTGCTCCGTCCCGCACGTATGCATGATCATTATGTATCGGTATCCGGCGGATCAAAAGCCTTTCAGTATTCCGCATCCGTTGGTTACCTGGATCAGGATGGGGTAGCGATCGGTAACAATAGTAAGAAGCTGACCTTCCGGTCAAATTTATCTTCGCATTTTCTCAACGACAAACTGCATATTAATATCCTGGCATCCGGTCATGAGCAATCTGTCAACGACCTGGTTGACGGGATGACCTCGGCCTTTTATTTTGCCTATGTTGCTCCTCCCACGGTAAGAATGGTGATACCCGGTGTTGGTTACAGCAATTATGCGTATGGCTATGGTGCTAAGGAAGCCGGTGGTATCAATACCATTAAAGCCGGGCCGCTTAATCTGAGGGGTGTCATCACACTGAATCCTTTCAAAGGACTTGAGCTGAATGCTTCTTACGGCATCTATAAAAATTTTTATGAGCAGAAAATATTCCGGCCTTCCGTACAATTGCAATCACTGAACCCGGATGGAACCGTGGTGTTGCCTACACCAAGTGTCTCTAATTTATCTTACGTGCGTTCAGAATCTCTCACCACCATATTCAACGCCTATGCTACGTATGCATTCAGCCTGCAGGGTGTGCATAATTTTTCTGCTATGGCCGGAATGGAAGCCAGGGAATATGATAACCAGGGCTATGAAATGTCAAGGGCCAATTTATCGGTCAATATTCCACAGTTCGGATTCGGCGACCCTGTTACGCAAAAAAACAACAGTGACGCTTCCGGGTTATCCTGGCTTTCACAGTTCGGAAGGTTTAATTACAATTATAAAGGAAAATATCTTTTTGAAACAAACCTCCGCAATGACGGCAGTTCAAGGTTCCAGGATAAATGGGGGCTTTTCCCCTCCGTTTCCGCAGGATGGCGGTTGTCTGAAGAAACCTTTCTCCGGGATCGTGTGAACTGGTTGTCTGATCTGAAGATCCGCGCTTCCTGGGGCAGGCTCGGTAATGAAAGTATCGGTCAGTCCTATGCTGCTTCCGATGAACTCAGCCTTAACCTCCTGTATAATTTCAATAATACACTCTACCCCGCAGGCGCTGTTACCAAGCTCGCTAACAGGAGTACTTCCTGGGAAACCGCTGAAATGACAAACCTCGGTATAGACTTCAGCCTCTTTGATAAAAAGCTGGGGGGTAGTGTTGACTATTTTATAAAGAAAACCTACGATATCCTGATGCAGATTCCCGTGTCCAGTACGCTGGGGCTTACCACTATTCCTTACCAGAATGCCGGTAAAATGAAAAACCATGGGATAGAGATGTCATTAAAATATAATGACCGGATTGGAAAAGTTGGCATTGGGGTAAATGTAATGGGTTCACGTGTTACCAACCGGGTTACAGATCTGGCCGGCAGAAGTCCCATCATTAATGGTAGCCTGGTATGGAAAGAAGGAAGTTCCTATAATTCATTGTATGCGTATGAAACAGAAGGCATCTACCAGTCGCAGGACGAGATCAACAAACACCTGATCCTTACTGATAAAGATGGCAATTCAACCAATCCCTATGTAGGACTGGTTCCTGCACCGGGAGATATAAGATTCAAAGATCAGATTACGGTGGATCGCGACCACGATGGTATTGCGGAGTCAAGAGACGGTGTGATTAACGAAGATGATAAAGTAATCATCGGCAGATCCTATCCTGACTGGACCTTTTCGTCCACCATTTCAGGCGACTGGAAGGGAATTGATCTGACAATATTTTTCCAGGGTGTATATGGGGTTAACTCACTGAACCAGGGATTTGTTACTTCACCCTTCCACGGGGGGGCTGCCAATACCGGCGCCTGGTATAAAGATTCCTGGACGGAAGAAAATCCAAGTAAAACCATACAGCGTGTGTATTCAGATCCATCCCGCTATGATATTGTCTCTGCTTACTATATGGAAGATGCCTCCTATATCCGGTTAAAGAATGTAGAAATAGGGTATACGTTGGCCGACAATATTATACGACGTACGGGGCTCAATCCCGCCAATACAAAACTGAGAATTTTTGCCAATGTGCAAAACGCTTTTACCTGGACAAAAATGCGTTTCGGTTACGATCCTGAAAAACCTTCAACGATCATTAATTCTCTTCAATACCCCCAGGTTAGAATATATTCCTGCGGAGTGAATGTTAAATTTTAAAGCGCTTCTTTTTATGAAATATACGTTTCACCTCATTATAGCTTTCCAGTTGCTGTTCGGTTTATCCTGCAGTAAAAGTTTCCTGGAAAAAAAGCCACTGGATTTTATTTCACCGGATAATTACCTCACCAATGATGCGCAGGCTAAGATATTATTGAATGGTGTGTATACCAGTCTTGACTTTATCGGAACCAGCAATGAAAATCAAAAAATGTTTCCTTTTCAACTGGAGACCACGACCGATGATGTGTATGATTCCCAGCCCTGGCACAATACTACAGAATGGGCAAGAGGCCAGGGAAACAGCAACAGTCCCTGGGCAAGGTGGAAATGGGACCTGGATTTCCAGGGTATTTCCCGGGCAAATGTTTTTCTGGCTGGCATGACAGCAGCAACGTTTGAATCGGCTGACAGGAAAAGGTATATCGCAGAAGCTAAATTTCTCCGGGCCTGGTTTTACCATGACCTGGTTGTGTATTACGGAGGGGTGCCACTGATCCTTACACCCGGCGACCTGAGCAACAGCTTTCCTACCCGTAACAGCAAGGAAGAAGTAATCGGACAGATCCTAAAAGACCTGGATGAGGCGATCCCTGATCTGCCCAGGGAATATGCTGCAGATGAAGACCGCGGAAGGATAGCCAAAGGAACAGCCATGGGATTGAAAGCGCGGGTATTGCTTTATAATGAGCAATGGGAAGCTGCTGCTGCCGCTGCCAAAGCCGTGATTGACCTGGGCGTATACAGCCTGTTTCCCGACTACCAGGGATTGTTCCTTGAGAAGAATGAAAACAGTACAGTACAGGAAATTATGCTGCAGGTATATTATACGCCTGATATCATGCCTTCTTTCATATATTATCCTATAGGTGTGTATCCTGCTTTTGCACCAACGCTCCAGTTCGTGAATGCCTACTATATGAAAAACGGGTTACCCATTGACCGGACTGGTTCAGGGTATGATCCCGAAAATCCATATATGAACAGGGATCCAAGGTTAAATGCTTCCATCTTTTATCCCGGTTCTAAATACGTAAATTATATTATAAAAACGCCGGATCCTGTCATTTCCAAGGACTCCGTAACCATCCCTTCCTGGTTACTTAATGAGAGCGGTTTCCGGGCAAAGAAACACTTTGACGGAACCCTGATGAATATCGAAAAAGAAGGCCATAACAAATGCTTTATGCGGTATGGAGAAATTTTACTTACGTATGCTGAAGCGCAGAATGAAGCCCAGGGTCCACAGGATTGTTATGATGTGATTGACCAGTTGAGAAGAAGGGTTGGAATGACGACTTTGTCGGATGCTATGCCGGGATTATCTAAAGACGATATGCGAAAGGTGATCCGCAACGAACGCAGGGTTGAACTGGCTTTTGAAGGTACGCGGTGGGCAGATATCCGTCGTTGGAAAATAGCAGAACAGGTAATGGTGGATGCAATGGGATACGATAATACAAAACTGGTGGCTTATCCCGGAGATGGATTAGGCACTTCGCCCGACTGGAAATATGAGCCGATGGTCATTGATCACCGTTCTTTTAATGCCAACAGGGATTATTTATGGCCTATACCGCAGAAAGAAATCAATGCGAACCATAACATGGTGCAGAACCCCGGGTATAATTAAGGGTGTTATTACCTGCAGCCAGCTTAAAACCATTTACCATCCGGTCTGTTAACAGGATCATTAAACGTTTACAATAATGCGCAAACCAAATAGTTTATTATATTTTATACTGGCAGTCGTGCTGCCGCTGATGCACGGGGCGTGCAAAAAAGACACAGCCCTTCCCCAGCTTTCGAAAACAACACTCAAAGCAGTGGGGCCCACCTTCGCTGATATCCAGGGCCGCGTGTATGTGGAAGGTAGTTCCGCCATTATTCAAAGAGGCGCCTGCTGGGAAATGAAAACCAGTGCAGGTGATTCCAAAGTAGTGCAGTTCCCTACTATTCAGGCTGATACCATGCACGCAGAAGGAGGTACTGGTCTGATCAATTTACGCGTTACGGGATTACAGCCAGACACTGCTTATTATGTACGCTTTTTTGCTATTAACGGCGATGGCGTTCAATACAGTTACCCGGTACTGGCCCGAACTCCCCCCATACCAGCCGGTGGTGTTTTTGTAGAGGGTTTCCTCACCGGGCAAACATTCAGCATGGGAAGTCTTGTTGGAGCGCCGGACGAAACACCGGTTCATGAAGTAACACTTCCCAATTATTTTATTGCTACACATGAGGTTACCAACACCCAGTATTGCAAATTCCTGAACAAGCTGGATAGCGCAGGACAAATTTCCCCGGAAGGCGCCGTAGGAAACCTCGAATATATTGATATGGATGATGAGGATGTGCTGATCGTGTATGATAACAATGCGTTTCGTCCTAAAACAGGATTTGAAGATTATCCCGCAGTAGAAGTATCGTGGTATGGTGCAAAAGCATATTGTAACCTGTTTGGTTATACGCTGCCAAGTGAAGCGAGCTGGGAATTTGCGGCAAGGGGTGGATTATTAACCAACAAATATATCTATGCAGGCAGCGATAATGCTGCTGACGTTGCATGGTACAACAGCAATGCAGGCGATCAGTTACACCCTGTTGGTCAAAAACAGGCGAATGAACTGGGTGTGTATGATATGACCGGCAACGTATGGGAGTGGTGCGAAGACTGGTACGGCGCCGATTATTATGCAAACAGTGGCATTGATAACCCTACCGGTCCTTCTTCAGGAGAGTATAAAGTACTGAGAGGAGGTTCCTTTGCGGAGGAAGCTTTTAGCAGCACCAAACGGTATTCCGTTTCTCCCGATGCCACGGAAGCTAATATTGGTTTCCGGGTAAGGTACTGACAACATCGTAATTGAACATTCAGCATCACAAATCATTCTACATTGTTATGAAAAAAATATTCCTTCTTCTGATACATGTCATGCTGTTCGCAGCCTGCACAAAAAAAATGGATTACAATCCGGCAGTAACGCCTGCCGTTGAAACCAAATATCCTGTGAATGTAACGGCTTCCACTGCGGAACTCGTAGCAGATGCACCTGATGGCGGCGGGGAGGTCCTTTCTCGCGGATTTTACTGGATATATCAAAGCCCGGAGATGTTAAATACAGATGGCTCTGTAAATATGTCTCTCGCAGATAGTCTTATTATTAAACAGGGTACAAAAACGGAATCGGATCCCAAAGGAGACTTTAAAAAGAAAATAGAAAACCTTGTAAAGGATACGGCGCTGTTTGTAAAAGCCTATGCCATTAATGCAGCAGGAACCACGTATGGAGAAGTTGTTGCTTTCCGTTCCTCCAAACTGGTGGCTCCAACCGTTACCATCAACCAGGAATATGAAAGCATCGGCGATACTGCCGTAATAGCTGTAGGCGAAGTAACGGCTGTGGGTGGAGACCTGGTTACCGAACGGGGGTTAATATGGGGAACACATGAAGACCCGCTGCTCAATACAAACAAAATGTTGTTGGGTGAAGCACAGGGTAGCTTTACATATACCATTCCATCGCTCGAATTATTTGTGAAATATTACATCACTGCCTATGCCGTGAATTCATTGGGTACTTCTTATAGCGAACCTTTGATCATTGTATTTATTCCGCCAACCTTTACCGATGCAAGAGACGGTGAGGTATATACGGTAAAACAATATGGTGGTGTGATCTGGATGACACAGAACTTCCGGCATCTTCCTGATATAGGCAATGCCGCAGGGATATGGGTACAGGAATATATGGGATCCAGCATCCCGGAAGCGAAGGCCACGCAGGAGTATAAAACCTACGGCGCATTATATAATCTTCAGCAGGCTACCGACCTGGCGCCGGAAGGGTGGCATTTGGCCACCGATGAGGAATGGAAAAAACTGGAAATCATCTCTTCGAACGGAGCATTAACTCCGGAAGCGGCTAACGCATTGGAATGGAGAGCCGCCGGTGGTGGCAGGCTGAAGGGATGGGATGGTGCAAACAATGATATGGCGTTCAATTTAATGCCCGGCGGTAAACAATGGTGTGGTGGGGCTTTCCAGGAGCTGGGCGTATGGGCGCACTACTGGGCGGCTAAAGAGGGTCATCCTTATGACTCCTTTTTCCGCAGGATGCTGGCAGGCTGGGATAATAATATTTTCCGGCAGGATTCTAACGTTGATGGATACCCTGTGTGTGCCGGTATGTCGGCCAGGTATGTAAAAGATTAAGGTTTCCATAAACAACTAGCATGTATTAATGTATTACCTGTTAACCGGATGCCTGTATTATGGCAGGTATCCTGTTACATTTCATCCGGAGAACCTGGGTAGAAACTTCAATTGATTCAAACAACACTTTTATCCTGTATGCGCCTTATCATCATTTGCGTTTGTTTATTATCTATTTCTTTGCCTGCATCTGCACGCCACCCCGTTGAAAAAGCACAAAAAATTATTCAACTGGAAAACAGGCAACTGGCATTGGCATTTGATCCAGCAACCGGGGCGTTGACTAAACTGATCAATAAAAAAACCGGCGATAATTATATCAAACATCCCGCAGGCGGAAACCTGTTCAGGTTATACCTCAACGCAGGTAAAATGCCGGATCTTTCAGCAGGACCGCATAATGGAAGCGATGGAGGTGTGCTTGTGGATCCTTCCGGTTGTATCCTGGAGCACTTTTTCCTGAACAAAAAAAAGGATGTTACGGAGCTCATTTTACAGATCCGCCCGAAAACATTTGCTGTTAAGGTAAAGGTTACCATCACGCTCTCCAATGCCGCGGATTATTTTGATTGCTCGCTGGCCGTTACCAATGGTTCAGATGCGTCCTGCCGCATATATTCAGCTTTACCTTATTTCTCAGGCATCAGTCTTGGAAATACAGCCGCGACAAATCTCGCCGTGAATATGTGGGACAGGGGTTATCCCGGCATTAAAGCATGGGAAAAAAACAGTGGGGGGGTGTACGGCAGGGATGTTTCCATGCAATGGCAATGTGTATATGAGCCTGCGTTGGATGAGGGATTGGCATTTATAACCATGGATACTGCTTTCAGCAATAAAATCCTTACCTGTTTCCCGGGTGGGGGGATGCAGTCCTTATACTTTGATACCAAAGAGATACAACCTGGTCTTTCCTTTCAATGGCCAACCGCCCGCGTGGTTGTTTTTAATGGCAACTGGCGCACCGCTGCGAAAGTATACCAGGGTTGGGCCAATGAATATCTCAAACCGAGACCCGTGCCCCGGTGGTATACCAATGAAGTTGTCATACGGGGAAGTAGCTGGATTCCTACGCGGGAAGCTGTAGAAAAGAACAAATCAACTCAACAACCCCATAGTTTTACTTCTTTCCGTAATCTGTTGCATTTATATCAGGGTGGTTATTCGGATTGCCTGGAAATGGCCATGTGGAATGAAGGGGTGAATCTTTGGCCGGAAACCTATGGTCCCTGGATGTCTTCCGGATTTCTTGACTTCCGCTCAGACCTTGGTGGAAAATCAGCTTTTGAAGAAGGTGTAAAAAATGTGCATCGCTTTGGCCGAAAAGTAGCCATGTACGTTGCCGGATATGGCATCAGAACAACCAGCCCGTTGTTTAAGGATGGTGACTGGAAAAAGTGGGCGATCGTTAATAATAAGGAAGGCGAAATCAATTTTGGTTACCGCGGTGAAAAGGAAACGGAGATCTTCGGCATTTTTAACTGCCTGGGATATAAACCCTGGCAGGATAACATCATACGGGTCTGTACCATGCTTGCCAGGGCAGGCGTTGATGAAATACGACTTGATGAAATCGGCTTTCCGTTCAAGCCCTGCTTCAACCAGGAGCACCATCATGCCAGCCCGTATGATAGCCAGGTATGGACGCGGGAATACCTGAGAAGAATCCGGGAAGCGGTAGATCAAATCAATCCACAAATGGTGATCTCCACCGAATTTTTCATGGACTATTTCCATACTTATACCAACGGCGCCCTGGTAATGGACTGCAGCGGTAAGGAAATTGATGCGATGAAAGTGGCCCTGCCGCAGTATATGGCCATGTCTTACCATGCAGGCGCTGCAGAAGCTGCTATCACAGGTGCCATCATGGGTAAGCCCGAAGCATACCGGCTCAACTGGGCCTGGACCGATAAAGGAACAGAACGGTCCGATGATTATCCTTCCGGACCCGGCATCCGTTTACCCTTTTACGAATTGTATCCAACATTTGCAGAAACGCTGGTGAAAGCGGATATCACCGACCAGGATCCGACCGCCGCGCAGGACCCCGCATGGATGGGACATCTTTGGAAGAACAAAGATTACTGGCTTTTAATAGGAGGGCATGATGATATCAGTGCGCTGTCCGCGGGCGAAATAGATGTGATGCTTCCGGAACTGCCTGAAAAATTTAAGTATGCTTTTGAATTTAATGTGCAGACCCTTGAGATGAAACCAATACCCATAACGCGCAGTAAAAAAGGGATATCTATAAAACTGCATCACCCATTGTCGTTGGTATTTTTCCCTGCTGTGTCCTGCCCGCCGCTGCCGGTCATAGAACCACTGAACCGGATGCTAAGTGCCGGATCAGGGATGCAGGTGGCTGTAAAACTTTTCGCTCCCTGGAATCCGCTATCTGAAAAAAGAAATATTTCATCGCTTGTATTAAAAGCACCTGGCTTTGAGGTGAGCAAAGGAAAAGTAAAAGGAAATACTGTTTATTTTGATATTCAAAGTCCTGTGGGTATTGAACCCAATAATTATTTTTTACAGGTACAAAACAATCATTGCATGCCACGCAGGCAATGGTTCCAGGTAGAATAAATCAGTGATCTTTAATTATACTTATAAAACAATATAAACGCTTTGGTTCGGGGCTATTTATAATAAGGGAGAGGATTTCCTCTTCCTTTCTTTACATTTTCTTTCCATAGAGAAAATGTTCATCCATTCAACCCGGAGTATTCCATATGCATCAATTATTATCATGAAAAAAATTACCTGCTTCGTTTGTGCCTTATTTGTAATGTGGAGTACACAAGCCCAGAACAAGGATATTACCTATACTGTGCCTGCCGCTTCCTGGCCGGAACAATTCGGAAATCACCGGGCGGTTATCAACATCAAAGAGCCTGCGGATGCCGTCCATATTAATTTCCTGTGGAGAAGGCATGATAAGGATCCTGAAACAAGAAAAATGCAGATCGTATCTGCTGCAACAGGAACGGAAGTGCCTAATATTCACAGGGTGTATATTGATAAGGAAAGATGCGAGCTCGTTTTTGGTCCTGTAAAAGAGCCGGGAGAATATTACTTTTATTATCTTCCTTATACACCGGAACTTAAGCAATACAGTCCAGGATACTATCTTGATCCTGAAAAAAAACCTGCTGCTTCATGGACGCAGCAACATGCATTGGCTGACAATCCCTCCGCTTTCCATAATGTACAGGAAGCTACGGTTAAGCAAATACAGGCGAGATCATCTTTTGATAGTTTCTACCCCATGGAAGTCACCGCCACAGCCAAGGAAGTAGATAGCTTTCTGCACAGGAACACCGCAGATTTTCTTGTTTTTGCAGAAGACAGAACTTATCCCATCCGAATGCCGGATGCCTTGCCCCTACGCTGGATTGAAAAGCAACCATCGCTAGCCTTCACCGGGCATGCACTGAAAAATGAATATTATGCTTTTCAACTCGGCGTAATCGCAGCACATAAAAACATTGAAAATATTAAACCGGTATTCTCCGATTTAAAAGATGCCAAAGGCAACACGATTCCTTTATCGGCAATTACCTGCTTCAATACCACCGGTGTGGATACGAAGGGGAAGCCCTTCACCAAAAAAGTACATATTATACAGGGAAAGGTGCAGCCACTCTGGATCGGGATAGATATTCCTGCAGGGGCAGCACCGGGTAATTACCAGGGTATGATTACTTTGGCTGCTGATAACGCGAAGGAACAAACGATAAAACTGCAGCTCAGTATTGCTGATTCAACCCTGCCCGACCGGGGCGACGGTGAAACATGGCGGCATTCAAGGCTCCGGTGGCTGAATTCCACCCTGGGCATCAATGATAATCCAACGTTACGTTATAAGGCGCTGCAAGCAACAGGTAACCGCATTGAAGCTACCGGGAAATCCGTGTTGCTGGATTCCTATGGATTACCCGCTCAAATCAATATCACGGATAAAAGTATTTTAGCTGCTCCCGTGCAATTTGCTGTGGAAATCAACAACAGGGTAGTGGTTTTTCCGGCAGGAAAATTTTCTATTACAGAAAAAAAGCCTGGTATTATCAAATGGAAAAGCAGGATTGAAAATGACAGCTTGTTGCTTGAATGCAATGGAGAAATGGAGTTCGATGGAAGGCTTAGCTACAAATATCGCGTGCAGGCAAAGATCCCTGTGCATATCCAGGATATCCGTATCGCTTTTCCCATGAAAAAAAAATTTGCTACCTACCTGGTAGGTATGGGCAGAATGGGCGGTTATACACCCAAAAATCATATCTCCCGCTGGCTGAAAACAGAAGACAGTTTCTGGATAGGCGAAACAAGCGGCGGACTCCAATGTGAACTGAGGGGTGGCCGCTACCATGGCCCGTTGCTGAATTTATACCAGCCCAATCCGCCAGCCAGTTGGTTTAATGGCGTGAATGGCGGTTTCAGGATTGACAGTGATGAGCAAACCGTTACCGCATCTGCATATAGTGGAGCAAGAAAAATGAACGCGGGTCAATCCGTTGATTACGAGTTTGCGGTATTGCTTACGCCAGTAAAAGCAATGGACATGAAAAAACAGTTTACAGAACGGTATTTCCATAGTCCGTATCCTACTCCCGAGGTGATTGCAAACGGAGGGAATGTGATGAATATTCATCATGCCAACCCATACAACCCTTTTATCAATTATCCATTCATCGCGCAAAAAGAAATGAAAGGCATTACGGAGCAGTGGCATGCAAAAGGATGGAAGGTCAAAATATATTATACGGTCAGGGAGCTGAGCAATCATCTTACCGAAATATGGGCCTTGCGCAGCCTGGGCAATGAAGTATTGTCCGGTGGAGACGGTGGTGGTTACCAGTGGCTGCAGGAACATCTCGTAACGGATTATTCACCGCAATGGTATACGCACCTGGGTAATGGGGTAGTGGATGCCGCTATTCTGAACGGCAGTGAATCGCGCTGGTATAACTATTATATTGAAGGATTAAACTGGCTGGTAAAAAACATGGATATTGACGGGCTGTATCTCGATGATGTTTCCTTTGACCGCAATATCATCAAAAGAATGCGCAAGGTAATGGAGCTTACCAAACCCGATTGCATGATTGACCTGCATTCCAATACCGCATTCTCCCTGGGTTCTATGAACCAGAACCTGGAGATGTTCCCTTTTATAGATAAAACATGGTTCGGCGAAGGATTTAATTTTGACCTGATGCCGGCCGATTTCTGGTTGACCGAAGTAAGCGGAATACCATTTGGCATTGGCAACGATGTATTGATGCACATGAGTGTAAACAACAGGAGAGGGATGAGTTTTGGAATGACCCATCGCGGGTTTGTTCCGATGTGGAAACTTTGGGATGAATTCGGCATTGCTGAAGCGCAGATGAGAGGTTATTGGGAAAAAACGCCCGTAGTTACTACAGATCACAAAAACATCGTTGCCACCGCATATGTGAAAAAAGGGAAGACGCTGATTGCAGTGGGTAGTTGGGAAAATAAACCGGCTACGGTACACTTAAAACTGAACTGGAAAGTACTGGGCTTAGATCCTGCGAAAGTAAATATTACAGCACCTGCCATAGATGATTACCAGGTGAAGAGAACCTATAAACCAGGGGAACCGATTTTAATAGATGCCAAAGGAGATTGCCTGTTAATCGTTTCTGAGCGATAAGCGCTTACCTGCTTTTTTATTACTTACAAACAAGTCCTCAAAATTGTATACGATGAAGTATGTCATGAGTTTTTGTGCATTGGTTTTTTTTTCAGTCATATCTGTCGCGCAGCAGCAGGCGCAGCTTACGGAGAAAACGATGTCCATGCCAACGTATCCTTTTTCTGACCCTAATCCGATTGCATCTCCCGTTGAAGCCTATCCCAATATGTATCCTTATTATAGATTTGATGGGTATACCAACGAAGCCGTTCCTAAAAACTGGAAGGTCGTGGAACTGGAAAATCAATTTATCAAAGTGCTGATTTTCCCGGAGATCGGGGGCAAGATCTGGACCGCCATCGAAAAGAAAACCAACCAGCCTTTTTTATATTATAATCATGTGGTTAAGTTCCGTGACATTGCTATGCGTGGTGCATGGACCAGTGGCGGTATTGAATTTAATTACGGCATCATCGGGCATACGCCCAACTGTTCAACACCCGTGGACTACAGCACCCGAAAAAATGAGGACGGAAGCGTGAGCTGTTTTGTAGGCGCCCTTGATTTGATCACCCGGTCTACCTGGAGAATAGAGATCAACCTGCCCGTTGGTAAGGCCTATTTTACCACACGGTCTTTCTGGCATAATTCTAATTCTATCACCCAGCCTTATTATCACTGGATGAATGCAGCTATTCCTTCCGCAGGTAACCTGGAATTTATTGCACCGGGAAATCATTATATCGGCCATGAAGGCGAAGTGGGAAATTGGCCGATAAATACAAGCAATGGAAAACAATTGTCTTTTTATGAACAGAATGATTTCGGGGAATATAAGTCCTATCATGTGATGGGAAAACAGGCTGATTTTTTTGGTGGCTACTGGCATGACAAAAATTTCGGGATGGCGCATTATTCCCACAAAGATGATAAGCCTGGAAAAAAATTATTTATCTGGGGATTGTCTGAGCAGGGGATGATCTGGCAAAATATTTTATCTGATCATGACGGGCAGTATGTGGAAGTACAGGCCGGGCGACTGTTTAATCAGAATGTGGAAACCAGTTCCTTTACCCCTTTTAAGCAAACAGGTTTTGCACGTTATGGCACGGATACCTGGTCTGAATACTGGTTCCCCGTGCTACAAACAAAAGGGATCTCTGTGGCTAATCCATACGGTACCCTGCATGTTCAAAAAGACAGCGGTAAACTCGCGCTGTATTTTTCACCCGTTGCCGCCATCTCCGATTCCATCCAGGTTGAAGCAGCCGGAAAAACGCTGTACAGCCGGTTTGTATCCCTGGCGCCGCTGGATTTTTTTTCAGACTCAATTTCAAGCCCTGACCTCAGCGGAAATATAGTGGTTAAGATCGGTAAGCATAAAATGGTATATGATGAAAAAGAAGAGAAGGATACTTTGACGCGTCCTTTATATGCTCCCGCGGGTATAGATAACAGTGCGCATCATCTGTACCGGATTGCTACCGACAGGCTGCAACAAAGATTTTACGGCGAAGCGGAACGTTACCTCAGGCTGGCAATTCAAAAAGACAGCTTTCATGTTCCTTCCCTAACCGCTATGGCATGGCTGAAGCTGGAGTCTATGCTATATGATTCGGCTGCTTTGTATGCCCGCCACGCGCTGGCAATCGACACATACGATGGTGCTGCCAACTATTATTTTGGATTGGCCAGCCTTTCACTTCGCAAGAATGGCGATGCGTTGGATGCGTTCAGTATGGCAACGCAGTCAACGGAATTCCGGGGAGCTGCTTATACGGAACTGGCGAAAATACAGCTCAGGAATAAACAATATGCGGAAGCTGTGGCATACGCCGATAAGGCGCTTGCATACAATGCAAAAAACAATACAGCTCACGAAATCAAAGCCATCGCCTTCAGGCACCAGCATTCCATGCAGCAGACATCAGCCTTGCTGGGCGAATTGTTACAGAACGATCCGCTTAATCATTTTGCCCGGTTTGAAAGATATTTATCGGATAGCATAAAGTATCCTTATACCTATTTCAGTATGCTTATCCGGAATGAGATGCCTTCCGAAACAATGCTTGAGCTTGCGATAGCCTATTATATCAGAGGTTGCACAAAGGAGGCAGAACAGTTGTTGACCAGAATATCCGGTCATCCCGAAGCGATGTACTGGTTGGCCTGGATATGCCATCAAAGCCAAAGACCATATACCCCCTGGATCGAAAAAGCAGAAAAGCTTTCACCCGCATTCATCTTTCCGTTCCGCCATGAAACTGCACGCATTTTGGAACAGCTTGCCCACGAAAGCCATTCCTGGAAAACCAAATATTACCTGGCACTTATTTACAGAAGCCATAACAGGATCAATGACGCAGGCGAGCTGTTTCATGCCTGTGGTACAGCACCTGATTATGCCCCGTTTTATATTACCAGGATGAACACCACTCCGCACGATGCCCCGGTCACACTGAATCATCTCAACAAGGCGATAAGCCTTGATCCATCCAACTGGAGATACCATAAACTCCTTACTGAATTTTTTATCGGGCAGCAACGGTATAAGGAGGCATTGGATGCTTGTGAAGCATATTATAAAAAACATGCTTCCGATTATAAAATGGGCATGCTGTATGCGAAAACACTCCTGCTCAACCAGCAGTATACCAAAGCGGATAAGGTGTTGGCCGGATTGTATATCATTCCCTTTGAAGGCGCTACAGAAGGACATGAGCTTTATCGCGAAGCAAAACTGATGCAGGGCGTTCAGGCACTCCATCAAAAAAAATATGTAAAAGCGCTGGGTTTTCTTAAACAATCGAAAGCATGGCCCACACAGCTTGGATCAGGCAAACCATATGAACAGGATATGGATCAGTTGGTACCCGATTTTCTCGAAGTGATCTGTTATGAGGCATTGGGGAAAAAGGCGGCATCGGAAAAAATCATCCAGACCATTGTTCAGCGTCCGGCGACATATAAAATAAAAAACAGCAGTCTGCTGGTAAAAGCCTGGGCAATAGATAAGAGTGGACTTGGAACAGGTAGCGGCCTGGAATTTTTGACAAGCCAATTGAAAAAACATCCTTCACAAAAAATTATACGATGGAGTTTTAATATGTACACCGCACAGGCTTTTCCGGAGCTGTCGGTTCATGAAAAAGATGCTGATATAAGGGTGCTGGAAGCTATTGCATCAAAAACTGAATAATTAAAATAAAGGGCCACTTTAAAATTTGGGGGAGTAGTTTATAGTTGATCCAAAAAGAGTGTTGGATCAGTGAGTATTTACTTGGTGCTTTATATTTCTCCGGATTTCGGGCTTCCGGTTTTTCAATTTGTAGTTTATGGTTTATGCATGCTGCTTTGGTACACCCGCTTTATATAATACTGCCCTTGTGCCGGCGCTTATGGTATAGGTTTCGGAAGCGCCAACCAGCACAGCTTCTCCTTTTTTTAAGTGAAGTGTTTGCATACCGCTTGTAATGACTGCTTCACCTTCTGTTATCAACAGTATTTCCGCGGAAAAAGCAGTGTGCCTGTATATGGATTGTTTGTTAACCGTAATGCTGCTTACAATAAAATCGGGTACCGGGCAATGATAGATGGTTTCCTCGCCGGTTTTTTCTCCATTCATAACCTGCGGAACAATACCTTCGAACAAAGTATGTTTTAAAAGTTCAGCTACATCTATATGCTTGCTGGTTAACCCGCCGCGTAATACATTATCAGAATTAGACATCAGCTCCATATTCTGTCCTTCTAAATAAGCATGGGGCACCCCTGCACCCTGGAATATGGCCTGTCCGGGGTGTAACTGTACGATATTAAAAAAATAAATGGAAAATATTCCCCGGTCAATACCGGTATTATTGCCATTATGCGATGTTAATGTTTTACAGGCCCAGTATGCCGGGTCAGATTTTGATAACCGGCCGGCTTTATATAATAGTTCAGCTTTTTGAAGTAACGGTCTCAGCATGTTATTTACGTCAGCCTGGGGCAATTCCATTACCTGTTTATATAATCCGTAATAACCTTCTTTTTCAAATACGGGCAATAATGTTTCAAATGCATCTGTTTGCTGTAAAGTTTGCAACAGTAATTTCTTTTCTTTGAAACCATGCAATAACCAAAACTCGCTTAAAGCCAGCATTACTTCGGGTTTGTGATTATCGTCTTTATAATTGCGATGGGGCGCGTTAAGCGGAATGCCTGCTTCATTCTCCCGGGCAAAACCTTTTTCAGCTTCTGCTTTGGAAGGATGTACCTGTATAGAGAGCATATCCTTTACATCCAATACTTTAAACAGGTAGGGTAATCTGCCAAACCGGGCAGCAGTTTTTTCTCCCAGCCATTGCGCCGGATTATTCCCGATCAGTTCATTTAAAGCGATGTTGTGGTTTGTATTTTGTTCAACAAAGGAAGGCGCGCTGGCATGTGCGCCCATCCAGTATTCGGCATAAGGTTGTTGTGGAGTATTGTCTATTCCTAATAATGCCGGTATATATGCTGTTCCACCCCATGCATAGTGCTGTACTTTGCCTGTGAGTTTATACATAATTTATTTATTTAATTATAATCAGTCATTGATCCCGTTTTCATACATATCATCTGCTACCAGGTTTTTTCCATCTGCAGCAGCAGTAGCCAGTTCATCACAACGGTTATTGTAAGGATTGTCGGCATGTCCTTTTACCCACACAAATTGTATATTGTGTTTTTGTGAAAGCTGGTAAAAACGTTTCCAGAGATCTTTGTTTTTTTTGCCGCCTTTAAAATCGGTTGCGATCCATTTTTTCAGCCAGCCTTCTTTTACCGCCTTTACTACATACTGGCTGTCCGAATAAATGGTAACGGGCATATTGCCTTTGGTTAATGCTTCCAGCGCCGCAATCACCGCCATCAGTTCCATACGGTTATTGGTAGTGAGCCGGTAGCCCTGTGATAGTTCTTTTTCGGCTGTGCCCCATTTTAAAATGGCGCCGTATCCTCCCCGCCCGGGATTACCCCTTGCCGCGCCATCGGTATAAATAATTAGTGTTGGTTGAGACATAGTTGTGTTGCCGGAAGCCCGAAGAAGTTAATTTCGAAATCCGGATTTAACTTCTTCTGATTTTATAATATTATTTCTCCTTTCATGTAGGTAACTGCATAGCCGCTCATTAAAACCCTGTTGCCCGATAGTTCACAATCCAAATAGCCCTTTCTTGCGGAAAGCTGGATGGCTGTCATTTCCTTTTTACCAAGCACTTCAGCCCAATATGGGGTAAGCAGGGTATGCGCCGATCCTGTAACAGGGTCTTCATCAATGCCGCTTTGCGGAAAGAAACACCGCGAAACAAAATCCGCATCGTCTCCACGTGCAGTTACGAGTACACCTCTGCTCTTAATAGTAGCCAGTGTTTTAAAGTCGGGTTGTAATTGTTCAATCGTTTGCTGGTTGTTTACCACCGCCATGTAGTCAAACTTTCCTTTGTATACTTCATTTATCCTTATCCCAAGACCTTCGTTTATGGCTGCAGGTATATCGGTTATGCTTTCAAAACGGTCTGCCGGAAAATCTAAAGTAAGCTGCCCGTTTTTTTTCCGGGTAACTTTTAGCAGTCCGCTTTTTGAATGAAAGCCAATCTCTTTTTCCGTATGTTGTAAATGATTGAAAAAGATATGAGCTGCGGCCAGCGTGGCGTGCCCGCAAAGATCTACTTCAACGGTTGGCGTAAACCACCGGATATGGTATCCGTCATTTTCGGGAACAATAAATGCTGTTTCAGCAAGATTGTTTTCGAGTGCTATGTTTTGCATTATCTCATCCGTTAGCCATTCTTTTAACGGGCATACGGCAGCGGGATTTCCTCCAAACATATTTTGTGTAAATGCATCCGCCTGGTATATGGGAACTGTCATATGAACTTGATTGATTGGTTAAAGACTGACTGCTTACTGCTGACCCCTGATACCTGACTGCTGATACCTGACTGCTGATACCTGACACCTCATCCCTCACACCTGAAAAACACCGAGGCTAAAGCTGTCTGTTATTTTTTTGTGGTTGGCTGCGGCTATGCCTTCCGCAATCAGTTTCCGGGTATCTGCCGGGTCAATAATATCGTCTACCCATAACCGTGCAGCGGCATAAAATGGAGTGGTTTGTTTTTCGTAGCGGTTCTTTATGTCATCTAATAATTTTTTCTCAGCCGTAGGATCAATGGTTTCTTCTTTTGCTTTTAGCGCATTCACCTGTATTTGTAATAAGGTTTGAGCGGCCTGCCCGCCTCCCATTACCGCTATTTTTGCAGAAGGCCACGCATAAATAAACCGCGGATCATAGGCTTTGCCACACATGGCATAATTGCCCGCTCCGTATGAGTTACCAATAATAATTGTGATTTTGGGTACAACAGAATTGGCTACGGCATTCACCATTTTTGCGCCGTCTTTAATAATGCCCGAATGTTCGCTGCGGCTGCCCACCATAAAGCCGGTTACATCCTGCAAAAAAACCAAAGGAATATTTTTTTGGTTGCAGTTCATTATAAAACGGGCGGCCTTATCCGCACTGTCGTTATAAATAACGCCACCCATCTGCATTTCCCCGCGTTTATTCTTAATTATTTTACGCTGGTTGGCCACTATGCCAACTGCCCAGCCTTCAATACGGGCATAGCCGCATAAAATAGTTTGTCCGTAATCTTTTTTATACTGATCAAAATCAGAATCGTCTGTTATCCTTTCAATGATCTCAAGCATATCATAGGGCTTCGATGCATCTGAAGGCAGAATACCATAAATTTCCGCAGGGTCTTTTTTCGGAACTTTGCTTTTTATCCTGTTGAATCCTGCGGTTTCTTTTGTACCCAGTTTAGCACATATCTTTTTTATCTCATCTAAGCATTGCTGTTCAGTGTCGAATTTATAGTCGGCAATACCGCTTATTTCTGTATGGGTTACCGCGCCGCCCAGGCTTTCCGCATCTACTTCCTCTCCAATAGCTGCTTTCACTAAGTAAGGTCCGGCAAGATAAATAGAACCCTGGTTGTTTACGATCAGTGTTTCATCACTCATTACAGGAAGGTAGGCGCCACCTGCAACACAGGCGCCCATTACCGCGGCAATTTGGGTAATGCCCATGGCGCTCATGCGGGCGTTATTGCGAAAGATGCGGCCAAAATGTTCTTTATCCGGAAAAATCTCATCCTGCAGGGGCAAAAAAACGCCGGCACTGTCTACTAAATAAATTACCGGCAGATTATTTTCCATGGCAATTTCCTGCATGCGCAGATTTTTTTTTCCTGTAGCCGGAAACCACGCACCGGCTTTTACGGTTTGGTCATTGGCTACAATTACGCATTGTTTTCCGCTTACATACCCTATGCCGGCAACCGTTCCGCCTGCGGGGCAACCACCGTATGCTTCATACATTTCATAGCCCGAAAAAACGCCAATTTCTACAAAAGGCGCACCCCTGTCTGTCAAATATTCAATTCGTTCCCGCGCAAGCAGTTTGTTCTTTTCTTTTTGCTTTTTTATTGCTTTTTTGCCACCGCCTGCATAAATTATCTCACGCTCCTGCTTTACATGGCTTAACGCCAGCTTCAGGGCGTCCTCATTTTTATTATTTTCTATATTCATTTAAGCAGCGTATTAATAATAACCATTTAATCCTTTGCCCAGTAGTCTATTACTAAAACTTTATCTAAGTAGGGTGTTAGCACGTCTACAAATGCCTTATGTGCAACATGCGGAAGATATATAGCCCTGTCTTTCTCACTTGTAAAGCTAACAAAAAAGCAATGCGTAAATCCCTGTGCAAGGTTTTCCGGGCTATTGTTGGTCCCCCATTCTAATGCCTTAATTTCTTTGATTTTTGATGGCAGCGCCCGGAATGCATTTTCTACTTCCTTTACCTGCCGGGCAGTAGCGTCATCTTTAAATTTAAATAAAACAACGTGTCTGAGCATTTTCTGTTCTTTGTTTGTGGCTGAAATAACCGCGCCTGCAATAATGCAGATTGCGATGATAGCAATTAAATTTTTCATTTGCTTTGTTTTAGGTATAGATATTTTAAGTATTCTTTAAATACCGGTCAAATATAAACTATAGATCACATTTTTTCCTTTTCACTTTAAAATACAAAAGCGATATGCATATGCATACCGCTCCTGTATTTTTTACAGCATCAACTACTAATACATCATAATAAATGGAATTAGCAATTTGCTACTACTGTTCTAATGCAATTTCTCCAACGTCTGTTGATTCTCCGTCCTTAACTTCTACACCTTCTTTAGATGCATTTTTGTAAGGAGCGTTAGCTTCAATGATCACTTTATAGGTTCCTGGCTTGGCATCGGTAATTTCAAACGCGCCGTTTGCAATATCTGCCTTGAGCGTATCTGTACCCGAAATGGCCCATGCTCTTACAGCAGCGTCTGCCGGTTTAACTGTACCTTTAACTGAACCGTTTGTAATCACGTTAAACGCAAATAATCCTGCGGCAACAATACTAAGTGCCGCTAATGTGAGCCTTGCTTTTTTCATAATGCTGGAATTTATTGATTTTGTAATTGGTTACAGTTTTATCTTATTCCAGGGGGATGTAAAATCAGGAGGGATACGCTATTAAAGACAACTACTATGCCAAAAAATATAACGGCACTATGTTAAGGTATGTTAACAGAAGCTTAGAAGTTAGTTATCAGTTTCCGGGTATGAGGTATGAGTATGCAGGATGTGAAGTATTGGCCTGTAAAACCTGATAGCTAATTGCTGAAGGCTAATCGCTTCGTTATGCACAAGGGTGTATATTCTGCTAAGGGGCTCTGATTTCGTTTTATTATATTTGCGGCGTCTTACAATTACTAAAATAATTAGTATACCTTTGCATGTTTTAAATGCACAGAATATAGAAATAACATATGGCGGAAACGAAACAAAACCTGTTTGATTATACAGAAGATTCGATAAGATCATTAGACTGGCGCGAACATATCCGGTTACGTCCCGGAATGTATATAGGAAAACTGGGAGATGGCAGCAGCCCCGATGATGGTATATATGTGTTGCTGAAAGAAGTACTGGATAATTGCATAGATGAGCATATGATGGGATATGGAAAACAGGTAGATATTGTGGTGGAAGGGAAAACGGTTACCGTTCGCGATTTTGGAAGAGGTATTCCATTAGGCAAGGTAGTGGATGTAGTAAGTAAGATCAATACCGGCGCGAAGTATGATAGCAAAGCTTTTCAGAAATCGGTGGGCTTAAACGGTGTGGGAACCAAGGCGGTGAATGCGCTGAGTCATTATTTTAAGGTGATGGCGATAAGGGAAGGCAAACAAAAAACCGCAGAGTTTGAAAGAGGCGTGTTGATAAAGGAATATAAAGAATCGAAAACAGATGAAACCAATGGCACCCTGGTAACCTTTATTCCTGATGATACGGTATTCCGCAACTTTCACTTTCAGCCCGAATATATTGATAACCTGTTGTGGAACTACTGTTACCTCAATGCCGGGCTGGTAATAACATTCAACGGCAAAAAGTACGTCAGCAAAAATGGATTGCTGGATCTGTTGCAGCGCAAAACCAATGCCGATGAAGTGCGCTATCCTATTATACATCTCAAAGGAGACGATATTGAACTGGCTATAACACACAATAACGATTACGGCGAAGAAATATTCAGTTTTGTAAACGGACAGTATACTACACAGGGCGGAACCCATCACCAGGCCTTCCGCGAAGCTTTTGTAAAAGTGATAAGGGATTTTTATAAGAAGGATTATGATTTTACAGACATCCGGCAAAGTATTGTGGCTGCTGTGGCAGTGAGGGTGGTTGAACCCGTATTTGAAAGTCAAACCAAAACCAAACTGGGCTCGCAGTACATGCAGGAAGGCGGCGTGAGCATGAAGAATTTCGTGCATGAATTTCTTTCTAAGGAACTGGATAACTTTTTGCATAAAAACCATGCTATCGCTGAAGCCTTAAAAAAGCGGATTGAGCAAAGTGAAAGAGAACGCAAGGAATTGGCAGGCATAAAAAAATTAGCCAATGAAAGAGCTAAAAAAGCCAATTTGCACAATCGCAAACTACGCGATTGCCGGATCCATTTAAATGATGATCCGCCTAATAATAAGAGTAAGCAAGCTTTTCATGAACGCCAGTTAGAGAGTACTATTTTTATTACGGAAGGCGATTCGGCAAGCGGCTCCATTACCAAAGCCCGCGATGTGGAAACGCAGGCCGTATTCAGCCTCAGGGGTAAACCCTTAAACTGTTACGGACTCACTAAAAAAGTGGTATATGAAAATGAAGAGTTTAACCTGCTGCAGCACGCCTTAAATATTGAAGATGGTATTGAAGGGTTAAGATACAACAATATTGTAGTGGCAACAGATGCCGATGTGGATGGCATGCACATCAGGCTGCTGCTGCTCACCTTCTTTTTGCAATTTTTTCCCGACCTGGTAAAGAACGGGCATGTATACATTCTTGAAACGCCCCTGTTCAGGGTACGCAACAAGCAGGAAACCATTTATTGCTATGATGAAACGGAAAAGCAGGCCGCCATAAAAAAATTAGGGGCCAAGCCCGAGATTACGAGGTTTAAAGGTTTGGGCGAAATTTCACCGGATGAATTTGTGCGGTTTATTAGTTCGGATATGCGCAAGCAGCCGGTAATGGTTATGCCGGAAACACATTTGCAGCAGTTGCTGGAATATTATATGGGCAAAAATACACAGGACAGGCAGGAATTTATTATTGAAAACTTACGGGTAGAAATAGATATTGCAGAAGATGTGAAAGTGTAGTAGTAGAATGCCCCCCGGCATAATAATGGATTGTACTTTTTCTGATTTCAAAATGATTACATGATACATATTGTTTTTAATGAAGCGGATACAGCGGTTTTAAACAAAGCCATAGAACTGGATGAAACCCTGCAGGGAAAAGTAGTACAAATAAAAGATGATTATGCTGTTGGACCTTTGGCTAATATATACATTGGCGAAGGTATAGCGGCAAGAAAGGCCTGGTGGATGCAGGTACTGGCCGGCGGCGATTATGACGGAAAAGCGGAAGATGGTTCTGTAGATGATTATAAAACCATAGCGGAGCTGGTGGGTGAACTTCACCGCAATCCTGAAGAAATAGTATGGATTTGGGCGGCGCAGAATAAGCATGATGTGAGCGGTTATTACTGGCTGCTGCATTTTGTAAAAGCGTTCCAGGGCAGGGTGTTCATCCTCTATCTCAATAATCTCCCGTTTTTCAACGAAAAAGGGAGTATTTTTTATCCGTCCTGGCTGCATACCATTCCCCCAAAAGAATTTTTAAAAGCCAAAAAGCTGGCGCGTCCCATTACACTAAGCGAGTTTGAGGTTGATCCCGATGAATGGATACGGCTTTGCAATGAAAATAAAGGGGTACGCATACTGGAGGGCGGAAAGAAATTAGTGCAGCATGCGTATGATTTTTATGACGCGGATATAAAACGCTTCATTACAAAAGACTGGCAGAAGGCGGGTAAAATAATTGCCCAGTTTTTATCAAAGCATAAGCATACTACCGGTGATGCTTATTTGTTGTGGAGACTGAAATTAATGGTAACTAACGGGGAATATGATGTACAGGGTGAGTTGAAGAATATGAAAGATTTTGAGATCAAACACAAAACCGGTGTTACAGAACAGGTAAATGGATAAGATGAAATTAATTTTAAAATGGGAAGAGCTGGTTTTATTTGCATTAAGCATATATGCCTTATACGATATGCATGTACAATGGTGGGTATACCTTTTATTGTTTTTAGGGCCGGATACCAGTATGCTGGGATATGCTGCGGGTAACAGGGCCGGCGCCATTTCGTATAATCTTTTTCATCATAAAGGTATTGCCGCTATAGTTTTTATTGCCGGATGGTTATCCGGTATTGGTATTTTGCAGGTTACCGGCATCGTACTATTCGGTCATTCCTGTATGGACAGGGTGTTTGGCTATGGGTTAAAGTATTTTACGGGTTTTAAGTTTACGCACCTGGGAGAAATTGGAAAGCAGGATAGCGTTAAATAGAAATGGGGCGTTACCGGTTAACAACATGATTTAATAACAATTTATTTGTGGAACTAATTATATGAGCAAAGCACATTTTTTGGGCAATGAATCAGGTATACATGGTCAATATAAAACATGGTTTCTCGATTATGCTTCTTATGTTATCCTGGAAAGAGCTGTTCCGGCAATTGAAGACGGGTTAAAGCCGGTGCAACGGCGCATCCTTCATGCAATGAAGGAAATGGATGACGGCCGTTTTAATAAAGTAGCCAATATTATCGGACAGTCGATGCAATACCATCCGCATGGAGACGCTTCTATTGGAGACGCGCTTGTAAATATGGGGCAAAAAGACCTGCTCATTGAAACGCAGGGCAACTGGGGCGATGTGCGCACAGGCGATGATGCCGCCGCAGCCCGTTACATTGAAGCCAGGTTGAGCAAATTTGCGCTGGAAGTAGCTTTTAACGCCAAAACCACAGAGTGGCAACTGAGCTATGACGGAAGAAAGAATGAACCGGTAACGCTTCCCATGAAGTTTCCTTTGTTGCTGGCCCAGGGAGCCGAAGGCATAGCGGTTGGCTTATCTACCAAAATATTACCGCATAATTTTTGCGAAATAATTGAAGCGGCTATCAAACATTTACGCGGTAAAAAATTTGAATTATTCCCCGATTTTCAAACCGGGGGTATGATTGATGTAACGCATTATAATGAGGGGAAAAGAGGAGGAAAGATAAAAGTGCGTGCACATATTGAGGAACTGGATAAAAAAACATTAGTGATACGGGATGTGCCGCACGGGGTTACCACTACACAACTGATGGATTCTATTGTAAAAGCGAATGACCAGGGGAAAATTAAGATAAAAAAAGTTATTGATAATACCGCTGCCAGTGTGGAAGTGCTTGTTGACCTGGCCCCCGGTATCTCTACCGATATTACCATTGATGCCCTGTATGCTTTTACCGACTGCGAGGTAAGCATTTCGCCCAATGCCTGTGTGATCGTTGAACAAAAGCCTCGTTTTATAACCGTGCACGACCTGCTTCGCTCATCGGCCGAACTCACCAAAGCATTACTGGAAAAAGAGCTGCAGATAAAACTGGCGGAGCTACAGGAGAAATGGCATTATACTTCCCTCGAAAAAATATTCTTTGAAGAAAAAATATATAAAGAATTAGAAAAGAAGCATGAAACATGGGACAAAGTGCTGGTAGCCATTGACCAGGCATTTCTGCCTTTTAAAAAGTATTTGAAAAGGGACATATCTAAAGAAGATATTGTTAAACTAACAGAGAAGCCTGTACGCAGAATTTATAAGCTGGATATTGATGAGCTCAATGAACAGATTAAAAATATTGATAAGGAAATCAAACAGGTAAAATATGACCTGGAGAATCTTGTAGACTTTGCTGTGGGCTACTATCAAAATCTTTTAAAAAAATACGGTAAAGGCAGGGAGCGCAAAACGGAGATCAGGTTATTTGAGTCTATACAGGCCCAGCAGGTGGCTATTGCCAATGCCAGATTATATGTGAACCGTTCAGAAGGTTTCATTGGCACAGGGTTGAAGAAGGATGAGTTTGTTGATGATTGTTCAGACTTAGATGATATTATAGCCTTTACCAAAGCCGGCAAAATGAAAGTGGTAAAGGTGGCCGATAAAGTATTTATCGGGAAAGATATTCTGCATATCGCCATTTTTAAAAAGAACGATGAGCGAACCACTTATAATATGATCTACGTGGATGGAAAAACGGGGATCAGTTATGCCAAACGGTTTAATGTTACCAGTGTAACCCGCGATAAGGAATATGATTTGACCAAGGGGTCAGACAAAAGTAAAGTGCATTATTTTTCGGTTAATCCCAATGGCGAAGCGGAAGCCGTTAAAATTATACTCAGCCCCTCGTCAACTGCCCGCAACAAAGAACTTGAATTTTATTTTGAAGAATTAGAGATCAAAGGCAGGGGCAGCATGGGTAACCAGGTAACAAAGTATCCTGTTAAATCGGTAAAATTCAGGGAAGCCGGACGCTCCACCTTGAGCGGAAGGAAGTTATGGTTTGATAATACGTTTGGCAGGCTTAACACGGAAGAAAAAGGAGCATACCTGGGTATGTTCGATAGCGAAGACCGGTTGCTGATTATTTATAATAATGGCAATTATGAAATTTCCGACACGGAATTAAGTCAGCGTATTGACGGGGAAAAGGTATTGCTGATTCAGAAATTTGATCCGGAGAAAATAATAACAGCGGTTTACTTAGATAAGGAAAAGCTGCAATACAATATCAAAAGATTTAAGATTGAAACGACTACGCTGCGCAATAAATTTTTCTTTATAAAGGAAGGAGAGGGGAATACGCTTGAAGCCGTTACTACGGAAGCCGCGCCTGTGCTGGTAATGCAGAGTGGAAGAGGTGCCCAGGTGAGGAAAGCCAAAATAAAGGTGAACAAAGTAGTAGAAGTAATGGGCTGGAAAGCCGTTGGCGCCAAACTGGCGGATTATGCTAAAAGCACGGAAATGGAATGGGAAAAAAAGAAAGCGGAGGATAACCAGCAACCTGAGTTGTTTTAATGCGCTTGCAGCATGCTCAATGGGTATCCACTACGCTTTAATTTCTCTGGGAAAGGAACAGCATATTAAATTTGAAACCTGCTCATATACTACTGATATGTCAAACGTGAAATGTGAGATGTGAAAGTTCATTTCACGTTTCACATTTCACGATAACATACAGATATAATTTGATTGACTTAACACTACTATGATGCGAATTACAGAACAACCCTCTTTGTACCGGCACCTCGAAAAAATGACCGTAGAAGAGCTGACAGCACATATTAATAATGAAGACAAAAAGGTAGCGCTGGCAATAGAAAAAGCCTTGCCGCAAATTAATAAGCTGATCACCGCTATTGCAAACAAACTGGAGGCTGGCGGAAGAATGTTTTACTTAGGAGCAGGCAGTGGCGGCCGTCTTTCAGTATTAGACGCTATTGAGTTGCCTACCACTTATGGTATTCCAAAAGGCGTGGTAAACGTGGTATTAGCGGGTGGTGTGGAACATCTTATTGAAGCGCCTGAAGAAAAGGAAGATGATACGGAAGCAGGCTGGAATGCCCTGCAGGCATATGCTGTTTCGGATAAAGATATTGTGGTAGGCATATCCGCAAGCGGAACAACGCCTTTTGTACTGGCAGCTTTAAAGCAATGCCAGGCTGCCGGCGTTGCTACCGGTTGTATAGTAAGTAACCCCGGGTCGCCCATTGCAGCGGCCGCAGATTTGCCTGTAGAAGTTATTACAGGTCCCGAGTTTGTTACCGGAAGTACACGCATGAAATGTGGTACGGCGCAAAAAATGATCTTTGATATGATCAGCACCACTACTATGATAAGGCTGGGCAGGGTAGAAGATAACAGTATGGTAAATGTGTTACTGATCAATGATAAGATCACTGACCGGGCGGTAAAAATATTAATGGAAAAAGCAGGACTAACCGATTATAATAAGGCCAAAACCATTTTGCTGCAACATGGCAGCGTAAAGAAGGCGATGGATGCGCTGGGGTAGGTGTCAGGTTTCAGGTATCAGGTTTCAGAGTGTTACAGGTTGCAGGTTATAAGTTTCAGGGTTCAGAAAAACTACTAACAACGGGCTTGGTACACCTCTCTTACTTCTTACCCCTTACCAATGCATCATTTTCCTGCTGCAGTTTGTCTGTATGTAAGCGATAGAAGACCCGTAGCATGGTTATCCCCAAAAAAATTTCAAACGTTTGCACAACTTTGATACGTGTTTAAGTTCAAAAACAGTACTATGTTTACCTGCAATATATTTTTCTACAAACCAAAATTAAATACGCTTATGAAACAACGAATGCTTTGGTTGATGGTATTGTTACTGCCATTTTCTCTGTGTCTTTCTGCCCAGGAAGCTAACAAGGCTGTTTCAGGTACTGTTAAAACCGAAACCGGTGAAGCAGTTGCCGGTGCTTCTGTTACCGCAGAAAATTCCTCCAATAAATCAAAAACAACCGTTACCTCCAATGAGGAAGGGGTATTTACTTTTTCAGGCCTTGCCAATGGACGCTATACTTTTACGGTAAGCTATGTAGGTTATAGCACGGAAACGCTTACGGGTACTGTAGGCGATGCAGGGCTGCAGCTGCCTGTTGTATTAAAATTAGCTGCTCAAAGCCTGGAAGATGTGGTAGTGGTGGGCTATGGTACGCAACGTAAAAAAGATGTAACCGGCGCTGTAAAGTCGGTTAAAGCCGAGTCGTTCAACCGGGGCATTGTAAATAACCCGCAACAGTTATTGCAGGGTAAGGTTGCCGGTGTAAATATAACTTCATCTAACGGAGAGCCGGGTGCTCCCATAAATATTGTAATTCGTGGAGTTGCCAGCATTAGAAACAGCAGCGCGCCGCTGTTTGTGGTAGATGGCGTTCCTTTGGATAACGCCGGTACAGGTACGGGAGACGCGTTAAACTTTTTGAATCCGCAGGATATTGCTTCTATGGATGTGTTAAAAGACGCCTCTGCTACTGCCATTTATGGTTCACGCGGCGCTAATGGGGTGATTATCATAACCACAAAAAGAGGCAGGGCAGGAACATCCGTGTTAAACTTTACTACCAGCGCCGGCATCTCAAAAGTTGCCCGCAAACTCCCGGTGTTTTCAGCCGATGAGTTTAAAAAGCAGGTGGTAGCGGCAGGTGGCGATCTGGAAGATTTTGGCTCCTCAACCGACTGGCAGGACGAAATTTTCAGAACCGGTCATACGTATGAAAATAATTTAACGCTGAGTGGTGGTGCCGATAAGCTGGTATATTATGCCTCCCTAAACGCCCAAAACCAAACCGGTATTTTAAAAGGCAGTAAGATGAAACGGTACACTGGTCGTTTTAATGCCACACAGAAATTCTGGGACGATCGTTTATCTATTGATGTAAACCTTACCGCCACAAATACCAACAACCGGCGCCCTCCAATTGACGGTTTACTGGGAAGCGCCATTTCTAATAATCCTACTTTACCGGCGCGTGACGCGGATGGAAATCCCGCTAAATTTGAAAATGCCAGTAATCCTTTATTGGATTTGGAACTGTACAAAGACATTGCTTCGGTAAACCGTGTGCTGGGAAATATTTCTCCAACATTGCGAATTATAAAGGGACTTACCTATAAGTTGAATTTTGGCATTGATAATGCTACCACCACCCGCGATATCGTTAATTTTGCTAATGCCGTGCCTCAGCGGGATGGCAGGTTTGAGACACAGGGTATACAGTTGAGAAACCGGCTAATTGAAAACTACCTCACTTATACAACCGATCTTGATAAACATACCCTTTCTGCAATGGCAGGTCATTCTTACCAGAACATTTTCTATCAATACCGCAGCTCCAGCATTAACAAGCTGCCGCTTAATGACCTCGATCCTATATATAATCCGGGCATAGGACAGGAGCTGACCATGGCAAATAACAGGCCCACCGGCAACGCTAATATTGATGAATTGCAATCTTATTTTGCCCGTATTAATTACGCGTTCGATAACAGGTATTTGTTAACAGCAAGTTTCAGGATGGACGGATCTACCAAGTTTGGTGAGAACAATAAATACGGTTATTTCCCTTCTTTCTCACTGGGCTGGAATATTAAAGAAGAAGCATTCATGGCTAATTCTGTATTCAGCGCCCTTAAACTGAGAGGAGGCTGGGGCATGACGGGTAACCAGGAAATTGAGCCCAAGTCAACACAAGCCTTATTTAAAACAGAGGTTACATCAGGTACAAGCTATCCTTTATATCCAACCGGCGCCTATCCTCCCGGTACATTTTTTGTACGCTTTGCAAATCCTGACCTGCAATGGGAATCTACCAATCAGACCAATATAGGATTGGATTTTGGGGTATTAGGTGGCGACTTAAGTGGTTCAATTGACTGGTTTGATAAGATTACAGACAATATACTGCTATCTATTCCGCCCCAGGATCCGGTACAACCCGCCGGAACTACTTTTGCAAATATCCCCGGTATGAAGATTAGCAATACAGGTATTGAAATAGATCTTGAGTACCGGAAGAGAATTACCGGTAACCTGAGTTTCGCAATTGGCGGTAATGCATCGTTTATGAAGAATAAGGTTACCGGCTCTCCCTACCAGGTCATCTTCTCGGGCTCTGCTACCGGTTCAGGATTAACAAGCGCTACGCTCAACGGCTACATCAATGGTCATCCGATGGGATCCTTCTATCTACTTGATTTTATTGGAATTGATACCGATGGTATAAGCAAATATGCGGATACAGACAAAGATGGAATTATTACACCTAAAGACAGGATTATAGCCGGTTCTGCAGTACCCAAAACACTATATAACTTCTATGGCAACCTCTCTTATAAAGGATTTGATTTTACGGTGAACTTTAATGGGGTAAGCGGCAATAAAATATACGACAATACTGCTACTGCTAATTTCTATAAGACAAAGATTGCCAAGAACAGCAATACTACAACAGAAGCGGTACAGTATCCGGAAGAGTCAAAAAATAATGCAGCAGGTGTAAGTACGCGATACGTGAAAGATGGCAGTTACCTGAGAATGAACAATATGACATTGGCTTATAACTTTAGTACCGAACGCCTCGGCGTACAGAACTGGCTCACCGGTCTGAAATTGTCAGTAACGGCCCAGAACCTTTTCGTAATTACTAAATATGATGGGTTTGATCCCGAAATCAACACCGATAGATCTATGGACAAGGCGATATCCTATGGAATTGATTACCTGAATTATCCCAAGGCACGCTCTGTGATTTTCGGTTTAAATCTATCATTCTAAAATTTGATTGTTTATGACTAAGAAGACATTCTATATACTTTCGTTATTTATAACTGTACTTGCCTTAGGCAGTTGCAGTAAACTGAACGAACAGGTGCTGGACGAAACTTCCAGTACCGGCGCTACCGATAAAGACGTTACAGAAGGACTGATTGCACCGGTGTATGCCGTTTTACCCGGACTGTTTCAGCATACGCAATACTTTGCTTTGCAGCAAATATCTACTGATGAAGCTATTTTACCTTACCGGGGTGGCACCGATTGGGGAGATAACGGTATCTATATGTCGTTACACCGGCATGAAACCACCAGCTCAGACCCCAATGTCAAAAATGTTTGGAATAATATTATGCTGGGCATCTCACGTGCCATACTTGCCATTAATACCTTGCCTAAAAGCACTGATCCCAACGCACAGTTGTTTCTGGCGGAAGCAAGGGGTATGCGGGCTTATTATAACCTGTTAAGCCTCGACTTGTTTGGAGTTACGTTTGTTAAAGACGACCCCAAAATCAATTCGGTTATTTTGAGAGGTAACGATGCGGTGGAATATATTAAATCTGAGCTGCTGGCCATTGAACCCCTGGTACGTGAAGATACCGGCCCCGGCAGAATTACCAAACAGGCGGTTTGGGGCTTACTGGCCAGGTTGCATTTACAAGCTGCTGTTTACAGGGACATTTATGCGGCTTCATTTACATTTACCGGGGATGACATGGATAAAGCAATTCAATATTGTGACCAGATCATCAATTCAGGAAAATTCCAGCTTTCTCCTGAATATTTTGACATATTTGGTGATGCCAACCATACCAATAAAGAATTGATTTTCGCAGTAGATCAACGCGCAGATCTTAACGGGCATAACCGTATGGCTTACTTCTCTCTTTCAGGTGATCAATTTCCGTTGCCTGCATATACTGGCGCCAATGGCACTGATGGACCTGGTATTACTTCAGACTTCTATCAAAGCTGGGCACAGGCTTATGCACCCGATGATCCGGCTGATATGGATGGGCGTTTTTTCAAGCGCAACCTTGACACAACACAAACCTGCGTTCCGGCTGCAAACTTCTATATAGATCGTGGTATATTAAGAGGCCAGCAATATGGACTGATAAGAACAGGAGGTGTATTTGAAACATGCCCTAACGGTGATATGAAAGTGGGTAAGTTGTACAATAATACCCGTAACAGACCCGACCTGCCTGTTTTCTTTACCGAGCAAATCAACTTTTCGGACTTCAGCAACTATAACAATGGCTACCGTGTAGAAAAATATGAGTTCAGCCGCGGTTCTGTAAGCGGCAGGAATTTTGGAGAGCATGATATTGTGATTTTACGCCTGGCCGATATTTACCTGATGCGGGCAGAAGCCAGGCTAAGAAAAGGTGGGGGCGAAGCAGAAGCGCTGGCAGACGTGAACACCGTACGTGCTGCCAGAACAGCAAGAGTGGTTCCGCCGGCCTTAACAGAAATGAACTTAGATGTATTATTCCGTGAACGAGGATTTGAATTGTATTGGGAAAACGTTCGCCGTACAGATATGATCCGCTTTGGAAAATACGAAGGCACATGGACGGAAAAAACCAATTCAGATCCTAAGAAAAGGATATTCCCGATCCCGCAAAACGCGATTGATGGTGCATCTAACCTGCCCGATTACTTAGTACAGAATGAAGGCTATTAAAGTATTTTATAACTAATAATAGCTCCCGTCCGGAGATTGAACGTGCCATGCGCGGATTAATCTCCGGATTTTTTTATAATTTTCTTTGCACCCTTTGCTTCGTTGCGCGCTTTGCGTGAAATGGAGGTGCCCAAATAAAAACTACCGAAACCCCGCAAATCCCGTATCAGCGATTCAAAGCTTACCTTTGTGCCATTAGTTTCTTTTCGCACTTTGTATGTAACAAACACTAAACATCAAATTAGCAATTATGAACTGGAATATACTCACCACCGAAGCGCAATTAGCGGAAATACTTGAAAAGTCAAAAGGCAGGCCACAACTCATTTATAAGCATTCTACCCGCTGCGGTACCAGTTCCATGATAAAAAGCAGGCTGGAACGGTCGGCTATGCCGCCGGAAATAGATTTTCATTTTATTGACCTGATCGCTTACCGTGCGCTTTCCGGCAAGATAGCGGAAGAACTGCATGTGCGGCACGAATCACCACAGGTATTGCTCATTCAAAATGGAGAATGCACCTATCATGAAAGTCACTATGCTATTGATATGGAAGAAATAGCAGCCCGGCGCATGCGTGCCTGATATATAGGAGCTATCAGGTATCAGGTGGAAGTACCTTATACATCACACCTGATACTCATGCCTTATACCTTACGCCATCCTCTCTAATACCTGTACTGCTCTGCTTTATAGGGGCCTTCTTTTGGAATACCCAGATATTCAGCCTGCGTTGTGGTAAGTTCTTCCAGCTCAACACCTATTTTTTTCAGGTGCAGGCGGGCAACTTTCTCATCAAGGTGCTTGGGCAGCACATATACTTTGTTTTCGTAGTTTTTGTAGTTTGTCCAGAGCTCAATCTGCGCCAGTGTTTGGTTGCTGAAAGAGTTGCTCATTACAAAGCTGGGGTGACCGGTGGCGCATCCTAAGTTTACTAAGCGGCCTTCCGCTAATAAAATAATGTCTTTGCCATTGATATTATACAGGTCAACCTGCGGCTTGATCGTATCTTTAGTGCTGCCATAGTTTTTGTTCAGCCAGGCCACATCAATTTCAATATCAAAATGACCAATATTGCAAACAATAGCCTTGTCTTTCATTAATTTAAAATGTTCACCTGTTATCAGGTCGCGGCAACCGCTGGCTGTAACAATAATATCGGCTTCTTTTACCGCGTCAATCATTTTCTTCACTTCATAGCCGTCCATAGCGGCCTGCAAAGCGCAAATAGGGTCAATTTCGGTAACAATCACCCGGCAGCCTGCGCCCGATAAGGAAGCCGCAGAACCCTTGCCCACATCGCCATAACCCCCAACAACGGCTACTTTACCCGCCAGCATTACATCTGTAGCGCGGCGTATAGCATCCACAAGGCTTTCCTTGCATCCGTACTTATTATCAAATTTCGACTTGGTAACAGAGTCGTTTACATTGATAGAAGGAACGGGCAATGTGCCTTTCTGCATTCTTTCGTATAAACGGTGAACACCTGTTGTGGTTTCTTCACTCAATCCTCTTACATGCTGAATGAGTTCAGGGTATTTATCAAATACAATATTGGTGAGGTCGCCGCCATCATCTAATATCATGTTCAAAGGGCGATCGGCGCTGCCAAAAAATAAAGTTTGCTCAATACACCATTCCGCTTCTTCGTTGGTTTGTCCTTTCCATGCGTATACGCCAATACCTGCTGCTGCTATAGCGGCTGCCGCATGATCCTGTGTTGAAAAAATATTGCACGAACTCCATTTTACTTCCGCGCCCAGTTCAATTAATGTTTCTATTAATACGGCGGTTTGGATGGTCATATGCAGGCAACCTGCTATACGGGCGCCTTTTAAAGGCTGCTGCGCACGATATTCTTCACGGATAGCCATAAGCCCCGGCATTTCTGCCTCTGCTAATTTAATTTCTTTACGCCCCCATGCGGCAAGGCTGATATCTTTTATCTTATTCGGTAATGAAAAATCAATGGATGGAGAAACCGCTGACATGTTTAAATGATTTAGTGGATGTATAAATATATTTTTGCTCGCGTAATACCTGATGCTGCAAAACTACACTTATAGAACAGAATATTGTTGCATGCCTCATATTTGGGAGGAAAATATGTTTTTTTTAATTTTAAAGGATATTTATATAGTGTAGCATGAAAAAAACACAGCAAAAAGAAAAACTGCCTGTACAGCTTCCTGCGTTGGATGATAAGGATATCGCCATTTTACGGCTCCTGCAGCAAAACGCCCGGATAACGGTGCGGGAAATATCGGATGCCATACACCTGAGCACCACACCTGTGCATGAACGGATTAAAAGGATGGAGGAGGCCGGCGTGATCCGCCAGTATGCCACCCTGCTTGATCACACTAAAATAAAAAGAGGACTGATGGTGATTTGTTATGTATCGCTCAGGCAACATAATAAAACAGCAGGTGCCAAATTTATTAAAGCCATACAGGATATGCAGGAAGTAACTGAATGTTATAATATTTCGGGCGATTTTGATTTTATGCTGAAGGTAATGGTAGAAAATATGGATGCTTATTATGATTTTCACGTAAACAAGTTAAGCGAGGCCGAGAATATAGGACACGTTCAAAGCGTTTTTGTGATGGGTATTGTTAAACAAACGCATCAGTTGGTGTATTAGAGTGGTAAGGGGTAAGTAGTGAGTGGTAAGTAGTTAAAAAGAGCAGCAATCCCATCGTTAGTAGTTTTTAGCTGACGGATGATGACTTGATCTGAAAGCGCATAGCAGTTGAAAGGATTTATTTTTATTGCTTCTTTTCTTTAACACAACACAATACGCTTATTTTTGTTTATAAGCAGTACAAATTTGCAGCATGGACAACAACAGTATCATTATTTTGGCTATCGTAATTATTGTGGGGGTTTTAGGGGTTTATTTTTTTGCCTATTTCCGTGAAACAAGCAGTACTAAAAAGAGCCTGAAAAAGCCGGCTTATGACGCGGCGCTGCAATTACAGGCCTATGAGCGGCTCACCATATTGGCCGAGCGCATCTCCCTGAAAAACCTTATATCAAGGCTTTCGTCTGCACATATGGAGGCCTCGGATTATCACCTGCTGCTGGTGGAAAGCATTAAGCAGGAATATGAATACAATCTTTCACAGCAATTATATGTATCCGCGCAGGCATGGCAGGCTGTAACCAATCTTAAAGAGCAGAATATTTTTATTTTACACCAGCTGGCGCATACTTTGCCCGAAAAAGCTACAGGTATGGATTTGAGCAAACGCATCCTGGAACTGCTGGATGCCGATCCTAAAACTTCATTGCATAATATTGTGCTGGATGCATTGCGGTATGAAGCCCGGCAGGTTATGACCGGCGCCTGATTTGCTTTCTATATAAATTGTTAATAGAATAAGCCTGTGAGTTATAAAGAAAATAATCACACTATTTTCACGTTCGGCAAACTGGCTGATAAATTTGTTTATTTGTCATTACATTTGTCGCACTTTCAATAATACTATAATATGAGATTATTTTTCCTGCAGCTTGCTCCCGATTCTCTTAATAAAGCTTTAGCCAGCCAGCATGGTATTCCCGAGCCGGGTACCCAAATGAATCTTTGGGAACTGCTGCTGGCCGGTGGCTGGATTATGCTGCCCCTGGCTTTACTATTAGTAATAGCCATATTTTTCTTTTTTGAACGCCTGATCGCTATTCGTAACGCCGGTAAGTTAGATTATAATTTCATGAGCATTATCCGCGACCACATTGTTACGGGTAATGTTACGGCGGCAAGATCCCTGGCACGAAACACGTTTAACCCTGTGGCCAGAATGATTGACAAAGGATTGCAGCGCATAGGTAAACCCATTGAAGCCATTGAAAAAAGTATGGAAAACGTGGGGAAGCTGGAAATTTATAAAATGGAACGTAATATTTCGGTGCTGTCATTAATAGCGGGTATAGCGCCAATGTTTGGCTTTTTGGGAACCATTGTAGGAATGGTACAGTTATTTTACGGCATTTCCGCCACGGGTGAATATACGCTCAACACCATTGCCGGCGGTATTTACACAAAAATGATCACTTCAGCCAGTGGATTGATTATAGGATTACTGGCCTATGTGGGATATAATTACCTGAACGCGCAAATTGATAAAAATGTGAACCAGATGGAATCCGCCAGCGCCGAATTTATAGACGTGCTGCAGGAACCAACGAAGTAATGTGAGGAATTTGCAAATTTGAGAATTTGAAAATGAGTGTATCCTAACGATAAACTACAGATTATAAATTATAGTGTGAGGGTGAATAGAGAGGAGGGATTGCCATAAACAATAAACGGCAAATATTTGAAAGTGGGAGATAAGGAAGGACTTTATTTAACGTATTAAACCCATTTCTTTCAATCCACTTGCTTAACTTACTTTTACGTAACGAACATAGAAGCAATGAATCTGAGAAAAAAATTAAGGGATCACGCCAAAGTACATACCGATGCGCTCAATGATATATTGTTTATATTGTTGTTGTTCTTCCTTATTGTGTCTACGCTTGCCAATCCGAACGTAATAAAAGTATCGGCCCCTAAAGGAAAGAGCGACACCCAATCAAAACAAACGGTAGTAATATCTATAGATAAAAACAACCAGGCATATATTGGTCAAAAAAAAATTTCATTGAATGACCTGGAAAGTGAGTTGCAGCTTGTATTGTCCAAAGCCCCCGAAAAGCCTTCAGTGGTGGTAAATGCCGATACGGCGGGGCATTGGGGCGATGTATATAAAGTACTGCAAACCGCTAAAAAGTTAGGCGCCACAGCCGTGGCTTCTGTAAGCGCTAATTAGTTTTCGCGGCGCTTACCATACGGTCTTTTCCCTGCATGTCTTTGCGTACAACGGTATGGGTAAATCCTTTCTGAGTGAAAATATTTTTTACCGCCTCACCCATCGTTTCATGAATTTCGGTATAAACACAGCCATCGGGTTGTAAATGTTGCCCGGCAAAAGCAGCTATAGCCCAATAAAAAAGAAGGGGATCGTTGTCTTTCACAAACAAAGCCGCGTGGGGTTCAAAGTCCAATACGTTTTTATGCATGTCTGTTTTATCCTTTTCCGGAATATAAGGCGGGTTACTTACAATAATATCAAACAGTGGCAATGCATTTGTTTGAGCGGCATTTAAAAAATCTATTTGTAAAAACTGAACAGCGGTTTGCTGAGTTTTTGCATTTTGTTGCGCAACAGCCAGTGCTTTACTGCTAACATCTATTGCATATACATCACTTTCGGGAATGCTCTTTTTTAACGCCATGGCAATGCAACCACTACCGGTACCTATATCCAATATTGCCGGACTGCCCCCTGTTCCCTGCCCCTTGTAACCTGCCCCCTGCAACCTGTTCTTCTCATCCTTCATCACCCACTCCACCAGTTCTTCCGTTTCCGGGCGTGGAATCAGCACGTGTTCATTAACATATAGCGGCATACCATAAAACCATGCTTCGCCCACTACATATTGTACGGGCTGCTGCTGTAAGAGCAATGTGGTATAATGACTAAGGCGGTCTTCCTCCGCTTCCGGTAAGATTTGGTCTTTATGCAGCATACGCTCCATTCTTCCCAGTCCGGTAATTTTTTCCATTACCAGAGCAGCAACATTTTCGGCTTCCCGCCGCTCATATATACTATATAGCGCTTCGCAAACAAAGCGGTAACCTTCGTAAATGGTCATGTACAAAGATAGAACGGATAATGGTTACAAGTTACAGGGGGTGCATCCCAAATTGTAGTTCTGGATTAAAGGTTGGCAACCTTTGCAATAATTTGGGATGCATCTGTTACAGGGTAGCAGTTGCAAGGTTGGTGTAACTTGTTTAATATTGGCATTATTTCAGCAACGAGCGTAAGATGAGGCACGCGTTAATGATTCATTAACAAAAAAATTAAACAAACGTTTGATTTTTTTATATATTTAATTTTAACTTCGCCGCCTGATTTCCTTTCCCTGTCCTTTACTATTGCTTGCACATTGGATTAACCGGGAATAATGCAGGTACAACAAATTTTGTACCCGGCCGAATTTATTACCGGCTGGTATTTCATTAACAGATCGTATATATAATATATTTATGAGAAAAGGGATTGCTGTATTTTTAACGTGCCTGATTTTTATTTCCTTTCATTCCACGGCACAGCAACAAACTGATTCCTTATTGCAGGAAGCCACTTTACAAAACTGCATTGCGTATGCCGTGGAGAAGCAGGCTGTTGTACAGCAGGCGCAGATAGATGAGGCTATAACGGAAGAAGCCATTAAAAGTAAACTCTCCGAATGGTTCCCCCAGGTTAATTTCAATTATACTTTTCAACATAACTTCCAGGTGCAAACCAGTGTTATTGGCGGTAACCCGGTTAAGCTGGGTGTTGATAACACTTCGGGCTTAATGTTTACCCTTAACCAGGCTATCTTTAACCGGGATGTATTGCTGGCCAGCCGCACCCGCGCAGATATCCGGCAGCAGGCGAAGCAAAATACGGAAAGTGTTAAGATTGATGTTGTGGCCAATGTGTCCAAAGCATTTTATGATGTGCTCACAACGGAGCAGCAAATTAAAGTGTCGGATGAAAATATTGTTCGCCTGGAACGCAGCTACAAAGATGCCTATAATCAATACCAGGCAGGCATAACCGATAAAACAGATTATAAGCGGGCAGCTATTGCGCTCAATAATACAGTAGCCGCAAAAAGAAGTTATGAAGTGTTATTAAAGGCCCGCATTGAAAACCTGAAAGCGCAGATGAACTATCCTGTAGCCGCTCCGCTGCAAATAGTATATGACAGTACCGGGATGGAAAAGGAAATACTGCTGGATACCACGCAGGGGCCGGATTACACGAGGCGCATTGAGTACCGGTTACTGAGTACGCAGCAAAAACTGCAGGAAGCGAATGTGCTGTACAATAAATGGAGTTTTTTTCCGCAACTCTCTGCCAATGGCGCCTATAACCTGAATTACCTCAATAATGATTTCAATAAATTATATAATCAATCCTATCCTGCCTCGTACGCCGGGCTAACCCTGTCTTTCCCTATATTCCAGGGAGGGAAGAGGAAGTATGAGATACGGCAGGCACAGTGGCAGTTAAGAAGAACAGGTTTTGATATAGTAAACCTGCAAAATGCCGTAAATGCGGAATACAATAGCGCTTTGGCTAATTATAAGAGTAACTATGCCGGCTATATGGCAACAAAGGAAAATATGATGCTGGCAAAGGAAGTATATGATATTATTCAGCTACAGTACAAATCGGGTATAAAAACCTATTTGGAAGTAATTACATCGGAAACAGATTTACGCTCGGCACAAATCAATTACTATAATGCTTTGTATGAATTGCTGGCCAGTAAAATTGATGTGCAGAAGGCGCTGGGAGAGATAAGGTATTAATAGAGGTTTGCCACGCTGCTTCAATATTGAGGAGTTTTAACAGGGTTAAAGTGGTGAGAGATTTTTAGAATCTGCATTTTATTGGTTCTTATGATTTTTAAAAATATAATTTAATAGTTCAATGATATATAAATCTATAGTAGCTTATTCCACGATTGGGGTTTCCTTATTCATAATGTCGTGCGGCGCGGGGCAGCAGCAAAAGCAGCAGGGACCTCCGCCTCCCGTACCTGTAGCCGTTACGGAAGCCAGGGTTAGTAATGCGGTGTATTACGATGGGTATCCGGGTATTGTTACCGCGCTTAACCAGGTAGAGCTGCGGCCCCAGGTGAGCGGTTATATTACCGGTATTTACTTTAAGGATGGCGACAGGGTAAGGAAAGGGCAAAGGCTATATACCATAGATCAGCAGGTATACAGTGCCAATGTGCAGCAGGCGCAGGCTAATTTGCAGGTACAGGAAACCAATTTGGTGAAAGCGCAAAAAGACGCCGACAGGTATCATGAGTTGGACAGGCAGGATGCCATAGCCAAACAACAGGTAGATTACGCTGATGCCGCGCTGGAAGCCGCGAAGAAGCAGGTAGAAGCCGCACGGGCAGGCGTAAACGCCGTGCAGTCGAATGTGCATTTTGCTACCCTGTTTGCACCCTTCGATGGCACCATAGGTATTTCGCAGGTGAAAACAGGTACAGCGGTAGTGGCCGGACAAAGTATCCTCAACGTGGTGTCAACCGACAACCCTATAGCGGTAGATTTTACCGTGGATCAGAAAGAGATATATCGCTTTTCGCAATTACAGCAGGATAAAAAGCGCCCCGGCGATTCTACTTTTACCATTGCTTTTGGAAAAGATATCTACCCGTATAAGGGGAGCATTAGTTTTATTGACAGGGCGGTGGACCCGCAAACAGGAACCATTAAAGTACGTTTGGTTTTTCCGAACGATAAGAAATGGCTAAAGGCTGGCATGAGTACTACGGTGAAGGTGTTGAATACCGCCGCGGAACAGTCGGTGCTGATACCTTATAAATCGGTGATTGAACAGTTGGGAGAGCACTTTGTATATGTAGTGGGCGACAGCAGTAAAGTAACGCAGCGTAAAATAAGCCTGAGCCGGCAGATAGGGCCGGATATCATTGTAAAAGACGGATTAGAAGCAGGTGAAAAAATTGTAGTGGAAGGTCTCCAGAACCTGAGAGAAGGCGCGGTAATTACCGCGGCTCCGGCTGGTGGGGCTGCTGCAGCTCAGCCAGGCAAATAAGGATTGGCGGGCACGGTTACAGAACGTACAAGTGTGCGACGCAACGAACGGTGAAAAGCGTTATAGCGCATAGTACAATAAAAAGCAATAATTGGTTACACCGGGTTAAGATAAGTGAAGCGGCAGATGGTTTGAAAGGGCATAGGATTTCCATATTTTTTTATAGCAAAGCGCATGATAGCAGAAACTTTTATAAAACGGCCGGTTACGGCAATCGTAATATCAATAGTAATTGTATTGGTTGGTATTATTTCAATGATCAATTTGCCTGTTGCCCAGTATCCCGATATTTCTCCGCCAACCGTGTCTATCTCCGGCAATTTTACAGGTGCGGATGCGCAAACCGTGGAGCAAACCACCACCACTGCCATTGAAACCCAGGTAAATGGTACGCCCGGGATGACCTATATGAGCAGTAACAGTACCAGCAGCGGGCAGAGCAGCATTACGGTGAATTTTGAAGTGGGCACCGATATTAATATTGCCACATTAGACGTGCAGAACAGGGTGAGCGTGGCGGAACCTACGCTGCCGGATGCCGTAAAGCGTTTGGGTCTTACCGTTAGAAAGCGGAACCCCAGCATTATGGTGGCGCTGGCCTTTTACTCGCCCAATGGTACACACGATTCGAAGTTCGTTGGTAACTATGTGAACCTCTATGTTAAGGATGCCATAACCCGTGTAAAAGGGGTGGGAGATGTATTTTCGCGTGCCGATGAATTTGGTATGCGTATATGGCTGAATCCCGAAAAGCTGGCTGCATTAAATATGACGCCTGCGGAAGTGAATGCCGCTTTGCAGGAACAGAACCTGCAGGTGGCGGCAGGTACGGTAGGCGGTAATCCGCAGCCGGGCGCGCAGGCCTTTGAATACAGTGTGCTCACCAACAGCCGCCTGAACCGGCTGGAAGATTTTGAAAACATTATTGTACGCACGCAGCCAAACGATGGCAGCATCGTTTACCTGAAAGATGTGGCGAGGGTGGAACTGGGCCGCTTTGACTATGGCATCAGTTCATTTGCCAACGGCAAGCCTGCCGCCTTCCTGCTCATATACCAGGCGCCGGGCGCCAATGCCATGGATACTTATGAGGGTGTGATGAAAACGCTGGAAGGGTTGAGAAAAAGCTTTCCAAAAGATATTGACTATATCGTTCCGCTCGAAACCGTTTCGGTGGTAAAAGCTTCTATCAATGAGGTAATGCTTACGCTGGTGGAAGCCATGATACTGGTGGTGCTGGTGGTGTTTTTATTTTTGCAGAACTGGCGCGCTACGCTTATTCCTGTACTGGCTATCCCGGTTTCGCTCATCGGTACTTTTATTTTATTTGGCCCCCTCGGCTTTACCATCAACACGCTCACCCTGTTTGCCTTTGTGCTGGCAATTGGCATTGTAGTGGATGATGCCATTGTGGTGGTGGAAGCGGTGCAGCATAATATTGATCATGAAAAAATGTCGCCTAAGGAAGCTACCCGCAAGGCGATGAAAGATATTTCGGCACCGGTAATTGCCATTGCGCTCATACTGGCAGCGGTATTTATACCGGTAGGTTTTATACCGGGTATTGTAGGAAGATTGTACCAGCAGTTTGCCATTACTATTGCCGTTTCTGTGCTTATCTCCGCATTTGTGGCTTTATCGCTTACTCCCGCTTTGTGCACCATCATGCTGAAACCTTCCAAACCTGCGGATGCGAAAAAGAACGGGCTTGAAAAATTCTTTGTATGGTTTAACAGCATATTTGGCAGGCTAACAACCGGGTATACCCTTAGCGTGGGTAAATGGATCAAAAGAACGCCTTATGTGCTGGTGATGCTGGCGGTACTTTTTGTGGGCTTATTTTTCCTTTTTAAAAGCAAACCAACAGGCTTTATTCCTATTGAAGATGAAGGCCGCTTGCTGGTTACCTATGAAATGCCTGAAGCCGCCTCTACCACACGCAGTGTGGAGATGCTGCGTACCATTGCGGAGCGTATCCGCCAGATACCGGAAGTAAAAGTAGCCGGCGGGTTGGCCGGACTGAATATCATCAGCTTTTCCACCAAATCTAATGCAGGTACGCTTTTTATAAGTCTTGAACCCTGGGATGAACGAAAGGGAGAAGGACAGCACGCGCAGGATGTGATGAATAAAATACGCGCCGCCACCGCCGATATTAAAGAAGCCAGGATACTGGTTATTGCGCCGCCTGCCATTCCGGGCTTAGGCGCTACATCGGGTTTCACATTTGAATTGCAGCAGATCAGCAGTACAGATGATATTAATACTTTTGAAAAAATTTCACGCGATTTCCTGGGTAAGGTAAACCAGCGGCCGGAAATAGCCATGGCCTATACTTTTTTTACCGCGCGTACACCCAGCTACCAGGTAGATGTGGACAGGGAGCAGGCAAAAAAATTGGGTGTATCTATTTCAGACGTGTACGGCACTTTGTCTACTTTCCTGGGAAGCAGCTATATCAATGATTTTAACCTGTATGGAAGGAACTTCCGTGTGATGACGCAGGCCGACAGCAGCTACAGGAGCTCACTGCATGGCATCGAAAAATTTTATGTGCGCAACAGCCAGGGAAATATGATACCGCTTGGTTCGCTGATGACTACCAGAACCATAGAAGCGCCCGCTGTAATATCGCACTACAACATTTACCGTACCATTGAAATTAATGGTTCACCGGCACCCGGCTATAGCAGCGGACAGGCTATTGAAGCCCTGAAGGAAGTAGCGGAAACGCTGCCTGCCGGTTATGGCTACGAATTTTCGGGCATGAGCCGGGAAGAAATAGCGGCGGGCAGCCAGCAGTCGCTCATTTTTGCCATCTCGTTAGTGTTTGTGTTCCTTTTCTTAGCGGCGTTGTATGAAAGCTGGTCGGTTCCTTTTTCGGTATTATTTGCTGTGCCTATCGGCGCCTTTGGGTCCATACTCACGCTGATATTCCTGCCCGGCTTGTCTAATAATATCTATGCGCAAATTGGGTTAATAACGCTGATAGGACTTGCCGCCAAGAACGCGATACTCATTGTGGAGTTCGCCAAGGAGCGGGTAGATCATGGTATTGATGTGGTGCATGCCACTTTACAGGCGGTGAGACTCCGTTTACGCCCGATCGTTATGACCTCGCTGGCATTTATACTGGGTGTGCTGCCGCTGGCCTTTGCTACCGGCGCGGCGGCGGAGAGCCGTAAAACCATTGGGTGGACGGTATTTGGCGGCATGTTGTCGGCCACTACATTGGCCATATTTGTAGTTCCGGTGTTGTTTGTGCTCATCACCAAACTTTCTTATGGAAGGAAACTCAGGAAACTGAAAGAACAATCCATACAGGAAGAAGCTATTGATAAAGCTATTCTTGACGGAAGGATAGGATAGGAGCAGGACATCTACTGCCGCCTTCTTATATAACATTTAAAAAACTGAATTTCGGCAGATGGTTGAACTGTATGCCTGCAGCAGACTTCCTGCTGTTGAAATCACAGTAGTGCCAAAGCTACATCAGGGAACCCACCGGAAAACGGGAAGTATTCGTTTTCCGGCGCCCGCCCCCGTCCGACTGGCACCATCCGGGCCAACAAACGATGTTCAGTCGGGCGGGGATTTTGGTTACTTTTTCCGCAAAAAGTAACGAAGAAAAAAAAGTCTGATAGCATATATTGGCTTTGAGGGTAATAGTTACTATTTTGAAAGGAACAATCAATTACCAGTTAACTTTTGTAAAGTCTATATCTATAATTTCGGCCTATATGCCTAATCCTATAAATTATTTACCATTATAATATTCCCACAGGAGCGCTGATATTTTTTTCGTCATTATCCATGCTTCATTGTTTTCATCCCAGCTTTGGTCTTTATTGTTTTTGGTGAATATGCTGAAGATATAAGGATTCTTTTTCCCGTTCACATACAGCACTTCATTGCGGCTCTCATCCACAGCGCCGGTTTTATCCGCTGCAAAAACACCGGCCGGGATCTGCGACAACGCCTGCTCGTCCCAATATTGCCGGCCAAGTAAGCGGAGCATTCTGTCGCTTGCTGCCTTGCTGTATATTTCACCGCGAACGATCTTTTCCATAATGCCGGCTATCTCACGTGGTGATGATTGTCCCCAGCCGTATATGCGCCTGTTTTCTTCTCTGCCTGCTGTTCGGCTGTTTACCCTTGTGGAAGTATAGCCTAAGCTGTCTACGATCTCGTTGATCCTTGTTCCGGAACCCGCAATCTTTTGCAGCCACAGGCTGGCGCAGTTGTCGCTGATGGTGATCATCAGCATCATTACCTTACTCAGTTCAATGGTAGCGCTGTCTTTAAAACGAGAAAGGATATCATCCCCTTCATCATAAAAAAGTGAATCCCTGTACATGAGGCGCTGGTGATAATTCAGTTCGCCCGTTTCTATTTTTTGCATGATGCCCAGCAGGATGGGGATCTTAACTATGCTGGCCGTGGGAAATACCGTGTCGGCGTTGAGGTAGGCCACTTTGTTGTGCTTCAGATCGTGCACGTATATACCTGCGGTGCCATTAAAGCCTCTAACTGCCTCGGCTATGCGGCTTTGTAATTTTTTATCAACCTGCTGTGCATGTGCTGAACAGATGCATACGGTGAGTAAAATGGTTGTGGCAATTCTCATATCATGAATGTAATGATTTTTTTGAAAAACGGTTTTTTAGGGTGAAATACAAAGCATCAAGAACCAAATGACAAGAACCAAATAAAACCTACCTGTGGGCAGGCAGGACTGTCTGCCGGAGCGGATAAAAATTCAAACTTCAAATTCAGGATAGGTACGCACCATTCAATCTTAACCTTCAGGTAAAGCAGTTGTCCTGCGACTTGTTAAAAAATGAATAATTTCGAAAGGCATATCTATCCGAACCCTGATAACGCCCAATAATCAGCCCGTTTCGTATTCCGGGTTTAATTTTATTTGAGCGCTGTAGTAAAGGGAATCCTATTGTTAATAGCCGTTTGTAAGAACTTAGAAACGACTATAAGTATATGTAAGTGATTAGAAGTATTTGTAAATAAAATGGGTTGCGTAAAGCAATGAGTTGTGCCTCAGCATTTCCGACTATCCTCCAAGACATCAACAGACGAAAACCATACCCCTTTCCAGCGTTTGACAGGAAACACTTGTTTCCCAATTGGGAAATTTGCATCTTTGACGAAAATTGCGAATGAGGTCAAACTTTGACATTGAATTATTGCCCGAAGCAATTGAGTTTTTAGAGAACCTTGACGACAAAACGAGAGAGAAAATTTATTACAATATCAAGAAAGCTCAATTTGTGAATGACAATGAACTCTTTAAAAAACTTAATGACTTCATTTGAGAATTCAGGACTCTGTATAACAGCAAGGCTTACCGACTTTTTTCATTTTGGGACACAACAAACGGAAAGGAAATTTTGGTTGTGGCGACACACGGAATTTTGAAAAAGACACAGAAAACGCCACCGAAAGAAATTAAGAAAGCAGAAGAGATTAGAAAGCAATATTTAAACAACAAGACAAAAAATAAATAGTTATGGCAAATAAATTTAAAACGGTTTCGCTTGACACAATGATTGACAAACATATTGGCAAACGTGGAACTGAAAAACGTGAGGCGTTTGAAAATGAGTTGAGAATTGACTTGTTAGGACAAGCTATTAAACAAGCCAGACAAGAACGTAACCTGACACAAGAACAATTAGGCGACCTTGTTGGAGTTCAAAAGGCTCAAATTTCTAAAATTGAGAACAGCGTAAAAAATGCACGATTTGAAACCATTCTAAAAGTGTTTGACGCTTTGGGTGCGAAAGTGAATTTTAACGTGGAACTGAATAACAAAAAATTGGCTTACTGACAAATATGCCGAACGCACAACAGCGGTTTGGCAATATGGTGGGGCAACGAATATATCCCCGGCTTTCTGTTGGTTAGTCAGCTTCGATTTCGTCGGACTAATAACACCAGGCTACAGAATAAACTTTTGTGTCTTTACACGGTTTTCGCGGCCAATCGAATGTGTATTGGTTAGAACCCGGGAGAAATTTTAAAGCTGCTATTTTATCAAAGTCCATTGCCGGGGAATTACCAGCATAAGCCCAGCAAAAACTTTTTCGATTCTAAAAATAAATGAATAGGTTTGATAACCTTTTCAATCCGCACCATATATAACCCCAATATTCCACCCGTTTAATATTCCGGTTTATAATTTTATTTGAGCGCAGAAGTAGAGGGGATGCTATTGTTAATAACCGTTTATAAGCGCTTAAAAACGACTATAAGCATTTGTAAGAGCTTAGAAGTATTTGTAAATGAAAGAGGTTGTGCAAAGCAATGCGTAGCCAACCTTAAACAGCATTCATCATGACAGGAAAAGTACAATCAATCAAAGAAGAAGAGAATGATTTTTACTCTGACGATGACCTATTTAAAATTTCATCGTGGGGTGCAGACCTTTCTTTTAGAGAACTTATCCAACGTTACGAAGATAATGAATTGGTGAAGCCTGAACTTCAAAGAAAATACGTTTGGGATAAGACTGAAGCATCACGATTTATCGACTCCTTATTATTAGGATTGCCAGTTCCAAGCATTTTTCTTGCAAAAACTCCTGACGAAAAATTATTAATTATAGACGGCTATCAACGTATTATGACTGTCTATGATTATGTCCGCGGCATTTTTGCAGGCGACAATAAAGTATTCAAATTATCAAGGTCAGAAAAAATAAATTCCAAATGGCGTGGGAGAGCCTTTTCAGAATTAACGGACACGGAACAAAGAAAAATACGAAACACAACGATACATGCCATTATATTCTTGCAGCAACATCCAACCGGAGATGATACAAGTTTGTTCCAAGTATTTGAAAGAATTAATACCAGCGGTAGGACATTGATGCCACAAGAAATAAGGAATTGCGTTTATCAGGGAAGTTTCAATACTCTTCTTTTTGAACTCAATAAGTTGCCAAATTGGAGAACTCTGTTTGGCTCAACGGAAGAAGACCAACGGATGAGAGATATTGAATTTATTCTTAGATTTTTTGCATTAAATAGCCCCGAATTTGAAGCACTCACACAAGACAATATCTCTTTGAAAAAATTCCTAAATCAATTCATGGGGAAATTCCCAAACTTATCGGAGGCTCAAGTAACAGATTACAGAAACAGGTTTACTAATTGTATAAATTTTATTTATCAGAATATTGGCGAAAACGCATTTAATAATATTTCTAGCACTATTCCAGGAAAATTTTCACCAAACTTTAGTCCTACGATTTTTGATTCAATAACTATCGCAACAGACCAACTTACGCAAGCAGGATTTAACTTTCAAACAGCAACCATTCAGGATAACAGAAATGAATTGCTCCATGACGAGGAATACAAGTTTTCTATAACAAAGGAAACTATGAGAAAGGAAGCAATTCAAAATAGAATACAGAAAGTTAAAACCTTACTTTATAAAGCGTAAGCGATGAATAATAGCGATGTACAATTATTGCTGACTAATTGCGACACTGAACTTACGCATATAGACACAATAATAACCGAACATGGGGGAACAAATTTAATTGTACCATATCTTAATAAATATTCTGTAATAAAATCATGCGGCACAATTGAAATTGCATTCAAAACTTTAATCGCTGATTTCTGTAGCAAAAGAAGTAAACCCCAAGTCAAGAACTTTTTGAACAAACGAGTTCGGGAAAATTCAGCAAATCCTTCATATAGTCGAATACTGCAAATATTGGCTGAGTTTGATGGCAACTGGGTTTCTACTTTTAAAACCCAAATGCAAGCATTAGTAAATTATAACAGTATCACCAGTTCTATACAATCACTTGTAGATGCAAGAAATGATTTTGCACACGGCGGAAATCCAACTATAACATTTGCTGACATAAAGAACTATTTTGACGAAGCAAAACAACTAATTGTGACACTCGACAATGTGATTGGGTAAAAGCTGCCTACAACAAAAGTTAATCTTTATACTTTTTGTGTCGCGCCGGGGTCTGCATTCAAGCAGTAGAGATAGCTATGCGACCCCGGCGCTAAGATAAGCATTTACAACCCCCAATTCTAAACCCATCGAATTCGACGGGTTTAGAAAGCATGCAGCAACATGTTGGTTAATATCTTAGATTAATCTGTTAATATTACAGACCTGTTGACACGATAAAAATGATTAATTTGAAGCCTGGCGAAAGCTTAGAAAAATATTTAGATAATCATGCAATGTTCCATTTTCAATAAACTGTTTCATACCCCTTTTATATCCAGCTTTTTTTACGCCGGTATAGGAATAATGCTACTGGCCGGCGGCTGTAAAACACCGGGCAGCCCAAAACTAGAACTTAAAAATAATGATGTGGTGGTTTTTACAGGGGCCACCAACATGGCCAACTTTCGTAAGAGCGGTTACTTGGAAACCTTATTGATCGCTGCCAACCCCGGCAAAGACCTGCATTTCCGCAATATGGCCTGGGAAGGAGATGTAGCGGCAGAGCAATATCGTGAAACAGGTTTTGGGGGATGGGAAAGCAACTTAGACAGTGTTCGTTGCGATGTATTGTTTGTTCAGTTCGGTCAGATGGAGTCTATACAGGGAGAAGATTCTCTGCCGGGATTTATACGTGACTACAAGCGCCTGCTGGATAGCGCCCGCAAAGGTGGCAGGAAGATCGTTGTTGTCTCTCCTGTTCCATTCGAAGCCCAAGCGCTTAAATTATCCGGAAAACGGGCAGAAAGCATACCTGTTGTTCAGGCGCCTGTAGATAAATATGCCGGGGCCATTAAACAGATGGCCGAAGAGGAGGGTTATGTGTATGTAGATTTATTTCGCCAAATGAAAGTGCACAGTTTAAGTGAACGCTATACTACAGATGGTATACGGCTTACTGCAAAGGCGCAACAACTGGCGGCAACGCTTATTATGAAGGAGTTGAATCTGCCTTCTGTTTACAAAGCCGCTTATGAGCCTTTGCGCAAACAGGTACAGAGCATGAATAGTTTGTGGTTCCAATATTGGAGGGCAGGTAACTGGGCATTTATTTACGGCAGTGAATTGGTGCAACCCTTCAGCCGCGATTGGAAGGACAGGAACCACAGGATATTGCCGGAAGAAAGAACGGCGCTGGAATCATATCTCAAAAAAGCGGAGCAACACATTCGGGAGGAAAGCGACAAATTATAACCTAAAAGCATACATGAATCATATCCCCAAAACAACCGGATCAAAAAATAACCGGATGCTGTGTTTCCGCATTGTAACGCTGATATTGCTGGCTGCAACAATTTGCACCGGCTCCTGCAAACAACCGGGGCAGGCTCCCGTGCCCGGTAAGCAAAAGACCGTGGAAATACCTGATCCTGTACCGACACAAAATATCATGTCGGTAGCGCCATCGGAAACAGACAATTCGGTTGAAGCGGAGCTGGCGTCTTTTAAAGTTGCCGATGGCTACAAAATAGAATTGTACGCATCAGAATCGCTGGGTATCGCCAACCCGGTAGCGATGCGCTGGGATGAACGCGGCAGGCTTTGGGTTTTATGTACCACCACCTATCCCCACCCGGAACTGGGGAAGAAGCCCAACGATAAGCTTTATATTTTGGAAGACAGCAATAACGATGGAATAGCGGATACATCAGGCGTGTTTGCCGACAGCCTGAACATTCCACTTGGCTTTGAGCTCGGTCATGGCGGCGTATATATGGGGCAACAAACGGAGCTGGTATTCCTTGAAGATACCGACAATGATGGAAAAGCCGACAAACGGTCGGTGATCTTTTCCGGGTTCGGCACCGGCGATCTCCACCAAACGATCAATTCATTTACCTGGAGCCCGGACGGCGATTTGTTTTTTTCGCAGGGTCATAATATCTACAGCCGTATTGAAACGCCCTGGGGAATAAAACGGCAAAACCGGGCGGGGATATGGAGATACCGTCCGTCTACAGGTAAGCTGGATAATTTCTTCGACTGGTCTACTGCAAGCGTTAACCCCTGGGGAATGAATTTTGACGATTGGGGCAATATGTTTCACAAAGCCAATGATCCGCCGCTGTATTATTCGGTTCCGGGATTAATTGAAAACTCCAAACGTACCTACCTGCCCGAAATCGGAAGCCTTGAGATCAAAGGTTCAGGCCTCGCGATTGTTCGCTCCCAACACATGCCTGAAAACCTGCAGGGAGATTTTATAATGGCCGGCTATTACAATAACCGGGTAGAACGTATGAAGGTAAGTGACGATGCTTCAGGATTTAAAGCCCGGCTAATTGAACCGCTGGTCATATCCGCCAGCAGAAGCTTTCGCCCGGTAGAAGTGCATATGGGACCTGATGGTGCGATTTATGTATTGGACTGGTATGATCCGATCATCGGTCATTACCAGGCATCTTTGCGGCACCCCGACAGAGATAAGCTGCGTGGCCGTATATGGCGCATTACAGCCAAAGGCAGACCGCTTATAAAGCCGCCGCAACTGGCAGGCCAGCCTGTTGCCGAACTCCTTAACCATCTGAAGTCACGCGAATTCTGGGTACGCTACCAGGTAAAACGGTTGCTTGCCGCCGCTCCTGAGGATACGGTTATTGCTGCAGTGAATGCATGGATCCAAAAGCTTGATCCGAAAAATATCGCATACGAGCATCACCTGGTGGAAGCAGCGGGTGTGCTCGAAAGTCACGATACCGTGAATGAAAGCCTCGTTACCCGTTTGATGAAGGCAAAACAACCCGGCGCAAGAGCGTATGCGGCGCAGGTAATTTCAAAGTGGTATGATCGTATGGCGGATCCGCTGCATGCGCTTCGCATGTTGGTAAACGATAGCAACCCACGGGTAAGACTACACGCGCTGGTAGCTTTAAGTTATATAAACGAAGGACAGTCCATAGCGATAGCTGCTGAAATATTCGATCACCCCACAGATAAGTTCATTCGCTATGCGTGGGAAAAAACAGTATACGCGCTGCGTCCTGTGTGGGAAAAAGTTTTGCGCGAAGGAAATATTCGTTTCAGCAAACCCGCTCACCTGGCCCACGTCATTGCCGACGACCCGCCAGCCTGGTTTCCTGCAAACCAGCTTACTGAACTGATAGCGTTAAAAGAGGTACCGGCAACAGAAAAAACAGGGTTGTTGCTGGCCTTGGCGCAGGCAGACAGCGGCGCTTATGTAGAGGACGTAATTAAACGCGGAACCGAATTAAAAGACGCGGTATTGCTTGACAAATTATCGGCTCTCGGTCCTCAGCCGCTTTCAGATATGGCTGCAGGTTATTTAACGGAAGTGCTGAATGCGGCAAATGGAACGCCGCTTAAATTAGCTGTAATGAAACTGCTGAAGCACTGGCAGATCAAACAGGCGGGTGCTACGGTCGGTCATCTTGTGCAAAACAAATCGCAGGAGGTTGAAATCCGTGCTGCAGCTATACAAGTTTTCGCGCAATTGGAAGGGGTCAGTGCCGTATCGTTGTTAAAAACACAGGTGAGTACCGGAAACAATCCCCGTGAAATAAGACTGGCAGCGCTTAAAAGTCTGAGTGGACTGGATTTAAACCTGGCGACCCGTCTTACGGTGGATGAAATACAGCGATCAGCAAAAACGGTTGGGGAAATGCTGGCGATCATTTCACCTGTTATAGAACAACAGGGAGGTGTTGCATTGATCACAAGCCAGATAAAAGAACAAACCATTTCTGCTGAGGCTGCCGGGCTTATGCTGGAAGCATTGGCCAATAAGGGAACGGAAGCGCCGGGTTTACGAGCGCAGTTAAATACAATTGCCGGAAGGGTGTCTACCGTTCCTGGCGGTTACGATAGTGATTATATAAGTCAATTGATAAAATTAGTAAAGGAAAGGGGTGATGCATCACGTGGAGAGCAGTTGTACCTGGGCATGCCCTCCTGTGCTTCCTGTCATACCATTAATGGAAAAGGCGGGCATATTGGCCCCAATCTTTCTGCGCTGGGCAGAGGTTTGTCACCGGAGGAAATAGCCATTGAGGTATTGTGGCCCTCGCAAAACATCAAAGAAGGTTATAGCCGCGTAACGGCAGAAACAGCTAACGGGGAAATCATACAGGGCATCAAACTGGCTGAAGATGCGGACAATATCCAAATTAAAACGGCCACCAGGGGAAATGTGAGTGTCAGCAAAAAATTGCTGAAACATTTTGAAGAGGATGGTTCATTAATGCCCGGTGGTTTGTTAGATGGCACCGGAAGGGAAGAGTTGGCTGATATCATCAAATATTTAAGCATGCTGGGGCGGGAGAAAAAATAGTGTTACGGCAAATCGCCTATAGAATGGTGTGAATAGTTGTAAAAAAAATAAAGTATTCCAATTTTAACAGCGAAAGAATACATAAACCGGAAATAACGAAGTCGTTCAACCGTCAGGTGCGAAAAATGCGGGCAGACGCAAAATGTTCGTCAACAAAGAGAAGAAAAAGTATTAAAGAAATTATAGGAAAAATAATGGCATTCTATGATTTATCAAAGCAAGAACGCATACATGTTGTTGCAAAAATGAGCAACGATATTTTAAATGAAATTGAAAGTGGAAAGTTTAAAAACACTTTCTCATATTTTTCAAACGAAGATACCTACATAAGAAAATCAGCTTACTTATCTGTTGGGCGACTTTATTTTAACAATAAAACATTACAGTCAAAAATCATTCAAATGCTTGATGTATTCCTGTTGCAGGATGATTTTAAGATACGGCAAACGGTTATTAATGCAGCAGGGGAAATTGGTAAAAGAGATTTTGGAACTGTACAGCATTTTTTTGATAAGGGTTTGTTTGATACACATCATTCTCCACGAAATGCGGTTATTGGTTCTGTCAAAAAAATGGGAGAAGTAAACCCGGAACCGGTATTAAGTTGGTCTAAAAAGTACCTGCACCATTCGGACAAAGAAATTCGAAGGGAAATTTGCCACGGAATTGAGCTTCGGGGAAGAAGGTTTCCGCAAGACATATTGCCACTTTTACAAGAGTTGCAACACGATACAACCGCAAGGGTTCGCAACACTTTGATTCACGTTATCGGGCAAATTGCTTATAAAAAAGGTTGCTTAAAAATTGTAATAGCGCATCTTAACAATTGGGACAATAAAGCACTTGTTGCGGAGGCCCTGGAAGAAATCATTGACGTTCACTACCGCTATCGGAATTTTTCCGCGATGACACAAAACGAAGCAAGACAATACATTGCGGGAAACTATCAACCTCATCAGGATAGATAACATGCATGGGAGCTACTCCAAGTGGATTACCTGCTTCGCATTTATTTGCTCTAAAAAATATTCATCGTGCGAAATAACGATAAGTGTACCCTGGTACTCGTTGATTGCTCCCGTTAATATTTCAGTATTCTGAATATCTAAATTGTTAGTGGGTTCATCTAATAGGATCATGTCCGGCGACTGGTTGCTTATAATCAGGCAACAGAGCATCAGCCGCATTTTCTCTCCGCCGCTTAAAGCGCTGCAGGGTTTATCCCAATCTTCTTTTGTAAACAAAAACCTTGCGAGCCTGATTTTTATTTCATGTTCCTGTAATGCAGATGTGTTGTATTGCTGCACCTGTTCGTAAATACTAAGGCGATTGTCAATCAATGAATAATCCTGGTCAAGATAAACCGGTTGGTTGTCTGCCCTGTAAACCGTTCCTGTTTGCGATTCTAATTTCCCCAGGATTATTTTTATCAAAGTTGTTTTACCCGATCCGTTTAATCCCTTCAGTGCAATTCGTTCACCGCTTGTGATCTGAAAACTTAAAGCCTGCTGCCAAAGCAACTGGTTGCTGTAACCGAAATTGATGGCGGTTGCCGTAAATAATATTTTTCCTTTATGCAAAGCGGCATCATCAAAGCCCAGTTTCATTTTGTCTGTATCCGGCAGCGCTGCCCGCAATGCCTGTAGTTCCTGTGCAATGCCCCCTGTTTTTTCGGCATGCACACTTTTTAAACGGGCGGTGCTTTTTTCTGCATTATTCTTAAACGTATTCATGGATATGGTTGGCAGCCCTGCTTTTTCCTGCTTCTTCTTTCCACGGGCATCTAACCGTTGTTGCTTTTCAACCGTTTCCCTCTCTTTTTCCTTGGCTTTTCGCAATGCTTTTTCCTTGCTTTTCACATCCTGGTTCAGCGCATTATTTTCTATCCGCTTTTGCGCTGTATAAAATTCATAATTGCCACCATACATCGTTATTCCGCGTTTGTCTAATTCATAAACAGTGTCCAAAAGATTCAATAATTTTCTATCGTGACTTACTACAACCAGGGTGCCTGACGTGGATTGAATAAAGTTATACAGCAATTGCCTGCCTGCTGTATCCAAATGGTTGCTGGGCTCATCTAATAAAATAAATGCAGGCTGATGAATAAAAATGCCCGCAAGAAAAACTTTTGTTTTTTCGCCACCACTCAGCGTTTCCATTTTCTGGCTTATATCCAAATCCCCCAGCTTCCAGTAGTTCAGGGCTTCCCGGCAGCGTTCTTCAATTGTCCAGTCTTCATCAAGCAAAGCCAGGTTTGCTTCCGTAACGTTGCCGTTAAGAATTGATTTTAAAGCGTTAAGCTTATCTTCTATCCGCAGCGCCTGTGCAATGGTCAGATGATTGTATTGCCCAAAAATTTGAGGAACATAATAAGGCATGGCATCCACTTTTAATAATCCACCAGATGGTTGCCATTCGCCTGCAATGATTTTGAGTAACGTAGACTTTCCTGTACCATTGTTGCCAACCACGGCAACTTTATTACGATCGCTGACCGTAAAATTAATGTTGTCAAACAACAGGTCTTTGCCGGGATGTATATAAGTGAGATTTTGCAGAATAAGCATCATTTCTTTCTTTAAGCATGAATAACCATAGCGAACCGCTTTACGGTCCTGCTATCTGTTTTGTTCGAAAGAAATTACATTTTACATTTAATCTGCCTGCTTTGCTGATGCCTGCAAATATACTGTTTTCTAAATTTAAGCCCGAAGCGGAACCTCACCCCGCCCGACTGAACATCGTTCGGGCGGGGTCTTTCCCTCTCCCCGCAGCGGCGAGGGACGGTGCTTAATGACAATGCCCGTCCGACCGCGCCATCCGGGCGGGCTAAGCATAGGTTCTTCCATTTCAACTATTGAATAAAAGTGAACAAAGCTGTAGCTGACTACTGATCTGATAGCTGTTAAATCCGGGGTGAATACAAAAGAACCAGGAAGCAAATAAATACAGATGGTTCGTTCCTCACCATGACAATACAAGAGTGTACAACGGTTCGTTCCTCACCATGACTGCTATAATCCGAAGCCTGAATTTAGAAATTCGGGGCTGCTTTGAGCAATCGGCTTTGAGCCACGGGTAATACAAGAAGAAGTATTTATCCTGTCATTAGCAGTTACCCACCGATAGCTGACACCTGTCGGGCTGAATGCCATTTAATATGCAAGGTCTATTTCAATATCATATTTTTTAAAAAACCCCGCTTACCTGCCCCTCACCTTATCCACCTGGTGTTTGAGCAGGTACACCTGAAAGCCAATGGTCATAGCAAAACCACCACTACCATCGAACCCTTTAAGCTTACTGTGATTATATCCCAGCAAGGCATCCAGGGAAACCTGGTCATTCAAAAAAATTGCCGCGCCGCCGCCTAAAAAATAGTTGATTCCCTGTTCTGTATTTTTTGATATATGGGTTTTAACCTGCCTGTTCAGGTAATTGAAAACGCCGTGAACGAAAGGGCGAACATTGGCTTGTGTAAAATAATACCTTGCAAAAGGCCCGATCCTGAAATCGGTAGCTTTATTATCGCCGACTTTGGAATAATCAAACCCCACGTTTCCACCAATCGCCAGGTTTTGGAGAATGAAAATTCCTGTATTGGGCGTAAAACCGATTGCCGTGGTATTTTTTTCTGTGTTCAGGCGGAAATTTCCACCTGCCATCCAATCGCCTTTCCCGGTTTGCGCATTAACAATAAAAAGAGAAGAAACAAGCAGTTGAGTTAGTATGGTTTTTTTCATATTAATAGGTTTTTGATACGAACAAAGTTAAACAAAGCCGCATACCCGAAAAAATTCTATTCACCTGTTGTTGGAGATTATAACAAAGTTGTGTTTCTTAATGCGCAGGGTCTATCTCAATATCATATTTATCCAAAAGTCCCGGAATACCTGAAAGTGAGAACCTTGTTTTTTTAATACGATTTACTTCCGGATCAATAGAATAATGATAAGAACTGCGGAAGTCAGCTTTCTCCAGTATACTGTTCTCGAACTTCGCATCGGTAAAATCACATTTATCAAAAACAGATTGGGTTAAATCGCATTCCGTAAAATCCACTTCTTTGAGTTGTGTATTTTTAAAAAGCGTTTTTTTAATCTTGGCCTTATAAAAAGAAGAATGACTGAGGTTGCAATTATCAAAGCTGAATGATAAACCAAACTGGCTGCAGTTTTCAAAATGAAGGCCCAGCATTTTACAGTCGGTGAATTGTATATCCCTGAATGCGGCTCCTGCAAGATGTGCCATACTGAGGTTACAGCCTTTAAATGTGCATTCTAAAAACCGTATATCATTAAGCCCGGTATTGGAAAAATCGCAGCCAGTAAAACTACAGTTTTCATATTCGCCTTTGGCCAATGCATGTTGTGTAAAATCTTTTTTATCAAATGTTTTGTCCTGTAGGAGTGATTCTTCCATGCCGGTTGTTTAATATTTTGTAGTGTATAGATGGAAATAACAAGAATAGAACCTGAGGGCCGTGGCGGATGCAAATACTAAATCCGAAGCTTGAAACCCGAAATCCGAAAAGAAGAACCAAATAACAAAACACAAGAACCAAATAAAATTAAAACATCAAATTCGAAGCGAAATTCAATCTCAAATTTTCAATTTCAAATTTCAAATCTTCCAATTCCCATTGCCGGATCACTGATACCCGGTTTTCCCGTTTCCACTCTTCCGGCAAACCGGTGCAGGTAGCCGTTACCCGACTGAACAGAAAAATCATACCAGTTGCCACTTTTGTCCAGCAGCCACTCCTCTTTTTTTGTTTTTCCGGCTACAAGCTGAAATGGCTGAGGCACATCATATCCATAGGCATTGTCCACGATATTTATATCAATCACAACGTTATGGGGGTTGCGCATCTTAACCAGTATGCCGCCTTTTATATGATTATACTTAAGTGTAATTTCAGGCTCCTGTGCCTCTGTATTACCCGTAAACTTGTGAAAATATCCATTGGTTCCATACACTTCAAGGTCATAAGCATCATTGTCTTGCGATACATCCCATTCATCGGCCAGCAACTTGCCGGCTTCTACAGTATAACGGCGTGGGATACGCGCTAAATGCTTAAGGTCATACACATGGTATACCGCACCGGCCTTGCCGTCATTATCAAATATCAGCCTGATCTTATGTTCCTGCTTCAACACCTCAAAACGGGTATGCAGGCGATAAGGCAGCGCTCTTGAAAAGCGACTTCCCTTTTCCTGGTAAAGCGGGGAGGGCGTTTCGGGAGCCACAGCTTTGGGCAGCAATTTTGAAGCTTCATCGAGGGCTGCATGATTGGCCGTTTCCGGCATTTTGGGAAATGCGGGATTGTTGGGCGTTTCAAAATCAAAGGCTGATAGCAGGTCGCTGCATACAGCGCGGTGCCAGGGGCTGATTGCCGGAATGGTAACACCAAAACGTTTTTCAATGAACTGTCCTACCGAAGTATGATCAGCCACCTGCGAATCTACCCATCCTCCCTTACTCCATGGTGAAATAATATACATTGGTACACGGGGTCCCAATCCCCACGGGCGTATATTGCCGCTGATGGTATCTCTTTTATCCTGGTACGTTCGTGTTTTAACCGGGCCTCCTTTGCTCATTTCTTCTGCAAAATAAGGATTCGGAAATTTGGATGTGCCTTTGTCATTGTTGAAATACATCCCCGCCAAATCAAGTGTGGACTTACCGGCCAGTGTATTATCTAAATTATAGGAAGGCACAGCAGGCGCCGGCAGGTGATCAAAAAGCCCATCGTTCTCATCAAAGGTTAAAAAGAAAACGGTTTTGCTCCATACTTCGGGGTTGGAGGTAATGGCGGTTAAAATTTCGTGTGTAAAATCTGCACCCCGGTACGGACTGGAAGGTGCGCCGGGATGTTCGGAATCTATTTGTTTGGGTAGTATCCAGCTTACCTCTGGGAGCGTATTGTTTTTTACATCGTTTGCGAGTTGCTGCAGCGACCAGTGCCGCATGCCGTTTTCGTAAATGGGTGAACCGGGTTTAGCGGTTCGGAAGCTTTCAAAGGCCAGGCAGCCATGCATAGCGCCGCTCCAGTTATCGTTGGGATCCTGGTAAATGCGCCAGCTAATCCCTGCCTTTTCCAATACATCGGGAATGGTGGGCCACCTCAATGCATTGCCGCGATAGGTATAACCGGGATCGGGCATTTTATTGTTGATCCAGCAGCGGAGGTTTACCGGTTCTGAATCTTCATCGGTACAATTGATGCCGGCTGCTCTTTTTTCAGGATTGAAATTACTGCCCGACCAGAATACGATCCGGTTGGGATCTGTACCGGTTGCCACGGAGCAATGATGCGCATCGCAAATGGTGAATGATTCGGCCAATGCATATTGAAACGGAATTTCCTCCCTTGTATAGTAAGCCATGGAGTAGGGCGTTTTATACATCGGCCAGAAGCCGTACTTTCCCTGGTTCCATGCCGCCTGCATATCCGGGAAGTCGTGCGGTGTGCCATTGATGAGCGCTGCATTGGAAGTTTTTTTGCTGGCATGATAAGGAGGAATAATTTTCTTTCCATCCGACTGCGAAAATGCCCGTTCCCCGCTTTCCAGCGGAATAGGAAAACGGTCGCCAAAACCTCTTACGCCACGCATTGTACCAAAATAATGATCGAAGGAGCGGTTTTCCTGCATGAGAATTACGATATGTTTTACATCGCGGATTGACCGGCTGGCATTATAAGCTTCTACCGCCAGCGCTTTTTGCAGCCATGTTGACCATATAGCAGTAGCGGCAGTTGCTCCTGCCGACATTTTAATGAATTTTCTCCTGTTAAGATTGGACATTTAGTGATTGGTTGAGTAGTTGATTAGGATAAAGCTATAAACTACAAACTATAAATCATCAAAAAATAAATTTTGTTTAATTGGTGTACAATAGTATTGCTTCATCAGTTCCCGGGTAGCAAATTTTCCTGGTAAATTTGAGTCCTGTTTTTTCTAAGAGCCGGATTGATTTTACATTGTCAGTTGCGGTTATTGCTTCGATAGTTGAAAGATGTAATTGCTGTAATGAATGCGGTATCGCGGATTATAAATTCCCTGAGCCTTAATCTGCCGGTTTCTAAAATATATTTCATTATTGCTATAGCTGAGCAATGTACTGCTACTTATTGCTCATTGTATTGAATTACATAATAATTCATATGGTAAACAAGCGCTGCAATAGTATTGAATGAAAGGACTTTCATAGTTGCCTGCTGCCAGTCTGTATCAGTGAGGGTTTCTTTAAGATTTACAGAAGTCCAGTTTCCTCCAAAATGGATTTGTCTGAAGTGCTTTGCTATTTGCGCTGATAAAGTCATGTGCTTAAAAATACATAAAATGCCCGAATCCGGCTGGGGTGCATTCAAATTGTCACCGGTTGGTGGGGACACCATAGCCGTCAACTTAAGCCCGGAGGGCTTGAATTTGAATAGCCGTGAGAGAAACTCACGGTAAAAATGTCGAAATTTTTGTTGAACCCTGCAAGGGTTCAATATCAAAATATTTCATTTGTCCACCGGTTGCTCCGATGGCTATTCAAATTAGACCCCATTCGGGGTGTTTTATTGTTCATGTTTCTTAAGTTGACGGCTTATGATGGGGACACCAACCGGGGCGTTCGCCGTGGGCGGTGTCCTCACCGCCCACATAAAGCAACAATGCGACAATTTGGAATGCAAAATGCCTGAACCCGGATGGTATTTGTCACCAATGTTATGACCAGAACTTATTCTTCAAATGCGGGATTGTGTTGTGCAATATAAGTGCTTAAGCCTTTTTGCGCTGAGGCAAGCTTTTTTATGGTTTCAATGGCAGCACGGCCGGCACTGCGATACGTGTAGGTATATACTTCCTTTCCGTTGAATTGAACCGCGATAAAATCAGTTCCCGGATGGTAAGCAGTAAAGCCCGACTTTTTGCCGCTCTTGCTTGAATACAGACTCATTGGATAGTGTATTAAAAATTAAAATAAGCATGCTAAGCACATGAAGTGTTCAATTTCGATGCTATGTTTTATGAATGACAATCCCGTTTAAAAACCGTTATTTTCTGCAACACGCTGTTCAGGGTGATTGTCCGGAGATCAATGTTCATAATAAACATGCACGCCTTAAAAAAGGGAAGGTGAATACTTGTTTTGTGGCGGGCAGGCAGTCTCTGGTCTGGCAGGCAAATGCGGAGGTTAAAGGAATTACATTTCTTAGCAATACCAGATCAATGTATAACCGAAGCACCGGGGGTAATTTAACATTTACGCCCCGGCACCAATAAACAAAAATTTAAGAGAAATCGCGCGGACCTTCACCAGGCGGCTCCTCATTAGTGGAAATCTGGAACCATTGCACCACATTGGCGGCATCTGCGTACCAGTTAAAATGCACCGGCTTCTCGCTTTGCAAAATATTATACATATCTGCAAAGTCAGAAATGTTGGCATATCCCACAACGTATTTGCTTGAAGTGGGCGTTGCGTAGCCAATATCCGTATCATTGGTTATTGTTTCCTGCACAAAAAAATAAATTACAATGTGCTGCACAGTACTTGTGGGCGTTTTAGGTACCAGAGAAATCCATCTCCTGTGATAATTTGCAGCATTGCGCTGCCGGTTTGTGCCTATATAATACGATTTGATTTCCATGTGCCGTTGATTGAAAAGGTTATAAAAATGGATGCTACAGGAAAGATCAGATCATCTCCTTATTTGTTACCTCTACCAATATAAAAAGGTGAACCCTGTGGCAGGCTCACCTTTTACATCCCGCAGCTCCCTGCTCTTAGCAAAACAAAGTATTGGGAACTGTGTGCAGACTTCTCATGTGCGCTTTTATTTATTTTGTGGTGCTGCCGGGTTTTAAGTTACGGCGCCAACTGTTTATTCCTTCATGGGTTGCTGCAACGGCGGATCTGTACTTCTTAAATTATAGTAACTAAGCGGCTTCCTTTACAAATTGTACTTCAGCGGTGATCCTCACTTCATCGCTCACTAAAACTCCGCCTGTTTCCAGTGCAGCGTTCCAGTTTAATCCCCAGTCTTTCCTGCTGATCTTTCCATTAAGTGAAAAACCTGCTTTCATACTCCCCCAGGGGTCTTTGTTAATACCGCCAAATTCTACATCAAAACTTACTTCCTTTTCAATACCTTTTATATTCAGTAAGCCTTTCAGCAGGTAATTATCATCGTCAAGTTGTGTAAGGGAAGTGCCGGTAAACTTCAGCTCCTTGTGATTTTCAACGTCAAAAAAGTCGGCGCTCTTTAAATGCGTATCACGGTCTGTGTTATTCGTAAATATAGAGCCGGCTTCAATAATTACTTCAACTGTGCCTTTGCTGAAATCATCGCCTTCCGTTAAAATAGTAGCATTGAAGTTTCTGAACTCGCCCTTTACATTGGCTATCATCATATGCCTTACTTTAAATTGAATTTCACTGTGCGGGGGATCTGATACCCATTTGGTTTGATTTGCCATGTTCTTATCTTTAATTGTTTGATTGAATAGTGCAAAGATCGTACAACCATTTCCGGCAATCATTCACCTGTGTTAAGAAATGAGAAAAGCTGTGCAGGACTACTTTTTAAACGCTATTTCTTTTCGTATACGGCTGAGCGACTGGGGTTTAATGCCCAGGTAAGAAGCAATGAGGTATTGGGGAATACGTTGGGTGAAGCTGGGGAACTGTTGCGAAAATTCCATATAACGGGATTCGGCGTCTTCACTATTGGTTTTGGCGAGCCGGTATTGCAACGCAACAAAAGCATTCTGGATCAGCAAACGGAAAAAGCGGTCTATCTCCGGGCAAAGATCGCATGCTTTGCGAAAGCTTTGCCTGTTCAGCAAAAGCACACGGGCAGGTTCAAGTGTTTCAATAGTATATATGCCTTTCCTGTCAGAAAAAAAGCTATAGAGATCAGATATCCAGTACCCTTCAAGCGCGAACTGCATAGCGTGCTTATCGCCCTTTTTGTCAACAATATAAGAATAGCAGGCGCCCTGCTCTATAAAATAAATATACTTGCAGAACAGGCCTTCTTCGGCCAGCAATGCTTTTTTATCAAAAGATTTAGGAAATACGCAATCTGTAAATGCATCAAAAACCGTGTCGGTAAGCGGATGATCTAATGTTTTTTCTATATGCTGTCTTAGTAAGGATTGCATCTGGTAAAGTATATGTGCTGTTTATCGAAGAAAAAAGGCTATTCGCCGAATACCGCCTTTACGGTTGCGGAAACACCTACAGGTAAACCTATATTTGCAAAGGTTTTTCATAGGATATTGGATTTAAAACGGGGTGCATTTCTATGCTGCCCCTTTTTTAATGCTTTTAATAATAAAGAATCCTGTAAAACCGCCAATCACCGAAGCTATAACAATGCCAATCTTAGCCTGTACAATATGCCGGGCTCCCGCCTCTCCCAACGGGCTAAAAGCAAGTTCGTTAATAAATAACGACATAGTAAAACCAATAGCCGCGATAAAACCCACGCCCAATAGATGTTTGTAAGTTACGCCTTCGAGGGGTGGCACCCACTTTAACCTGATCAGCAGCGAAGACACGCCAAAGATCCCTATCATTTTTCCTATCATAAGTCCTAATGCAACGCCCATAGCCACTGTACTGGTTGCCTGTTCCCAAAAATTGCCGCTAAAACTTACCCCGGCGTTCGACAGTGCAAAAACAGGCATTACCACAAATGCCACAATCGGGTGCATGTCGTGTTCTAATTTTTGCAGGGGTGTCATCGCCTTTTTAGTCAATGTTTCCATATCATCCAGGATATGCAGTTGTTCTGAAGTTAATGTAGGTACACTGTGATCGGGATCGGCAGCTTTAAACTTTTCGATATACGCTTTCATCTTAGTGATAAAGGAGGTTTCGTTGATTTTAACAGTGGCAGGAATGGCAAAAGCAGCCAGGATAGCGGCTATTGTAGCATGAACGCCCGACAGCAAGAAAAACAGCCAAACACCTCCGATACCTATAAGTCCGTAGTAGAAAGTATTCCTGACACCTAAAAGATTGGAAATAAATAAAACGGCCAGGAAAGCAATGCCAATTCCCAGGTTTACCAATGAAATGTCTGACGTATAAAAAACAGCAATGACCAGCACAGAACCCAGGTCATCAATAATGGAAAAAGCCGTTAAAAATATTTTTAATGGGGCCGGCACTTTATCACCCAGGAGATATAAAATGCCCAGCGCAAATGCCAGGTCGGTAGCCATAGGAATTCCCCATCCGTTTATGGTAGCTAACCCGCCGTTAAAATAGGTGTAAATGAGCGCGGGAAAAATCATACCGCCAATGCCGGCAACAATGGGCAAAATAGCATTTTTGGGGTTGGAAAGTTCCCCGGCTACGATCTCTCTTTTTAATTCCAGTCCAATCACAAAAAAGAAAACAGCCATCAGTCCGTCATTGATCCAGTGATGAAGCGATTTGTTTAAATGAAAGCTGTCATTAATACCGAATGAAATTTTATGCTCCCATAGCTCGTGATACCAGTGCGACCAGGGCGAATTGGCCATAAGAATGGCAATAACGGCTGAAATGATTAAAACTATCCCGCCTGTAGATGATTTGCTGATAAAAGCGTTAACGGGATTTATAATCCATTTGTCTACAGGCGTGGTTTTAATATTTCCCATGTATTGTTATTTGCCTGCAAATATAACAGGTACCGGACAAAGAAGCATATGAACAAATCGGTAGTAGGAGAAGCCGGGAAGTAGTTAGACGATGATGTGGAAATTATATGTTGAAAATGCAATCGGAGCTGCCGGGTTTGAAATAATATGCATTGCGCTGCCTGTATTGATCTTTTTCTGTATCTTGATTACCCAAAAAAATAATACATGTCACAACAAAGAAAAATTACTTTAGAGGAATCGGAGATACCCACGCACTGGTACAATATTATGGCAGACATGCCTAATAAGCCCTTGCCTCCCCTGCATCCGGGAACAAAACAACCTGTGGGACCGGAAGATTTAGCCCCGTTGTTTCCTATGGAACTGATCAAACAGGAAGTAAGTACCGAAAAGTGGATAACAATACCAGACGAGGTAAGGAACCTGTATTCCATCTGGCGCCCTACACCCATGTTCAGGGCTTACGGACTGGAAAAAGCACTGGGTACAAAGTCTAAAATCTATTATAAATATGAAGGCGTTAGTCCCGCGGGTTCGCATAAGCCTAATACCGCTGTTCCGCAGGCGTATTATAATATGAAGGAAGGGATAAAGAAAATTGCAACGGAAACCGGGGCTGGCCAATGGGGCAGCGCGCTCAGCTTTGCCTGTAAGTTATTTGGAATAGCCTGCGAAGTATTTATGGTAAAAGTGAGTTATGATGGAAAGCCTTACCGCAAAATTATGATGAACACATGGGGTGCCACGGTGCACGCTTCACCCAGCAATTTAACAAATGCGGGCAGAAGCATCCTGGCAGGAGATCCCAACTCGCCCGGAAGCCTGGGTATTGCCATATCTGAGGCGGTGGAAGTGGCAGCCACGCATGATGATACCAAATATGCTTTGGGGAGTGTGCTGAATCATGTATTGATGCATCAAACCATTATAGGGCTGGAGGCATTGAAGCAAATGGAAAAGGCAGGCGACTATCCCGATATTGTAGTGGCCCCGTTTGGCGGTGGGTCGAACTTCGCCGGTATCGTATTTCCTTTTTTGGAGGGCGAATTAACAGGTGGAAAAAAAATAAGAGCAATAGCGGTAGAGCCAACCTCCTGTCCGAAATTAACGCGCGGTGTTTTTCGTTACGATTTTGGCGACACCGTTGGAATGACGCCGCTGATTCCGATGTATACGCTGGGACATAATTTTATTCCCTCACCCATTCATGCGGGAGGACTGCGCTATCATGGGGCGGGCGCCATCGTTAGCCAGTTGCTGAAGGATGGTATTATTGAAGCCAATGCCATTAATCAGACGGAATGTTTTGACGCGGGCTTATTGTTTTCCGGAACAGAAGGCATTATTCCCGCGCCGGAAGCTACCCATGCCATTGCTGAAGTAATACGCCAGGCGAAACAGGCGGATGAAGAAGGCGTTTCCAAAACTATTTTGTTTAACTTATGCGGTCATGGTCATTTTGATTTGAGCGCTTATGAACAATATCTCAATGGTAAGCTGGTTGATTATGAGGTATCGCAGGAAGACATTAATCAATCACTGGCAGCGCTGAATACGCCGGTGATTTAGGGCTTGGTAGCGTATAATATAAAAAGTGCAGCGTAAGGGCTGCACTTTTTATTCAAATAATTTTATTGTATAATCAAACAATTCAGTTCCGCCCCATTTTCCGTGTCCCGGGATGACAATTTTAGTGTCCGGATATTGCTGCCTGAGTTTATGCACTGTTATCGGCCATTCTTTTGTATAGGCGTCTTCTAAATTCCCTTTAGTTGCACCTGATTCTTTTATCAAACATCCCCCGAATAGTACATTGTCATCCGGATAGTATCCAATGATATTGTCTTTCGTATGTCCTTCTCCAAAATATTGGGCGTAAACCTTTTTATCCCCAATATTTAAAGCAAGGCTATCGGCAAATCCCTTTATGGGTTTAGAAAATTTCCTGCCTTTTATTTTCAGTAGCTCAATTGTTGTATTGGATGCGTAGGCCGGAATATTGTATTCATTAAACTTTTCTAACCCACCCACACAATCTTCGTGAAAATGAGTGGGGATTATTGCTTTTATTTTACATTGCAGGTTGTTCATAAGAAAGTTTATTAATTCCCCCGAACTTTCATCATCTGACGGTGTGTCAAAAATAATGGCTTCATTTGCATTTACAACAACCATTCCATTACAGGGAACCCTTCCAAAATCATTTGTATTTAAAAAAGAAGTATGCGCATAAGTGTGGTTTGATAGCCTTGTGATGATTAAATTATCTGTTTTATATACTATAGAACTGTCGTTCAGGGAAGCGCCGGTTTTTACAACATTTGTCTTGCCTGGCTGATCTTGCTTACTTGTTGGGCTTTCGCAGGAAATCAATAAAATGACTACGGGCAAAAAAATTGTCAACAGTTTTTTCATATTGGTCTTTTTAACTTATATCGGTTCTTGTACTGTCATCCCCAAACCGCAGCCTAATTGAAGAACTTAAGTTGAAGTTATATCTCAGGCTCCCAGCCCGGCTCGTATTCCCTGCGCCAGAGCTGCATAGCCTCATTATCATTTAGAATATGCCCGTTCTTCGAATCGGTTTGCAGCGTGCGCCCTGTACGCTGGGCGATATTACCCAATTGTACGAGGAGCGTGCTTTGATGGCCGCCAATGATATCTGAACGCAACGGACTGCCATTGCGGATAGCATCAAAAAAATTGCGGATATGAAGGGCATCTAATTCCTGTGCGGGGCTTGATAGGTTACGCGGATCAATCAGGTCTTCGTGCTTCACTTCTTTTATGACCTTGCCCTTCAGGTCGAATATGCTATAGGCGTTCCCTCCTTCAATCAGCAGGGAGCCTGTTTCGCCGTAAAACAATACGCCAACGGCGCTGCCTTCTACCGGCTGACCGTTGCAACTGCGTCCTTCCCACGAAATCATGCTGTTGTTTTCAAATTCCAGGTTAATGACCTGGGTGTCGGGGGTTTCCCAGTCATCGGTATAACGGTAACGGCCACCTGCAGAGCTCACCTTCACGGGATAATCCACTTTAAGCCCCCACCTGGCCAGGTCAACCATATGCGTACCATTATTGAGCGCTTCGCCGGTACCCCAGTTCCAGAACCAGTGCCAGTTGTAGTGTATAAGATTATCCTTATAAGGTTGCCGCGGTGCCGGTCCCTGCCACAGTTCATAATTGAGCCAGGAGGGTACGGGTACCATCTTTCCTTTGCCAATAGCGGCGCGGTTATTGGAATACCAGGTTTTAGCAAAATAAGGACGGCCGATTACGCCGCTATGCAGTGCAGCAATGGCTTCCATTACCCTGGGCCAGGAGCGGCGCTGGTTGCCCATTTGCAATACCCTGTTGTATTTCTTTTGGGCGGCAACTAATAATTCACCTTCGTGCGGGTTATGACTGCATGGCTTTTCGAGGTATACATGCTTACCGGCCTTGCACGCCAGCAGGGCGGCGGGGGCATGCCAGTGATCGGGTGCCGTAACAATCAAAGCATCCATGTCTTTGTCTTCCAGGGCCTTCCTGAAATCCGGCGCCGGCTTAGGACGTTTCTGCTGCAATTTTTCAATGGCCGCCATGCATTTATCCGCTGCACGGCTATCTACATCAGAAACATACGCCACTTCGCAGCCTTCCTGCACAGCAAAATTGCTGCTCACCGCCAAGCCGCGGCTGTTAACACCCATAACGCCTACGCGTATGCGTTCATTGGCGCCCATAATGCCGGCGTAACTTTTTGCGCTGAAGCCGGACAATATCCCGCCTATTGAAAAAGCGGCTGTTCCCGCTACCGTTTTTTTAATAAAGTTTCTTCTTGAATTTTTCATGATCATATGCTTACTTTAGAGAAACGTTGCTTGGTAATAATTTTAAATCCGAAGCGATATTCCAAACTACAAACCACAAACTGCCAAACCATAAACTGTATTATCCTTCCGCTCTCCTCCTCATCTCCTCCAAACTTACGGGAACGCCTCCTTTGTTTTTGCTTTCATCGGCTGCTTCCATAAAGGCGCAAATTTCCAGTGTTTCTTTACTGCTTACAGGGGCGATACCGGTGTCAAAAAATTGAATGATCTCCACCAGCAATGCATCGTAGCCATCGAAAGGTCCTAATACGGTTGTTGCATTTTCGCCAAACACGGTGCCCCCATAGCCGCTCTTACCCGAACGGGTACCGCGGAATGTACCGATGCGGCCATCTTCCCAGGTGCCAGCTACCACATCTGTATCATTGGTATGTAAACGAACAACCTGTTTACAACCTGTACCCATTACCGTATACAGCGTTTCCACACCGTGTATGCCATACCAGAACAGATCGGGATGTGTATTTTCTAAATGCGCAGGGCTATAGGTATCTGCGCCAAGCACCTTACCCACTTTACCTTTAGCCACTTCCTGCGCACTTTGCATAAACCGTAAAGAAGAAGAGGAGAAAACCGGTACCTTGTATTGTTCCGCCGCTTTAAAAATAGCCATCGCATCTTTTAAAGAAGCCGCAATGGGTTTATCAATGAACATGGGTTTGCCGGCTTTAATCACTTCTAATGCCTGTTGCAAATGCAGCCGGCCGTCATTGGTTTCAAGCAGTATGAAATCTGTTTTTTTTAGCAGCTCCTGTATTGAGCTTACTATTTCCACACCCAGCTTTTTTACTTCTTCGGTATATTCCGGAATTCTTTTTACAGAAGAGGCTATATCGTTACTTCCTTTTGGATAGGCTGCTACTACTTTGTATCCTTTTAGTTCAGGTGAGGCACTGGCGGCGTTAAGCGCTTTTGTAAAAGCAATACTGTGAGAAGTATCTAAGCCTATAATACCAATCCTTTTTTGCGATGCGCTACCTTGTGCATATAACGCAGTGAAGCTGTTAGACAAGCTTAAGCCAATTCCGCCGGCAATAGCTGTACCAATAAAATTGCGGCGTCCGTATTTTTTTTTCATTTGTTTTTTTTATTTTTTTTGCCAAATGGAATTCGCCAATAAACATCACGGTTGGTGACAGACATTATTATGGCTCATTTCATGAATGATTACTGTATTTTTTAAGAAAGATCAATATTTACTTACTACTCACTTTTTATCTTAAGCGGTCAGCTATCAGCTTTCAGCAGTCAGCTAAAGCATACTAATGACAAGATGATAATTCCTTCTTCACCATTCACCCACTGACTATTCACTTTTTTTATTTTGCTCCGCAAACTCCAGGTATTGCTGCCAGTCGTATAAAGTAACATCGTGCTTACCGGTTCTGATATGGTATCTTATCGTTTCTCCCACAAGGTTGTTTACGTTGGGCATTTCATTAACAGTTACTCCCTGTAGTTTGTAAAGCGCATAAACAGGTGATGCGTTTTTCGCCGAAAGGAACTCGCCTTTGGGATCGGCCCATTTGTCGTCTTCGGCGCTGGCAACATATAAAGGCCGGGGAGCAATAAGCGATAGCAGCATATGCTGATCAACGGGGAGCATTTCCGGATGATCGTTATAACTTTTATATCGTGCAATGAACCAGTGCGGAAAGCTGGTATTGAGGTTGCGGATGGTTTCTCCAAATATCCTGCGGGAAAGTGCGGCGCCGCCTTCACCAGAATTGTTGGAGATAACAATGGAAAAACGCTGGTCGTTTGCTCCGGCCCACAAAGCGGTTTTACCCAGCCGTGAGTGACCGATGAGTATGGTTCTTTTGGCATCCACTGCAGCATCCGATTCAAGGTAATCCTGTATCCTGCTTAGCCCCCATGACCATGCGCCAATGGCGCTCCATTCATCCGTTGCTATATGTAAAGCGTCTTTCATGGTAGTACGAATGCCCTGTTTCCATCCATCTTTATCGTCAGGCTCCAGGTCGTAATAATGCGCGGTGGCAACGCCGTATCCTTTATTAATTATTTCTTCCAATGGCCAACGCGAAGCAGAAGACCCTCTTGAGCTTTCAATGGCTTCACTGTCGGTCATTTGCCGGTCTTTCTTTTTGAGATGCCTGGCGGGCTTAATCGCTTTATCTGCAGCAATGGTATGATTGCCGGTGAAATTCAATCCCACAAATACTGTTGCAGGTTTATTGGTTTTAGGCAAATACAGTAGCAGGTCCATCGAAGGAGCATCATCTCCTCCGGAAAAATAAATAGCGACCTGTTTCCGTATTGCTTTTCCATTTAATGCAGCAGAATCTGTTTCTGTAACCTTAAAATGCATGCCTGCAGGCCTGGCTGGTATTTTTCCATACACATTTTCTGTAAATAGTTTTAAAATATAGGGTTTTTGTTTGCGCTCCCATTCCTTAACGGTTGTAACCGCTTTTCCCTTCGGGGAAATCAATGGGTCGGGCAGGGTATAGGGAGGAACCGCTGATTCATCATAATTGGCTGGAGGCCCCTGGGCGGAGGATAGGCCATAGCTCAACGTTGCGATCAGGAGAGAAAAGAGATATCGTTTCATATGAACAGTGTTATGATTTTCTTCTGCCTTTGCTTTTTGCATAATGCCAAATCCGGAAGCTTAAAATTGTAAATCCTCCTTTGCGCTCTTTGCTTCGTTGCGCCCTTTGCCCGCCCGAACGATGTTCAGTCGGGCGGGCGAATGAATTGGTCAGGCGGGCGTGAAAGATAAATGTAAAATAAAATTGAATGCCTGCCAAACAGGTTTTCGCAAAACAGCAAACCTGTGCCAGGCGGGTACTATGCAGGGCAACCAGAAAAAATATTTGTTTTGTATGATCCTTCAAAGCATGGCTTCATATTGTTTAGTGTCATCAGATAGTCATTCTTATTAAGCCTGTTTTTATATAAACGGGCTTAATAAATTTTAAACAGGAATAACTGCACCAACATATTCATTTTCAATGCGTTTAGTAGGGAAGTCAATTCCGTCTCCGAATAGCTTATAGCTATCGTGGATTAATGCAGCATCTTTGATCTGAGGATAAATATATTTAGCTAAATAATACTGATCGAAACCTTTAACCTCCTGGTGCTCATAAGGAATGTTTTCAACTAATGCATTCATCCCCTCCATATTTCTACATCCCCACATGCCTCCGAGTATAAGACTGGTGTGCAGAGGATGGTCACGCATAATATGAAAATCTTTATCAGAGTTTAGCCAATCATTTACTGCATATACTTCCCTTAATGAAAGTCGGGAATCTGCGTCCCTGCAAATCATAATATCGGCATTGTCAGCCGCTAAAAATCGCCATACCAGCCCGGAACAACTCCCCCTTGCCTGCTTAAATATAATTTCACATTCCTGTGATTGAAGCAAACGGATATATCTCTTGTCACTTTTTTCATCCACATAAAATCGGCAAATCCAACCGGGGTACAAAGACCTGGCTATTTTTATGTTTTCGATGGCGCCTTGCCAATAAAGCATTTCTGTGCCCCATAAAGAAAAGGAAATGATCTTTTTCATGGCAAGTTTAAATCATAACTTTAAATAGTCAGGCATGTTTTTTCCGTTCACCTCTGCCCAAGCAATATTCAAAATATTAAATTGATTTCGAACTCTAATACTTTCTTTGTGTAGCACTACCTTCCTTTTTCTATATTCATCGTTCAAAATACTTTTTACAACCATATCTACTGCCCTATCGCAATCATTCACGTCTATTTTTATTAAGACTTCTGGTCGTATATAGTCAAAGATATTGGTGCAGCCATCATAAAAACATAAAGTTTCAGTTAAAATCGGTTGTAACACTTTTTCTGTAAAATAATCTCTGACAAAAGAATTCTCACAAGCAAAATGATATTCAAAATTTATCAGTGCATCTAACTTGTTTTCGATTTCACCTTTGTATGAATCAATCAGCTTGAAAAAGTTTCCTGAATACTTCCTTCCGAACAAACTAAACCCTTCTTGTACAACTTTATCCAGGTATTGGATAAACAACAGCCTCCTTTGATGCCCCTCCAAAAATGAAAGTTCGCTCGTGACGGAAGATAGACAAAGTGTCTTGTCAAACTTACCTTTTCGAATTAAATCTATTTCCTGTTTCCCGCATCCCCAAAAAATTTCCGGACAGTACATTTTAGATACATAAATGTCTGATCTATTAATATGATGTTTTGACCCCGGCGGTTCTGTTAAAAAAACAATAGAAGAATTGGTGCTAATTTTCTTATGGTGCTTATACGGTGCTGTAAAAATTATGGACAAGTCAAAGTTATTACTACGTGTAAATTCAATATTCTTACATTCAGGTCGACCGGTAGGAGAGTAGTTGCTTAAATATCGGTACAACGAATCATCATCCTGCCAATAGCAGGTCGCGTATAACTTTATCCTTTTCATCCTTCAGGATTTTATGAGGAAAATATTTAATGATATATCCTTACTATTTGTTCCATCCGTTCCTGGGACTTTTCGAAGCAATTCAGTAATCACATCAGGGATAGACAAATTCCTTCTGGATATAAATAAATGATCATTTTATTGCTTGTCAATTAGAAGGTACTCAGACGGCTTTGAGAAATAAGAAAACTTCAAACTAATTCTAAGGAATTGCCTACTGACTTTTACCGCTTTGCATTTCACAGTTATCAAGATTTTAAGAATGTTTAGTTGAAAATTGTTATCTGAATATGTACTAATCTTCCTCAATTTTATTTCCAAGGCAAATAAATTTTGTTAGCACCAAAATTAAAATATATTTTTTTGAACCGTTGAAGTACATTATTTCCCAAAATAATAGCATCGTATGATGCTGAAGATTCAATCTCTATAGTTGCAGGGATAAGCTTAATAGTTTTACCGACAATATGTACAGAATCAATAATAATATGCATATTTTTTGATTTGGAAAATACAAAATAAGATTCTGATATTTTACCATTCAAGCCTGGTTGCAGCATATGCTGATATTTTAAGTATTTGGGAAGCCCCCAAAAAAAGCCATCGACCCCAAGTCCTATATCAATACTTATGCTCTCCTTTATACTTTTTTGACCTATACAAAATTCGGCATCAAGTTGCCGGAACGGGCCAGTATAGGGAGGTTTAAAAGTCACTTCCTTGTATTCATTGGGTACTTTATAACTTGCGGTATCATGAAGTTGCAAATAACGCATTTCATAATTTATTTCTACGATGTATCTTTTTAAAAAACCCATACCCAGGATACCATCGGGTACATTCTTTTGCCCAGTCAACATGTGTAGTTGCTTAATAACAGTATTTTTAATTGAATCTTCCAAACCACCTAAAGACAATAAAACAGACGAATTTGCTATACGGTCTGCTTCAATACGGAAAGGCTTTAACGTATCAATAATTTGAGCGCGTGCTGCAAAAGGCTTAAAAAGTATAAGATATTCATTGGGCATTGTGCCGTTATCAAGCAATAGATAGGCAGGTTTATTATTTATAGTTGCTTTTAAAATAATGTGATTAGGAGATAGTGTATCCGAAAAAGAAATGTATATACCTGCTGAGGAATTATAATTACGCTTTTCGTTCAATTTACGCACATTGCCATTTTTACAAGAAGTAAAAAATGTCATTGCAAGTAGTAGTATAATAATAACTGCCTTTTGCATCTATCAATATTTAAAAAAGTTAGGTTGCCCCGAAAATAAGACAACCCTTTTAGTTTAGATTGAAGAGAATAGTTAACAATCGTAATTCTCGGAATCTTGTAAATCAAATAGAATACCCTAACATTCAAAAATGTAAAAAGCGTATTAACCACCAGTATTAATTACCGGAGACCATTCACCCGACACATTATCTGGGTTATATGCGGGATATATTCCTTCACAAAGCATATTGGCATTACCAGAGTTAGATGATCGGCACCACCACTCTACCCCTCCAGGAGTTGTACAAACAAGCCACCAATAGCCATTAGGGCAAGATCCGCCACTTCCTCCATCTCCTCCAATAATCGTTTTCAAATGTTCTCTGGTCAACACCTCAGTACTCTTAAAGTCCTGGAAATTCAACTTTAATTTTTTCATGTCGTAAAGTTTTGTTGTTAAGAAAAATAATATAACAATACAAAGCTAAAACCTTTCGATGCACTATAAGTGCGTTTAAATATTTTTTGCAAGCAAGTTGTTCAAATTCAACTTAGCTTCAAAGTCAACCAGATTTCTAATATCAAAATTATTTAATTAATTTAGATACACCCGTGTTTTTACAACTAGTTTAATAATGAGAATGAATGCAATAATTCTGGCTGCCGGAATGGGTAACAGGTTACAACCATATACCGAAATAACGCCTAAACCATTAATGGTTGTTAATGGAACATCAATAATCGAAAGGCAAATTGTATTCTTGAAAGAAGTTGGCATTTCTGATATTAATGTTGTTGTTGGGTATAAGGCAGAGATGTTTCAATATCTAGAAAATAAACACGAAGTCCACCTTATTTTCAACCCGAAATATGAAATTTACAACAACATATATTCTCTTTCTTTATGTAAAGATGTATTAAAGAATACCTGGATTATCGAAGGAGATGTTTTCTTAAATAAGAACTTTCTTATTCCTGCTATCACAGCATCTACTTATTTTTCCATCTTCAAGTCAGACATATCAAGAGAATGGATATTGGAATTTTCCCAAAAGCAAATACTAAGACAAATTATAATACCAGACCAACATCTAACAAATACAACTTACAAGGCTGGCGCTTATGTTATGTCCGGGGTTTCATTTTGGGTTCAATCGTCAACAGATATCATCAAAAATTATTTAAATGATTTGGTACAAATAATAGATGGAGAAGAAAATCATTCTATTTTACATTTTTATTGGGATCAGATAATTAAAGAGAATCTTGATAAATTAAACATTACGGTGCAGAAATTAAGAAAGAATGATTGCTATGAAATAGATACTATTCGCGACCTTGATTTATTATTAAGTGAAGTATGATAACTGGAATACCTGTTTATAATATATTTTATGACCAATCATGTAGTTCATTTAAAATTGAAAGCCTATTAAACGGGAATTTAATACAAGTGACCGGATGGCAATCTGGTATAGAAATGCTTAATAAAATGAATTTATCTATTGACAACATTTTCATAAAGGCCAAGTATGGATTCGAGATATCGCCCTATGAAGTAATTTCTCACATTGCCACAAAATATGTACTTGCTGAATTTACCAGCTCAACACACAATGTTTGTTTAATTATAGATAAAACCGCGCAATCAGAATATGATGTACCAGAACTATTCAATGAGTTGGCTGACCTTGATGGAGACTGGGATATCTATTTCCCTTTTGATAGAGCTTTTTACAATGAAAATGCCAGATTTGAGGCATACGCTTTCGGTCAAATGTGGGGTTTAGATGCATTTTTTCTAACGAAGAAGGGAGCTAAAATAATATCCGAAATAAATATCGTAAGACAGCCTTTAGACGAGGAGATACTGGATTTGTCATCAGCAAGTAAAATAAATGTATACTATAATGATAGCGAGTCCTTTTTCTATAAAGAAAACCCGCTCCGTAATGTGTCAAGAAATGAAGCTATAGAATCTGCAATTTATAGTACAGACCATTGGACAGATGATAGTAGAAGACAAATACAGTTTCTTTTACGAAGGTTAAATGAGCTTGCTTCACAGCATGGAATTGAGTTAATACTATCCTATGGTTCGCTTTTAGGATATATAAGGCATGGTGGCATTATGCCCTGGGACGATGATGTTGATCTATTGCTTTCAGACAGGGAAATTGAACGTTTCATAGAAATACTGAAGAATGAGGATGCAATTAAATGTACGCAGGAAAAGTGGAGACATATAGACTATTATAAAGTATGGCTTAACTCGGGGGATGAAATTCCTGGGTTGAATTATCGCTTTCCGTTTATTGATATTTGGCTATTTCAGAAGCGAAATGGGTATATCATTCTGGAAGATGGAATAGAAATTCCGGTAAGCTCTTTTTATCCTTTGCAAAAAGTAATCTTTGAGGAATCCTCCTATTATATCCCTGCCGACCCTCTACAATCATTAGACTTAACATATAAAAACTGGCGAACTGATTTGTTTATCTACCCCTGGAATCATCGCCTTGAACAACCCGTGAACAGGATATTATCAGCTAAAATTTCTGTTGATTCTAATGGCAAAATAATTAAGGCATAAAAATCTCGCAATTAAAGTTTGCATAATTTTTCAAAGCTCTTCGTATTCTTTTTTCTGAATAGTCGCCGTACTGGCTCCCATAATACTCTTTTATTTTCGCCCACAAGTACCATAATATATCCTGATAAATCTTAAATAATGCAATGATGCTCTGGCTTTCGGGTCTTAGGTTTTCATCCTGATGGTACTTCTCAAGCATATAATGCTCTTCTGAAGGAGTTAACTCATTTTCCAGAATAAAAGATGCAAGGTCCCAAAGTGGATCATTCATGCCGGAATATTCCCAATCTATGAGATAAATGTTCTTTGATGAATCCAATAAAATATTTCCTTTCACAAGATCGTTGTGGCAAGCTGTCCACTTTATTTTTGAATAGAGAAAATCATCAGAGTTGCTCTTCAGAGTTGCTCTCAATAATAAGTATAGTGGGCTTAATTGTACTTTGTTGCGTCTAACTATATTTTCATAACGCCCTATCATGTCTGAAACCCAAAACCTGTTGGCAAAAACAATATCTGAATTATGTAACCTTTTTAAGGCTTTGCAGGCAATATCTATTGCTTTATATCTGGAAGTAATGGTTTCCAGAGTATTTTCAACATAGACGGACACTTTAATCCAGGAATTTTTTAAATAGGCAACATGTTTTGTATTTAGATTTAGCACAGTAATCTTATGGTGATTTGCCCATTCGCTTTTTCTGTCAATCATCTCGGAAGTATTATAACCTGGAATACGGATGACGTATTTACTTCCTGCTTCGGTGATACATAAATAGTTACTGTTTGTCATTCCCTCTTTCAGTAGTTTCAGGCTAACTATTTCTGAATGATTTTCCGGCAGGAGCTTTTCATGATATATGAGGTCTAATATCTCCTTATCCATTTTTTAAATATTTTCAGGAATACCTTTTTCTTTCTTTTTAAGTTTGAATACGCAGCCAAGTGCATAAATTGCTATCAGTAACCAGGTAACATTTACCATTATGTTAGGGTGATCTTGTAGATACCAGGCATTAAAAATTAACCCCAACGCGCCTAGCATGTTCAGCACATGATATGTGTAGCAGTCTGCTGAAATTTTTTTAATAACTAACAAAAAATAGCCGATCAGATATGAAATAGCGCCTAACCATCCAATTAATTCAAAGGTCATGATAAATTTATTTAAAAAGTGTTTAACTGATTTCTATGTTTTTGGTATATCTTCTTGATAAGCTCGAATTTGCGAAAACTATCCTGAAATTTTTTATGAGGAGGGTTGCTTGCCCTCTGATTATTATAATAAGCTGATATGTCTGAGTATCCGAACTCTTTTTGTGTGGAGATGAAGGGGAATAGAACCATCTTGTTAACAACGCTCTCTGATAGCTTTCCATCAGCCGTAATTTCATCATTATAAGGCTCATTTATTATGTGAGAAAAAATATTTCTATATAAAACAATAAACTGGGTACTCCAAAAGCTGCCCACCCAGAATCGTTTTTCTGTTATGGGCAGGATATACTTTGCGTCTGCTACTCCTCCAATAAGCATATCCACGCCCTGTGTATGTGCTTCAATGATATTCTGAATGAAGGTATTTTTTGAATAATGCTCAGTAAAGACGTGATCATCTTCGCAGATGATAATAACATCATCATTATTTTCAATAGCAAGTGAAATAATCTTCCGGATACTTTGCCAAAGACCAACTGCACCGATCTTATGCCTGCAAGCTTCCACTATAGTCAGATCAAATTCTTTCCGCCCGGCAAATTCCTTCTTTATATGCTCCAGTCGTTCCGTTCGTTCCGGGAGATTAATGATATATGTTGGGATTGAAATGGCATTGTAATTGGGTTCACTTATCATTGCGCCGTTAAATTCTTTATAGTATTTTTCCACTTTTAACAAGAACGCAAATGAAGAACTGCAATTTTCAAATAGTTTTTCTACTCTACGCTTTTCATTATTTTTATAAGTAACATCCGAATAACCATAATCCTTCTGTATAGAAATAAATGGATAAATTACAAACTTGTTTTTCGCCAAACCTGAAAGTTTATAATCTGCACAATCATGATCTTGAAAGTCAACCGTCAATACTTTCGAATATACTTTCCTGAATAATACTACGAACTGTAAGCCTGAGAACTTGTCAACCCAAAATAAATTACTATTAATAGAAATAGCATTTTTGCACCAACTAATTCCGCCTAATAAAAGATCGGCATTTAAGTTCACTGCTTGGCCAATAGAACTTTGCAGTATTCTTGCGGAATAGTGTTGTGTGAAAATGTGATCATCCTCACAAATAATAACAAAATCGTTCTCAAGATTTTTTCTTATAATATTTCTTATAGTATTCCAAAGGCTTTTGGCAGCATTCGGATCTGAAGTAGGCTCTACTATTCTTAGGCTAAATTCCTCTTTGTCAAGAAACTGACCGATCAGGTTAGATTTCCGGTCTATTCTCTTGGGAAGATTAATTGCATGTACAGTTATTGGAAACGAGCTCATGGATAATTTATGGTATTACAAACACTACAACAGATCATTTTATAGGAATGGTTTCTATTTTAAGGACAATACATAAAATCTCATAGGTATTAATATTATATCCGTTCCAATTCGACAAATAGAATGTTTTATGCAAGGCTATATTATTGAATAAAAGCTTCTTTTACTTGCTTCTATTAGTTCAAATGCTTCAAGGCACCATAAGTGCCTTGAAGCATATTTTATGAATTTTCACAAATCTCAAAAATCTCCACTTTAGAAAAACATAAATTTTCGGGATGGCTACCTATGCTCCTTGTTTCTCCCCGAGTTAGTATCTCTCCATGTTTTATAAAAAGGCACTTTACCATTTCTCCGTCCTCTTCATAATAGTAGCTATTAAGTTGACGACTGTATTTTACTGGGAAGCCCATTTCTCTCATTTCCTGTAATACTGCTGCTAAGCCCCTTTTGCTCAACCTGTTCTTCTCAGCGAAAGTTCTTAAATTTCCTGTCGCTTTCCTTCTGATAATATAATCAATATACTGAAGTCGTTTTATTTGTCGTAAAATACCCATAGCATCGAATTTTATATAGAGGTGAGAAGATATTTTAGGTCTGGTAAAGTATAAGCATCAGGTAATTGGTAGCCATTTATGAAAATAAGTTGGTGTAAAATTTATCTGTGTTTCATCGCACCATTTTTTCATCGTCTGTATTTTACTTTTCTGTTGTGTAATCAGTTCGTTAATGATCTTCCATTTTTCATCCGGCTTACCTATTGTAATGCCAAGCGCTTCTGTTGGATGTTCTGTTTTCTTTTGCCTGTCCAGCAAAGCATCAAATACCTGTTTGTTGTGTTTAAAACGTTGCTGCGTATTATAATACTCCTGGTCTTTTTTTTGCTTTTTCTGAATTGTTTTTTACTGCTGTTGTTCGGGCTTCAGAAGCTGTTTCAATAAATTGCTTAATATGGTATATTTCTCATCATCATTAGACAGTCGGTTGTGATATATAATTTTTCCTGTTTTATCAATCAGAAAATATTGTGGTATGGCTTGTATAGCCAATAGGTTTCGCAGCATTTTGTTGCTGCATACAAATGGGTAAATATCACAAGTTTGCAATCCTGGCGGTCTGGTTTCTTTTACTATCCGCCTCCATTTTTCTTCTTCTTTATCAATTGATAAATAAACGATTTGCAGCTCCTGGTCTTTATACTCAGCAGCAAGCTTTGAAAATGTCGGCAATCCTTTTATGCAAGGTTTACACCAGGAAGCCCAAAAGCAAAGTAGCACATACTTTTTATTTTTAAATTCTGACAGCGTATATGGTAGCAGCGTTTCTGAATGGAATGAAAAATCGGGAAATTGTTTTCCTAACAGAAGTGATTCCCTTTTTGCTAATTGCTGACTGATGTATATGCCTAAACCTGTTGTTTTCAACACTTCGCTAAAACCACTATAGATTTCCACTAACACAGGTGTGTCGTTCTCCTCGAAATCAGAAGCAGAAGCAAAATCTAATACTTGATCCTTAAAAACAAATAACGCGTAATAAGAGTCTTTGTGTGAACCTAAAAATTTGAGTACGGATAGTTTGCGCTTTGTTTTTAGATCATTGTATTTTTTATCTAATGAGTCTATACTAAAGCCTTTTCTTAGATTTTTTTTTACTTGAAAGATAAGGTCGTAAGTTTGTACTAAGCTATCGTCAATGTTTGTGATTGCTTTGCTGTACGCTGCCTGCTCATCAACAAACGGAATATTGGTGTAATGGATTTGACAAGGTTCATTGTCTTTGCATAATAGACTTAGGCTCATTTTTCTAGCGGCTAAAAAGAAAGGCCCTGTGGTTATCCTGGAGCTTCCTTTCGAAAAAGAAAGATACACACAATTAAATTCCTGAATTAGAGTACCTGAAAACGAAAAAGAGCCATTAGCTACAGTATCATACAAAGTAGAGAATGTGGAGTCTTGAGAGAATAGCTTGACAACAGAATGTTCAAACTCTTTGGAAATGTTACCAGAAAGAGAAAAATTAGCTTGAGCATCGCTAAATTTCGCAATGCCCAAGCTAATGAGTATTATAAATAATTCTTTTTTCATTACCCGAATGAGTGTTGTTTATACTATATACTGGTTTGGAAGAATTATTAGTGTCCGGTAAAAATCTTCAAAGTTCAATACTTATAGCAATATCTATTTCCCTTGTCATGTCCACAGCAACATGCACTTTCGGTTTCGAAGCACGTATACGTGTTGCCATTTTCTTGCCAACAAACAAACCCGTCAGTCTGGCAATATTCGCCACCTCCACTTCCACTTCCACCCATCACTGTTTTCAGTTGCTCTCTTGTAAGAATTTCTGATCCTTCAATGCTTTGAAGTTTTAATTTTAGTTTTAGTTTTTTCATTTTTGTAAAATTTAAACCTGTTTTTATGCAGGCTGTGTAAATAATAATTAACAATGACAAAGCTATACCTCCCCGAGCCACTATTTCTGGCTCCAAAACTTTTTAAATATCTTTGCAAAGGACAAAAACGGCTTTTTCTGAAAAACATAACTCTTCCGGTTTACCAATATAGGCAGTTTTGTCTTTTGTTAGCATCTCACCATATTTCATAAACCTGGAAATGCAGAATTCGCCATCTTCTTCGTAATAGTAATATTTCCGTAGTTTGTCATATTTGATGTTTGCGCCTAAGTCCCGCATTTCGCATAAAATATGTTTAACCGCACTCTTTGATAATTTCATTTTTTTAGCAAAAGTGTTTAGATCTCCTGTAGCTTTTTTCCTGATGAGGAAGTTGGCGTATTCTAACCGCTTAATGGCTTTGACTAACGACATATAAACTGTTTATACGGTAAAGAAATATTTTAGATCAGCTACGGTGTACATTTCCGGTAATTGGAAAAATTTAGCACCCTCATCTTCGTTGTTGTGTGTATTCATGCACACAAAAAAAGAAGGGGTGACAGTAATTTGAACGCGATCACACCATTCGCGCATTGCCATTATCTTCAGGTTCATCTGTTCAGAGGGAGTGTGTGCAGCATATTTTTCGGCGAAAGCTTTATAATCCTTTCGGGGTGCATTGTACCAGTCACTCAACGCTTGATTGGTAAGCGTTTCATCATTGTTTGCAGCAATTGACATTAAATGCATAGCCGGTGCCTTTTTTATATCTTTTTCGTTTTCAGTTGCAGTAAAAATTATCTGTACACTTAATTCCTCATTATTACTTATCAGTTCTTCAATGAGCGAGTGCGCTTTTGCACAGGGGCCACAATAAGGATTACAAACTTTAACGATCTTCCATTTTGCATCCGGCTTACCTATTGTAATGCCAAGCTCTTTTGTTGGATGTTCTATTTTCTTTTGCCTGCCCAGCAAAGCATCAAATACCTGCCTGTTATGTTTTAGCCGTTGTAATGCATGGTAATGCGATACACCTTCTTTTGATTTTTTTATTGCCGGGAGCGTGATATATAAAGCCAGCGCTGGAAACATGAAAAATAGTATTGTTGCCATATAAGTACCAAAGGAAACTTCAGCCACGGAAAGATTGTTGTAAAAGCCGCCTGTAGCAGCCACTATAAACTGTAACAACAATATTGCCTGAATGGCCAGGCAAAGCACACACCATTGCTTTACGACTTTCCATTGATAGTATAGGGAGAAGAAAATATACGGTAACGACAGTACACTAACACTACCCGTCACAAGCAATGCCTGTGAACTATCTATGCCCAATACCAGCAGGAAAAGCAACATACCGGAAAAATAGCAAAAGCCGATACTGCTCCAGCTTACCCCCATTATGCCGGACGCTTTTGATTGTAATACCGCCGTACAATTGATTTTTTTGCCAGGTCGGCAGACTTCCTTCAGCAAGGGATTATGGTTATCAATCTCAAATAATAGAAGCAAAAAACTTACACCGGTACCAACAAGCGCTAATAATAAAAATAACTCACCAAAAACAACGGTAACAGCCGGATACCTGAAAAACATTGATATCATGTAGGCCAATGCCACAACCGGAATAGCTATCAAAGCCAGCGTACTAATGATCTTCTCCCGATGCTCTGTCTTCTGCTTAATACCATAATCTCTTTCCGGCTTCGCTTCCGATGCGTCTATCAGTAATACATGACCTGCAAACTTTTGACTAAACTTGTCTATGTCTTCCCTAATCAAACTTGTTCCATCAGGGGCTTCATATACGATTCTATTTCCCTTTACTTCGTGAACAATAATAAAAATATCTTCGTTGGCAGAAGTCCTGAAAATATGCGCTATAAATGGAACAGGGAATTCAGCAAAGTTTTCAACCCTTGTTTTCAATGCAATATTTTCAATATTATAGGAGTGTAAAAAGTCTGAAATACTGAGCAGGCTTGGATAATCAGGATGTGTTTCAAGCGAAGTTCTGATGGTAGTGTCAGTAATATTAATTTTCTGGCACCTAATCAACCGGATAACCGTTTTTTCACAGTTATGCTGTGGTATAGTAAGGTTCATGGCAAGTAATCAATTTGGTGTTGATCAAAACTTATACCACTTCCTAAGTTAGTTTAAATTTTACTTCATCCATATATTTTTACAGAATATAATTTTATTCAGGACACAAATAGAAGATAATGTAAGTGCATACACTTATATCAGTGTTTAGTATCTATACCAATTCACTATAGATTTTATTATTTTAATTGCTACATTGTAATTGTATTTAATTGCTATAATGAAAAGCTTGAATTCCTTTGTATTTTATAAGCAGCTCAATGCTATGGATTGTGGCCCTAGTTGTCTTAAAATGGTGGCAAGGCATTATGGTCATCATTTTAATACGGATACCTTACGCCACAAAGCAGGTTTTAATAAAGCAGGTGTTTCCCTGTTGGGGATAAGTGAAACCGCCGAGGAACTGGGATTCAGAACAAGAGGCGTTAAAATTTCTTTTGAGCAATTACAACAGGTAGCAATGCCCTGCATCCTGCACTGGGATCAAAATCATTTTGTGGTATTGATTTCTATTACCCGGTCAAAAATAAAAATAGCCAACCCTGGCAAAGGCATTATAACACATACGTACAATGAGTTCTTATCTCACTGGGTGGCTTCAAAAAATGAAACAGGTGAAGATGTTGGTATTGCTTTATTGATGGAGCCTACCCCCTTATTTTATCAGCGGCAGGGAGAGAAGGAGAAAAAACTGAGCTGGCAACTGGTTCTACAATACCTTGTTACCAGCAAATGGCAAATTACGCAGGTATTTACAGCACTGCTTATTGCTTCATTATTGCAATTGGTATTTCCCTTTCTAACACAAAGTATTGTGGATAACGGGATCAATCTTCATAACCTGCACTTTGTAACCGTTGTTTTGGCGGCCCAACTGATGCTTACCTTTAGCAGAACGGTAGTTGATTTTATCAGAAACCGTTTGCTGTTAAGAATATCCAATATCCTGAATATCCAGATACTGTCTGATTTCTGGATAAAGCTTACCCGCCTGCCCGTGTCTTACTTTGATATACATCACACAGGCGATACGTTGCAACGGATCGGAGACCATAAGCAGATCCAAACATTCCTTACCGGTTCTGCCCTGTCCACATTATTTTCCGTATTCAACTTTGCCATATATGCCATAGTGCTCATCGTATACAATGTGCAACTGTTCTTTGTGTTCTGCGCAGGCAGCTTTATCTATTTTTTGTGGGTTACCCTGTTCCTTCGTATAAGGCGAAAGCTGAATTATGAAGGCTTTCATCTTTCCGCTAAAGAAAACGATGCCACATTGCAATTGATACAGGGTATGCAGGAGCTAAGGCTTAATAATGCCCAGAAGCAAAAAAGATGGGAGTGGGAAAATATACAGGCATCTCTCTTTAAACTAAATTTCAGGAACTTAAATTATAGCCAATGGCAGGAGGCAGGGGCAACCTTGATCAACCAGGTACAGGGTATTATAATCAGCTTTATTGTAGCGGCTTTTGTAATAGACGGTAAGCTTACGCTTGGAGCTATGCTGGCTATACAATATATAATGGGACAGCTTAGCGCTCCTGTTCAGCAATGGATAGGGTTTGTGCAAAGCGCCCAGGATGCCAAAATAAGCATGGAAAGATTGAATGAGATACATCAACTGGATGAAGAAGAGCAACAGGGTAAAATGTATATAAAACAACTGCCTGAAGAAAAAAGTATTCTGCTGAATGAGGTATCATTTACCTATCCCGGAGCAGGCAACGACCTGGTTTTAGAAAAAATAAATTTGCTGATCCCTGAAAATAAGGTGACTGCTATAGTTGGAGCCAGCGGCAGCGGAAAGACCACCCTTGTAAAAATTTTGCTGAAGATATATGATCAGTATAACGGGGAAATTAAGATTGGAGCAAAAGAAGATAAAGAAGAAGGGACAAAGCTTGACTATATCAGCCATTCATTCTGGAGAAGCAAATGCGGGGCGGTATTACAGGATGGCTATATTTTTAACGATACCATAGCGCGTAATATAACAGTAGGCGATGAGGAAATTGATTATAACAGGCTGGCGCATAGCTGCAGGGCAGCTAATATTCATTCATTTATAGAATCGCTGCCTAACGGCTATTATACAAAGCTTGGTGTGGATGGTACGGGGGTAAGCCAGGGACAAAAGCAAAGGCTGCTTATAGCAAGGGCAATATACAAAGACCCGGATTATATTTTTTTTGATGAGGCAACCAACGCGCTGGATGCCAATAACGAAAAAATAATTATAGAGAACCTGGAGCATTTTTTTAAAGGCAGAACGGTTGTGATAGTAGCCCACAGGTTAAGCACAGTAAAAAATGCCGGTAAAATTGTAGTACTTGAAAAGGGTAAAATAGTTGAAGAAGGAACACATATAGAATTGACCAGTCTTAAAGGGAAATATTTTGAGCTGGTAAAAAATCAATTGGAACTTGGAAACTGATAAACTATGAAAAACGAAATAGCAGATATGACGCCTCTTTCTGAAACGGATATGACATCTGTTTCCTTAAACAAAAATTTTGTTCTCCGCTCCGAAGAAACGCAGGAAGTTATCAGTCGTAAGCCGGACCCTTTTGAAAAATGGGCGTTACTAATTTTTCTTCTTATTATAACAGCAATTGCAGCAGGATCGTGGTTTATAAAATATCCTGATACAATAGAAGGAAGCGCTATGCTTACAGGCATGAACGCACCAAAAGAGATCGTTCCTCAACAAACAGGCAAGCTTACTGCCTTACTTGTAAAAAATAACCAGCAGGTAAAACAAGGTGATGTATTAGGCTGGATAGAATCAAACGCCGATACAAAAGAAGTGATTGACCTGGCGTTTAGGTTGAATAGCGGCGTACAAATGTTGGATACCGGCAGCCCTTTATCCATTGCGGCCTTATTTGATAAACACTTTACCAGGTTGGGTGAATTGCAAACAGCTTACCAGGTATTTATTGCTGCAAAACAGCAATACAGTGATTATTTTGTAAATGATTTTTATTTGAAAAGAAAAAATATGCTACTCAGGGATATCGCCGCGTTGCAACATATAAAAGAGCAGGCCACCGAACAAAAGGAGCTGACGGCTGAAGACAACGCGCTTGCAAAATCCACTTTTGAGATGAACAAAAAACTGTATGAAGAAAAAGTAATTTCTAAGCAAGAATACCGCCAGGCGCAAAGCGCATTATTAAGCAAACAACAATCCCTGCCGCAGATAAACGCAAATATTACATCACAAGACAATCAAATTCGCAGTAAGCAAAAGGAAATAGACCAACTGGAGCATGATATTTTACAACAGCAGCAAACTTTCGAGCAGGCAATGCACACGCTTAAAAGCAGCGTAGACGACTGGCTGAAACGGTATACGATACAGTCTCCGGCAGACGGAGCTGTTGTTTTTGCTTTGCCGCTTCAGCAAAATCAATACATTGAGCAAGGTAAGCTGTTAGGTTATGTTAACCCCCGCGACAGCAAGTATTACGCAGAAATAAAACTGGCCCAATATAATTTTGGAAAAGTGGATACAGGCATGAAGGTGCAATTGCGCTTTTATGCCTACCCATACCAGGAAACGGGTTTTCTGTCTGGCACTTTAAACTACCTCTCCGATGTAACCATTGACAGCAGCTTTTTAGGAACGATACAATTAGATAACGGGCTTATTACCAACCAGCATAAAACCATTCAATATAAAAATGGGCTTAAAGCGCAGGCGCTTATTATTACAAAAGATATGCGACTCCCCGAACGCCTTTATTACTCTATTATAAAGTCCATCGCTATGAATCAATAATGAAACCTTTTTAATGATTATCTTTATCCCCTCATGGTTTCATACCTGGGCATTATATTTTATTGCAGAAGTTATTGCTTGTTTTAAATATGAAAAAAAGAATACCCTGGAAAATGGTAGTGCTGATTGCTTTACTGGCTATTGGCGCTTTTTTCTTTATCAGCACAGGAGCTGTTAATAAACCGGCTTCCATAGCAAAGTTCGACAAATCACTGCCGGCTCATATTGATTATAACCTGCACGTGAAACCCATTCTTTCCGACAAATGTTTTTTATGTCACGGTCCCGATAAGAACGAAGGTCAAAAAGCAGGCTTAAATCTTTCTACACGGGAAGGTGCTTTAGCGGCGTTAACGAGTGGCAAGCATGCTATAGTGCCCGGCAAGCTGGCCAAAAGCGAATTGTATTTCCGGATCACTACGCCCGATGAGGAAATGATGATGCCCAAAAAAGGATCTAACCGGGTATTAACCGATTATGAAAAAGCCGTATTGATTAAATGGATTGAGCAGGGAGCGGAATATAAACCCCATTGGGCTTTTATAGCACCGGTGAAACTTGATGTTCCTGCAGTGAAAAATAAACAGTGGGTTAAGAATGAGATAGACGCTTTTGTATTACAGAAGCTGGAAAGCAATGAGCTGCAGCCTTCACCGGAGGCCGATAAGGAAACCTTGCTGCGAAGGGTAACATTAGACCTTACCGGACTGCCACCCACCTTGCAGGAAACGGATGCTTTTATTGCCGATCAATCGGTCAACGCCTATGAAAAAGTGGTGGAGCGTTTATTGCAATCGCCTCACTACGGAGAAAAAATGGCGGTTGACTGGCTCGATGTTTCACGCTATGCCGATACGCACGGGTATACGGTAGACCGCTACCGGCCGATGTGGCCATGGCGCGACTGGGTGATTAAAGCGTTTAATGAGAATATGCCCTTTGACCGCTTTGTTACCTGGCAACTGGCGGGCGATTTATTACCCAATGCTACCCGCGAACAAAAGCTGGCTACCGCTTTTAACCGTAATCACGCGCAAAACATGGAAGGAGGGATCGTAGATGAAGAGTATAGAAGCGAATACGTGGTAGACCGTACCAGCACAGTGGGAACGGCGTTGATGGGCTTAACCATAAGCTGCGCCCGCTGCCATGATCATAAATTTGATCCTGTATCACAAAAAGATTTTTTCAGCCTCTATAGTTTCTTTAATAATGTAGATGAAGCCGGACAAATATCATGGGACAATGCCATGCCGGTTCCTACTATGTTGTTAACTGATGCAAAACAGGATTCCATCATCGCTTATCTCAGCAAAAAAGAAAGTGCTATAGCAACAGAATTGAATGCTATTACTCAAAGCGAAAAAGCCGGTTTTGAACAGTGGAAACTACACACCGGAAATACTATTCCGTTTAATGCAAAGAAAGGATTACAAGCTCATTTTACATTTGACAAACTTACCAACGGCGCTTTTATAAATGAAGTAAATACGAAAGATAAAGGCATAACGGCTGAGCCTGTACTTGTTCCCGGAAGGATTGGCAATGCTTTTAAATCGAATGGCGATGATGTGCTGAAGCTGGGTGAGGTGGGCATTTTTAACCGCTTTCAGCCTTTTTCCATTGGGGTATGGGTGAATATTCCGAAGGAGTTAAACAAAGGCGTTATTTTTCATAAAGGCAGTGGCGATATCACCTATAATTTCCGGGGCTATTTTTTAAATATAAAGCATGATAAAGCGGAAGTTTTAATGGCGCACACCTGGCCATACAACAATATACTAAAGGTAACTGAAGCTCCTTTGCCAAAAGAAAAGTGGATACAACTCACCCTCGTATATGATGGCTCGGGCAAAGCCGGCGGATTGAAACTGTTCATAGATGGTAGTGAAGCCGCTATGATAACGGAAAAGGATAACCTGTATAAGGATATTATGTTTACTAACGGAGAACAGCCGGGCTTGCAGGTTGGCGCCGACTGGCGGGGAACAGGGTTTAAAAACGGACTGGTAGATGAATTAGTAATTTATAACCGTGCGCTTACTCCCGCTGAAGTAAATATATTGGTTCATTTGCAGGCAGGCAACCCTGCTCCCCAAACCATTACTGATGATGACCTGTCGCAATACTATTTTTCCAGCGTTTCTCCCGGATGGCACCGGAAAGCCGCTGAACTGCAGCAAACAAGGTTAGAGCGAAATGCGGTCATGGAAAACATACCTGAAATAATGGTGATGGAAGAAATGAAGCAAAAAAGAAAGGCATATATATTGGAAAGAGGTGTGTATGATAATTACGGAGCGGAAGTACAACCGGATGTGCCCGCTGCCATATTACCTTTTGGAAAAGATCTTCCAAGGAACAGGCTTGGGTTGGCGAAATGGCTCATGGATCCTAAAAATCCTTTAACCGCGAGAGTGATTGTAAACCGTTACTGGCAAACTTACTTTGGTACGGGACTTCAGAAAAATGCCGACAATTTCGGTAACCAGGGCGGCATGCCCTCTCATCCTGAATTATTAGACTGGCTTGCCGTTCGTTTCCGCGAATCGGGCTGGGATGTAAGGGCCATGCAAAAATTGATTGTTTTGTCGGCTGCTTACCGGCAGTCTTCCTATACTTCGCCTGAATTATTGAAGAAGGATCCGGAAAATATATTATTGGCCCGCGGACCGGCATTTCGCTTAACCGCGGAGATGGTACGTGATGCGGCTTTAACAACAAGCGGCTTACTTTCTCCTGCTATTGGCGGAGCCAGCGTAAAGCCATACCAGCCCGATGGTGTATGGGCGGTAAACAGTGAAGTGTATCACCAGGATACGGGAGCCGCATTGTACAGGAGAAGCTTGTATACCTTTTGGCGGCGTACCAATCCGCCTCCGGCTATGAGCACTTTTGACGCGCCTATGCGAAGCAACTGCACCGTGCAAAGGCAGAAAACAAGCACGCCATTGCAGGCATTGGTGTTACTGAACGATCCGCAGTTTGTGGAAGCGGCAAAAGTATTGGCCGAAAAGGCAATGGCAAATGGCAACGCTGCTACCGACAGAATACTGTACTGTTACCGTGCTTTAACCGCGCGAACGCCTTCGGCAAAAGAAAAGGATATTCTCGAAAACTTATATGCCGTACAATATGAAAAGTTTAAAAAGCAGCCTGCTAAAATGAACGGATGGTTAACAGCGGGCAACTATAAAATTAAGCAGGGAAAAGACCTGCAGGCATTGGCTGCCACAACAGTAGTGGCAAGTACCATTATGAACTCTGACGCCTTTATCACCAAAAGATAACGGTTTGCTATAAACGAAAACATGATGAATAAAGAAATAGAACAGCTTATTGCCAGTAATCTTAACCGGCGGTCGTTTCTGTTAAAAGCTTCCCTTGGACTGGGATCAGTGGCGCTGGGTTCGCTTCTGGCAGGACAGGACGTTTTAACACCGCAAACGAATACTATTGCCGGGCCGCATGGCATAACAGGTATGCCCGATATACCGGCAAGAACCAAAAGAGTGGTATACCTCTTTCAGAGCGGCGGTCCTTCCCAATTTGAGACCTTTGATTATAAACCCCTGCTTGAAAAAATGCATGGGCAGGATTTACCGGATTCTGTAAGGAAGGGACAACGGCTTACGGGCATGAGCGCGCAGCAGTCTGCCCTGCCCTTAGTGGGTTCTTCTTTTCAGTTTGCCCAACGGGGGCAAAGTGGTGCGTGGGTAAGCGAACTTATGCCTTTCACGGGAGCCGTGGCAGATGACCTTTGTTTTATTAAATCCATGTATACGGAGCAAATCAATCACGACCCGGCTTTAACATTCATGCAAACCGGCAACCAGTTAGCCGGCCGGCCCAGCATGGGGTCGTGGGTGCATTATGGACTGGGATCGGATAATGATAACCTGCCGGCCTTTATTGTACTCGTATCAAACAATGCGCCAAAGGATCAGCCTTTGTATGCCCGGCTTTGGGGCAATGGTTTTCTTCCTTCCAAATACCAGGGGGTGCAGTTCCGTTCCGGAGCAGACCCCGTATTGTACCTGAACAATCCCAAGGGATATGAGGCGGCAGACCGCCGTGAAATGCTGGATGCGCTAAACGCTTTAAATCAGTCGCAGTTGGAAAGCTTCGGTGATCCCGGTATAGGCAACCGGGTGGCCCAATACGAAATGGCTTTCCGTATGCAGGCTTCCATACCCGAAATAAACGATATGAGCGATGAGCCGGATTGGGTGTTTGACCTGTATGGCTCCGATTCGCGTATTCCCGGCACCTATGCCGCCAATTGTTTACTGGCAAGAAGACTATTGGAAAAAAATGTAAAATTTGTTCAGTTATACCACCAGGGCTGGGATAATCATGGCAACCTCCCTTCTGCACTTACCCAGCAGTGTAAGGCTACGGACCAGGCCTCTGCGGCACTCGTAAAAGATTTGAAACAAAGAGGCTTATTAGATGATACCTTAGTAATATGGGGCGGCGAATTTGGGCGAACCAATTATTCGCAGGGAAAGCTTACCAAAGATGATTACGGACGCGATCATCACCCACGCTGCTTTACCATGTGGATGGCAGGTGGCGGCGTGCGGCCGGGTTTAACCTATGGTGAAACAGACGACTTCGGCTATAATATTGCGAAGAACCCGGTGCATGTACACGATTTTCAGGCTACCTTGCTGTATTTAATGGGCGTAGACCATGAAAAACTTACTTACGAAGCGGAGGGAAGAAGGTACAGGCTTACAGATGTGGAAGGCAGAATTGTAAAAGGAATTATTGCATAAACTTTTTAATTCTATCAATATGACAGCGCATAACAATTATCCCCGGAGACAATTTATTAAAAAAACGGCTCTTATTGGCGGTGGTGCGGTTGCCGGGTTTAGTATTACCGGTAAAGCCGGCCCTGTAAATGATGCTATTATCGGACATGGAAATTTCAGGTACCGCGTAAATAAAACATGGGGTAACCTCGACCCCGCAAAAACGCCGGTGCTGGATTGCCACGAGATGGTAAATGATTCAAAAGGCCGCCTGGTGATGATCACTGATGAGGTAAAGAACAATATTATTATTTACGACAGATCGGGCAAACTGCTTGATACATGGGGTACCCGGTATCCCGGCGGACACGGCCTTACCTTATCTGCCGAAGGTGAAGAGGATTTTCTTTTTATTACCGATTGCGGATATTTTTTGGATAAGGATAATAAATGGCAGTCGCAATCCGGCAGTGTATTTAAAACTACTATAGATGGCAGGTTGCTGTTCGCGTTAGGCCATCCTGCCACCATTGGCGTATACAAACAGGATGAACCTTTTAAACCCACGGAAGTGGCGGTTGCGCCCAATGGCGATTTTTATGTGGCGGATGGATACGGGTCTGATTATATTATCCAGTATGATCATAGCGGAAGATATATCCGCCATTTTGGAGGACATCATAATAGCAATGCGGAACATAACCTGAACAACGCCCATGGCGTGGCGGTTGATTTGCGTAATCCTTCATCACCAAAGTTGATCTGTACGTCACGTAACGACAATGCTTTTAAGTTCTTTACGCTGGATGGCCGCTATCTTGAAACAGTTAAATTGCCCGGCGCCTATGTATGCCGCCCCGTTTTAGATGGTGAAAATATTTATGCCGGCGTATGCTGGTCTAATTTCAGGGATACCGGTAAAATGGATGGCGGCAAATCCGGATTTGTTACCATATTAGATAAAAACAATAAGGTAGTTTCCAATCCCGGCGGAACACAGCCAGAATATAAAAAGGGTGAGCTGCAGCCCATGTTTGCAGACGGAAATATTTTTTATCACGGACATGATGTTTGCGTGGATGCAGATAAGAATGTATATATCTGTCAGTGGAATGCAGAAAAAACATATCCTGTTAAATTAGAGCGGGTATAGTAAATATTATTTGAGAGATGCATACAGACTGGTCATTGTTTTTTGGAAGCTTCCATCCGCTGATCGTTCATATTCCTATTGGTATTATACTATTTGCCGCGCTGCTGAATGGTATTGCCCTGTATAAAAAAAGCAGGACGCTGCAATCCGCCATCAGCATAGCGCTTTTGATTGGATCGCTGGGCGCCGCGCTGGCAGCGGTATCCGGCTACTTTCTTGCTGCTAATGGCGGTTATGACGCCGGTACCTTATTCTGGCATAAATGGACGGGTATTGCCGCTGCGGTCATTGGTTTTTGCGCATGGTGGATCAGGACAAATAAAAGAGCAGACATTCTTTTTTTGAAAACAAGGCTTAGTGCATGGCTGCTGTCTGTATGTGTATTACTGATCATTGCAGGCGGTCATTTTGGAGGAACTATGACGCATGGCGAAGGATATTTAACGGCGCATATGCCGGCTTTTCTCCGGTCTGTTTTCCCGGAAACACCCCGTGTGCAACCGCAGCAACTTCCTGCCCAGTTAGATTCCGTGCAGGTGTTTGCTCACGTCATTCAGCCCATTCTTAGCGCTAAATGTGTGAGTTGTCATAACCCGGGAAAGCAGCAGGGCGACCTGGTACTCAATTCGCCGGAAGCGATAATGAAAGGAGGTAAGAGCGGCAATACCCTTGTACCGGGCGATATTGGCAGAAGTGAACTGGTATACAGGGTTGGTTTGGATCCGCACAACACTAAATTTATGCCTGCCAATAACCAGCCGCCGCTTACTACCGTGGAGGCAGGATTACTGAAATGGTGGGTAGCGTCCGGGGCGGATTTTACAAAGAACATTGCCGAAAGCAAATTAGATGAAAAAACCAGGTATTTGCTGGCCTTCTACCTGGGCTTTGATGAAGAAAATGATAAGGAAATTATTTTACCTGAAGTTGCCCGCGCCGATTCTAATGTGGTGAGGCAGTTAAAAGAAATGAAATTGATCGTTCGCACGTTAACGGCACAAAGCAACCTGCTCGACATTTCTTTTGTAATGATGCGGCAAAGCAGCCCGGAGCAGAAAAAAGCGGCATTGCAGCTACTCTTATCCGTAAAGGAACAGGTTTACCGGCTTGATGTAAGCAATTGTGCGCTTACCGGCGAGGAAATAAAAATGATAGCCACGCTTCCCCATCTCAATAAACTGGAGATGCAAAAAAATAATCTTACGGATGAGGCTGTTGCGCCGCTGAAAGCATTGCAGCAACTGGTTTCATTAAACTTAGGCCAAAACGATATTACCGTTAAAAGCGCAACCGTGTTTCAGCAACTGGCAGCTTTGCAAAAAATCAATCTCTGGCAAACCCGGTTTACGGAAGAAGACGTAAAGCAATTGCAGGATACCATGAAAGGGGTGGTAGTGGAGCGGTGAGCAGGGAAGGGCGAAAGGAGAGAGGAGAGAAGTGAAAGAAGGAACACCAGTTCATCGTTAGTATACTTTAGCTCAAGGCTGACGACTCAAGATGATGGCTCAAGCTGTGCTATTCGCCGGGGGCTGCATCTAAGCAATAGACATAGCTATGCGGCCCGGCGAAATTTATTACCGGCAGGTTGCTTCATAATATCAGATTTTTTATCAATTTTAGGAATAAATGAATAGGTTTGATAACAGTTTTAGCCTGCACCCTGTATAATGCCCAATATTCAGTCCCTCCAATTCCAGGTGTGCAATTTCTGGTTTTTAGTAGTAGCTGAATCGCGCTATTCAATCTATATTTCTATGAGGGCCGGACCATTGAAATAGCCGTTTATAAACGCTTCTAAGCGTTTATAAGTGCTTAAAAATGGCTTTTATTGCGTAAATGAAAGTGTTGTATGCCATATTAAGGAACTCACATTTTGCAGAGACTTATTGACAAAATAAAAATATTACTGACATTGCATTATGACTGAACCACGAAAAATCAATGACATTTTTAATGACTTGCTAAAACAAAAAATGGAAGGAAAGCCTTCTAAACCTGTGAAGCAAAAATTGTCAATTCTTCAAGTTGAGAGTTTAAATAATAGACTTGACAGACTAACACCACAATTTAAAAAAGCAATTCAAGAAAAAAATATTGTAGACGCAAAAACTGTCGTTTCCGATTTGCAACAAGTATTAAGAACTTTAGGCAAAACAACAAAACTTGTTGAGTTCAAGAATCAATTATTTGAACTTGCGCTAGAAGAAAAGGATTATGATTTCGCCATTGACGGCTTTTTATCAAACAGAACACTTGTAAATAATTCTACCCGATTACATTTAGAAGCTACTGCACTTTTAGCAATAGCTTATCTAAGAAAAAGCGAGATTGAGAAGGCAAAGCTATTTATAAAAGAAGTTTTAGAAAACAAAAAAGTAATAAAGACAGAAGCTACAAGAGAAAAGTTCAACAAGGAGATCATCGCCAGATTTGATGAAGAATGTGCTTTGGCTTCGCTTAATTCAAACAGGATAATTGAGATTAATATTGACGAACTTCACCAAGAAGTGATAAAAGTGTTAGAGACATCAACGAACGAACAACTTTATATTACAATTGGTAAGACAGTACCGAAATTTACAAAGGATTTACTTTACGAAGTAGATAAATTTTCTAAAAATCTACTGCCATATAAAGAGCAAAAAGTGCTTCCCCCACCCGAAGAAATAATAAAAGACGAACCTGCAGGTAAGACGGTGTTTTCCTCATTTAAACGAGTTGTTTATAATTCTCTTTGTGACCCTAAAAGTGAAGTATACAAAGCATGGTATTCTAATGCAGTTGGTTCAGTAGTTGACAAAAAATATATCACAGCAGCAGTCGGCTTGGCTTTGGCAGGACAAGGAATTGGATTTACAGCTTTATTAATTTCAGCAGCAGCACTTATTATAAGGTTTGGACTCGACATATATTGCGAAAAATACAAACCTGCTACCGTGACCGAATTTAGAAGAAAATCTAATTAAGTATCGGAGAAATACGGCATACAACATCGGGTTTTATGCAAGTTGGGCTGACGGAACAACAATGAACTTTTGTGCTGCCATCTACTTCGGTTCCGGCTGATGAATATCTATCGGCTTTTGTACTTATCTTCAACAAAAAATAAATCCGCGCAGCGGTTCGGGCAGACGAAATACTATTTCCCAACCTGCACAAAGCCCTGCCCGTTAGCAGAAATTGTAAAAAACGATCTCCACAGAGACAATATGACATATTACTTAAAAGAAATAACACGAATAAAAGACACCTGTTACCAAAACAAAGGACAGATTGATAAGGTGATTGGCACACGACATTATATCAACAATCACTTTGACAAAGGACTAAACCTGGGCTTGCTTTCCCCTATTCGCTTTACTTCAAAATTTCATCTGCTTCGACTCTTTAAAAAATACTACGGACAAACACCAAAAGAATATCTTGTTGAAAAGCGACTTGAACAGGCAAAAGAGATGTTATGCAAGGGAACCAATATTTCCGATACCTGCTATGACATTGGATTTGAAACTCCCGGTTCCTTTAGCACATTATTCAAAAGCACGTTTTGGTTTTACGCCGAGTGCCTTTCAAAAAAGAGCAACTTTCACAAAGTCGAATCATTTCTGATTTTAGATTTTTGCAACTTGAACTTAAAAAGTTACAAAAATGAAAGTAAAAGTAATTGGCATTCCGGTGCAGGACCAAGAAAAAGCATTGAAGTTCTACACAGGGAAATTGGGCTTTTTAAAAAAAATTGATGTTCCATTGAGCGAAAAAAACAGGT
>NZ_DATJEB010000050.1:0-64830 GCF_035497235.1 Agriterribacter sp.
TGCCTGTATTATCTGTAAAACCGGCAATGCTAACTTTTAATGAGTCATTAAAAATGAGCTGATCGGCAAAATGCAGGATATTATTAAATTCTTTGGTTTCTACTTTTTCATACTGGTCAAACCCAAATTGCAGTGTGTTTAGTTCCAGGTATTTGCCGGATTGCTTTATATTACGATGGAGTACACTGTTCCTGCTGTTCCTTTGTGCTGCATTGCTATTTTCCGGTTTTAAATTTACTGCGGATTTTTTTTCAATATGCTCCGTAATTGTTTTTGAAGCAAGCGCTTCCGGAATTATTGTTTCTGCCAGACTGGTGGCTGCATTATTGTGTGCAGGTGGCACATCCGAAACAGGTTCATTGATGGAAAGTGCATTGCTTATTATTTCCATTTTATTGCCGGTTCCGGATAAATGGTTTACCAGCAGGCGGTCTATCTGAAAGGATAAGAGGATAATACTGGTAATAACTAATAGAGTTTTCATACGTGTTTTTTTAGAATGTGTGATAGTATTATCCCTGTAAGGGTTAGTAAAAGTACTTACGGGGATGGTAAAAACCGCATGATTGATCGGTAAATTAAGGCGGGAAAGGATTTCTTACCATAACGCAACAATATGCGGGCAATAGGCGCTGACGGGTTGATATATATCAACCCGTCAGCCGGTGTTAAGTTTAACTCTGATATGCCGTGAGTTCACTGTTCACCCCGAAAAACGATAAACGTGAAACTACTCATCACTTACCACTTACTACGACATATTGCAATTACCTCAGCACTATATGTTTTCAATGTGTATCACAGCATCCAGGTTGAGCGGGCCGTATATATGGGGGAAGGTATCTTCAATAGCGTTAGACCAGTCATAAATTAACTGGCTGGTGAGTTTTTCTGTTTGAATAACTAATTTAATAAGATCTGTTTTGCCGCTGTAATACCTGTTCAGCACATCAGGTATTTGCCGCTCTTCGCTGCAATGAATAAATCCTTCTTCTTTGAGTGCTTTGGATTCATAAAATCCTTTTTGTTTTGCATCATTCCATTCAGAAGCAGTAGTGATGTGGTAGATGACAGGCATGATGTTCAGTTTAAATAAATTTAAGTGTATAATACCCGCGGTATTTTTTGTGCTGTTAACATCAGGTCGGCTAAAACGATGGCCGTTACCGCCTCCAGTACAACAGGCACCCGTAAAGCTATACAAAGATCATGACGTCCTTTTACGGAAAATTTTTCTATATCTCCTGTTTCCCAGTTTAAAGTTTCCTGCACCTTAGGTGTGGAAGAAGTGGGCTTAACGGCAATGCGAAACACCAATTCGTTGCCATTGCTTATACCTCCTACTATTCCTCCCGCATGATTGGTACGGGTTTTTCCGTTCTGATCTGTAATAGCGTCATTGTGCTCACTGCCGAACATGGCGGCTGCCGCGAAGCCTGTTCCAAATTCAATTCCACGTATAGCGGGTATGGCAAAAACAGCATGGCTTAATAAAGATTCCGCTGAATCAAAAAAAGGTTCACCCAGTCCCAATGGCAGCCCGTTTACCCTGCACTCCACAATACCACCAATGCTATCTTTAGCATCAATAGCTTTTTGAAGTCCTTTTTCAATATCTTTTTCCCCGCCAATTTCGAGCAGGGAGGCTATAACCGAAATGCCGCCGGGTACGGCCCCGCTTTTTTCCGGTGATAAGGCAAGTAATAATTTTTTAGCTATCACTCCCGCGGCTACCAATGCTACGGTAAGGCGTCCGCTGAAGTGGCCGCCACCCCTGTAATCTTCAAATCCGCCAAATTTTTGGTGTGCTACAAAATCGGCATGTCCGGGCCGGGGTACGGCTCTTTGCTTTTGATAATCTCCCGAACGGGTATTGTTATTTTCAAACAGTATCGTAATGGGGGCGCCCGTTGTAGTATCGTTAAAAATACCACTCTTAAAAATGGGCAAATCAGACTCCTGCCTGGGTGTTGTTCCCTTTTGTGTGCCTCCTTTCCTCCGTTCTGTATCGTTCAAAAAATCATCTGCTTTCAATGGCAAACCAGCCGGACAGCCGTCAATGCAGATACCCACGCTTTCGCCATGCGATTCGCCCAATATATGTACGCGAAATAGTCTCCCAAAAGAATTCATATGCGAATTTACTTAAAGCTAATGATTGATTATTGAATATGAACGGACTGCTGTTTTATTTTTACGTTCGCCCCCAGCTTAATGAGGTCTTCATAAAAATCAGGATATGACTTGTTGATCGCTTCCGCTTCTTCAATTGTGGTTGCTCCTTCAGCGCGCAGTGCAGCCACCGCGCAGGCCATGGCAATGCGGTGATCGTGACGGGAATGCACCGTTGTGCCTTTTAGGCCTTTTCCGCCATGCACATGCATAATGTCATCCTGTAAATCTACCCGCAGCCCCATTTTACTAAACTCATCCTGCAGGGTTAATCCCCGGTTGCTTTCTTTATGTGCTAACCTGCTTACACCTTTAATAACCGTTGTTCCGCTGCAATATGCCGCCAATGCCACTAATGGAGGAAAAAGATCGGGGCAGTCGGTAGCATCAAAAGTAAAAGCTTTTAATGCGCCCGGAAATAACCTGATTCCTTTATCGCCGGTGTCTATTCCGGCGCCTGCATCCCGCAATGCTTCTACTATTTTTTTATCGGCCTGTGCAGAATCCGGATCGAGCCCGCATACTTCTATATTACCCGCAATGGCTCCTGCCACTAACAAAAATGCTCCGCCGCTCCAGTCTCCTTCTACAGTATACCGTATCCCCGATGGCGAAAGGTGGGCAGGCGACTGGTCGAAATAAAACGCTTTATAATTTTTGTTCTCCGGTATTTTTAAACCAAAAGCCTGCATTACTTTAAATGTAAGGTCTATATACGGCCTGCTTTTTAAATTATTCACTTTAATGGTAACATCACGGGCTTCCGCGGCGGCATAGGCCATCAGCAGGCCTGTTAAAAACTGGGAGCTCAATGAGCCGTCAATTTCAATGTTGCGGGGTTGCAGCGGCCCCGAAAGGGTAATGGGCAGCCTGCCCTTATTTGAACTAACCGTAACGTTTAAACGCGGCAGTATTTCGTCAAAAAAATCCATTGGCCGCGATAGCAAACTTCCTTCTCCGTTTATGGTAACGGGCAGCCTGCTTAATGCCATAACGGGGGCAAACATACGTATACCTAACCCGCTTTCTCCGCAATTTATGGTAAGCGTGCTTTGAGGTGTGCCGGGAGAAGACAGGTCTGTGCCGCTGCTGTCTGTTTCTATACCGCCATCATCGCGTGTGTTCACTTTTGCGCCTAAGGCTGCAATTACCTGCAGCGCGGCTTTATCATCGTTGGAATGCCCCGGGTTATAAATAATACTTTTCCCCCCGCATATCAGTGCCGCGGCGCAGGCCCTTTGCATAGCGCTTTTGGACGCTGGCGCCTGAACCGTATTACAGAGTACCGATGGTTGAATGGTAGCTATCATAATGCTGCTATTATTTTTTCCAGTTGCAGTAAAGGCATTGATTCCACTACAGCCCTGCCTGTTTTATCCAGTAATACATAATTTATTTCCCTGCGCTCCCTCTTTTTATCCATCTTCAGCACTTCGATCACCTTCTTTTTATTAAAATCCGCATAGGTAGGCAGTCCGTATTGTTCCAATAACTTCACTACTTTTCCGGTATCCTTAAATCCTCTTAACTGTGCCGAAATATGGCAGGCATAGGTCATGCCTATGGAAATAGCCTGTCCGTGCGACAGGTCGTATTGGTTTTCCAGCGCGTGGCCCAGCGTATGTCCAAAGTTCAGCAACCGCCTGTCGCCTTTTTCAAATTCATCTTTCTGTACTACTTTAATTTTGATCAGCGCATTTCGCCGGATTAATGAGCGCATTGCCGTTTTCTTTTGCTGATAGGTTTTAAGTGTACCGGTCTCCAGTTCCCTGAACATAGCCGCATCTTTTATACAGGCATGTTTGATGATCTCCGCAAAACCGTTCTCCCATTCATTTTGAGGCAGTGTTTGTAACAAACTGTAATCATGTAAAAGAAAAGAAGGCTGCCGGATAGCGCCCACCATATTTTTATATACGCCAACGTCAATTCCGTTTTTTCCGCCAATGCTTGCGTCTACCATTGCCAGTACCGATGTGGGTACAAATCCAAACGGAATGCCCCGCATATATACCGATGCCGCGTATCCTGTAATATCTGTAATTACTCCTCCGCCAATGCCAATGAGCGTGGTTTTTCGGTCGGCCGCCAACGCAATCATTTGTTCAATTACCGTATCAACGGTAGCCTGTACTTTAAAGGCTTCCCCTGGCTTTAGCACAATCGTATTCCAGTTCCTGAATTTTTTGGTATGACCGCTGTACAGATTTTCATCGGTAACCAGAATTGCCGATTTAGGGTCAACGATTTTTTTTAACTGAGAAAAACTGCTGTCAAAATAAAAATGGGTAGAAGTATTACTGAATTTATATTGTATAGGATCCATTATGAATAGTTCTGATTTTGAGATTTCGGATTTTACGGGTAAGCCTTCAGCTCATGTGTATTACCATCCTGTCAAATGCGGTCAGCTCTTCAGCTAAGGTCTTTTCCTGGTGGTATGCTTCCTGCCTGCTTATATATTCAACAGCTTTATCAATGGTGGAAGGACTGACAGACCAGGCTGAGTAAACATCATCCCATTCAAATGGGTCTGGCAAAAACTTATTGTTGTTCAGCCAGTTTTCCGATTCGCTTTTGAGCTGGTTGATGATTGCTGAAACAGACTGGACAGGCATTAGTTTAAAAAGACAGTGAACATGTTCATCGCCGCCATTTACGGCTATTACCTGGATACCCTTTTCTTCCGGGCTTTTTTTCATGCAGGCAAATAGTACTTTCCGGACTATAGGGGTAAGTACGGGCTGTTTGCCGGCAGTACACCATATAGCATGAATATAAATAAAAGTAGTATTGCTGCCCTGCATAATATTGCCGCGGAAAAACTCAGGCATTCATAATTTTATTTTGATGGTTGATGGATTCCATATGTACCGCATCAAAATATTTAGTGATAAACTCATTGCTCAGCCCGATCTTTTCCCCTTTTTTAAATGCTCTTTCAAGGATTTCGTTCCACCGGGAAGTTTGCAAAATGGTAATGTCGTTTTCCTTTTTATATTGTCCTATTTTTTCAGCAAGACTCATGCGCTGACTGAGTATCTGCATCATTTCATCATCAAGATGATTGATTTGCTGACGAAGCTTTTCCAGGGCTGCATGAAATTCCCTTGAACCCGCATCTTCTTTTCTCCATGTAATGGCGTCTAACATTTCCGCCAGCTTTTCAGGGGTAACCTGCTGTTTGGCATCGCTCCACGCGTTATCGGGGTCAATATGGCTTTCAATCATAAGCCCGTCAAAGTCAAGGTCAATGGCTTTTTGCGCCACTTCTAAAAGAATATCCCTGCGGCCGCAAATATGCGAGGGGTCATTTATTATTTTCAGCTCTGGGTTACGTCTTTTCATTTCAATGGCCAGGTGCCACATAGGGGCATTACGGTATTCGGTATTACCATACGCGCTGAAACCGCGGTGGATCAGTCCTATGGTTTTAATACCGGCCTTGGCTATGCGCTCTACCGCGCCTGTCCATAATTCCAGGTCGGGGTTGATGGGGTTTTTAATAAACACCGGAACATCCGCACCGCGCAATGCATCGGCTACTTCCTGTACGCTGAACGGGTTAACGGTTGTACGTGCGCCTATCCAAAGCATATCTATTTCAAAATGCAGGGCGTCCTGGGCCTGTTTTCCTGTGGCTACTTCAACTGTTGTGGGCAGCCCCGTTATTTTTTTTGCCTGTTGTAACCAGGGTAAACCCTTTGTGCCTACTCCCTCAAAACTTCCCGGACGGGTACGGGGTTTCCAGATGCCGGCGCGGAGCATATCCACTTTTCCTGTATTGGCCAGGCGTTGCGCTGTTTCCAGCACCTGCGCTTCGGTTTCCGCACTGCAGGGGCCGGAAATGATCAATGGTTTTTTATTCAGTTTTTCCAGCACTGCAGCTTTTGTATTGGTTTCAACCGCTTGCATATAATCATGTTTTATTTGTTACTAATCGGGTTATTGAAATTATGCTTAAACTATCTTCTGTGATCGGCTTCGTTCATTCTAATACTTCTGCCCTTATATTTTTTGCCGTCAATAGACCGGATCATCTGGGGCGCCGATTTTTTATCTACTTCTATCCAGCTGTTCATTTCTTTCATATCTATTCTTCCGAGTGAGTCTTTCCTCAAATCACTCATATCTAAAATAAACTGCAGGAAGCTGGCTTTGTAAAAACCATCTTTGGTGCCGAGGTTTACAAATAGTTTGGTAAAGTCGCCACTACCGCCATTTCCGCCAAATTCGCGTCCCTTCGTATCCCGCCTGCGGGTAATATCGCGTCTTTCTGTAAACGCCCTGGTATCCCTGGAACCGCTTTCACGGTATTCACGGGTTCTTTCCCTCACATTCAGATCTTCTGCATTTTCATAGTATTTCAAAAACCGTTTAAACTCATGCGCGGCCAGCCGTTTTAATACTTCTTCTTTACTTACATCGGCAAATTTTTCTTCCAGCATGGGTATATAAGGCTCGTAGCTGGTATCGCTTATGTCTAATTGCAGCAGGTTGTCCATAAAATGGTAGAACTGTTTACGGCATACATCCCTGCCTGCGGGTATCTCCAGTTTATGAAAAGGTACCTGCACCATTCTTTCAATCTGCCTGATCTTCCCGATTTCACGGCTATGTATAACCGACATGCAGATACCTGTATTTCCGGCGCGGCCTGTACGTCCGCTGCGGTGTGTATACACTTCCACATCATCGGGCAGTTCATAATTAATAACATGGGTTATGCCCTGCACATCAATACCCCTGGCGGCCACATCTGTTGCTATTAAAAGCTGCAGTGTTTTATCCCTGAACTCACCCATTACCTTGTCTCTTTGCTGTTGCGTCAAATCGCCATGCAAAGCGTCAATATCATAGCCCTCTCTTGTAAGCTTTTCCGCTATGGACTGGGCATCGGCTTTTGTTCTGGTAAAGATGATGCCATAAATACCGGGGTTAAAATCAATTAACCGCTTCAATGCTTCATAACGGTGCTGGGCGCTGGCTATATAATACTGGTGATCTACGTTTTTATTGGCCGTGTTCATTTTGCCCACGGTTATTTCTACGGGGGTCTTCATGTATTTTTTACTTACACGCCGTATTTCAGCAGGCATGGTAGCGCTAAACAGCCAGGTGCTTTCCCGGTTGGGTGTATTTTGTAAAATAAATTCAATATCATCCTGGAAGCCCATATTCAGCATTTCATCTGCTTCATCAAGCACTACATATTTAATTTGCTCCAGGTTTATAGCTTTGCGTTCAATTAAGTCTATCAGTCTTCCCGGGGTAGCTACAACAATCTGCACGCCTCTTTTTAGCTCCCTTATTTGTGCGCCAATGGCAGTTCCGCCGTATACGGCCAGCACATGCATGCCGGTGATAAATTTTTTAAAAAGCTCTACTTCATTTACAATTTGCATACACAGTTCCCTGGTAGGACAAACCACCAACGCCTGTGGGTATTTATCCTTTGCATCTATAAGCTGTAACAACGGTAGTCCAAATGCTGCCGTTTTTCCTGTACCCGTTTGTGCCAACCCCACCAAATCCGTGGTGCCGCTCAGCAAAACAGGAATTGATTTTTCCTGTATAGGGGTTGGCTGTTTAAATCCCAAAGCATCGGTAGCCTGTACCAATCTCGCGTCTAAACCCAACTCTTCAAATGTCATCATATATTAAAAAAATTTTCGCAAAGATAAACACGATTTCGCTGATTCTCCTTATTATTTGCCGCTTTTGCCCTTCCGCTTTCAGGTATCGGCAGTCAGCTATCGGCTTAAGTACTGCTCATTGCTGAAAGCTGATCGCCGGCAGCTTCATCTCCCAATTACTTAATTATCCGGTTTATTTTATTGGCATTTTCCATTAGTTCCTGCAGGTAGGTATAGTTTTCCTTTTCGAGACAGCTTTTAAACTTTCTTAGCTGGGTAATGTGCTCGTTAAGTACATCTAATACATGCTCCCGGTTTTGTTTAAAAATAGGAAGCCACATGGAAGGGTTGCTTTTTGCCAGGCGTACCGTACTTTCAAAACCGCCCCCTGCCAGTTCGAAAATGGCGTTTTCTTCTTTTTCCTTTTCCAATACCGTATTGGCCAGCGCAAAAGACGTGATATGTGAAATATGACTAACATATGCCGCGTGTATGTCATGCGCGTCTGCATTCATATAGGTAACATGCATGCCCAGTAGCTTATATATTTTTTCTGCAGTATCTACCGCATCGGGATCGCTTTTTTCTTTTTCACAAATTACACAAACCCGGTCTGCAAATGCATCCGCAACCGCGGCTTCCGGCCCGCTGTATTCTGTTCCCCACATAGGATGCGTGGCAACAAAACGCCTGCGCATAGGATGCTTGGCCAGGGCTTCACAAAGCGCCTGCTTGGTTGATCCCGCATCCATTACTATTTGTTTTTCATTCACCAGGTCCATTATTTTCTGTACTACAGGTATAGTGGCGTCTACCGGTATAGCTACATAAATAAGGCTGCTTTTCTTTACCGCTTCTTCCAATGGCAAAGCCTCGTCAATAATGCCTAATTCGAGCGCTTTGTTAATACTCTTTGCTGTACGGCTTACACCAATTACATGTTTTACCAGCCCTTTTTCTTTTAGGATCATACTAAATGAACCGCTGATGAGGCCTACGCCTACAATAGTAATGGTATCGAACATGGTTTATTTTTTTCCTTTCAGTGATGCTTTTACTCGTTCTATGCTTTCCTGTATTTTTTGCTCCGTACAGCACAGGCTTACTCTTATATAATTATTGCCGGCACTTCCAAAAATTCCTCCCGGCGTTATAAATATCCCGGCGTTATACAAGGCTTCATCGCTTAACGCATAACCATCTTTATATGCTGCCGGAATTTTAGCCCATACAAACATGCCTGCCTGTTGCAATGAAAAGGAACAATTGAGCAATTGCAGTAAAGCAAATACTTTCTCTCTCCGGTTCCTGTACATTGCATTAATACTACTGTACCAGTCCTGCCCAAGCGTTAAAGCCTTTGCCGCGGCCAGTTGAACCGGCAAAAACATGCCACTGTCCATATTACTTTTAAAGCGCAGCACTTCATCCATCCTTTCTTTGGCGCCGCACAGCATACCTACACGCCAGCCGGCCATATTCTGCGACTTGCTTAATGAATTCAATTCAACAGCTACTTCTTTGGCGCCCGGCACACTTAAAATACTTGCGGGGTTATCGTTGAGGATGAAACTGTAAGGATTGTCATGCACGATTAAAACGTTATTTGCTTTTGCAAAAGCCACCAGGGATTCAAAAAAGGATGCTGTTGGCAACTGTCCTGTGGGCATATGCGGATAATTTACAAAGAGCAAACGGGCAGACTGGCGCTTTTGTGAACCGGCTATTTGTTTTTTAAGCGCTTCAAGGTCTGGCAGCCAGTTGTTCTTTTCTTCCAGTGTATATTCCACTATATTTCCGCCGGCCAATGTAGCGGCGCTTCTGTAGGTGGGGTAACCGGGGTTGGGTACATACACATCATCTCCTTCATTAATATAGGTCATGCACAGGTGCATAATGCCTTCTTTGCTGCCTATAAGCGGCAATATTTCCGTATCGGCATTTAATGTAATGTTGTACCAGGTTTTGTACCAGGCTGCAATAGCTTCGCGTAAAACGGGCGAGCCTTTATAGTTTTGATAAGCGTGTACATTGGGTTTAGCGCTTTCTTCCTGCAAGGTTTTTATTACATCCGGGTGGGGGGGCATATCCGGACTTCCTATGCCCAGGTTAATGATTTGTTTCCCCTGCCGGTTCAGCTCATCTATTGCTCTCAGTTTTTGAGAGAAATAGTATTCACCAATGCCTTCTAATCGTTTTGCTGTGGAGATCATAATAGTGGTAAGTGGTAAGTAGTAAGTGGTAAGTTATTTGGGTTTATGTATAATGTTTTCCTTTACGGTATACCCCATAAATTTTTAAATCTTCTGTAAGCGCTTTCATATCTTTTATTACCTGGTAAAACTGGTGCAGCGAATCAAATTCCATATCGGCATGAAAAGAATACCTGAAATCGGATCCGGGGATAGGCGAGCTTTGCAGTTTACTGAGGTTGATCTGTCCTTCGGCTATGGTGGTAAGCACTTTGGCCAAACTGCCCCTTGAGTGATCGGTGTGAAAGCTAACAGACGCTTTATTGGCGTTTTCAATTACTTCCGCCAGGTCTTCGTGCTGCAATATCAGAAAGCGGGTATAATTATTTGTTAGTGTATGAATGTCGGGAGTGCGTACATCCAGATGATACAAACTTGCAGCCAGCGTGCTGGCAATGGTGGCAACATGTTTGCTTTTATGCTGGTGAATATGTTTTGCGCTTAATGCCGTATCCTCGGTTTCAACAAGCTTCCAGTTATACTGATCAAGATATTCGAGACATTGCTGAATAGCCATGGGATGCGAATGAACTTCTTTAATATCTTCTAACGGTATGCCAGGGTTTACCAGTAGGTTTTGCCTGATTTGCAGGTATATTTCGCCAACAACTTTAAGTTTACTTTTTTGTAACAGGTTATAGTTGGGCAAAATGCTGCCGGCAATTGAATTTTCAATTGCCATAACACCGCCGTCACTTTCTTTTTTGTTTAACGCTTTTTTAACCACTTCTCCAAAAGTAGCGCAGCAAATTACACCTGTTTTTTTGCCAAAGAAATGCTGGGCCGCCATTTGGTGAAAACTACCTTCATAGCCCTGTATAGCAACAACTGCCGCTATTCCTTCTTCCGGAACCGCCTGTTCCTCGCCGCCGGTTGCGGCATCAGTATCTGCGTAAACCGGGTCTTTCATTCCAGATATGTTACTGAGATCACTCATGTCGTATTTGTATAATCTGATTTCAAAAAGTCACAAAAAAATCCCGGTTTTAAGCCGGGACTGTTTATGCTGAATTTTTTACGTTTTATTTATTTTTCAACAAAAGCAATCCCGGTCTGCCGGTAAAGTAGAAATAAAAATAAAAGAAACCGTATGCTTTTGTTTTGTTCATTGCGTTGCAAATGTAAGACTAAAAATAAATAAATAAATATTTAGGACACAATTTTTTATTTAAAAAAATGCCACCCCTGAACAGGAGTGGCCTCAACGATTGCTTGCCATATAAAAAAACTTCGATCCGCTTATTGCTTAACTGCTTCTTTTGCAGAATCAACAGCCGCGTCTGTAGCTGCTTTTAACGAATCAACAGCGGTATTAGCATCGGCTTTAATGCTGTCTGCAGTAACTTCAGCAGCAGTTTTTAAACTGTCAACTGTAGCTTCAGTAGATTCACTTGCATTGTTGCAGGCAGCAAAAGCGCCTATAGCTAAAATAACGAGTAACTTTTTCATTCTTAATGTTTTTGAATAGTTTGATAATGAAATCTATCTTTAATACGGAAGTGAAAAAAAGGTAACCCGTTTTTTTTAAAATTAATTTTTGCCCAATTTTGGGTTACCAATTATGGCATTATAGTATTAATATACGTTTAGTGAGTAGTAACCTTAAGGAACAAGCATTAATCAGGGGGCTGTCAGTTAACGATAAAAACGCCATTGAAACGATATACAGCGATCATTACGGGATTATTCAAAACCTGGTTTTGAATAATAATGGGTCGGAAGAGGATGCCAAGGATGTTTTTCAGGAGGCTTTGATCGTACTGTATGAAAAGTCTAAATCGGCTGAGTTTGAGTTAAATTGCCAGGTTGGAACCTATTTGTATGCAGTGAGTAAACGGCTATGGCTTAAACGGCTGCAAAAAAGCAGCCGGTATGAGTTGCAGTCTAATGGATTTGAAGAAACGATATATGTGGAAGATGATATTGGGATACATGAGAAGCGGAATAAAGAGTTTGGAATGATGGAATTTGCCATGACCAACATTGGCGAGCCCTGTAAAAGCATACTTGAAGCCTATTATATCCAAAAGCAAAATATGCAGGAGATTGCAGAACTTTTTGGATACACGAATTCGGAGAATGCCAAGAACCAGAAGTATAAATGCCTGGTACGGTTACGAAAGCTATTTTTTGCACAATATAAAAATGGTAACAAATGAATGATGTTCGTTTATTAGAAATGGTGGAACGTTACCTCCAGGGAGATTTGTCGGAGGAAGAAAAAATATTATTCCAGGAGCTGCGCAGAACCCATCCCGATGCAGACCAGTTGGTGGTGGAGCATCATTTTTTTATAAACCAGATGGAACGGTTTGAGCAGGATAAACAATACCGTGCTTCATTGAATGAGGTACATGATAAATTAGTAGCAGAAGGAAAAATAAAGCGGCCCCGCGGGAGTCAGAAACTGGTTTACCTGTGGAACCGTTATAAAAAAACAATAGCCGTTGCAGCTTCAATTGCAGGGATCACCGCTTTAATTATTAGCGGTATGATTACCTCATTAACACCAAAAGCGGATAAAGCACAAATTGAAAACCTGGGAAGAAAAATTGACATTCTGGAAAAGAATCAAAATCACACCCGCCGTGAATTAACTGATGTAAAGAATAAGATTGAGATTCCCGGCGTTCCTGCAAAATTTGGCGGAACAGGTTTTTTGATTGATGCCAGGGGCTATTTGGTAACAAACGCCCATGTGGTGAACAAGGCAGAAAAAGTTACTGTGCAGGGTAAATCCGGTGTTGAGCTAAGCGCTGTAACCATATTTTCGGATGATAGCTTAGATATTGCAATTCTTAAAATTAGCGACAGCCTGTATAAGCCTTTGAGTGCTTTGCCCTATTTTATTAATAAAAAATCTGCCGTTGATCTTGCCGAACCCATATTTACTTTAGGCTACCCCAGGGAAGAGATTGTATATGGCGAAGGTTACCTGAGCGCCAAAACAGGTTTTAACGGTGATACGCTTACCTGCCAGATATCCATTTCCGCTAATCCCGGAAACAGCGGTGGTCCTGTTATTAATAAAGACGGAGAAGTAATTGGTATATTAAGTACACGTCAGACCAGCGCTGAAGGGGTTGTTTTTGCTATAAAATCAAAAAATATTTTTAAGGCATTGGAAGCATTGAAGAAAGACAGCAGTAATTTGCATATTAAATTGCCATTCGCTTCCGCTATTAAAAATATAGACAGAACCCAGCAGGTGAAGAAGATTGAAGAATGCGTGTTTATGGTAAAGGGATATTGATTTGTGGTTTACAAGTTGGGAGTGGTGAGTAGTGAGCGAGTAGTGATTTTTTCAATTCAATACAGCAGGCCGGGTAGGTAATAACTGAAAATCTTCCCGGGAACTGAACTACTGAATCTCTAATGGCTTGTTAAAAGATTGCGCGAAGTCATGCATTATATTCCATGATTCCCTGCAAGGGCTTCCCGGAATTCCCGCGTTTGTAATGGGAGAAGGGTGCTGACCTTTTCCGGGTTCAACATATTCACCCGACAAAAGTATATTGCCATCCTTAATCTTCGCTTTTATTTGCGTAGCTACATTCAATTTTTGGGCTTCTTTTAAGTGAGTTACGATAACACTCATAGACGCTTCGCTCTTTTCAATAGAATAGCCTGCATCTAAAAACCCCCTGATCAGTTGCTCCAGACTAATGCCCGGTATTTTAATAACCTGGTTGCCGTTTAACTGACAAAAACCTGTTGCTGGAAAGGCTGCAATTAGCAAAATGATGAATATTTTCATTGTGGCCGGCTTTCTTTATAAAACAATATACATAAAATATCATTCCACTTATACTTTATGCTGCCTGTTGTGAATAAATATACCCGGTACGATGTGTGTATTGGATAAATATGGAATATGAAAGAGGGCCGTATTGCCTGTTAATGGCGTTCGTGAATTGCTTAATATGGATATTGCCGCTATACAAGAACAAATCCCGTTTAAACAACGGTATGTTCATTGGCAAGTAAAAATGCTTCCTCCGCATCTGCGCCTATACCAGCGGTATCGGGCAGTTCCACAAAAAAATTATTATAAGTTACTCCGCCTGTTACCGGATCAAGTGTATGCCCAAGCATACAGGTATCCATATCGTAAAATTGTATATTGGGCGTAGCCGCGGCAAAATGCGCAAAGGCAGTAAGTGCAATACGGCTTTCGAGCATGCCGCCCATCATACAGGGAATATTATGGACACTGCATACCTCATTAATTTTTAATGCTTCAAGGATGCCGCCGCTTTTAGCGAACTTTATATTTACATAGCTGCATCCTTTGCTTTTTATAATCCTTCCGGCATCATGATGGTCAAAAACACTTTCATCGGCCATAACAGGAATAGGGGAGCTGCGGTTGAGTTCCGGAAGAAAATGATCATTATACCTTCGCATAGGCTGTTCACAAAATTGAATGTTATACGGGCCGATGGCGGTTAGCGCCCGTTGGGCCGCTTCATAAGACCATCCCTGGTTAGCGTCTATGCGTAGCTGTAACCTGTCGCCCACAGCCGAACGTATCTGCCTGATCCGTTCGGTATCTTCTTCGGGGCTCCTGCCTAATTTTACTTTAAGTATACGTACGCCTTTATTTTTAAATTCAACCGCTTTTTCTGTCATGGCTTCGGGCGTATCAATACCAATGGTAAGGTCTGTTTCCATGCTTTTTTTCTCTCCGCCCAGAAAGGCATACAGGGGTTTGCCTGCCGCTTTCGCGCTTATATCATATAAGGCCATATCAAAAGCGCTTTTGATCGTGCTGTTGTAAGCAGTATACGCGTGTAATTCGTTCATGCGTTCGGGTATGTTCAGCGGGTCTTTGCTTTTCCATAACAAAGCGAAATCTTTTGCCATTTCAAAGCAGGTTGCCTGTGTTTCGCCTACTATCATGGGAAAAGCCGAGCATTCCCCAACGCCGTATATGCCCGCGCTGGTATGTATCCTTATAAAAATGTTCTGGGCAAAATGCATGGTTCCGGTAGCAATGGTGAACGGATGCATGGGAATGCTGAATTTGTAAATGCTGGTGTGGGTAATTTTCATATCATATTGCCTCAAACTGATATTTTAGATCGCTATTGAAGAGCGCTTCATGGACATTTTTCAAGAATTCGCTTAGATAGATTTTCAAACTCATCATAGCTTCGCTTTACAGCATAAACATGAGCACCAATTGCACCATCTGCAGGTTTTAATAAGAAAATAGGCTTGTGAGCTTCCATTGACATAGGAGCAAGGCTTCTAAAATGCTTTAGCAAAGCAATACAATTAATGTCATCATCAACGCTATTTACTTTATCATTACCATTTCCTAAAACAAATTCCCTAAATATATTTGGTATTCTGTTTGCCCACTTTAGATATGATTTCACCGGCCTGCTTTCTTTTGCAGAATATTGCATCACAATGTAGCCTGCAGGTCTGGCATTATTTTCCGGAATTTGAACTGTAAGATTTTGAGGCTTTAATTCCTTTCTTTGATTCCATTGTTTCTTCCAAAGGTTTAAAGTGGTGCCCAGGTTTTTTATTCCCTGAAGAGAGAATAAATCAGAAGCTACAGGCATAATAATGTAGTCGGAGCTAATTGAAACTGCTCTGTTTATTGCCCCCAAATTTGGCCCTACGTCAATCAGGACAACAGATGCGTTAAAGCGCAGCGCAGCCTCATCTATAATCGTTTTAAATATGCTGGTGATGCGAAATGGATACACTTGACTGTCCAGACACTTGAGCCAGGCATCACTTAATACATCTTCAAAAGTTGATAATGTAAGATTGCCTAAAATCAGTCCAAGGTTTTCATTTATTTGTTCAATATGAACCGGAACTGCTGTATCTCCGTTTACAATTGGAGTAATAGCATCCAAAATGGTAGCAGGAGAATTATTCTCATACACATCCTCCAGCTTCTCGTCTGTTAAAAACATGGAGGTTAGGTTAGACTGAGGGTCTAAATCTATAGCTATTGTTTTAATCCCTAATTCAGACATCATCCAGGCTACATGATAAACGGTGGTGGTTTTTCCTACTCCACCTTTATTATTGAAAAAAGTGATTGTCCTCATTACCATTTTTGATTAATAGGTATAGTAACTTTAAATTTTGTTGTTAGGGTGAAATCAAAGTCCGGTTCGCCATTTCCATTCTCAATCAATTCGTTCTTTGCCCGTGTTACTCCATAATTGAAGCGGTTTACATAACCCAATATTTTCATAGCCTCTGCTAAAACTACATTCCTGTAGTCACTTGCATCAGGAAAGTTTTGAGGTGTTGCTTCACCAAATAATCCTCCTGGATTTATGATTTCAATGCGATCTGAAAACTCATAAATATAGATGGGTGCGTTGGACTCATAACTTCTATGCATAATAGCATTCATAATTAATTCTCTTAATGCCCAATAAGGGTAGTTTCGGGCAACATCTTCCTGAAAAGAATCTTTTTTTACCGGGCGTTCTTTGATTACGTTACTTTTAATAAAATCATCCAATTGCCTTAGTTCCGTTATCAAGGCTCCGGAAAATTTCTTTTCAAATTCCACATCGCTAGTCATCTCTTTTCCAGAAAATTTAACATACTGAGTATATGCACCTGGTAAATAAAATTCAGGATTTAGCCCGAATAACAGGATACCGGCATTTGTAGGGCATTTTTCTTTTATATCATAAAATCGTAACGAGGCTAATTGCTCCTCTATTGTTCTCCCGTTTTCCGCTAATGTATCCTTATCTATTGCTGATGGCAAGTAATTAATCTTAAATAACTCAACGCTGATATCTTCTATACCTGAACCCAGAGCAGGAACTAAATCGTATGTTTTCGCATACGAAACACGTCTTTCAGTTAAAATTCGTTCTTCTTCCAAAGATGCCTTTGCTTTTCTTGGACCAACACGAATCCAACATCTTCTGTCATAACGAACCGGAGGGTACAAAGAGGGGCTCACTTCAACTACTACTACATCGCCTTCGTCAATATGAAAAACGGGGCTCACCAATAAGGAAGGCTGCGGCAAAACGTTTCCATTTGATTTTACGTTTCCAATTTTTTGAAGTTCTTCATCGCCAATAGTAATTCCTTTTACACTTCCATCATCATTTACTCCTAATAATACATACCCTGACTGACGGTGATTGGGGAAGTCGTTTGATAATGCACAAACTGCCGGCCCGAGTTTATCTTCTCGGAAAGAAATAGTCCGTTCTATCCTGTCAGATTCCAAATCCTTTATAAGTATTTTTACCTGTTCTTCGGTCATATTCATATCGTTTTAAAGTCTATTCCAGCGTCCTTCACCTTAAACACCGGGTTGATTTTCAACTGATCGCACTCTTCATTATTCCGGCTTTTTCTTCTTTTTAAAAAGTTCAACTTTCTTTTCAGCTATTTTCAAAGCTTCTTTGGCAAGGTCTTCATGCCGCACTTCCCCGGCTATCTTGTCGCTCAGCCATGCTAGCAGCAGTTCATCAGCATTCACATTGTAAAATTTTGCAAATGAAAGCACCTGTTCTTTGTTCGGCTTCCTTTCATCCCGTTCAAACTTGCTCAACAATGCCGTGTCCATTGCTAAAGCTGCCGCCACCTGCCGGAGCAATAATTCTTTGGCCTCCCGGCATGCTCTCAATTGTTGACCTAATGTACTACTCCCGGACATGATTTTCATTTTATGGTATTCGTGAACCGCAACTGGTTTCAGTGGACTTAAATCAGACTTGTCAATAATTGTCCAAATTAGCAATTAATCCGGAGATTCTTGTATATATATTTCTAAAATAAAATCCGTTTCGTATTACTTACATTTGAAACAAATAATTCAGTTATGGGCACTACTGTCCCTATTTCATTTGATAATACGGAAAATGCTTTTGCCTACAAAACAGATAAAGAGCTAAAAAAAACGAAAATCCTTTTTTCGTCAATGGAGTGTCAACTGCTGGTGAGGTGGGGCACAAAGGTAACCCCCTGGGTTTTAAAAGCCGGGCTGCCGGTTAAAGGACTGATCCGGCATACCATTTTTAAACAGTTTGTAGGGGGCGAAACATTAGAAGAAACGGCGCAGGTAGCCCAAAAGCTGGGTAATTACAACGTGCGGGTTATTCTTGATTATGGTGTGGAAGGAGGAGAAAATGATGAAGCGGCTTTTAACCATTCCATGGAAGAATTTATAAGGGTAATCCGTTACGCTGCCACACAGCCCAATATTCCGTTCATAAGCATTAAAGTTACGGGTTTTGCAAGAAAGGGTTTGCTGGAAAAATTAGACGCTTCCGTTTCAGACCAGCAGGGCTCCCTCATGAAAAGATATGCCAAAGCCGTTGAGTCATTAAGTGATGAAGAACGTGCCGAGTGGCAAAGTGTGCAAAGAAGAATGGAAAAGATTTGCAGAACAGCAGCCGAAAAAGGGATTGGCGTATTGGTTGATGCTGAAGAAACCTGGATACAGGACCCGGTTGATGTGATTACGATTTTAATGATGGAGCGGTTTAACATTTCAAAGGTGGTGGTGTATAATACGATTCAGCTTTACCGTCACGACAGGCTTAATTTTTTGAAGGATTCGCTTGAAGCCGCTGAACAGCGTCATTTTATGCTTGGCGCTAAGCTGGTGCGGGGTGCTTATATGGAAAAGGAAAGAGAAAGGGCTGCCGCAATGGCTTATCCTTCGCCTATACAGCCCGGTAAGGCGGATACCGACCGCGACTATAACGATAGTATCGCGTTTTGTATTGACCACATCAATAAGATCGGTGTTATTGTGGCTACACATAATGAATACAGTAATCGTTATGCTACTGAGCTACTTCAGCAAAAAGGACTGTCGTTACATCATCCGCATGTGCATTTTTCACAACTATACGGCATGAGCGATCATATTACTTTTAATCTTGCCAAAGCGGGTTGCCCGGTAAGCAAATACCTTCCTTTCGGTCCTATCAGGGATGTGGTACCTTACCTGATGCGCCGGGCGCAGGAAAACAGTTCAGTGGCAGGACAGGCGGGCAGAGAATTAGGGTTGATCAAAAAAGAACTGCAACGCAGAAACCTGTAATGTCAATGCGCTTCCATGCTTTTGCAGCGATCATTACACATTATATGTATAATAAACAGCGCTATGCTTTATCCCTCAGGTATTAAATATTTATCTTTGCGCCGGCAATCTAAATCTTACTATATTTTAAATGAGTGATAAAGCATCTCTGAACACCCTTTTCAACCTGTATCGTGCCTGCGTAATTATTCCTACTTATAACAATGCCGATACGCTCCCTGCTGTAATAGCAGATGTGGCAGCCTATACGCGGAATATTATAGTAGTAAACGATGGTTCTACCGATGACACGGCATTTATGCTAACCGCTTTGCCACATATAGACGTAATCAGTCATTCAAAAAATAAAGGCAAAGGAATAGCGCTGCGTAAAGGTTTTGAAAGAGCCGTTGAGCTGGGTTATTTGTATGCCATAGCCATTGACTCGGATGGTCAGCATTTTGCCAGCGATTTACCTGTATTCATAAATAAACTGAAGGAAGCGCAGGATGCCATTATTATAGGCGCCCGCAATATGAATCAGTCTTCTGTTCCGGGGAAAAGTAGCTTTGGTTACAAATTCTCTAATTTTTGGTTTAAAATAGAAACAGGCATCAATGCGCCCGATACACAATCGGGTTACCGGCTTTACCCGGTAGCGTTAATGAAGGAGATACGTTTTTTTACCCGCAAATATGAGTTTGAAATTGAAGTGCTGGTGAGAGCAGCCTGGAAGGGAATTGCGGTAACGTCTGTTCCGGTTTCGGTATACTATGCGCCGAAAGAAAAGCGGGTATCACATTTCAGACCCTTCAGGGATTTTTTGAGGATAAGCCTGTTGAATACCTTGCTGGTGCTAATTGCTTTTTTGTATATCAAACCGCGCAATTTTATAAGGCTGCTGTTTAAAAAAAGAAACTGGGGAGCATTTTTCAGGGAACAGGTTTTGAATGAAAATGAACCGCATTATATAAAAGCCTTTTCTGTTGCGCTCGGCATATGCATGGGCATTATGCCTGTATGGGGTTTTCAATTAGTTACCGCCATATTTTTATCCATCGTGTTAAAGCTAAATAAAGCATTGGTTATTATAGCAGCTAATATTAGCATACCACCCCTGATACCCCTGATCATTTTTTTTAGTTACAAAACAGGCGCTGTATGGATGAAGAACGGGGGGGGGCAATCTTACTTTTTCAAGCAACCTTACCTTCGCATCCGTAAAGAACAATTTTCAGCAATATCTTTATGGCGGCATTACCCTGGCCCTGGTTTCCGGCATTGTATGCGGACTGGCAACATGGGCGCTGCTTTCATTTTTCAGTAAAAAAACAAGTACGGCAGTTTAATTCAGCAATTATATGGAGAAGATTTTTGCCGGCATATACCGTTATTTTCAAAAACGTAAGTGGCAACTGTACCTGCTCTTTTCCATTTGTTTAATTACATCGGCTTTTTTTGCCGCTCAGCTAAGGTTTGAAGAAGATATTGCTAAAATTCTTCCCCGCGATGAAAAGGTTGAAAAGCTAAATCATGTTTTCCGGCATTCCAAATTCATGGATAAGCTGGTGGTAATGATATCCTTCAAAGACACGGCAATAGCCGAACCCGACAGTCTTGTGGCTTTCGGGGATGACTTTACAGCGCAGGTACAGGAAAAGCTCTCGCCTTATATAAGCAAAATCAGCTATAAAGTAGATGACGAAGTAACGATGGCGATGTTTGATGTTATTAATGCACATCTGCCCGTTTATCTTACAGAGAATGATTACCATGCTATCGACAGTCTTATTGCTCCGGATGCGGTAAAACAAACCCTGGAGCGAAATATTCAAATATTAAGTTCTCCGGCAGGCCTGGCATTTAAAAATATGATCAGCAATGATCCGGTGGGTATTTCATTTATTGCGCTAAAGAAGCTGCAGCAACTCCAGTACGATGAGAATTTTGAATTGTATGATAATGCAGTCATAACCAAAGATCACAAAACCCTTTTATTTTTTATAACGCCGGCGTATCCGCCCAATAATACGGGCAAGAACGCTTTGTTTTTAGAAGGGCTGGATAGCCTGGTTATTGCACAAACAACATCCGGTTTTCCGCAGATAACCGCTTCTTATTTTGGCGCCACAGCCGTTTCGGCAGGTAACGCCGCCCAATTAGAAAAAGACACTTTATTTACGCAAACGGCTACCATTATTTTTTTAATTGTATTTATCGGTTTGTATTTCAAACGGGTAACCGCACCTGTATTAATAATGATCCCTGTTGTATTTGGCGCTTTGTTTGCTTTAATGGCGGTATATTTTATACGCGGAAGCATTTCGGTAATTGCTATTGGTACCGGTTCGGTAATTTTAGGCATAGCCGTGAACTATTCGCTGCATGTGTTTAATCATTACCGCCATACCGGCGATATGCGAAAAGTAATAAGCGACCTGTCTTTTCCGCTTACGCTGGGGGGCGTTACCACTATAGGCGGTTTCTTTTGTTTAAACTTTGCTGCATCCGATATGCTGAAAGACCTGGGTCTTTTTGCGGGATTTAGTCTTATCGGTGCCTCTCTCTGCTCTCTTATTTTTTTACCCCATTTTCTTTCTGCGCAAAAGAAACAGGAAGCAGTAGTAGCAAGACGGCACTCCTGGATAGACAGGATAGCGGCGCTTCGTCCGGATCACAACAGGTATATTATAATAGGTATTGTTGTACTTACCCTTATTTTTTCCTATACCTCCGGCAGGGTAGGTTTTGAAACAGAGCTGAACAACATGAACTTCATGCCGGATGAGCTGAAAAAGGCTGAAGCAAAACTGAACAGCATTAATGAAGCCGCGCTGCAGTCGGTTTACCTTGTGGCCGAAGGAAAAACACTGGATGAAGCGCTGGTACTTAATGAAAAGCTGACAAAGGAGATAGAAGCATTTAAGGCAAAAGATATTATCTCTACATATTCCGGAGTATCCTCGCTGCTTATTTCCGATACCCTGCAGCGGCAAAGGATTGCACGATGGAATACTTACTGGACTCCTGAAAAAAAGCAACAGTTATTATCGGTAATGCAGCAGGAAGGCGCCGCGCTGGGATACAGCGCCACGGCTTTTAATCGTTTCGCGTTGTTGCTCAACAAGTCTTTTGATGCAGTTGAAAGCGCTGCGGTGACCACTGTGCGAAAAACCCTGCTGGATGATTATATTACCGAAGAGCCCGGAAAAGCAACGGTAGTAAACTTGCTGAAAGTGCCGGCACAAAGCAAAGCGGCCGTATATAACGCTTTTGAGAACCAACCCGGTGCTACCATATTAGATAAGCAATACCTTACGGGTAAGTTTGTAGAACTTATTAATGCCGATTTTACCAACATTGCACTCATCACTTCTTTACTCGTTTTTTTTGTTTTGCTGATAACGTATGGGAGGATAGAACTGGCGCTGATGGCTTTTTTACCTATGCTTGTAAGCTGGATATGGATACTGGGCATAATGGGTATCGCAGGCATCAAATTCAATATTATTAACATTATTGTATCTACCCTTATTTTTGGTTTGGGCGATGATTACAGTATTTTTATAATGGATGGTTTGCTGCAGGAATATAAAACCGGCAAAAAAAATCTTTCTTCCTTTAAATCATCCATCCTGCTTTCGGCCATTACTGCTACCGTAGGACTTGGCGTGCTTTTATTTGCCAAACACCCGGCGCTCCGCTCTATTGCCATGATTTCGGTTATTGGTATATTATGCGTGGCGCTGGTGGCGCAGGTGTGTATTCCTTTTTTGTTTTCCGTACTCATCAGGAACAGAACACAGAAGCAATTATTTCCCTGGACGTTTTTTGGCTGCTGCAAATCCATGTTTGCCCATGTGTGGTTCATTGGCGGCAGCATTATCCTGGCTGTTATTGGTTTTATTCTTGTAAAATGCAATCCTTTTAATAAAGAAAAAGGTAAATATCTTTTCCATGTGGTTATTGCCCGGTTTTCAAGATCGCTCATATATATTATGGGGAATGTTAAAAAAACGATCATTAATCCGTTGGGCGAAAACTTTGCAAAGCCTGCTGTTATTATCTGCAATCACCAGTCTGGATTAGATAATTTTATAATGATGATGCAGTACCCAAAGCTGATATTGCTTACTAACGACAGGGTAAGACATGCGCCTGTTTCGGGTGCGGTGGTTCGCATGGCGGATTATTATTCTGCATCGGCGGGAGCAGAGAGCGGTATAAAAGAGATGGAAGAAAAAGTAAAGCAGGGTTATTCTATTGTTATATTTCCCGAAGGTACCCGTTCGCCGGATGGACAAATAAAAAGATTTCACCGGGGCGCTTTTTATCTTGCGGAGCAACTGCACTTAGATATATTACCCGTGATTATTCACGGTACCGGCTACACGATGACGAAGAAAGATATGCTGGTAAAAGACGGAAAGATAACGGTTCAGTTTTTACCCCGGATAGAACCGGGTGACAAGAGCTATGGTAACAATTACAGTGAACGGGCAAAACAGGTTGGGCGCTATTTCAGGGCTGAATATGAGAAGTTACGGGCATCGGTGGAAGTGCCGTCCTGGTTCAGGGAGCAATTGTTTTATAATTATATTTATAAAGGGCCGGTATTGGAATGGTATATGCGGGTGAAGGTAAAGCTGGAAAAGGATTATTTGCAGTTTCACCGGCTACTGCCAGTGCGGGGTAAAGTGCTGGATATAGGTTGCGGCTATGGCTTTATGTCGTATATGCTGCATTTTGCGGCAGGTGAAAGGATCATTACAGGTATTGATTATGATGCCGAAAAAACGGTTGTTGCCAGCCATTGTTTCAGCAGGGATGAGCGGATCAGTTTTAAACATGCAGATGTACTGAACTTTGCATTCAAAAAATACGATGGTATCATCATTGCCGACATGCTGCATTATCTTACCCCCGATCAGCAAAAACAGATCATCAGCAAATGCATGAATAGTTTACAGGCAGGAGGAACGCTTATTATAAGGGATGGCGACAGCGACCTGGAAGAAAAGCACAAAGGTACTAAGCTGACAGAATTTTTTTCCACAAGGCTTTTGGGATTTAATAAAACTACCGGTTCGGGCCTGTCTTTCTTATCGGGCCGCATGATTAGTGATATGGCAGCGGCGCATCATATGGAATGCCGTAAAATTGATGAAACGAAGTATACATCTAACGTTATTTTTGTAATTCAAAACCGCAATGGCGTACAATGAACAGGTATGATATAGTGATCATAGGGAGCGGTATCGGCGGACTGGTATGCGGAGGCATACTCAGCAGGGAAGGTTTCCGGGTATGTGTACTCGAAAAAAACAAACAGATTGGCGGCAGCCTGCAAACCTTTTCACGCGAAAAAGAGATATTCGATTCGGGCGTTCATTATATTGGCGGATTAGATAAAGGGCAAAACCTTTACCAGATATTTAAATACCTGGGTGTAATGGATAAGCTGAAGCTGCAGCGAATGGATGAGGATGCTTTTGATAAAATTATCATCAGCAATGATCATAAAGTATACCGGCAGGCACAGGGATATGAGAATTTTATAAAGCACCTGGCGGATGATTTTCCGGAGGAAGAGACAGCGATCCGTAATTATTGTGATAAAATAAAGGAAATCTGCAATAAATTTCCCTTATATAATTTAAGAACCAACGGGTTGTATGAAGAGAAGGCGGATGTATTAACTTTAGATACCCATTCCGTTATTACATCCTTAACCGGTAATACAACACTGCAGGCGGTACTGGCAGGCAATAACGCCCTGTATGTGGGCAGGCCGGATGAAACGCCGTTTTATATACATGCGCTTATTATTAACAGTTATATAGAAAGCTCATGGAAATGCATTAACGGGGGATCCCAGATTGGAAAGATTCTTGCCCGGAACATCAGGGATAGCGGCGGTGAGATTGCCCGGAACTGCGAAGTCATAAAGATCGTAACCGAAGGCGACACGGCTGTTTACGCCGAAACCGCCAATGGCGCAAGATATTATGCCGATCAGTTTATTTCCAATATCCATCCTGCAAAAACAATGGAGTTAACCAACGCGGAAGTCATTAAAAATATATACCGTAAACGCATACGTAACCTTCCGCATACCATTTCTTCCTTTCTAATACATATTGTATTAAAGAAAGGCAGCTTTAAATATTTCAGGCATAATTATTATTATCATAAAGCTGGTGAAATATGGAATTTGGCAGATTATACCGAAGACAATTGGCCCCTGGGTTACGCGCTTTTTTTCCCCCCCTCATCTAAAACAGGCGCATACGCCGATGCTATGACTATTTTTACGTATATGCGTTATGAGGAGGTGGAACCCTGGCAGCATACTTTTAATACTGTGTCTGCTGAAAATAACCGGGGAGCAGGGTATGACGCGTTTAAAAAATATAAAGCTGAAATATTGTTAGATTGCGTGGAAGAAAAATTTCCGGGGTTAAGAAGTTGTATTCAATCCTATACTACTTCCACACCGCTTTCTTACAGGGATTATATAGGCAATTATGATGGTTCTTTATATGGTATAGCCAAAGATTATAAAGATCCTTTAAAAACATTTATCTCACCCCGCACCAAAGTGCGGAACCTGTTCCTTACCGGGCAAAATATAAATATTCACGGTGTGCTGGGTTCTTCCATAAGCGCCCTGCTTACCTGTGTGTCATTGTTAGGTAACGAAAACGTGGTTGAAAAAATAAGAAATGCGTAGCATCAGAAAAACAGGGAAATGGCTGTTGTACAGTATTGGCGTATTGATGCTGATATTGCTTTGCAGTTTCGCATATGTAGTATATGTAAGCAAAACAGATCCGCCTGTTATTACAGATAGGGGCAGCCTGAAATGGCAGCGGGAGGATCATGGCAACGGATTTTATACCCTTGGAAACAACTGGCTGAAAAAAAGTAAATCGGGCTTATTTGAATTATATGTGGAAGGCGATGCTTTTGAACGGGGAGTGGTAAATGGTAAGCTTTCCAAAGAATTGCTGGTATCGCAGGAAGATTATTTCAGCGCGCAGATCAGCAAAATGATCCCATCCACTTTTTACCTGCACTTTTTAAAATATGTGATCGGCTGGTTCAACCGCAACCTGGATAAAAATATTATTGATGAGTATAAACAGGAAATATACGGCATATCTGAATCGGCCTCTGATGCGTATGGATATATCGGCACCAACTACCAGCGCATACTCAATTATCATGCAGCGCACGATATTGGTCATGCGTTGCAGAACATGGCATTGGTAGGATGTACTTCTTTCGGTACCTGGAACGCGGCATCGGAAGACAGTACGATGATCATTGGCCGGAATTTTGATTTTTATGTGGGCGATGACTTCGCCAGAAACAAGATCATCCTTTTTGAAAAACCTTCGCAGGGTTATAGGTTCATGAGCGTTACCTGGGGCGGTTTTATAGGCGTAGTATCGGGCATGAACGAAAAAGGGCTTACCGTAACTATTAATGCCGCCAAAAGCAGTATACCCTCCGGTTCAGCTACGCCGGTTTCACTGGTGGCAAGAGAAATATTGCAGTACGCTGCCAATATTGATGAAGCCATTGCTATAGCGCATCAACGCACCATGTTTGTATCTGAGTCTTTTTTGGTAGGATCGGCGGCAGATAATAAAGCTGTGGTCATTGAAAAAACACCAGACACCCTGGATGTGTATGATCCGAAATCCGATCATATTCTTTGTTCCAATCATTTTCAAAGTAAAGCACTGGCTGGATCAGAGCCTAATATTGAACAAATTAATGAAAGCGCTTCTGCTTACCGGTATAGAAGATTGCAGGAACTGTTGCAGGAGAAAGGAAAAAATACTGTGCAAAATACGGTTAGTATATTAAGAGACAGGAAGGGTTTGCACGATGCTAATATTGGTATGGGAAATGAAAAGGCCCTGAACCAGTTGATAGCCCATCACGCCATTGTATTTGAACCTAAAAAATTATTGGTATGGGTATCCACATCTCCCTGGCAGTTGGGTGAGTTTGTTGCCTACGATCTTAATAAGGTTTTTGCCATGCACAAGCCGCAGAACAACCGGGAAATATATGATTCGGCGCTTACTATTGCCGCCGATACTTTTTTACTGAGCCGGCAATATAAAAACTTTGAAAAATACAGGGAATACAGGCATCGTATAGCCGAAGGAGAAGCCATAAATACGGATAGCCTGGTAGCCAGTAACCCTGAGTTTTATCATGCCTATGTGCTGGCGGGCGATTATTGTTTAAGGCATAAACTACCGGATCGTGCCATAAAATATTATGAGCAGGCATTAACAAAAGAAATTGCTACAAAGCAGGAAGAAGCCTATATCCGGCGGCAAATAGCCGATATTCAAAAGAAATTGCAATAAAATGATAACGGGTATTGGAACAGATATTGTTGAAACAGGCAGGATAGCAAAGGCTATTGAAAAAGAACAGGGCTTCAGGGAGCTGGTTTTTTCAAATATTGAAATAGCGTATTGCGAATCAAAAGCCAATAAATACGAGCATTACGCGGCGCGGTTCGCGGCTAAGGAAGCGTTTTTTAAAGCGCTTGGCACAGGCTGGAAAAATGGAACAGCTTTTAATGAAGTGGAAATTGTTAACAATGAAAATGGTAAGCCGGAGCTACAATTACTTGGAAAAACCGCCATTACAATTGGAGTTATGAAGATACACGTTTCATTATCGCATGTCAAAAATATGGCAACGGCAGTGGTGGTGGCAGAGCAATGAACAGGAATCCCGCAAAGGATGATTATCGGGCCTATAAATTTGAAATCCACCGGAAAAAGAATAATTAAAACATACAATTGAAATCTGTTTAGTAATTTCCTGCCATGAAAAAATTGGAGACGCATTATGATGTGGTAATCATAGGCGCCGGCATAGGCGGATTAACTGCCGCGGCTTTGTTAAGTAAGGCAGGGCTTTCGGTTTGTGTACTGGAAAAAGAACCGCATGTAGGGGGATACCTCGCCGGTTTCAGGAGAAAGGATTTTATATTTGATACCGCTATTCACTGGCTGAACCAGTATGGCCCGGAAGGGATGGTAACCAGGCTTTTTGATGTGCTGGGCAGCGATCATCCCCGGGCCATAACGCTGCAGCGTACCCGCAGGTACTTAGGCAATAGTTACAATTATCTTCTCACCAATAATCCTGATGAATTAAAGGATGAGCTGATCGCGGCGTTTCCTGAAGATGAAAAAGGGATTGAACGGTTTTTTTTAAAAGCCAAAAAAATTGGCAATTCACTTAATAATCTCAACCACATATTCCGCTCGGAAGAAACCATGTCTTTTTCGGAAAAGTTGCAGAACAAATTAAAAGTGCTTAAAGTGATCCTGCCTTTTATTCCTTTTATTTCATATAGCGGGGAAAAAGGTTTAAAAAAGGGGCTAAACCGTTTTTTTAAAGCCGGGAAACTGCACGATATTTTTGCATCTGAAACAGAATTAATCGGGTGTATGGTTCCTATAGGCTGGTCGTACGCCAACGATTTCCAGTGTCCGCCAAAAGGAGGGGGACAGGTAATACCACAATGGCTGCAGCATGTGGTTGAATTTTATGATAATATGGTTTGCACGCAATGCAGTGTGAAAGAGATACTGGTGGAGGGGAATACCTGTACCGGTGTGAAATTTTCACATAAGGGGCAGTTGCATCAGCTTAGCAGTAAGTATGTAATTGCCGCCTGTGATATTGAAACCCTGTATGAAAAGATGTTACCGGCCGGTGCTGTTCCCGTAAAATTAAAAGAGAAGCTGCAGCAGGCAGAATTGTATACTTCATCGGTAACTATTTCCATAGGGCTGGATTGCACTGCGGAAGCATTGGGTTTTGGTGAGGAAATGATTCATATCTCCGATGAAAGGCAGCCGTTCGACAGCCATCATACCGGAGATCCGGCTACCACCGAAATCAGCGTACTGGCGCCATCAGTAAGAGATAAGACGATGACGCCGGAAGGACATGGCTCACTTACTTTATTTATGCCGGCACTGATGGACTACAGCAATAACTGGCATACTACGCGGGATGAACAGGGTAACTATATCAGGGGAGAAGCCTATAAAACATTAAAAAAGGAAACCGCTGAAATCATTATCGGAAGGGTAGAAGCGCTGGTAGCTCCGGGGCTGCGATCGCATATTTTGTTTTATGAAGTGGCAACACCGGTTACCCATTACCGTTACACCGGTAATAAAAACGGAACGATGATGGGAGCCAAGCCGGGAAGAAAGAACATGCAAAGCAAGATAGCCCATTATCAAACGCCGGTAAAAAACCTGTTGCTGGGCGGGCATTGGGCCGAACTGGGCGGAGGCGTGCCTATTGCTGCGAAAGCAGGAACCAATGCAAGTTTATTGATTTTAAAAAAAGAGAACAGGCCTGCGTTCACGGCACTATGCCGCTATATTGACGCTAAAATAACTTTGCAGGAATTGTTAGATAACCCCTGTTTCAAACCTTATGATAATTCATGGGTTCAGCCGCTTACCCCGGCCCAGAAACGTGCCGCGCGTGAGGCTTCGGTTACTTATTCCGTTCCTCCCGTTGTTGAAGAAGATGAGGCCGCAGAATGACCTGGGAGGCGAGCGGTAAAACGAGAGAGGTGAAAGGTGAGAAGTGAGAGGCGAAACACTTTGTCAGGAGGCAGGATTTTTTTTAACGACCACTGGGAGTACCAGTCCTGCCCGACAATGGTGATCAGCACCACTATTGTTGCAATAAAAATAATGGATTTCCTCTCCACGGCGTGTAGAGGGACGGTACTACAGTTCAATTCCAGGATTTTGATTCTTCCACATTTATCCGCGGTCTGACGCTCCTTCGTTGCTTACCGACCGCTTATTTCCACACTTCCACCCGCCTATCCAGTCGGGCAGGCATTTTCATATTTGTATTATTCTGTTCTCAGGCTTTTCACGGGGCTGGCTATTGCTGCTTTGATGGACTGGTAACTTATTGTGACCAATGCAATAATTGCTGCAATGAGCGTTGCCGAAGCAAATACCCACCAGTTAATGCTGATCCTGTATGCAAATCCGCGCAGCCAGTAATCCAGGAACCACCATGCAACCGGGAATATGATCAACGCGCCGAGAAAGATGGATCTCAAAAATTGCCGGGATAACATATCCACTATTTGTTTTACACTGGCTCCCAGCACTTTTCTTATCCCTATTTCTTTTGAACGTTGTTCTGCCATATAGGAGGCCAGTCCAAATATCCCCAGGCAGGCAATTCCTATTCCCAATAAAGCAAACGAGCTGAATAATGCCGCAAGCCTTTTTTCGGAAGTGTATAATTTTTCCAGCGATTCATCTACAAATGAAATTTCAAATGATTTCTCAGGAAAAGTTTTTTTCCATTCGTTTTTAATGGTTTCAATTGCCGCATGCATATTTCCCGGATTGATGCGAATAAAAGTATAGCCGCTTGTCATGTTGCCTTCTGCCCTTAATGCTAAAGGAGCTACTTTATGATGGAGGCTAAGCCCGTTGAAATCTTTTACTATGCCAATTACGGTTCCCTGTAATGCGGGATAACTGAGTCGCGTTCCCACTACAGGTAGTTGTAACCCCAATACTTTAACAGCGGTTTCATTTAAAATGAGCGACCTGTCGCTTAACGCTTTTCGAAAAGCTTCCCCGGTTAATTTTTTATTTCCGGACGGTTCTAATGTGTCCAAAGGATGCTTTTCAGAAAAGTCCCTTCCTGCAATGAGCTCAATACCCATGCTTTTTATAAAATGAACATCTGTAAACATCATGTCTACCGAAATCTTTTTAGATGAATCCGCCTGATCTTCCCAGCTTCCGCTGCCTCCATAACCTATACCGGGGCTCCATGAAGAAATGGATATATTTTTAATAGCAGGATTTTGCTGCAGCCTGTTTTTAAATATTTCTACATTTTTGCCATACCTGTTAAAGGGGATCATCAGTAATTGTTCCTTATCGAAGCCCAGTTTTTTATGCTGAATGAAGCGGAGTTGCTGAAAAATGGTAATGGTAACTATGATGAAGAAGATGGAAACCCCAAATTGAAACACCACTAATGCTTTCCTTAATATTACATTAAATGCGTTTCTGCTCATTATCCCTTTTATAATGAATGCAGGCGCTTGTTTTGATAAGTAAAATGCAGGATAAAGCCCTGCTATCACTCCAAAAAATATTATTCCTCCCAAAAAAACAAGGAGCGAAGCGGTATCAAATGCTGTAAAAACATCCGGGTTAATGTGTAATATTCCCGCAATGAAAGCAGAAAAAATAATTGTTAATACAATTGAGGCGATGGTTGCTAAAAGGAAAAACAGGATTGTTTCCGAAAGGAATTGTATGATAATCCCTTTTCTTTGGGCGCCCAGTACTTTTCTGATACCTGTTTCTTTTGCACGGTGCAGCGAACGGGCAGTTGAGAGATTGATGTAATTGATGCCTGCAAGAAACAATAGCAGCAGTGCTGCCAGTCCGAAAATGTATATATACCGGATATCGGAGTTTACAGCTAATTCACCGCTGAAATTGGAGTGCAGGTGGATAGCTGTTACCGGTTGCAAAACAAGTTGTATATCTTTAGGAAAAGCATATTTTTCATAAACAGACTTAAACTTTTTTTGCAGCGCACCTGCTTCAACGTTATCTCCTAATAATACATATTGGTATATACCGGAATAGGCTTTCCAGTTGAGCGGCTTTAAGGCCCAGGGATAGCTTAAATTAACAATAGCCTCTGCTTCAAAATGAGTATTAGCCGGGATGTCTTTTACAATAGCGGTTACGGTAAATGGTTCATTTTGGGTATTCATTAATACCTGGTTCAAGGGGTTGGTGTTGCCAAATATTTTTTTAGCAGCAGATTCGGTAAGAACAATCGAATTTTTTTCCGATAACGCCTGCTGTGGGTTACCTGCAATAAAGGTGAAAGGAAATATGGTGAAATAATTATTGCCGGCATCAAGCGTGCCGACTTTTATATTTCCGTTTTTCCCTATAAATTCCTGTTTTCCCTGGTTTATCTGCACGAACTCCTTCACTTCGGGGAACTCCTTTTTAAGCATTTCTGCCAGGCCGGTTGGCAATTGCAGTTTATTGGCATCCTCCTTTAACCGGGTATTTTCAGTATAAAGCCTGTAAACATTTCCGGATGTGGGTAAATATTTGTCGTAAGACAACTCATACCGTATATACAATGATATAAATATTACAGCCGTCAGGCTAACGCTTAGTCCAAGGAGATTTATTGCAGAGAAGACCTTTTGGGTTTTCAGGTTTCTAAGAATGATTTTAAAATAGTTTCTTAGCATGATTTAGGCTTTGAGCCGTCAGCCATGAGCTTTCAGCAAATGAATATTCTTACATTACTACTTTCATATTTTTACATGCTCACATTAACCCGCGGTCTGACACTCCTTTGTCGCGTGCCAACCGCTTATTTCCAGATTTCCATACTTTCACATTTTCCACATTTATATCATTCTGTTCTCAATGCCTTCACAGGGTTGGCCACCGCCGCTTTGATGCTTTGATAGCCTACTGTTAACAACGCTATGCCAATGGTGAGCAAACCGGCAAGTGCAAATATCCACCATGCTATATTAATTTTATAGGCAAAGCCCTGCAGCCATTTGTTCATGGCGTACCATGCTATGGGAGCGGCGATGAGTATGGCGACCAAAACCAGTTTTATAAAATAAGAGGATAACAGCGCAATAATATTGGGAACGGATGCGCCCAGTACTTTACGTACGCCTATTTCTTTGGTGCGTTGCTCGGCAGTGAACATTGCCAGACCCAATAAACCCAGGCAGGAAATAAAAATGGCCAGGAAGGCAAAGTAATTGGATAGCTTGCTGACAACCTGCTCGCTTTTATACAATTTCAGATATTCGAGATCGGAGAACTGGTAGGTAAAAGGAAATTTTGGATTTAATGATTTACCTATTTTTTCCAGTCCGGTAATGCTTTCTTTGATTTTACCCACCCCTGTACGAACCAGTATAGTGCCCCAGCCCCAGTTTTCATCTAACCGTAAGATCAGGGGTTCAATGGACTGGTGTATGGAATTGAAATGAAAATCCTTCAGTACGCCAATGATCTTGCCAGGGCGGTTGCCCCACGATACAGGCTGACCAACAGGATCCTTATATCCCATTTTTGCTGCGGCTGTTTCATTCAGCAGAAAACTTGCCGAATCTGTTCCAAAGTTCCTTGAAAAATCACGCCCATCTTTTAACTCTAATTTCATTGTTTTTACAAAATCATAACCCACTACGCCATCGGCGAATGACACGGTAAGATTGGGGTCTTTACCCGGCCATGCGATGCTGCCGGTATGATGTTCAATTACGGTTGGTGAATTTCTCATTTTCGAAATGCTGAGGATGCCCGGTATTTTGCCTGCCTCTTCTTTAAACCGTGCATAGTTTTTAACCAGGTCGCCTTCTATAGGAATATATACCAGGTTTTCCCGGTCATAACCGAGGTTTATTGACTGAACATAACTCATCTGCTTATAAATTACGATCATGCCTACAATAAATACAATAGAAAGTGCGAACTGGAAAACCACCAGCGCCTTACGGAAAAATATTGCACTCCGGCTAAATCTCAAACTACCTTTTAGCACTTTTACAGGTATAAGCGAAGACAGGAAAAATGCGGGATAGCTGCCTGCTACCAGGCCTGTAACCAATAGCAGTCCTGCTAAGAATGACCAAAAGAAAGGCTTGGTAACGGGTACGTATAGTTGTTTGCCGGTGAGTGTATTAAAGGCCGGCAGCAGCAAGGCTACCAAAATTACGGCGATTAAAACTGAAATGCATGTCAGTAACATGGCTTCTCCTGTAAATTGGCCAATCAGTGCATACCTTGAGGCGCCAATAACCTTTCGAACACCCACCTCCTTAGATCGTTTGGCAGAACGGGCAGTTGCCAGGTTCATAAAATTGATGCAGGCAATTAACAAAATAAAAGCAGCTACAAGCGTAAACAGTCGTACGTATTCAATGCGGCCGCCATCAATTTTGCCGTTTTTAAAAGAAGAATGAAGGTATTTTTCAGGGTAAGACTGCAAATCCAGCTCCACTACAAAACCTTTTTCTTTTTGCCTGTAATTGTAAACGAAATCTTTGATCCTGGCTTTTACTTTCAGGGGATCAGCACCGGCGCTTAGTTGCACATAGGTGGAAGGACTTGTGTTTCCCCAATTGTTTACCCAGGCATTCTCTTTTACAAAAGCTTTCCAGCTTCTCAAAAAATCGAATTGTATTGAAGAACTGGAAGGTATATTTTCAAATACAGCCGTAACCTGCAATTCATCTTTGTTTTCGTAACGGATGGTTTTGCCAATAGCTTTTTGCGGACTTCCAAAAAACAGTTCGGCCATTTTTCGAGAAATAGCAATGCCTTCGGGCGTATTCAAAGCTGATTCCGGTTTTCCCTCCAGTAAAGGAAAACTGAACATGCTGAAGAAATCAGCGCCAGCAAAAAATCCACTCATTTTATTGATCCTGGTTTCCGCTTCAAAAGTACTGAGCGTACCCGGCGATGCTGCATATTCCAATCCGCTGGCATATTGTATTTCAGGAATAACTCTTTTAAGCTCATCCGCAAGCAGTCCCTGCGTTGAATAGCCGGCTTCCACTTTACCATCGTAGTGCTGTCGCTCATATACCTGGTATAAACGACTGCCATTGGCATGAAAGCCATCAATGCTCCGCTCATCCTGTACCCAAAGCATGATCAGCAGGCTGCAGGTTATCCCCAGCGCCAGTCCTGAAATATTAATGGCCGAGAATGCTTTGTTGTGAACCATGTTCCGCCAGGCAGTTTTGAAATAATTTTTGAACATAGTTGTAAGCTTTGAGCCGTCAGCAATCAGCTTTCAGCAATTATTTAACGTTTGCATTTTCTGTATTCCCATTTTAAAACTTCCACACTTTCACATTTCCACATTTATCCTACTCCGTTCTCAAACTCTTTACCGGACTGCCTGTTGCCACCCTTATTGTATTTAAACTCACTACTATCAATGTTAAGAGGAACATAGCAATACCTACAATAAAGAAAAGCCATAAACTGATGGTGATACGATAATTATATTTATCGAGCCAGTTACTCATTAGCCAATAAGTAAGCGGCATGGCAATTACAAATGCAATTACAACCAGTTTTAAAAATTCTTTTGATATCAGCATCAGCAATTGCTGAACACTTGCCCCTAATACTTTACGCACACCAATTTCGCGGAAACGTTTTTCAATTGTAAAAGATGCCAAACCAGCAAGACCAAGACAACAAATAAAAATGGCCAATGCAGAAAAAATATTAGTGAGTTTACCAATCAGTTTTTCAGTTAAGAATTTTTTTTGAAACTCCTGGTCAACAAATTTGTATTCAAACGGCACAGAAGGGTTATTTTTTTTAAAAACAGTTTCTAAAAATGCAAGAGCCTTTTGTGCCGGCACTCCTGCTTTAATGCGCATGGTGTTCATGCCGGAGCTGCGGTTTTCATAAACCATCAACATTGGATAAGCCGGTTCAAAAGGCGAAGTCATAATCACATTATCAATAACACCAATCACCGTATATGTTTTTCCATACCGCATTTGCATACCGACCGGATTTTTTAGTTTCATCGCGTCAACCGCAGCTTTATTTAAAATCATAGAAGTTGAGTCTGCAGGCGTTCCTGTAAAATCATGTCCCTGCAACATTTTCACATTCATCGTTTTCGAAAAATCAACGTCAGTTGCCAGCCCACCCATAATAATTTGTGAATTGGCAGGCTTGCCATCGTAATCCGGTGCGCCGGTATTCCACCAAATTTCTGTAATAGGAGATGAGGTTCTTGTAATATTTGTAATTATTCCCGATGACAATAATTGATTCCTGATAACTGCAAAATTTTTATCCGTATCAGGTGTTGACGGAATCATCACCAGACCGTTGGGGTTATAACCCATGTCGCGACCTTTAACATGTTGTATTTGCTGGTAAACAATGATGGTGGCAGATATCAATAAAATAGAAATTGCAAATTGTAAAGTAACCAGCACATGCCTTGGCAATATTGTTTTTCTGCCTGCTACAATTGTTCCTTTTAAAACTTTTACCGGATTGAAAGAAGAAAGATATAGTGCGGGATAGCTGCCCGCAACAAATGCAGTAAATAAAATAGTGCCCGAAGCCATAACCCAGAATACGGGCTGCATTACATTTAACGAAAGGTGTTTGTCAACCATTGCATTAAACAGCGGTAACAATAATATAACAACAACAATAGCCAGCGCAAAAGCAATCAATGTCAGGATGAATGATTCGCAGAAAAACTGGAGTAACAATTGTTTTCTATTTGAACCAAGTGTTTTTCTTATTCCAACTTCTTTTGCGCGTTTTTCACTTCTTGCAGTAGAAAGATTCATAAAGTTGATGCAGGCGATCAGCAAAATAATAACAGCGATAATAGAAAACAGGCGCACATATTCAATCATGCCGCCGATATTCTTGCCATTTTCAAAATCGCTGTACAAATGCCAGTGATTCATGGGGAAAACAAAATAGCTGCTGATTTCATCGTTCCCATGTGCCCTTTTTATTTTAGTAACGGTTTTATTCAATAAAGCTGTATCAGCCTGAGGTACCGTTAACAGAAATATATTCCATGAAGAATTTATCCATTCATTCATGGATTGTTTTGTACCAGGATCAGCATAGTTAAAAGGTCTTATCCAATCAAACTGAAAAGTAGAATTGCCTGGTGCATGTTTAACTACAGCACTCACTTTTGCTGTCTGGTTATTATCAATTGTAAGTACTTTATTAATAGGATCTTCATTTCCAAAAAAAGCTTTCGCTGCATCCTCTGTAAGAACAATAGAATGCGGATCTTTCAGCGCTGTTGCTGCATTGCCTTTAACAAACTGCCATGTAAAAATGTCAAAGAAATGATCGCTTACAACATAACCATCTTTCTTTATTTTTTTGTTGTTATAAGCAAGAACATTTTGTTGCTGGTAAGTAGTAACAACAGCATGTTTTATTTGCGGAGAACTATTTTCAAGCGCTCTTGCAAGCGGAAGCGCCATGCTTCTGTCGGTAAAAACCTGGTTATTAAAATCGCGGTTGGCAATAACCTGGTAAATGTTATCATAGTTTTTTTGAAACCTGTCGTAGGTAAGCTCATCATACACCCATAATAAAATAAAAGTGGTGCATGAAATACCAATGGTTAAGCCAAGAATGTTTGTAATAGAAAACCCCTTGTTTCTAAAAAGATTTCTCCACGCTGTTTTGAAATAATTTTTAAACATAAAGCGTTATTTATGATTGCTGATTTTTATCCGCCCGCCTGCCCGACTGAGTCCCGCCAGAATGATTCTTTCGCCCGCCCGGATGACACCAGTTGGACGGGGGCTGGTATTTTCACATTTCTTACATTTACCTGCGGTCTGACGCTCCCCTGGTCGGGTACCGACCACTTCATTTTTACATTTATATCACTCCGTTCGCAAAGGCTTCACAGGGTTCGCAACTGCTGCTTTTATAGCCTGGAAACTCACCGTAAACACTGCAATCAATAGCGCTGCGGATCCTGCAAGCACAAATACCCACCAGTTAATATTTATTCTATATGCAAAATCCTGCAACCATGTATACATTGCCCAGTACGATAATGGGAAAGCAATGATACAGGCAATCAACACCAGCTTTAAAAATTCTTTTGACAGCATGCCGGTAACCTGCGTTACACTGGCGCCCAGTACTTTTCTAATCCCAATTTCTTTGGAACGTTGTTCTGCGGTATAGGTTGCTAAACCAAATAATCCCATACAGGCTACCAGTATAGTCAGTGCAGCAAAAATGTTCAATATGCGGCCCGTTTTCTGCTCTGCCGCATAGGTTTTATTATACAATTCATCCATGAAATTGTATGTAAAGGGCTCTTCCGGGCCAAATTTTGCCCATTCCTGTTTCATGGTAGCCAGCAGTCCTGCCATGTCTTTTGTTTTTACTTTTATGATCAAACCTGATTCAGGATTCAAAACCATCAATAAAGGCGTAATGGCCTCATGCAGCGACCTGAAATGAAAATCTTTTACAACACCAACTACAGTAAAGGTTACATTGTTTCCCCTCACACTGTTTTGCCTTATTACGCTTTGTCCTATGGCATTGCTGCCCCAGCCAAAGGCTTTTGCCGCAGTTTCGTTGATGATCATACCTAAAGAATCTGTAAGTCTGGATGGTGAAAAATTTCTTCCCGCCGCCATTTCAATACCAAGTGTGGGGATATACCTTTCATCTATCCCATATTCCAATGTTTTCATTACCTGGTTTTCCTTGCCTTCGGGGTAGGCCAGCGCATTATTACTATAGCTTGGCCCTGCGGGCTTATAACCGGAAATAGTTGCATTCACCACACGGGGATCGTTCAACAATTGTTCTTTAAAAACTGTTTCATTTTTTCCTAACGCCCAGGAATTGGGCAATACAATCAATTGATCTTTATTATAACCCAGCTTTGCTTCCCGTATGAATTTCATTTGCTGGTATACAACAACAGTAGCGGTAATTAAACTAACGGAAATAAAAAACTGGAAAACAACAAGGCCGCTGCGTAATTTGAAGCTTTTAATGCCCGTATTCATTTTGCCCTTCAGCGTTGCAATGGGTTTGAAAGAGGAAAGAAAAAATGCCGGGTAAATGCCTGCCAGCAGGCTAACCAAAAGAACGATTACCAAAAACATGGCTGCCTGGTTGATAGCGAAGCCTATTGCTAAGTTTTTTCCCGACAACTCATTAAATACAGGCAGCGACAACTTAACCCATACAATAGACAGCAGCAGGGCTATTAAAGTAATGAGAACAGATTCAAGCAGGAATTGTTTTACCAATTCTATTCTTGCAGAACCCATTACTTTGCGGATGCCCACTTCTTTTGCCCGTTTGGATGTGCCGGCAGTTGAAAGATTGATAAAGTTGATACAGGCAATCAGCAGCATAAAAATGGCTATGGCGCTAAAGATGTAAATGTAACGCATGTCGCCGCCGGGCTCAAATTCATAATTGCTGCCGGAATGGAGATGAATATCCGTTAACGGCTGTAAAAGAAAGCCAAGCTGATTTCCCCGGGTACGAAATTGTTCTAAGCTCATTCCCATTGCCTGCTGTATCTGCGGCCCCATATATTTCTCCACCATGGCCGGAAACTTTGCTTCCAGCTTTTTATAATCGCTTCCTTTTTTTAAAACGATGTAAGTAAAAAAACCGGAAGACATCCATGACTGATCTGTTGCATAAGCAATACCCGACAAGGATACAAACATATCAAAATGAAAATGAGCATTTACCGGTATGTTATCAATAACGCCGGTTACTTTGCATAAGGTAGTATTGTTATTAACAAAGAGTAATTTCCCCAATGGCTCCTCTTTTCCAAAATATTTATCTGCCAGTTCTTTTGTAAGCACAATAGTATTGGGATCTGTTAATGCGACTTGGGAATCACCCTTTAAAAACGGCAAAGTGAATACATTAAAAAAATTAGCATCTACCAATGCTAACCTGCCTTCTTTAAAAGTCTTGTTTTTGTAGGTAACTTTGGGGCGTCCGCCTTCCTTAATCCTTATAGCTTCTTCTACCTCGGGATAATCATTTTTCAATGCGGCTGCCACCGGTGGCATTACATTAGCCTCTAATATTTTGCCTCCGTTAATGCTGGCTTTGAAAGCAATGCGATATGTTCTGTCTGCCTTTATATTAAATCGGTCATAACTTAATTCACCCTGAACAAAAAGCATAATGATAAAGCAAATGGCTATACCAATTGACAAACCCAGTATATTAATAAAGGAGAAAGTCTTATGCTTCAGCATATTTCTCCAAGCAATTTTAAAATAGTTTTTGAACATAATTGTAGGCTTTGAGCCGTCAGATTCTTTCAGCAATTATCTAACATTTACATCATCCTGTATTCGCGGTCTGACGCTTCCTTCGTTGCGTGCCGACCGCTATCATTTTCAAATTGCTGCATTTATATTGCTCCCGGTTTGGAAACGAGTTACAGGTCAACACGCGTGCCAGTGCATAATTGTTTGATATTCAGCCCCCAAGAAAATAATTCTGCAGGAAGGTGTGCGATACCGGACGAAGCCTGTACGGAAACGAACAGTACCTCACCCTCTTTCCCTCTCCATGCAATGGAGAGGGACGGTGCTGCAAAACAAATCCAAAACTATACCGATAGTACATCCTCTTTAGCACAATTCCTTGCATATCTGAACGATCTGGTTGTTTTAAATTTTCGAGTTTATCCCATTTACATTTACTCCACACGCTCTGACCTTAGGCATCCCTCTCCTCAGCGGGGAGAGGGGCGGGGGCTATTCGCTTCGCAATGCTTTCACCGGGTTGGCTATTGCTGCCTTTACGGCCCTGTAACCAACCGTTATCCATGCAAGGGTGAGTGATGCAACAATGGCTAAAACAAAGACACCTATGCCCATATCAATCCGGTACACAAAATTCTGTAACCAGCCGTTCATGATATACCAGCCCACCGGCACTGCAACCAGGAAGGCGATGGCAATAAGCAAAGTAAATTCACGCGAAAACAACAGTACAATATTGCTTATACTTGCACCCAGTACTTTGCGAATGCCCACTTCCTTTGTTTTTTGTATGGCCATATAAGAAACCAATCCGTATAGTCCAAGACAGGAAATGAAGATGGCAATACCGGCGAAAATTTTGTACAGCAGCAATAGCTGGGTTTCCTGTCGGTAAAACCGCTCTATGGTTTCATCAGAAAAATGACTGGTATAAGCGTATTCCGGGTATGTTTTTTCCCATAGCTTTTGTATCTGGGCTGTTGTTTGAGCAAGGTTTTGCGTACGGAGCTTTACGGCAATTGTAAAATAGAAATCTTTTCTTGCTGCGATAGTCAGTGGCTTTACTTCTTCATGCAGGGAGTTTACTTTAAAATCTTTTACTACACCTACTACCGGTAACCATTGGCCGCCACCCATCCGCAGGTTCTTTCCAACAGCTTGTTTGGGATACTGTAATCCCAGTCTCTTTGCCAGGGTTTCATTAATTAAATATTCCTTTACTGTATCACTGGCCGAATAACTTCTTCCGGCTATTATCTGCAATCCGAATGTTTGTACATAATCCTCATCAGCATATTTAGAAAAAACCGGGAAGGGGGCATCTTCTTTATTATCGAAAGCAAAATTGGAAGCCCAGTTGTTTTCGGAAGAAGCTTCATCGCTTGCAAATGAAACGCTTATTACATTGGGATTTTGCAGCAATTGTTCCTTTAGCGGATTTCTTCTGGCCAGGTTTTCACTGCTGCTGTTTGAAGGCAACACCAGCACTGCGTCTTTATTGAACCCCAGGTCTGCATTGCGTACAAAGTTCATCTGGCTAACGGCTACTATAGTTCCAATGATCAGCACCTGTGAAATGGCAAATTGCGTAACAACCAAAACTCTTCTTAAGGAAATGCCACCCATACTGGCAACACTGATCTTGCTTTTTAACGCAAGCGCAGGTTTAAACCCCGAGATGATCAAAGCGGGGTAGGCGCCGGATAACAGGGTAACCAAAATCAATACGGCGGTTAAGAACAGGCTGCTTGCCGGTGTGAACAGCGAAATGCCGGGAGGCACACTGGCAACATTGCTTAACCAGGGCATCACCAATCTGGCAATACCGAGCGCCAGCATAAGTGAAAAGAAAACAACGAGAAAGGTTTCGCCCATTACCTGGCGTATAAGTTGGCCACGGCTGCTGCCTAAAACTTTGCGGATACCAACTTCGGTGCCCCGGCCAATAGCCTGTGCGGTGGAAAGATTGATGAAGTTGATGGAAGCCATAATAATGATCAGTACGCCAATCAGCGCAAGTGTTAACAAAATCGTTTTGCTGGAGCTGTGATCACCAAGTGCACCATATTGCATATTAAAGTGAAAGTCTTTCATGGGTTGTAATACCATCATTCTTTCATCCCGTCCTGTATTACGGGAATGCTTTTTGACGAATTGTTTTATTCCGGACTGGATGCTTTCTGCAGTTACATTCGGCGGGAGCATAAAATATAACTGGTGATTGCTGCTGAGGCTTCCCCATTCGGCAGAATAACCAAAATTATCAGGGTATTTTTTAAAGGCTTCGTACGATGCAAATATTTTTATCGGGAAGTCGGTATTGGCTGGCATATCTTCTACAATACCGGATACCTGCAGCAGTACGGTGTTATCTAATTTCAGGAACTGACCTACAGCCTTTTTCCAATCACCAAAATATTTTATGGCAGTAGATCTGTCAATGATCACGTTACCCGGATCCGACAGGGATTCTTTGTTCCCTGTAAGCCATTTCGCATTGAATATATCAAAGTAAGCAGGCTGGGTAAAAATCATATGACTCTCTTCAATAAATTTTTTACTGATCGCCACATCACTGTTGGGATTGTTTCCCAGAACGGTAAACTGGTTGCCGGAACTTGCGTTTAACGCAACCATTTTTTCAATTTGAGGAAAAATTGCTTTCAATGCATCATAAGCCGGGCATGGTACACCGGGGTTATAATCCACGCTGCCATCTGCATGCTTTGACGATGTGACGATACGGTAAATGCTGTTGTAGTTTGTTTGAAAAGTATCGTAGCTTAGTTCGTATGATACCACTATAAAAATAAGCAGGGAAGCAGCGATGCCTGTTGCAAGTCCTGCCACGTTAATAGTGGTATGCGCCTTGTGCCTTGCCAGGTTGCGCCATGCGATTTTGAAATAGTTTTTAAACATTTATTGTTTATTGTTTTTACTTTTGGTTTTGATCTCTCCTGAGAAGTTTAGCCTCATCCTCTTATCCTTCTCCTTGCGGAGAAAGACGGTGCTTTGGAATAATATCAAACATTTAGTTCTGCCACATGAGCTTTAAAATATATCACTGGACTTCTCACATTTCCACATTTCCCACATTCACCCGCAGTCTGATGCTCTTTTCGTTGCGTACCGACCACTTTCATTTTCACCCGCCTGTTCAGTCGGGCAGGCATTTCCACATTTTTCACATCTCCACATTTGTATCATTCACTCCTCAAAGCCTTCACCGGGTTAGCAACAGCCGCTCTTACGGTATGAAATATAACCGTAAGCATCGTTATCAACAACACAACCAGCGCTGAAAGTATAAATGGCATTATACTTAACCCCGTATTGTATGGAAATATCTTCAGCCATTTCGCCATAAAATACCATGCAACCGGAAAAGCTACAATACAGGATAATCCAACCAGTACAACAAAATTTTTAGTAATCAGCGGAACGATCTGGCCAACATTCGCGCCCATCACTTTGCGTATACTGATCTCTTTCTGTCTCTGCTCTGTTGTAAAGGCAATCAGGCCTAAGAGTCCAAGGCATGTAATAAGTATCGTGAGTATCGAGAATGCGGTAAATATCTTGCCGCGTTTCTCATCGGCGGCATATTGTGAATCAAAATCCTGGTCGAGGAAGGTATACTGAAAAGGAATATCTGGAAACATTTTTTTCCAGGTGTTTTCTATGCCTGTAATAGCCGAAGAAATATTTGCAGTACTTAATTTTAGCTGGATAAGATTGGTATTGGGCCGGTACAACAAGATCAATGGAGCGATAGGATTATATAACGATTTTTGATTGAAGTCTTTCACCACGCCTACCACTTCAAGATAGTTACCTGAAGTATCACCGGGAAATTTCACTCTTTTGCCAAGCGGATTATCGCCCCAGCCAAATTCCTGTACCATTTTTTCATTCACCAGCATACCATGCAGCGTATCTGCAAGTCCTGAAAAGTTTCTGCCCTTTGCCAGTTTAATACCGAGTGTTTTAATATAGTCCTCATCAATGGCATATACATCTACCCCTTTATCTACATATCCATCTTTTGTTTGAACAGAAAATAAATTAAAACTATTTCCCTGCCCCGGCACCGAGCTTGCTGAGCTAACAGAAACCACCTGCGGGTTATTGCGCATTTCATTTTTAAAAGAAAGAACAGCACTTTGTATATCCCTGTCTGTAACAGCGGATGCAGTCATCACCTGGGCTTTATCAAAACCGAGATCTTTGTTTTTTAAATATCGGAGTTGCCCATATACCACCCATGTGCAAATGAGCATAATCATGGATATGGAAAACTGTATCACTACTAAAGCTTTTCTTAAATTAACATTGCTGGAGCCTTTTGACAAGCTTCCCTTTAATACATCAACCGGGTTAAACTTTGATAAATAAAATGCCGGGTAACTGCCGCCCACAATTCCAACAAATACCACTACAGCCAGCAGAATAAGTATAGTATCTGGTTTGAATAATGTCCCGAACGAAATATATTTCCCGGCCAGTGTGTTAAACATGGGAAGGAATAGCGCAATAAGCCCTATACTCAATAATAAAGCAACTGAAGCCGTAAGTGTTGATTCAATCAAAAACTGTAATACCAGTTGTGTTTTATTTGAACCGGTTACCTTTCTTATACCTATTTCCTTTGCTCTTCTCGCTGATCTTGCGGTAGTGAGATTCATGTAGTTAATGCAGGCGATCAGCAGCATAAAAAATGCTACAGCCGAAAAGATGTAGATATAAGACATGCTACCCGTTTCTTCAGGCTCGTTAGCTGTAGTGGAATGAAGATGTATGGACGTGATGGGTTGTGCTTCAAACTTTATTTTAATATTATACTGCGCAAAAATGGAAGCCAGGTATTTATCGTACATGGGTTTCATCTTGTTATCAAAAACGGCCGCAGTTGTACCTGGTTTTAGCAACACGTAAGTGAAGTAATCAAAGTTTCCCCAGTTGTTTGCAAAGTCAGCCGGAAGCGAACTCCTCGAAACGAGGATATTAAAAATGAAATGGGAATTGTGGGGAACGTCTTTCATCACTCCCGTTACTTTGTATACCTTACCATTTACATTCTCCAAAGTTTTACCAACGTAAGATTTGTTTGTGCCAAAAAATTTTATAGCTGATGATTGGGAAAGTACAACTGTGTTGGGTTCTTTCAATGCTGTTTGTGGATTTCCTTCAATAAAAGGATAAGTAAATACACGAAACACATTACTGTCGGCAAAAAATACCTTGTCTTCATACAACCTTAACCCACCATTCTTAAACATGGTTCTTCCACTGTTTACAAACCGAACGGATTCCTCTACTTCGGGGTAATCTTTTGCCAAAGCGGGTCCCATCGGAAATGGCGCTATCGCCCAGCGCATGGTATCCCTGTCTGCTTCCTTAATGATGGAGTTTACACGAAATATTCTATCCGCTTTTTCGTGATACCTGTCATAACTCAACTCATCTTTAATATAAAAGATAAGGAACAAACCGAACGTTATTCCAATGGTAAGCCCAAGAATATTTAAGAGGCTATACCATTTGTCTCTTTTAAAATTCCTCAGCGCAACGAGTAAGAGATTCTTTATCATTTGAGATTTGAGATTTGATATTTGATATCCGCCACAGCGGGCAGGGTTTCGATTCTATATCCATATTCCTCATTTTCATATCTTCACATCTGATTACTCCGTTCGTAACGATTTCACCGGATTCGCAACTGCTGCTTTTTGCTTCGCCATGCTCGCAATGACGGGCTCACTCTGTTCTTAACGATTTCACAGGGTTCGCCACCGCTGCTTTTATTGCCTGGAAACTAATTGTAAACAAAGCAATGAAAAGCGCCAGCACACCTGCAATGCCAAATATCCACCACGATATATTAATGCGATAGGCGAAATCCTGTAACCAATTGTGCATGGCCCACCAGGCCAGTGGCGCGGCAATACAAAACGCTATGGTTACTAATTTTAAAAAATCTTTCGAAAGCATAGTAACTACATTGCCAACAGAAGCGCCCAGCACTTTTCGTATACCAATTTCTTTGGTGCGTTGTTCGGCCATATAGGTGGCCAAGCCAAACAATCCCAAACAGGCGATAAGAATAGCCAGTACAGAAAAGGCTATGGCAATTTTTGCTACCCGTTGCTCCGAGCGGTATACGTTGTTAAATGCCGCGTCTAAAAATTGATAGCTGAAAGGCATTTCCGGAGCATAGGTTTTCCATTTCTTTTCGGCGTATTGTATGATCTGCGGAGCATTGGCTGCATTCATTTTAAAAGAAGCAAAACCTGTACTTCTACCCAGGAACAAACCTAACATACCAATATCCCTTTTGAGGGATTCAAAATGAAAATTTTTAACTACACCGATAATAGTGTACGATTCAACGGAGCCGGGGCCGATGCCCGATTTGTAAATATGCTGTCCTATGGGATCAGCGTACCCCAAAGTTTTTGCGGTAGCTTCATTAAGAATAACTGCATTGGAGTCTGTTCCAAAATCCCGGGAAAAATTCCTTCCTTTAATAAGTTCTATGCCTAATGTTTGCAGGTAATCACAATCCACGTTCCATTCCTGCATACTAAACCCGTTTTTTGCATCAATGACCCGTTCTCCTGAAAAAATATTATCGCTTCTTGAAGAAGGTATGGGTAAATAGCTGCTGATGGTTCCGCTGCTTACGCCGGGTTGCTGCAGCATATCCTGCTTAAACGCTTCCAGCTTATTTTGTAAAGCATACCCGTTTTCAATGAGCAGTACCTCGTTTTTATTGTAGCCCAGGTTTTTGGTTTGTATATAATGCAACTGCCGGTAAATAATAATGGTGCCAGCAATGAGTACAATAGAAGTAGCGAACTGGAATATTACCAGCGCACTCCGGAGACTTCCGTTGCTTCGGCCCGATCTTAACCTGCCCTTTAATACCTCTATGGGTTTAAATGAAGAAAGAAAGAACGCAGGGTAGCTACCGGCCAAAAGTCCTACCACAAAGGGCAATAGCAACAAAACAGGAATGATGGCAGGCGTGAAAATGTGGAGCACACTCATGGTTTTCCCGGAAATACTGTTGAACAAAGGTATAATGGCAAAAGCAAGTAATATGGCCAGTATGCAGGAGATGAAAGCAGTTAAGGTGGATTCACTAAGGAATTGCGTTATTAAATTTTTGCGTTCAGTACCCAGTACTTTGCGAACGCCTACTTCTTTAGCCCTGTTTGCCGAACGTGCAGTGGTGAGGTTCATGAAATTGATACAGGCGATCAGCAAAATAAATATAGCCACCGCCGAAAAAATATATACGTATTGTATGTTCCCGCCGGGGCTCAGCTCAAAAGGGCGGTTAGAATACAAGTGAATATCAGTAAGCGGCGTTAATGAGTATTTCAGTTTATTACCCGATTGCTGAAACTCATCCATACTGGCGATCTGTAAATACGCTTTTGCCTCAGGGAGTACATATTGATCTGTATATTGGTCAAAAATTTTTTTAAAAGCTGCCGGGTTTATGCCGGGTTTAAGCAAAAGATAGGTATGGAAATTATGGCTCAGGTACTGTCCCCACCGGTAATCCACGTTTTTCATGGAGAAAATAAAATCGAAATTGAAATGTGAATTAGAGGGAATGTCTTTTATAACTGCCGTTACTTTATACAATGTTTTACCATTGTCATCGGTTTCAATAATTTTTCCGATAGCATTATTACCATCACCAAAATATTTCCGGGCAGTTGTTTCCGTTATTACCAACGTATTGGGTTCATACAGCGCTGCGTGTATATTACCTGCAATGGCCGGTAAACTAAATACATCAAAGAAAGTTGAATCCGCATGTGCCACGCGGGTTTCCATAATAAACTGCGTTCCTTTTTTTACCAGTTTGCTTCCATTGGAATTATAAACGCGTGTGTATTGCTCAACCTGGGGATAATCCTTTTTCAGCGCCTGCCCCATCATGTCGGAAGTAAACGGATACTTTGTTTCATCTCCGCCAAAACGGATATCGGAACTAATGCGGTAAATGCGATCGGAATTTTTGTAAAAGTGGTCGTAACTCAGTTCATCCAGTACATATAAAGCAATAAGAATAAAGCAACCAAGGCCGGTGGCAAGGCCAATAATGTTGATAAGGGAGAAGGTTTTATTTCTCCATAAATTTCTTAACGCCACTTTTAAATAATTCCTGATCATTATAATACGTTTTATAGTTATTGCCGGCAGGTTATTTTTACTGAAGTACGACCAGAAATAAAATCATGGGAATTGGACCGGGAAACAGTATACTTTGTTTACCAGATCATGGATATTACAGGCTGCCAGGGAATATCTTTTATATCTGACGTGGTGGTTTCCATAACACTGGTCTTTGCATTGCTTTCACAGGGATGCGGTTGCTGAACAGGCACGCATTGTGTACCTGCCGATACATTTTTGGCAATAACGATTACCAATGCCAGCAGTGTGAGCAGCATGGTAATGCGCTGTACTTTGGTTTGATATTGCGTTGTCATAACTGATTTTAAATTTTAAATCTCAAATTACACGAGTATGTTCTCCGTAACCGTTTGACCGTCTAACATGCGTATGATACGATGACTGTACCTTGAATCGTGCTCGGAGTGGGTTACCATAACAATAGTAGTACCCTGTTCATTCAGGTCGGTAAGCATTTGCATTACTTCATTGCCATTGCTTGAGTCGAGATTACCCGTAGGCTCATCCGCCAAAATGAGCTTGGGGTTATTAACCACTGCTCTTGCAACGGCTACACGTTGCTGTTGCCCACCGGATAATTGCTGGGGGTAGTGGTTACGCCTGTGCATGATCTGTACCTTATCTAATACCGCCTCTACTCTTTTTTTGCGATCAGCGGTTTTTACACCGGTATATATTAATGGTAACTCCACATTTTCAAAAACGGTGAGCTCATCAATAAGGTTAAAGCTTTGAAATACGAAACCAATATTATGCTTGCGCAGGTCGGCGCGTTTGCGTTCATTAAAATGGGCTACCTCAATACCATTGAATAAAAAACTACCTGCATCAGGATCATCCAGCATCCCCAGGATATTTAACAGGGTTGATTTTCCGCAGCCTGAAGGGCCCATTACCGCCACAAACTCGCCTTCTTTTACTTCAAATGAAAGTTTATTCAGCGCAACCGTTTCTACTTCTTCTGTGCGGTATATTTTTTCTAATTCGGAGATTTTGATCATTGTATTTGGTTTATGCCATGAGCTTTCAGCTATGAGCCATGAGCTTGTTTAGCGTTTTATATTTTATTAAATTTATATTTTAATTTTAAAATTTAATTTATGCGTGATTTCTTAACACTTGAAATCTGGAAAAGGAGCCATCTACTTACTTTGAAAATTTATAAGATCACTAAAAACTTCCCTAAAGAAGAATTATTTGGATTAACCAGTCAAATGCGCCGTTCTGCTTATTCAATCCCTACGAATATCGCTGAAGGTTGTGGCAGAAACTCAAATCCCCAATTTGCCAATTTCCTTCAGATTGCTACGGGTTCTTGTTCCGAAATTCAATATCAACTAATGCTTAGCAAAGAACTTTTATACATAACTGAAGAACTTTTTATTAAACTTCATAAAGAGGCGGTTGAAATCAGAAAAATGATTTTTAAATATTGTGAAAAACTGTAAAAAAACAATCGGCTTTGACTATTGTTAGCTGACGGCTCATGGCTGACTGCTGACAGCTAATCATTATTTCAACACCAACTCCTGCATGGTTCCATAATTTTCGTAGCTGCTGGTTACTACTTTATCGCCCGGTTGTAATCCCTGCAACACTTCATAGTAATCCTGGTTTTGATTGCCCAACTGTATATCTACTTTATACGCTTTTTTACCATCTGCGGATACTTTAAATACCCAGTTGCCACCTGTTTGCTGGTAAAATCCGCCACGAGCCAGCAGTAAAGATTTTCTTTCATCACTTAGTGCCAGCAGGGTTTGCAGGGTTTGACCGCGCCTTATGCCTTTGGGTACTTTATCTACAAATTCCATGTCTACCTGGAAGCGGCCGTTGGTTACCTGTGTAAATACTTTTTTAATTTCCAACTGGTAGGTAGTGTCTGCAAAGGTGAAACGGCCTCTCTGACCCGGGTATATTCTTGAAATATAATGTTCATCAACATCCACCCGTACTTTAAAACCGCTCAGTACATCTATCTGCCCCAATCTTTCTCCTTTATTTTTATTCTGGCCAATCTCCGCGTCTAATGAAGTCAGTTGCCCGTCAACCGGTGCACGCACAATAAGATCGCCTACCTTTTTTTGCATAATGTTGAGCGCCTGCTGCGAACCGGCATAGGATTGTTTATCCTGCGTAGCCTGTTGTAAACGCGATAAAGAGTCGCGGTATAATATTTGTTTTGTTAATTTTTCTTTTTGCAGGTAATAATTATAACTGATCTCCGATTGCTCAAACTCCTGGGAGCCGATAACTTTTTGTTCAAAAAGCTTTTTGTTTAAATTGTATAGCCTTTCCGCTTCTTTCAACTGGCTTTCCACATCCGCCATCTGGTTCAGTTTGCTTACTGTATTTTGCTGTGCCGCATTATTGTTGATCTGCATTTGCGTTAGTGTATTGTAAACGGTATTCTGCTGACTCATCAGGTTCATTAAAAGGTCGGTATTGGAAAGCCGTAAAATAGGTTCTCCCTTTTTCATAACAGCGCCGTCTTCCACGTATTTTTCTTCTACGCGTCCGCCTTCCTGCGCGTCAAGATAAATACTCGTTACCGGAAGCACCACACCATTTACAGGAATCGTTTCCTGGAAAATGCCTTCTTTTACTTCGCTTATGGTAATCCTTTCCGTATCTACATTTAATTTTGAATTACCGGAAGTGGAATAATAACTCGCGGCAATCAATGCAACGATGCCCGCTATACCGGCTATAGTGAGTACCCGTTTTGTATTCCATTTCTTTTTTGCAATAGCTCTGTCCATTCTTTTTAATTTTTCGGGCAATTTCCCGGGCGTTTTAAAAGTTATCCGGGTTTAAAACCTGGTCATAAAAAAATCATCGCAGGGGAAAACATTCATCTTATAAGTGAATGTTGTGCCAGAATAAAAGTACATTGATTATCAATAATTTGTAACCTATTATTTTGTTTCTTCGTACGTTAGCGATACAACAGGTGTTCGTTTTTGATACAGCCATTTCATTCCCGGTAATATAAAACATGATAGATGCAATGCGGCATGAAGACATTTAGAGGGCCCTATCACCTGCAACCAGCTTAGCCAACTACAAAGGAAATTGATATTATATAGGAAAGCCCCATCACTTCCAGTCAGCATTAGCTGACTGCCTTAAAAGTGATACTGTGTGGCTTTAGCCACATTCATGCCAGGCTGCAATAAGGAAAGAAAACAGGTAGAAACGCCATCGCCTGCAGCCGGCTTCAGCCATCTGTTTCATTAAGATGGTGATTTTTTATTAACATTAATTAACGTTCACTTATTTACCGGTGGTGAATGTTTCAACTTCAAATTGTATTAGTTTCGCAAGCAATGAGAAACTTATATTTATATGTTATTGTCTTCTCCGGCTTCTTCGCCTGTTCCGAAAAAAAAGAGGAAGCTGCAGCTCAACCCAAAGAGAGAAGCCGTACCGTTATTGCCGATGCTTTTATTGTAAAAACCATTCCGCTTAGCGAAAACATTGAAGTAGCCGGCTCATTAATGCCCGCCGAAGGCACCGACATTCGCCCGGAAATTACGGGCCGACTGGTGAGCATTAATTTTAAAGAAGGGAGTTTCGTGAGGAAGGGAACTTTATTAGCCAAATTGTTTGACGATGATTTGCAGGCCCAGCTTAAAAAGCTTGAGGTGCAGTTGGAGATCAATGAAAAAACGGTAGAGCGGTATAAAGAATTATTAAAAATTCAGGGTATTAGCCAGCAGGATGTTGACCTGAGTGAATTGCAGGTGAATAACAATAAGGCCGATATTGAATTAGTGAAAGTAGCTATTACTAAAACCGAGATAAGAGCTCCTTTTGATGGCAGGATAGGATTGAGGAATACCAGCCTGGGCGCTTATGTTTCCCCCGCCGATATCATTGCCACGATTCGCCAGGTAGATCAACTGAAATTAGCGTTTACCGTTCCCGAAAAATACAGTACGAACTTTGTACCTGGTAAAAAAATAAGCTTTAGCATAGATGGTGTGCGGCAAAGATTTGAAGCCACGGTACTGGCAAGCGAATATTTTATTGACGCCAATACCCGCAGTCTGAATATAAAAGCGATAGTAAAAGATAAACACGCTTCTCTTATACCGGGCGCATTTGCGAAAGTAGCGTTAGACCTGGCCAAAGATAATAACGCTGTAATTATACCTACACAGGCTGTAATACCGCTTAGCCGCGGCAAGCAGGTAATTGTGTACAGGAACGGCGGTCCGCATTTTTTGCCTGTTACTACGGGTATCAGGGATTCGGTGTATGTGCAGGTGATTGCTGGCGTAAACATAGGAGATACGGTGCTGGTTTCCGGGCTGATGGCAGTTAAACCCAATTCTCAAATACAACTCAGCAAAATACAATAATGAATATTTCCGAAATAAGCCTGAGACGCCCGGTACTGGCAACGGTTGCCAGCGTTTTAATTGTTGTGTTTGGAATCATTGGTTTTACATTCCTGGGGGTAAGGGATTATCCGGCTATTGATCCCCCCGTTATTAATGTGCGCACCACTTATTCGGGCGCCAATGCAGACATCATAGAATCGCAGATCACAGAGCCCTTAGAAAAATCCATTAATGGCATTGCCGGTATTAAGAACATGACTTCCTCAAGCAGCCAGGGCACAAGTAATATTACAGTTGAATTTGACCTGGGTGTTGACCTGGAAGCTGCCGCCAACGATGTAAGAGATAAAACTTCACAGGCGCAACGCCGCCTGCCGCAGGACTTAGATGCCCCATCGGTGGTTTCCAAAGCCGATGCCAGCTCAGACGCTATTATTTCAATGACGGTACAAAGCAGCACACGCAACCAACTGGAAATTACGGAATATGCTACCAATGTGCTGCAGGAAAGGTTACAAACTATTCCGGGCGTAAGCAGCCTGCAAATATGGGGCGAAAAGAAGTATGCCATGCGTATATGGTTCGAACCTTCTAAATTGAATGCTTATGGCCTTACTTTCCAGGATGTGCAGGAGGCGCTTTTAAAAGAAAATGTGGAACTGCCTTCGGGAAAAATCGCGGGTTATAATACGGAGCTGACCGTGCGCACTTTTGGCCGCCTGTCTTCAGAAGAAGAATTCAATAATATTATTATAAAAAACTTCGGCGGCAGTATCATCCGGTTAAAGGATATTGGGGAAGCGGTGCTGGGACCGGAAAATGAAGAAACCATTTTAAAGCTCAATGGCGTGCCTATGATAGCGCTGGCTATTATACCCTTGCCCGGATCCAATTATGTTGCTATATCTGAAGAGTTTTACAAGCGCTTTGAACAGTTAAAGAAAGAAGTGCCTGAAGATATCAAGCTCGACATCGTGCTGGATCAGAGTGTATTCATCCAGCGCTCCATATCGGAAGTGGAAGAAACGCTTTTTATAGCCATTACGCTGGTTATACTGATCATTTACTTTTTCTTCCGCGACTGGTTAATGGCTATCCGCCCGTTAATAGATATCCCCGTTTCACTGATCGCCGCGTTCTTTATCATGTATCTTGCCGGGTTTACCATCAATGTGCTGAGCCTCCTGGGTATTGTACTGGCTACCGGTTTGGTGGTAGATGACGGCATTGTGGTAACGGAGAATATTTATAAAAAAATGGAAGCAGGAATGAATAAATGGCAGGCGGCGAAGGAGGGCTCCAAAGAAATATATTTTGCCGTTATTTCCACATCCATTACACTCGCCGTTATCTTTTTACCTATCATTTTCCTGGAAGGATTTGTGGGCAGGCTTTTCCGCGAATTTGGTATTGTAGTGGCAGGCGCAGTGCTGGTATCGGCTTTTGTATCACTAACCCTTACCGCTGTACTTAATGTAAAACTTGCGCACAAAAAGCATACGCATAGCTGGTTTTACAGGGTAACCGAACCCTTCTTCAATGGTATGGAAACCGGCTACCACCGTTTGCTGGAATTATTTATGAAGGTAAAGTGGCTGGCGCTGATCATTATTGTGGTTTGCGGAGGATTGATATGGGGGATAGGCAGAACACTCAAATCGGAATTAGCGCCTATGGAAGACCGCAGCCAGTTTCGCCTGCAGGTAACCATGCCCGAGGGTTCCTCTTTTGAATATACCGACCGGTTTATAGGAGATCTTACCAATTTAATTATGGATTCGGTTCCGGAGTTTAAAACCGTATTAACGGTAACGGCGCCGGGTTTTTCAGGCACAGGTTCTGTTAATACCGGGTTTGTGAGAACGATGCTTGTTGATCCGGATCAGCGGTCGCGTTCGCAGCAGGAAATAGTAGATATGATAAGCAGGAATCTCCCGAAGTTTACGGAAGGAAGGGCTTTTCCTATACAGGAGCAAACCATAGCGGTTAACCGCAGGGGAGGGCTGCCCGTTCAGTTTGTAATACAAAACAACAACTTTGAAAAGCTCACGGAAATCATCCCTAAATTCATGGATGAAGCCAATAAAAACCCCGCTTTCCAGGGGGTGGATATTGACCTGAAGTTCAATAAGCCCGAACTTGCGGTTATAGTTGACCGTTTGAAAGCGAGCGATCTTGGCGTTAGTATTGACGCCATTTCCGAAGCGCTCCAACTGGCTTACAGTAACCGGCGGCTGGGGTATTTTACAAAGGAAGGTAAGCAGTATGAAGTAATAGGGCAGGTGCCGCGGGATGACAGGAATAAGCCAACCGATCTGAAGAATGTTTACCTGCGCAATCAACGGGGTGAAAATATTTCATTAGATAACCTGGTAACCGTGCGGGAAGGAACCACCCCGCCAACGATTTACCATTTTAACCGGTATAAATCGGCTACCATATCGGCAGGATTAGCTCCTGGCGTGGCCCTGGGCGATGGCATTAAAGCTATGCAGGATATCGCCGATGGAATGTTAGACGATACTTTTGCTACTTCGCTTTCAGGCGCCTCGCGCGATTTTGCCGAAAGTTCCGGCAATACCATGTTCGCTTTTATTCTGGCGCTGGCCCTTATTTTTTTAGTACTGGCAGCGCAGTTCGAAAGTTTTATTGATCCGTTTATTATCATGTTCACTGTGCCGCTCGCTATTGCCGGAGCCGTATTAACCTTATGGTTATTTGACCAGACACTCAATATTTTTTCGCAGATTGGTATGATTATGCTGATAGGCCTGGTAACTAAAAACGGTATCCTGATCGTAGAGTTCGCTAATCAGAAACAAAAAGCGGGACTGTCTAAAGCGCAATCGGTTATTGAAGCGGCGGTAGCCCGTTTAAGACCCATTTTAATGACCAGTCTGGCCATGGCGTTGGGTGCGTTGCCTATCGCTTTGTCTATCGGCGCGGCTTCTACCAGCCGTATACCATTAGGACTTGTAATTGTGGGCGGAATTATATTTTCGCTGATATTAACCCTGTTTGTAATTCCTGCCATGTATAGTTTTCTTTCGGCAAAAAAAGGAGAAAGTCATATTGACGAATATTTTTCAGAAGAAAAAAGAGCCTGACCTGTTATGGAGTGGAAAAAAATCATCAGCATTGTTACAATAGCATGCAGTTTACATATTACGGTAAAGGGGCAGCAAATGATTACACTGCAGGAAGCCATAGCTGCCGGGTTGAACAAGAATTATGATATATTACTGCTCAGCAACGACTCCGTTGCGGCAGCTACTGATCAGCGTTATATTTACGGTGCGTTTTTGCCCAACCTGAATGCAACCGCCGGTACGCTGTGGAGTACTTCTGCCCAAAAGCAAAAATATGATACCCGCGATGACGTGGAAGGCTCCGGTATTAAAACGGACAATATTAATGCCGCCCTGAATTTAAACTGGACCTTATTCGATGGTTTAAAAATGTTTGCTACCAAACGGAAGGTGGAGGAATTGTATAGCCTGGGGAGCATTAACCTTAAAAACCAGGTGGTGAATACTACAGCGGAGATCATCAATAATTATTACCTGATTGTGCGGCAAAAGCAATTGCTGAAAGCCATTGAAGAACAAATGTCAATCAACGAAGAAAGGGTGAAATTGGCCGACAGGAAATTATCAGTGGGGCTGGGCACAAAGCCTGAACTGCTGCAGGCCAAGGTAGATCTGAATGCACAGAAAGCCGCTCACCTGGAGCAGCAAACGACCATGATTCAGTTAAGAGACCAGCTCAACCAGCTTACCGGCATGCAACTGCCGGCAGTATATGAAGTGGCTGATTCCATTCCGCTGGAACTGGACATGAACATATCTGATATTCAAAACCAGATCGAAACTTCTAACCCGACTATTTTACAGGCATTAAAAGGTGCGGATATTGCAAAAATTTCATTGAAAGAAGCTAAAGCTTCGCGCTGGCCTACTGTTTCCTTTGTATCTGCGTATAACTTTACCCGTAATCAGAACCAGAATAATATTAATCCCTTTTCTTCTACATACAGCCGTAATAAAGGATACAATTTTGGCTTTACTGCTACCATCCCTATACTCAATAATTTAAGCGTTAACAGGAATATACGGCAGGCGCAGTTAGATGTGGAATACCAGGATATTGCAGTATCCAAACAAATGAGCCTGGTAAATGTTTGGATTAAAGTGGCATTTAACAGTTATCAATACCAGATCAATGCATTGAGGCTGGAAGAAGAAAATATTGAGCTCGCGAAGGAAAACGTGATGATCGCACTGGAACGTTTTCGCCAGGGCGTATCTACTTTTTTAGAATTGAGAGAAGCGCAAAAAAGCTTAGAAGATGCTTACGACCGCCTGATTGCCGCAAGGTATAACACCAAGCTTTCTGAAACGGAATTGTTGCGGTTGAAAGGGGAGCTGATAAGATAATTTGAGACCTGTTAGATTCGCCGCGCTGCCTTTCCGCCCTGCAAATCTAACAGGTTTCACCATATTTCTTTACAATCAATTTCCGTCTTACAATCTTCGAAATCAAAGCTGTGCTTAATATCTCTTCCTTTAGCAGAAAGTGTATATGCGCCATTCTGTAAGGTATAAATTTCTACTTCTTCGGTATCGGGCGCTATGATCATAAAGTAGGGTATACCCTGCGATTCATAAATGCCGTATTTGGTATGCCGGTCTTTTAACGCCGTGGCGGGAGAAAGGATTTCAGCCACCAGGGCAGGCGGAAAGTCTAAATACTTTTTAGTGACTGCGCCGCAGATGATCAGCATATCCGGCTGTAAAATGGTGTCATCGGCTACGTGGTAATCTACGGGTTGATATACGGCGCATTTTTTGCAGTTTTTGAGCTGCATTCTAAACTCGCTAAGTAAATTTCCTGCAATGCGCTGGTGTTTGGGCACAGGAGACGGGCTCATGGCATAGGGTATGCCGTCAATCAATTCCCACTGACCTTCCCACTGCACATAATCGGCATAGGTATAATGCGGTAATATTTTTACGGAAGAGCTCATAATAAGGATGAGGTTAAAGATACATTATTTACATCAAACCTATTAGGCTTGCTGGCGCTGCATTCCCAGGTTTGCTGCTCATTCCTCTTCTCCCGCATTCTTCATCTGCGACAATACCGCATAAGCGTTTTTAATGATTACTGTTTTGCCCGTTAAATCGCCTGTTTTGCCGGTAACTTCCACCATCCCGTCTTCTTTCATTCCTGTTAGAACGGGTAAAAGATGGAAACTGCTGCTCCCCCTGTCTTCCAGCACAAACTCATCATTGCCATACCGCACCACGGCAGCTTCGGGTACAGCGGTTACTTCCGCGTTGCTCACTTTAATACGGGCATTCAAAAACATACCGGGCAATAATTGTTTGGGTTGTTCTTCAAAATGGCAATGTACAAGCGCGCTGCGGTTGTCATCAACGTTTTTAGTTACCAGTAATACTTCGCACTCATATTCCGTAGACGGGTCATCCACAAAAGTGACCATTACTTTTTGTTTAGGATTTACTTTACTGAGGTCTTTTTCAAATACGGTAAGCACGGCGTGTATATCATCCGGGTTGATCAGTTCAAATAATACTTCCGATGGATTCACGTATTTCCCGATATTCACATTCACTTTTGATACAAATCCTTTAATGGGTGAATAGAGGGGAACGCTCCTGGAAATGGTGCTTTCGGTAAGTTTGTCCGGGGTAATGCCAATCAGCTTCAGTTTTTCACTGTATCCTTTTACCAGCACTTTTTGTGATGCAAACTCCGCCTGCGCCTGCTGGTACACCTTATCGGCATTCACCTTGTTTTCATTCAGCATTTTTTGCCGTTCAAAATCCTTTTCCGTATACTGCAATTTTGCCTGCGCTACCAGGTAATCCTGCTGCAATTGTATCAGGGCCTGGTCTTCCATAATAGCAATTACTTCTCCCTTGTTTACGTGCATACCAGGCAGCAGCTTCGTGTTTTTGAGATAACCGCCTAACGGAAAGCTGATGGAAACAATATTTTGCGGCGGCACATCTACCAGTCCATGTACTTTAAGCTCGCTGTTCAGCGATTTTTTTTGTATAATGCCCGTTTCAATACCCGCGTTTTTAATTTGTTCGGCGGTAAGGGTTACGGTATTTTCCGGTACCGCATGCAGCTTTTCTTCTGTTTGCTTTTTTGAAGCGCAGGCTGTCATCAGTGCCAGCAATGAAATGATATATAAATAACGCATAAGTTTTATTTTCCGGTTAAGTATTCTAATTCAATGATTGTTTGATTGTACTGATGCACCGCGTCCATATAGTTTAACCGAATGGATACCGCGTTGTTCATCAGTGTTGTCCATTCTAAATAGCTGATCTCCCCGTTTTCAAAGCTCAGCTTTGCGGTTTGTATAATCAGCTCAGCCTGCTGCAACCCGGTGTTTTCATAATACTGCAGGTTGTTCTGCTCTTTTTGGTATGCCGTTGTAAGCTGCTGCAGGTTATGCTTTATTAATTGTTCCGTAGCCTTTGTATTAATGCCTGCCACTTCTTCCTGTATCCTGCCTGCCTTAATCCTCGCTTTTGCAGCGCCGTTAAATAAAGGAATACCCACGGTAAGGCTGGCAATATGAAAACGGTTACTGCCGCTGTAATATTTTTGATTAATGCCATCGGCGCTATGGTAGCCGATAATGGACTGGTTGCTGTAGCCAACAGCAAAATCGGGCGACAGCTTTGCTTTTTCAACACCGGTTTGTGCCGTTGCTATTTGTTCCTGCAATTGGCTATACTGCATTTGCGGGTGAGCGGTAACGCTGGTACTGTCTGCCAAAATAATGCTTTCCATTTTTAAGGAGGTATACGCCGGAAGCAAAAGCGCATCGGTATGGAGCAGCCATTGCAGTTGTTGCTGCAATATCAGTATGTCGGTGTTTAACTGTCTTTGCTGTAATTGCAACTGCTGCAACTGTGCGTCTGCCGTGGTTTTTTCCAGTACATTGCTTTCCCCTGCCTTCAGGCGCAGGTCTGCCGATTGCTGAAAGCGGCTGTATACCGAATCTAAGCGCTGTAATAACTGCTTTCTTTCCTGTCCGTCAACCAGCGCATAAAACACCAGTTTAATCTCCCGTTGCAGTTCCGCCTGTTTCCAGTTAGCCAATTGCTCCTGCGCGGTTTGCCGGCTTTTATACAATTGCTGCTGCCGGCGGTATACTACCGGCAGGTTAAAGCCCTGGCTTACAAAAAAGCGGGTATCATTCTGTATGCCGTTAATGCCGCCATATTCACCTCCCAACTGGGTTTTGCCGGGGTCAAAAACGCCGGATTGTAATTGTTTCCAGTAACCCGTTTCTTTTTTCACCGATTGCAAATTCAGGTTTTGCTCACTTCCCATTTTCAGCATTTCATTTAGCGCTACCCTTTGCTGACCTTGTGCAGAACCACATAGCAGCAAAAACAATATAACAGTTGCTGCGGGCTTGACGTTCCTTTTTTTCATTCCTCCTTTTTCAAACCAGCGGTATAAAACCGGCAGCACAACTAAGGTAAGCAGGGTAGCGGTAACCAGCCCGCCAATTACAACGGTGGCCAACGGCCGCTGCACTTCAGCGCCGGCTCCATGGCTTAAAGCCATTGGCATAAAACCCAGTGAGGCCACGCTGGCCGTCATTAGTACGGGGCGCAGCCTTATTTGTGTTCCTTCCATAATAATTTGTTGAATGTCCTGTAGTCCTGTTTGCTTTAACCGGTTAAATTCTGCTATCAGCACAATGCCATTTAATACCGCCACGCCAAACAAAGCAATAAAGCCTACTCCCGCTGAAATGCTGAAAGGCATATCCCTGGCCCATAAGGCCAGGATACCGCCAATAGCCGATAAAGGAATGGCGGAAAAAATAAGCAGGCCATACTTCAGGGATCCAAAAGCGAAATACAAGAGCGCCAGTATCAGCAGTAAGGCCACAGGCACGGCAATAGATAAGCGCTGCGTGGCTTCCACCAGGTTTTCAAATTGTCCTCCGTATTTTACAAAATAACCGGCCGGGAATTTTATTTGCTGGTCCACTTTTTTACTCAGCTCATTTACTACCGATTCCACATCCCTTCCTCTTACATTAAAGCCAACAATAATTCTCCGTTGCGCGTTTTCACGCTGTATCTGGTTAGGCCCTTCTTTTATTTCAACCGTAGCCACCTGGTACAGCGGCACCTGCAGTCCGCCAGGGGTGGGGATCAGCAATTGCTGAACATCGGAAACATCATTACGTTCTTCATCCTGCAATCGCACCACAAGGTCGTAGCGCCGTTCACCTTCATAAATTATTCCCGCTGTTTCACCGGCAAAAGCAGTACGTATTACCTGGTTTACATCTGCCACATTCAATTGGTAATGTGCCATTGACGCCCGGTTATATTTTATTACAATCTGGGGCAAACCCGTTACGGTCTCTATATAAATATCTTTGGCTCCTTCTACAGTAGACACCATATTTCCCATTTGATTGGCATAGGCCGAAAGGCTGTCTAAATCCTCGCCAAAAATTTTACATACAATGTCCTGCCTGGCGCCCGATATCAGTTCATTAAAACGCATCTGCACGGGATATTGAAAACCGTTGGTCATGCCCGGTATTTCTTCCAGCGCCTTGCTCATTTTATTCGCCAGTTCATCAAAGGATGTAGCGGAGGTCCATTCTTTTTTGGCTTTTAACGTGATTATAATATCCGTCATTTCCAGCGGCATGGGGTCGGTAGGTATTTCACTGGAACCAATACGCGTTACAATCTTTTCTACTTCCGGGAAACGGTTTTGTAAAATAGCTGCGGCCTTCTGTGTTTGCTTAATGGTTTCGGTTAATGAACTGCCAGCAAGCAGGCGGGCGTCTACGGCAAAATCGCCTTCTTCCAGCTTGGGAATAAATTCGCCCCCCAGCCGGCTCATGATAAAAGCTGCTATAACAAATAATACGATGGCAAAACCCACCACCACTTTCGGAAAAACCAGCGCTTTTTTCAATAAAGGCTGGTACCAGCCCTGCAACACTTTCATCATCTTATCGGCCCAGGTATCTTTATGCTTCAATTTTTTGCTTAAAAACAGCGATGACATCATGGGTACATAGGTAAGCGAAAGTAAAAAGGCGCCGATCAATGCAAAAGAAACCGTTTGTGCCATGGGACGGAACATCTTTCCTTCAATGCCTGTAAGTGAAAGAATAGGTAAATACACAATAAGGATAATGATTTGCCCAAACACCGCGGCGTTCATCATCTTTCCTGCGGAAGACTCCACTTCATCATTCAACTGCGATTGGGTAATGCGGGTAAATTGTTTACTCTGCGAAAGCCGGTGCAATACCGCTTCCACAATAATAACCGCCCCATCTACAATTAACCCAAAATCCAGTGCGCCAAGGCTCATAAGGTTGCCCGATACGCCAAAGAGGTTCATTAAAATAACGGCAAAGAGCATAGACAACGGAATAACCGATGCCACAATCAAGCCTGCCCTGAAATTGCCCAAAAACAAAACCAGCACAAAAATAACGATCAGGGCACCCTCAAACAGGTTGGTTTTTACCGTACCAATGGCATTATCCACCATTTTGGTACGGTCGTAAAAAGATTCCAGTATAATATCTTCCGGCAAGGTTTTCCGGATTTGTTCTATTCTTATTTTTACATCTTTTATTACCTGCGATGCATTGGCGCCCTTCAACATCAGTACCACAGCTCCGGCTACTTCTCCTTCGTCTTTATAGGTCATGGCGCCGTACCGTATGGCATGTCCAATACGCACTTCCGCCACATCCTTCATATACACGGGGATGCCCGATGTGGTATGCTTTACAAATATTTTTTCCAGTTCCCCGGTAGTGGTTGCCAATCCTTCTGTACGAATAAACAATGCTGCCGGGCCTTTTTCTATATAAGCGCCGCCGGAGTTCTGGTTGTTCTTTTCCAACGCGGTAAATACATCGGCAATAGTAATATTCATGCTCTTCAGGTGATCGGGCTGCACGGCTATTTCATATTGCTTCAAATAACCGCCAAAGCTGCTTACATCGGCCACGCCGGGTGTTCCCAGCAATTGCTTTCTTACTATCCAGTCCTGAATGGAGCGCAGCTCAGCCAGGTTGTACTTCCCTTCATAGCCTTTTTTGGGCCGCAGTACATATTGATAAATTTCGCCAATACCTGTGGTGGCCGGCGCCAGTTCGGGGTTGCCTGCGCTGGATGGTATTTGCTCCCGCACCAGGTTCAGTCTTTCGCCTACCTGCTGGCGGGCCCAGTACAAATCCGTTTCATCGCTGAACACCACAGTAACCACCGACAAACCAAACCTTGAAATGGAACGCATTTCTTTTATGCCGGGAATATTGGCATTAGCCTGCTCCAGCGGAAAAGTAATCAGTCTTTCTACCTCCGGTGCAGCTAAAGAAGGCGATACGGTAATGATCTGCACCTGGTTGCTGGTAATGTCCGGCAGGGCGTCAATAGGTAAATTTCTCAGGTCTATAGTACCCCACACTATGAGCGCCAGGGTAAATAAACCTACGATCAGCTTGTTCCTTACGGAAAAGCGAATAATAGCATTTAACATGTAAAATAATTTGGCCTGTAAATAAATAGTTAGTCTGTATTACTCAGACCTGGCGCGGCGGCTGAAAAATATCAAATGAAGAAAACTGGGGCTTATTCGTTTCATTATAACAATAAAATACAGCCGGTACTTCAACAGGCGGATCAATTTCAAATGTAACCGGTTCGTATATGCAAACCGTAGTATTCAGCATGTGGCAATCCATACTGCGGAAAGGCAATTGCTGATCCTGCTTAAAGTCATCAGTAACTATAACGGGGCCCAGGTAATGTATTTTAATAAATACACTAAAGCTCATGCCGGGATCTCCCGAACAGTGCTGCTCAAAATGCTGCATTAAATAAGGGATACGCAGCAACTGGTGGCATTCTGTAAATGCCAGGATATGTAAAGAGAGCAGCAATATGCCGGTAAACCGTTTCACGGCAGCAAGTTACGAAACCGGTTTAATATTTCCGGTAGCTCATTCCATGATTTTCAACATTATCTCTTATGATTGTTGACAATGCTGAAAATTGCAGAGAGGCAAATGCCATCATCCGTGTAACAGTTTTTTTATAAATGTAAAGCAGCTACTGCCATGTTTACCTTGAAATGAGGTATTTTATACCACGAATGTGTATTTGTGTATTCGTGACAATATCTTTGATAGTTTAGGCTTAACTTAACACTACCTGTCAAGATGATAATATTTTACCACAGCTTCATAGTCGGAATAATCTACAGGAGGTGCTGCCAAACGTTGGCCTTCCGCACCGGGGAGAATGACATAGCGGAACGAATATTCGGGAACAGTAGTGTCAAAAATGCCTGGCGGCACTGCTCCTGCCGCATCGGTTCTTTGAAAGTAATAATAGATTCTTAATTTTCCGGTTTCATAAGCAAATTTTATATTGGTTAAATAACCTGTAGAAAAAGAACCGATAGAGAAGGGTAACAGGGTATACTGGGTGGAAGTAGAAGCGAGCCCGTCAGGTACTTTTAAATATACCAATACGGTTTCGGAGTTAAAAATCTTTTGAGTGATTTTGGGGATATTGACTGTGGCCACTTTAGCTGAAATTCCCAGAGCCGACCGCCTCCTGTTTCTACGCTCCAATAGCCATTTGCGTAATCTGCATTTACCAGTTTGAAGCTATCAGATACATTAACTGAATTCCCGGGCGCCCCGTCTGCACCCGGTGCTCCGTCCAGGCCGGGATCGCCTTTCTTGGAGCAGGATTGCATTACAAAGAAGACACAGGATAAGAGTAATAAAGAATAATGGGCAGCGATTCAGCGAGTAAATACTATCCTTATCCATCAGGGGTTTCAGAGCGGTACTAAAAAATATTCTTCGGACTAATTCGTGTGGGATTGGCGGGTAGAGATAAAAAGGGGTACATTCCAAATTGTCGCATTGCTTTGCTTCATGTGGGCGGTGAAGACACCAGCCGGCGACAATTTGGAATGCATCCATAAAAAGCCCTTGCGGGCTATTGTAATACTTTTAAAGTATATTTGTTACCCATATTTTTCGGAGAAAGCCCGCATTTAATGGTAAACAGGCGGGCTTTTCCGTGCTGTGAAAATAGGCGGTTTATATTGGGTAACAGGCACAATTATTCAAATACAGCAAAGAATGTTGAACCGCCGCAGCAGGCTATCG
>NZ_DATJEB010000051.1:0-255714 GCF_035497235.1 Agriterribacter sp.
GAAAGCTTGAATACCGAAACGCAACAAATATTGAAAAATATTGCCGCTATCAATATGAACGATGATCTGAGTAATTTTTTGGTGCAAATAAAAGTGCAGGAATTATTATACCACTTATTTCATAAGCTATCCAAAAGAGAAAATACTTCGCAGAGAGCTTTGTACAATGCGGATGCTGAAAAACTATTTGAAGTACGTAATATTATTTTATCAGACATTGGGGAACCTCCTTTTATACCTCAATTGGCTACTGCCGTTGGAATGAGTGAAACCAAACTGAAACAGTTGTTTAAACAAACCTTTGGCGATACTATCTATAACTACTATCAAAAAGTGAGAATGGAAGAAGCCGCTTTTTTATTAAAGCAATCAGGCTACTCAGTTTCTGAAGTGGGCTACCAGCTTGGGTTTTCCAACCTCAGCCATTTCAGCCGCTTATTTCAAAGACATTACGGAATCACCCCCAAAAAATATTCCTCCACCGGATAGGGCTATTTATAAGCCCTTTAAGGTTATTTTGCCTGCGCAGTTCAATCCAACTTTGCTGTATCAAATTATTAAATACAACAAAGATGAAAAAATTATTAGCGCCTTATATAAAAGGCAACTTCGAGCTGAAAAACCATCTGGTAATGTCGCCGATGACACGCAGCCGTGCCATAGACAACCTGCCCAATCAATTAATGGCAGACTATTACGGTCAGCGTACCGGCGCCGGCCTGATTATTACAGAAGGTACCGCGCCTGCTCCCGAAGCATTGAGCTATCCCAGGATACCCGGCGTTTTTAGCCAACAACAAGTGGATGCATGGAAGCCCGTTACTAACAATGTACACCGTGGCAGAAGCAAGATATTTTTGCAGTTGATGCATACGGGCCGTATCGGTCATAATGATAATCTGCCGAAAAAAACCGCTCTTGTTAGCGCTTCTGATATTAAAGCAGCCGGGCAGATATTCACCGACACCAAAGGTTTGCAAGACTTTTCAGAACCGTTTGCACTTTCCAAAGAAGGAATCAAAAATGTAATTGAAGGGTTTGTGATAGCTGCAAAAAATGCGGTTGCTGCCGGCTTTGATGGCGTAGAAATTCATGGCGCCAATGGCTATTTGATAGAGCAGTTCTTAAACCCACATGTAAACAATCGTAAAGATGAATACGGAGGCAGTATGGAGCATCGCAGCAGGTTTACCATTGAAGTGGTTCAGGCAGTTGCTGATGCTATCGGAAAAGGAAAAGTAGGAATTCGTTTTTCTCCCTTTTCAAAATTGGGTGATCTGGCAGAATATGGCGAAGAAGAAACGCATAACACCTACGCTTATCTTGCTCAAAAATTAGACGGGCTGCAAATCGTGTACCTGCACATAGCCGTTAACGCACCTATTCCTGCAAAAACATTACAGGCCATTCGTGACAACTTTTCAGGAACCATCATTTTAGCCAACGGGCTTACTCCCGCAACTGCTGAAGAAGCGCTTGATAAAGGCTTTGCAGACCTGGTTGCGTTTGGTCGTTCTTTTTTATCCAATCCTGATTTTGTAGAAAGAATAAAAACAAACGCAACGCTTAATCCTGTTAATTATAATACACTCTATACGCCGGGCGCAGCAGGCTATACAGATTATCCGGCAATTGATTCATCAAAACAATTAAAAATTTATCAAAATGAAATTCAGCAATAAAGTGGTAGTTATCACCGGCGCTGCCGGAGGAATTGGTACAGAAATTACCAAACGTTTTTTAAATTTTCTCTTCCCGATGGGGGTCTTCACAGTCAGGCAACTGTGTAAAGCATGAGAGCCCGGCGCGAATTGGTTTATCCCCCGCTCTTTATCCGGCTTTGTTCATCGGCCGATCCGCCGGTTCGCCTGCGTGCAGGAGCTATATTGTTTTTCCCGAATTTATAAGTAAATGAAATAACATATTGCCTGTTGTCTTTTCTCCGGTCATTAAGAATATCTATATCAACATCCGCATAGCGTGAATACCCGCTGAAGTTTTGCGTACGGAATATATCCCGCACACCGATCTTGATGGTTCCGTTTTTCTTAAGGATTTGTTTTGCCAGTGCCATATTCATAGCACCCATATTCCCTCCTGCCAGCAGTCCTTCTGAAATCCTGTTTGTGAACCAGCCGCTAAGCTCAGCCGTCCAGGTCAGAAGTAAAGGAATTAAATAAAAAACGGTCAGCCTGCGTTTGGTGCGTGGCTGACCGCTTTGTTTTTTTTATTATAAACGCCATCATTATGCGCCCATCCTATCGTCCTGTTTTTCTATCGTGGCTTTTAGCCTTTGTACCAATGCATTAAATTCTTTTTGATCCAGCACACCGTCCCTGTCTTCAAAATGACGCACTAAGTAATATTTATTCTCTTTGCCATTGCTGCCGGTAAGCCACAATGCTTCTAAGTTTAGCGCGGGATACCGCAGCAGGCGAAGTTCATTGCCATCATCTGCGCTGCTTTCTACGCGCCTGAGTTGCTCTATTCCATTTTCGATATTATTCAAATACGCTTTATCGGTACTTACCTGCAGTACTTCGGGCCGGCTTTCATTGGTGGAGAGATCATAGATCGCTACGGGTTTTGCTGCATCAAGCTCAATAACACGTACACTTGATGGTTCTTTAGATACGCTTATTTCTTTATCAATCTCCTTCAATGATACGGTAAAGACATGATGCGGCATGCTTAAGTCAAGCTGATCTAATTTCTTCTCTATATTCAGCTCGGGCAATTGAATTTTAAGCAATGGCCTGATGATGGGAATGGGGATTAATAACTTTTCGTACAATGTCAGATCCAAAAACCGCATATAAGAATATTTTTTGGTGATATAACTATGTGTCCATCCGCCGCTTCCCTGGTAATTATTAGAGAATTGATCTGCTGTTAATACACTCTTTCCGTAAATAGGATCATCAATATGAAAATAATGTGTAAACCCTATCCGCGACACCCCATGAATAACCATAAAATGACCGCCTCCGCCGTTCCATCCTATACGTGTTCCCACTACCAGCCCTTTATCTATTTCTGCTTTTACCGCGTCCCATGTCATTGTTCCGCCGCTCATGGATACATAATTGTGTGTACAGTCGAGCGCCTTATCTAAATACCACGGCACATTACAACCCGATGGCGTGGGTGTATTGCAACAGGACAACCCCTGTTCATTGGAAGCAATTTTGCATTGCGACCAGGGATTTAAAAGTTTGGCATAAAAATGAGATACGCTGTCTGCCGTTGCTGCCCAGCACCAGTTCGACCTGAGCTGCGCCTCCATATTGAAATTAAGCACTTTGCTGTAATACAGCCATGTAAATACCTTTTGTTCCAGTTCGTATGGAACATCAATCCTTAAATTGTTGAGATTTTTAAAATCCATAAAATACATTGTTAACGGTTATTAAAACAATCGGGTTTTTTAGCAGCATATGCTGCATGATATACATCCTGCAGGCGAAATGTTACCCGGTGCTGTGTATAATTTTTCCTCTCGGCATACTGCCCGGCATTAGCGCGGAAACAATACGCTATACTGGTAAAACCCCGATAATAGGTAACAAAGGAAAGACGATGAAATCCCCGCAGTGTCTGTGCAAGGGCATTCAGACGGGGCAGAGGTGAAAGGGAGTGAACAGGCAATAAAGCATCACTTCCTTCCTGGCAAAATAATATGTTTTTAAAGCAGGCCCTAAAATGATCAGGTTGCTTTTGCCTGGTTGTAACTCCAATACAGCTTATGCAGGCAGGAATCTCAATGTACCTGTGCACTACAGGATATTACATGAACAAGAAACACTGGCGTACCGTTGTGTAGACGCTGTTGATTTTATCCAAACGGCTGAAGATATGATTGCTGTAATTTGGTGAGAAAGAAGAGGAAGAAGCAAAATAAATTTTTTATACAAAAATAAATTTGTTTACATTTATAACTACCCATCCATTTTGTCCTTTGGCGGCCTGCATTGTTTCACCCTCAAAATTTGAACTTGCCTCATGCAGTTTCACCTTGTCCTGGCTGCTTTAAGCAAAGGGAGTTTTATTCCCATCAACAATAGCTATGCTGTTTCGGCTGTTATATTCAAAATACTGCACAAAGCGGATAGTGATTATGCTGCTTTCTTACACGATAAGGGGTATACACAAAAAGATTCACTTAAGTCATTCAAGCTTTTTACTTTCTCCGATTTAAAAACACCATTTCAAATTCGTGGCGACCGCCTGTTATTATTAACCCGGCAGGCAGAACTGGTGGTTTCTTTTCATTTGCCACAGGCAGCGGAAACGTTTATTAAAGGACTGTTTATGCAGCAGCAAATAGAAATAGCCGACCGTAAAAGCCGCGCCACTTTTACCATTACCCGGGTTGAAGCATTGCCTTTACCCTTAACCAACGATGCAATACAGGAGTTGGTATTACAGCCACGCTCACCTATGGTATGCGGTTTAAAAAATGAGCGGGGCAATTATAGCTTTCTCCCGCCGGAGCACCCGGAGTTTGTATCACAATTAATGTATAACTGGACGGAGAAATACAAAACACTATACGGAACAGAAGCTGCTGAGGTTGCTTTTGCAGAATCGGCTATGGAAGTTATTTTCTACAGCAATCCGCCCAGATCGAGGTTGATTACCATAAAAGCGGATACCCCGGCGGAAACAAAGATCAGGGGATTTGTGAATTTCAGGCTGCGGGTGAAAGGGAAACGGGAGGCGCTGGAGTTGTTGCTGAATAGCGGGGCGGGGGTATATAATAGTTTGGGGATGGGGAGTGTGGAGGTAGAAAAACAGGAAACCGGAGCAGGGTAACTTACGAATAATGGATCAGCAAAAAATAAAACGATTGTTGGGCATGCTGCTTTTACTTTCGGGTAAACGGCGGTATAGCATTGCCGAAATACAGGAGCGGTTTGATATTTCGGACCGTACCGTATTTCGTTACCTCGAAACTTTTGAAATCGCGGGGCTGATGATGGATCACGCAGGCAAGGGTTACCGCCTGCAGCAAGACAGTTCCGCTACGCGTTCCTTACAGCGTTTGATGCATTTTACAGAAGAAGAAGTGTTTATACTGGAAGAAACCATAGAGAAGTTAGAAGGGGAGTCGGCCGTTAAGCAACAATTATTGCGCAAGCTGAATACCTTATACGACAGGAAGACGCTGGAAGAAAAAAAGCAAAGCAATGACTTTAAGAAGATACAACAATTGAGCAACGCCATTCGCAATAAAAAGCAGGTGCAACTGGTCGCGTACCGTTCTTCCAACAGCGATAAAATATCCGACAGAACTGTTGAGCCTTTCGATTTTTTACCGGCATATGAAGGCGTTTGGTGTTATGAAGTTAAAAGCGGGAAATGCAAACAGTTTTTGATTGCCCGTATGCAGCGGGTGGAAATACTGCCGCGGGATTGGCAAAATGAGGGTAAACAACAACTACCTTTTACCGATGCCTTCCGCATGTCGGGCAGCAAGCCTGCCGCAACGGTGGTAGCCCTGCTGGACCTGAAAGCGTATAATTTGCTGACGGAAGAATACCCGCTGGCTAAAAAGTTTATCAGCGCGGAACAGGGAGCTTACCGGTTAAGCATACCCGTAGCGCAGTATCACGGTATTGGCAGGTTTGTGCTGGGATTGCCGGGTAATATTAAGGTAGTGGGCCCCGCAGCGTTCCAAATATTTTTGAAAGAAAAGATAAACGGTTCTACATACTGACGGAAGTTGACAGTGGAGGACAATAAGTTTGTGAGTGAGAAAGCCGGAGGTGGCTGAACGCTTAAACTATTAGTGGACTGCTTATTGAAACACTACAGAGAAATTTATAAAAAAAGGAGAAATAGGATGGAGGAGTTGGAGGGAGTATGAATAAATATAAAGAAGAAAAAATATTAGCCTATATAAATTAGTTTTTAATAATGAACTAAATTACTTTTAAAGACACCAAAACAAGGAGTAATATAATTGATTACAGAGACTATATTATCTTAAGCTATAAAAAAGAAGCGGCAGGCATTGCTAAGAGGTATGCATATAACTGATGTATTAAGTTACCTGCATCGGGTATGAGTATTGAAGAAGTATTGGATAATTTTTATAAATTAATGAGAAAAAATTTTAGCATGCTTATCCTATGCTGCGGTTACAGAAAAAAAATAATGCTTGTTGTGCAAATATTCCATGTTATAAATAATTTATTCACATAAACGCACATGTAGGTAACAAAGTTTTGGATTATAGGTATTGCAGCATATAGCGGAATAGGCTTATTGTTGGATTGGCTCGTATAATGAGGAGGGGGACGGGGGTGTTGAAGAGTTGTAAAATAATAATAAAAAGAATAGACGAAATGAAATTACAATACACAGGCCATCCAATTGTAGATACCGGGCTTGCAGTTATGATAGCAAGGGCAAAGGAATTGGAAAAAGAGCTAAAAGTCGAGGTAAATAAAATAAGCGACTTAACCCCTGAAATTATTGAAAAGCTAATAGTTACTAATAAAAATTGGTTATCAAATGCTAATAGAAAACTCAACTCTTATACAATGGTATTTAGCAGTAATGGACCGTTAACTAATGCTTCGAGTAATCCTGACTTAGTAATTAAAAATACTCAAAGGAAAATTGGGGTAATACAAAAAGACATTGAAGAAATTATTGCAAACCTTAATGTTAACAAGCAGGAGATAGCTATTAAACAAGAAGAAATAGAAATAATTACTGATAACAAAAAAATAAAATCAGCGAGAAAAACAATACAAGAAATTGAAAAGAAGATTAAAAAATACGAAAATGATTTTCAAAAGAAAGAAGAAAGCTTAAAAAAAGCTAAAGAGAAATTAGGTGAGAAGGAATCCAAAAAAAAGAACACTGAAGAAGATAAAGGGTTAGATGAGTATAAGAAGATTATTCAAGACTTAGTCAATGACATAAAAAGTTTAGAAGATGATAGAATGAAATGTGAAATAACAGGATTATATCCAGCATCCAAGGTCATTGAAGAAAATGGAAAGAAGTTAAGCAAAGAATGGTTCCCTTTATTCGGCTCAGTACAAGATGCGCAAACCTACCCTTCTTCAAGCCGTACATTTCGAGCAAGTGCTATTGCTTTATTAGCATCTCAATTTTTGCCTATAGGCGTTGGTATAATAGGCAATAGATTAGTCTGTTTTCAAAGCAATGATTATGCAAGCGAAGGAATACCTTTATTTCAGTCGCTTGTAGAACAAATTTATAAGGATACAATAAAAAAAACGCAAATATTAGATAAGGTTGAAACTTGGGGGAAAGGAAATGCTTATAATAATATTACTCTTCTTCTCTTAAACTATTTAACAAAAGTTGAAGAGGAAAAGCAAGAAATAGATTTTAAACATCTATGCCTCAATCTATGGTTGTTTTCTAACTCAGGGCAAGAACCTGCATTGGAAATTTATGAACTGCCAAGTACAACCTTACAATTTTTGTGGAAGGTATGGAGAGGAATTCATCGTGCCGAAATTGAAAGTTATATCCGAGCAGAGAAAGATGTAAAATACTCTTTATTAGAATGTATAAAAGACAAAAAGGAATATTTTCCATTTTATCCGACTGATAAAGAAGTGACAGTAGAATTTAAAGAATTTCTTCCTGATAAGAATTTTATTAAAATAATTGAAGAGTTTGGTGAAAAGTTGAGTTATAAAAAGAAGGAAAATACACTTACATTAAAACAGCCATTAACGACTGAAGAAATAAGCAAATTATATCGCCTTTATGATACAAATTTACCTTATCAAACTGCAATCAGGAAACTGTTACATTTACAGTCACAATCCGCAAGTGTTGAACTTTTTGAATTATATAATCAGCAAATTTTAGGATATACAGAAGATGCACTCATAATAGCGAGATGGATAGCTCAAAAATTAACTGAAAGAGAAAAGAACATTCACACCTGGAAGAAAAAAGTTGAATTTAATAAGTTGAAAGAATTTATGATAGATGTTATTCCTGATGAATTCACATATGAACATTACCTAAAAATTTTTCCATGTAGTATACATCCGCTGAAATTAGATGATAAAATAAAAAACATTAATCATAAAATTATTCGCTACTATTTGTACCAAACAGAATTACTCAAAATTGAATTACCCATGCTAAAAGATCAATCTTTCGCTCATCCAAAATATTTAAAAATCAAATCTTTTGCAAAAGACTTTTTTGATTCATACATTGATGAAGAAGGTAAGGATAGATTTAAAAGACGAATCCTGAACGTCTTTTCTAATAATCAGATAAAACCAAGAGATATAGAAAACTGGTTTGCTTCGCTAGCAGAATCGGGTAAGAAAAATTATACAAATGAAGAATGGGATGATTTATGCCGAAATGAAGATGGGGAAAATGATGTATGGGAAGTAATGTTTCAATTACGACTAGAGTTAGCTAGCCTTTATCATCAAAAATATTCAGCTAAAAATTAATAAGCATAATTATGACAAACAAAAAATTAACACATATTGTGGGGACTTTTCTTATTCAAGCAGAAGGTTCTTTTTTGAACGGTTCAACTTCAGAAAAGGATGGAAAAAATACCGTTACTGTTCCTAAAACTTTACGGGAATTTAAGGATGATATTCCTTATGTCTCAGCACAAGCCTGGCGCCGTTGGTTAAGAGATACATGTTTTGAAGAATATAATGATCCGAGAACTCCAATTGAAACTACTCAATCAGGAGATGGTGAAGGCGAAAGCAAAGATAAGTTCACTACAAAAAAGGTTGGAGTTGCAATTGATCCAATCGAATATGCAGAGCATGATATTTTTGGGTACATGAACTCAAAAGAAGGACAAGGAACCGGTGGTGTTAAAGCAACGATTAGAAGTTCTCCATTTCAAAGTTCAATTTTACTTTCGGTTAGAAAAACTGGATGGCAGGGTGAAGATAAAGGGTTTGTTCATCCACAAGGAGTGGCAATTAGTTTATATGAAGAAGCATTGGATGAAGTTACAAAAGACAAAGAAAAATTTACTCCTGAAACTTTGAAAAAAATTGAAGATCTAAAGATGATTCTAAAGGAGGATATTTCACGGGAGGAATTAGTGAAAAAACTTTTAGAAGGCCTAAATAGTTTGCAGGATGAAAAAGAGAAGGAACTTATTAATAATGTGGTTCGGAAAATTACCTTAACAGTGTCCTCCTCTCTTCCTTATACAACCCGTTTTTACAATACTCATTTGCAAGGAGTTTTTGGTTTAGCATATCACCGTGTTGGCTTATATCGAAATGCTGGTGATCGAGAAGAATTGGAACAAGTTCTGGTAGATAAATATTTGAAGGAAGATAAAATTGAGAAATCAATTCTCCCAGATAAATATGCTACAATATACGAGCTTAAGGATAAATCAATTAGGCTATCCAGAACAGAAAAAATTTTAAAATCCTTAGCGGTGCTAAGAGGCGGCGCTAAACAAGCCCAATTTGGTACTGATGTATCACCCAAAGTCTTAATAGTAGCTGGTCTCTCAAGTGGTAATTTGATATTTAATGACCTGTTTGAAGATACAAAGGAAATAGTAACAACTCCAAGAGAGGATAAGGGTTATGAGGTAATTGAAAGTGAGGTAATAGGTGGCACTCGAATTAAACTTGATACCTTAAAACAAATATTATGGGATTATAAAGACAGATTGGTTACACCTGTATACGTTGGTATTCGGTGTGGATATTTAAGTAAGTCAAATGAAAAAGAGTTAAGTAATTGGATAAATGAAAAAGACGAAATTAAAAAATGGAAAGATTGTACATCGGTAGAAAAATCTTTGCTAGTAAATACACCTCAAATAGTATTGTGTAGCCCTATAGAGGCGATTGACAAACTAATAGAAGAAATAAAGAAAATTGAACAGCCCAAGTCAAATGACAACTAAACTATTATACGCATGTTTATCAGGTTGGACAGCTACTTTCAAGTCACCATTATTTGTATCGAATAGTGGTGTTAGCAGCTATATGCCTACGCTAAAGCTACCTTCTTACTCTACTATAATTGGCCTATTAGGAAACATAGTTGGCAGAGATTTAGAATTAAATGAAATCAAGCGTATAGGATATATTTTTGATTTCGAAAAGAAAGAGGGAAATATAGATATAGAAAAGATTAAAAGTTTTTCTATAAATAAAAAAGGCGAATTGCAAGAGAACAAGGGCAATTCAAATCCCGCAAGAAGAGAGTTTTTGGTTCGTCCTCAATTGCAATTATTTTTAGAGAATGTAGAACTATTTGAGCCTTCTTTTTATTCACCTCATAACATACCTTCTTTTGGAAGATCACAAGATGTAGCGTGGTTTGAACGGTTGCCAAACGGTAAACAATATGAAATAATTGAAGCAAGTGAAGTAAGCCAAGGTATAGTCAGAAATACTTTAGTCCCTTTTCCACAGAAAAATGCAGCGGGTATTATATTGCCACTTGCAGAATATTATTACAATTACAAGTTAGGAGAAACACGTTATCCTTTAAAGATGAGAACATTTCAATTTATTGATACAGAAACTGCGATTGAAAGAAGTAATTTATTTGCAATACCATCTTTAGATAACATTACAATTTATCTTCATGATATTACAGAAATTGCCAAATGAAGAAAGATTATGGAGTTTATTGGGCAAAAGATTCTGGAGAAACTTTATTTCAACACTTGTGTAACATAGTTAAAGTGGCAAAAATAATTTGTAATCAATTACCTTTTGAAAATAATATTAAAGAAAACATTAGAAAAGAATTGATTGAGATTTGTGTACTACATGATATTGGAAAAGCGGCATCAGGTTTTCAAAAAATGGTTAAAGATGGTATTTATTGGAATGGTCACCGACATGAAATTTTATCTACCGCAATTGCCTCCCAGATAGCGCCACATCTTTCAGAAGAAGCACTGTTTGCTATACTCACACACCATAGAAATATATTACCGATTATAGGAGGGATAACACGAGAAAAATGTTTGCCAGATCATGAACTGCCGTACATGCAGCCTAATATACTCTCCATGTTACTTTCAGAAATAAGTCATGAAGATTTTATAAACTTTTTAAGCAGTTTGCAAAAGGAATTTAACTATAAATGGCAGTGTGAAACTATTTCTTATGATGTTAATAGTTTAGGAAAGCTTAAGTATTCTTGGTTAAAAAGAGACAAGCAATTACTAAGAAGCTTTGAACAAAGAAAAAAAGCAAGCTTACTTAGAGGCCTTTTAATTACTTGTGATCATTTAGCCTCAGCATGGCAACTATCAGTTCCAAGAGTACCGAAGCTCACTAACTATACCAATTCACTAATAAAACAAGAGTTAAAAGGTGATATTTCAAATCTCTTGCCCTTTCAACAAAGATGTGGAATGACAAACGGTTCTATTATATTAAAAGCCCCCACTGGATCTGGGAAAACGTTTGCAATGTTATTTTGGGCATCCTCTAACCAGAAAGAAAAAGGAAGACTCTTTTATACTCTACCTTATACTGCAAGTATTAATGCTATGTATAAGCGCCTTCAAAAAGTTTTTCCAAAAGATTCTATTGGTGTACTGCATCATAAAAACGCTGCCTTTCTTTTTACTTTATTAGAAAATGAGAACAACCAAAATGCCAATAAAAATGCAAAACATTTAGCTGGACTTGCTCATGAAATGTATTTTCCTATTAAAGTTTTAACACCACATCAGATTTTAAGGATTTCATTAAGGGGAAAAGGATGGGAGCTTGGATTAACTGAATTACAAAATGCTTGTTTCATTTTTGATGAAATTCATGCATGTGAACCTCTTATAACAGGATTAATTGTTGCTACAGCAAAATGGCTTCAAACTATGGGAGCAAATATTTTATTAGCATCTGCTACTTTCCCAAAATTTCTTGAAAATATTTTTAAGGAAGAATTATATATTTATCCTGATAATATAATTGAACCTGACAAAGCTGATCCCAAAGACAAAAAAGTTTGTGATTTAAAAAGGCACAAAATCGTTATCAGGGAGGGTTCTTTACTTTCTAACTTGCCATTGATTATTGACGATATAGTCAGTGATCCCCAAAAAACAATACTTATCATTTGTAATTATGTAGCAACCAGCCAAGAAGTTTGTGATAAATTGGAAAAAGAAAATATAGAGTATATGCTTCTGCATTCTCGCTTTAATAGTTTAGATAGGAATATAATTGAAGAAACAATTACATCCAAAAACCCTCCGCGGGTTTTGGTTGCAACCCAAGCAATAGAAGTTTCATTAGATGTTGACTATGATTGTGGTTATACAGAGCCTGCACCCATTGATGCTTTAGCTCAACGGTTTGGAAGAATTAATAGGAAAGGTAGTAGAACACAACCGTCTTTGGTTACTGTTTTTGAAAAAGAATCTGTTGAAAATGGTCAGATCTATGACAAGAAAATTTTAGAACAGACCGTTTTGCTTTTAAAAAAGCAACATTGTGAAGATGCATTATCTGAGCAGGATATAGTTTCTATTTTAAATGAAGTTTACTCTGAAGAAAATCTTATTGAATGGTATAAAGAATATAACAGAGGTAAAAACTATACAGAGGTTAATGATTTTGAAAATGTAATGATAGCAGGAACCCACGAAGATTGGACAGATAAAATTATTGAAAAATCAGACGGTCAAATTGAAATATTACCCTTCAATAAAATAGATGATAAGGGAAATATTGTTTGTCTTTACAATGAATATATTGATATGATTAAACAAGGCAATTACATTAAGGCTCGTATGTTATTAGTTTCTGTCAGAATTGGTTCTTTTCAACAAGCAAAACAAAAAGGATTAATTAGAAAAAGAAAAGGATTCGATGTTTACGTTACTGAGCTCGAATATTCATCAAAGCAAGGTTTAAACTTAAAGAAACAAATAAACACTATTTGGTAATTTTATGCATCCAACCTTACAGCCACCTACACCAATCGTCACCAGATCTGCCATCGCAAGCCCATTGCCCCAGTTCGTGTTAAGAATCGGAATACACTGGCTCGTCCCAGCACGCCCCCGGCTGTTGAGAATTGTACCTGAAATTATCTAAAAGACATTTTGTCTTATAAGAAACTATGAACAAGCCCTTACATCAACTCTTTACAAAGGAACATCACCGGATTGAGCAGTTGTTAAAAAGGCAACTGAGCAACCAGAAGAAATTGATATGGAATACCATTGCCCTGGTTCGTGTCTGTAAATGAAGTGCAGATGTACTTGAGCAAGGGGCAGGATAATTTAATTTAATACATAAGAATGATTTCAAAATTACCTTTTATTATCTCATAATTTCATAAATTTGAACTTTAGTATAATAAAAGGTAATGAAAACCCCGGAAGCACTATTAAAGCTATTGGAGCAGCACGAGTTGGATATTTTCACCGCAGCATCATTTGGAACTGTGGTTGGCGAAGCCCTAGATGAATGGATGACACAATTACGCACCTTAGTTAGAAATGAATTAATTAACATCATCGAAAAGGGCAAATACTGCCGCCATAATTTTCGCAATGAATATGTAATAGGAAATTACTTAGCTCCGGATGGCGCAATTGCTTATTGGTCGGCATTAAACTTACACGGATTAACAGAACAGATTTCCAACACCATTTTTATACAAACAGCAAAACTCAAAAGAGACAAAACTGTTTTTGGCGTACGATATCAGTTTATTAAAGTGAAGCAGGAGAAAATAGCCGGTGTTGAAACAGCCGGGTATGGAAATCATTCTTATAAAATAACCGGTAAAGAAAAAACCATTGCAGATTGTTTTGACCTGCCTGAACATGGAGGAGAATTTCCCGGAATCGTCAGGGCATTTGTGACGAATGAATGGAATGAGCAAAAATTAATTGAGTATGCTGAAATAGTCAATAATGTTGCGGCAATCAAGCGAATGGGCTATTTAGCAGAAATATTTGATTTACCCTTACGGCATTTCATTGAATTTGCTAAGGGAAAAGTTACTAAAACCATTTCCCTGTTTGATAATGCAACTGAAGGCAAAGGAACTTATTTGACGTCCTGGGGATTAAGATTGAATATTAACAAAGATGATATTTTGGCTATGAAATATTATTGATAATGATTTTACGAAGTGAAGTATTATCTAAAGCTGAAAACTGGAGCGTGCCTGCAAATACGGTAGATAAGGATTATGTTTTGGGGCTTTTTTTGAACAGCTTTTACAGCTTTGGAAATAATCGAAAATTATTTGTTTTCAAAGGTGGAACCTGTTTGCGGAAATGTTATTTTCCCGATTATAGATTTTCTGAGGATTTAGATTTTACGTTATTGGATAAATCATTTTTGATTGATAAATCGTTCTTTGAACAAATTGCAAAACAATGTGAGGCCCATTCAGGTATTCGTTTTGAGGTTAGGACTTTTGAAAACAAACGCTTTAAAGATGAAGAAAAAGGGTACAAATGTGTCATCAGTTTTTGGGGAGCAAATCATAGTCAGAACCAGGCACCGGCACCAAAAGAAAGATGGGCAACAAAAATAGAGATTGATATAAGTTTTGATGAAGAAATTTTGTTCCCGGTTAGTCAAATCAACATTATTCATCCTTATTCCGACTTAGTAAAAATCAATACAGATGAAATTCCTGTTTATTCGCTTGCTGAAATATTAACTGAGAAAATAAGAGCGTTTTATCAGCGAAGCTATAAAGCGCCCAGAGATTTTTATGATGTTTGGTATTTATTAAATCATGTTCAGTTTGAAGATTGGGAAAACATCGGAACAATTCTCCAAAAGAAATGCGCTTTAAAAAATAAAAAGATTGATACCAGGATATTCAGTGATGAAGCTATTTTAAAATCGGTTTCCAATTCCTGGAACAGGAGTATTGCTCATCATTTACCGCAACATAAATTGCCGGAATTAAACAAAGTATGGGATTATTTAAGCGAACATCTTTTTGTGAAATTTCTGCAAATAGATGACAACTAATTCAGTCATAAATTAAAATCCTCCCATCATGCATCCCTACCTCCCCCATCTTCTTGCCGACATCGCTGCAGCACACCGGACAGAAATTCCGGAAGAAGAAACTGAACAGACTATTGAAGAGCATCTCGAAGCCGCTGACAGATGGGTGAGCGGAGAAGAACCAGAACACACTTTCGGATATTATTGCGGATTGCATCCGGAAAGCTTTCCACCCGTTGATCAACTATCAGATGAAGAAATGAAAATGATCCGCAACGCTTTTGAAAAGATGATGTACACCTTGAACCATGGAATTGATTTGCCTGAAAGTTTACCTGCTGCATTTGCCTATAAAATAATAGTGGATTCCCTGGATTGGAAAGCGAATATTGTAAACAGCGGATTTATGAGCTTTGATTTTTGCAGCGGCTATGCGCCGGATTGTATATTTAAAGCATATTGCTCCTGCCTGAAAATAGGGAATGAGAAAAATGATGACAAGGATATAATCTGAAAGCTGACAAATTACCATTTGGACAATCTTGCCCGCAAATGAATTTGAAATCGTAGCCAATGAGAAATCGTTACACAAAGCCAGGCTATCAGCAACTGGCTATCGGCATGTAATAATTGTAGCCTATAACCAACATATTTACATTAGTTTTGCTGGTTGTAAGCGACACTTTTATGGATATTTTGTATGAATACCACAGCAATCTAATCAGCCATGTCAGCGACTCTTTTTTTCGATACCTGATGGATACTATTGAATGGAACCAGCGTATGCTTCCCATTACACGGGAGGGAATGTGGGGAACAAAATTGCTATTGATGCCGATGCCTTCTTACAGGAACAGGTCGGTATACAATTTAGCTCCGGGTACCACGCTGTATTTTTCCAGGTCGGTTATGCCTTCCTGGGCCAACACCTCTTCATCAATAAAAAAACTACCCGTGCAGCTTTCGGAGGAACGCGATAAAATATAATAAACCGCATCGGCAATTATTTCAGGCGTACGGCTCATCTTTATTAATGTATCTCCCCCTAACAGGTTTTGCACCGCGGCGGTAGCGATAGTGGTTCGGGGCCAAAGCGCGTTAACGCCTATCTTATCCTTTTTTAATTCTTCAGCCAGCCCCATCGCAATCATGCTCATATTGTATTTACTAAGCGTATACGCCAGGTGGTTGCCGAACCATTTGGGCTGCATGTTAAGCGGGGGTGATAAATTCAGGATATGGGGATTATTGCCTTTTCGCAAATGCGGTATACAGGCTTTGCTTACGAAAAAAGTACCTCTTACATTAATGTCATGCATGAGGTCGAAACGTTTGGGATCTGTTTTTTCCGTGGGTGTAAGCGATATGGCCGAAGCGTTATTAATAAGGATGTCTATTCCGCCAAATACTTCAATGGTTTTACTTACGGCGTTGTCTATCTGTTCTTCAAACCGTATATCGCACTGAACGGGTAATGCCCGTCCACCCGCTTCCACTATTTCTTTTGCTACCGAAAAGATCGTTCCGCCCAGCTTAGGGTTTTCTTCCACCGATTTGGCGGCTATCACTACCTGCGCTCCTTCTTTGGCCAATCGTAAAGCTATGGCTTTACCAATGCCCCTGCTGCCACCTGTAATAAAAACAGTTTTTCCGCTAAATGACATATCGTTTATTTTAGTTATTGCTACCTGGGTTTGATCCAGTCTTCGGGGTTAAGATATTTGGGATTATTACCAACCACAACGGTAACAACAAAAAGCACTTTACCTATGCCGTCTTCATCTTCCGATTCGGCGGCTTTACCAATCACCTGTCCTAATTTTATTTCCTGGTCTTTATTTACGCTGATGGCGGTAAGGTTATAGTAAGTAGTAAGGTATTTACCATGCCGTATGGTTACGGCCGAAACAGCGCCGAAACTATGTACCGATGATACTGTTCCTTCATATACGGCCTTTACAGGCGCGCCGATATTGGTTTGAATGTATACGCCGATATTATCTTCATATAAGCGGGTGCCTTCTATTTTGTGCCTGCCAAACGGGCCGGTGATGTCGCCCTTGGCAACGGGCCAGGGAAGCTTTCTGCGGTTATTTTCAAAGCCTACGGAAACCGCGGTTACTTCGGGGGTGTTTTCAAGCTTATTTGCCGCGCGTGAACTGGTGCTTGCGGCAGCCACAGGCTTATTGCTTCCTGCAGCTTTAGCGGCGGCCTCTCTTTTTGCCCGCTCCGCTTTTTCCGCTTCCATGATTTCTCTTTTAATAATAGCGGCAATGGAATTCCTGATATTGTTCTCTAACTTTCTTTTGGAAGTAAGTTGTTTATCCAGCTCTCTTTCCTTGAGCTTCAGGCTCGAAACAACAGCGTCTTTTTGTTTCTTTTCCTCTTCCAGCTTTTTCATTTGCTGGCTTTGTTCTGCAAGCGTTTGTGTTTTGAGGGTTTTGTTTTCAGCAAGTGCCTGGTTTTTTTGCGATAACAGCGTCTGGGTTTGATAAATATTATCTACCTGTTTTCCCCTGTATTCGCGATAGGCTTTCAGGTAAGCAACCCTTTTGATGGCATCATTAAAGCTAACGGCTGAAAAAATGAAGTTGAGCATATCGTAACTGCTCCTGTTCTTGTAAGCATATTCAATCGTTTTGGCGTACTGTGCTTTTAGTGTATCCAGCTCATTTTTTAAACGCGCTATTTCCCGGTTGTTGGTGTGAATATCATCATTGATCAACTGCACCTGCCTGTTAATGGTTTCTATAATGGCGTCTCTTTTTTTGATCAGGTTTCTGATACGCGCCAGTTGACCCAGGCTCTCTTTTTTATTTTTCTGGATGGCATTTTGCGATTTTCTTAAGTCTTCAATCTCCTGCTGTATTTGTTTGCGCTGGCTCTCTAATTCATCCTTAGACTGGGCAGATGACTGCATCTGGAAACCGCAAAGAAATACAAACAGTAAGAAAAAGAATGTGCGCATGCCGGAAATTTTATATGGTTTGTACTGCAAATAACGATGGTATATGCCTGTGATTGTGCCGCATTTTGTTAAAATTATTGAATACTGTAATTACGCGGTATATTAAAAGGATAGCTGAGGGGTTTATCAAATTCTACCTGTTTATATTCAAGACTTACATCTAACCTTGTTTTTTCGGCAACGGAAATTTTCCTGCCCGTGGAAAAAAGCCTGCCGCTGATAGTAATATAATCATTATAGGTAAAGTCGGCAGTACGGCTGCGTCCCACATCCACATCATCTAATTTGCTGTGTAGCACAGCATAATCATCCTTTCTGAGCGACAGCAACTGTTTAAAAAAATTACCCATCGTGGCTAAGGAAACCGAAGTTTCTCTTTCTTTATACATCAGCACTTTTGTACTGTCTAAATATACAGGATTGCCCACAATGAGGTTCTGCAAGGTAAAAAAATCTACAGGTAACTGCACAATTTCCCTGATATATTCTACGGAGCGGTATTGTACATTCTTGTCCAGCTTATCCATCACTTTTACACTGTCGGGTGTAATAAAAACCCGGAAAGCCTCAATGCCAAACGCGGCGTTGATAGATATCCATATAATGCTGTCTTTTTGGATACGTACAAACGCGTTGAAATCATAATTCCTTTGCTTACTGTCTTTATACTGCACTTTTATTTTGGAAGAAAAGGTTTCGAACTGAATATAATTACCTCTTATTTTTTCAAAAGTTTCATGCACCAGCCTGGCCGAATCGGTTGCCGCGGGATTGTTAAGAGCAGTAATGACCGTATCTTTTTTGGTAATAGCCGATTGTAGCTTTTTTGAACTGCGGCAACTGCATAGCACAGCGATAAAAAAAAGTGTAGTAAGAATAAACCGCATGATCGCTTTTTAAGTAAATTAATTTTTGCCTGTATGGCCAAAGCCGCCTTCGTTCCTGGAAGTAACGCTTATGGTTTCCGCTGTTTCCCATTGGGCCTGTTCTACCCGTTGAACGATTATTTGAGCGATCCTGTCGCCGGGCTGGATGGGCTGGGGTTCATTGGAAAGGTTAATCAGTATAACCTTTATTTCACCACGGTAATCCGAATCTATAGTGCCTGGTGTATTTAAACAGGTGATTCCCTGTTTTATTGCCAGTCCGCTGCGCGGACGAACCTGTATCTCGTACCCCCCGGGTATTTCAACAAAAAGCCCCGTAGGAATTAATGACCGTTCCATGGGCTGTAAAATAACCGGCGATGAAAGAAATGCGCGGATATCCATACCGGATGCTCCGGGTGTGGCATACGCAGGCAGGGGATTGTTTGATTGATTAATGATCTTAACCGTAAGTGTTGCTGGCATCCGGCAAAAATAAGATTATTGGGATAGAATACACTATCGGCGTTTTATGTAAAGGTATCGGGTATCAGCAGTTAGTATAAGCTACAGGCAGTGCAAAAAGAAGTACGCAGCCTGTTTTGGTAGTTACTACACTAATAGCTGACGGCCGATTCTGAAAACTTCCGTATTATACGTTTATTTATTTTTGGAAGAATCCTTATAGCTGGTTAACTTTGCCGCCCATGTCAGAGATAAAGAAACATACCAAACGTACGAAGAAACAGTTCCTGAAAAGGAAGGGTTAAAGCGTGTATGGTGTGACCAAACATATTTGAGGCCTTTCCGGAACAGGGAAGGCTTTTTTAATGAGCTGTATCAAAACTAAAACCATAAAATCAATTAAAATGAAAGTTGCAGTAGTAGGGGCCACAGGATTAGTAGGCACTAAAATGTTACAGATTCTTGCGGAAAGAAATTTTCCGGTAACCGCGTTGTTTCCGGTTGCTTCCGAAAAATCTATTGGTAAAGAAGTGGAGTTTAAGGGCAAAAAATACAAGGTAGTAAGCGCAGCCGATGCTATTGCGGCTAAACCTGATGTGGCTTTGTTTTCGGCCGGCGGAAGTACTTCCCTGGCGTTAGCCCCGCAATTTGCCGCAGCAGGCATTACCGTTATTGATAACTCTTCTGCATGGCGCATGGACCCTTCTAAAAAATTAGTGGTACCCGAAATTAATGCCGATGCTTTAACAAAAGACGATAAGATCATTGCCAATCCTAATTGTTCTACTATACAAATGGTTGTGGCGCTTAACCCGCTGCATAAAAAATACAACATACAAAGAATTGTAGTGAGCACTTACCAGAGCGTTACCGGCACAGGCGTAAAAGCTGTGGAACAAATGCAGGGTGAAAGAAACCGTGCGGTTAAGGGAGATAGCAGCGAATACCCGATGGCTTATAAATACCCGATTGATCTGAACGTTATACCTCAAATTGATGTATTCCTTGATAACGGGTATACTAAAGAAGAAATGAAAATGGTGAATGAAACCCGTAAAATATTGAGAGATGACAATATCCGCGTAACCGCTACTACGGTTCGCATTCCGGTTATGGGCGGGCACAGCGAAAGCGTAAATATCGAATTTGCACAGGAGTATGATTTGAATGAAGTAAAAGAAATACTGGCTAAAGCACCGGGCATAGTGGTAGTCGATGATCCTTCCAATGCGTTATATCCGATGCCTAAAGATGCGCATGAAAAGGATGATGTATTTGTAGGGAGACTAAGACGGGATGAATCGCAGCCCAACACGCTGAACATGTGGATCGTTAGCGATAACCTGCGCAAGGGCGCTGCAACCAACGCGGTGCAAATTGCGGAATACCTGGTGGCAAAAAATTTATTATAAACGATGGGTAGGGATGTTCAAAAACTTCATAAGTGAACAGGAACATCCCTATTCTTCTATAGCCCGGTTCAAAAAGTAAATCAATGGTTGTATAGCGCCGAAAGCTTCTACGGTTTGCTTCAACAGGCTGGCGGAATGTAAGGCTGTATCATTGATTTCCTGCATGGCAATCCAGCTTTTTAGCTTAAGATATTGTGCTGCGGGGTTATCTTTAGCGTACCCTTTAGGCACATTCACTAAAGTAATTTCCGGTTCATTATCCAATTCGCTGTAAATGGACCTGAACTTTTTTGAAGTGATGATTTTTTTGAATTCGGGCCAGCAATAATCAATTTCCTGTCTTATTTTTTGCGTTTCCCCCGGCATGGGCATCCAAATGCCCCCGCCCACAAAGCTATTGCCAGGTTCAAGATGAAAATAATAACCGGCAAAAATGGATTTTTTTCCGCCGCGGTTAATGCTGGCAGCAAAGTTTTTTTTGTACGGTGTTTTATTCTTGCTGAACCGGATATCCCTGTTAATGCGGAATAAGCATTGCTTCGCTATTAAAGGAGCAATGGAAGGATCAGATTTACCAAATGCATCAATAACAGATTGAATAAAATCTTCGTAGTCTTTGCGGGCGGTTTCGTATTCCTTCCTGTGCAGATCAAACCAGGGCTTATTATTATTTTTGGAAAGATTTTTAAGAAAACGCATTGTAGCTGGTTGTATCATTGGGTATGTTTAATCAATAATTTGAGATTTCAAATTTAAGATTTGATACTGTATCTGTTCGGATCCGGAATTTTTTCTTCAAAATTGTTCGATAGATGAAATGGAAGCGCCTATGCCTAGCTTTATTATTAAGCACCGTTCCTCAACACAGCGTATAGCGGGAAAGAAGGTGAGGCCCGGGGCCCGCTACTTTATCCTCCCCCAGTTTTCGCCGCTTTTAATTCTGTACAGCGTCATTTCACTTACCGCGTATTTTTCAGCAAGTTGCTTATAAGTAAGTTTACGCTTGGGGTCGGCAATGGTTTTTTTAATGGCGCTCACCTGGTTGGTATTCAACTTCAGTCCTGAGGAACGGTTAGCCTGAATTTTTTTGTAGGCAATCTTAGCCGGGCTTTTTTGCTGGTGGTGGCTTACCTCACTTAAAGTGGCCCATTTAAGGTTGGCGGATTTGTTGTCTGTTTTATTATAATTAAGATGAATGACAAACTGGTGTTTGGGCGATGGCTTTTTACAAAATAAACGTGCAATCTCCCGGTGAATATAAAGGGTGCCTTTGTTATTGGGCCGGTGCAGGTTGAGGCTCCTGTATCCCGTGGTGAGTGACCCGCTGAGCAACTGCCCATCGGCATAAATATCATCAGTATAACTGGCTACTTTGCCATAATTAGAAACAGCGTATTGCTTACGAAGCTGCTTCCATCCGGAAAACTGTAATGGCTTCCATGTTTCGCCGGGAACTTTCTTTATCATGAGGAGATGTTTTTAGGCATTATAAATTTAATACATTAGAATGGCTTCGCATATTTATTTTTTATGCCCAAATTTTCTGCCATGGTTACCCTATGTAAAGTCCTTATTCAGCCGGTCTGTTGATCATGCCCAAAAACGCCTCTTCGCTAATGATTTTTATAGTGGCTATCTTCTTTGCCTTTTCAAACTTGGAGCCCGCGTCTTCACCCACCACTAAGTAATTCAGCTTACTGCTTACACCGGTTAAAATGGCTCCGCCGTTTTCCTCCACTATTGCCTCCGCTTCACTTCTTTTAAGCTTATGGAGTGTGCCTGTAAAAAGAAAGGTTTGCCCTGCCAGGTTGCTGCCGGTATGCAATTCTTTCTTTTCATTTTTAAGCTGTAATCCTATATCTTCCAACTGACGCAGCATTTGTATGTTTTGCTCATTATGAAAAAACTGGTATACGCTACCCGCCACTTTAGGACCCACATCTTCCAGCTCCCGTAATTGCTCAACCGTATACCGGGTATAATCCAGCAAGTGATCAACCTGCTGCGCCAGTACTTTAGCGGTTGTTTCGCCTATATAGCGTATTCCCAGCCCATATATTAACCGGTGGAGCGGTTGTTTTTTGGATGCTTCAACGGCAGCCTGCATGTTGCTTACACTTTTCTCTCCAAAGCCCTCCATTTCCCGGATTTTATCAAAAGGGAGATGATAAATGCCGGGAATATCCCTGAGGTAATCCAGGGCGTAGAATTTTCTTACCATCGCATCTCCCAGCCCCCGTATATCCATAGCATCCTTACTGTTGAAATGAATGATCCTTTCTACAATCTGTGCCGGGCAGTTATTGCTGTTGTTGCATCGCCATACCGCCTCATCTTCCGGCTTCTCCAGGGCATAGCCGCATACCGGGCAGGATACCGGAAAAGGAATGACCGTTTCGGCGCCCGTTCTGAGCTCCGGAAAGGATTTAACTACCTGTGGAATTACATCACCCGACCGTTCTATTAAAATAGTATCGCCCAACCGAAGGTTCTTCTCTTTAATATATTCTTCGTTATGTAACGAAATACTGCCTACCGTAACTCCGCCCACCTGCACAGGATCAATTTTTGCCACGGGCGTAACGGCGCCTGTTCTGCCTACCTGAAATTCTACCGTTCTCAACTTGCTGGTACCCTGCCTGGCTTTAAATTTATAGGCTATTGCCCAACGGGGATGGTGTGTAGTCATACCTAACCTTTCCTGCATGGATAGTTCATTTACTTTAATAACCATACCATCAATTTCATAAGGAAGCTCATCCCGCTGCTTTTCGAAAGCTTCGCAGTATTCAATAACGGCGGTTATGCCTTTAAACACTTTTTTTTCTTTTTCCGGGCTTCTGAAGCCCAGCTCCCACAACATTTTTAAGGAGCCGCTGTGGGTTTGTAAGGCGGAAGGCGCATCATGCTTTGGCAAAAGGTTTACATCACTTATATGATACAGGAATGCTTCTAAGTTTCTGCGGCTTACTTCTTTGGGATCTTTAATGCGCAATGAACCCGCGGCGGCATTACGCGGATTGGCCAGCCTGTCTGTACCTTCTTCTTCCAGCATATCATTATAGGCTTTGAAATGATTTTTATTCATCAGCACCTCTCCCCGTATTTCAATTTGCTGTATGCCATAAGCCGAAAAATTTGCCGATAAAGGTACCGATCTGATCTGCCGGATATTGGTAGTAATGTCATCCCCTACCACACCATCGCCCCTGGTGGCGCCCCGTGTCAGCATATCGTTTTCATATATCAGTGAAATACTGGCCCCATCAAACTTGGGTTCAACGCAATATTCCATTTCACTCAAGCCGCTCAGCTCCCTGGCTTTACGGTCAAAATCAACCAGGTCGGCCGCATTGTATGAGTTGTCGAGCGACAGCATAGGAACCAGGTGCTGTACTTTGGGGAAATCTTTGATAAGCCCTTTGGATACCCGCTGTGTGGGCGAATCTGCTGTAATGAGGTCCGGGTGTTCCTGCTCTGTTTTTTCCAGCGCTTTATACAACCGGTCATATTCGGCATCTGCAATAAGCGGGTCATTCATCACATAATAGCGGTATTCGTGAAAGCGCAGCAGGCTGCGCAGTTCATTCATTTGCGCTGCCTGAATCCCCTTATCAGTATGCTTTAAAAAAGCGGTGGTTTGCTGTTGTAAATGCTGTGTCTGTTCTTTATTATACATAGCGCATGTTTTCTGGTGTAAAAGTAGGTCAAAGCAGGATAAGCAGAACAAGCATTGAAAGCGATGGCATTATGGGCCGCTAAGAATGTTTCGTAAAAAAAGCATGTAAAAGCAAATAACTAAAGCATTTTATAATATACTTCAGACTACCCAATTCAGATGATGTGTGTATAAAGAGGGCGGTTGCCCGATTAAATTAATATCAAATTTTAATGAAGGCTCAATTTTACTGCTTGCATTATGAATACGGAAAGAAATTTGCCAGCCCTCATCACAAGTGAGGATAATTGTATCTGTTGAGTTTGGTTTTAAAATAATTTCTATAATGCGGGTAGGAAGTTTTAAGCGCGTAACTTTAAATTTTGGTTTAATCTTTTCTGCAGATTTGTTTAGCGTATTGTAAAGGTGGAATCCATAAATCTCAGTTTTCCCTGATCGCTTAATTACTTTATAAAAATCTTTATTGCCAATTAAATAACGTAAAAGATTAGCAGGAACTATTGACGGGTTCTGCCTGTCAAGCTGTATCAATTCATTCTTGAAGGCTTCAAGTACGGGTATATAAAACCTTGTATGTTTACCTGATAGGTTCCTCCAAAGTTCATGCTGTTTTTTTAATTGGCGTAACTCCTGAAATATCGGAAGCACCTTGTTGTAATACGAATCACTGCACGTTAAACCCAACCATTCTTTACCAAAATCAATCTTGTCGGAAAGTCGGGAATGTTTAACGGCTTTATGATTATTTTTAGCAGAAATACCAATTTCCCAGCTTTGAGATGATCGAAGCAAAAGAACATCTCGAACGTCTCCCTTTATTCCTTCGCTGTCCGGGGCGATTTAGTAAAGTTAAAATATCATAAGCGGAAGAAGGGCTTTCTAACTTTGGCTCCATCTCTATAATATGTTGGATTGCTGTTATAGCAGCGTGCAAATATTTTTCCTGCTCTTTTGCATCAAATAGGTCAAAACAATTTTTTGCTACCTGTAAAGAGTTATCTTCTTTCAATTCAACTGAGTGATACTGTGAAAGAAGCTCATAAGTTTTTTTAACTAACGCATATTCAAAGGCTTTTCCTGCTTCGGTTTGTGCAGCCATTCTAATAAACCGGTTGTCCTTTAATCTTGAAATCTTTGCTGAAGATCAGAATCTCTTTGGAAGTTTTCTCATTGCTCATACCGTATTTCCAGTTGGGCATAAGCATATGGAAGCCTGCATACATTTCTCTTATAACCTCACAATCGTTATATGATAATATCCAATGTTTCCGCTCTTTTAGTATCTCAGCCAATCCTGCATGATCAAAACCTTTATGCGCATCGCCATTCTTACCATATAAAGAACTTTCAATAAGATAGGGCGGATCAAGGTAGGTAAATGTATGCGGATGCCCGGCAAGCGCATGTTTAAAGTCGCCCTTTTTAATGATAATATTAGGGTTGTAAAATTTTTTGAGCCGCTCAATTGCCGTTTCTGTAAACCGGGGATGATCCGGCGACATGCCCCCCGAAAGAGTGGAGCCCGAAAAAGAAGAGCGGTTTAATACATAATATACCGCGGCTCTTTGTAACTTGGTTTTGAAGCGGGTTTGTGCTTTCTGCAGTTCATAAAAATCATGTTTGGGAAGGGGAAAGTATTTTTCAACTTCACCGGCTAACTCCCGCGGCTTTGTAAATACACATTGCCAGAATTCTACAAGCGGAGGAAAAATATCATAACCATATACCCTGGTTCCTTTTGCCGCTATAGCCAGTTCTATAGAACCGCCACCGAAAAAGGGCGATAAGAGTTTGTTGAGCTGCTTTGGGAAAAATTGAGTAATAAAATCAACCCCTCTTGTTTTCCCTCCCGGATAGCGTAAAAGGGAACGGTTACTATAATTATTATATGGCTGATTGTCTGAACACTCGGTTGTATCCAAACTTGTTTCCCCTGTTGTTATACTACGCATCGCTATCCAAATGTTATTCTAATATAGAAAAGTCCATATTCAAATATAAACAGCAAAGGCGACAACTTTACAAAAGTGTCGCCCTTGCCTGTATTATCTTGCAGAACTAATAGTATTATTGTTTACGGCTTTTGCCCCAGGTGCTTCATAAACCGGTAATGCGATGCTACCGCCGCACCAAGTGAAGGATAATAGATGTACTCCAAATCAAACTGCTGGCAGGTTTGCTGTACTATTTTACTAATGGCGGGGTAGTGTATATGGCTGATGCGGGGAAACAGGTGGTGCTCAATCTGGAAGTTCAGTCCGCCAACAAGCCATGAAAGGAATTTATTATCTGCCGCAAAATTGGCTGTAGTTTTTACCTGGTGAATGGCCCACTCATTTTCAATTTTTTTAGGTTCCATGCCTGCCACTTCAAATGATGCGTCTTCTACCACATGCGCCAGTTGAAACACCACCGCAAGCGTTAATCCCAAAACAAAATGCATCACCAAAAAGCCTAATAACCAGGGTTGCCAGCCCAATACCACTATGGGAATAACGATGGTAATAGCAATATACAGCAACTTGGATATCCAGAAAGTAAGGTGCTCCTGCAGGTCCATCGGCTTTAATGGCGTGGTGTATACTTTGCGGGTTACATATTTTATATAATCTGTAATAAACAACAGGAAAAGGGAGGTAAATCCATAAAGAAAAAACATATAAAACTGCTGGTAACGGTGAATGGGTTTCCAGGGCTGTGTGGAACATTCACGCATAAAGGGCATGTTATTGATGTCGTCATCAATACCATCAATATTAGTATAGGTATGATGTACGATATTGTGTTTCAGTTTCCATAAAAAAGCATTGCCTCCCAGCGCGTTCATGCTTAAGCCAAACAGGTCATTTACCCATTTGCGTGTGGAGTAGCTGCCGTGGCAGGCATCGTGCATAATATTAAACCCAATGCTGGCGAGTGTAAACCCGAATAAGCCGCTCAGCAATATGCCTGTAAACAGGTTAAGGGGAAGCAATAACAGGGAAAGATAAATCAGTATGGCGGCCGGTATAAGTACAGCCGATTTCAGATACAATTTCCAGTTACCGGTTTTGCCGATATTATTATCAATAAAGTATTGATCTACGTTTGCTTTTAGCGCATTAAAGAACACTTTGTTCTTATTGTTGAAAGTTACCTTGTACATTTATTTAGTTTTTCCTGTTGTGTATGGTAGGTGCATACCGTGCAATTAATGAATAACGTTTGTTGGGGGAATAAATTTCAAAATCTATCTCACCTTTTCTCCTCTTGCTCAATTAAATAATTAAATATCGATTTTACAGGCGGATGGGCAAAGGTACAGCTTTTATGGTGAAAAGAATACTAATTCATCTTAAACGGAACGATCATGTCAAATACGGGTATCTTAACATCGAACTGCTTTTTGGAGGCAATATTTTCCATGACATAGATGCCATACATTTTACCCATTTCCGTACGCAGGTTACAACCACTTACGTACTGGTATTGTTCGCCGGGATTAATTTGAGGCTGAACGCCTACTACGCCTTCCCCCTCTACTTCCCGCTGGGTGCCATTGCTGTCAAAAATATACCAGTGCCGTCGCAGCAACTTTACAGGATATGCATTATTATTCTGCAGGGTAATGCGATAAGCAAACATAAACTCACCGCTTACGGGATTACTGTAATCCGGCTGGTAGAATGTTTCAACCGTTACTGTTACCCCTTCCGTTACTTTTGATGCCATTGCCTTACCAAAGTTTGGCTTAAAAGTAGCAAAAAACAATGACAGCCTGCGGAATTAATGAGAATTTTCTATATGCAACCAAATCCGGTTTACCTTTACAGCAAAATCTGATGTATTTTTTGATTCATATATAGTAATATTAAATCCTTGTAATCATGAAAATTGCCGTAGCCAAAGGTGATGGAATAGGACCGGAGATAATGGATGCCACTTTAAGCATATTTGAAGCCAATAAAGTACCGCTCGAATATGAGTTGGTGGATATGGGAAAATGGGTTTTTGATAAAGGCTTTTCAAACGGAATGACGCCGGAAGCTAAGCTAACCATAGAAAATCTTGGGCTTTTGTTTAAAGGACCAATGGAAACACCCAAAGGCAAAGGAGTGAAAAGCATTAATGTAACTGCCCGGAAAACCTGGAACACTTTTGCGAACAAAAGAGTATTTCAAACATTACATGGTGTTGATACCGTGTTTTCAAAGGCGGGAATACCCATTGATATTACGGTGGTTAGAGAAAATATTGAAGATACGTACGGCGGCATTGAACATATGCTTACCCATGATGTGGCGCTGAGCCGCCGCTTTATTACCCGCCCGGGAAGTGAACAGGTGATCAGGTATGCTTTTGAAATGGCGAAGCTAAAAAAAGCCAGGCGTGTGAGTTGCGGTCATAAAGCCAATATTATGAAAATAACAGATGGCTTGTTCCTGGAGTGTTTTTATGATGTGGCAAAAGCCTATCCCGAGCTGAAAGCGGATGATATTATTGTAGATGATCTTTGTATGAAATTGGTAACCCAGCCCGATGCTTTTGACGTGTTGGTGCTTACTAATTTGCAGGGTGATATTGTATCGGATCTGTGTGCAGGACTGGTAGGGGGATTGGGCTTTGCGCCTTCCGCCAATATAGGCGACCATATCTCCATTTTTGAAGCGGTGCATGGTACCGCGCCAGATATTGCGGGCAAAAACATAGCCAATCCTACCGCTTTAATATTAAGTGGCATATCTATGTTGCTGCACCTGGGCCTAACAGAGAACGCGGGGATAATAGAGAACGCACTGCTGTATACTTTAGAAAGCGGTGTACATACCGGCGACTTTGGCGATAAATCCACGCCTGCTGTAAATACAACGGAATTTGCCCGTGCTATCATAAACAATCTCGGTAAAAAACCGGAATTTAACGCAAAACCCGTTATCACTAATAAACCCGGCACGCCCGCTCCTTTTAAACTGCAGCAAAATGCCATGATGGTGTCAAAAGAAACCGGCGATGAAAATATTGTGGGCGTAGATATGTTCATAGAAAGTGATGAACAACCGATGACTATTGCTACTAAATGCCAGCGGCATGCCGGGGTTAAATTTAAATTAGTAAACATCAGCAACCGCGGCACCCAGGTATGGCCTACCGGTTCGGTATACACGAACCTGGTAAATTTATATAATGTACGGTTTGAAAGCCTTGATCAAGAACCGCTTACCCAGCAGGATGTGCTGGGGCTTTATGTGAGCCTGAGCGGCAATTTTAAAATATGCTCATCCGAATTACTCAATATGTGGGGCGATAAAAAAGCGTATAGCCTGGCGCAGGGACAGTAAGGAAAGCGGAGTAGTGAGCGGTCCTGATACCTGACACTTCATACCTCATACCTCCCCCAACGTTAAACAAGGTTAAAGGTTTTTATGGCTTCCCGCTGTAAACCGGTGCATTATGCGGGCTGCACATTTTATGATTAAACTTTGAAAAGAATGAAGAGTCTATCCGGTATCACTAAACAATTGATACATGAAAAAGATTGCACTGGGTATACTGGCACTTGCATTAGCCTTTCCGGCTGTTTATGCACAGGAAAAAACCAACAAAGAGGTTAACAAAGAAACTAAGGTATACCGCCACCATACCGGTAAACATAAAAGGCAGCACGATGGGGCGTATAAAAAACTAAATCTTACCCGGGAACAGCAGGATCAGTTAGCGGTAATAAACAAAAACTACCGGGCAGGCATAGCCGATCTTAAAAGGCAGGAAGCCACAATTACAGTAAAAGATTATAAGGCGCAGATGCAGGCGCTGAATAAAAAACGCCGCGGTGAAACAGATCATGTTTTTACCAAAGAGCAGAAAGACCAGTTGCGCCAGATGAGGACCCGGCAAAAGGAAAAACTTACGGCTGATGGAAGGGCAGAAAAAATGAAAAAGATGGAAGGATTTAAAAGAGGTGGAAATCGAAGCAGAATGTCTAAATAAAAAAACAGGTAGCAAAAGGGTATAGCGTAACCGGTATCGTACGATGCCGGTTATTTTTTTGTATAGGAAATATCCCTGTTTTAATTTATGCCTCTTTCCTTTAAAATAGTATTCAGCCAGCGAAGCATGGCAAAACAGGCTGCGGCCGCGGCGATCAACAAAGCAAAATTGAGCCAGAAATAATTAGCTTTATGATCATAATCATCCCACATGGTTGCCAGCACGCCCGATAGTTTATTACCTATCGAAGTAGAGAGAAACCATCCTCCCATCATTAACGCCGTTATTCGGGCGGGACTTAGTTTGGATACAATGGATAACCCCATCGGACTTAAAAACAGTTCGCCAACCGTAATCACGCCATAACTTGCGATCAGCCACCAGGTACTGGCCTTTTCTGCTCCGTTATTACTTGCATACACCGCGCCAACCATTACCAGGGCCGATAGCGCCGAAATAAAAAGCCCCCATGTGATTTTTGTTGCTGTTGAGGGTTCCCGGTTCCTTTTCCGGAGCCAGGTAAAAAAAGCAAGGATCAGCGGTGTAAAAATAATTACCCATCCCGGATTCATGGACTGGCTGAGATTGGTGGCCCATACACTAATACTGCTGCCTGGTTGGGGTAGGGATTCGGGTTTTATGTTTTTAAAATAGGAGGAGTAATCATAAGTACGGATGATCTTTCCATCTTCCTTTTGTAAACGAAACTGTTCATCATATAAGGGTACGGAATCTTTTGTATAAGCGATTTGCTGTGAAAACCTTAATGTTTCAAAAACCTTTTCCGGGGCGCCTTTTACCTCGCGGTTGGTATACCGGTCGGCCCAGGTGTTCAATGCGGAGCCGTTTTGTTTAAATACCGCCCAAAATAAAATCACTACCGCAAATATGGCCAGCAAAGCAAGTATGGGCCGCTTCTCTTCTTTTGCCGCTGTAGCATACAATGAGGTATAAAAGTAAATAACGGGCAGGCAGGCAAAAATAAATGCATCGGTAGAAGATGAGCCGAATAAAGCGGTGTTCCACATTAATCCGGGCAGTAGCCACCCTGCCGCGCCGAAAATAACGGATGGCAAGAGGATAAGCAGAACGATCCGGGTGAACGGCATATCGGTTGGCTGCGCACTTTTTTTAATATCAAAAGCGGTATAATGTTTTGTGCCCGTTAAAAATACAAGCACGCCAATAAACATACCTATACCGGCTGCAATAAAAGCATAACTCCATCCCATCATAACATAAAGTGCCGCTCCAAAAAAATTACAGATAAACGCGCCTATGTTGATGCCCATATAAAAGATGTTGTAGCCTTCATCCTTCTGTGCTTTATAGACCGGGGTGGAATATACATTTCCAAGAAGCGTAGAGATATTGGGCTTAAAAAAACCATTACCCGCAATTACCAGGGTCATGGAAATATACAGCGTTGTTATATCATGAACAGCCATCAGGCAGTAGCCCACGCCCATCATTAAGCCACCAATGATAATAGATTTCCTGTAGCCCAGGTAGCGGTCGGCTATTAATCCGCCTAGGAATGGCGTAAAAAATACAAGGGCTATAAAAGTTCCGTATAAATCGGCCGATTCGGCTTCCGTCATGCCGTAACCGGTTTTTACATCCTTAAGATATAAGGTAAAAATGCCGATCATCAGGTAATAGCCAAACCGCTCCCACATTTCCGAAAAAAATAAAAAAGGGAGTGCTTTGGGATGATTTTTCCACATATGCCAGTGTTGAAGTTTATAGTGCTGCGCTAAACGAGAAACCTGCCAGCTCTGCCTACCCGACAGGCAGCAGGCTGGCGTGAGAAGTGAAACACCTCCTTCACCTTTCTCCCCGTCCGAATGGCCCGCCAGGCGGGCTCTCACTTTTCACCATAAAATACAGATATTATTTGTTTGACTTAATATATAGTATTGCGTGAAAAAAAAGGGCTTAATTATTGATCCTGGTGCATCATATATTGCAATCTTTTAGTGAGAAAAAATAATAGCAGAGATGCAATACCTGCCATAAATACAAACAACATAAAAAAGTCGTGCATATCGTGCATTTGGTAGCCTAAAAAAGAAGTGGTTTTTCCGGCTTCGGGATAGAGGGCGCTTAGTACTCCTGCAAGCTTATTGGCAGCGGCATTGGCCAAAAACCATACTGCCATTAATAAAGAAGCAAATTTGAAAGGAGCTAATTTATTAACTAACGACAAGCCTATGGGCGACAGGCACAATTCGCCCCAGGTATGTAACAAATACATGCCTGTAAGCCATATCATACTTACTTTAATGCCGGGCTGCACATTTTTTACCCCAAAAGCTATCCATAAATAGCCCAGCGCCAGTAATGCTAATCCTATGGCCATTTTAGTAGGCGAACCGGGGTCTCTTTTACCAAGCCTGAGCCATAGCCATGCAAACAGCGGGGCAAATGCAATTACAAAAATAGAATTGAGCGATTGAAAAAAACTGGCCGGAATTACAAAAAAGCCCATATCCCTTTGTGTTTGTTCCTCCGCAAAAAAAGTAAGGGAGGCGCCGGCCTGTTCAAATGCACTCCAAAAAAAGATAACAAAGAAGGCGGTAATAAAAATTACGCCTATACGCTGCTTTTCAATACCGTTTAACGCTTTGTCGGAAAAAATAACAAACGCAATAAACAATACGGCGGCAATAAGTAAATAGGTAAGATAGCTGACCACCCTGGCATCTACATAAAGCAGGCCGATCATTAAAAAAGACATTAAAACCAATCCTCCCACAACAACAAAGGGTTTAGTGGCAATTTTGGGCGATTCTTTCGGCACCAGTCCCAGCACTTTGCCCTCAGGATTCAATACATATTTGTGATGAAATAATTTTTGAACAAGTACACTCAAAAGCATACCAATACCCGCAACCAGGAATGCCCATTTAAAGTCTGCAGGATTTCCCGTATCGCCTACCAGGCCACATATAAAGGGTCCAATAGCCCCGCCTACATTAATACCCATGTAAAAAATAGTATAGGCTGCGTCAATCCTTCTGTCTCCTTTAGGATATAATTGCCCTACAAGAGAAGAAATATTAGGTTTGAAAAAGCCATTACCGGCTATCATGAAGCCAAGCCCCGAAAAAAACAGGAAAGCCGAAAGCTGGGGAGAGCTTTCATATAAATGACCACAAAAAAACAATATAAACTCACCGGCAGCCATTACTAATCCGCCTGCAATAATAGACATCCTGTTGCCCCAGTAACGGTCGGCAATATAGCCGCCCAGTAAGGGCGTTAAATAAACAAGGCTCGTGTAACTTCCATACAGGTTGGAAGCAAACGCTTTATCAAAAAGGAGGGCTTTAGTCATAAACAGTACTAAGATGGCCCTCATGCCATAATAATTAAACCGCTCCCACATTTCGGTAGCAAACAAAACGTATAATCCTTTGGAATGCCCTTTTGTAGCTGTTTGGTTCATTCAGCGATGATTTTTGTGGATGAATGTTTCCGGTCTGCAGCCCAATATAATGCATATTTTGAGACAGCTATTACTTAATACCGCTCCGTTTATAAAAAAAATAAAGTTTTAAATCACTATCGTTCTATTTTCGCAACTCTTTATTATAAGTTTACTGATATGAATATTTTACTATTAGGCTCGGGCGGACGCGAACACGCTTTTGCCTGGAAACTCAGCCAAAGCAACCGGTGTACCCAATTATTTATTGCCCCCGGCAATGCAGGTACCAGCCTGTGCGGAACCAATGTGGAACTGGCGGTTACTGATTTCAACGGAATCAAACAATGTTGTGTTGAGCATAGTATTGGAATGGTGGTAGTAGGGCCCGAAGAGCCTTTAGTGAAAGGCATTTATGATTACTTTAAAGAGGATCCTGCTATTCAGCATATCCCGGTAATAGGACCCTCAAAAGCCGGCGCCAATTTAGAAGGTAGTAAGGCTTTTGCCAAAGCATTTATGCAGCGGCATGGCATTCCTACCGCCGCGTATAAAGAATTTGACGCGGGCAATTATGAAGAGGGCATTAGCTACCTGCAATCGCATGCCACGCCTATTGTGCTGAAAGCAGACGGGCTGGCAGCAGGTAAGGGAGTGATCATTTGCCAGAATCACGTGGAAGCGATGGCGGAATTTGAGCTGATGATACAGCAGGCTAAATTTGGCGATGCCAGTAAAAAAGTAGTGGTAGAAGACTTTCTTTCAGGGATAGAATTAAGCGTATTTGTATTAACCGATGGAGAGAATTACGTGCTGCTGCCGGAAGCTAAAGATTACAAACGTATTGGCGAAGGAGATAAAGGACTTAACACCGGTGGCATGGGCGCTATTAGCCCGGTTCCTTTTGCGGATGAAACTTTTATGCAAAAAGTAATCAGCACCATCATTGATCCTACGATCAGCGGACTAAAAAAAGAGCAGATTGAATATGCCGGGTTTATCTTTTTTGGAATAATAAAGGTAGGAGATGAGCCTTATGTAATTGAATATAATTGCCGTATGGGCGACCCCGAAACAGAGGCTGTACTGCCCAGGTTAAAAAATGACCTTGTAGCCTTATTTGAAGCAACAGCCGGGCAGCGGTTGCACGAAATAAAGCTGGAAACAGACAGCAGGCATACCGTAACGATAGTAGCGGTAAGCGGGGGATACCCCGGTGAATATGAAAAAGGCCTTCCTATTGACGGGCTGGATTTGCTGCAGGAAGATGACGCTTTTGTATTTCATGCCGGTACCAAACAGGAAGAAGATAAAACGGTTACCAATGGCGGAAGAGTACTGGCGGTAACTTCTTTTGGAAATACTTTGCAAAAAGCGGTTGAAAAATCAAGAGCCATCCTTGATATTGTTCAGTTCGATGGCATGCATTTTCGTTCGGATATTGGATATGAATTTTATTAAACCAGCATTACCTGGCGGCTAATTATGTATATAAGCCGCCACGGAGCAACATTACGGTTATGGAAATGGCAATTATCGGGCAATGACCGTAAATATGAAAAAAAATTATTTCCCTCAAAGTCAATAAAAATCAAGGTTTTGCCGTTGTATTTCAAATTATTTACAACAACTTTGCAAACATTATTTTAGAACCACATTTCTCCAATATCAATTATGGGTCTTTTCAACTGGTTTACACAGGAAATTGCTATAGATCTGGGAACGGCTAATACCCTTATTATTCATAACGATGAGATAGTAGTAAATGAACCGTCTATTATAGCATTAGACAGGAACAATCCTAAAAATGTACTTGCGGTGGGTAAGAAGGCATTGATGATGCATGAAAAAACCCATGAAAGTATACGCACCATACGACCTTTAAAAGATGGTGTAATAGCCGATTTTAACGCAGCAGAACTAATGATAAGGGAATTGATCAAAATGATTTACCCCAAGAAGCCCCTTTTTCCACCAAGCTGGCGGATGATGATTTGTATTCCTTCAAGCATTACAGAGGTAGAAAAGCGTGCGGTAAGAGACAGTTCTGAGCAGGCGGGCGCCAAAGAAGTATATTTATTACATGAGCCCATGGCCGCAGCCCTGGGAATAGGTATAGATGTAGAAGAGCCGGTAGGAAATATGATCGTTGATATTGGTGGCGGAACTACAGGTATTACGGTTATTGCCCTGGCAGGTATTGTTTGCGACCAGTCTATCCGTATTGCCGGCGATGAGTTTACAGCCGATATAATGGAAGCGCTGCGCCGTTACCACAGTTTGCTGATTGGTGAAAGAACGGCAGAACAGATAAAGATACAGATAGGGGCCGCTATGAAAGACTTAGACAATCCGCCGGACGACCTTCCGGTTAACGGGCGCGACTTAGTAACAGGTATACCCAAACAAATTATGGTAAGCTACCAGGAAGTAGCTGAGGCTTTGGATAAAAGTATTTTTAAAATTGAAGAAGCTATTCTTAAAGCATTGGAAACCACTCCTCCTGAGCTGGCTTCCGATATTTACCGCAGGGGAATTTATATTACCGGCGGTGGAGCGCTTCTTCGCGGATTAGATAAAAGGTTAAGCCAGAAAATTAAGTTACCCGTGCATGTAGCCGATGATCCTTTAAAGAGTGTGGTAAGAGGAACGGGCATCGCCCTTAAGAATTATCAACGCTATCCCTTTGTAATGAGATAAATAGCCACTATTGCTGATTCTACACCTCCGCTGCAAAAAATTTTGGCGGTATTCAAATGGTAGCATTGTAAAAACACAACGAAGTGCGAAATGTTTTTCTTTTTGTCAGACGTTATTTTAATTTCCTCTTCTTCATTATAATGCAGGCGGTTGCCCTGTATATGCTGTTTCAATACAACAGGTTTCATGAAGCGGCATTTATGGGTGTTGCAGGCGAAGTAACCGGTAAAATAAGCAAGCAATACAATACCATTGAGTACTATTTTCAGCTCAAAAAAACCAATGAACTGCTTATTGAAGAAAATCAGAAACTGCGTAATTTATTAAAAAATGATTTTCTTCCGGCAGATACAGCCACTGAATTTGTAGTAGATTCCATAAAAGTAGATTCACTGGAGCAATACCGGCGTTATTTATATTTCCCCGCCAAGGTCATTAATAACTCCGTTACTTCCCAAACCAATTATTTAACAATCAGCAGGGGCTTCAACCAGGGGCTCAGCAAAGATATGGCAGTGGTAAGCCCGTCCGGGATTATTGGAACCATTGTTAATGTAAGCGCAAATATGGCTACCGTAATGAGCCTGCTGCACCGGCAAAGCCGCGTAAGCGCCAGTTTATTAAAAACCGGGGAAACGGGCAGTGTGGAATGGGATGGTAACGACCCGCAACTGCTTACTTTCCGGAATATTCCTAAATCGGCTCCTGTACAAAAAGGCGATACGGTTATAACCGGCAGGTATTCTGCTTTTCCCCCGGGCCAACCGGTAGGTGTAATTGTAGATGTGGAAAGCCAGGAAGGCAGTAATTTTTATGTGCTGAAACTAAAGCCTTCTACCAATTTTTTTAATGTTCAATTTGTATACGCGGTAAAAAATTTACAAAAGGAAGAACAGGACGCTTTGGAAAAAGCAACACACAAACAGGAGTAAAAGATGAGCGAGCTGCTGAAAAATATTATCCGTTTTGTTATTTTTATTTTATTCCAGGTGTTTATCCTGAATAAAATACCGCCATTACACCAGTTCATTACGCCTTACCTCTATTTTCTTTTTATACTGTGGCTGCCGTTTAAAATACCGCGGCTTTCCTTAACCATAGTGGGCTTTATGTTTGGGCTTTGCCTCGATTTTTTTACTAAAACGCCCGGACTGCATGCTGCCGCCTGCACATTAATGGCTTACATGCGTCCCTTTATGATTAATATTCTTATTTCGAAGGAAGATTCAGACTATAACTATCTTGCCCCGGCGCCTTCCAGCATGGGATGGTCCCCGTATATCGTTTATGTGTTGGTACTGGCTTTTATCCATAATGTCTACCTTGTTTTCCTGGAGTGGTTGCAGTTTGCTAATTTTTGGTACTTCTTAGGCAAGGTTATAGCTACTACAGGCGTTAGCTTTTTATTGATAATGATTACAGAAATATTATTTTACAGGAAACAGAAGTTCAGGACAAATATATAGGGGGTTATTATGCCTGCGTTTAATCAATCACGACAAACCATTATACGACTCATTTTTGGGATCACATTCTTAATTATTGTGGTTCGCTTATTCATACTGCAGGTAGTTTCTGATAAGTACAAGCTGCTGGCGCTGGACAATGCCGTGTACAGGAAGGTAGTATACCCCGACAGGGGAATTATTTTTGACAGGAATAATAAAGCGATTCTGAACAATACCATCATTTATGATCTTACGGTTACGCCCTACGAAGTAAAAAAAGTAGATACCTCTTTTTTATGTAACCTGTTAAGTATAGATACAACGGAGTTCAGGGAAAGGATCATTACAGCCATTATTAAAAACGGGCGTTACCGCCCCTCTGTTTTTGAAGGGCTGCTTCCGCTTGAGCTACAAGCCAGGTTAGAGGAAAACATCTGGCGGTTTCCCGGGTTTACACTCATTGAGCGCCCTATAAGAAATTATTTATTTAACGCGGGGGCCCATTTACTGGGCGATATTGGCGAAGTGGATACAGCCATCATCCGGCGGAGCAATTATTTTTACCAGATGGGTGATTTTGTAGGCAGATCGGGGCTGGAGCAATATTATGAAAGTGTGCTGATGGGTAAAAGAGGTATTCAAAACCTGATTAAGGATAACAGGAACCGTTTACAGGGCTCCTGGGAAAAGGGGAAGTATGATACCGCTGCGGCAGCGGGGCGTAACCTGTATACCTATTTAGACATTGAATTGCAGCAGTTGGCAGAAAAGTTAATGACCAATAAGGTGGGCAGCATAGTGGCTATTGATCCTCAAACGGGGGGTATTCTTGCCATGGCTTCGGGACCTTCATTCGACCCCAATGATCTTACCGGCAGTTCCCGTAGGGGAAAATATGCAAGCTTAGCATTAGATGTGTCGGCGCCGCTTATGAACAGGGCCACGAGGGGCTTATATGAACCGGGCTCTACCTTTAAACCTATTGGCGGACTGGTAGCGCTTGATATGGGCGTTATTACCGCTAATTATGGCGTAGCATGCAGCGGTGCCTATTATGGCTGCGCCAAAGTAATAAGATGCGAGCATCACAACCCGGGACACGCCGCCAATATGCGGCTGGCGCTGGCCAATTCCTGTAACTCTTATTTTAGCCAGATATACAGACTTACCTTAGATAACAATAAAGACAGGGCTGTAAAAAAAGGGTATACCCGGTGGAAAGATTATATGAACGCATTTGGCTGGGGGCAAAAATTAGGGGTAGATCTGCCCAATGAATTGCCGGGCAATATTCCGGATACAACAGAATATAATAAAGATTACAGGGGATACTGGAATTCCTGTACAAATGTTACGCTTGGCATAGGACAGGATAAGATGCAGGTAACGCCTGTGCAACTGGCTAATGCCATGTGCATTATTGCCAATAAGGGCTATTATTACACACCTCATTTTGTGGAAAAAATTGAAAATGAAACGGCAAAGGATACCCTGCTGAATAAGTTCAGGGAAAAGCATGCCGCATTAACACATATATCAGATGCAGATTACGAAGCCATTCATGCCGGCATGCAGGATGTGGTGGAAAGTGGCACCGCCAGGAGCGCCCGGATACCCGGCATTAATATTTGCGCTAAAACAGGTACGTCCGAAAAATATACTATCCTGGATGGCAAACGCATTAAACTGCCTAACAACTCCATGTTTGTTTGCTTTGCTCCAAGGGAGAATCCTAAAATTGCTATAGCCGTTGCGGTAGAAAATGCCGGGTTTGGCTCAACCTGGGCCGCTCCAATAGCTTCCTTTCTCATGGAAAAGTATCTTACGGATTCCATAAGAACCGACCGGATGAAAGAGGTGGAAAGAATATCCAATACGAATCTTATGCCTTCTTATCTCAAGCGTAAACAATTTATAGCAGACTCTACCAGAGCTTATTTTTATTTTAACCTGAGAAAAGACAGCAGTTATATTAAAAGATATTTACGCGGGTATACCAGCAATGAAAAAAAACCTGCAAAAGCAACTCGGCCTGCAAAAGTAAAAACATCCGAAAAAATCGTGAACAGCAGGAATATACAAACATCTGCCGACACCCCATCATCACATGCCTTTCCGGATAACAAGATCATACATATTAAAAGACCGTCCCGTAAGGCAGATACGATATGGATCAACGATGATAAATACCTGAAAAATCAAGCGTCCTGATGAGAACCAATGATAATGGCATAACAAAGAGTGTGGACGGATTGCTGCTGTGGCTCTATATTTTATTATGTATTATAGGTGTTGTAAGCATTTTTGCAGCTACCTACAATGAAGGCGATGATATAGTGGATAGCTTCCTTTCTTTCAGAACCGATTACGGAAAGCAATCCATGTTCTTTATCCTTTCGCTTTTTATAGGCATTGTAATACTTTTAACCGACAGCAAATTTTTTACAGCAACAGCCAATTTGTGGTATACTGCGGGTATTTTTTTATTGTTGCTCGTTTTCCCGTTTCACTCCAACATTAAAGGAACCGAATCTATTATTAAATTCGGGAATGCCTTTCAGTTACAGCCTATACAGCTATGCATTGTGTTTGCCAACCTGGCACTTTCGAAATACATCTCCCGTATTGAAACGGATTTTACCAAACTCCGGTCGCAGTTAATTGCCGCGTCTATTGTAGTTGCTCCTGCATTGCTGGCTATTTTGCAAAAAGAAACTGGTCTGGCACTCGTATATTTTTCTTTTTTCTTAGTGATGTTTCGCGAAGGCTTACCGGCTATTGTGCTGGTAATCGGTTTTTCGTTTGCCATACTGGTGGTGGCTACATTACTGGTGGAGCCTAATATACTGGCACTTATTCTTACCGGCATTGCCCTGCTTACGGCTTATTTTATGCGCAGGCAAATCAAGCGTCACAAATCTGTTTTATTCTGGATCATTACCATATGGGCCATTTGTGTAAGCATACAGCGTTTTGCCGTACCTTTTATTTTTGATCATGTGTTGCAACCTTACCAGGTAAAACGTATTTATGATACTATCGGTAAGGATTATATTCCAAAGGATGCTGCCGCGCTTGCCGATATTGAAAAAAACACAACGCAAAAAAAAGATGCCGGAAACTATAATGTAAAGCAAAGTAAAATTGCAATAGGCAGCGGCGGTTTGTTGGGTAAGGGGCTTTTAAAAGGCACGCAAACCCGCTATGCTTTTGTGCCTGAACAAAGAACCGATTTTATTTTCTGTACTATCGGAGAAGGTTTTGGCTTTGTGGGCAGCATGTTTTTCATATCTATTTATATTATTTTTCTCTTCCGGATTATTACTATCGCCGAAAGGCAGCGAAGCGCATTTAGCCGGTGTTATGCCTACGGAGTGGCTTCAGTGCTTTTCTTTCACATCGCTATCAATCTTTGCATGACTATGGGGCTGGCGCCTGTAATTGGTATCCCACTTCCTTTTGTGAGTTATGGAGGGTTGTCGCTGGTAACTTTTAGTGCTATGATATTTATATTACTTCGTCTGGATAAAGACAGGCAGATGGTGCTGAGATAATTTGAAATTTAAGATTTGAAATTATCTGCTATCTGTCAATACATTTGCCTTATGAAAATTATTCCTTTAAGCGAAGGCGCTTTTACGATAGATCAGTCCAAAGAGTTTGTGCCTTTTAACCTTACCAGTGATAATTTGCAGCAAAGGCCTGCCGGAAGCCTGCTGGTAGAAATTCAGCCATTTGTTGTTGTTACCGCGAAAGATGTTTTACTGATCGATACGGGATTAGGTTTTGCAAATGCGGATGGCACATTACAGATCCATCAAAATCTCATCAGCCATGATATTAGCCCTGCAGACATCACCAAAGTACTGATGAGTCACCTCCATAAAGATCACGCCGGCGGTGTGAGTATGCACAACAGCATCCTTAACCAACGGTTTCTGAGCTTCCCCCAGGCTACTTATTATATACAACAGGAAGAGCTATCGTTTGCGTTGCAAAAAGGGTTCCCTTCTTATATACCAGGTGAAATTGAAATACTGCAGCGGGCAGACAATGTGCACTTTTTACAGGGCGATGGCGTTATTGATGATTATATCCGTTACGAGGTTACCGGCGCACACAGTCCCTGGCACCAGGTATTTTGGATAGAAGAAAATGGCGAGACCATTTTTTTTGGAGCAGATGACGCTCCCCAGTTACACCAGATGAAAAGCAGGTTTGTAGCCAAATATGATTATGATGGCAAAAAATGTATGGAGTTGCGGCAGCAATGGTGGCAACAGGGCCAGCAGGAATTGTGGACATTCCTTTTTTATCATGATGTGAAAAACCCGGTGTGGAACTTTAAATAGGGGCAAAAAAATACTCCCGGTTATGCTGCCGGGAGTATGTATATAAAAATAAAATCGTTTAATTTCTTCTGTTGCCTGCATAAATAAGTATGTATTGCGCAAGCGTAACTATAGACGCTATAGCGGCAACCACATAAGTCATGGCAGCCCATTTTAAAGCGTCTTTTGCCATAGGGTACTCTTGTACATTAGTAACGTTAGTGTGCTGCAGCCAGGCCAGGGCTCTTTTACTGGCGTCAAACTCCACCGGCAGGGTTATCACTGAAAAGATGGTTATAAGCGCAAATAACACAATGCCTATGAGTAATAAGGAAGGAAATACCTTGATGAGGAGTATCCCGCCAATTAAAACCCATTGCACCAGCGTAGAACTGTATTGCACAATGGGTACCAGGCGGCTTCTTAACATTAACCACCGGTAGGAGGTGGCATGCTGAACAGCATGACCGCACTCATGGGCAGCTACAGCGGCGGCGGCTACGGATACCCCGTTGTATACGTCCGGGCTAAGGTTTACGGTTTTATTTAATGGGTTATAATGATCGGTTAAAAAACCATTGGACGCATTAACAGAAACATCATATATCCCGTTTTCTTTTAACATCTTTTCTGCCACTGCCCTACCTGTTAAGCCACTGGCGAGGCCAATTTTGCTGTAACGGGCAAACTTTCCCTTTAACTGCATGCTTACCAGCATACTAATTCCAACAAAAATGAGCGATACCACCCAAATTGATCCCATAGTCTTTTAGTATTTAATAGTTTATAAGTATAGCAAACTACCTACCATTTATAAATATTGCCATTAAATCCGGTAAAGCTGCGGGGCTAAAGTCTTTTTGTCAGTTGCATTATTTTTAAAAATATACAACTGACAACTTGACGAAATAAGCAGGCATTTCAGCATTTAAATTATTTTTATAACTAATTGACTTATAGTTAACTAACTACGATATATGACCTCCCTTACCGGGTAAAAAGTTATTCACAAGGGCTAAAATTAATTTTGTTATGTTTGAGCAATTTGTAATTTAGTGCAAGAATTTAATGGGTTAGTAAGTACTAAAGGGTCAGCGAAAGTTGACCCTTTAACTTTGAAATACTTTTTCTTTTACCCCCGCAACTTATCTTCTTCCCACTTTCTTTACGATTGTTTTATCCGCTTTTCTATAATCTTACAATCCTGTAAATCTTATTTATCTTTAGCGCATGAGCAAAATAAAAACTGCATTCTTTTGTAGTAATTGCGGCTATGAATCTGCTAAATGGACGGGAAAGTGTCCTTCATGCAGCGAGTGGAATACTTTTGTAGAAGAGCTTATTGAAAAACCGTCAAAAAATAATAAGGGATGGAAAGGATATAGTGACAATGGCAACGAAGTAAAAACAATTGCACTGCATGAAATAGCTGCCGGCGAAGAAAGAAGGGTTATTACGCCTGATGCAGAGTTGAACAGGGTTCTGGGCGGTGGTATGGTAAGTGGAAGTTTAGTACTGGTAGCAGGTGAACCGGGGATTGGCAAGTCAACTTTGTTCCTGCAAAACGGGTTGCTGCTTACCGATATGATTACTTTATACATTAGCGGGGAAGAAAGTGAACAGCAGATTAAAATGCGTGCCGACCGCCTCAATATCAGGAACGAAAACTTTTACCTGCTTACCGAAACATCAACACAAAATATATTCCAGGAAATTAAAAAATTAAAACCGCAGTTAGTTATTGTTGATTCCATTCAAACTTTGCATTCGCCCTATATTGAATCTTCGGCAGGAAGCGTGTCTCAGATCAGGGAATGCGCTTCCGAGTTTCAACGCTTTGCCAAAGAAACCAACACACCGGTTTTTTTAATAGGACATATTACCAAGGATGGAAGCATTGCGGGACCCAAGATCCTTGAGCATATGGTTGACACGGTACTTCAGTTTGAAGGCGATCAGCATTATGCCTACCGGATACTGCGCACCCTTAAGAACCGCTTTGGTTCCACATCCGAATTAGGAATATATGAAATGACGGGGGCGGGTATGCGGCCGGTATCCAATCCATCCGAAATACTGATCACCCAAAAAGAAGAACAGCTAAGTGGTATAGCTATAGCCGCTACGCTGGAAGGACAACGGCCTTTATTAATAGAAGTGCAGGCGCTGGTTACCCAGTCTGTTTACGGAACTCCCCAAAGAACAAGCAGTGGTTTTGACCTGCGCAGGCTTCAGCTACTGCTGGCCGTACTGGAAAAAAGAGGCGGCTTTCATTTTGGAATGAAAGATGTATTTGTGAATATTGCAGGAGGGCTAAAAGTAGAAGATCCTTCTATAGACCTGGCCATGGTAGGGGCTTTGCTAAGCTCCTATGAAGACATTCCCCTGCCCCAGCAGATTGCCTTTGCCGGCGAGGTTGGACTAAGCGGTGAAATAAGAGCCGTAAACCGTATAGAGCAACGTATTGCGGAAGCGGAAAAGTTAGGGTTTGAGAAGATGATCATCAGCAAATACAATCAAAAGGGCTTAAGCAAACAACATTACAGCATTGAGCTGGTAACCATGAGCAGGGTGGATGAGTTGTACAAATATTTTTTTTAAAATAAGACGCCTGATAAAAACTGTTTTCAATAGCGTGTCCCATCTTCTTTTCCCACACCTGTGCAATGGTTGTGGAAGTGATCTTATTAACGGGTACCACCTGATTTGTTTGAAATGCTACCAGCACCTGAATGAAACCGGTTTCGCATCGTTGCCCGGCAATCCCGTTGAAAAAGCGTTATGGGGAAGGCTAATGTGTAACAACGCAATGAGTCAGTATTATTTTACTAAAGACTCTTTATTGCAACAGCTTATTCACCAGTTTAAATATAAAGACAATAAAGAACTGGCCCATTACTTTGGAACGCTGATGGGGGAAACATTACAAGCATCCGCGAGGTTTCAAGTACCGGATGCACTTATTCCTTTACCCCTCTTTCCCGACAAAGAATATAAAAGAGGCTATAACCAGGCGGCCTTATTGTGCGAAGGCATTGCGGCGGTTTTGCAGGTACCGGTATTGAACAATGCTGTACTTCGCACACGGTACACTACTACCCAAACCCATAAAACACGTATGGAACGGTGGCAAAATGTAGAAGGTGTTTTTATGTGTGCCGCAAATACAGAACTGCAGCAAAAGAATATATTGCTGGTAGATGATGTAATTACCACCGGCGCCACCATAGAGGCCTGCGGCAATGCCATCCTGGAAGATGTTCCGGATGTGCAGTTAAGTATTGCCACTTTGGCCTATGCCGCCGCTTAAAGAATTTTACGTACAAATGAAAAGACTCATTTATTTTTTATTGTTTTTGTTTTTGCTGGAGGGCGCTATGTCCTGTAAAAAGCAAACTTTCATTACTGCCGAAAACGCAGCATTAACCATTACCGCCGACACGCTCCGGTTTGACACCCTGTTTACTTCCGTTGGATCAGTTACGCAATACTTTACCATCATTAACAGTAATACGCAAAAATTAAAATTAAGCAGCATAAAGCTCATGGGAGGCACCAGCTCCGCATATAAAATAAATGTGGATGGAAATGCTGCAACAGAACTAAGTAATGTGGAGATGAACGCGGGCGACAGCCTGTATGTATTTGTTTCCGTTACCATTGACCCCTCTTTAACTGATCTTCCGTTTATTGTGCAGGACAGCATCCAGGTAAACTACAATGGCAATCAAAAATACATTCAACTGGAAGCATACGGGCAAAACGCTCATTTTGTGCGCAACCTTTATATTGATACGCATACTACCTGGAACAACAAATTGCCCTATGTTATTTCGGGCGGAATTCAGGTTGCGCAAAACAGTACACTTACTATAGAAGAGGGCTGCCGTATTTATTTACATGCCAATGCACCATTTATTGTAGACGGTACCTTGATAGTGAACGGAACAGCGGCAAATCGGGTAAGTTTCCAAGGCGACAGGTTAGACCATGGATACCGCGATCTCCCGTCATCCTGGCCGGGCATCTATTTCAGGGAAAGCAGTATAAATAATAGTATCCAATATGGCATCATTAAAAATGCTTACCAGGGCATTATTGCCGTGGGACCCGCTACTAACACATTACCCAAGCTGCAACTGAGCGAATGCATAATAGATAATATATACGATACGGGTATATTATCCATCGGTTCGGGTATTGACGCTGTAAACTGCCTGATCAGTAACTGCGGATCCAATATTGTTATAAGCGCCGGCGGAACATACCGGTTCACGTATTGTACTGTAGTGAGCTACGACAATAGTTATATCAACCATAAAAAACCGGTGTTAACCCTAAGTAATACAGATGAGACAGGCAACAGTTATGGTCTCAATGCCCTGTTTCGTAATTGTATGGTATGGGCCGGGGGCGATAATGTGGAAAACGAAGTGTATACAAACAAAAAGGGGAACGCTGCTTTTAACATAGATTTTGATCACGTACTATATAAGGCAAAAGATATATCGCCGGATATTCATTTAATGAACAGCATTGCTAACCAGGATCCTTTATTTGACAGTATTAATGCCGGCAGGCGGTATTTTGATTTTCACATTGGTAAAAATATTTCCCCGGCCATAGGCGCAGGTATGAGCGTTTCCATCAGCAATGATCTCGATGGGAAAGAAAGAACGGGCATCCCTGACCTGGGCTGTTATACAAAACATTAACGCCGGATTCGGTTTTTTTACATCAACTTTGTATCTTACTATAAATTCTTCGGTATGATACGTTTATTATTGGTAACACTCGCTTTAACGATTGCCTCCTCTGTTTACGATTTTAAAGTAGACGGGCTGGAAGGCGGCACGATTGATCTTTCCCAATACAAAGGAAAAAAGATATTAATTGTAAACACAGCTTCCAAATGCGGGTTTACGCCGCAATATAAAGACCTGGAACAGTTGTATGAGCAGTATAAAGATAAGCTGGTGATTATAGGATTTCCGGCAAACAATTTTATGCGGCAGGAGCCGGGTACCAATGCAGAGATAAAGGAGTTTTGTGAAAAAAATTACGGCGTTACATTTCCTATGGCGGCAAAAGTTTCTGTAAAAGGAGATGATATACACCCCTTGTTTAAATATCTTGATGCCGAAGCGGAAAAGATCGGTATCAAGAATCCCATAAAGTGGAACTTCACTAAGTTTTTGATAGATGAAAAAGGAAAGCTGGTTACTGTTTTCCCCAGCAAAGTAAAACCCATGAGTGAAGAGGTATTGAAATACCTGAATTAACCCGGTATAAGAAAAATATGAAATGCCCGTATACATTAGGTGTACGGGTATTTTAATTTACGCAATCGGTTGAGCGGCATTTTATGCATGTGTTATATTAACTTGGAGCGAAATCACAGGGGAATGTTTACAATAGAAAAACATCAGCATAATGGATTTGATAAAGTTCTTTTAACAGATCATACTGCCCAAACTACGGTAGAGATTGTACCCGGTTGCGGAGCCATGCTGCATGCGTTTGTTGTGCAGGATGGCAATAGCTTCATCAATATTATTGACAGTTATAGCAACAAAAAGGAATTTGACGAAAAAGCTGAAGCTAATGGATTTAAAGGATTAAAATTATCACCTTTCCCCTGCAGGATACCCAACGGGGTATATCGTTTTAATGGCCGGCAATACCAGCTTAATCATTTTCTGCTTAATGGATCTGCCATACACGGATTCCTGTACAAACAACCGTTTGCGTTGGTGCAGGAACAGGCGTCAAACAATTCGGCATGTATAGCACTATTACATGAATATAAAGGTAATGATGCCGGCTATCCTTTTTCGTATAACTGCAGTGTTGAATACCACCTGGAAAAGGGAAACACATTAAGCATTATAACCACTATAACAAATACAGGCGTTTCGCCATTGCCTGTGGCAGACGGCTGGCATCCTTATTTTACTTTTGGTGGTAAGGTAGATGAGCTTGAATTGCATTTCCAGTCGCGGGAAATGCTGGAATTCATTAATCTTGTTCCTTCCGGGAAACTATTGCCTAACACCGCGTTCACTTCGCCTGCACGCATTGGTGAAACTGCGTTAGACAATTCATTTGTGCTGGATTTCAGCGAAGCGCAGCCCATGTGCATTTTACGCGATCCCGCTACGGGGTGGCAATTGGAAATAAGGCCCCAAAAGAGCTATCCTTATTTACAAATTTACATTCCACCCCACCGTAAAAGCATTGCTATTGAGAACCTCAGCGCACCACCCGATTCTTTTAATAACGGCATCGGACTTATTACACTCGCGGCAGGAGCCAGTACCAGCTTCTTAACACAGTATACCATAAGGAAGGAGGCGGTAAGTTTGTAGCTTTTAGGTTTCAGCTATCAGCCACTTACTACTACCGACAGGCTGAATACGTCTTCTTTCGCTTCTTACTACCCCCTTATTGTTGGAATTTCGGGCTATGGTCTTCGGATTTAGTATTTGAGATTTATCCACCGCGGCGAACAGGTTTATTTTTTGTGATTTGATTCCTGATGCTTTATATTCTCTTCGGATTCTCACACCGCATGAATACAATAAGTAACCACTCCCCATATTGAGAAATCGGCGGCAGAGGGGTCTATATCTATTGGCGACAGTTTACGCGTTTCGGGTATCAGCCTTATTTTATTAAAGGTTTTCTCCAGCCGCCGGATCAGCATTTCACCATTAAGCACAGCAATCACTATTTTACCGCTAACGGCTTTCGCCGAACGGTCAACAATTACCGTATCGCCGCTAAAAATACCGGCATCAATCATCGCTTCGCCGCTCACTTTCATTATAAAAGTAGCCGGTTTGTTACGGATCAGTTGTTCGTTCAGGTCAATACCTCTTTCCATATAGTCATCCGCGGCAGCGCTAAAGCCTGTAGCATTGGCATGCGCCACATTCCATTGATTAAACCGCTTCGAACCCCGGTAGGCGCTGGTGTAAGTAATTTCTCCGTCCATATAATTGTTTTTGTAATTACTAATAATTTTAGTAAATTTATGCTAAATATCTGATCATTCAAAATGGTTTTTATGGATAATAATATTCAAATGCTGCCCGGTTACCGCATTAACGAATACCTGCTGGTATTGCGTCCGCCGGAAGAGTTATGGAACAAAATTGTAAAAGTAAAAGAAGGTTTTGCTGCAACTTACCAGTGTGCGCAGGCACGGTGGGGTTTGCCCCATATTACACTGGCAAAATTTGTGCAATACGAAATGATGGAAGCCCGCATTGTGAACCGGCTCAAAATCGTGGGTATGGGTCAATATCCGTTTAAGGCAGAGTTGCGCGATTACGGCAGCTTCCCTTCTCACAGCATTTATATTAATGTGGCAACTAAAATTCCGCTGCAGCAGCTTATTAAACAGGTACGCAGCGAAGGGCAGCGCTTAATGAAATTAAATGATGATAACAAGCCGCATTTTATAATGGAGCCGCATCTAACGGTAGCGCGTAACCTGCAACCCTGGCAGTATGAAAAAGCATGGATGGAATACAGCAACAGGCAATTTACCGGCCGCTTTATTACGGATAGCATGCTGCTGCTGAAGCGGGCTCAAAACGAAATGGCCTACCAGGTTGTTCAACGGTTCGCATTCCAGAATTTACCGGTAGCTACAATACAGGGAGAATTGTTTGGATAGTTGCCCGGGTATGCCGCCCTATTACTGTAGGCCAACGTGGCTAATTGCACACCTGCACACTTTGTAACAACATGAACTGATTTAAATATAAGACGTCAATGGTAAATAGTAGTGAGCAAAAAGATTTCGAGCCACTTACAGCAAGAGCGCAGTGGTTAGCTAACCAGGTAATGGATATTGCAATGTGCATTCATAGAGCATTTGGCCCCGGATTAATGGAAAGTGTATATGAAAAATGTTTCTGCTGTGAATTGGGTAAGAGAAATATTCCTTTTGAAAGGTAAAAGACTGTCCGGTTACAATTTGACGGACTGGTAATTGATGAAGGCCTGCGGATTGATATACTTGTAGATGGATTGGTTGTTGTAGAATTAAAAGCACAAGAGTATTACCATCCTGTATGGGACGTACAGGTGCTGAATTATTTGAAACTAAGTGGAAAACGTTTAGGTTATATATTAAACTTTACTGTACTCCTGATGAAAAAGGGAATTAAAAGAATGATTATGTAATGAACGGACAAATTGGTATTGGAACGCAGGGACGCGGAGACACTATGCTACAGAGAAAACAAAGGCATTTTCCGCGCTTTGCGCGCGAGTGCTTCAAAAAAATAAGAATCGTAGAGAACAAGACATCCTCCGTGTCTCTGTGACACCGTGTTTCAAAACAAAAAAGTATGGAATTTTTCAGATTATCTGATCGTGTGCAAAGAAGATGAGTTCGGCATTAATCCCATTTTATTAACAAGTTTGAATCAATTTTATGTCAGAAAAACTTAAGCAGGATCACTATAAAGTTTCCGCCAAAACAAAAGAGGAAACAGAGCAATATTTGCAGGGGCGTGGTGCGCAGTTCAACACAAAAAACCGTTTTTTGAAAGACGAGCGTACAAGGGAACATGCGGAAGCCATTGACGACTGGTCGGAAGACAATACCCCCACGCAATACCTGGAGCAATTGTCGAAAACCATTGTAAATAAAGTAGAGAGTCCGGATGTGGGCATGGCATACAGCATGAATGCTTATGCCGGCTGTGAGCATGGCTGTATTTACTGCTATGCCCGTAATGTGCATGAATACTGGGGCTATAGCGCAGGACTGGATTTTGAACGAAAGATCATAGTGAAAAAAAACGCTCCGCAATTGTTGCGCAAACAACTCATGCATCCCAAATGGGAGGTTATGCCCATTATGCTGAGCGGCAATACCGATTGTTATCAGCCCGCAGAACAAAAATACCGGCTAACGCGCGGACTGTTAGAAGTGTGCAATGAATTTAACCAGCCGGTTGGCATCCTTACCAAGAACGCGTGGATCATTAAAGACAAGGACGTGCTGCAGGAGTTGGCCAAAAAGCGCCTGGTATCTGCAATGGTTTCCATTACTTCGTTTAATGAAGATTTGCGGAGGGTGATGGAGCCCCGCACCACTACAGCCAAACAGCGACTGAAAGTGATAGAGGAATTAAGCAGTGCCGGCATTCGCATGGGGGTAATGATGGGTCCCATGATCCCGGGACTCAATGATCACGAAATGCAGCGCATTATGAAAGCCGCGGCAGATGTGGGCGCTGTGTTTACCGCCTATACATTCATCCGTTTAAATGGCGCTATACAATTCCTGTTTCACGATTGGCTGTATAAAAATTTTCCCGGCAGGGCGGATAAGGTATGGCACTTAATAGAGCAGAGCCACGATGGAAAAGTAAACGATACCCGGTGGGGTCTTCGTATGCGCGGTGAAGGCGCTATAGCGGAGATCATAACGCAACAGTATAAAAAGTACGGCAAAATGTATCGCATGAATGAAGATAGCTTTGAACTGGATACTACCATTTTCAGGAGGCCCGGACAGCAGGGGAGCTTGTTTTAGAATAAATCCTTACTATGACTGCTAAACATAACATTCATAATTGCCTAACTTTGCAGCAAAACAAATCTTTGAAAGTCACGTTTTTATTGTACATAAATAGTATACTGTCACATAATGAGTAATGATCATACAATAGAAAAGCTCTTAACTGAATATCAATCAACGCTTGAACAATACAAACGAGTAACATCCACATTTTCCAAAGAAACCCTTTTTGAATACAATGAAATCCTCCTTTCAGCTTATTCATGCGCGATAGAAGGCAACAGCTTTTCTGTTAACGACACAAAGGAACTGAAAGAGCATGGGCTTAATCTGAAGCTTCAGAATAAATCCATGATTGAAGCCTATGAAATCTTAGACCACTTTAAAGCTTTTGAATACCTGTTTACTAACCTGGAATTACCTCTGACAGAACAATTGCTGGTAGATACGCATAAGCTGCTTACTAATAATACGATTCAATATACCAAAGGTTATGCACCGGGAGAATATACCAAATCAAGGATGGCAGCAGGCGACACCATATTTCCTGATCATGAAACCAGCATCGCCAACGTGCCGGCTTTAATGGAGCAGACACAAGCAGCATTAGAAAAAAAAACAGTTCATCCAATTGAAATAGCTGCCAAATTCCACAAATATTTTATCTATCTCCACCCATTTCCTGACGGTAACGGCAGACTTGGACTACTCTTGTCAAATTTTATTCTGGCTAAAGCCGGCCACCCATATGTTATCATCGAAGCAAAACAAAAAGAGGAGTATATTAATGCACTTAAGTTTTCACATAAGCACAATGATTTAAATGTAATATCATCTTTTTTTATTCAGACCTCTATCAACAGGATGAAACAGGAAATGCATCAGGCTTCGCAAAATCCTGTACAAAATAATTCGCAAAAAGTTGCCAATAACAAATCAGGGGGAATGAAGTTTATTTTTTAATTGTAGCTTTTTTCAAACTTTCACGCTCACCTCACTATTTCCCAACCGGATTTTTCATTTGCCCTTTCCAATTTTTGCAGTATGCTGATCTCGCTTTCCACATTATTAATATCTACAGCGGTTAATCCTATATACATTTCCTTACCGGATTGCGGCAACAGGGATAATGCCAGTACATAGTCCAGCGAATCCGAAACAGCCGGGATGAGTTTTAATGGCGCCCTGTTGGAAATATCGGTATCTTCCAAGGAAGAAAAAGCATACAGGGCAAATTGCCGCAGGCGTTTTTCTTTATCAATATAGGCGGCGTTTATCCTTACCTGTTGGTGCTGCACATTGCCTTCGGTGGCGATAGCGTTAATTACCGGTGGAACGGGTGGTATGCTGTCTATCCACGGCATTGGGGGAATTAAAGCGGGATGTTGATAATAGTGCTGCTGCAAACTGTCGTTCCATCCGTTAGGGTTCTTTAAAAAAGATTTGCTGCTGAAATAAACCTGTCCCTGTATGGTGCTGTACGATCTCGCGTCTCTTATTTGCATGGGAATAATATTCCTGTCGCGCCACCGGGCATTGGTTCCTGCTTTGTATATGCCCAATCCTATATAACAATGTTTACCGTAGCTGTGCCGGCTCCACCACTCAACCAGCACTTCATACGGCGCTGCCCTGTGACCGTGTTCCCAGTACAACTGGGGTACTACGTAGTCAATATATCCTTCTTTCAGCCACAATAGTATATCCGCATACAGGTCATCGTAATTGGTTTGCCCGGCTTTGGTGTCGCTGCCCAAACTATCCTTGTCCTTATTGCGCCATACCCCGAAGGGGCTGATGCCGAATTTGCAGTGCGGGTTTTCCTGCCGGATACCACGATGCAGCTTAACAATAATAGAATCCACATTACTCCTGCGCCAGTCGCCCCTGTCCATACCCCCGCCATACGCCGCATAGGTTTTGTCATCCGGGAACTCCTGCCCCGCTATCCTGTAGGGGTAAAAGTAGTCGTCAAAATGAAGTGCATCCACATCATACCGGCTAACAATATCGCGGATCACATGCACCACAAATTCCTGGGCCTGTTTATTTCCCGGATCAAAATACCTTTTGCCTCCATACGCTACAAACCATTCGGGATGTATTTTAGTAATATGGGTAGGCGAAATGGAAGATTTGCCGATCTGTAATTCCGCCCTGTAGGGATTGCACCAGGCATGAAATTCCAGTCCTCTTTTATGCGCCTCTTCAATCATAAACTGCAATGGATCATAATAAGGAGACGGGGGGCGGCCCTGCTTACCCGTAAGCCACTCACTCCAGGGCTCATAAGGCGAAGGATAAAAAGCGTCTGTTGCCGGGCGGATCTGCACAATAACCGCATTCATTCCATTTTGCACATGCATATCCAGCAGTTTCCTGTATTCCGCTTTCTGGCTCTCGGAATTATAGTTGCCTTTTGAGGGCCAATCAATATTATCTACAGTGGCAATCCATGCGGCACGAAATTCATATTTAGGTTGTGCAACGCAAAAAACAAAAGGATAAACGGCAGCCCAGAGAATAAGCAGAATTTTCATGCAACAAGTATAATAATAAAGGAACAATAAACCTTTGAAGATAGTTTCAAATTTAACCTGCAATTATACATTTAAAATAGCATAGTAATGGATACACTTCTAATCCGGCTTCCTGATCTTGTCTAACAATTGGTTGAGCGTTTTTACCTCCGTTTGCGACAGTGCATGTAAAAGTGCATCCATTTCTTCATTTCTGCGATCCAAACGCTCCAGCATAGCCATACCTTTTGAAGTAATAGCAATATCTACCAGGCGTTTATCGGTGAGGCAGGTTTTTTTGTTCACCAGCCCTTTTATTGTTAACCGGTCTACAATACGGCTGGTATCACTCATCTTGTCCAGCATTCTTTCCCTGATTTGCATGGTAGAAATGGGTTTGGGATAAGCACCTCTCAGTATACGGAGGATATTGAACTGTTGCGGTGTAATTTTTTCCCCGTTGAAAAGTTTTTTCTGGCGTTCCATAATCCAGTTGCAGGTATAGATCATATTGATAATGCCTTTTTGGTGTTCATTACGGAATGCAGGCTGGCGGATATCCTCTTCTAACGACATGCTAATGGTTTGTTGCAAAAATATATTTTTAAATCATTTTTAACATTATATTCAAAAACAAGTTGATTTCTTACGGTCAAACACCACATAGCATCATAGTTAGTAATGTTTCGTAAATTTGTTTAACCTGAAAATTACAGATCATGTTTTTTAAACCGCTTTATACCTTACTGATCGTTCCCATGATCTTTTGCCAGTGTAGTTTTTCACAACCACCTCAAAAAAAATCATCAGTGTATATGGATAATACAAATAATAAAAATAAAGTGTACTCCCGTACGGACAAATCGAAGGTTAACCTTAGTGATGCCGAATGGAAAAATGTTCTACCCGAAGACGTTTTTTATATAGCCCGGAAAAAAGGAACAGAAAGACCGTGGAGCAGTAAATATGAAAAATTTAGCGAAGTGGGAACCTACTACTGTGCGGCCTGCGGCAATTCCTTATTCAGAAGCGATACCAAATTTGAAAGCGGCTGTGGCTGGCCCAGCTTTTACGAGCCTGTTACCAAAGGCAGCATTATTTATGCGCCCGATCATACGGCAGGAATGGAAAGAACAGAAGTAATGTGCGGACGGTGCAAAGCGCACCTGGGACATGTGTTTGAAGACGGACCTCCGCCAACAGGCTTAAGATATTGTATTAACGGGGTAGTGCTTGATTTTGAAAAAGCAGCCGCGGCCGAAAAGAAATATAAAGCAGAAAACAAAGCAGGCTGATTACAGCGCAAAAGAGCGCATGAGATTCAGTATGCAGGTGTGACCATGCTGGCTGCAGTATACTATTTTAAAAAGGATAGCCGCAGATGCGCAGCAATCATCTGCGCATCTGCGGCGAAAATAAACGGGCAAAAGGAATAGGCTATGCACCTTTTGGATGTGGTATGTTTTCTTTTACAAAATCATAAGCATAGGTTTTAATCATATCCCTTACGCTTCTGAACTGCTGCATGATCTCCTCCTCAGTGCCTTTTGCCTTTGCAGGGTCGGGAAAATGATGATGAAACTGCTGCGCGTTTGAAGGGAAAACCGGGCATCTTTCCTTTGCATTGTCACAAACCGTAATAATATAATCAAAATTAATATGCCGGTATTCTTCTATATTATTAGAAGTATGTTTTGAAATATCAATGCCATCGTTGTTCATAATTGCTATGGCACGCGGGTTTACGCCATGCGTTTCTATACCGGCACTGTATACGGCTGCCCCGCTGCCTGCAAAATGTCTCAGGTATCCTTCTGCTATCTGGCTACGGCAACTGTTGCCGGTACAGAGTACTAAAATATGCTTCATTTACACGTATTAATTTACTGGCAACAGCCGGATCCGCAACAGGCATCCTTTTCTAACACGGGTTTTTCTGCGTATACCGTAATGCTGAATATGCCGGTTTGGTCTGTTTTATAATTCTGCAATTCGTTTTCGTTCAGGTAGCTTTTCAGGATGTCATCCGGAATAACGACAGCCTTCTCTTTTTGCAATAGTATATTTTCAAAACCATTTGCCTGTATCAATGCCAAATAAGTGCTTTTTTGAATGGCGCCGGCCACACAGCCCGCATACATTTCTGCATCTTTTCTTAGGTTACCGGGAAGTTCACCCACCAGCACAATATCTGAAATGCTGAAATGTGCGCCCGGTTTGAGAACCCTGTATATTTCTTTAAAAACCTTTGCTTTATCAGGAACAAGATTAAGCACGCAATTGCTTACAATAACATCGGCCACACCGGCGGCAACAGGCATATTGTCAATATCACCCTGCCTGAATTCAACATTGGTATAACCCAGGTTTTCAGCGTTCGCCTTTGCTTTTACAATCATGGCAGGCGTAAAATCAATGCCAATTACCTTACCCGCTGCCCCGGTTTCTGCTCTTGCCACAAAACAGTCATTGCCGGCCCCGCTGCCCAGGTCAATAACCGTATCGCCCTCCTTTATTTTCGCAAACTGTGTGGGCAGTCCGCAACCCAGTCCTAAATCGGCATCGGGAACATATCCTTCCACCTTGCTGTAATCATCAGTCATAATATTATATACTTCGGTGGAGCAGCCACCGGCACCGCAGCACGATGACTGGTTGGTTGCTTTATCCTGTAAGGCTATTTCACTGTATTTCTGCCTTACTATTGCTTTGAGTTGTTCCTGTGCTGACATATATTTAATTTAAAATGTATAATCGAAATAGTATGATTGATCTGTTCAAAAAAAGTTAGCAGCATTTCCCTGCAAGACCTTTATATAATGAAAACAAATCGCTCATGTAATTTTTGGCGATATTCCATTCCGTTTCATTTATGCAATAGCAAACTTTTACTCCTTCTATATCTCCTTTTATTAAACCCGCGGCTTTCAGCTCTTTTAAATGCTGCGATACCGTACTTTGCGATAAAGGCAACCCGTCTACTATATCGCCACAGATACAGGCCTGCTTATTGATCAGTAATTTCAATATGGCTACCCGTGCGGGGTGCGCCAGTGCTTTGGCATATTTTGCTAACTTGTTATCTTTTACCGAAAACGCTTCTGCTTTTGTTGTACCCATTGCTTAAATTGTATCGCAATATTACGATTGATATTAAAAATAGAAAAATTTTTCTGTAGTATCCTTTTTTTGTATTCCTTTTGCACGGAGGCATTATTGTGAATTATATGCTTAAACAACTACTTTTTATAGGCATCGGCGGCGGTATTGGCAGCATATTGCGCTACACGGTGCAGTGGCTTCTGAGCCGGCACACCAGTATGGTATTTCCTGCGGGTACATTTATTGCAAATATTACCGGCTGCTTTTTAATAGGACTATTTTATGCCCTGGCGGCTAAGGATAATATGCTCAGTATGGAATGGCGGCTATTTTTAATTACCGGGATTTGCGGGGGCTACACTACCTTTTCCAGCTTTTCGTACGAGAATATGATGCTGCTGAAGCAGGGATATTACCTGCAATTTTTATTATATGCCGGGCTGAGTGTTTTGCTGGGCTTACTGGCTACGGTGGGCGGAATGGCAGCGGGTAAATAAGCCGGTTTTAAACAAGATAAAGAATAAATGATGCACTGCCATGGCCATTTATCCTGCAGATTATACCTTTACTTTTTACGCCAACTTAGCTCAGGTGGCAGAGCATTTCATTCGTAATGAAAGGGTCATCGGTTCGAATCCGATAGTTGGCTCTAATAAATCCCCGGTATTATTATTAGCTCATTCCTGCTTGTCTGATTTGTTTTGCGACAAAAGCAACTGGTCTATCTTTTCGTCTATCTGCTTTAATTGCCCCAATATTACCCATGCAGTAAGGCTATCTTCTTCATTTAATACGCTTTGCAGTCTGTCTTCTCCATTAAGTACATCCTTCAGGGAGCCATTTTCTAAGTCGCTCAGTAAAAGGTCATTAATATTAACTCCAAATATTTTGGATAATTCTATTACTTTCTCCAGCCCCGGCCGGCTTACATTGTTTTCATAATTAGACCAGGTGTTTGGCGAAATGCCGCACCTGTCCTTCATTTCGGACTGTTTCCATTTGTTTTTTTTGCGTAAAAACCTAAGATTTTTATGTAAGTAACTCCCCGTCATTCTATTTTTTTAAAAAAAAATACCAAATTTGTTTGGAAATAACAAGATATTTGATGTATCTTGGATGTAAGTTAAAGCTTCATAGGAAATACTACCAAATATATGAAAAACGAATCAAAAAATTACCCGGATAGCTACAATTCCCAAACGTATCATCTATAATTTTCCTTGCATGACAAATAAAGAATACAGGCTGTTAACAAGCCGGCCATCAAGAATGCAATCCAGCAATATAGATAACCCAAAAGATGCTTTGGAATCTTTCTTCAGCAGTTTTACGCTGGATGATTGCAGGAATAATTTATGGGAGCTGTATGAAAGATGTGTGATGAGTTATGCGCGGGAACACACCGTTCATGAAACGGCGTCTGATATTCTTTTCTTTTACACCCATACGGAAATGCTGATGGAAGCCGCATGGCTTATCAATAATAAGAATAAGAGAAAAATGAAGAAGAGCAAGCACATTTCTTCAGATCAGCAGCAACTGTTAAGCGGTGAAAAAAGATAATAGCATAAGCGAAAGATACCATAAATCCTACCACTTTTTGAACAAAGCGGGTGACGATCCTTTTTTGTGCCTTACAGCCATATTCGATGTTTTTCACCCCAACGACTTTCGGAGGGAGATTGCTTTTTGGCAACAACTGGCTTTGGCAAATGACCAGAGTGCTTATGATGAGGGAAATGTGCGGGAGGATATGATGGATTTTTGTTATGAGCTTTTACGGATCACAGAGGCCTTCTATGTTTTAAACAAGAACAGAAAGCCGGAACAAAAAGCGGAAAAGAAAAAGAGCGTGAAAAAAGAAACCGGGAGAACAACTAACCTGCTCCACGATCCAATATTGTTAAGCGCCAGGGAAAAGGCTGATCCGCGACTGGCTGTTAGCGCTTTTTGCAATACATTCCCGCACAACTATGCAAGGATTGAGCTATTGGATATGTTGGATGCCGTTATTACTTATGAAGGAAGAAAAAAAGTTTACAAGGGCAACCTTGTGCCGGTGTATCAATGTATGGAATCCCTGCTCCATCTTGCTTATATGATTACTAAGAATAAAAAACTATTACATAATCTAAAGCCATCCTGATATGATGAACACGCAATACGTCCACCATTCTTCTGCAGAGGAACTTTGGTACCGCTCTAAAGAGCCCGATGAAAACGCTCAAAAAGCCATCTGTAAGTTTTTTGATATGTATGGACTGGGCAGCGCGCATGAACGGCTTTGGGAGATGCTCAGGCTGGCGCTGAGCAGCGGGGAAATAAATGACTGGAATGAAGTGCAACGGGCAAACATTATCCATTTTTATGAGCTGCTGGCACAGTTAATTAAGGCTAATTATATGTTGTTTTTAAAAAATGAGCAATGAAACCCGAAAACTGGTTCGGGAAACGGTAAGCCCCTATGCGTTAGCCAGATCCCTGATATCAATTATCTCCAGGATATTATTCCCGTAACCCCGCACAACAGCATGGATCATTGCGCGCCCGACCTTTTACATGGTTAAAACACTTTTAGGCGAAAAGACTTTAATGAGCGATTAATAATGAGCACTTCCGCTACCTGCGGATTGCTGAGGCACTCAAACAAAACGCCTTCGCCCACCATGCCTGTTGCCCCGGTGATGATTACTTTTATACCTGCCATGGATTGTTGTATTTAGGGCAAAGGCCGGGAGAAAAGCGGGATGGTGATTTGTTAAAGCGCCGGGATTGGATACATTTCGCTCAAAGGCTGCCGGATAGTAGCGGATACCCCGCTGAAGGCGTTGTGTATTGGGTTTGCGGCGGAGTAGCAGCGTATAGCCGGATTTGCAGTTGCCTGTTGTGCTTAGGCCCACAGCCCCCGATAAAAACTGCGAGGTAAGCAATTGCGCTGTTTTGTATTATTTTCTGTCGTAAAGCACCCTTTAAATGTCGTTATCACCCATCCCTAAATCCCTGAGCGCTTTATACCTTTATTCTATCAAAAAGATAAAAAGCTCACTTATTATTCATCAAAAAAGTTATACTCATGGCAAGCGTTAGTACCTACCTTAATTTTTCCCGTAATACGGAGGAAGCGTTTAATTTTTATAAGTCGGTTTTTGGCGGTGCGTTTTTTGGCGATGGTATCATGCGCTTTGGCGATATCCCGGCTTCGCCCGGTAATCCGCCTGTGCCAGACGAAGATAAAAACCTGGTAATGCATGTGGAGTTGCGTATCCTGGGCAGCCATTCGTTAATGGGTACTGATGCGCCTGAATCCATGGGATTTAAGGTAAATTTTGGCAATAACAGTTATATCAATTTGCAACCGGATACCCGTGCAGAAACGAAAGAGTTATTTGATAAACTTAGTGCCGGCGGTAAGATTACTATGGAACTGCAGGATATGTTTTGGGGAGATTATTTTGGTTCCTGTACAGATAAATTTGGTGTGCAATGGATGTTTAACTGCGGTGAAAAAAAATAACCGGCTTTTATATACCAAAGTGTTTATTTCATTTTACTCAATTAAAGTTAGTGTATGCGTCAATTGATCTTTCAGGAATTCCTGTTTTTAGGGTGAAATGTTTTTTATTTTCCCGGAGGCGGCCAACGGCAACGGATAGTTGATTATGGTAACGTTGAATACCTGTATGGGCGCCTGGTGTAAAATATTGAACTCCGTACCAAAATGCAATGTCGCTCGGTATCCAGCAAGCAGTGAAGCATACCCGTTCTTTGAGCCCGGTGTTGAAAACCAGGGCGTCCATATATGCGCCGGCACAAAAAACACTTTGCGGGAAATGGACAATACGATTTTCAACGAAATCCTGAAGAAAATGAGAAGATAAAGGCAATGAAAAATAATGATCTTTTAGATGAAGTCCTGAAAGTGCTCCGGGGATGTAAAGACAACCGGGAGCAACTTGAAAAATTGCATCATTATATGCTGAATGAACTTTATGCAGCAGAAGACGCAGTAAGCGAAGCAATTATTATCCCTGAACGTTACGTATCGCTTATAAAAGATACGGCGGATAGTCTTAGTGGCCGGGATAGTTTGTTATATTAATCCTGCTACCCTGGAAAAAATAGATATTCCCCGCTCAGTTATTGATACCATGATATTTGAGGAACAAGATGCAGATGATGATGTGGAAGAAGAGGATCTTTTTCATAGAGACATGAAGCGTATTGACCGGGATTGGGAGCAAACGGTTACCATCAATCCACCGGAATCAGGGGTGTCATTTACCTTTATGGAACGATTTGTAGATACGCTGCAGGAAAGCCGTATCGGGGTAATGTTGTCGGAAGCCTTGTCCGGCCGAAAGCCTTTCCGTCATTTTAATCATATCATTCATCAATCGGATGAAAGAGAGACTTGGTTTGCTTTTCGTCAAAAATGCCTCGAAACATATGTAGCCGAAATACTCGCCGGAGAATTATGGAACAATGAACCCCGCAATTAAAAGCTCAAATCACTACATCACCTGTCAAAAGCCAAAAGGAAAATACCCTCGTAAAAATCTTATACAATAGGCGTTCCGCCTTTTAATTGAACCTTAGTGGAATTACAGCGTTTTGATATCGCCCGGGTCACCCTGCACTCCGTAGCAAGATTGTGAAGGCCCCGCCTGGGCAAACGCGGAAAGAAGCTATCTCACAAATCCGTTCTGCAGTTTTCCCATTCTTCCATCATTTGCCTGCTGCCTATAAATAAGGGAGAACGCTGGTGAAGAGATGCCGGCACAATATCCAATATGCGCTTATACCCATCCGTGGCCATGCCACCGGCAACCTCCACTATAAAAGCAAAAGGATTGCATTCATACTGGAGCCTTAGCTTTCCCTGTGGTTTATTTGTTGTGGCCGGGTACATAAAAATACCTCCTTTAAGAAGATTGCGGTGTACATCACTCACCATGCTGCCAATATAGCGTTGGGTATAGGGTCCGCCTTCTGCCGCTATTTTGGCCTGGCATTGATGAATGTACGTCCTTACCCTTTCTTCAAAAAGAAAAAAATTGCCATGATTAACGGAATATATTTTTCCCTGAACCGGGCATTTAATATCCGTATGGCTCAGGCAAAATTCACCGATAGAAGGATCTAAGGTAAAACCATTTACGCCCCGGCGGGTAGCATATACCAATATGGTAGACGATCCGTAAACAATATAACCCGCGGCTACCTGGCGGATGCCGGGTTGTATAAAATCTTCAAGGGTAACTACTGATCCTTTTGGGGTAGTACGATGATACACACTAAATATGGTGCCGATGGAAACATTAACGTCAATATTGGCGCTGCCGTCTAAAGGATCAAACAGGCAAATGTATTTGGATTGCCGGCTTACCGCATCGTCAAAAGCTACATAGTCGTCCCATTCTTCACTTGCTATACCGGCACAACTGATGCCATGTTGTAAAACACCGGTAAACTGGTTATTAGCGAACAGGTCTAATTTTTTTACTTCTTCACCCTGTACATTCATCATGCCGGCTTCTCCAAGTATATCCGCTAACCCGGCTTTGTTCACTTCCACGTTCACTCTTTTTGCCGCCAGGCCAATGTCCCTCAGCAAATCCGAAAGCTCGCCGGTGGCGTGGGGAAAATTCCTTAACTGCTGAATCGTGAATTCATCCAGGGTATATACTTTTCTGTTGATAGCCATACGGGTTTGCATTATACTAACGATCGTTAGGCAAATATTATGCTTTTATTGCTAATTACAAACTCTACTCATGAAAAGTGACCATATGTAGCCTTAGTGTTTGGATGGAAATGAGATTTTGAAATTTTTGCCGCCGGCCTCCGCAACACGCATGGGTTTGCTTTTCTGAGTCGCGCAGGGGGGATTCATAAAAAGCCATTGTGAGAAGCCATGAGACCCTGCGCTGAACATATCTTTTGCGGTATATATTTTACATTTTGCCATTTTAGATTAGCATAATACTTAGTTCCGCTATACGAAATCTCCCGACTTCGCTATTAATATGTTCTTCCGGGACTATGTCTCGCAATATAGAGCCGACATAATACTGCATACTATTGAAAGTTGGAAGCTGGTTCGTGAGACACGAACCAGGGCATTAGGTATACTGCTCATTTCCCTTCAAACTGGAAAATCTTTTCCATCAGCACCCATTTTTCACCGGGCTTCGCCCAGGGAATAGCCTGCTGGTATTTCCACATCAGCGCTTCCCATTCCTGCACTTTGGCGCAATGCGCGTCTAACTGTTTCTTTTTGTCAAATGAAAAGTTGTCATCCGTTTCCAGGATCATGAACATCCTGTTGCCCGTACGGTATATTTCGATGTTGGTAATGCCGGCATCCAAATCATTTTGCCGAACTCCCGGCCAGCCCACCCCGGGCTTGTGCCAGTTTTGATATTCCTCAATGCTTTTGGGGTCATCTATTAAGTCGAGCGTAAGACAAAATTTTTGCATAATTGTTTTTTATTTGAACCAGGTATTAAAGGCATTGATTGTTTGCCTGGCCGCCGCATCGCTGTTGGGCAAGGGAAACACTTCGGCGGAAAGGTACCCGCTGTACGATATGGATTGCAAAGCCTTTGCAATATCACTCATGGGTGTATGCCCCATGCCTATGGCGCGCCTGTTGCTGTCGGCAAAGTGTACATGGCCTATATAACTGCCATATTGGTAAATTGTTTCGGGTATGGAAGCTTCTTCTATATTCATATGAAACAGGTCGGCCAGCAATTGTATATTATTTGTATCAAGCGTTTTTAACCAGGCAACGGCATCCGCGAAACAATTGAATATATTGGTTTCGTAGCGGTTCAACGGTTCGTATATCAGGCGTACGCCTTTCTTTACCGCTTTATTAGCCAGTATGCTTATTCCTTCACCCAGCCATTGTAAAGCAATAGCTCTTTCAGTACCGTGTGGTATGTTTCCCTGCATGGAACCAATAATGGCAGGCGCACTAAAGGCTGCGCCAAAATCAATCATTTCACTTATAAACGCAATGGCACGGGCACGCACATCCGCATCAGCATCTGTAAGAGTTAAACCCTGCACCACCTTCCCGGCTCCTGTGCCAACTGCGCATATCCGTATATGATAGGTTTCTAAAAGTTGTTGCAGCAGGGTGGTATTAACCGCTGTTGCCGAAGCCGTAAAAAGCTCAACCGCGTTAAATCCCAAGGCTGCCGCTTTGGCAATGGAGTCTTCTATGTTTTCCCAGAATACCCATGGCCCGCTTTTTATTTGGGGTACCAGCGCTATCGTTACTGCAGATTTCATTTTTATTTACAATGTAAAATCAACCATGATCTTGGTAATATTACCCCTGTTTTCCGACCAGTCCTGTAATGCTTCGCCGGCGTTATCAAGCGACACGGTTTTTGATATAACGGCATCAACAGGAAACTTACCAAATTCCAGGTACTGAATAACAACCGGAAAATCATCCAAGCAATTGCGGGAACCCAGTATTTCAATTTCTTTTCTTACAAATACGCCGGTATTATATTCTACCGGCCTTTTGCCATAGCCTATATATACTACTCTTCCGGTATACGACACCAGTTCAACGGCTGCCCTGTATGTTTCATGATTTCCAACCGCCTCAATAATTACATCCGGACCATCGCCATTCGTCCATTCCGCTAAGGCTTCCTTTAAATTGGTGGTAGTGGTATTAATGGCCGTGGATGCACCTACAGCTTTGGCTATCCCTGTTTTATAATCGCTTATATCTGCTGCAAAAACTGTTGCTCCCCTGTTCAGCGATCCGGCAATGGCGCCCAATCCTACTATACCGCAACCAATAACCAATACCTTGTCGCCTGCGTGTACCCTTCCCCTGTTTGCAGCATGAAAGCCAACCGTAAGGGGTTCAACAAGCGCCAGTTCTTTATATGATAAAGTTGCTGATGCATGTAATTTCTTCCAGTTCACTGCAATGTATTCCGTCATGGCGCCCGGGCGTCTGACTCCCATTGTTTTATTATCTACACAGGCATTGGGGCGGCCTTTACGGCATGCAATACACAGGCCGCAGTTTAAATAAGGATTCAACGTAACTTTCATCCCCGGTGCAAAAGTGGCAGGCACGTTTTTTCCTGCTGCTTCTATTATACCACCCACTTCATGCCCCAGTACATTCGGGTATTCCTGCATTTCAAAAAGTCCTTTAAATCCGTTCAAATCACCTCCGCAAAAACCTACCATGCCAATACGCAGCAATACTTCCTCATCCGTTGGCACAGGCATTGATATTTCGCGGATCTCCGTTTTTCCGGGTTCAACCAAAACTAAAGCTCTCATATAAAAACTATTATTGTTTGGGTATATTGTTTTCGCTGCGGCCTTCAAACCACATCTTGTTTTTTACCGGCGCTACCAGCTTTTCCATATCATGTAACAGCGCAGCAGGAATATCAAGACTGGCGGCAGCTATATTTTGTTTAACTTTTTCCACCTCACACATACCCGTAATGGTACTTGTAATATGCGGGTGGGCAATGGCGTAAGATAGGGCCACATCGCTCAGCGCCAGGCCATATTCACGGCAAAGGCCGATGAGGGCCGGTTGTATAGCAATCATTTCCTTAGGCGACCGGTGCCAGGAAGGTAAGGAAGCATCCGTTAGTATGCGCTGTAAAAACGGGGCAGCATTCAGGAGTCCGAATCCTTTTTCCAAAGAAAGGGGTACCAGTTCATCATTGATCTCATCTTCCAATAAATTATAATGTGCCCACGAAAGTACCGTATCCACGTTGGTTTGCCGGGCTATATGCGCCAAATAGCGCACCGGCAATCCGGTAAATCCTATATAACGGGCCTTACCACTTTCTTTTACTTTTAATGCCGCGGGTATAGCCTCATTGAGTAGCTGCTCTTCCGTACCAAATTCTATATCATGGATTTGCAGTATGTCTACGTAATCCGTTCTTAATCTTTTTAATGATTCATCAATGCTGCTGAGTACACGCTGATAGGAGAAATCAAAATGAGTGGCATACCTGCAACATTTGGTAGCCAGTATAATGTCCTGCCTTTTTCCTTCCAAAGCCTTTCCCAGCCTGGTTTCAGCAAGTGTATCTCCATAAAACGGCGCCACGTCAAAAAAATTGATGCCATTGTCTATGGCATAATGAATAGCGTTTATGCCTTCCTGTTCTTCTACCGGCTCAAATACATTGCCTACCGGCGACACGCCAAAACCCAGCGTGGATAGGCTTAAACCCGTTTTACCGAGAATGCGGTGCTGCATAATGATTGTTGAATTGAATGATGTGTATGCTTTTACAGCGGTTGGCAAGTTACAACTTGGCTTTGATTTATGGGAGAGGGAAAATAGTCACTAAACTGTAAAATTATAATAATAAAAGTAATTAAATACTTTTATTATAAAAAAGGCTTAGCTTTGCGCCATACATTAAACTTAAAAAAGAACAGGTATGGAAACCATTACAGAGAATATGCTTAACGTAACGTTACTGGAACCCCGGCAAAAGCATCCTACTATTTTTGCCCGGTTTGACGAATTGGAAGAAGGAGAAAGTCTTACCATTCATAACGACCACGACCCCAAGCCGCTTTACTATCAGTTGCTGGGAGAAAGGGGTAATATTTTTATATGGGAATATCTTGAAGAGGGTCCACAATGGTGGAAGATACGCATCACTAAACGTATTACGGGTGAGCAGGAAGAAACACTCGGGGAAATTGCCGTTAAAGATTTGCGTAAAGCTGAAGTATTTAAGAAATACGGATTAGACTTTTGTTGTGGCGGTAAGAAAACAGTAAAAGAAGCCTGCGCGGAAAAAGGAATTGATGTAACTAAAGTTGAAAAAGAACTGCAACAGGCAGATAAGAACCCCGCGGCACGTCCTTTGCCATACAATGACTGGAGTCTTGATTTCCTGGCAGACTATATTGTGAATACGCATCACAGCTATGTACGTAAAACATTACCCGACATCAAAGCGTATGCGTTAAAGGTAGCGCAGGTGCATGGTGCGCAGCATCCGGAATTGATACCTATTCAGCAACTGGTGGAAGAAGTGAATAAAGAACTGAGTGAGCACTTAGTGAAGGAGGAAGAAATTTTGTTCCCTTTTATTAAGGAATTAATAAGGGCAAAAGACAGGAGCCAGTCGCCACGCGCGGTGCAGTTTGGCAGCGTGCAAAATCCAATAGATATGATGGAGGCAGAACATGAATCGGCCGGCAAATGTATGGAAGAGATCAGGGCGCTGAGCAATAATTATGCTTTGCCTGAAGATGCATGTGCCAGTTACAGCCTTCTGTTTAAGATGCTGAACGATTTTGAAGAAGATTTACATATCCATGTTCATCTTGAAAATAATATCCTGTTTCCAAAAGCGATAGCACTGGAAAAGCATTTGAATCCATGAAGAGCCCTAAACACCACCAGTCCGCCATCAGACCATTGCCGTGTTTTCCGGGTTGATATTTTGGTTTAGTTATTCATCTGGAAGATAGGGCAGGGTCTGAACAGGCGGCGATTTCGGGGACATCATTAAAAGACGATATTATGGAAATTCCGGGCAGGTTAGTAACGCAGCAAAGAGTAGTAATAGTGGGGGCGGGTTTTGCCGGACTTACCCTTGCCAAAAAGCTATCACCCGCATACTTTCAGGTGGTACTGATAGATAAGCATAATTACCACCAGTTTCAGCCGCTGCTTTACCAGGTGGCTACGGCTGGACTGGAACCGAATAGCATTAGCTTCCCGCTTCGTAAAGTATTTCAAAAAAAGAAAAATGTATTTATCCGTATCGCGGAAGTAAGCGCTGTTTACCCAAAAGATAAAAAGATAGCTACATCAACAGGAGAACTGGATTATGATTTCCTGGTGCTGGCACATGGCGCCGCTACCAATTATTTTGGTATGCAGGATATTGCTCAAAACGCCTTTTCCATGAAATCGGTATCAGAAGCTTTGCTTTTACGTAATACCTTACTGCAAAATTATGAGCAGGCGCTGATAGCAGGGAACAAAAAAGAAAAAGCGGCATTATTAAATATTGTAATTGTTGGTGGCGGCCCAACAGGGGTAGAGCTGGCAGGAGCCATAGCTGAAATGAAAGCGCAAATTTTGCCGCGGGATTATCCTGAGCTAAACTTTAATGACATGAATATTCATCTCATTGAAGCTGCTCCACGGTTATTAAATGGAATGAGCGAACGGTCGGCGGTTGTAGTCAAATCCTACCTTCAAGCACTCAGAGTAAAGGTGCATACAGGTATTTCGGTAAAAAGCTATGACGGCTACTCGGTAGCGTTAAGCAACAATACTACCTTATATAGTTATTGCATGATTTGGGCGGCAGGGGTAAAAGGCAACGCGTTAAAAGGAGTACCTGCCGGTAGTGTATTGCCTGATCATAGTATTGAGGTTGATGAATTTAACCGGTTAAAAGGTCACCAGCATATCTTTGCGCTGGGCGATGCGGCAAGGATGCCAACAAAATTGAGCTCCAGGGGATACCCCCAGGTTGCTCCCGTGGCTGTGCAGCAGGCTGTGCAATTGGCTGCTAATTTTAAAAGACTGCTGCTGCAAAAAGAAATGAAGCCCTTCAGGTATAAGGACAAAGGAAGTATGGCTATTGTAGGAAGAAATCGTGCTGTAGCAGAAATGGCAGGCATAAAACTAAGGGGGTTTGTGGCATGGATGGCATGGCTGATGGTACATCTGATGTCTATTATCGGTGTTAAAAACCGTTTATTGATATTGGTGAACTGGATGTGGCAATATATTACCTACGATCAGTCGCTGCGGCTGATCATCAGGTCGTCTGAAAGGAAAAGTAAAAGCACAACAAATAAAATCAGTAATAATGAAAAAAACAGTAATGATGTTAATGCTCACCGGTCTCTTGTGGGCGTGTAATTCAAATCCTTCTCCTGGCAATGATACACCCACAGCGTCCGATGTGCATGAGCATGAAGAAGCCACATTAACGCTGAACAACGGCCAAAAATGGAAGGCGGATGCAGCTACTAATGAAAATGTGGTGGCTATGCGTACCATTGTACAGAACTTTTCGGCGGAACCGCATACCGGCTTATCCGATTACCGGATTTTAGATGGTGATTTACAAAAAGGATTAGACAAAATGATACAGGACTGCAAAATGCAGGGTCCCGATCATGATGCGCTGCACCTGTGGCTTGAGCCCTTACTAAAAGGTGTAAGTGAATTGAAGAAAGCCGGAGATATCGCGTCTGCCGAAAAAACATTTCATGCTATTGATGAAAGGCTGGGTTTATATACACAATACTTTGAATGATGATCATCAACGCCGGTACTAAAATTGCCACTATACTAAAGCAAAACAATGCCGCGCTGGAGGCTATTATAGCAGTAAGCCCGAAATTTGAAAAACTGCGTAACCCTATACTGCGTAAAGTAATGGCGGGCAGAACCAGTCTGGCTATGGCAGCTAAGGTAGGAGGATGTACGGTGGATGATTTTTTTATGAAGCTTAAACCGCTGGGGTTTGAAACAGACATGATAACAACGCTTGCAGGGGAAGAAACGAAAAAGCCGGTGCCGGCGTTTATGACTTCGCTCAAAAAAGAACAAATTATTGAGCTGGATGTGCGCCCGGTAATTGCTTCGGGAAAAGATCCGCTGGGCATTATAGTGCAGAAAGTAAAAACAATACAACCGGGGCAGGTATTAAAGATCATTAATACTTTTGAGCCAACCCCATTGATGGCTTTATTAGAAAAACAGGGTTTTGTTTCTTATGCCGATGCTATTAAAGAAGACTGGGTAGAAACTTATTTTTACAAAACCGATGTTGCTAAAACCCCGGTTAAGGATGTACCCGCAGGCAGCAGTGAAGGGTGGGATATGGTATTGCAACAATTCGAAAGCCATATAAAAACAATTGACGTGCGGCATTTGGAGATGCCGGGGCCAATGATGACAATACTGGAGTCGCTGGAAACATTGCCTGCAGATACGGCATTGTATGTTTATCATAAACGCATTCCGGTTTTTTTGCTTCCTGAACTGGCCGAAAGAAAATTCGGTTATCGTATAAAAGAGATCAGCGATGGGGAAGTACATCTTTTAATATTTAAAGACTGATATGTTAGGTGCATCCATGGGTACAGATCCGGTTAAAACCACCTCTTATAAAGTGGTATTGCCTTTCTACGCTTATGCTTCCATAGCTTTTTTTATTGCTACCCTGCTTTTATTTTTTTCGGCGCCGGCATTCGGCAGGCATTATTTCCACCCGCACGTAATAGCTATTACGCACACCATGGCTTTGGGCTGGGGTACAATGGTAATACTGGGCGCCAGTCACCAGTTGGTACCCGTGCTTATTGAAGGGAAATTATACAGTAATGTATTGGCCTATCTTTCTTTTGCCCTCGCCGCAGTAGGTATTCCGCTGCTGGTGTATGCCTTTTATGGCTTCCATATGAACTGGATGGCCAGGCGGGGAGGCGAATTGGTTATTGACGCTATTGTTATATACCTTATAAACATGGGTATAAGCATGGCTAAATCAAAAACAGAGAATGTGCATGCGGTATTTGTATTCACGGCCGGGCTGTGGCTGCTGATTACTACTATTGTAGGGCTGCTGCTGGTATACAATTTTTCAATACCCCTGTTTGCCGAAGATTCCCTGCATTACCTTTCCCTGCATGCGCATATGGGTATTATTGGCTGGTTCTTATTGCTGATCATTGGTGTGGGCTCCCGGTTAATACCCATGTTCCTGATTTCAAAATATGCCAATGCCAAATTGCTGTGGTGGGTATACGTGCTTATTAACCTGGGATTGATAGCATTTGCTTTTATGTTTTTATATGCCCTCCCTGTTTATTGTTACCTGTTGCCTGTTACCGCTGTTACGGCAGCGCTCCTGTTGTTCGGTTATTATTGCAGGCAGGCTTACAGGCAGCGTTTACGTAAACAGGTAGATGAGCAGCTTAAAATATCCGTGCTCTCTGTGGCAATGATGCTGCTACCCGTTATTTTATTGATTATTATGATCATTGGCCTATGGGTGGCAGGCGAAAATACCCGCCTGGTAGTAGCTTATGGCTTCACTGTTTTTTTTGGATGGATTACAGCCATTATTTTGGGTATGACATTTAAAACCCTGCCTTTTATTATCTGGAACAAAGTATATCATAAAAAAGCGGGACTAGGTAAAACGCCCAACCCCAAAAATTTATTCAGTAACCGGGTATTCACCGGTATGGCGGTATCGTATCTGGCGGGGTTTATTTTATTTGTAACCGGTATTTTATTATCTGTTGTTTTGGTTTTACAAATTGGTGCCCTGCTTTTATTGCTGGCCGCTGGTTTGTATAACTTTAACGTAATGAAAATAATACTGCATAAACCTGTAATGTTATGAATGTAGTAACCAACAGCGATATTAAATCCACCATTGCCCTGGCAACGCTGCACAATGTAATAGATCCTGAAATAGGATTGAATGTGGTGGATCTGGGATTGATTTACCAGATTGATTTTGATGAACCAGGCAGGAAGATTAGTACAACGATGACGTTAACCACACAATTTTGCCCTATGGGTGAATCCATAGTAGACGGGGTAACGCAGGCCATGCAGCAAACTTTTCCCGATGATGCCATACAGGTTGATCTTACCTTTAATCCGCCCTGGAGTTACGATCTGATATCGGAGGAGGGGCGAAAATTCTTAAACAGATAGCACATGCTGAGTTATACCTGTAAAACCGCTATAAAGGCCGTTATTTACCTGGCTTCAAAACATGATATTCCCACCAACGCGGGTATTAAAGAAATTGCGGAATATATTGACGCCAGTGAACATACGGTAGGAAAATTATTGCAAACCCTGGTAAAACAAAATGTAATCAATAGTGTAAAAGGTCCGTCCGGAGGATTCCACATTTCTAAAGAACAACTGAAGCAACCCATTGCTAATATTGTTGCGGCTATTGACGGTGACGAAGTATTTAAAGAATGCGGACTGGGGCTTAGCAAATGCTCTTCTGCTCATCCATGCCCTATTCATGATGAATATAAGGTAGCGCGCGATTTAATTGAGCAGCTTTTTGCTACTAATAAGATATGCGACTTATGTAAGCCTGTTAACACCGGGTTAGCCTACCTCATTGGATAGTATAGCGCTAATGTAATATGTTCTATTGTTCCCAGAGTTTACTTAGCTTAACACCAGCTCCTGCAGGTATTTCCCGTGGAAACAAGGCTGCTTTAACGAAGCATACCGCCCTCTCATCGAAGCTTTTGGGGCAATCATCGAAATCAGCTCTTAAGAACCATTAAGGCTCATAATTTTACGCGTATATCCGTGCCGGCGTTAACCCGAAGGTGATTGCGAAAAATGTAAAATAAACGGTTGAAGCTGCCGGGCATTAAAATTCGATACTTGTAAATTAACCTATTCATGCAGGGAAAGAAAATTGTACTTATCGTTTTAACGGTGCTTTTAGGGGCACTATTTTTTCTGCTAACTATTCCCATGCGCCGTACCTACCGTGCAGAAATTGTTGTGAACTCGGATGAACTTATTACCTGCCGTACTCTGCTGGATACCATCAATTGGGAGCATTGGTATTCCGATAATGAAATTACGCGGCCCAGTCCGGATTCGCTGACCATGCAGTCCATAAAAAAAAGTAAGTTGTTTGCCTATCATTTGAAGGATCAGAACGGCTATGAAAAGGAAGGGCAAATAGAGGTATCACGGAAGAACCGCTGGAATATGCAAATAAGCTGGTCGGAAGAAGTAGTATTTAAGAACAATGTGGCTAAAAAAATTCAGCTTCTTTTTAATCCCTCTGAATTCAGAACAGCGTTTTTGCAAAATATGGTGCAGTTTAAAAATGCCATTGAACATCCCGACAATATTTTTGGAGGTTTAACTTTTGAACGGAAAGAAATGCCTGCCAATAAGCTCGTAATCCTGACTGATACCGTGGCGTTGAGCGAAGTAAAAGAGCAGATTGCTTATTTGCACGATAAAATAATTGCTCAGTTACCTGCTGAAGAAATAAAACATCCCGGAATTTATTTAAGTCAGCATGAAGCGCTGAATGATTCCACAACAATGCTATGTGTGGCGGTAGCGGTAACAGACGCATTGCAGGAAGTTAAAGAGCCTTTTGAAATGATAGAAATGGATGAGCATCCGGCAGTGATCATAGAAACGCAGAAAAGCTATACCGATATGGATGAGGATATTGGCATTATGTATGAATGGCTCAAAAAAAATGATAAACGTCCGGCAACAAGCTACTGGATCAGGCATACCCCATCTGCCGACATTGCAAAAGCAACAGGTAAAAATAGCTTTACCATCATCCAGGAAGTATATTCCATAAAATAAAACAGGCAGCTAAAAAACCGGGTAACAAACCTGCACTTTCACTTCGGCACTGTCATTAACCGGCAGTGTGGCTGTAAAATATTTTTCATAACTCAGCGCTATCTTTTTCAGCGACCTGTCACTAATATATTGCTGCAGGGCCTTATGGGCTTTACCTATATTGCGGTATAAGCCTTTATACATTGTGGTTACTATTTTACCACCTTCAGGCATTCGCAGATACATGATACCGTTTTTTTCCGGGGCTTTATGGTGAACAGGTATGTTGGCAATAACTTCCGCAGAGTCTTTGCCAACCGGGAACACACCCAAAATCCTTGAACTTTCTATTGCAGGCCGGTAAGTATGGGCATACAATAATAAATCGTCAAAAAGCTGTTCGAGTCTTGCGGGGGCGTTCCGCATGAGAACCGTATCTTTTTTGCTGATCAGTAAGGTATCCGTGATCCGTTGCATTTCAATGGGAAACCCGTAATAAAGCAAAGGGGTTTCAATGTATTCTTTTAAACTCCTTATACTATGGTCTATTCCTCCTGTAGGATGTATTTTTTCACTTAACCACGAAAAAAAATTAAATGTTGCCGACCATTGCACACGGGTATGCACGCCCAACTGATCGGATACGGCAATAACAGCATGATAGACCAGTTTTTTGCCTGCCGCTTCTTTAATATTTATTTCTTCGGGATTTACCCGCATAACAGTATACAGGCGTTTCCCGCATTGTAAAGTGGCATTTACCTGTGTAGTGTTACCCGAATACCGAATGAAAGCGCTGTCTGTTTCCTTTACCCGAGGATACCATTTTTGCCAGTTGTGCAGGTCTGTAATTTGCCTGCTTACTATAAACAAAGAAGCGTTAACCGTAATTTCTTTTTTTACCCGGAAAGAAAGCCGGCTCAGCAAAAAAATGCCCGATCCAATAATCAATATAATACTTGTAATTATCCAACCTTTCCCTGACATCCCTGGTAATTTTTTCAATTCGTAAATACAATGCATCTAAAAAAGCAGTACTGCAATAGCCTGTGCTATAAATATAAACATACATCCCATACTATTCAGCGGCATGGAAACCACTTGCCCAATATAATGAACCGGGGAAGGAGATGGGGTTTAAAAGCAACATTTTTGTACACCAAAGATGGGTTTTCTTTTGTTATTTATAATTTGATTCAAAATTTTTACTGATTATCAGCCGATTGTAAAGGTGCCTTTAAAAATAATAGCTTTAAATTTTGGTAATCTTATTTGATTACACCTACCTTTGCGCTCCAATTTTTAACCGGTAACCGAAGGGATGGCAACGGTACCAACTCCTTGTTTTAAACAAGCAGGAGTAAAAAAAGATAAGAATGAGTAAATTACATTTCACTACCAAACATGCGAACGCAGCTTCCGTACAACATAACTGGTATGTTGTGGACGGCACCAATCAAACTGTTGGTCGTATGTGCGCCCGGATTGCAGCCGTACTGCGCGGCAAAAACAAGGCTTATTATACTCCTCATGTTGATTGTGGGGATTTTATTGTAGTAATTAACGCCGACAAGGTGAAATTCACGGGCAATAAAATTGAAGATAAGCTCTATATCAACTTTTCCGGTTACCCCGGAGGTAAAAGAGAAGAAACAGCAAAAAGCTTGCTTAACCGCCGGCCCGAAGTTGTAATAGAAAGAGCCGTAAAAGGGATGTTGCCTAAGAATCGGCTGGGACGCAAGATATATAAAAAATTATTTGTGTACGCGGGTTCAGCACATCCGCATATTGCACAGCAACCCAAAGCATTGAAATTTTAATTAGTAAAACTGCTAATAGCGGTTTCGCTAATAGCCTAAAGCTTAAAATAAATGGAAAAGCAAAAAAATGGCGTTGGTCGTCGTAAAGAAGCAGTGACCCGTGTTTTCCTTTCTAAAGGAGACGGTAAGATCATTGTAAATGACAAGGACTATAAGCAATATTTTTCCCTGATCTACCTTCAAAACAAGGTTGAACTTCCGTTAAAAACCATTGAAGGGTTAGATAAATTTGATATAAAAATCAATGCTTCAGGCGGTGGTGTTAAAGGCCAGGCCGAAGCTGCAAAGCTGGGTATTGCACGTGCTTTGCTGGAAGTAAGTGCAGACTATCGTCCTGCATTGAAAGCCGCCGGATTGCTTATGCGCGACCCGAGAGGTGTTGAACGTAAGAAGTTTGGTAAGAAAAAAGCAAGGAAGAGCTTCCAGTTCAGCAAACGTTAAACCATTATTTCCTGCAGAGGAATATTGGAGATTTTATACAATTTTCAAAATAGCATAATTTCAAACCAGCCTGCCGCCCGGCAGGTTTTCAAATCAGATAAATGGAAAATAATACTTCCCTTCAACAGCAACTCCTCGAAGCCGGTGTTCACTTTGGTCACCTGCGTAAGAAGTGGAATCCAAAGATGCTGCCTTACATCTTTGCCGAAAAAAAAGGCATTCATATTATTGACCTGAATAAAACAGTTGAACACCTGCAGGAAACGGCGGCGGCATTAAAAAGCATTGCCAAGAGCGGTAAAAAAATAATGTTTGTAGGCACCAAGAAGCAGGCAAAAGAAATTGTTACCGAATGTGCACAGCGGGTTAACATGCCGTTTGTAACGGAAAGGTGGCTGGGCGGTATGCTAACCAATTTTAACACGGTACGCAAGAGCGTTAAAAAAATGCAGAGCATTGAGAAAATGCTCAACGATGGTACTTTTGACAGCATTACCAAAAAGGAAAGGCTAACCCTTAGCCGAGATAAAGAGAAGATGGAAAAGGTGTTGGGGGGTATTGCCCAGTTAGGACGTGTTCCGGCAGCGCTGTTTATTATTGATATCGGCCACGAACATATTGCGCTTGCTGAAGCTAAACGCCTGGGTGTTGCTACTTTTGGTATGGTGGATACCAACTGCGATCCCAATAAAGTAGACTTTGCCATTCCTTCAAATGACGATGCTACCAAGTCTATTGCTATTATAACCAATTATATTGTTGCTGCCATAGCTGAAGGACTGGCAGAAAGGCAGAATGAAAAATCGGAAGAAGAAGCGGAAGAGGAAGTAGTAGATAAAGGCCCAAGGATGGATATAGATGAAGCAGGCGGAGCAGATAAGGAAAGAGGTGGCAGAACGCCCGGAAGCCGTCCCGGACCTGGTGGCGGCGGAAACCGTCCTGGTGGCGCCGGTGGTAACAGGGGAGGAGGCGCTCCGGGTGGACAAAGAAGACGTACGACCGGCGGTGGACCCGGCGGACCTGGCAGACGCCCGGGAGGTGGCAGATAGGAAGACGTACTATCATAATCTTATTTCTAATTAAACTATTGTCCGATATGTCAGCAATAACAATTACAGCAGCAGATATTAATAAGCTGCGCCAAATGACAGGTGCAGGTATGATGGATTGCCGTAAGGCCTTAACTGAAACCAATGGTGACTTTGAAGAAGCGATTGACTGGTTGCGTAAAAAAGGCGCGAAAGTGGCTGCACTGCGTGGCGACAGGGAAGCAAAGGAAGGCGTGGTAATTGCACAAACTACGGCAGATAACAAAACAGGCATTGCTGTTTGTATTAGTTGTGAAACAGATTTCGTAAGTAAGAACGCGGATTTCGTGGCTTTTGCTCAAACCATTGCCGATGCGGCCGTTCAGCATAATGTGAAAAGCGCAGACGAACTGAGCAATGTGGTTATTAATGGTGCTAAAATTTCCGACCTGGTAAATGATAAATTGGCCAGCATTGGTGAAAAAATAGGGATCAGCAAATTTGAGCGTTTAGATGCACCTTATGTGGCTTCCTATATTCATGGCGCCTATCGTATAGGTGTGCTGGTTGGATTAAGCAAAGCGGCAGCGGATGCCGGAAAGGATGTGGCGATGCAGATTGCCGCTATGAATCCCGTGGCAGTAGATCCTGATTCAGTAGCTGCCGATATAGTAGCAAGGGAAAAAGCGATTGTAACGGATCAAATTAAGAATGATCCTAAAATGGCAGGCAAACCCGATGCAATGATTGATAAAATTGCTGAAGGGAAACTTAATGCTTTCTTTAAAGAAAATACATTAACCGCCCAGCCTTTTGTAAAGGATGGAGGGAAAACTGTGGGCGATTACCTGGTAAGCGTAGACAGCGGATTGAAAGTAATTGATTTTAAAAGAGTAGCTTTAGGATAAGATCATTTCAGTTTACATTATATGGATTCCCGGCAAAACAATTTGCCGGGATTTTTTTATGAGGATGGTTTTCTTTATAAAATGGCAGACCTTCTTTTTTCGGCGGCAGGCATTATTTTAGCGGTGGCCAATTTGTAATGATTGGGGCAGCCATTCCTGCCAGGAAAAAATCCTTCAGCAACTTATCTTTCAATGGAAGTTATGGGAATATGGAACTGGTGACTTACAAAAGCCAGGTTTTTGTTGTTCGGGTACGGGACCTCTTTAATGGCTGATTTTACACCTTCAACTCCATATTTTATTTAGCATAAAACAGCAGTCACCCGGCTATCCGCTTTCTACTACCGTTTGTACAACAATATTTTGCATTTCATTGTAATCGAAACTGGCAGGATCGTACTTCCATAATAGCCCGCAGGCTAATGGGGAAGTACGAAATTTTTAAAAATCACTGAAATACATGCTTTTATGGTAAAACCTTTATGTGCGGGTGGAGGGACTCGAACCCCCATGCCTCGCGGCGCCAGATCCTAAGTCTGGTACGTCTGCCAATTTCGCCACACCCGCTTTTTGTTCCCCTGGCTTATCAATGTCTTTTCGTTTTTTGGGGACGGCAAAGGTAGTAGATTTTACTTAAATTTGGATTTATATGGACAATGATGTTAAAACGCCAAAATATAACCTGAGCGAAGAAGAGGAAAAAAAAGAAATTGTTCGTCAGTACAGGGCATTGTTGCGCTGCCTTAAACCTAAATTAAAGCCGGGGCACAGGGAATTATTAAGGCTGGCTTTTGAAATGGCTGCCGATGCACACCAAACCATGCGCCGCAAAAGCGGCGAACCTTATATTTTACATCCTATTGCCGTAGCGCGGATATGTGTGGAAGAAATAGGACTGGGCGTACGCTCAACTATTTGCGCCCTGCTGCATGATACGGTAGAAGACACCGATCTTACCCTCGAAGATATTGAAAGGGCTTTTGGCGGCGAAATTACACGCATTATTGACGGGCTTACCAAAATAGCCAATGTGGTGGATACCAATACCACCCAGCAGGCAGAGAACTTCAAAAAAATATTGATTACCCTCACCGATGATCCCCGGGTTATCCTTATCAAATTAGCCGACCGGCTGCACAACATGCGAACCTTGGACAGCATGAAGCGGGAAAAGCAATTGAAAATATCGAGCGAAACGGTATATGTGTATGCCCCGCTGGCTCATCGTATGGGGCTGTATACCATTAAAACGGAAATGGAAGACCTGGCTATGAAATACCTGGAGCCGGATATTTACAGGGAGATAGCAAGGAAGCTGGCAGAAACGCGGAGAGAGCGTACCCGGTATATTAATGAATTTATAAAGCCTATAAAAGAAGGATTGGAAAAAGCGGGGCTGAAAGTGGAAGTATACGGCCGGCCAAAATCAATCCACTCCATCTGGAACAAAATGAAAAAAAAGGGAGTGGCATTTGAAGAGGTGTATGATCTTTTTGCCATCAGGGTTATCCTGGAAACCCCAACCGAACGGGAAAAGGAAGATTGCTGGAAAGCCTATTCCATGATAACGGATATGTATAGCCCATCGCCGGAAAGATTGCGCGACTGGCTAAGTAACCCCAAGGCCAACGGCTACGAGGCCCTGCATACCACGGTAATGGGGTCGCAGGGCAAATGGGTGGAAGTGCAGATCAGGACAAAGCGCATGAATGAAATTGCGGAAAAAGGGCTGGCGGCGCACTGGAAATACAAGGAAGGCGCCAATGATGAAAGCCGCTTTGATAAATGGTTTACGCAAATACGCGAGGCATTGGCGCAGGATGTAAGTTCTATAGATTTTCTGCAGGATTTTAAGACCTCATTTCTGGCAGAGGAAATTTATGTGTATACTCCCAAAGGCGATGTAAAAATGCTGCCCGTAGGCGCCACGGCATTAGACTTTGCTTTTTCTGTACATAGTGTTGTTGGCTCAAAATGTATTGGTGCCAAGGTAAACCACAAGCTCGTTCCTATCAGTCATAAGCTTCGTAGTGGCGACCAGATAGAAATTATTACCAGCAATAAGCAAAAGCCGCATGAAGACTGGTTAAATTTTGTGGTAACCACCAAAGCAAAAAGCAAAATAAAAGACGCGCTGAAAGAAGAAAAGCGCAAAGTGGCCGGTGAAGGAAAATATACATTGCAACGCAGGCTCGAAAGTATAGGCGCCGCGGTAAGCCAGACGAATATAGAAGAGCTGACTTCCTTTTATAAATTGGCCTCGCCGCTGGATTTGTATTACCAGATAGCAGTAAAGAACATTGACCTTAAAGAATTGAAAGAAGATTTCCAGGTGCTGGGTGATAAGCTGGTTATGCCCAAACCGGCAAAGCCGGAGCCTGAAATAAAGCATTATGAGCCTGATATGAACCGGGCATCGCAGAAGAAGGAAAATGAATTAATTATTTTTGGGGAAAGCAGCGACAGGATTGTGTATACTTTGGCCAACTGCTGCAAACCCATTCCCGGAGATGATGTTTTTGGGTTTGTGAGCACGGGTAAAGGATTAATTATTCATCGCACCAATTGCCCTAATGCCGCAAGGCTTATGTCTAATTTTGGCCACCGGGTAGTAAAAACCAAATGGGCCAAAAACAAAGAGATTTCCTTTCTTACCGGTTTAAAAATTGTGGGGCTTGATGACGTGGGTGTAATACATAAGATCACCAACCTGGTATCGGGTGAATTAAAGATCAATATAGCCGCGCTAACCGTAGAGGCGAAAGAAGGGCTTTTTGAAGGCAATGTAAAATTATTTGTGCATGATAAAGAAGAGTTGGATGAGCTGGTAGAGCGCCTTAAAAAGCTGCCCGGCATTGAAGCGGTAGAAAGATATGATACGGAAGCGGTATAGTGTTATCAGGAATCGGCCATTACCTGTGTACAGGCTGAAGATCATTAAGCGGTTGTTAGCTAAACACGATGAAACCGTTATATTCAATATGAAATAACGATGGTTGTTACACTTTCTGCGGGAAGGGTAAGATCGTTTAACATACCGGGGGTTTTGGCAAGATCCTTTGTTGCGGTGGTAAGAAAGATATCGGCTTTTTGTATAGCCGTATTTCCCTCTATGTTACATACTATTTTTTTGTCGCTTTTGCTTTCGTTAACCGTAACAACAACCAATTTCTTTTTAGTTTCGTCAACGTATGCTGATGCATGAATTTCCGGTGCAGAAAGTTTGAGTTCCACTCTTTTCATGCCAGGACGGATAAAACGGCTGTAGTTGCCCAGGGCCCACATTATTTTACTGCTGTAATATTTTCCATCCATTTTATTCATATCAATATATATGAGTCCGTCTTTGTAATCGTAGGGAGATACAGCCAGCCACCACTGCCAGGCTGTGGCATTGGCATTTACGAGGTCGTTGTAAACCAGTTTAGCCACATACAGTGCAGGCGTGATGCTCAGATCCTTTCCTTCACCTTTTATTTCTCCGTAATTATCGCCCAGGATGCAGTACTCCGATTGCCAGAATTTCAAACCATTGATCTTAGAAATGTTGAGTTGAACCTGCTTTCTGATCTTTATTGCTTCATCAAAAGGTGAGCTGGTGAAATAACTATGTGCCGTTATGATTTTCTCAACATTTGAAAGATTACCGATATAGTCGGGTGAGGCTGCATTAAAAAAAGCGTCCGTTTGTGTTCCCTTGCCAGGTTTGCCCCGATTTTCATACAGATAATTAAGCTCACCTGCCTCTGATAAAATAATTTTTGTAGATAATTGATTCTCCTGCAAAGCCTGGTTAATAGATTTTACAAGACCGCTGATATCTGAGTTGTAGTAAGGACTTCCTTCCTGTCCGCCATCACTCCAATCCCATTGCGGCTCGTTCACCGGACTAATATAATTAATATCCACCCCTGCTTTTTGCCTGACCCCCTTTATGGTACTGGTAATATAGCCGGCAAAATCCTGGTAACGGTTACTGCCTATGTTACAAATTTTATTGCTGGCAAATGCTTTCCCGTTTCGCGTAAATTGTATTGGCGGGCTGTTATAAAAACCAATAAAATCTTTTACGCCTCTCTGTTTGGCAGCCTGCAAAAACCAAACCTGTCCCTGTTGCCGGTTCCAGTTATAATTGTTATCTGCATCCAGAAACGATTCAGCCCTGCGCCATTCATCTTTTATACCACTGGCTTCACCTTGCCGGGCGCTACCCGCGCCAAAATTAAAACGCCAGGCAGAAAGCCCGATCCCTTTGGGAGAACCGTCCTGTAGCGTATCGAGGCTGAATAACCAATCTGCCATTGCATTTCTTTTATCTTCGGGCCAGTTACCTGCAAACTGGCAGGACCATGCATCTGAAGCGCCGAAATTATCTATTGTCTGAAAAGTTCGTGCAGGGTCAATCTTAACTTCTATTATCGCTTCATCAGTTTTTTTCTCTTTAATTTCTTTACTGCTGCAGGAGAGCAACACATATGCTGCAGCAAATAGAAGGTATTGTTTATTCATGTTTTATTTATTAAGACGGAAGTTATTAAGCCGCTTGCACTAATCAAAGCTGCTGTATAATTTGTAGTTATACATATCTGCACTCAGCATTACGCTTAGTCCAAAACGTTTTCTTCTGTTTTTATATCTTTCTCCCAATACGCCATTGGAAGTACAAGGCAGCTAATGAGCAAATACATTTTTTTCATACAAAATGTTTATCCGGCTGCCATTGCCATATAATACTAATCAATTTATGCTTACTGGTTATTTTGCCTGAATAGTAATAGCAGCGGTTTTAAGCCATGGAGATAAAAAGCTCACATTAATATCTCCCTTCCCTGTTGCCTCCACGTATGCAATCAAGTGTCCCCGGTAAACGCGTTGTCTGTTATCATTATAATTTTCCATAGCTGTATTATCACCGCCTTCCAGTCCCAATAGTTTGCCAGGGCCTTCAATTCTGCAGGTTACCAGGTTATCTGCTAACACAACAGGTATACCTTTATCATCCAGCAATTGTATTTCTATTTGCGCTACACCCCCGCTTTTGCTGATTTCATTTTTGTAAACGGTGAGGGCAATAGTGGTTGGAGGGTTGGAAGTACGAATGGTTTGTTCAGAAGCCTCCTTGTTATTAGCATCATAACCTTTTACGGTTAACGCTCCCGGCTTGTATGGGATATCCCAGAATATTACACCTGTATTATCATCATACTGCTTCATTTCACCCACTACCTCGTTATTCAGCAATAGTTGTGCTTTTGCAGCATTGGTATAGCAAACTATCCGAACCTGCTGACCTTCTTCATAATTCCATATTGGCCAGGCATCAACCGATGGGGGAGTTTGTTGCCGCCCGGTGATATAAGTACCCGGGTATATAAACGGTTTATCACTCCATAACGATTGCCGGAAATATCCTCTTGGTTTAATGAACCCACCAAGGTTCATTAAGCCTGCGTCTGAACCACGTGCAGGCCAACGGCCGGATTCACCCAGGTAATCAATGCCTGTCCACAGAAACTGGCCCAATATAAATTCCTTATCTCTTACTGCTTTCCATGCGGGCATATCGTGCCGGTTTTCGCTGCCATATAAAATCCTGTTGGGGTAGGTTTTGTGATCGGTGTCATATCTGTTTTCAGTATAGTTATAGCCGGCTACATCTACCACATCGGGATAGCCGGTAAAGTTGCTCATTACCACACCTGCAAGTGCAGCAGTAGACGGACGTGTTGTATCGTTTGCTTTCACTACCTGCACCAACTTTTTTGCTATAACATCCAGCTCCATAGCATCAGGGTTATCCGGCAGGTATCTTCCAAATACCTGTTGGCCTATTACGGCGCTGTCTAATACAGGATGTGAGTAAGGATCGTTCGGGTAGTCTACCTCGTTACCTATGCTCCACATAATGATGGAAGGATGACGTCTGTCACGCAAGATCATATCTGCCAGGTCTTTTTCACCCCATTGTTCAAAATATGGGGCATATCCATCAAAGCCCGGTGTGCCAACATTCCATCCTTGTATCCATTTTTTCTTAGGATATTTCCATTCGTCAAAAGCTTCATCCATTACCAGGAGACCCAGCTCATCACACAGATCGTAAATATCAGGGTTTTGCGGATTATGACTGGTTCTGATAGCATTTACCCCTATCAATTTCAGATTTTTCAATCTCCGTTCCCATACTTCCCTGTGTACCGCGGCACCCAGCACCCCCGCATCATGATGTATGCAAACGCCTTTTAGTTTCATCCGGTTCCCATTTAATGCAAAGCCTTTGCTGGCATCGAATGTAAGTGTACGAAAGCCGATAGCAGTAAGCTCTTCGTCTGCCACCTCCCTGTTATTTACAACAATAGTTTTAAGCGTATATAAATGAGGTGATAATACAGACCAGGATTGTGCTCCGGGAACTGTCATCTTTATGTTAACCAACTGGCTGGCACCTGCTTTTAGCAGTACCTTCCGGCTCGCTTTTGCCAAAAGCGCATGACTCTTTTTATCATACACTTCCTGTTGCAGGGTAGCAGCCGCAGGTTGTGAACTATTATTTTGTACGGTACTACCTACCAATACTACAGCACCTTTTTTATCAATACGGCTGGTATAATAATTGGTACCCCATTGCTGCAGATGCAGGCAGTTTTTTGTAAGGAGATAAACATTACGTACAATTCCTGAACCAACATACCAGCGGGAATCATTATACTTTGTTCGATCTACCCGAACGGCTACCAGGTTGGAATCGCCGTACTTTAAATGGGGCGTAAGATCATAAGAAAAGGATACATACTATCCTTATCTCTTGCGAGGTTTACCAGTTTCACTTCGTATTTCAAACGTTCCTGCTTACAGGTATAGCGGTTGTATATAAATATAGACCCTGCTATCGCCCAAAATCCGGCAAGATAAGCCCACCAGGTCCGGTACCATGGCGGCAGCACCTGTATGTGTAACAACTGCACCTCATTGCCCCATTTTCCATCCGGGCCTGTTACCTTTACTTTAAATACATAATTGCCCTTATTGAGCTTTGAATAATTAGCCCGCCTGCTTTTTTGAACGTAGTTCCAGTCTTTATCCCAACCTTGCAGCAGGTAGGCATAATTAATTTTATCAGCGCCTGTATAAGCCAATGCCAGATAATCAATAGAGACCACCGCCTTTTCATAAGGAAGTTTTATTTCTTTAATTTGATCCGCTTTAAGCCGATGAACATAATTGCTGTTTCCCTTTACTGCGGTATTGCTAATTGTTAAGCCGTTTAAAAAAACAGAAGCTACAGACTGATCGTCTTTTATTTGATCGGGATGAAAAATATTCCAGCCGTTAATTCCTCCAAATAAAAATTCACCCGATTGAAGCCTTAATCCGGCATTAAAACTAAACTGGTTGCTTTGTAAACCATCAGATATTGAAAAGTTGCGGAACGATTTTCTTGAAGGATCGAATTTGCTGATGCCATTATAAGTGCTTAGCCATAAATTACCACTCCGGTCTTCAAGTATCCGCAAAATTGTGTTCCCTGGCAATCCATCGGCTTCAGTATATCTTGTAAAATCGCCTGTTTGCCTGTTGAATAACAGGAGCCCTCCTTCCTGTGTGCCTACCCAAAAGTTTTTTGCCTTGTCTTCATATATACAACGTATCGTATAGCCAATGGGGTAACTATAGTGCTGTTTATTGTTTCGGTCAATCTTAATAAGAGAAGAATAGTTGCCTCCCCAAAATTCTCCATTGTTTGTTTCTGTAAGCGCCTGCAAATCGGTGATGCTTTCATCAAACAATTCAAACTGGTTGCGGCTACGGTTAAAGCGATATAAGCTTCCCGTATTGGTAGCGCTTGCCCAAATATTTTTGTTTGCATCTTCAAATAATAACCACACATTGCGTTCACTGGCACCGGTAATGGGATTGAAGCAATTAAAGTATTCAAAGCTTCCGGTTAGGCGATTCAGCCGGTTAATACTCCCGAACCATGTAGAAGCCCATATGTCATTATAGGTATCACGAATAATGCAGGTAACAAAATTACTGCTAATGCCTCTGCCCCGACCCCGGTGATGCCGGTACTCCCTGTAACTATTGTTTTTCCTGTTCCAGTACCGCAAACCGGCGCCATCGGTTCCTATCCATACATTTTGGTATTCATCTTCACAAAACGATAAAATAAAATTATCGGCAAGGGTCGCGTTGCTGCTTTTGTAGGTATGGTCTTTAAATAGTTTTTCCTCCGGCTCAATAATACTGATGCCGCCGCGTAAAGTGCCAATCCATTTTCTGCCGTCTTTATCTTCAAGTATTTGCCAAACGGAATTACTTTTTACAAGAGGCGTTTCAAAAACATCTCTTTCCTGCCGGGCAAGGGGGAAACCGTTATCAAGAATATATACTCCGTTACCGTCTGTAGCTGCCCATAACTTTTCATTTCGATCGTATGATATATTGATCACCGGACTGGCATTGGGCAGATAGTTTCCTGAAATGCTGTTTTGTTTGATGTTATACAAAAACAATCCATTACCGGTACCGAGCCAAAGTCCTTTTCCAGGAACATATTTCAGGCAGTTGGCCTGGGTTATAATACTGCTACACAGTTTTAAAGAAGGGTTACTCTGGTCAAACCTGTACAACCCTTTTCCCTGGATAAAAACCCATATAAACCCGTCTTCCTTACGCTGTTCAATAGCAGTAACATCATAATGCTGTACAGTTCCTTCTTCCAGGGCTATTTGCAGGCTGGAGGTAGACTCCTTATCAAAAAGAATTAAGCCTGTATGCTGCGCCCCAATCAGCATTCGCTGATCTGCCAGCATTTTAATACGGTGAATATTGGCGGTTAATGGTAATATTATGTCTCTTTCAACCGGTTTATAGCTAAGTTTTTTAAATGCTGAGCTGATGGGATCGTATACGGAAGCTCCTTTTTGTCCACCAATCCAAAGCCTGTGCAGGGCATCTCCTTCTATAGCATACACTGTATTATTAGGAAGAGAGTTGGTATCTCCTATAATATTATGAAAAATCTTGAACTCATAACCATCGTACCGGTTCAGTCCGTCATAGCTGCCAAACCATAAAAATCCGTTATGGTCCTGGCAGATGCTCATTACCGTGTTATTGGATAAACCGTTTTCGATACCCAGAAATTTAACAGGATACTCCTGCGCAGGCAAGGCTGTAAAGTATAGGTTACATATAACAGCAACCGCCAGTATTTTATAGTAAATCCGACAAGTCCTTAATGTACACATACTTGCAAGCCTCCTTTTGCTAAATATATGTATTTATCTTTTACATCAGGAAAAGGAAAAACACGGCGATTCTGATTTTTTCGTTATTTTTAAAAAAATAAATAACTGTATTGATTAAATCTAAAACAGGTGTTTGATGACCACCCAAAGTAGTGCGCATACGCTGGAGCTTCGTTTTACGGATATTTTTAAACAGCACGAGTATAAACTGTACACGCTTGCTTTAGCCCTAACCAAATCGGATCAATACGCCAAAGATATTGTTCAGGATGTTTTTATGAAACTATGGGAGCACCGTAACCATATACACACCATTGCCAATATGGATGCCTGGTTGTACCGGCTTACCGAAAATAAAGTGATTGATTTTTTGCGTAAAACCGCGGCCGACAAAAGATTGAGAGATGCTTTATGGACGAATATGCAGCATATGGTCAATGAAACGGAAGAAACAGTGTCATCCAGGGAATATAACCAGGTTATTGAAAAAGCAATCAGCCATTTACCACCCCAGCGTAAACGCATTTACCGCCTGAGCAAAGAACAGGGACTTAATTACTGCCAGATCGCGCATGAACTGGGTATCTCCCGGCATACAGTTAAGCACCAGCTTTTTTATGCTTTGCGCGCTGTCAGAAGCTTTTTTACCCGCACAACACAACTGTTTTTTTAAATTTTTTCCACACCAATAGGAACAATGCTGTATTGCTTCGTCAATAGCGGTAAGGATATATATTTATGTAATGGAAGAAAGAATACGATACCTGCTTCGCCAATATGAAAATAATAAATGCTCGCATGAAGAGCTGGAAGAATTATTTGGTTATATACGAAATGCCCGGAGCAGTGATGTTCCTTTAAAACGCACAGTAAAAAAAATATACGATGATATCCGTAAAAATCATCCCTCCTTTACCTATGTGGATGAGAACGGGCGTTTAATACTTACAGAACCCGAACAAGCTTTTTTACCACCAAAGGAAGCAATATCCGGAAAAAATATAAAAGCGCCTGTATGGATGATACTGATAACAGGAGTTGTAATGATAGCCGCTGTGTTTTGGATAATGCGTAAAGATAAACCAGGCAATCATGCCACTTTCCGCGCCGGTGGCATTGCCTTAACCAAAAAATTTAGTGAACGTTCCGAACAAAAGTTCCTGTTGCTGCCCGACAGCACGGAGGTGTGGCTGAACGCGGCCAGCTCGCTTGAGTTTCCGGATGAGTTTGCCGGAAATAAAAGAGAAGTAGTGCTAAGCGGGGAAGCGTTCTTTAAGGTGAAAGATGCGGAAGGGATGCCCTTTATTATTCATACAGGTAAGGTGTCAACGGTGGTTTTGGGTACTTCTTTAAATATAAAAGCATACCCCGGCGAAAGAGCGGTTACTGTATCTGTAAGTGAAGGTAAAGTAAATGTAAAGCGCAACGGTAATATTGTGGCTATACTCGTTAAAGGTCAACAGGTTAGAATGGATAATGCCGGGAAAAAAGTGGATGAAAAAAATATTGCAGCAAGCAAGGTAGCCGCCTGGATGCAGGGCAATATGATATATGATGATGAAAACTTTACGGATATAATTGCCGACCTGGAAAGGATATATAATGTAAATATTTTGATTTCAAATAAAGAAGTACAAAGCCTGCATATATCCACTTCATTCAGAAAAGACACAGGCATATCACAGGCGCTGCTTACGCTTTGCAGGCTAACAGGCACCAAACTGCATTCCGGCGACCGGCAGTTTGAAATACAATAAAAATGGCTGTTGCTTGGGGGTAAATGATGTTTGCTGTTGTCATCATTATACTAAAACAGCAGCCTGCTCATGACAGTAGACAGCATCTGGTACATTCTTGGTAAAAAACTTTCCGGAGAAGCCTCCCCGGAGGAACTGGAAGCGTTGGAGCAAATGCTGCGCCAGCACCCCAACCTGCACTATCCCATTCAAAATATTACGGACCTGTGGCGTTTAAAAAAACCAATAGATCAAACAGAAGTATTAGCCGCTCTGCAAAAGCATCTTTTACGCCTGGGGGAGACGGAAGATCCAATACCATTAACTGCTGAAGATGCCTGCCCGGGATATACGGGAAGTTTTGTAATAAAAAAAAGCCGTTATTTCATGCGGGTTGCCGCTTTTAGCACTTTAGCGTTGCTGCTTTCCTATGCCGTTTATTATTGGGGCCGTGCAAAAACTGCAGAGCGGGAAGGGGTAGCCGTACAGGAAAGTTATACAGTTGAAAAAAAAGAGATCACTACCCGGCCCGGAGCACATACCAAAATCATTCTCCCGGATGGCTCAACGGTTTTGCTGAATGCCGGCAGCAAATTAACGTACAATAATAATTTTGATGCCGCTGTTCGTGAAGTAGCATTATCGGGCGAAGCCTATTTCGATGTAAAAAAAGATGTACGGCGTCCATTTATTATCCATGCGCAAACAATGAACATTAGAGTATTAGGCACTGCCTTTAACGTAAAATCCTATCCTGGCGATAAAAGCTCCGAAACCAGCCTGATACGCGGCTCCATAGAAGTAACAATGAATGACCGTCCGGATGAAAAAATAATACTGCGCCCTTCCGAAAAGCTGGTAGTAATGAACGATAGAGAAATGAAGAAAGATGCAGGGAAAATAAACGCGGGTATCCCGTCTTCCATAACCATAAGCAAAATCAATTATGCGCCGGCCGACAGTGCCGTTATTGAAACCTCGTGGATAGATAACAGGCTGATTTTTCGCAATAAAATTTTTACTGAACTGGCAGTGGAACTGGAGCGTAAATATGGACTACCGTTCAGGTTTGAGGATGAAAATGCGAAACAGTTGATGTTTGACGTGAACTTTAAAAATGAAACCATTCACCAGGTATTGCAGGCATTGCAGTTAGCCAACCCGTTTAATTACAGCATAGAAAAAGAAGCCATTATAATAACAAAATAGTATAACAGCAGGCATATGAATATATACAACAGTTCTTAGCTGCATAAAAAAGAAAACGGGAAATGTTGGAGCATTTCCCGATACGGTTACAAACTTGTCTTACGGCTGAAAACGAAAGATGCAAGTTTATTTTTATAACCCTTAATGATAAAAGTATGAAAAAAAAACGGCTCTGTTACGGGAGCAAATTACCGGCTGCTTATTTAAAAGTATGGTTGATTATGAAACTTACCGTTTTATTGATATTCATTGGCGTTTGTCATGCGATGGCGAATGTAAATGCCCAGGGAAAAGTTACCCTGAACCTGAAGCGGACGGCGATCAATAAGGCTTTTAATTCAATTGAAAAGCAGGGTTTTTATCGTTTTGTTTTTAATAGTAACCTGAAAGCGCTGCGGCAAAAAGTTTCTATTAGTGTGGAAGAAGCGCCTATTAACGAAGTGCTTAACCACATCCTGCTGGGAACGCAGCTCACCTACCAGTTGCTGGACGATAACCTTATAGTGGTCCGTTTACAGGATCAGCAATATGAGCAGGTGAAACAGGATAGAACGATAACCGGTAAGGTAACGGATGAAAATGATTTGCCGCTCCTCGGCGTTTCTGTTACCCTTAAAGGGGGTAATGAAGGCGCAACTACTGATGCGGAGGGCAACTATACCATTACGGTTCCCGACAACAGCACGCTGGTGTTTTCCTTTGTAGGCTACCAGCCTGTTGAAATAGCAGTAGGCACTCAAACCATCATTAATGCAAAATTGCAGCCATCTGCTTCACAGGAACTGGAGCAGATTATTGTTGTAGGATATGGCACGCAGCGAAAAATTGACGTAACGGGTTCCGTAGCTAATATTGGTGGAGAAGAAATTTCAAGGCAGGCTTCACCCAATCCCATAAGCGCATTACAGGGCAAAGTAGCAGGCGTGCAAATAACCAATTCCGGCGCGCCCGGCGCTTCACCCCAAATAAGGATCAGGGGAGTAGGCACGGTGTACGGTAACGCAAATCCGCTATACGTGGTGGATGGCATTTGGTTTGATGATGTTAGCTTTTTAAACCCGGCCGATATTGAAAGCATCAGCATATTAAAAGATGCTTCGTCTGAAGCTATTTATGGCATCAGGGCGGCTAATGGTGTAGTGCTGATCACTACGAAAAAAGGCTCAAGAAATAAAAAAGCCGTAGTGAATTACAATGGATCTGTTGGTAATCAAATAGTGACCAATCAGATAAAAATGGCCAACGGTCCGCAATATGCTGAAATGGTAAATGATTTAGATAAGATTGGTGGCGCGGCAACCGGCAGATATGCCGATCCGGGCAGCTATGGCACTACCGACTGGTATCACCAGATTTTACGAAATGCGCTGATCACTAATCACCAGGTTTCCGTAAGTGGCGGAGGTGAAAGATCAACATACAATTTCTCATTGGGCTATTTGCTTCAGGATGGTATAGTAAAAGACAACAGGTTTGAAAGGTATACAGCCAAGTTTCAAAATGATTTCCAGGTTTTTAACCCGCTGAAAGTAGGCTATATCGTTACCGCCTCAATGAACAATTCCAATGATATCAATGGCTCCATCTTCCATCAGATATATGCAGGCGTTCCCATAGTGCCTGTTTATTACGCCGATGGCACTTATGGCGACCCCAATGATTTTAATGTTACCAGTTCAGCTAATTTCAATCCGCAGGTAACCCTGGATTTCTTCAACCAGAAATCTAAGAATTACCGGCTGACCGGAACGGTATATGCAGATTTGAAATTCGCTAAAAACTTTACATTCCATACCAATGTGGGGGGAGAATTCGGGGAGAACGAAGTAAGAAATTATTCACCCCGGTATACGGCCACATTAGTGCAACGCAATTCCGTAAGCAAACTTACACTTACCGATGCCGCTACACGCAACTGGATACTGGAAAATACGCTAACCTATGATAGCCGCTTTGGTGATCATAACTTAAAAGTACTGGTCGGACAGGGGGCGCAGTCCTACAGGTTTAAAAAAATGATAGCATCTGCTGAGAATGTTCCCAATAACAGCGAAGGAGATTATTATCTTAGCCTGGGCGACAACAGGAATATAGAAGATGTAGGCGATGGCTATCCCTCCTTCAGCACTGTGGTATCTTACTTTGGAAGGATTAATTATTCCTTTCAGAACAAATATTTATTAACCGCTACCATGAGGGCGGATGGCTCTTCCAAATTTAGCGGCGATAACAGGTGGGGCTATTTCCCTTCTGTTGGTGTGGGTTGGGTGATTAGTGAAGAAAATTTCATGAAGAATCAAACTTTTTTTGATAACCTGAAATTGCGGGCAAGCTGGGGAAAGATCGGTAATATGTCTGTTCCGGCCAATCTCTCCCTGCTGAAAGTTACCCAAACGCCGGAATTTATTTATGTGGGTGGAAATGGCGCTACCGCAACAGGAGCCAGCATTAATACCATTGTACCTCCGGTTACCTATTGGGAACGGGGTGTGGGTACAGATGTAGGGCTGGAAGCATCTTTGCTCTCCAATAAATTATTTGCGGAAATCAATTACTATAACAAAAAAACGGAGAAAGCCATTTTTGATATTCCCGTCTTAGGTTCATTGGGAACTTCCGGAAGTTCCATCATTGGTAACCAGGCTACATTTCAAAACCAGGGTATGGAGTTTTTGGTAACCTGGAAAGAAAATAAACGGGACGGACTGTCTTATTCTTTAAGCGCCAACCTGGGTGTTAACAATAATAAAGTGTTAGATGTTTCAACAGGCGCCAACCCCATTTACCAGGCAGTAGGTACCACCGGTTCCAACAACTGGAACACCCGAACCATTGCAGGACGGCCTATTGGTGAATTTGTAGGATTAGATGTGCTGGGTGTTTTTCAAACGGCAGCCGAAATTCAGCAGTATGTTTCAAAAGATGGCGTGGTGCTGATGCCCAATGCTGTACCCGGCGATTTAAAAATGCGTAATGTAAATGAGGATGGCGTGATAGATGACAAGGATCGCGTTGTATTGGGCAACCCCAATCCAAAATTCACCTACGGCTTCAACACCAGTTTTAACTACAGGCAATTTGACCTGTCTTTGGACTTCCAGGGTATAGCAGGTGTTGAAATTTATAACGCCAATATCGGTCTGCGTTTTGGTACGGAAAATTTTTCGGAAGATTTTTATAATAACCGCTGGCATGGGGAAGGCACTTCCAATACCTATCCTTCCGTATATCTTGCCGGGGGGCTGAACCCGCGCTCCAATTCATTTTATGTATCTGATGGCAGTTACTTCCGTATACGAAATGCTCAATTGGGCTATACCATTGCTTCTGCCATTACCGACAGATGGAAAATAAGCAAACTAAGAGTATATGTTGACGCACAAAACGCTTTGAATTTCTTTTCCTATAAAGGATTCAGCCCCGAAGTAGGGGGTACGCCAACGAGAGCAGGTGTAGATAATGATGTGTATCCCTTATATGCAACCTACCGGTTTGGTGTAAACGTAACTTTTTAACTTATTAATTCTTTGCAACATGAAACTCAATTATAAAATAACCGGGATGGCATTGGGAATGATCCTGCTTATTTCCGGGTGCAGCAAAAATTTCCTTGAAGTACCTCTACAGGGACAGCAGCCCTCCACCCAGTTCTGGGTATCGGAAGATGACGCTACAAAAGCGGTGAATGCCATATATGCCAATTTGCGAAGCTGGACGGAAGTAGCATTTGCTCCCATAGCTATAGAGAGCCTGGGTTCTGATGATACGGAAACCGGCAGCGACCCTTCCGATGGATCCGTTCCCTTTATGAATTCTTACAATAACTTTACCGTTACTTCTACACAGGGACAGTTGTCTGATTTTTGGAATGGCAGGTATCAAACCATTAATTTATGCAACCAGGTGCTGGATAATATTCCTGCCATAAAGATGGATGGAAATATAAAAGCCAGGTATTTGCTGGAAGCCAAATTTGTAAGGGCGTATGCTTATTTCAGGCTCGTTCGTGCTTTTGGCAGCGTGCCGCTCCGCTTACATATCCCTGCTAATGCGTCTGAATATAATTTTCCCCAAAATTCGAAGGCAGAGGTATGGGCAGCCATTGAACAGGACTTAACCGATGCTGCCGCAGGCCTTCCGGTCAGCTATTCAGGCATAGATATAGGGAGGGCAACCAGGGGTGCTGCGTTGTCTCTGCACGCCAAGGTGGCCATGTACCAGTCTAAATGGGATGAAGTAAAAACATATACAGACCAGGCGATTGGTTTGGGCATCTATGCTTTGTTCCCCGACTACGAAAAGCTTTTCAGGGTACCCAATGAAAATAACAGTGAATCTGTATTTGAAATTCAGGCAGATCTCATTGCCGGCAATTCGGATGCTTCTAATTCCCAGTATTCGCAGGTGCAGGGGGTACGAAGCGTTACAGGCGGTGGCTGGGGCTTTAATGTGCCTACCGAAAACCTTTCCGGCGCGTATGAGGCAGGTGATCCGCGGAGAGATGCTACAATAATTTTCAGGGGCGAAACTACTCCGGAGGGTGATGCCATTCCCAACAGCGTGCCTAACCCAATGTACAATCAAAAATCGTACGTGCCTTTCGGTATGTACGTGTCGGGATATAATGAAGGCTGCCAGCAGAATATCAGGGTTATACGTTATGCGGATGTTTTGCTGATGAATGCTGAAGCCAACAATGAACTGGGTAATACGCCCGATGCGCTGGCAGCGCTGGAAAAAGTGAGAGAAAGGGCAAGAGGGGGAGATGATACCCTGTTACCCGAAGTGACTACCACCGACAAAGCAGCGCTGCGCAATGCCATATGGCATGAGCGAAGAGTAGAATTTGCTATGGAGTTTGACCGCTATTTTGACGTGATACGCCAGGGACGCGGAGCTGAGGTGTTTGGTTCGTTAGGCTGGAAAGCCGGTAAAAATGAAGTATGGCCTATTCCACAGGGAGAAATTGATTTGAGCGCCGGGGTACTTATACAAAATCCGGGGTATTAATTTTAAAACTATTGGTATGAAAAAATTACATATTCAAACATTGATGGTTGCAATCATCTGTTTGATGTTAACATCCTGCTATAAAAAATTTGATCCCAAAAGTTACGCGCCTCTATTTACCATTAATGGCTTTTCAACTGTGAAGGAAATACAGCCTTCCGCCCTTGTAGCCTACTGGGCCTTCGATGGCGGATTGGCCGACAGTGTTTCTTCCACAGCAGGAACAAATAAAGGAACTACTTTCAGCAATGGATTTATGGGACAGGCCTTAACCATGAATGCGGCTAATAAGGCGCATATGCTTTTTGACCCGGGTGCTGCTATAACAGGATTAAAAAGTTTTACGATCTCTTTCTGGGTTAATCCTGTTTTTGTGGATGTTAACAATGACAATGGTATTGATGGCGTTCTCGGTTTGGTCAATCTTTCCAATACAACAGGTTTTTGGGGCAATATTGACTGGTTTGTGGAAAACGGAAGTAATAATAGTGCAGCCATCATCAAAGCACATATTACCAGCGGCACAAAAGAAACATGGGTTGAAGTAAAAAATTATCCGGGGTTCTTCGGCGTATGGTCAAATCATACCCTCACCTATGATGCGGGCGCTTCAACATTCAGGTATTATATTAACGGCTCCGTAGTGGCAACAACCACTGCGGCATGGACAGGTGATATTATTTTCACCAACAGCGGACCAATGGTTTTTGGCTGTGTGCAGTTCCAGGCAAATCCCAGTTTGGGTACTGCCGGCGGTCCGCAGGATTGGGCCAGTTATTTAACGGGTTCCCTGGATGAAGTGAGAATTTATAATACCGCGTTGCCGGCTTCTGAAATTAATGCCCTGGTAGTGTTACAGGGAAAGGGGAAATAAAATAAGATAATGTAAAAGAGGTTGTGCTTTATTAAGGGGCATCCTCTTTTACATTTTAAAAAGTGACGGAAAATTTTAATGATGAAAAGCTTTTGCCTTGCGCTATTCATAACAATATTTTTTTGCAGTTGCGGGAAAGATAAAAATAAGCTTTCGCCGCAGCCTCCGCCTCCCGCATCATTTAGCTTCAATACTTTAAAAGTAAATGGCCGGTTTAACGGTTTTACTTATTATGGAATAAGCACATCTTCCGTATTTACATTTTCATTTTCCGCCCCGCTGAACCGGAGCTCTGCCAGCAATAGTGTAGTCTTAAAAGATAGGTCAGGTACTAATGTGGCTTATTCAACTGTGTATGCAAACGGCGATAGCAATATGGTTATTCAGCCTTCAACCCCTTTGCATTACCTGAATGGTTACGAGCTCACGGTTACCGGCGCACTTACATCTGCCGCCGGTTCAAAACTGCTATCACCCGTTACCGTTAGCTTCACTACACCAATTGATTCAACCGATAAATTTCCGCGTATTACCGGTGAAGCATTGCTGGATACGGTACAGCGCCGCACTTTCAGGTACTTCTGGGATTTTGCACACCCGGTGAGCGGGCTGTCGCGTGAAAGAAGCAATGGCGATAATACTATAGTTACCACCGGCGGTTCGGGCTTTGGAGTGATGGCGCTTATTGCGGGCGTTAACCGCGGCTTTATTACCCGGGCGGAAGGATTAGGCAGGATGCAGACTGTTGTTGAGTTCTTGAAAAATACAGCACAAATCTTTCATGGCGCGTTCCCTCATTGGATAGATGGCACTACGGGCAAAGCCATCCCTTTCAGTGCAAAAGACGATGGCGCCGACATTGTGGAAACAGCTTTCCTGGTGCAGGGATTGCTGGCGGCCAGACAATATTTTAATGGTGCAGACAATGCGGAAAAAACAATACGCGATGACATCAATGCCATCTGGAACAGGGTGGAATGGAGCTGGTTCCGCAAGAATAGCGAAGAGGTGTTATACTGGCACTGGAGTAATCAATATAACTGGGAGATGAATATGCAGGTTAAGGGATGGAATGAATGCCTGGTAACTTATGTGCTGGCCGCTTCTTCCACCACGTATCCTATTGAAAAGGCCGTGTATGATAACGGATGGGCATCTAATGGAGCGATGGCAAACAATAAGTTGTGGTATGGCTACCGGTTACCATTAGGCCCTGATATGGGCGGCCCGCTGTTTTTTTCACACTATTCATTTCTCGGTATCAATCCCAAAGGGTTGTTGGATGCGTATGCTAATTATGAAACACAAACAAGAAACCATGCCCTCATCAATTATAGTTACTGCAAGGCTAACCCGCGCAACTACTTTGGTTATAGCGAAGATGTGTGGGGGTTAACGGCAAGCGATATTCCAAACGGGTATTCCGCAAGTTCACCTGCTAATGACTTAGGTGTAATTGCACCCACTGCGGCTATTGCTTCTATTCCCTACACGCCGGCAGAATCTGTAAAGGCGCTGGAATTTTTTTATTATACTTTAGGCGATAAGCTTTGGAAGGACTATGGATTTGTGGATGCCTTTTCATTACAGGATTTGTGGTTTGCCGATTCCTTTCTTGCCATTGACCAGGGGCCTATAATAATAATGATAGAGAATTACAGGAGTGGTTTACTATGGAATTTATTCATGAGTTGCCCTGAAATTAAAACGGGGATGCAAAAGCTGGGGTTTAACGGGCAGTGAGGACATTGTCCATGGCGGACGCCCTGGTTGGTGGAACACCAGCCGGCGACAATTTGAAACGCGCGCTTCCCTTCTCACCGCTTGCAAAAGAGATACAATCTACTATGCTTAACTTAACACTAATTTTTAAGTATGACAAGCATGCAATTTGAACTATACTTTCATATAAATAATTACAGGCATAAGGCCGCTATGCGCAACTGGCTTGCTGTGCCGGTGAAAATAGGAATAGGCCTCATGTTCCTGTTGTTCACTACTTTTTCATTCGCACAGAAAAAGCAGGCTATTTCTTCTTTCCATGCTACAGAACGGCCAAACAATCTTTCCGATTCGGCTTTGCTGGACCTGGTACAAAAGCAAACCTTTCGTTATTTCTGGAACTTTGCTCATCCGGTGAGTGGTATGGCCCGGGAAAGAAGCAATGAAGCATACGATTACGGCAATGAAGTGGTAACTACCGGCGGAACAGGCTTTGGCGTAATGGCCGTTATAGCAGCTACAGAACGGAAATGGATTGCCAGGGATACCGCTGCAAGGTTTTTATTAAAGATGGTAAAGTTCTTATCTAAAGCCGATGCCTATCATGGGGTGTTCGCTCACTGGCTGAATGGCGCCACGGGCAAAACCATTCCCTTTAGCCGCAAAGACGATGGTGCCGACCTGGTGGAAACCTCTTTTTTATTTCAGGGTTTGCTTTGTGTGCGGCAATATTTTACTGCGGATAATAATATTGAGAGCGAATTGCGTAACCGGATTAACGGGTTGTGGGATGATATTGAATGGGATTGGTTTACCCGCGATGGAAGGGATGTATTGTATTGGCACTGGAGTCCCAATAACGGCTGGGCAATGAATTTTGCGGTGAGAGGTTTTAATGAATGCCTGATCATGTATGTGCTGGCAGCCAGCGCCGAAAGATACCCTGTTCCTGCTGCGGTATATGATAAGGGCTGGGCGGAAAGTAATTTCTTTAAGAATGGCAAGAAATTTTACGGTATAGAACTTCCGTTGGGTTTTGATTATGGCGGCCCTCTGTTCTTTTCGCATTATTCTTTTCTTGGACTGGATCCCCGCGGTTTAAAAGACCGGTATGCCGATTACTGGGAACAAAACCGGAACCACACTTTAATCAACCGTGCTTACTGTATAGATAATCCCAAAGCATTTAAAGGTTATGGTGAAAATTGCTGGGGACTAACGGCCAGCGATACCTACAATGGATACAACGCGCATTCACCCACCAACGATTTTGGAACCATTACCCCAACGGCCGCTTTGTCGGCATTTCCATACACGCCTGAATATAGTATGAAGGCACTGAAACATTTTTACTATGATCTTGGCGACAAAATATGGAGCGAATATGGATTTGTGGATGCATTCAATGAAACAAAGAACTGGTATGCTAAAAGCCATTTGGCTATAGACCAGGGCCCGATAATAGTAATGATAGAAAATTACCGGAGCGGATTACTGTGGAAGTTATTTATGAGTTGCCCGGAAATTCAGCATGGGTTAAAAAAATTAGGATTTGAGAGCAACCGGATAAAATCGGGAAAAGAGAAGGAAATGGCAGGGACTGAATGATCAGGGCGAATGTTCAGTAGTGAGTTCCGGCAGTGGGCGAATTACCGCTCTTTTCCTTAACCAATATATTTATTAAATTACACTAAAGCGATTGTTATGAAAACCTTCACCCGCCAGCAGTTCCTACAGCATACCGCTATGGCAGGAGCCGCACTGCTTTTATCCTCTTTGGAAGGCTTTGCATTTACAAAACCGGATAAAAAAATTAAAGTGGCCGTAATAGGCTGTGGCAGTGTTTCCGGTGTATACTTACCCCATTTGTCAAAATCGCCTTTTGTTGAACTGGTAAGTGTATGCGATATTATTTTTTCCCGTGCTCAAAAAAGAGCGCAGGAATTTAATATCCCCCATCAGTATCCGCACATTGATCAGCAATTAGCAGGCGCTCCTTTCGACTTACTGGTAACGCTAACCGATATGCAGGAACATGGCCGGCTGAATAAGCAGGCGCTGCAGAACGGAAAGCATGTGTGGAGCGAAAAGCCGATGGCAAATACTTATAAAGAAGGCAAGGCATTATTAGACCTGGCTAAAAGTAAAAACCTGCGGGTATGGGGTGCACCGGCAGTGGTAAACAGTCTGCAATTTGCATTTATGTCACAAGCAATCCGTGAAGGTAAATTAGGAAAAGTTTCCGGTGCACATGCGCATTATGGCCACCTCGGGCCTACCTGGTCGGCTTTCTTTTATGAAAAAGGCGGCGGCAGTCTGCCCGATCTTGGCGTGTATAATATTGCCACTTTAACCGGATTACTTGGCCCGGCAAAACATGTGATGGCCATGACCAGTATTGTAACTCCCGAAAGAACGGTAGATAATAAAGGGAAAATTAAAGTAGAAGCAGAAGACAACACGATGCTTTTAATGGATCACGGTGAAGGGATTATCTCGCATGTGCAATGCGGGTTCAACTATTTTGATCCATACGGTCATGAGGGAAAAGGACAGCAAAATCCTACGGTTACCATTTGGGGAACAAAGGGCAATATGGGGCTAATAGGGTATGACTGGGCGCCGTTCGGCGTGGATCTGGCTACTTCATTTACAGAACCACCGGTAAGACATGTACCCGACCCGGGGACCTATGTATGGCAACAGGGGGCAAGTGTTATTGCAGAATCGCTGATCACCGGCATAGAGCCATTGATTGCTGCCGAACACGCCTTGCACGTGCTGGAAGTAATAGAAGCGGCAAGGGCTTCCGGCGATACCGGCAAAAAAATACAGTTGCAATCTGTTTTTAAATGGCCGGTGGTATAGCTTATTGCTATCGCCCGGAGGCGATAATAAAACTGTTCGTGGCGAATCTGCTGACGGCAGTCAGGGACGTCACGAACAGCAATACAATTTATTACAACATTAAATGTTGGTTATGGTAAAGCTACTTTCATCCTCGCCTGTTGCACAACAAAGCGGACTTGCTTTTATCCGCATCATCGTAGGTTTATTAATGATTTACCATGGATGGGAATTTTTTGATGCCGGTAAGATAAAAGAATATACGGAATGGGATTTCTTTAAAAAATTTGCATCACCCTTATTTGTGGTATATATCGGCAAGGGTGCAGAATTACTGGCGGGCATATTCCTGACTATCGGATTATTCACCCGTCTTGCTTCGCTGGTATTAATAGCCACCATGCTGTATATTGCTTTTTACGTAGGCAACGGTAAAATATGGTACCAAGATCAGCACCCTTTTTTATTTGTGTTGCTGGGATTGGTTTTCTTTTTTTCAGGTTCCGGAAAATGGAGTGTTGCCGAATGGCTTCAAAGGAAAAGAAGTAAATAGATGTATAGTTAGCCTCAGATTCGCAAACATATTGTTCAGGTGCTTGTTGTGTGCGCTTTTGTACGATGAGCCTTCAAATGATGTGATGAGCCGCAGATGCACAGATAGATACAAGGCTTATTCATCGCTTAAAATAGAAACTATGAAACAACACTTTAATTGTGCTGCATGCAATACAAACGCTGTATGAAAAACGCTGTGTGAGGCGATGACGCCTCACACGATATTGTCGATGCGGATCATTAACCACCTTAAAAACACCACCTGTGAGTTACGAAAACGCTGATGGCTATAAAATTCGCAACCAGCACGGATTGCATTTTATGACTTTTACTGTTGTAGACTGGATAGATTTGTTCAGCCGCCAGTGTTACAGGGACATTTTGGTAAAAAACATGGAGCATTGCAGGTTAAAGAAACAGCTTTCGATAGGCGCTTATGTAATAATGACGAATCATATGCATATTATCTGGCAGTCTGAGTGTGGAAAGCTGAGTGATACGGTCAGGGATTTTAAATCCTTTTGCACAAAGGAATTCATTCATGCCATACAAACCGAAAATGAAAGCAGGAGAGAATGGCTGCTGCGTATGTTTCAATTTCATGCGCAGCAAACCAATCAAAATAAAGAGTATAAAATATGGACAGGTACAAATCATCCGGAAGAAATTGTAACAGAAAAATTTTTAAAAACAAAGATGGATTATATCCATAACAATCCTGTAAAAGCAGGTTGGGTGGCAGAGCCTGAAGATTATTTGTATTCCAGTGCTTCCAACTATATAACAGGCAGGGGAATAATGGAAATTGATTATTTATTTTGAAGATATGCTATCGCCCGGAGGCGATAATAGAACCGTTCGTGGCGATGACGCCACGAACAGCGAAAACACGAACAGCGAAAACTACGGCTTAAACATCACTATATGAGCAAAAGAATTACCGTGTTTATAATAGCTATGTTGCTGGTATATGCCGCAACAGCGCAGCAGCGTACGTACTGTAATCCTGTTAATATAGACTATGGCTACACGCCCATACCCAATTTCAGCGAGTGGGGCAGGCACAGGGCTACTGCCGACCCGGTGATTGTTACCTATAAGGGCGATTACTATTTGTTCAGCACCAATCAATGGGGCTACTGGTGGAGCAGCGATATGCTGAACTGGAATTTTATTTCACGGAAGTTTCTGAGACCCTGGAATAAGGTATATGATGAACTCTGTGCACCGGCGGTAGGAGTTATCGGCGATACCATGATCGTATTCGGTTCTACCTATACTAAAAACTTCACCATCTGGATGAGCACCAATCCTAAAACGGATGACTGGAAGCCATTGGTGGATTCCTTCGAAATCGGAGGCTGGGATCCCGCTTTTTTTACAGATGATGATGGACGGCTGTATATGTACAACGGCAGCAGTAACCGCTATCCGCTGTATGGCATTGAGCTGAACCGAACAACATTTCAACCGATAGGAACGAGAAAAGAAATGTATTTTTTAGAAGAATGGCGCTATGGCTGGCAGCGGTTTGGTGAACATATGGATAATACTTTTTTAGATCCTTTTCTGGAAGGGGCATGGATGACCAAACATAACGGTAAATATTACCTGCAGTATGGCGCACCGGGTACGGAGTTCAGCGGTTATGCGGATGGGGTGGTGGTGGGCAACAATCCGTTAGGGCCTTTTACACCGCAAAGCGATCCTTTCAGCTACAAGCCCGGTGGCTTTGCAAGAGGCGCAGGCCATGGCGCTACCTTCCAGGATAAGCAGCACAATTACTGGCATGTGTCTACAACCGTGCTGTCGGTAAAAAATAATTTTGAAAGAAGGATCAGCATTTGGCCTGCCGGGTTCGATAAAGATGATGTGATGTTCTGTAACACGGCTTTTGGCGATTACCCGCATTACCTTCCCGGCGTAGATGTTATTGGAAACACTATAAAAAGTGGTGCTCCTTCGGCATATTTTACCGGGTGGATGCTGCTGAATTACAATAAGCCGGTTACGGTTTCGTCTACCCTGGGTAATTATACTTCCAATAACGCGGTGGATGAAAGCATTAAGACCTACTGGAGCGCCGCCACCGCAAATAAAGGAGAGTGGATACAAACCGACCTGGGAGAAGTGAGCACCGTTAATGCCATACAGATTAATTATGCCGACCAGGATGTGGACAGCAGTTTCCTGGGTAAGTCCCTCGGAGCTTACCATCAGTATAAAATGTATTACTCCGCAGACGGCAAGAAATGGAAAATACTCGTTGATAAAAGCGGTAATAAAAAAGATGTGCCGCATGATTATGTGGAACTGGAAAGCCCTGTGCAGGCGAGATACATTAAGCTGGAGAATATGCACATGCCCACCGGTACATTTGCCATCAGCGGGTTAAGGGTTTTTGGAAAAGGCAACGGGGCAAAGCCATCAGCGGTAAAAGACTTTATTGTATTGCGTACAGAAAAAGACAAACGAAGCGCCTGGCTCAAATGGCGGCCGGTAAACAATGCGTATGCCTATACTATTTATTACGGCACAGCACCGGATAAATTGTACAATTGCATTATGGTGCACAATGCCAATGAATACTGGTTTAAGGCAATGGACAGCCAGAAAACCTATTACTTTAACATAGAGGCGATTAATGAAAACGGGGTATCGGGGAAAGCCAGCCTTATAAAGGCGAAGTAAGTGTAAATCCTTATAACATAGACATTTTATTCGGCAAATCGGTATACTTATGGGGTTGCGAATGTCAAATTTCCTTTTTATATTTGTTTTCATAGACTTTACCACTAAAATCTCAAAACAGTTTAGCTTTCTAATTTTATATTGCTTCCCAACGGGGTCTACCCTGCAGGGCAACTGTGAGAAGAGTGAGATCCCGGCGAATCGTTCGGTGCCAGCGTCTCATAGCTATCTGCAGTGGCTTTTCATGAAAACCCCGTTGCGACTTAAAAATTTAATTCTCACCCAGGTTGAAAACACCTCCGAAAGCAGCCATTGGTTTGCTATCTGAAAAATGCGATAAAACCTAAAAGGGAGTACTTATACAACATTGTTTAAGGAAAATCATGAAAACGCGTCTCCTCATCGTCAATTTCTTACTGTTGGCCTATTGTGTCTGTTCCCAGGATCAGGGCAATTCCATTGAAGGGGAATTCTATTTCAGATACGATAAATACCCTGCATTTTCTTATTCTCCCAATCCTACGCGGATGCACAAAGTTAATTCATCAGGAACAAGTTTTGGAGCAGCGTTAGCTTATCGTTTGCAAATGCAGCAGCGTTTCTTTTTAAAAGCAGGCATTGGCTATTGTAAGTATTCCTTTAGCAAAATGAAAGTTTATGATCCTATTTTCGGTGAGACAAATGCACGTTTAACTTTATACATGCCTCAAAACACTAGAGTGTATCTCGCTACTCCCAAGTATTGGTATAATTGTATTTCCATAAATATAGTTCCGGAGTATCATTTCGCATTGGGCAAAAATTGGTTGGTGGCTACAGGTTTGGGCATTAAAAATTACCTGACCTTTTCGCAGGTTTATAGTTTTAAAAATATTGAAAGTGCTAAATCCCGGAGATTCCATTACCAGGGATATTCTATTTCAGGTCAGTTTTCATTTTTTCGTCAATCCGGAAAGGTCATGTTTGGCCCCAGGATAATAGTCCCTTTCTTTGACTGCTACAAGCAGGATAATATTTTCCCCAGCGAGAATAATTCTCTTAGCAGGAGTAAGTGGTTTCAGGGATTAGGATTAGGTATCAGTTGTGCGTATTCACTAAAAAAATAATCTATATGAAACACAAATTACTCTTCCTGGTAATAGCGCTTTTCTTATTAAATACCAGAGATACCTAAGCACAAGTAAAAACAAAAGTATTTGAAAAAGACATTCCTGAAAATCTGTTACCTGTCATAAGATCAACAAGCAAGGAATTCGTCATTTTTCCTCCGCCAGACTTTTTTAATAAGAGGGCTCTGGGTAACGAGCAGGAGAAAGATAAAACCGGATTATACGAAATAGCGCTTCCGCAAACCACGACTATTGATTTTATGAAAGAGGCAGAAGTATCTGAAAGTGGTAATCTGGTTATATATTCGTTGAATATAAAGGCTAATGACGCACTGGGGTTATCTCTTGAATTTAGTGATTTTGAGTTGTCTGAAAATGCGGTATTAAGTATTTTTTCAAGATTTGAGTTGACAGATAGTATAACGAATAGTGAAAATAATGATTAACGTCAATGGGGTACTCGTTTTTATCATGGTGATTTACTTCATATTGTTTTGAAAGCACCTATTGAGGAAGCAAAGAGAATACGGCTATTTATAAATGAGGTGTTTTTTGTTTACAGAGATTTTGATAGATTTGGCAGTCTTGGTGCATCTGCTCCCTGTAATATTAATGTCGCATGTCCTCTTGGTAATGGATTGCAGAGTGTACGTAATGCCGTTACTATTATACAAGTTGCAGGAGGATTTGCTACAGGAGTTATGGTTATGAATACTTGCGGTACCAATATTCCCTATTGCTTAACAGGTAAACATGTTGTAGATATCGCTGGCCCTGTCACAAACTGGAAATTTCAATTTTTTTACTTTAGTACTCAATGTTCTACTAACGTGGGTTTTCGGGAAGATATGCAGTTCACTGGTTCCACATTAAAGGCGAGTTATTATATTATTATAATTCTGACTTTGCTTTGGTACAACTGAACCAGGTTCCACCGTCCAATTCCAATATTCACTATGCTGGCTGGAATCGCGGAGCAATTCCAGGACAATCTTTTCCCGGGCAAATCTATTTAAGGGGCATACATCATCCGAAGGGCGATCTGATGAAGATAAGTGGCTCTGGCGGCCCTTTAATAAGGACTGGTGGAGGTACTGGATATGATCCAAATGGTCATTGGCAGGTAACCTGGAATCAAGGAATTACTGAGACTAGCTCTTCCGGCTCACCCCTACTTGATCGCAATGATAGAATTATTGGACAATTGCACGGCGGAACTTCTTTTTGTTCGACCCCTAATTCACCTGATTGGTATGGTAGTTTCGACATTTCCTGGGCAGGCGGCGGTACCAATGCAACACGCTTAAGCAATTGGCTTGATCCTAATAATACCGGGGCCTTAACTACAAATACCACGAACGTATCAGTCTTAACACCTCCCACTATAACAGGTGATTTTAACATCTGGTGCGCTTATTCAACCCGTAATTTTTCTGTTACAGCTACCCCAAATACTACCTACAACTGGTTGGTTAACGGGAAGCTCTATATTTCCGGCGGGCAGGGTACCAACCAGGTAACTTTAGGGCCGGGCTACACCGGCGCGGGCGTTATAAGCCTTACAAGAAATATCTGCGGCTTTGCCAGTACTGAAAACGCGAATATTACAGTGGCTGCAGCCGGTGTTGGCGGTACAGTACGGCAAACCGGACAATCCAATAAAGAGATGAACACCGTTAATTTTATTAAAGCCGGCTATGCCGATGTGGATCTGATATTGCCAGGAACCACTTCAATAGGTTGCTCCCGAACTTCAGGTACGGGGTCGTGGGGCTATAATAGTTCTACACGAATACTTAGCTTAAATTTTTCCGCAGGCCAAAGTTCTAATTTTTATATGAGCGGAACCGGCAGTTGTGGCGCTACCAGCAAAACGGTAGCATTTGCGGTAAGCTCCGGAGGTTATGGATATATAGTGTCACCCAACCCTACTAATGATTATGTAACCATAACGGCTGTAAAAGATGAAAGCTCGCCAGAAGGTAAAATGGCTAAGGATGAGGACTTAAATTATGAAGTTTCAGTTTATAACGTTAATCAGATCCTCATGAAAAAGAGTAGAAACGTAAAGGGACAAAAACAAATTAAACTGAGCATTGGAGGACTTAGAACAGACGTGTATTTTGTAATAATCAAAAATGGAAAGCATGTGTCGCACCAGCAATTGCTGATACAATAACAAGAATTTTAATTTACCGGCATTGATCATCAGGGCTCCGAATTTTGGCAACTGCATGTTGCAAAGGTTTGGAGTCCTTTATATCAGCCATCATACCGGAAGGCTGTACCCCCATCGCGCCTTAGTTAACAGAAAGTTTTACCTTCAATAACCTTTACCCTTATATGGGTGAGGTATATTATTTGATTATAATCGCCGCTAAAGCCTGAATCAGTCGTATTTTTGAAATGATTAATAACTTGTGAATGAAAATCATAACCAGGATCATTACTGTACTCCTTATTGTATTTGTTGTAACAACTGTATATGCTCAGCAACCCCCTTTCTATAACGATATACAGCATTTCAAAAAACTCGACAGCGCCCATTTCCCTCCAAAGCAGGCTGTTCTGTTCATTGGCAGTTCATCGTTTACCTTCTGGAAAGATGTGCAGGAATATTTCCCACAACACACTATTATTAACCGCGGTTTTGGCGGCTCATCGCTGCCCGATTTGATCCGTTATGCCGATGATATTGTTTTTGCCTATGATCCCAAGCAGGTGGTGATCTATTGTGGCGAAAACGACCTCGCAGCATCCGATACCGTTAGTGCTGCAACGGTTACGCAAAGATTTATTACATTCTTTACAATGATCAGGAATAAATATCCCAAAATACCGGTGTTGTATGTTTCCATGAAACCCAGTCCCAGCCGGGCGCACCTGATGCACAAAATGGACGCGGGCAATTGGGCCATAGAAGAATTTTTAAAGAAGCAAAAGAGAACCGTGTATGTTGATGCCTATCATTTAATGTTGGACGCCAATGGCAAACCCCGGAAGGAGCTATTCGTTGAGGATATGCTGCACATGAATAAGAACGGCTATGCGATATGGCAAAAAGCGATAGGACCTTATCTGAAATAAGTGAGTTGTGAGTGGTCAGTGGTGAGAAGTGAGAGGGCAGAAGTGAAAGGAGCACTGTGTTGAGGATTAATTTCCATGAGCAAATTGTAGTTGAAGCAATCTTTTTATAGTCTTAAATAGTTGCTTATGAAACTCCTCTTTATTGTTATTGCCTTCATTCTGTCTGCCAATCATACATTAATGTGCTGTATTAAACATTTTGCATTGTATGGCGCAGCCGAAGACGGACGCGATTACAACACCACCAATATGAGTCGTGTAAAGAAGTACAACGAATACCTCGCTCCATACAAAGCCGCTATGGATATATGCGTGGGCAGTATCACCCGCCCGGTAAAGGAATGAAAAGGATTTCAAAAAATTGGACTGGAACCCGGTGAATCCAAAAAAGTTGAATTCACCATGTCAGTAAGCGACCTGAAATTTTATAACAGCGATCTTCAGTATGTTGCCGAACCCGGAGATTTTAAAATTTTTATTGGAACCAACAGCAGGGATGTGAAAGGTGTTGATCTTAAATTACTACCTTAATAAAACTAAATTTAAAATCCAAAGACGGAATCCCGAAATTCGAAGAAAAAAGTGAGAAGAGAGAAGTGAAAGGCGGGAAGTGAGAATGAGAGTGTTTATCCTATTATTAGTAGTTCTCACCTGATCGCTGATACCTTATTGCCGTAACTTATACCCTGAAACCTGAAACCTGTATCTTGCAACCTCACTAAAAAGAACGATATGCGTTTTCTGTTATTGCTGCTGTTCATCGCATCCGCAAAGTGTGCATTCCCTCAACCGGGAAACCAAAAGCCCATGAATATCATTTTCATACTGGCGGATGATCATCGCTACGATGCTATGGGCTTCATGAATAAAATACAGGGCTTGCAAACGCCGGGTATGGACCGCATGGCACGGGAAGGGATGCATATAAAGAATGCATTTGTGTCTACGGCCCTGTGTTCTCCCAGCAGGGCGTCTATATTAACCGGCCAGTATGCGCATACCCATACCGTTGTAGATAATAATTCTCCATTGCCCGGAAGTCTTAAATTCTTTCCGCAGTACCTGCAGCAAAAAGGCTATCAAACTGCGTTCCTGGGAAAGTGGCATATGGGTGCCACCAATAATGCTAATCCCCAGCCGGGCTTCGATTACTGGATCAGTTTCCGCGACCAGGGTGTATACTATAACCCGGTGTTTAATATTAATGGTAAAGAAGTAAGATTTGCCGACAGCACCTACACTACCGACCTGCTAACGGATTATGCCATCAACTGGTTAGATAAAACCAGTAAAAGCAAACCCTTTTTTCTTTATTTGTCGCATAAAGGTGTGCACGCCGAATTTTATCCTGCCAAAAGACACAAAGGGAAATATGCGGATATTCCGATAGTTTGCCCGCCTTCCATGTATCTAACGGTAACGGATAGTAGCAAAACATTCGGCACTGTTACGGCCCCTCAAACAAAAGTAAATTACCGCGATATTCCGCAATGGGTACGCAACCAACGGTATAGCTGGCATGGGGTGGATTATATGTACCACGGCACTATTGTTTTTGATGATTTTTACCGGCGCTATCTCGAAACCCTGCAGGCTGTTGATGATAGTATTGAGAAAGTATTAGAATGGGTAAAAGCGAACGGGCAGGAACAAAACACCATAGTTGTGTATATGGGTGATAATGGCTTTTCATTTGGCGAGCATGGCTTAATTGATAAGCGGCACGCTTATGAAGAATCTATGCGGGTTCCCATGCTGGTATGGGCACCGGGTATGGTAAAGCCTTCATCGGTACTGGAACAGGTGATCATGAATGTGGATATTGCACCTACATTCCTGCAACTGGCTGCCGTTGATAAACCATCGCAGATGCAGGGCTATTCTTTTGCGGGCCTATTGAAGGGGCAGACAGCAGCCTGGCAGCGCGACAAAGTGTTTTATGAGTATTACTGGGAGCAGGCTTTTCCCCAAACTCCTACCACTTTTGCGCTAAGAACGGATCGCTATAAGTATATTTATTACAATGGTGTGTGGGATATTAATGAACTGTATGATTTGCAAGCTGATCCCTATGAAATGAACAACCTCATACGCGATACAGCTTACAGGAAAACAGGCCTGCTGTTGAAAACCGAATTGTTTAACTGGTTAGATAAAACAGGCGGGTTGCAGATACCGCTAAAAAGAGCAGCTCCTATAAAAGGAGATAATTTATACAGGGGAACGTATTGAGGAAGTTTATGGTTTGTGAGTTTATGGTTTGTATTTTTTTAACTCAAATCATAAGAATCTAACCGTTCACCTTCAACATTTGCCGGATCAACCGTAATGCCGGCGGGTTAGGTTTGAGAAATACATTTACGTTAAAGGCGGTTATCTTATCAAAGCGTTCGGCTTCATCCATTGCTTCAAGCGCCATGGTGTTGAATACCGCTTTGCCGGATTGAATATATTTTTGATTGCGCGTTATGGCTTTTTGTATTTGTGCCGGCGACTTGTCAATAGCATGCAGTCTTCCGCTCCTTAGCCGCATGGCAATTTGTTCGGCCATAATACCTGTGCCACAGCCAATTTCAAGTACCTGATCATCCGCCTGAATGTTGAGCAGGGCTATTGCCCATTTATAGCGTTCATGCATTTCCGTGTGCATTCATATTTGTTGATGTGTTTATGAATCTTTATTGTACGCCTGTGATCCACCAGGTATTTCCCGAAGGATCTTTTACGCCGCAGGCGCGTCCATAGCTCTGATCGGCGGGTTCCATCAGTGATGAAGCGCCGTTTTCAAGCGCAGTAGCATAGCTTGCATCGGCATTGGTTACATAAATAAAAAGGTTAGCTGTTTGCGAAGGCCATTGTTCCGTGGCCTGCGCAAACATAATAGTGCATTCACCTATTTTTACTTCGGCATGCATAATGGTAATGCCATCATCCCTTAAATGCTCATTGCCGGGCACAGCGCCAAACACAGTTGAAGCAAAGCGGATAAAATCCCTGGGATTCTTTGATATCAAATAAGGCATTAGCTGCTGGTGACCGTTTGGAATGTTCATATTTATGCATTTAATAATAAGAACAAAAGTATTTAGTTGTTGCAAAACAAAATTGAAAAAAAGGGGCATTGTTTGGGCATTGTTTCACACAGCCTGACCGGATACACAGGGACGGGAACAGATCATTCGTACTGAATATAAAGCCAGCTCCTCCGCATTAATATTTACCCCACAACAGGATGGAAGTAGAAACATGTTGGTTACGAAAAGAGGTATAGAAAAAAGAAGAAGAACCGGTCCCGATTGCTGCAATACATATCTTTATAAAATCCTCCGTATTTTAGCCCATGCAAAATATTGAAAACCTGATCTTCGACCTGGGAGGCGTTATACTAACATTAGATATGCCCCGCGCTGAACAACATTTTACGGCTTTGGGTGTAAAAGATTACAATACACTTTTCCGCAGTGGTAATGTTTCCTCTTTTTTCAAAGCATATGAAGTGGGCAGCATAACGGATGCGGAATTCATGGAAGCGCTGAGAAATTTAGCCGGGCTGCCTTTAACGGACAAAGAACTTGTGACGGCATGGAATGCCATGCTGGGTTATTTTCCCGAAGAAAGGATTGCGTTATTGCACCGCCTTAAAACCAAATACCGCTTGTTCCTGTTCAGCAATACCAATGCCCTGCATTTAACCACTTTCAGAAAAATGTATGCAGACGCATTTAACGGCAATGTTTTTGACGATCACTTCGAAAAAGCCTATTACTCCCATACCTTAGGTATGCGCAAACCCGATAAGGAATCGTATGCGTACATCATCAGAGAAAATAATCTTGACCCCTCAAAAACAGTTTTTATAGACGATTCTATCTTAAATATTGAAGGCGCGGAAGCTACGGGTTTAAAAGGAATACATATCAAACCAGGCATGTCTATTCTTGATATTGATTTATAGATAGCCCCGGCTCTCGATGCGAACCGGAAGCTGGGGAAAGAGAAAGCCGGGTCGCACGAACACGAGCTTTGAAGTTGGTTCGTGAGACACAAACCAGGGCATTTGGAAATTGGTTCGTGAGACACGAACCAGGGCATTTTTACACCAGGCTGTCTTCAATATATTTAAAAGCAACACGCGGGGAACGCTTTTTCCATAATACCTGGTAAATGTTTTCGGCGATAGGCATACTGGCGCCGATCTCTTTATTGAGTTCATGAATGCTGCGGGCTGCGTTATATCCTTCAGCCACCATCTTCATGTCTGTTTGAGCAGAAACAACGGAATGTCCTTTGCCGATTAATGCGCCAAAGCTCCGGTTACGACTAAACAGGGAATAACAGGTTACCAGCAAGTCACCGAGGTAAACGGAAGCGGCATAGTTTGGTGATTTTTTTACATGAAGGGCGCTGGCCGCGGTGTGAACGCCCACTTTTACATTGCGTATACCCGCTTTACGCAAAAAAACCGCCATTTCATCGGCGCTGTTGGCGATCAGCACGCTTAAAAAGTTATCGCCATACCCAAGTCCGTTTGCCATACCAGCCGCTACAGCATAAATATTTTTGAGTATGGCCGCATATTGTACACCATATATATCATGATTGACAATAGTATTAATGTAGGGCGTGGAAAAATAACCGGCAATAGCTTTTGTGGTAGCCTGCTTTGTTCCTGAGAAAGTAAGGTACGATAATCTTTCCGCAGCCACTTCTTCGGCATGGCAGGGCCCCATAATAGTAAAATAATCGTCAATGCTGAAATCAAACTTTTTTTTCAGGTAATCATTTAGCAACAGGTTCTGTTGCGGTAAAATACCTTTAACGGCGGAAATAATTTTTTTTCCTGCGAGGTCTTTTGCCGTAATGCCGGAAAACTGCTGTATTACATAAGCGGAAGGCGTAACGATAACGATATGGTCTGATGCAGCAAATACCTGCCTGGCATTGGTAAAGAGGGTGAGTAAGCCTGCATCAAAAGACACGGATTGCAGGTAGTTGGGGTTGTGCAATCTTTTCATAAGATGCTTTGCTATGGCATCATTGCGTACACACCAGTTAACAGGTATGCCGTTGCCCGTAAGCATTTTTGCCAATGCCGTTCCCCAGCTTCCGCTGCCGATAATGCCAAACTGCATAAAAAAAAGTTTGAGCCTCAAAAGTAGGCCTCAAACTTTTAAAATAGGGCTATAGTTTGTAGTTTATAGTTTTTGAAGATAATCCCATCATAAACAGCAAACTTCCAAACTCCCTTTATTGCTTTATTTCAAATAATTGCTCTTTAGGTACCACCTTTACCTTCGATTTGTTTCTCAGCGTTTTGCTCACGATGGTATAAGGCCCGGTGATCACTTCATCTCCTTCATTAAGCCCTTCTGTTATTTCAATATTATTAATATCCTGTATGCCTGTTTTTACCGTTACCAGTTTCACGGTATTATCTTTTTGCAACACAAATGCTACTTCCAGCAGATCGTCTGATGCAGCGGCGGGAGCGTTTTCATTATTTGCGTTATTGCTGCCGGTAGCGGCCTGGTCTGTTTTTTTAACGTCTTTCACTTTAACGCCTTCACTTGCCGTATCTTTTTTATCGCGTGTGGTTACAGCGTTAATAGGAATAGAAAGTACATTCCTGTGTGTTTTGGTTTGTATATCGGCGCTGGCGCTCATGCCAGGGCGAAAAGGAAATTTTTTGGGTTTCAAAGGATCAAAAAGATCGGCATAAGAATCGCGGAGAATGCGGACCTTTACTTCGTAATTGGTAACATCAGTGCCGGAGCCCGATGAGGCGGCAGTTTGCAAAGCCGCTCCCTTCTGGCTGCTGGCAATTTGCGTAACAATGCCTTTAAACTTACGGTTGTTATAAGCATCTACTTCAATAATGGCAGTGTCGCCCAGGTCAATTTTCTGCACATCGTTTTCGCCTACTTCCACTCTTATTTCATACACGCTGATATCTGCTATACGCATCATTTCAGTTCCCGCCATCATGGAGTTGCCTACTACTCTTTCGCCTTTCTTTACATTTAATAAAGACACCACGCCCGTCATAGGCGATATCAGTTCAGTTCTGCTCAGGTCTTTATTGGCCTTTTGCAGGTTGGCCGCCGCGCTTTTTACCTGCGCCTGGTTGCTGCGAACACTTTGCGTAGCGGCATCATAATTGGCCTGCGCTGTTTTTAAGGTATTATCGGCCTGCTCAAATTCTGCTTTTGAAATTACTTTATCATCCAATAGCTGCTTTTGCCTGTTATAAGTAAGTTTGGCCAACTCCAGCGATGACTTTAACGCCTCCAATTGAGCCTGTGCATTGGATACCAGCGACTGCTGTCCGGCAACCTGCGCTGCTGCCTGATCGCGCTGGGTGGCATAAATGTCGGCGTATATGCGTGCCAGCACCTGCCCCTTTCTTACACTGTCGCCTTCTTCTACATTGAGTTCCGTTATTTCGCCCGAAACATCGGGACTGATCTTTACTTCTATTTCGGGATAGACCTTACCGCTTGCCGTTACAATTTCTGTAATATCCCTGCGTATTACTTTTTCTGAAGACACTTTTATGCCTTCTTCCTTACCTATTACGCCGTTTTTTTTCAACACGACCAGTAATATTACTAACGCTACCAGGCTAATAATAATCCATAGCAGTTTTTTATTCATGTGTTGTTGTTTAGAAGTTATAATCTGATGCCCTGTCCCTTATAAAATTCAAGTACTTTCATTTTAAATACATAATCGTATTGGGCAATAAGTTTATTGATCCTGGCATTGTATAAATTGCTTTGATTGGTAAGCCATTCAATGGTTTGCATAGCCCCGATATCATATCTTTTGGAAGCGAGGTTAAATGAGCGTTCCGCGGTTGACACTTCCTTTTGCCGCGCATTGAAAGTATGGAAGGAACCCAGGGCCTGATTAAACGCAGTATATACATCCTGCTTTAACTGTAAGGTATCCTGCTCTATGACCAGCGCTTTGCTTTTTATATCCCATTTGGCTCTTTCTATATTGGCACGCGCCGACCAGCCGTTAAAAATGGGAATGCTTAAACCAATTCCAATGCCTTGTCCGAAATTATTTTTTACCTGGGTACCATATCCGTCCCACAATTGCCCGAAACGCTTTTTACTGCTAACGGTACCGGTTTGCGGCGTATACACATATATTTTATCTGTTCCGTTCAGTATGTAGGCAGGAGTTTGCTGGTCGCCCCGGCTGACTTCACTAAAAGCTTTAAAAGAACTGTTAAAGGCTGTGCCCAACTGTCCAAATAATGAAATCGTAGGATATTGTTTCCCCCTCGCGGCTTCATAGCTTTTTTGAGCTGCCTGCAGGCGCAGGTTATTGACCTTGATTTGTGGCTGCGACTGGGTAGCCATAACATAGATGGTTGCGGGCGAAATTTCAAGAATATTATCCACGGGTATTTGTTCCACCGGGGGAATATCCAGTTCAAATCCGGCGTCTGCCGGAAGATTGATCAATGCTTTCAGTGCAAGTTTGTCTACTTCTATTTGTGTTTGTGCGGTAATAAGATTAGCGCTGTCCCTGGCTACCTGGGCCTCCAGTTCTGCCGCGCTTAATTCGGGCAGCGCGCCTGCATCTACCTGTTTACGGGTATTTTGATATTGCGCCTGGCTTTGTTTTAATTGTATACCTGTTACCTCGGCCTGCTCCATGTCTAATAAAACCAGCAGGTATTGCCGGGCAACATTCAGCGCGATATCATTCTTTGCTTTATCTACCGCCGCCGCATCGGCCTGGTAGTTATAATCATTTGATTTTATCGTATTCTTTTGGCTATTCCAGTTAAATAAATTCACCTCTGTATTCAGACCTAATCGCTGATACATTGAATTATTATCTGTGTATGTGTTCGTTGTATAATCAAGCGATCGCCCAAATTGAAAACCGTGATTGCCCGAAAAGTTAAGTGAAGGTATTTGTGCCAGTTTGCTTTGTTTTAGCGCAATAGCGGAAAGTCTTGCCTGGATATCAGCCTGTCTTACAGAAACATTATTGGTAAGGGCATATTCCACGCAACGCCGCAGATCCCATTTTATAGTTGTTTGTGCATTGGCAGTTGGGTTAGCCATTAAGGTTGCAAATACAACCAGGTAGCATAATAATTTCCTCATGAAACAAATTTATAATATCCGCAACAGGTAACCTGCTCTTATTAAAAGAAGGCAACTTCCTGTTTATCTTACAAATATTCAACTAAAAAAACATTTGGCAAAACCCTTCATGTATTATTTAGCGCCTGCTCTAAGTCTTTAATGATATAGGCGGGTTCCTCCTGTCCTACATATAGCCGCAGCATGCGTTGCGGCCTTTGGGTAATATCATATGCTTCAGGAGCTACGGAAGCGCATCCGGGAATGATCAAAGATTCATAGCCACCCCAGCTCACGGCCATAAGAATATGCTTAAGATTTTCACAAAATTGTACGATCTCTTCAATCTTTTCCACTGTGAGATAAAATGATAAAAGTCCGCAGGCGCCCTGCATCTGCTGTTTCGCCAATGCGTACTGGGGAAAACTTTCATCGTGCGGAAACAATACAGCTTCCACTTTTGGATGCGCTTTCAGATAGGCCAGCACCACTTTTGTGTTTTCCGTTACTTTTTGCAGCCGTATGGGAAGGGTTCTTAATCCTCTGATCAGCAGCCATGCGTTAAAAGGCGAAATACCATTTCCTGCGGTAAGATACTCGCTGTTAAATATTTTAGCCATCATTTCGCGGCGCCCCGTTAATACGCCGGCCACTACATCGCTGTGGCCGCCTATATATTTTGTGGCCGATTGCAGGGCAATATCAATGCCCATCGCTAACGGTTTCTGGTATAAAGGAGTACAATAGCTGTTATCGCAAATAGTAATAATGCCCTGTGCTTTGGCCAGTTCGGCTACTGCTTGCAGGTCCTGCAATGCAAAGCCCCACGAATTGGGCGATTCAAGGTATATGACGGAAGTGTTGGGTAAAACAGCTCTTTCAAAATTTTCTATCTGCGTTCCATCCACGTAAGTAGTTGTTACGCCAAAACGTGGCAATATTACATTAAACATTTGTTGCGCCCAGGAATAGGGCTTCTCAACCGAAACAATGTGATCGCCTGCTTTTACATTGGCCAGCACGGATGCAAATATGGCCGAGGCGCCACTGTTAAATACGAGGCAATCTTCGGCTTCATCAAGCGCGGCCAATTTCTTGCGGAGGATATCAATGGTTGGGTTCAGCCCCCTGCTGTAGATGTAGCCGCTATACTCATCTTCAAACAACCTGCGCATGTCATCCACCTTTTTAAAGGCGAAATTGCTGGTTTGTATAATGGGCGGCGCAACAGCATTAAAGTAGTGTTCCCGTTCTTCACCCAGTTCATTAATGATATAGGAAATATCCATAAAAAACTATTCATTTATACTTATTTGCTGAATAGCTGAAGGCAGCCATACCTGCATGTCATTGGCGCCCCTGTTGTTCCAGCTATAGTAAGGGATAGCCGTTATTTTTTTGTTTATCGTGGAAACCGACAGACCATCTTTGTGTATGGTAACCACCGGAGCATTAAAGCGCAACACGTTTACGCCGCCCAGTAAAGAAGCGTCATACGATATTTCAAAATTAGTTTCGGCAGGAACTATTACGCTTCCTGCATCAAATTCGTCATTAGGGGTGCCTTCCACGCAATATACCAGCGGACCGTACTGAAGCGCTACCCTGTTTTCATTCTGCTTAACTGCCGGGTTGCTTATAATTCTCCTTACTTTCATAGGCAATTCCATGGTTACTATGTCATCCTTTTTCCAAACCCTTTTTATTACGGCATACCCCTCATCAACGGTATATTGCGCCGGAGTTCCGTTCACTTTTATTTCCGGAACATCTTTCTCCGGTGTTTCATAATGGTACAGGTTGCCGGGAGCAGGCGTGGAAAGCCAGCCCGGAATACGTATGCGCAATTCAAACTGCTGCATTTTTGCCGGCGATACCGCCAGTTTTATATTTCCTTTCCAGGGATAACCGGTTTCCATGCTAAGGTTTACTTTGTTTTTGTTCAGTTGTACCATTGCATGGCTGCCTGCAAATATATTCACCCACACGGCATTCTTTGAAGTTCCATAGATATAATTACCCAATGAGCTTACCAGCCTGGCAATGTTCGATGGACAACAGGCTGTGCCAAACCATTCACTCCGGTTATGGTTACCCGAAGCTGCCAGGGGGTTACCATAAAAAAAGCGATCGCCCGAGAGCGATAAGCCATCTAATGCGCCGTTATATAAACTTCTTTCCAGTATATCAATGTATTTCGCATCGCCGGAAAGCATATTCATGCGCTGGTTCCAGAATACCATACCCACAGAGGCGCAGGTTTCGCAATACGCGGTGGCGTTGGGCAAATCGTAGGGCTTGCCGAATCCTTCATTACTTCCCTGTGCGCCTATACCTCCTGTAATATACATATGGTGAAATACCACGTCCTGCCATATGGAATCCATGGCCGTAATATATCCTGCATCATTGGTAACGGCCGCCACATCGGCGGCGCCGGTATATAAATACATCGCTCTTACGGCATGCCCTGTTATTTTACGCTGATCCTTTACAGGCAGCCCGTCCTGGCAATATGCAGGGTCTTTCCATTGATCCCAGATCACACCTTTGCCATTCCCGCGTCCTCTCTGATCAAGGAACCAGTTTGCCAGCTCAAGATATTTTTTATTTTGTGTATGGTGATAGAGTTTCATCAGCGCCAGCTCAATTTCCTGGTGTCCGCTCACCCATGGCCTGTTTTGCTGCCGGAAAACGGAATCAATATGATCGGCGAAGCGGATGGCAGTATGCAGCAGCTTATTTTTCCCGGTGGTATTATAATACGCTATGCCGGCTTCTATCAGGTGACCGGCGCAATAGTCCTCATGTTTTTCCATATCCGTCCAGCGCTTATTTATATCCGTTAGTATATAATAGGTATTCAGGTAGCCATCCGGTAACTGCGCCGCGGCAATCTTTTCAATCCACTCATCCGTATGCTTTTCCAGCGTGGGGTTGGGGTAATTTTTGAGGGAATAAGCAATGGCTTCAATGGCCTTATACACGTCAGAGTCGTCATAATATATGCCCTCATGTTTGCCGGAATGTTTGGCTGCTTTTTCAAAATTGCGGATGCGCCCGGTTTTATCCTGCGTGTAATTTACGCAGGCATCAAGTGTAGCGGTAGCAACGGTTCCCATTTTCGGTTTCCAGAAGGGGTCTGTAATGGTTACATCCGAAAAACTTACCGGGTATAGCTTTTGCAAGGAGGTTTGTGACGCTGCCGTGGCTACAGAAAATATAACCGAAATCATTAAAAGCGTTTTCTTCATATCCTTCGTTTTCAATTTTATTTTTTTACTTCACTCAAACGTTGCCCTGCATAGCCCGCCATATTGAGCAATTTGGCATCTTTTGCCAAAGCCATAGCCCTGGAGGGGTCTGCCGCTACCAGCGGTTCAAATGCATACCATACCATCAGCGGTATATTGGCATCTGTATTATCTTCATTCCTGGTACAAAGATTTTTAATAATATCCCATCGCTGGTTCGGTTCCATTCTTTGGAGTGCTGAAGCAATATACAGGCGCACGAGTGCAGCGGTATCATTTTTAGCTAATGCTTCAAAACGATGCTGTGCATTAGCAGAAACTTTTTTCTCTTCCGCCAGCAATTGTATAGCCCAGGAGCGCACATATTCATTTTTATTTTCCAGGAGGTTCAGTAACTGTTCTTCGCTGATTCCCTTTGTTACGTGCAGGGTCCATAAAGCGCGTAATTTCCGGGTAACATCGGGGTTATCATTTAATATCTTCCATAAAGCCTGGTGTACATCGCTACCCGTTTTTCTTTCCTGCAGCAAACGACGGGCGTGTTTTACGTACCACTCATTTTCATTAAGCTGCAGTGCCACCAATTCTAAGTTTGTTTTTTTAGCCAGGTCTATAGGATCCCATTTATCATCGCGGTGTGAAATTTTAAATATGCGCCCCAGCGTTTTGTTATGGACGGCCGGGTTGGGGTTATGGCATTGGTTTTTGTCGTACCAGTCTATTACAAACACCGATCCGCCGGGCGCGATCTCAAAATTGAGCCAGAGCGACCAGGAATCATTTCTTAGTATAAAGTCTTTGCCGTGGCTTGCCGTATATCCTGAGCCGGAACGCGACAGCATATCTGTATTCACCCGGTGCCCGTGCAGGTTATTCATCATAATAGCGTTCCTGTCGCGTCCCCAGCTTTTGTTTCCTAAGTAAAACATTGCCCCGGCATGCGCATGGCCACCACCCGCGGCGGCCGACCGGAAGTTGCCGGCATGCGGCCCGCTGTTGCCTATCCAGTGCACATGATCGGCAATGGTTTTAATATCGTTATAGGTATAGGGGTTAAAATGTTCGCCGCCCTGGCGGTGGTACCTTCCTCCCTGTATCATGTAATACAAATGCGGAATAACACAGGCGGTAATAAAAGCGTGGCCATAATCATTGAAGTCGAGCCCCCACGGATTGCTTGTGCCATGGGCGAATACCTCAAATTCATGGCGAACGGGATGATAGCGCCATACGCCACCGTTTATGCGTTGCCGTTCGGCATCAGGAGCGCCGGGTTTTCCCACGTTGGAATGGGTAAATACGCCATGGGTACCATATAACCATCCATCCGGTCCCCAGCGTAAGGTATTCAATGTTTCATGCGTGTCTTCATAACCCCATCCATCCAATAGTATTTCGGGCTTACCTGCCGGTCTGTCTCCTGTTTCATCAAAAGGAATAAATAATAAATAGGGTGCGGCGCCCACGTATACGCCTCCAAAGCCCAGTTCTATACCGCTAACTAAGTTAAGCCCTTCTGTAAATACTTTCCGGCTGTCGAGCGTGCCATTGCCATCGGTGTCTTCAAAAATAAGTATCCGGTCCCTGCCTTTTCCTTCTTCAGCCCGCACAGGATAGGTTTGCGCTTCCACCACCCACAGGCGGCCCCTGTCGTCCTGCGTAAATGCAATAGGTTTAACAATGGCTGGTTCCGCGGCCGCCAGTTGTACCGAAAAGCCTTCTGGTACCGTCATGGCTTTGGCGGCTTCCGTTCCCGAAAGTCCTGCATATTTAACGATATCCCTTGCCGGCAGGATCACAATATCTTCCGGGCGCAATTCATTCCTAAATTTCGGCCGTTCCCGGTGGAAACGGAAATCATCAAAGGCAATATGCGCCCACACATTATCGCGGATATAATGGATCTCGGGAACTTTTCCGTTTTCCTCGTCTACCAGCCGGATATACATTTTTTTGCCAAGATAGGGCTTCAGGTCAACCACTACAGGTCTGAAAGCAGCCTGCCGCGGGCCGGTTATATGATCGTCTGTAATATGTCCCGAAATTTTAAAGAAAGGCCGGGCAGAATCGGCGAGTAATAATTCTACCCTTACCCCTTCCAGCGCTCCGCCCGATATTTTAAAAGAAGCCCAGGGATCTGTTATTTCAAAAGTTGCTGAAGTTAAGGTTCCGGTAGCCTGGTAATGGGAAGTGCCGCCACTGCTTATGTAGTAGTCGCCACCCTGTTTTAACCGGAAAGAATCGGGATATAAAGGAGCGGCATCAAAAGCCACTGATCCGGGTTTAAATGCATCTCCGGTAGCTTTCCAGTCCTGTAAGTTTCCTCTTTCAAAGCCGAGGTTCAATGGCTTGCCGTTTTTACGGGGCGATACGCCTTCATCCACCACTGCTATATCAAAGCTTTCTACTATTTCAAAACGCCCCTGCATCATCTGCCTGTGGCCGGGAATACTGCAAAAATAGACATCGTTTTCCTTTGCTTCTATCACTACGCTGGCCGTATCGCCTTTATCTGCTACAGGCATACTTTTCATCCCTGCCTTTTCAAATACGATATCGTGCGACATCACCTCCCCGTTAATGATCCTGATCATAACCCGTTCTCCCTTTTTTGCCCGTAATACGGGATTTCTTATGCCTTCTATATCGCCTCCTATGCCGGTATACCCGGTCATTTTAGCATCCAGCACATACTCCCTGTCAATTTTGGGTATAGCTGCCTGATCGGGCGGCGTTGCACATCCGGTAAGACAGACCACGAGAAATAAAAAAAGTGCTTGAAGTAAAGGCAGGCGCATCGTGTAAAGGCATTTTGAATGAATAATATGATTTAACCGGGGGGTGCCGTACAGGTATAATGCAGGCAACCGGTATTGAAATTATTCATTTTACCGCATTTAATAAGCAAGTTTTATAATTACATTTTCCGCTGCAATACTTTGGGAGGGCGCTCCCGGCGGTAAAAAAGCAAAAGGAGACAAGCGGACTGACCGGTCTTTGTCTCCTTTGCAAATAAGCAAATGTTACTATCCTACATAAGATCGCAGCATCCACGCCATTTTTTCGTGTTGTTTAAGCAACCCGGTTAAAAAATCGCTGCTGCCGATATCTTTATACTTTTCATCAAAATCCTTGATCAGCTTGCGCAGGTTGTTAATGATGGTTTCATGATCGGCATCAAGGTTAGGTATTTGTTTTTCAAACCGGGTAGGCACCTGGGGCTCGTCTAAAGTGGCCAGTTTCAATAACTCTTTCAGCCTTCCTTCCGCAAAATGTCCAACAGTACGTATCCGCTCAGCAACCTCGTCAATGATTTCGGCCAGCACTGTATATTGCTCTTCATAGAGTTTATGCAATTCCATAAAACTCGGACCTTCCACGTTCCAGTGGTAGCTGCGGGTTTTGTTGTACAATATATGCTCGTCTGCTAAAACCTGGTTTAATGCTCCTGCAACAGCCTGCCTGTTTTTTTCGGTAATACCAATGTTTACGTTAGCCATATGTTTTATTTTTTGTATACAAAGGTGCAAGAATTAAACCATAAAAAACCTGATAAAAATCATAGGGATATTTTAAGCTGTGGCGGCGCCCGGTTTCTCTGTTTCAAATATCCGGGAATACACTGCCGGCGTTGCTTTTACCGTAATAACAACATGGCTTCATGCATCTGTTGCTACATCATTTCAATTACCGGATCATTTTATAATGGTAAAGCATATTACAGGAACTAAGGAAAAAATTCTACAGGTGTACTCGCTATATTCCCCATATTTTACAGCAGGGATCTTACTTTTTCTATAACCAGGCGTAACTGAGATGCATCCTGCCCACCTGCTGTGGCCAGTGTTTTCTGACCTCCTCCGCCTCCTTTTATCAATGGTGCAATATGCTCTTTAATGATTTTGGCCGCATCTAATTGCTTTGCCGCTGCAACTACTTCAGACATGCCCACGGCCACAAAGGGTTTGCCGTCAATATTGGCACAGAGTACGATTAAGTAATCCCGGAGATTATTTTTTACATCAAAACAAATCTTCTTTAAGGCATCTGCATGACTTACCTGTACAATGTCGCCAATAAAAGTTACGCCATTTACTATTTCGTCTTTTTGCAGCAGTTCATTCCTTACCTGTACTAAATGCCGGGCTTCTAACCCTTCCATTTTCTTCTGCAATGCATTTTTTTCTTCTATCAGCTTTTCAATGGCTTTCAAAGGGTTTTTGGCTTTCAGTAATTCGCTGATGTGCTTATACCCGCTTATGCGGTCGTAGCCATACTGCAAAGCTGCCGTACCTGTAAGTGCCTCAATACGTCTTACGCCTGCTGCTACCGCAGATTCTGAAACAATGATGAAGAAGCCAATCATGCCCGTATTGCCAACATGCGTTCCGCCGCACAATTCAACAGAGTATGAAGGGTTAATGGTTACTACCCGTACCCTATCGCTGTATTTTTCGCCAAACAATGCCATAGCGCCTGATTGTAATGCTTCTTCTTTAGGCATTTCCTTAGTTACAACCGGAATGTTCTCGCGGATCTTTTCATTCACCAGCGCCTGCACTTTCCATAGCTCTTCTTCGGTAACTTTAGCAAAATGTGAGAAATCGAAACGGAGTTCGCCGGGTGAAACCAGTGAGCCCTTTTGCGCTACGTGCTTGCCCAATACCTGCCGAAGCGCGGCATGAAGCAAATGCGTGGCGGTATGATTGTACATGGTGTACAAACGGTTTTCGAAATTTACCGAAGCGGTAACGGGCAGCGTAATATCGTCCGGTAATTTTTCTATAAAATGAATGATCAGGTCATTCTCTTTTTTTGTATCTGTAACGATAACCTTTTCCTCTCCAAACTGAAGTATACCTTTATCGCCCACCTGGCCGCCGCTTTCGGCATAAAAGGGCGTGGTGGCTAATACCAACTGGTATTGCTCTTTACCTTTTGCTTTAACTTTTCTATACTTAACCACAAGTGTTTCTACCAGCAGATCATTGTAGCCAACAAAACCTAATTTATCGGCCTTGTTCACTTCAATCCAGTCTTCGGTGTCAATAGTTGTTGCCACCCTGCTGCGATTTTTTTGTTCCAGCATTTCCTTTTCAAAGCCGCTCTGATCTACCGCTAATTTATTTTCTTCGGCAATGAGGCGTGTAAGGTCAACAGGAAACCCGTAAGTATCATATAGTTCAAACGCGTCTTTGCCTGAAATGACGGTGTTATTACCTGTTGACCCGATAATATCCTCCATGCGTTTCAAACCCTTCTCCAGCGTTCTCAAAAATGCATCTTCTTCTTCTCTTACCACTTTTGTAACAAATGCTGCCTGCTGGTACAATTCCGGGAAAACAGCTTTGAACTGCAGGGCCGTATGCATTACTAATTGGTGGAGGAGAGGCTGTTTATAATTCAGGTAAGAATAATAATACCTTACGGCTCTCCTTAATATCCTTCTGATTACATAGCCCGCGCCGGTATTGGAAGGTAGCTGCCCATCGGCAATGGTAAAGCAAATGGCCCTGATGTGATCGGCAAGCACCCGAAAAGCTACAGCCTGCTTACTGCTGCCGAAATCGTATAGCTGCCCCGTTATTTTTTCTATATGCGCGATAGTACCCGTAAAAATGTCCGTATCATAATTTGAATTTTTTTCCTGCAGTACCCGCACCAATCTTTCAAACCCCATACCGGTGTCTACGTGTTGTGCCGGTAGCGGTTCAAGTGTGCCGTTCTTTAAGCGGTTAAATTGTATAAATACATTGTTCCATATTTCAATTACCTGCGGATGATCGTTATTGACCAGGGTTTTGCCGTCTACGGCTTTTCGTTCTTCATCATTCCGGCAATCTACATGTATTTCTGTACACGGGCCGCATGGCCCGGTATCGCCCATTTCCCAAAAATTATCTTTTTTCTTCCCCGGCAATATGCTTTCTTCCGCAATTACTTTTTTCCATTCATTATATGCTTCTTCATCTTTGGGCAGGGCTTCTTTTTCATCTCCTTCAAAAATGGTTACATATATACGGTCTTTTGATATTTTATATACTTCCGTTAACAGTTCCCAGCTCCAGGCAATAGCTTCCTTTTTGAAGTAGCCTCCTTCCGGCCGGGCAGGATCGCCAAAGCTCCAGTTGCCCAGCATTTCAAACATGGTATGGTGGTAAGTGTCTACCCCTACTTCTTCAAGGTCGTTATGCTTACCGCTTACGCGCAAACATTTTTGTGTATCGGCTACCCGCTGGTAAGGCGCGTTTTTATTTCCCAGGAAATAATCCTTAAACTGGTTCATTCCAGCATTGGTAAACAAAAGCGTAGGATCGTTTTTAACAACAATAGGAGCGGATGGAACGATGTGGTGTTGTTTGGATTGGAAAAAATCAAGGAAAGCCTGCCTTATTTGTACTGAAGTCATCATTACTCCGTTATATTTTTTGTGGGGTTTGAACGTTTAAATTTTATATTTGCCTTTACCCGAAAAACCGGGGGCGAAGGTAGTTAAATTATAGCTGGATTTTATATGCTGAATAAAGCCGGCGTCAGATACCTGCTTCATGAAAAAAATAAAGTATTTCTATAATACCAATTCACTCCGTTACGAAAAACTGGTGACTCCCCTGCGGGTGAAGCTCCTGCGTATACTGGGGTTTTTAGCCGGGGCGGTAGTAACCGCTTTAATAATAGTGGTCATTGCTTTCCAGCTTATAGATTCACCTAAAGAAATGCTTATGCGCCAGGAAAACGAGCGCATAAAAGAGGATTACCGGCTGCTGAATGGTAAGGTGAAATTTATGCAGCAACAGATGGCAGAACTGGAAAAAAGAGACAATCACGTGTACCGTGAGATATTTGAAGCTAATCCTATACCAGACAGCGCCAGGGCAAAGCGTATGGAAAAACAGCAGGAAGCGCAGTTGGCAGAAAGCATGGAGGATAATGAACTGGCTTATTCCATTGCGGCTACATTAGATAAAATGATGAACCGTATCGCTTTTCAGGAAAAATCGTACGAAGAGATTGAGGCCATGATACGGGATAAGGAAAAATTGCTGGCAGCTACCCCGGCTATTCAGCCGGTGAGCAATAAAGACCTTAGCCGGGTAGCTTCGGGCTTCGGCTACCGGATTGACCCCGTTTATAAAACCGTAAAAATGCATGCGGGCCTTGATTTTGCCGCGCCGCAGGGAACCCCTATTTATGCAACAGCAGATGGCGTGGTGCGGTTGGCCGGCAATACCGGCAATGGTTACGGTAACCATGTTATTATTAATCATGGCTACGGTTATGAAACCCTGTACGGGCATCAATACCGCATTAAAGCCAAAGTGGGTCAAAAAATAAAACGGGGAGAGTTAATAGGCTGGGTAGGCAGCACAGGCAAATCTACAGGACCGCACCTGCATTATGAAGTTCGAAAAAATAAGCGGCATATTGACCCGATTTACTTTTTTTATAATGATCTTACACCCGAACAATTTGACAGGATCGTAAAAATAGCCGCCTCCGGCAATCAGAGCTTTGATTAAATGTTGATAATTTCCGGTATCATTTTTTCTGCATACCGTTAATTTAGCAGTATGTGTAAGCAGTTAGACTTGTTTGGATCTTATGCAGCAGAGCAGCCGGTTAAACCTGCGTCCAGGACTGTGCCTGACAAGCAGGAGCAGCCAGCTATTCCCGTAGCTAATGCCACACCCGAACCTGCTCATCAGGCAGCACCGCTCCATGCACCGGCATCTCCCGCCAGGCAGAAAAAGGAAAATATTCCTGTAAAAAAAGGCAAAAGAGGACGAAAGTCAATAAAGGAAATGGATGCCGAATCTGCCATGATCAGCATCCCGGAGGATGAAGTGCTTTTTAGAAAACAATATTACAGTATTGGCGAAGTGGCTGAAATGTTTAACCTCAATGCTTCTTTACTGCGTTACTGGGAAACCGAATTTGATATTTTACAGCCACGGAAGAACAGAAAGGGCGACCGGCATTTTCGCCCGGAAGATATTAAGAACCTTTTTCTCATCCATCACTTGTTACGGCAAAAGAAATATACCATTGAAGGTGCAAAGGACTACCTGAAAAAGAACAAGTCAAAAGCGCAGCAACACTTTGGAATTGTGCAGCGTTTAGAAAAGCTCAGAGGATTTTTATTAGAGCTTAAAGCCGGTTTATAATATGTTTAATAGCGGGCGGTGTACTACGCGTATGCTTTTTGCGGGTTGAGATTTGGTAATTATCCTCTTGTTATCTACAGGAGTAAATAGAGTATTTACTTACTTCAGGTGGAAACATTTTAACAGTTTGTAGGGTAAACCTGGAGCGGCATGGCCATTTATTATGTAAAAAGTAACAATTAGCGGCTTTTAATTTGCGGTTATATCAAAGGGTAAAGAAATGCGTAAGTAGAAATATTAAGCCCGGCTATGCGTTTTTTTTCATGCCTAATTGTTGATGCACTATGATCAATCCGCTCCGTTTTTTTGCTGCATTTTTAATACTTGGAACATGCTTTGGTTTTCAAAGTATTAATAAAAAACCGTTTCCTTTAAATGATACTTCTTCAGCCGCTTTGGATACTCCGGCTACCCGGTTTAAACAGAAAGCTGCGAATATCCCCGCCAGTTCGGCTTATCGTTTGGTAATAAAAAAGGGCGCCTATGAAATGACCCTGTATGACCAGGAAGGATGGTACGGCACCTACCCCGTGGTTTTTGGCAATAAAAGCCAGGAAGATAAGCGTATGGAAGGCGACCGGCTTACACCGGAAGGGCATTTCCAGATTGTAGGTAAGAAGATCCATAAGCAATGGGGTAAATTTTTGATGCTCGATTATCCAACCAGAGAAAGCTACGAAAAATTTCAAGCCCGTAAGGCAACCGGTGTTATACCCAAAAAAGCCACTATTGGTGGTGGAATAGGCATTCATGGCACCCGCCCCAATGAAGAATGGGTGATTGACAAATATATTAACTGGACGGCCGGCTGTATTGCTGTACGATACAGCGATATGGATGAGTTGTATGATATGCTGCCCATTGGTACAGAAGTGATCATTGAGAAATGATAAACACATCATTATTATGCTTCCCCTTTTCTGTTATCAAAAGCTAAATCATTTATCGCTTAATCCCGTATTCCTGCTGTTGCGCACCCGGTAATAATTATCATTCGTATAAAAAAGAAAAGTCTTGCAGCGAAAGCCACCCGATTGCAATCTATATGGATGTGCTTATCTTTTCCGTGCATGTAAAACATAACGGATAAACAAAAAGAAACCCCACACTGCCTGCCGTGGGGTTTTCTTTTTATATCGGGTTTACTTTATCTTCAACCGATGAAAAAAGCGCTTTTTTATTACTTACTTTGTTTTCCCCTTACTGCTGCCGCCCAGGATACTGCAAAAACGATGATGGTACAAACCGCGGGTAAACTTCCTTTTTTAAAATATGGATTGGGTGAAGACCGTTTGGGCGGCGCTAAAATGACCTACCTGGATTCGGGCGTAGTAATGCGGGTGGTGGATTCTGTGAACACCGATTATAAAGTGCAGCTTTCTGAAAATCATTTTGCCTATATCGCTAAAAGCAATACCCAATGGCTGCCATGCAAAGTGCCGGCGCCCTATTATCTTACATCAGGCTGGCATATATATGGAGATGGTCAGTTCGATTATGTTACCATTAGCTTAGATGAAAGATTGCCCTATCGCAGTGTGCAGCAGATCAGTCCGGCACGTATTGTGGTGGATATTTTTGGCGCTACTTCCAATACCAACTGGATATCACAATTGGGGTCGGCAAAGGAAATTAAAAACGCATGGTATGAACAAACAGAAGATGATGTGATGCGGGTTTATATTGAATTAAAGCATATGCAGCACTGGGGATACCATATTGGCTATGACAGTACAGGGAAAAAGCTGGTGATACTTGTAAAACGACAGCCTGAGGACTTAAATATCCGTAAACTGAAAATAGCGATTGACGCAGGGCACGGCGGAACCAACACAGGCGCTACCGGCGTAACCAGTAATGTAAAGGAGAAAGATTACGCGCTTAATATTGCGCAGGCGGTAAACAAATTACTGAAACGGAAAAAAGTGGCCACGTATATGACCCGCGAAAAGGATACTACACTGGGGATGCCGGAACGCGTGGAAATGTTAAGAGCTGAAAGCCCGCACCTGCTGATCAGTATTCATCTTAACTCTTCTGGTAATATGGCTGTTAAAGGAACGGGTACTTATTACCGTTATATTGGCTTCAGGAGCCTGTCTCAGGCTATATTACGGCGCATGCTTGAGCTTCCTTTGGCTGAAGCCGGGAATGTGGGTGCTTTTAATTTTGCCCTTAACGGTCCAACAGATTACCCTAATTGCCTGGTGGAAGTGGCTTTTTTAAGTAATGCGGATGATGAAAAACATATACTGGATCCCCGCTTTCATAATGCGGTGGCCAAAAAAATATACAAAGGCATAAAAGACTGGCTGAAGGAGATGAAGTGAGCTTTTCATAAATTTGCCCAAATACACAAACTATGAGTGATAACAGTACTTTTATCCATCACGTTTATTTTTGGTTGAATAACCCTGGCAGCCAAACAGATTTTGAGCAACTGGTTGCCGGATTGCATAAACTCTCCGCTGTAAAAACCATTAAAACCTTTTACATTGGCAAACCTGCTGATACCAGCCGTGATGTAATAGACAGTTCCTATTCTGTATCATGGCTGCTGTTGTTTGATAATAAAGCACACCAGGATAGTTACCAAACCGATCCTATTCATTTAAAGTTCGTTGATGAATGCAAGCACCTCTGGAAAAAAGTGGTGGTATATGATACGGTGAACGTCTGAAAAATGTGAGAATGTGCTGATTTGAAAATTTGAAAATGAGAGCAGTCGGTGCGCAACCAGGGAAGCGTCAGGCAGCGCATGAAATACAAAGCATCAAAAGCAAAGTGGAAAGTGAGCAGTGAAAGAAGGAGGATGGAGCTTATCATTAATAGTTATACACTAATACCTGATACCTCACATGCCTCATACCTGACTGCTGCTGACCGCTATACAATCACCTATCACACTATGAGCTATTGCAGTTACGTAAACGGATTAAGCGCTGAGGAAGAAAATGTGCACAGGGATTATCACAATAACCACTATGGGTTTCCCATTGGGGATGATAATGAATTGTTTTGCCGTTTAATACTGGAAATTAACCAGGCGGGCTTAAGCTGGACTACCATTTTAAAAAAAGAGCAAGGATTCCGGAAAGCCTATCACAACTTTAATATAGCCCGTATTGCAAAATATGCAGACAAAGATAGAGAGCGATTGCTGCATGATGCCGGTATTATAAGAAACCGCCTGAAAGTGAATGCTGCTATTGAAAATGCCAGGGCGGTGCTGCAGCTTCAAAAAGAATTTGGTTCCTTTAAAAACTGGATAGAGCATCATCATCCTAAAACCAAAGAAGAGTGGATGAAGCTATTCAAAGCTACATTCAAATTCACGGGAGGTGAAATTGTAAATGAGTTTCTCCTTAGCACAGGATACCTACCCGGTGCGCACACGCCTGATTGCCCGGTATATAAAAAAACACTAAAGAGCAAACCCGCCTGGAACCGGTAAGTTACCGGCCGCTCATGGCTTCCGCTATCGCGTCTTCTAAGCTGAAATAAAGTCCAACTGTATACCTGGAAGGATTATAGTCCCAGGGTACGCTTGTTATTTCCTGTGCAAATACCATTTGCAATTGTACTTTAAGGAATTTGTATCCTGTTCTTACCGTAAAAGAGGGTTCAACAAAAGCATAATTGGTATTATCAATCCGTCGCCCGCTGCTGTTGATAAGGTTTTGCTGCATGAGGTAATCATTAGTCATTCCCTTTGCATTAAAGTGGCTGTACTTTGCACTAACAAAGCGCAGATTAAAAGCCGCGTCAAATGCGGGGGAGCGAACACCAATACCCGGCTGTATGAAAAAACGATTTATGCGCATATCTACATCACTTCTAATCTGGCCGGTTCCATAGCCCACATAGCAGTCGGTAACCATTTTAAATTTGTTGCCTTTGGCGTAATATCCGCCCACGCCAAACTCAAGTAAGTGCGCTTTGCCATCCACGTTACCATTCGTGGCATCGGGGTTATCGGGCGTATATCCATAGGTACTGTAGTTGGCTATAATGCCTAAGTGCTTTACAGGAGAAACCGATGCCTGTAAATCAAAAACATACCGGGTTCCCTCATAGTCATAATCCCCGCTATTGCCGCCTATACTGCCCGCTACGTTCAGGTGCGCCTGGCCGGCATCTGTAAACAGGGGGGTATTTACACCGTTGGGCTTATAGTAGTAACGGTTGCAACTGCTGCATATAATAAGAGTGATCAGGCTGAAAAATAAAATGTATTTCTGTTGCATAACGAAAGTTTTATAAAAAATGATTCACGCGGTCACTTTATAGGATAGATGATTTTGATGGGCATCATTTAGCTTATCTTCATAGTGGCGTTGCGGCTGCTTGTTTTTATGTTTGTGCTAACTGAAACTGAGCGTTAATTGTTGAAAACTGTTGCATCCGCTTATATTTTATCTAAATATTTTAAATACCTGAAAATGAAGGAACAACGGGGTGTTTTGTTTTCCCGGGGGACGCGTTCATACAAGTTGTATGTAATATTATCAGCGGCCGCTTTTATTATGCATACCGGCTATGCCGATACTACGCAGCCCCGTATATTAACACTCACCTATACCTGCCATATCACCAATATTCCTTCCGGCGTAAAACAAGTAAACTGCTGGATACCTGTTCCCTCTTCTGATGAACGTCAAACAGTAGCGTTGTTATCCGGATCAGGCTCAGGGAAAATAACTACTGAACGCAAATATGGCAACCAGGTATATTATAGCCAGGTTATGATGAATAAGGCAAACGTTAAAGACAGCTTAACTATTACTTTAAGATATAAAATAAAATTAAAGGAGAAGTCGGTGCCGGAAGCTAGGACTCTGACGGGTTTACCAAAAGCGGATATTGGCGGAAAGATGAAGGTTTACCTGGCGAGTAACAGGCTGATTCCTCTTGATGGACCTGTTGAAACCATCCATCAGCAGTTGCAGTTAGAAAAAGAGCCCATTAAAGCGGCACGCCAGATATATGATTACTTGATTGATAACATGATTTACAATTATAAAGCGCCGGGTGCAGGAATTGGCGATGTGCTATGGGCCTGCAACAGCAAAACGGGCGATTGTTCAGACTACCACTCTGTTTTTATTGCATTGTGCCGGTCTGAGGGAATTCCGGCAGACCATGTTTTTGGCTTGCCATTGAGCGCTACCCCGGGTAAAGGGAAAGTAAAAGACTGGCATTGCTGGGCCAGGTTTTATGTGCAGGGGCCGGGCTGGATTACCATTGATGCGTCTGAAGCCGATAAACATCCGGAACTCCGGGATTATTTATTTGGAACATTAAGCAACCGCTATCTTACAATTTCGCATGGAAGAGATGTGGTGCTTGAGCCCGCCCAGCAAGGGCCGGCATTGAATATTTTTGCCGATCCATATGTTGAAATAGATGGCAAACCTTTTACGAAAGTGAAGTGGGAAGGTACTTTTGAAACCGTGAGCCAGGATTAGCGCTTCACCATCTGCTTAAACCTTATCTATTGCTTCCTTAGTAAAAATATCTGCACATATTTCTTCTCTTCCTTCTTTACCCGGCGGTTAAAAGCTAATATCCGGCCATCGTTCGACCATATTGCCGCACCGAAGGGGACATCTTCATCAGTACCGCGGGGCGTTAACCTTTCAGCCAAATGGGTTTGTATACCGGTGATGAATACACTATTATCTGCTATATAGGAAACATAACTGCCATCCGGACTTATATTAATAGGTCCCTGGATAGAAAAATCATTAAAAGTAACCTGGCTGATGGAACCCCCGTTGGGCGATACGCCATAAACCTGAATAATACCCTTTGGATCTTTTGCCATAAATAAAATCAGGGATCCATCGGGGGTGGTGCGTAACCAATGTCTTGGTCCCTGAATGCCCTCCGGGGTATGGGTAATCCTTCTTTGTACAACTCCCGCGGGCAGGTCAGGCCGGGTGCGAGCAGTTCCTTCCAAATGATCGCCTGGCGAAGCTTTGGTAATATCATCCGGAATATCGGTTACAAAAACTTCTGCTATCGTTTCATTTTTTTCATTCCGCACATTGCCCTGGAAAGCAACAGCACGATGTTGCCAGCTTCCATCGGCCTTTTGATATCCTTTGCTGCCAATCCAGCACTCATCAAACGCTTTGTCTATCTCATTGCTCCCCGGTTCAGGTTTTTCCGTAACCTTTGCCACTATCGCCGAAAAATATGCCCCATTATTATTTTCCATTGCGCCATCATCAGGAACGGTTACTGTTCCCGGCATCATTACGGCAATGGTTCTCAGATCCTTAACAGCAGTATCTGTTTTGGACAGTTGCTCCATGATGTAATCATTGTAGGTGAAGCTTATCCATTGCCCATCGCCGCTCCAGGAATGCGCATGCGTTCCGCCGCGCAAAGCCCCGGGTGTAAAAGGGGGCGTTATATTGCGGGCATCCATAAATACAGGCTCAAAAGGCTTGGTGGTATGGATGGCCACACCTGTACGGCGGGTAAACCCATAGGGATGTGCTTCATTGGCATTGCGTATACCATGAATGAACAAAACTGTAGGGTTAGTCGGTGAAAACGTTGCCGCACCTACGCCCGGGCCGTATTTTGTTTGATTTTGAGTATGGTACAGGGGCTGTATTTTACCCGTTGGCACATTTGCCATTTCAATACTGCCGGTAACGCCAATGCCGCCATCATCATTGCGGGTATCATATACGATCCATTCATCATCGGGAGAAAAAACCTGGGTTGAATTTAGAAAATGGCCCTGAGGATCATGGGTAAGCTGTTTTTCCGTAAAGCGCATTGGCTTGTTTATTTTTTTATTTGAACAGGAAGCCATTAAAAAAAAAACCAAAAAAGCCAGCGGCGTGATTATTCTATATGGCCTATGCATAACTGTGTATAGAGTAAAACAGGGATGAAAGATACTATAGGTGCAGCGTAAAAATTATATGTGAGCCGCTGATACCGGTATCAGCTATACTTTGTACCAACATACGGTTGCTATCCGGGCTCCAATGCTTTGGCCGGATCCCAGAATATTTGTTCAAAATTCACAATGGTATCGTTTTTAACTTTTATGCCCTCACTTTTTAAAAGATCCGCCATTAAAGTGGGTGTGGCAAAATGATGTTTCCCGCTCAGCATACCATTGCGGTTTACTACGCGGTGTGCCGGTACCGGCGGAAGCGCGGTGCCTGCCGCGTTCATTGCCCAGCCTACCATGCGGGCCGATAGCTTTGTACCTAAGTAAGCCGCAATGGCGCCAAAAGAGGTAGCGCGTCCTTTGGGTATCAGCCGGACTACATCATATACGGATTCAAAAAAGGAATCCTTTCGCTTTACTTTTACCGGTATAACGGTTTTGCTATTTGTAACTGCCGGTTTTGATCTGCGTTTCACGTAATAACTGCTTTAATTGCTCATCTTTTTCCGGGAGAAGCTGTTCGGGCAAACGGAATTTTAAATAATGCACCCGGTTACTTCCGGCAATATCTAAGCTTTCGTAATAGGTTTTTATTCTCAGCTCTTCGCTGATCTCCTGCCGGGCATATACATTCTCCTCATCTTCCATTACAGGAAGTTCATATATTCCGCACACCAGTTTAGTAAAATCGTATAGGTTGGGTGAATCTGTTTTTAAGTGAATAAAACCGCCAGGCGCAAGTATTTGCCGGTACAGCCGTAAAAACCGGGGATGCGTGAGCCGCTTCTTTGCTCTTGAAAGCCGCAACTGCGGATCGGGGAAAGTGATCCATATTTCCTGTACTTCCCCGGCCGTAAAGTAATCGGTGATCTTTTCAATTTGTGTACGTACAAACGCGGCATTCTTTGTTCCTTCTTCTATACATTTTTTTGCGCCTGCCCATATGCGGTTGCCTTTCAGGTCAATACCAATAAAATTCCGGTTGGGATATTTTTGCGCCAGCGCTACCGTGTATTCTCCTTTGCCACAGGCTAATTCCAGCGTAATGCCATTGCTGTTGCCAAAAAAAGCATTCCATTTTCCCTGCATGCCCTGCGGGTATTGCAATACGTTAGGGAAGGTTTTAATGGCTTCAAACCGTATTAATTTTTTGTGGCCCATAAGCAAACAAAGATAAGGAGGAGCCGGCTTACAGTATCCTTACCGAATCGCTTAAATCATTTTTTACCAGTACGATGCCCGGCTTTTTACCTTTTTCAAAGCTGCCCAGGCTATTTTCCCAATGCAGGGCTTCCGCTCCGTTTAAGGTAGCCCATTGCAAAAGGGTGGCTGCCGGAATATGCGGAAAATGTGCACGAATAGCCGCCATTTCACTGGTGATGCTCAATTCCCGGTTGCTGCCATAACTATCTGTTCCCAAAACAATATGACAATTGTGTTTGATAAAAAGATCAACCGGCGGTAGTTTTTCTTCAATATATACATTAGCATTGGGGCAAAGGCAATATACCAACTGCAATTCGTTTTGTAAAGCATATGTATTGGCAAACACAATATCTTCCTCAGTCATATAAGTATTGTGTACCAAAATGATGGTTTGTCTGTTGTTGAAACAGGGCAGCCAGGTGCGTACACTGCTTTTCCCGGATAGGGGTAACGGTATGGACTTGCGGCCGATACTTTCATAAAACGCAATAAAACGGCCGCTTCCTTTCATGAGCAGTTCATCCTCGTCTGCACATTCCTGGTTGTGTATGCTTATGGTTTTATTTTTTGTGCAGGTATTAATGAGGGAAAAGGTAAGCGGCGATACACTGTATACGGCGTGCGGAGAAAGCGCTGCCGCTGAATTAGCCGGAAGCGCCTGTATAAATTCATCTGCCATGCGGCTGTATAGTGCCACCCGTTCCAGGGCTTTTGCATCATTGAGGTTGGTGAGTTCAAGAAAATTATACCATTGTATAGGGCTTTTGGCTTTTTGCTGTAAAGAATACATTTGGTTAGAAATATCGCCGGTAGCTATAATTCCTTTATCGTACATTTCCTGGTCGGCCAAGGCCATGTGCCGGTTTTTTTCTTCCTGTTCAACCTGCGGCAAATGCATTACGGCCGATATAAAGGCAGGAAGCCCCTGCGCTGTGGGGATGCGGTTGCGCATATGGCTGAGCTCCAGGTGGCAGTGGCAATTTACATGTCCGGGCATAAGTATGCCGCTGAATTGCTGAACGTCCTCTCCTGCGTCTGCTGTTATGATATCCAGTACAGTACCCTTTTCATCGGTAACAAGTGTATGTGAATCATTGTGCAGTTGGCGCCCTGTAAATAATTGATCTGCCTGAAATTTGCAATACGCCATAGCTGAATTAACTTTGCTGCCCTGAAAAGCTGAAAGGCTTACCGGAACCTGAAGGGTGCAACGCAAGATAAGTTGCGCGGCGGTTCAACAGCCGGAAACACAAAAATAACACAAAACCATCCACGGGCAATTGTGGAACCAATCGTAATGTTAGACAAATTAGAAGCGATAAAGGCAAGATTCGACCAGTTGGGTGTTGCGTTAACCAATCCGGAAATTGTAAATGACAACAAAAAGTTTACCGCTACCAGCAGGGAATACCGCAGTCTTGAAAAGATTGTGCAGTCGTATGATGCATATAAAAAGCTATTGGAGAATATTACATTTTATACGGAAGTATTGCATGGAGATGATACGGAAATGCGGGAATTGGCTAAAGAGGAGCTGCCTGTATTAGAAGAACAAAAGGAAAAGATGGAAGCCGGCATCCGCCAGATGCTGATACCCAAAGATCCGCAGGATGAAAAAAATGCCATTCTTGAAATACGTGCCGGAACGGGAGGAGATGAGGCTTCATTGTTTGCGGGTGATTTGCTGCGCATGTATATCCGCTATTGCGAAGGCAGGGGATGGAAAACAACGATCCTTAGTGAAAATGAGGGTACTGTTGGCGGGTATAAGGAAGTTGAGCTGGAAGTAGCAGGGGAAGATGTATATGGTATTCTGAAATTTGAGAGCGGCGTACACCGGGTGCAGCGGGTACCCCATACCGAGGCCAGCGGACGGGTGCACACCAGTGCTGCTACCGTGGCGGTAATGCCCGAGGCAGATGAAGTAGATTTTGAATTAAGAGAAAGCGATGTTAAAATGGAAACCTCGCGAAGCGGCGGCGCGGGCGGACAAAATGTAAATAAAGTAGAAACCAAGGTAATGTTAACGCATATTCCTACCGGCACGGTTATTATATGCCAAACGGAACGTTCGCAATTGGGCAATCGCGAAAAAGCCATGCAGATGATGCGTACCCGGCTATATGAAGAACAGGTGCGCAAGCAGGAAGATGAAATTGCACGGCACAGGAAAAGCCTGGTAAGTACAGGCGACCGGTCGGCAAAGATCAGAACCTATAATTTCCCGCAGGGCCGGGTTACCGATCATCGTATAGGCCTTACCGTATATAACCTGGATGATGTAATGAATGGCGATCTGCAGGCGTTTATTGATGCGCTCCAGTTTGCGGAAAATGCAGAAAAACTGATGCATGAGAGTATTTAAAATTTAGAATTTGAGATTGGTGTAGGTTTCATGTTTCGGGGAATATCAGTATTGCTCGCTTTTATTTAATAGTTGAAATGGAAGAATTTTTGCCCTGGTATTGTTATACAGTACCATCCCTCTCCTACGGTATGAAGAGGGAAAGAGCCCGCCCGAACGATGTTCAGTAGGGCGGGGGTGAGGTCTTTATCTGCCGTTAGTTTATTTACTTTGTAACCATAAATAATAAATAATGAAAATATTAATTACCGGCACTGCAGGATTTATAGGGTTTCATTTGGCTAATTACCTGGTTCAGCGGGGAGATGAAGTAGTGGGATTGGATAGCATCAATGATTATTACGATATAAATCTCAAATACAACCGCCTGCAAACCGCCGGTATAGAAAAAAACGATATTGAATATAATAAACTGGTGTCCAGTTCCAAACATGCTAATTACAGGTTTATTCAGCTTCAGTTGGAAGATAAAGGAAACCTGGAAAAATTATTTGCGGCCCAGCAGTTCGACAAAGTATGTAATCTTGCCGCCCAGGCGGGTGTACGCTACAGCCTCACTAATCCGGATGTATACATTAACAGCAATATTGTAGGTTTCGTTAATATACTGGAATGTTGCCGTCATAATAATGTTAAGCACCTTGCCTACGCCAGCAGCTCAAGTGTATACGGACTCAATGGCAAATCGCCTTTTGCCACGTCCGATAATGTAGATCATCCCATTTCTTTATATGCTGCCAGTAAAAAAAGTAACGAGCTGATGGCGCATACCTACAGTCATTTGTTTAAAATGCCTACCACGGGTCTTCGTTTTTTTACGGTATACGGGCCGTGGGGCAGACCGGATATGGCCCTGTTCCTGTTTACCAAAGCCATACTCGAAAATAAGCCCATACAGGTGTTTAACAACGGTAATATGGTAAGAGATTTTACCTATGTTGCCGATATCGTGGAAGGGGTAGTGCGGGTAATTGATAATCCCCCCGCCGGCAACAGTTCCTGGGATGCTACCCACCCCGACCCCTCTACTTCCACCGCTCCCTATAAAGTATATAATATTGGAAATAACAACCCGGTTCGTTTATTAGACTTTATTGAAGCCATTGAAGATAGTTTGGGCAAAAAGGCCGAAAAACAGTTCCTGCCCATGCAGCCGGGAGATGTTGCGGCTACCTGTGCCGATGTGCAGGACCTGGTAAACAATTTGCACTATAAGCCCGATACAAAAGTACAGGAGGGTATACAGCGTTTTATTGAATGGTACAGGGGGTATTACAAGTAGTAAGTGGTAAGTAGTAAAGAACGGCAGGGGCAGGTGGACTGGTTTGTATGAAGCTACACCAGCAGCCGGGGAGAATATTAACGGCTTAATTTTACGCTTTCAGCGATAAGATAAACTGCGGGAGTAAAAAATTTTTGTGCTTTATATGAATACCCTAACTTTGCCGCAGGAAAAGGAACGGTAGAAGGGAACGATTCGTTCCCTTCTTCATTTATCAGACTATGAGCAGTGAGGCAACAACGGGGGTAATAACACAAATGATGACCACATTACTGGCTGAAAACCCCGGCTATTTTTTGGTGGAAGTCAGAATAGCTCCAACCAACAACATAAAAGTGTTTTTGGATGCCGATACCGGTGTATCAATAGATAAATGCGTAAAGTACAACCGGGCTTTATATAAACTGGTGGAAGAAAGCGGCATTTTTCCTGACGGCAATTTTTCTCTTGAAGTATCCTCCCCGGGGCTGGATGAACCATTGAAGCTAATAAGGCAGTATATTAAAAATACGGGCAGAAACGTGGAAGTGCTTTTGCATGACGGCAGCAAAGTAGAGGGAAAGTTAATGGCGGTAAATGATACCGCGATTCAGGTGGAGGAAATAAAAGGGAAAAATAAAAAGCGGGAAGTATTGGAACATACGATACGCATTGATAACATTAAAACGACTAAAATTCAAATTCAATTTTAACGCCCCTTACTGAATGAAGGTTACGCCTTCGTTTAGCTGAAGGATAAAAAGCTGTAATATGGCAAGTATTAACCTTATTGAATCCTTTCAGGATTTTAAAGACGCGGAGAATATAGACCGGCCCACATTAATGAAGGTGCTGGAAGATGTATTTAAAACCTTACTCCGTAAAAAATATGGTTCTGATGAAAACTTTGACGTCATTGTGAACACGGAAAAGGGAGACCTTGAAATTATTCATCGCCGCACAATTGTAGAGGACGGGCAGGTGGAAAACCCTGTAGCCGAAGTGGCATACAGCGATGCTGTTAAAATTGAACCGGATTATGAAGTAGGCGAGGAATTATTCCAGGAAGTAGATATCCTTGATTTTGGCCGCAGGGCTATCCTGGCTGCCAAGCAAACCCTGGCCAGCCGGATCAGCGATCTGAAGAAAAACAGCCTGGTTAAAAAATATGCCGACCGTGTGGGAGAAATTATTAGTGCTGAAGTATACCAGGTATGGAAAAAAGAAGTATTATTATTAGATGAAGACGGTAATGAGCTGATTATACCTAAATCGGAACAAATACCTTCAGATTACTTTAAGAAAGGGGAGAATATAAAAGCGGTGGTGAAAAAGGTGGAATTGAAAAACAATTCGCCTGTTATTATTTTATCCCGTACACATCCTTCTTTCCTGGCAAAATTGCTCGAAATTGAGGTTCCGGAAATTTTTGACGGACTGATTGTGATACGTAAAATAGTACGCGAGCCCGGCGAAAGGGCAAAAGTGGCAGTAGAATCTTATGATGACCGTATTGACCCTGTAGGTGCTTGCGTAGGAATGAAGGGAAGCCGCATTCACGGTATTGTTCGGGAGTTGAAAAATGAAAATATTGATGTAATTAACTGGACTAATAATACCCAACTGCTCATTCAGCGTGCATTAACGCCCGCCAAAGTGAGTTTTATGGAAATAGATGCGGAGAAGAAGCACGCAAATGTATATCTTAAGCCAGACCAGGTATCGCTGGCAATTGGCAGAAGAGGTGTAAATATTAAATTAGCCTGTGAGCTGGCAGGGTATGAAATTGATGTATTTCGCGATGATGAGAACGAAACAGAAGAATTTGATATTGATTTAGAAGAATTTGCAGATGAAATTGATACATGGGTAATTGATGAGCTGAAACGTATCGGATGCGATACAGCCCGTAGCGTATTGGATTTAACAACAGAAGAGCTGGAAAGAAGGACCGATCTTGAAAAAGAGACCATTGAAACCTTAAGGAAAGTGCTGGAAGAAGAATTTCAAAAAGGGTAAAGACCCTTGCAGGGGCGCCCATTTATAAGAACAGATAAAATAAACAAATCCCGTACATTCTGATCAGAGATACGGGACCAAAAAGTATGGCTGAAATAAAATTACCACGCTTATTAGCAGCGGCCAAGGAATTTAATATAGGGCAGGAAACGCTCATTGATTTCCTGACAGGGAAAGGTTTTGCCAAAGATGAACTGAAACCTACCAGCAAGCTAACGGAGGATATGTATTTTTCACTCCAGCAGGAGTTTTCATCTGACAAGGCTGCCAAAGCTAAAAGCGACCAGATAGAGATACCCAAAGGCAATGCTATAGAGGGTAGAAAAAAGAAGGATGAGGAAGAAATTTTATTCAGGAAAGAGGGAAAGAAGAAGCCGGCCGAAAAAGAAGTGCCGGTTACAGCAGAAATACCTGCCGCCCCCGTTCCCGAGCCGGAAGCAGCGCCCGTTCAGCCGCCGGTTCCAGAAATAATACCTTCACAACCCGAGATAACCAAGATAGAAGCGCCGGAAATAGAAGGTCCGAAAATATTAGATAAAATTGATCTGAGTACCATAGATTCTTCTACGCGGCCGAAGAAATCTGTTAAGAAAAAAGTAACGGAAGCAGTACCGGAAGAAAAGCCCGAGGCTGCCAAAGAGGAAACGCCTGTAGTGGAAGAGGTTGTGCCAGAGGTGGTTGCTTCTGCAGAACCCAAAATTGCCGCTCCCGAAGTGAGCCCGGCAGATGAAGCAAAAGAAGAAGAAAGCCCGGTGATAGAAAACATCCGCGCCGAAAAATTAGAGGGACCCAGGATCGTAGGCAGAATTACACTGCCTGTTAATACGGAGTCGCGGCCGGCTTCCAAACCACAGGAGGAAAAAAGAAAGCGTAAACGCATTCCTATAGAAAAAAGAGACCAGGCAAAACCCCGCCAGGATGGCGATCAAAACCGGCCCCAGCAAAGAAGGGAAGGTACCCGGCCGCCTATACAAAAACAGGGCGACAGAAAAGATAACAAGCCACAGGCGCAGGGCGGCGCAACCGGCGGCGGACGGTTTGGTCATGGCAGGCCCGGAGACAAGCGCAGGGATAGCAGGGAAGTAAAGGAAATTGACGCTAAAGAAATACAGGATAAGATACGGGAAACCCAGGCTAAGCTGGCCGGGTCTTCAAGGGGAGGAAAAAGCACCAAATCAAAAATGAGGAGGGCCAGGCGCGAAGAGGCTGAGCACCTTGCGGGTGAGGCGCAGGACGACAATAAACTGCAGGTAACTGAATTTGTAACGGTAAGTGAGCTTGCTAACCTTATGGACGTGAGCTTTGCCGAAGTAATAGGCAAGTGTATGGGGTTGGGTATAATGGTATCCATCAACCAGCGCCTTGATGCGGAAGTAATTGAGCTGGTAGCCGGTGAGTTTGGATTTGAAGTGGAATTTATTGGAATAGATGATGTGGATGAAGATGAAAATGAAGAAATAGAAGAACAGCCGGAAAATCTGCAGCCGCGGGCCCCGGTTATAACCATAATGGGTCACGTAGATCATGGTAAAACATCATTGCTGGATTATATACGCAGCGCGAAAGTAGTTGCCGGAGAAGCGGGAGGTATTACCCAGCATATGGGCGCCTACCAGGTAACCATAGCTTCCGGAAAGAAGCTTACCTTTTTGGATACGCCGGGTCACGAAGCATTTACGGCCATGCGTGCACGCGGAGCCAAAGCAGCCGATGTTGCCATTATTGTAATTGCAGCCGATGATGCGGTGATGCCTCAAACGCGTGAAGCCATCAGCCATGCCCAGGCAGCGGGGCTACCCATGATTTTTGCTATTAATAAAATAGATAAAGAAGGTGCTACACCCGAAAAAATAAAAGAGCAGTTATCGGCAATGAATATCCTGGTAGAGGATTGGGGCGGAAAGTACCAGAGCCAGGAAATATCTGCCAAAACAGGGCTTAATGTGGATGTTTTACTTGAAAAAATTCTGCTGGAAGCGGAATTGCTCGATCTTAAAGCCAATCCGCAGCGCGAGGCCACAGGAACGATCATTGAAGCTTCGCTGGATAAAGGCCGCGGGTTTGTAGCTACCATGCTGGTGCAGAGCGGCACCCTCCACCAGGGCGATATTATAGTGAGCGGACAGTTTTATGGACGCATAAAGGCCATGTTTAATGAACGTAACCAGCGCCTTGAAGAAGCCGGACCCTCAAGCCCCGTGCAAATATTAGGACTGAACGGCGCTCCGCAGGCCGGTGAAAAATTTAAGGTATACCCGGACGAAAGTGAGGCCAAGAATACCGCCACCCGCCGGGCGCAAATACTCAGGGAACAGGGCATACGCGCCAAAAAACATATTACCCTCGATGAGATTGGCAGGCGTTTGGCCCTGGGCAACTTTAAGGAACTTAACCTTATTATTAAAGGGGATGTGGATGGTTCGGTAGAAGCGTTGAGCGATTCATTGCAGAAATTATCTACCGAAGAAATTGCGGTGTCTGTAGTACATAAAGCGGTAGGTGCCATCACCGAAAGCGATGTGCTGTTAGCCGCCGCGTCAGACGCTATTATTGTAGGATTTAATGTGCGTCCTTCCATACAGGCTGCCAGGCTGGCTGAGAAAGAAGGCGTTGAGATCAAGGCGTATTCTATTATTTACAACGCTATTGAAGAGTTGAAGAGTGCAATGGAAGGCATGATGGAACCTACTATTACGGAAAAAATAATAGCGAATGTTGAGATCCGGGAAGTATATAAATTCGATAAAGCAACTGTTGCCGGCTGCCAGGTATTAGATGGTAAAATAAGCCGTAACTCTAAAGTAAGGCTGATCCGCGATGGAATTGTTATATATCCTACCGGTGAAGGACAAAGCGCGGAACTGGGATCGCTGAAGCGTTACAAAGATGATGTGAAAGATGTATCGAGTGGCATGGAATGCGGGCTTACCCTCAAAAATTATAACGATCTGAAAGCAGGCGATGTAGTGGAAGCGTTTGAAATTGAAGAAGTAAAAAGGAGCTTGTAAACCTTTGTTAAATAAGCGGGGCGTATAGCGCTTGCAGTGAAATGCCTTTTATTTTTGAATGGCTCTGAATGGTTAATTATGAAACAATTTCTATTTTTTATTGGCTTTTTTGCAATGGGTCATTTAGCTATGGCACAGGACGGGCAGCCAAAAAAAGTGCTGGCAGATAAAATCGTTGCTGTAATTGGTGATAAAATTGTGCTCAAATCGGATATTACCAATACCATTGAAGACGAGAAAAGACAAGGCCATGAACTGCCGCCCGATGCGGGTTGTGTGCTGTTGCAGCAAATGATGGTAAGAAAAGCCCTGATGCTGCAGGCTCAGAAAGACTCCCTGCCGGTAAGTGATGACGAAATTGAAGGGGAACTGGACCAGCGTATCAGGTATTATATCAGCGCGTATGGCGGTAAAGAAGCGTTGGAGCAAATTGCGGGAAAAAGCATTTACCAGATTAAAGAAGACAACCGCATTGCTATTAAGGAGCAGAAGCTGTCTGAAGCCATGCAAAGGTCTATTATTGAAAATGTAAGAATTACACCTACTGAAGTAAAAGATTACTTTGAAAAGATACCTAAAGACAGCCTGCGGTTTTATGAAATAGAATTGGAAATAAAGCAGGTAGTAGCTTATGCTAAGGCAAGCCGTGAGCTTGAAAAATATGCGCAGGATGAACTGGCGGAATATAAACGGCAGATTGAAAGCGGAACCACTTCTTTTGACCGGGTAGCCAAAATGTATAGCGATGATCCGGGTACTAAGGAAGCAGGCGGCCGTTTTGAATTTAACAGGAACGATAAAAGTGTAGACGGCACTTTCTCTTCAACTGCTTTTGCCTTAAAAGAAGGCCAGATATCACGGGTAGTGAAATCAAAATTCGGCTATCATATTATACAATTGGTAAGCAGAACCGGCGATGATGTGGTAGTGCGCCATATCCTCAAAATACCACAGATCACCGATACCGAAGTAAATGAAGCCATTGCAAAATTAGATACCATAAGAGCGAAGCTGGTAGCCAACACCCTGTCGTTTGGTGAAGCGGTAGATAAATACAGCGAAGACGAGAACAGCAAATTTACTGCCGGATCCATCACCAATCCCCAGGGCTCCCCTTATCTTACCATCCAGGATTTAGACAAAAGTCTTTTGCCGGCGTATGATCAATTAAAGGTGGGGGAATACTCCAAACCCGTTCCTTTCACTGATGAAAGAGGCAGAAAGGGCGCCCGTATCATTTATATCCAAAGCAAAACCGAACCGCACCGCGAAAATCTGAAAGACGATTATAATAAGATTGCCCAGCGGGTAATGGAAGAAAAAAAGGGTGAAATACTGAATCGCTGGTTTAAAACCAAAATGCCTACTTACTATATTTCTGTAGATGAAGAGTTTCGCCAATGCGGGGAAGTGAGCAAATGGCTTTCGCTCACCACAGCGCAAACCACTGCTAAGTAAGCAGCGATGCGTTTATAAGGCCGGTTTCGTAAGCGGTTGTATCACAGGCTGCATATTTTTCTTTTATCTCAAGCAATACATGCTCCACTTCCTGTTGTGTTTTTACGGTTACTAATGGCATACGAAAATCCCTGATATGCGGCAATCCTTTCAGGTAATTGGCGTAATGCCTTCTCATTTCCAGTATACCCAAAACGGGTCCTTTCCATTCTACCGATTTGCGAAGATGGGTGCGGCATACGGCTATCCGCTCTTCAATAGACGGTGGCGCCAATAAGGAGCCGGTTGCTATGTAATGTTTTATTTCCCTGAATATCCAGGGATACCCAATAGCAGCGCGGCCTATCATAATGCCGTCTACCCCGTATCTGCTTTTATATTCCACGGCCTTAGGAGGGCTGTCAATATCGCCATTACCAAATATGGGAATACGTATGCGGGAATTATTTTTTACAGCGGCAATCAGGCGCCAGTCCGCCTCGCCTTTATACAGTTGTGCCCTGGTGCGCCCGTGAATAGTAAGCGCCTGCACACCCACATCCTGCAGTCGTTCCGCTACTTCTTCAATGTTTTTAGAATCATCATCCCAGCCCAGGCGGGTTTTAACGGTTACCGGTAATGCTGTGGACCGTACCACGGCTTCGGTTAGCCGCACCATTAAGTTAACATCTTTCAATACCGCTGCCCCGGCGCCTTTGCAAACTACTTTCTTTACGGGGCATCCAAAATTAATATCTACGAGGTCGGGTTGCACAGCATCAATTATTTTAGCGCTTAGCGACAAAGCTTCTTCATCGCCCCCAAACATCTGGATACCAAATGGCCGCTCAAATTCAGAGAAGTCTAATTTTTGTTTACTTTTAATAGCATCCCGGATCAATCCTTCGCTACTGATAAATTCACTGTACATGAGGTCGGCGCCGTTTTGCTTGCATACATAACGGAACGGAGGGTCGCTCACATCTTCCATAGGAGCAAGAAGGAGTGGGAAATCAGGGAGCTGTATAGAACCAATTTTTACCGGCATTGCATGAACTGTCTTATCTTGCGTTTGTGGAATGAACCCGGCGTATGCTGATAACACCCTGCAGCGTGCAATGAATTGATATTCAATGTATGCAGTCCTGGTTTCCTCCCAATGCAAGCAGCAAATGTACACACTAATTATAAAATAATGTACGACGCACATTCGAAAGGGATTTCTTACACTAATGCATTTCTGATTCTGATTGGATTGTGGATAGTAGGTTTTATCGCCGGCGGAGTGCTGAGTATTCCCGTATGGATAATGATGACGGGCAAAGGAGTAATGACTATGCCCGCTGAATTGCTAAAGCCCGAAAATGTAAATGCCGTTCGGGTTATACAAGTGGTATCTACATGCGTAACCTTTTTTTTACCTGCCTGGTTTACCGCCCTCATTATTAACCGCCGCCCGGCTAAATTATTAGGATTTGCCATGCCATTTAATTACCGGCAACTGCTTTTGGCGCTGGGTATTATGTTTGGCGCGGCCATTACGGCTGCCAGCCTTGCAACGCTTAATGAAATGATTCCCATTCCAAAAAACGCTGCAGATTATTTTAAAAAATTAGAAGACAATTATAGTGCCCAGGTAGAAGTGATCACTAATATCAGAACATTTGGCGATTATGCCATTTCCATTATTATGATCGCTTTATTACCGGCTTTGTTTGAAGAAACTTTTTTTCGCGGAGGGATGCAAAACCTGCTTACCCGCTTTTCCCATAAACCATGGATGGCTATACTGATTACCAGTCTTATATTTAGTGCTATCCATCTTTCCTACTATGGCTTCCTGGCCAGGGTATGCCTGGGTGTGGTATTAGGACTCATCTATTACTATTCCCGCAGTCTTTGGCTGAGTATAGCAGCGCATTTTTTTAACAATGCCATTGCTGTTACCCAAATGTATGTATTAATTAAACAGGGCAAACCGGTAAAGGAAGCGATGAATGAGGCCTATCCCGCGTGGTGGGGAATTATAGGTGCTATCGTGTTGTATGCATTATTTATGCTGTTTAAAAAGCGTTCAGCGCAGGCCGTTAAAAAGTATACAACGCCGGAAGACAGGGCTTTAGAAGAAAAATGGATTGCTTAATAAATTTGAAAATGTGGGGAATGTGGAAATGGAATAGCATTAAAGGATAGTAAGATGGAAGAAAAATAAGTAATAAGGCTAACTGCAAGCTATAAACTATGAACTTTTCTTTTAGATATTCGGTTTCATATTTTATTTCCCTTTCGGTTGTATACATTCTCAATACTGCAGGTTAACTTTCAGGTTTAAACTACCAACAATGGCAATGAACTGGCAGGTATTCAAAACCAGGGCGCTTACCGCATTGGTATTTGTGGCGGTAATGCTGGGCGGACTGCTTTGGAATGAATGGAGCTTCTTTCTTTTATTTTCGGTTATACATTGGGGTTGCTGGCTGGAGTACCAGCGATTGGTTAAGCGTATTGATCCGTCTTACACGCAAATATCTTCTTTTCATGCGTACGGGGTAATGTTAGCCGGGTGGTCGCTGATGCTATATTGCGCAGGCGATAGTTACCGCGTTGGAAACATTACGCTGCATGCTATAGGTTTAGTGGCAGGATTGATTTTTGCTTTTGCTCTCCCGCTTGTTGAAATCCTTTTTTCGAAGCATTCCGGTCTTAAACATATCGGTTATTCCACAATGGGGCTATTGTATATTTCCTTAAGCTGGTCGCTGATGATCAGCATACGATCTATGGAGGGAATGTGGGTGGTGGGAAATGGAGGGCATTTTGAATTGGGCTGGATTTTACCGCTTATTATTATTATCTCCATCTGGATCAATGATACCATGGCGTATATCACAGGCTCGTTTATAGGAAGAACGCCATTTTCAAAAATATCACCCAAAAAAACAATAGAAGGCACTATTGGCGGCGCCGTTTTATGCGTTGCGGCAATGGGTACGCTGGCCTATTATATGCAATTGCCGGTTATGCAGGTGTGTATTATAGCGGCCATAGCCGCTGTTGCCGGTACGGCAGGCGATTTGCTGGAAAGTAAGCTCAAGCGTATGGCCAATGTAAAAGACAGCGGGCATATTATGCCCGGGCATGGCGGTTTTTTAGACAGGTTCGATTCCCTGCTGATAGCTACACCTGTAGTATGGTTGTATGTAATGGCTGCTATGAAATGAATAGCTGTAAAATTTTGACGCTCTTTCGTCATTGCCTACTTTTGCAGGTCAACCTGTATACATGACAGTACATAAAGAAGGATATCAAACTATTGCGCTTTGCGGATTATTTTTTGTGATCCTTAATCTTGTACTGTTTTATTTTTTGCCTTATAGTGTAAGCTGGCTGGCCTGGATTATTTTTATACTCTCTTTTTTATTTTTCCTTTTTATCATTTCTTTTTTCCGGGTACCTAAGCGTGTACTTACCATGGACGATGCTAAAATTGTTGCACCGGCCGATGGTAAAGTAGTAGTAATAGAAGAAATCGTGGATGAAGAATATTTTAAGGATAAACGACTGCAAATTTCTATTTTTATGAGTCCCGCCAATGTACACCAGAACCTCAACCCGGTGAAGGGTGAAGTGGTGTACAGCCAATACCATAAGGGTAAATACCTGGTGGCCTGGGATCCTAAATCATCTACGCATAATGAAAGACATTCCGTTGTAATACAAAATAGTAATGCACCCGTACTGGTTAAACAAATTGCCGGCGCGGTGGCCCGCCGTATTGTAAACTACCTTAAACCCGGGCAAAAAGTGCAGCAGGGCGCTGAAATGGGATTTATTAAATTCGGTAGTCGCGTGGATGTGCTTTTGCCACCGGGAACAAAAATTCATGTGCAGTTAAACCAGGTGGTAAAAGGCGGTATAACAGTGCTGGCGAGCTGGGAAGAGTGAATGTGGTAATTTGAAAATATGAGAATGTGAGAATGTGGAAATCTGCAAAATGTATGAGATTTGCAGGGCGGGGGAAATCTTATACATTGATGTGGAAACCTGACAGGCTGGTGTGGGGAAAAGATAGGGGACCCGGTACGCAAAGAAGGAGCATCAGACCGTATGATAATATAGGAATCACATTACATTACGCCTAAAAGATATTTTCAAGCTCTTTTAATGAATAAACGGTGTAGGTTGGTTGTAAGGGCGGCGTAATATGCTTATGGTTGACATACACCTGGTCAATACCCGCATTTTTTGCGCCTACTATATCCGCTTCAATATCATCGCCAAGCATAATACTTTCTTTTTGCGCGGCACCTGTTTTGCGCAGGGCATACTCAAAAATTTGTTTATGCGGTTTCAGGCTGTTGCTTCCCTCAGAGGTAATTACCTCCTCAAAAAAGCCGGTAAGCCCGGAGTGCCTCAGCTTGCTGTGCTGTACGGTTTCAAAGCCATTTGTTATAAGATGTAACGCATAATCTTTACCGCGCAGGTATTCCAGTATCTCTATAGCATGGGGAAATAATAAAGTACGTGCAGGCAGCTTGTCTAAAAAAAAGGCATCCATACTTCGCGCCAGCTTTTCATTGCCTATTTTAAAATCCAGCAGGGTATTCCACATGCGTTTCCAGCGCAGGTCATCCCTTTTAATAAAGCCTTTGCGGTAACGCTCCCATAACCTGGTGTTATGATACATATATCTTTCATAAAAGGCGTCAAAATTATCCACGCCATGTGCGGTAAGGTTCAATGTAACATGAAGTTCCTGCAGCGTTTGTTTTGCGTTCAATTCAAAATCCCATAGGGTATGGTCCAGGTCAAAAAAAAGGTGCTTGTACATCATGATAAAAACAAAGCTGCAAAAGTACGGTGTTTGGCAGAAGTATGTAGATTTGATGCTTACCGGGCGCATTACCCGGCTCATCAAATTTGTAAACGCAACGGTATTGCATCATAATAAAATGATTTATGAATATTATTATCACCGGCGCTTCTAAGGGATTGGGAAAAGCGATTGCCGAACTGTTTGCCGCCAATGGGTATAACCTGTATCTCTGTTCCCGCAATGAAGTGGGTTTGTATAAAGCAATGGAAGAACTTACTACCCGTTTCCCGGAGGTTAGCATTAAAGCAAAACCATTTGATTTAAGCCGTAAGGAGCAGGTAAAGGGTTTTGGCAACTGGCTTCTGGGATTGCAGGTATCTATTGACATCCTGGTAAATAATGCCGGCTCTTTTGAACCCGGAAGCGTATATAATGAGCCGGAAGGCACAATGGAAAACATGATGGCTGTTAATTTTTTTAGCGCCTACCATCTCACCCGCACGCTGATTCCTGAAATGATGGCACGGCAAAGCGGCCATATTTTTAATATGTGTTCCATCGCGTCATTCCAGGCGTATAAAAATGGCGGTGCTTACAGCATCAGCAAATTCGCTTTAGCGGGCTTTTCAAAAAACCTGCGGGAAGAAATGAAACCCCATGGTATTAAAGTTACCGCAGTATATCCGGGTGCGGCTTATACCGATTCGTGGGCAGACAGCGGCATTGATCCCAAACGTATAATGGCGGCGGATGATGTTGCCAAAATGATTTACGCGGCAGCACAGCTTTCGCCACAGGCCTGCGTGGAAGACATTGTATTGCGGCCACAGTTGGGAGATTTGTGAGGGGAATGAGGCGTGGTCAGTGGTGAGAAGTCAGTGGTGAGACGTTGCACATTGCATTTCTATTGTGTGCCTATGTGTTGAATTATTAAAATTGAAAAGAACGGTTTTCTTTTGCAGATATATACATCGCCAAAATAATTTCCACTGCTTTTCGGGCTTCTTTTCCTTCAATCTCAAAAGGTTCGCCGGTTTCAACAGCTAATATAAACGCCGCAATATTCTTTGCATGCAATTCAAACGGAATAGCCGAAGGATTGGAAGCGCCTCCGCCGCTACCCGTTGTTGTGGCGTATTGCCTACGAATTTGGGCATCTTCCGCCACTTCGTCTGCAAATTGCCACATCTTAACGCTGTTATCTTCTAATATAACGGTTCCCTTCGTTCCTGTTATGCTTATATAACGGAGTTGTCCGGGGAAAGAAGCAGTAGAACCATAAACAGAACCCAGCGCCTTATTTTTGAACCGCAGGATGGCGGTTGCGGTATCTTCCGCTTCAATTTGGTGTGCAAGCGTTGCGGTGTAGGCATGTAGCGAGTCAATTGGACCCACAAGATATTGCAGCAGGTCTACCATGTGAATCGCCTGGTTCATCATGGCGCCCCCGCCATCTAATGCCAGTGTGCCGCGCCATTTATGCGCATAATACGCATCACTCCTCCACCAGGGCACATGTATTGAAGCAAATGTAATGGTGCCAAACCGCTCTTTTTCAATAGCGTCTTTCAGTAAATGAACCGTATCGGTAAAGCGGTAATTAAAAAATCCTCCCAGCCGGGTTCCGGCCTTTGCGTGTGCTGCAATCATCGTATCAATCCGTTCCGGCGAAATGTCAAGTGGCTTTTCGCATAGCACATGTTTGCCCTGCAGGGCGGCTTCCACAGCAGGCTCCATATGCAAGCCGCTGGGCGTGGCTATGGTAACAATGTCTATTTCCGGGCTGCGCAGCATTGCCTGGTAGTTAGGAAACTCCCGGCAGTTGTATTGTTTGGCCAGGGTGCCGGCCCTGCCCGACCCTGCACCGCAAATGCCTGTTAAGCGGGCATTGCTAATGTGCTGAATAGATCTGGCGTGAAAATCGGCTACCATACCGGCTCCTATAATGCCTATATTCCAGGTTCTCATTATTAAAAGAAAAATTTCTTTTGCGGCTGCCTCAAAAGGGCGGTATGGAAGATATGCCACTAAGACTCAAAGACATAAAGTTCTGATCTTGAGGTTTTATTTTCTTCGCGCCTTAGCAACTTTGTGGCAAAATATTACTTTTTAGACAGCCCTATCTCTTATTACAAAATCGGTAATAACAATTGTTTTAAAAGATTTCTTAAAGCGCCACAGTGCTTTTCAAAGTTAGGATGAGCATTAATTATCTTTTTCCTTATAAGCGGCATAGCTGCTTTTGGCAAATACCCCGGGGGCCGCATGGCTGCCTTCTGGAAAATCGAGGTTTACATAATTAATATTAGGGAGCATGGTAAGGTTAAGCACAACTCCGGCAATATATTCTGTTGCACCAAAAGATCCAATATCGTTGGCAAACGTAAAGGAACGGTCTATATGGGCGTATACCGTATCTCCCGAAAGTTTTACAAATTCCAGGTCAACGGAAGGATAAATAGCGTTAATGCCGTTAATGATACTTTGCGGATCGGTAATGGCAACCGTATCTTTATACACCCTGGTCTTTTCTTTTTGTTCAATATTCACCGTCCAGAAAAGTACTGTATCCGGTTGTTCCATAATGGTTTCAGGCTCAAACAGGTCCGTGGAGTCGGTAGTAAGATGGGCAGGTTTATCCGGTCCGGAGCAGGAAATGAAGCCAACAAGCACAAAAGGCAGCAGCTTATATAATAATTTACAATTCATAGTTCAATATACTAAATTGGGTGAAGGGGGCAACTATTATTTTAACAAATTATAGGCCAATAAACTTAAAACATAGGCCAGCCCTGTCATATACAGCAATTGTATAAGCGGCCATTTCCAGGAGCGGGTTTCACGTTTTACAATGGCCAGGGTGCTCATGCACTGCATAGCGAATACATAAAATACCATAAGCGATACACCGGCGGCAAGTGTGTAAATTTTTGCTCCGTTTGTCCAGGTGGCGGCACTCATTTTTTCCCGCAGGGTAAGGTCATTTTCATCGGCATTACCGCCTACACTGTAAATGGTAGCCATAGTGCCTACAAATACTTCCCGTGCCGCAAAGGAAGTAATAAGCGCGATGCCTATCTTCCAGTCGTATCCTAACGGTTTAATGGCAGGCTCAATAGCTTTGCCCAGTATGCCTACATAAGAATTTTCAAGAAGCGCTGTTCTTTTTTCTTCTTCTAGTTCCCCGGCATTGTTTGGCTGCTGCAGGGCCAATTGTTCGTAGTGTACTTCAACAGCGTTCATTCTCTTGGGCGGACCATAGGTGCTTAATGCCCACAGAATAAGAGAGATCACCAAAATTACCCTGCCTGCTTCAAATACAAATATCTTTGCTTTTTCTACCATTATTACCAGTACGTTCTTCCAGCGTGGCGCACGGTACACCGGTAGCTCAAGAATGAAAAAGCTTTTTTCTTTGATCCGGATAAACCATTTCATTACATACGATACCACAAGCGCCATCACCACGCCCAGGAGGTACAGCCCTGTCATTACCAGCCCGTGTAAACTAATAAAACCTAAGTAGAAGGTATTGGGTATCACCAGGGATATTAAGATGATATATACCGGCAGCCGGGCACTGCAACTCATTAAAGGAGCTATCATAATCGTAAGCAGCCGTTCTTTTTTGTTTTCAATATTACGGGTACTCATAATGGCGGGTACCGCGCAGGCAAAGCTGCTGATCATGGGCATTACGCTTTTGCCGTTAAGCCCTACTTTGCGCATAAGCTTATCCGTTAAAAAGCTAATCCTGGCCATATAGCCTGTATCTTCCAGGATAGTGATGAGCCCAAACAGGATCATAATCTGGGGAATAAAAACAACAATACCCCCCAACCCTGCAACCACTCCGTTTACGATCAGATCGCCAAACCAGTTTTGAGGCAATACGCCAGCCAGCCAGCTGCTCCATTCGCCAAATATCCACTCAATAGCGTCCATAGGGTATTGCGCCAGCCAGAAAATGCTTTGGAACAGGATACCCAGTACACCGAGTAATATAATATAACCCCAAACGCGGTGCAGTAAAATACGGTCTAACCGGTCGGTAGCCAGTTGCTTTTCCCTGGGGTCGGTTTCCACAACGGTTTGCTGCATAATATGACGGATGCGGGCATAGCGCTGTGTAATTTCTTCTGCCTGTACTTTGGTATGATTGAAACTATGTTTTCTTTCTATATCCTCTATCGTATCCTGCATAGGAGCATCCAAGGCAAATGACTCGTGATGAATGAGGTAGTGAACGGCGGCATAATCACTGATCCGGGGAAATATTTTTTTGACATCATCTATAGCAGCCTGTGATAAATCGCTCGCTTCAATAAAATTTCTTGAAGGCGGCTTGTACAGTTGCCGGGCTGTTTGATCAATCGCCTTTTTAAGCTCACTTATACCCTTATCCTTTCGTGGATTAACAGGTATTACCGGAACGCCTAATTCTCTTTCCAATCCCTGCACATCTATCGAAAGCCCCTTTTTGGAAGCAATATCCATCATGGTAAGGGCTATCACCACCGGCTTTTTCAGGTCTATTACCTGCGATGCAAAAAGAAGGTTGCGTTTCAGGTTGCTTGCATCCACAATTAAAACGTATAACTCCGGTTTTTCGGTTGAGCCGGGGTTCATCATTACATGATAGGCAACCCATTCATCGCTGCGCCGGGGGTATAAGCTATAAGTGCCGGGTAAGTCTATAATATTAGCGGTAAGCGCAGTTGAAATTTTAGATTGGCCTGATTTTTTATCTACGGTTACGCCCGGAAAATTACCTACCTTCTGTTTTAACCCGGTTAGCACATTAAACAAAGAGCTTTTGCCGCTGTTAGGGTTACCGAGTAATGCAATATGTACCTGTTGTTGTTTCAATATTGATTTTTAGAGGTTTGCAAAAATACGTGCAAATCAATTTGCGATAGTTACGAAATCGGTAAAGGAGTGGTAAAATAGATAAATATGGCATGAAAAATGAACATACATATAATTTAAAATGACTAACCCTAACTTTGCGGCTGTTGTTAAACAATTTTATCCTGAATGAAAAGAATACTATTTGTCCTCCTTGTTATTTCACAATGTGGTTTTGCTTTCTCTCAAAAATTAAGAAAAGCCGACAGGCAGATTGTTGAAAGCCTTAAAAACAATATTCAGTTTCTGTCTGATGATAAGCTGGAGGGCAGGCGGGCCGGTACTGATGGCGAAAAAATCGCCGCCGAATTTATCATCAGTCAGTATAAGGCGGCAGCGCTAACACAAAAAGGAGACAAGGGTACTTATCTGCAATCTTTTGAAATAAAGGATGGCAGGCAAATCAATAAAGCTACCATGTTCCTGGTAAACGGAAAGGAGCTGAGCCTGCAAAAAGATTATTTTCCCCTCGCCTTTAGTGCCGGCAAGGCTGTGGCAGAAATACCCGTAGCTACATCCTTGTCTGAAAGAGGCGCCCCCTGGTTTAAGGATATGGAAGCCGTGATGGACGAAAACCGGGATAATCCTCATTTTGATATATATGAATATATAAAAAAGGAGGCAGGTATAGCCGCGGATAAAGGGGCTACGGCTTTAATACTGTTTAACAGCGATGAGGATAACAGCGATGGGATTCAATTTAATAAAAAGGATGTGTCAGCCGCACTTGCTATTCCTGTAATTTACCTCACCAAAGCGGGCAAAGAAACTTACCTGAAGGATGCTTCAGCTATTTATGACATTCAGCTTAAGGTAGATATTGGAGAAGGTAAGCGAACGGGGCATAATATTATTGGTTATATTAATAATAATGCGCCTTCAACTGTTATTATTGGCGCGCATTACGACCACCTGGGATATGGTGAAGACGAGAATTCGATGCTGCGGAATGGCTCAAAACAAATTCACAATGGCGCAGACGACAATGCCAGTGGAACTGCCGCCTTAATAGAGCTGGCTAAATTGTTGTCTGCATCAAAAGCAAAAAACAATAATTATCTTTTTATCGCTTTTTCGGGCGAAGAGTTGGGGTTGTTCGGGTCAAAATATTTTACAGCGCATCCAACCATTGATATCTCTTCGGTAAATTATATGATTAATATGGATATGGTGGGCAGGCTGAACGACAGCTCCAAAACCCTTACCATTGGCGGCTATGGCACTTCACCGGCATGGAGCGAAGTACTGTATGCGCAGAAAAAGCTGCCTTTTTCCATCAAGATTGATTCCAGCGGTACCGGTCCCAGTGATCATACCTCTTTTTACCGCAAAAATATCCCGGTATTATTTTTCTTTACAGGACTGCACCAGGATTATCACAAACCCTCTGACGATGCGGATAAGATCAATTATATCGGGGAACTACAAATCATAAAGTATATTGCCGGATTGATAAAAGACCTGAACAAAAAAAATAAACTGGCGTTTACCCCAACAAGAGAAGTGCAAACGGCAACCAATGCACGGTTTTCCGTTTCGCTCGGTATTATGCCCGATTATACATATAGCGGTGCAGGCGTTAGGGTAGACGGGGTAAGTGATGGAAGAGCCGCCCAAAAAGCAGGATTGAAAACCGGAGATGTGGTAGTGCGTTTGGGAGCATATGCGGTAAATTCGCTGGAAACCTATATGCAGGCGTTAAGTAAATTCAAAAATGGCGATAACACCACTGTTAATGTAAAAAGAGGGAATGAAGACCTGGAATTTGACATTACGTTTGTAAAGTAATGAAATTAGCAATAGACAATAATGTGCTGGCAGAAGATTTCTTTTCTGATACAAAAGTAATGGGTATTGTTGCGCCGGTAAAAGATTACAGATTTTGCTGGTTACTGAATCAAACCTTAGGCTGCGATTTCAGGCTGAACAGCGATATAGAGATACAGCTTGCCAGGAAAAGCCGGCAGTATTTTTTTTCGGTATATGAATATGGAGAAGCGGGTACTTCGCTGGTGCATTATATATATAGTAACCAGTTTGAAGGAGAATACCTGCTGCCTGAGTTCCGTCATCTCGATTTTTTATGGTTGATGAAAGGCGATGATGTACAGGATAATTATATACATTACCTGCAGCAATCTATAAGAAGCATACCCGGCGTGCAACTGATTATTGAATTGGAAAAAGAAAAAATAAAAAACAAAATGCACCTGGTGTTTTAAAGCAAATGTGGGAAATATGGAAATAGGAAAGTGTGAGAATTGAATACACCTGCACCCTGTAACTTCTATAAACTTTACAATCATGTGGAAAGAAGAAAACAATCAACTGTATAAAAAATTTGAATTCGGAAATTTCTCTGAAGCGTTTGCATTTATGACAAGAGTGGCGCTGGAAGCGGAAAAGATGGATCACCACCCCTTATGGACGAATGTGTGGAATAAGGTGGAAATATGGCTTTTCACGCACGATGCCGGTGATATGGTTACGGAAAAAGACAGGAAATTATCGGAGAAGATTGATAAGCTGGTGCAGGGGTAAGTAAAACCCGAAGAAAGAAACTCAAAATCCGAAGGAACCCCGGTAAGCGCTCATCTGACGGCTGAAAAGCTGATAGCTGAATAGGTATCCTCATTTCCACATTCTCACACTTCCACATTTGTATTTATAATCCGCGCTATCACTTCCGGGTAATGTGTATGCTCCAGCACCTGTATTTTTTTTGCCAGGGTTTCGGGCGTATCTGTGTCGCTTACGGGGCAGGTAACCTGGAAAACAGGTTTACCATGATCAAATTGTTCATCTACATAATGTATTGTAATGCCGCTTTCTTTTTCTTTAGCTGCTATTACGGCCTCATGAACAAAATGGCCATACATACCTTTTCCGCCGTATTTGGGTAACAGGGCCGGATGAATATTAATAATCCTGCCCGGGAAAGCGTTTATCAGCGGAACGGGTACCTTCCATAAAAAACCGGCAAGAATAATCCATTGTATACCGCCTGTCTTCAAATCACTTATATAACTATCTCCCCGGAAAAAGCGCTCTTTTTCAATTATTAAGGATGGAATACTTTCTTTTTCAGCAATATCCAATACCCCGGCGCCGGGCTTATTGCTGGCTATTAAAGCCACGGAAATGGAGGGATGTTTGCGGAAATGGTCTATGATCTTTTGGGCATTGCTTCCTGTTCCCGAAGCAAAAATGGCAATGCGTTTGCCTGGTTCCTTAGGCTGAGGGTTGCTGGCAGGCCGAACAATCTCCGGTTCCATATTAGTATTAATTTTATTGGGAACAATATTTTTTGGGGGTGACAATGTTTTTCCTTTCCCGTTTTTCCTGCTCATTCCGGTCTTTTCCCCTTCCTGGTCAATGGCAATACCCAGTCGTTTCAAAATCTTCTTTTCGTACTTCCAGAAAAAGGGAAATTGCCCGAACAGGAAAGCCACCAGCAGCAAAATGGCCTGGTAGCCCAATATAAGCATGCCCAGGCGCAGTAAAAATTTCCATAACCAGAAAGTTTCCCCGGTAAAACCCACCCATGCCGTAATTACTTTGGTAATCCACGCAGTGCTGCTTCCGGTAATAGCAAATACGCACAGAATGAATATAAACTGCGAACTGCTTACACCCCATTTTTGTTGAAGCCTTTTTAGCATGATCGCCTGCAAGATCATGAAAAAGAAGGGAATATCAATAACTGTGATAATCTAAATATGATGCATAGACGAACTTACAAAAACATGACAAAAATTTATAAGCCGTAGTGAAGATGTGCTGTAACTTAGGCCAGATCAGGGAAAATTTTTTTCGGAAATGTTAATATTTTATCAACGTCTTGACCTATTTTTGCAGGCGTACGGAATGTTCACCTCAACACAAACTCCGGGATATAATGAGCTACCACCGATCAATTGTTGTAAAAAAATTAATATTTGGATCAGCGCTTGTCTTCTCTCTTTTTTTTCTGGTTACTATAACCAATGCACAGGATGGTAAGGCCATTTTTAACTCAAAATGTGCTGCCTGTCATAACGTTTTTAAAAATTCTACCGGTCCTGCTTTAGGAGGAATGGAAGAGCGCGGCCCATGGAGCGACAGAAAGAAACTATATGCATGGATTCACAATCCTGCCGCTTTCATAGCCAATGACCCCTACACGCAGGGTTTAAAAGCTTCTCATAACAATATATTAATGCCAGGCTTTTCCGATCTTACAGAAGGGGAAATAGATGCTGTTGTTGATTATGTAAACGCCACATTTACCGCAGGTCCGGGTGGCGGCGCTAAAACAGCGCCCGGTGGGGCAGCGGTATCACCCGAACCCAAAACCGACAACACCTTATTATATGGTGTGCTTACGCTTATACTAGCGGTTATAGCGCTTACTTTATTACAGGTAAACAGTAACCTGAAAAAAATGTCTGATGATAAAGAAGGCATTCATGCTTCAGAACCTGTTCCTTTTTACCGGAATAAATTATATATAGCGCTGGGCATCATTTGTTTATTTTTAGTTGGAGGATATTATACCATACAGGGCGCTATAGGGTTGGGCCGCCATCAGAACTATGAGCCCGAGCAACCTATTTTTTACTCTCACAAGGTACATGCGGGTATCAATCAAATCAGTTGTTTATATTGTCATGGCGGTGCGCAGGAAGGAAAATCGGCGAATATTCCTTCTGTAAATGTGTGTATGAATTGCCATATGGCGATCAATGAATACACAAAAGGACCTCAGTTATTCCGTCCCGATGGATCGGAGGTAAATGGAACAGCAGAAATTCAGAAACTGTATTCTTATGCCGGCTGGGATCCCAACAAGCAGCAATACACGGGAGAGGGCAAACCTATTGAATGGGAACGTATCCACAACCTGCCCGATCACGTTTACTTTAATCACTCCCAGCACGTAGTGGTAGGTCAGCAGCAATGCCAGACATGCCATGGTAATATTACCGAAATGGATGAAGTACACCAGTTTGCCGATTTAAGCATGGGCTGGTGTGTGAATTGCCACCGCGATACGAAGGTTCAGTTCACGGATAATAAGTTTTACAGTATTTATGAAAAGTTTCACGATGACATCAGGAGCAAGAAAATTGATAGTGTAACAGTAGAAATGATTGGTGGAATTGAATGTCAGAAATGCCACTATTAATGTAACCATTATCTAATAAAGAGATATCCTGTATCTCATGATTAGCGTTGGCAAATAAATTTTTTAAAAGCGAAGTATATTATATTTATTTAATAACATTTTTCCGGATTGTGATTGTAAGCGGAAATGATAAGTGAAACTGGTAAATTCCGGAATTTAAAAGCTCCTTTTGGGGTTGGGTATGAGTCAAAAAAAATACTGGCAAAACTTAGGTGAACTAAACAATACAGAAGGCTACCAGAAACTGGTAAAAGATGAGTTTCAGGAAGACTTGCCCTTTGAAGAAGATGGTAAAGGCATACTGGATGCCAAAAGCCCGCGCAGGGATTTTCTGAAGTACCTCGGGTTTAGCACCGCTGCCGCTGCATTAGCCGCAGGTTGTGAAACGCCTGTTGTAAAAAGTATCCCCTATCTTAATCAGCCCGAGAATTTAACACCAGGCGTAGCGCAATATTACGCTACTACTTTTGTAGCAGAGGGTGATGTGGTACCGGTTGTGGCAAAAGTAAGAGACGGACGGCCTATTAAATTAGAAGGCAACCCGCTTTCTTTTATTAATTCAAAAGGTGAAGGTACATCTGCAAGAGTGCAGGCTTCAGTACTTGATTTATATGACACGGGAAGGCTGCGTTATCCTGTAGAAATAGCAGCTAAAGAATTAAAAGAGCTTCCTTCTTTTGAAGCGATAGACAAAAAAATTACCGGTGAACTATCGGGGTCGCAGGTTGTTTTACTTACTTCTACCCTTAATTCCCCTACTACCCAGCAAATTATCAGCGATTTCCTGGCAAAATACCCCGGAAGCCGTCATGTACAGTATGACGCAGTTTCCTACAGCGGCTTGCTATTGGCCAATGAAATAGCTTACGGTAAAAGAGCAATTCCTACCTATCATTTTGATAAAGCGAAAGTTATTGTTGGACTGGATGCCGACTTTTTGGGCACATGGTTAAGCCCGGATGAATTTTCAAGTCAGTATGCGGCAGGCCGGAAAATTAACCAGAAAAATCCTGAAATGAGCAAGCACATCCAGTTTGAAGGCGTGCTTAGTTTAACAGGAGCCAATGCAGATGACAGGTATATCCACCGCCCTTCGGAAACAGGCGCGGTAGTGCTTAACCTGCTGGCTAAACTGGGAGGCAATGTAAGTGCTCCTGCTATAGCCGATGAAAAGCTGAAAAAAGGAATTGAGCTTACTGCCGGTTTGCTCAACGATAATAAAGGTGCGGCGCTGGTGGTATGTGGCAGCAATGACCCCAATATACAGGTGCTGGTTAACGCTATTAATGAAATGGTAGGCGCTAACGGCACTACCATTAACTGGGCCAATCCATTATTAACCCGCAAGGGTATAGACAGCGAAATGGACCAGTTGGTAAAAGACCTGAATGCAGGAAGTGTAGGCGCATTGTTTATATATGAAGCCAACCCGGCTTATAATTATCATAACGCGGCAGATTTTATTAAGGGACTGCAAAAGGTAAAGCTCTCGGTTTCCTTCAGCGACAGGGCAGATGAAACTTCCGGCTTATGCAAATACATCATTCCGCATCATCACTACCTCGAAAGCTGGGGCGATGCCGAAGGGCGCACCGGGTTCTTTAGTCTGCTTCAGCCTACTATAGCGCCTTTATTTAAAACCAGGTATTTTCAAACTTCGCTGTTAAAGTGGAGCGGCAGCAATACGGACTACGAAGATTATTTTAAAAATTACTGGATTACAAAATTAGGCAGCCAGGGTACGTTTGATAAAGCCTTGCAGGATGGCGTAGTGGAACCGGCTGCATTATCTTTCGCCACCGCAGTTTATAATGGTGCGGGAGTAGCGGATGCCGCTTCAAAGCTTAGTGGCGGAAGCCCGGCTGGCAAAGTGGAGCTGGTATTGTATCAAAAAGTTTCGATGGGCACGGGCGCTGCTGCAAACAATCCGTGGTTACAGGAAATGCCCGATCCTATTACAAGGGCTACCTGGGACAACTACGCTGTTATTTCCTATGCCATGGCAGCCGAACTGGGTATTAAGTTAGACGATCAGTATGAAGTAGAATTTCATAAGCCCGTGGTAGCGTTTACCATCAATGGAAAAGAAGTGAAGCTGCCCATTCTGGCAGTACCCGGCGTGCATCCTAATGTAATTGGCGTTGCGGTAGGATATGGAAGAAGCGAAGGCGCCGGACGTGCAGCCAATGGCGTGGGTTACAATGCTTACCCGTTGGTAAGTGCCAAAGAAGGCGCCCGCCAGTATTATGTTACCGGTGTAACAGATTATAAAAAAACGAAAGACACTTACGATATAGCGTATACGCAAACACACAACCAGTACGAAGGCCGTGTGGAAGTGGTGAGAGAATATGCCCTCGCCGATTTCAAAAAGAACCCCGAAGCTATTCCGGATTACCGCCAGGAGCTGGCAGAAGATTTTGCGAAAAAAACAGGCGATTTCCGGGCGGAAGGTACATTGTATCCCGTGTATGAATCGCCGGGAGCGCATTGGGGCATGAGCATTGACCTGAATGCCTGCACAGGCTGCGGTGCGTGTACCATTGCCTGTATGGCCGAAAACAATGTGCCTGTTGTAGGAAAAAGTGAAGTAAAGCGTTCGCACGAAATGCACTGGCTGCGTATAGACCGTTATTTTGCCTCTTACCGCGATAATACGGAAGGAGATAATTTGAACGTAGTGTTTATGCCCATGCTTTGCCAGCATTGCGATAACGCACCCTGCGAAAACGTATGCCCGGTATCGGCAACCAACCATAGCTCGGAAGGATTAAACCAGATGGCGTATAACCGTTGTATTGGTACCCGCTATTGCGCCAATAACTGTCCGTTTAAAGTACGCCGCTTTAACTGGGCCGATTATAACGGGGCAGACAGTTTCCCCGATAACCAGCATCATAAAGGAGTGGGTAAATTGGATGATGCCGTGCTGATGATGAATGAAGACCTGACCCGCATGGTGCTTAATCCTGATGTAACCATTCGTTCACGCGGGGTAATTGAAAAATGCAGCTTTTGTGTACAGCGTTTGCAGGATGCTAAATTAGTAGCTAAAAAATCGCAGGATCCCTCCGTGATCAGGGATGTAAAAACTGCTTGTATGCAGGCCTGTTCTACAGGAGCCATTGTATTTGGCAACGTAAATGATAAAGAAAGCAAAGTGTATAAAATTCGTACGCAGGAACAAAACCAGCGTGCATACTATGCCCTGGAACACATACATGTGCTGCCCAATATCAACTACCTTGCTAAAATAAGAAATACCGGCAGACCCGTAGGCGTTAAAGATGAATTTGCGGAAAAGAAAGCCGCCGCGCATAAGGCGCAACATTAAGAAAATAAGTATACTAAACGTAGCATAATAAGATATCTGATTTCTCAACATTAATATACAAACTCCTGTTACGGATTTGCAGGATAAAATTAATTAGTAAATGAGTTTGACTAAATACGAATCTTTCGTCAGGGAACCATTGGTAGATGGAGACAAAACCTACAGCAGGGTTACGGAAGATATTGTGTATACTATTGAAACCAAGCCTACCCGTTTATGGTATATCGGACTATATATATCCATCGCCCTGCTCTTGTTCGGCGTGTATTCCATATATCGCGAAGTAACTTATGGTGTTGGTCAGTGGAACCTGGGCAAAACCGTTGGCTGGGGCTGGGATATTACCAACTTTGTATGGTGGATCGGTATTGGTCATGCCGGCACCCTTATCTCCGCTATTCTTTTACTGTTCCGCCAGGGCTGGCGAACAGGGGTAAACCGCGCTGCGGAAGCCATGACTATTTTTGCGGTAATGGCCGCGGGTCAGTTCCCTATCTGGCACATGGGTAGAGTATGGCTGGCATTTTTTGTAATGCCTTATCCAAACAGCCGCGGTCCCTTATGGCCTAATTTTAACTCACCGTTATTGTGGGACGTGTTTGCCATATCAACCTACTTTACACTTTCCCTGTTATTCTGGTATTCAGGTTTAATACCTGATGTGGCAACGCTCCGCGACCGGGCTAAAACCAAATTCAGAAAATTATTCTATGGCATAGCTTCATTTGGATGGACAGGTTCTACAAAACACTGGCAGCGTCATGAAAGCCTTTCATTAGTACTTGCCGGGTTATGTACGCCGCTGGTATTGTCTGTACATACCATTGTATCATTCGACTTTGCCACTTCCATTGTTCCCGGGTGGCATACTACTATATTTCCTCCTTATTTTGTTGCCGGCGCCGTGTTCTCAGGGTTTGCTATGGTGCAAACGCTGATGCTGATCACCCGCAGGGTAATGAACCTGCAGGATTATATTACTATCGGGCATATTGAAGCCATGAACAAAGTAATTGTACTAACAGGCTCTATCGTGGGTTGCGCCTATCTTACAGAACTGTTCATGGCCTGGTATGGTGCTAACATATATGAATACGATGCTTTTTTCAAGTACCGCCTGGCTGGTCCCTATGGCTGGAGCTATTGGATTATGATGACGTGTAACGTGGTTTCCCCCCAGCTATTCTGGTTTAAAAAACTAAGGAGAAATATAGAGTTTACTTTTATCATGAGCGTGGTGGTAAATGTGGGCATGTGGTTTGAACGGTTTGTAATTATTGTTACCTCCATCTTCCGCGATTATCTTCCTTCTTCCTGGTCGCTCTATTATCGTCCGAGTATTTATGAAATAGGATTTTATTTGGGCACTTTCGGATTATTCTTTACCTGTTATTTCCTGTTCTCAAAATACTTCCCTGTAATTGCTATTTGGGAAATCAAGCATGTTTTGAAAACAACCGGTGAAAATTATAAGGCTAAAATGAAGGATCTAGAAAAATTGAGTACGGATGAGTTTTATACTAAAACACACCAGCATTGAGGGTAATTAGTTAAAAGTCCGGAACATAGAATCATATTGAACACAGATTTATTCACCTTAAAAAACCCGTTGGTTTAAGGTTATGACAATAAAAAAATTTGTAGTGGGATGCTTTGATGATGAAGATATACTGTTTCCCGCGGTAAGGAAAGTGCGTAAAGCAGGATATAAGATTCATGACGTATATACCCCTTTCCCCCTGCATGGATTAGATAAGGAGCTCGGCATGAGGGATACCAGCCTGCATACGGCAGGATTTATATATGCGCTTACCGGCCTTACTACCGCGTTGGGTTTTATTAGCTGGATACTTACTATGGACTGGGTGCAGAACTACGGTGGTAAGCCCCATTTTTCTCTTGCAGCCTGGATTCCTATTATGTTTGAGCTAACGGTTTTATTTTCCGGCGTAGGAATGACCCTCACTTTTTGTTATCTCTGCCAGTTGGCACCTTTTGTAAAAAAACATCATTTTCACGCCGGGGCAACCGATGACCAGTTTGTGATGGTTATTGAATGCACTTCAGGCACCAATGTGCAGGAGGCAGAAAGTTTCCTGTCTGCGGCGGGCGCAAAAGAAGTGAATATACAAATGGCAGAAACCGGCTGGTGGTTAGGAAGGTACGACATGGACAAAAAATTATTTGATCAGAAAACCGATATGCTAACGGCTTAATGCAAAAAAGACAAACTTATTCCCGAATGAAACAGATACCAGTTATAGCATGCGTTTTTGTTGCGGTAGTATTGACTGTGGCAAGCTGCAGTAATAATAATAAAAAGCCCGGCGCTACCTATATGCCCGATATGGCTTACAGCCGCGCTTATGAAACCAACTCGGAGAATGATATTTTTCCCGATAAGCAAACCAACCGCACCCCCGTTGCCGGTACCATAACAAGAGGCCAGTTACTCCCTTTCCGTATAGAAAAGGATGCTGCAGGAGATACCAGCAATTTTGCTAAAGCCAGAACGGTGCAGAACCCTCTTCCTGCATTAAATGAGGCCGATTTGAAAGAGGCGGAAAGATTGTATTTAATTTATTGTGGCATATGCCACGGTTCTAAACTGGATGGTAACGGTCCGCTATGGAAAGATGGAGACGGCCCTTTTCCCGCCGCTCCCAAAAATTTGTTAGACCCTGCCATTGTTAGCCAGGGTGACGGACAGATTTTTTACACCATCACTTATGGCAAAAACAAAATGGGAAGCTATGCTTCTCAGTTAAATCCGAAGCAACGCTGGATGGTGATAGATTACATGAGAGGAAAGCAGGGCGTAAAAAAAGATATAACTACCGCTGTGTCCGACAGCAGCGCGGCAGCAAAATAGAAACTGATTAAGTATTAAAAAAATTCATTGAAGGATGATTAAGCAACAATTTGAAGTTCCGGCCAAATACAGGAAATGGACGTATGGCTTACTGGCCGTTGGCCTGGTAGCATTTTTGGCAGGTTTTTTCTTCCTTGGTCTTAGTAAAGATGAACATGACCAAACCCGGTTTTGGGCCGGGCTGCTGCAAAACAGCCTTTATTTTCTTATGATCTGCAATGCCTGTATGTTCTTCATATGTATCAATATACTCGGGCATAGTAGCTGGCAAACCACTTTCAGAAGAATACCCGAAGCTATTGCCGCGGTGGTGCCGGTTTTTGCTGTAGTATCCATGATCGTATTTATTGGTATTGTTGCAGGTCATCAGCACCACATTTATCACTGGCTTGATAAGGAGGCAGTGGCAACGGACAAGATACTTAGCTGGAAAAAAGGATTTCTTAATCCCACTTTCTTTTTTGTATGGACTGTTCTAACACTGGGCATATGGATATTGGTTGGCAGAAAGATCAAGCAATTATCGCTCCGGGCCGATGCAGGAGAAATAACTGGCGAAGAAGCCCGTAAGTATATATGGAACAATACCGTTTGGGCGGGCATATTTATCGTGTTCTTTGCTTTAACAACCGGATCAACCATTCCCTGGCTGTGGCTCATGAGCATCGATGCGCACTGGTATTCTACCATGTATAGCTGGTATACATTTATGAGTAGCTTTGTGGGTGGGCTGGCGCTGATAGCCCTGTTTGTTATTTTCTTAAAAAACCAGGGTTACTTAGAGCATACTACCCATGAACAATTGCACGATATTGGTAAATACATTTTTGCATTCTCCATATTTTGGGCTTACTTGTGGTTCTCCCAGTTTATGCTTATATGGTATGCTAATATTCCTGAAGAAACGATTTATTTTAAGCCGAGGCTGCAGGGAGTGTACAAAGGCATATTCTGGTTTAACTTTATTATTAACTTCATAGCTCCCATACTCATATTAATGACCAGGGGATCTAAACGGAACTACGCTATTATGACATTTATGGCAATAGCGCTTGTGCTGGGTCACTGGCTCGATTTCTACCAGATGGTTATGCCGGGCGCTATGGGCGATCATTTTAGCCTGGGCTGGTACGAGTGGGGCATGCTGGCTTTTTTTATCGGAATATTGATGTTCTTTACCGGGAGGGCTTTGGCAAAAGCGCCTTTGGTACCAGTATACCATCCGTATTTTAAAGAAAGTTTAATTCATCATACATAGTGTGCAGTAGAAAAGTGCTGATTATTCAAGAATAATTTTTATATAAAATGACTTCCACAGAGTATTTTATTATCATAATAGTGCTGTTAGTATTCATTGTTATTTTTCAGATAGCAAAAGCCAGTGAATACGTATCTGTTTTAAAAGGCGAAAAGAAGGCCTTTGAGCAAAATAACCGTATCAATGCATTTTTGATGCTGGTCTTTTTGGTTGTAGGACTTACCGCTGCCTGGTGGTGTAATAAAGTGTTATATAAAAAAACATTGCTTGGGGTGCCTTCTGCATCCGATCATGGTGAAAATATAGATACCATGATGTGGATTACCCTGGCCATCACCGGTTTGGTATTTATTATTACCCAGGTGCTGCTTTTTTGGTTCGCGTTCCGGTACCAGGCTTCTGAAAAGAGAAAAACATTTTATTATCCGCATAACAATAAGCTGGAATTATTATGGACCGCCGTACCGGCTATTGCATTAACCGTGCTGGTGGCATTTGGACTGTATTACTGGTTTAAGATAACCGGGGACGCGCCAAAAACCGCTATGCAGGTTGAAATTACAGGACACCAGTTTGGGTGGGAATACCGTTACCCGGGGAAGGATAATGTGTTGGGACGCCAGCATTATAAATTAGTGGATCCCGCTAAAAATAACCCGTTAGGGCAGGACTGGAATGATGCGGCTAATCATGATGATCTGCATCCTTCGGAGTTACATTTAATCGTGAATAAACCGGTTCAGTTGGTTATCCGTTCGCAGGATGTTATTCATGATGTGGGGTTACCGCATTTCCGGCTGAAGATGGATGCAGTACCCGGAACGCCTACTACCATGTGGTTTACGCCCAAGTATACAACAGCCGAAATGAAAAAAATAACGGGCAATGAAAACTTTGTATACGAAATTGCCTGCGATCAGATGTGCGGTGTTGGGCATTACTCTATGAGAGGAGTGATTGTTGTAGACACACAGGAAGAATTTGACAAGTGGATGGCAGCACAGAAACCACAGTTTCTTACTGCGCATCCCGATGGCGTTGTTCCTCCCGCGGCAAAGCCTGCGTCTGCGGGAGCCGCATATACGGCAGCGCCACAGGAAACTGCTGTGGCACACGCGGAAGCACACTGATGTTGATTTGAATATATGAAATTGTTGATTAGTAAAATATTTTTGTAATGAGTAACGAAGCTGTAATTCAAACTGGTGTTATCTCGCATGAGGTACATGAACACCAGGGCGCACACCATCATCACGAAACTTTTATATCTAAATATGTATTCAGCCAGGATCATAAAATGATCGCCAAGCAATTTCTGATAACAGGAATGATATGGGCGATTTTAGGCGGGCTGATGTCGGTATTGTTCAGGATCCAGTTAGGATACCCCGAAGCCACGCTTCCCTGGCTGGAAGATATTTTTGGACATTGGGCCAAAGGAGGAAAGATATCGCCTGAGTTTTATTATGCTTTGGGTACCATGCATGGCACTATATTAATATTTTTTGTACTTACGGCTGGGCTGAGCGGCACTTTTGCCAACTTTCTCATCCCTTTCCAGGTAGGTGCAAGAGATATGGCTTCGCCATTTATGAATATGCTTTCCTACTGGTTTTTTGTATTGGCCAGTATTATTATGATGTCTTCCCTGTTTGTTCAAACAGGCCCTGCGGCAGGCGGGTGGACGGTGTATCCTCCGTTAAGTGCACTGGGAGATGCCTCCATAGGGTCTAAAATAGGGATGGATTTGTGGCTGATCAGTATGGCGCTGTTTGTTGTGTCGCAATTGCTGGGAGGACTTAACTATGTGTCTACTATCCTTAATATGCGTACTAAGGGAATGACCATGACAAGGTTACCATTAACCATATGGGCAATTTTCTTTACTGCGATATTAGGGTTGTTATCATTTCCCGTTCTTTTATCCGGCTTTATTCTGTTGCTGTTTGACCGGCACCTGGGTACCAGCTTTTACCTTTCTGATATTGTAATTGCCGGTAAAATTTTACCTAATGAAGGCGGTAGCCCCATATTATACCAGCACCTGTTTTGGTTCCTTGGCCACCCCGAAGTGTACATTATTATATTACCCACCATGGGATTGGTTTCCGAAGTAATGTCTATCAATGCCCGAAAGCCCATTTTTGGGTATATGGCCATGGTGGCTTCTTTATTTGCTATTGCCGTGCTGTCGTTCCTGGTATGGGCGCATCACATGTTTGTAACCGGACTGAATCCATTTTTAGGTTCTGTTTTTGTGCTGCTTACCCTGCTGATAGCCGTACCCTCTGCTATAAAAGTATTTAACTGGCTTACTACCTTATGGCGGGGCAACATCAGGTTTACACCGGGAATGATGTTCTGTATAGGATTTGTAAGCACGTTTATTTCAGGCGGGTTAACCGGCATATATGTAGGCAACTCAACCCTGGATATACATGTACATGATACATATTTTATAATAGCGCATTTTCATATTGTAATGGGTGTTTCCGCCTTTATGGGCATGTTCGCCGGCATTTATCACTGGTTCCCTAAAATGTACGGCAGGTACATGAACAATACCCTGGGCTATATTCATTTCTGGATTACGCTGGCATGCGCCTATATTATATTTTGGCCCATGCACTATGAAGGATTTGCAGGTATGCCGCGCCGTTATTACGATTATTCAAACTGGGAATCGTTCAAGCAGTTTACAGAACTGAACCAGGTGATCAGCTTTGCCGCTATATTATCTTTCCTGGTGCAGTTGCTGTTTTTGTTTAATTTCTTCTATTCTATTTTCAAAGGAAGAAAAGTAACTACGAAAAATCCATGGGGCGCTACCACCCTGGAGTGGACAACACCTATCAGACCGGGACATGGCAACTGGCCTGGCGAAATTCCTGAAGTACACCGCTGGCCCTATGATTATGGAAAAGATGGTGTTGATTTTATTCCGCAAACAGAGCCGGTAACCAAGGATGAATCAAAACACTGATAAATTGGCTGGCGTATATAAAGTGTGTAAGACATAGAGAAAGAGACATAGATTAAAACAGCGTTTTTTGAAGGTAAGGGAAACATACGATGGGGTGCGGCATTCAGCTTCTTTTATAGTAATTGACAAGCTCAAAGACTATATGCTGCTGATAAAATTCACCCTCAACTTTACGGTAGTATTTTCATGTGTGATCAGTTATTTACTGGCGCCGAATATTACGTTTAACTTTTTATCAGTTCTTTTATTATTTACCGGCGGATTGCTTATTACTGGATCTGCCAATGCGATTAATCAGATAACGGAAAAAGACACCGATGCATTGATGAAGCGTACGGCTAAACGCCCTGTTGCCAATGGCAAAATGAGCGTTTCCGAAGCTTCAGTTTTTGCTGCTTTGGCCGGTGTGGCGGGTATACTGATAGTGGGGTACTGGTTTAACTGGACGGCGGCTATGCTGGGCCTATTCAGCCTGTTCCTGTATGGTTTTATATATACCCCTTTAAAAAAAGTGCATTCCGTTTCTGTATTAGTGGGCGCCATTCCGGGAGCATTACCTTGTCTTATTGGCTGGGTGGCGGCTACAGATCAAATGAGCGCCGGCGGATGGGCTTTGTTTGCTATCCAGTTTTTTTGGCAATTCCCGCATTTTTGGGCTATTGCATGGGTAGCGCATAAAGATTATAGTAAGGCAGGGTTTAAGCTGATGCCTTCAGATGCAGGGCCAACAAAATATTCGGCGATACAGGCTGTTATCTATTCGCTTTTAATGATACCGGCGGGTATAATACCCTACCTGATACATATGAGCGGACAGGTTAGCCTGGTTATTATATTGGTAGCTGGTTTATTTATGGTTTGGCAAAGCATACGTTTATACCGGGAGATGAATGTGCAGGCAGCGAGGAGGGTAATGTTTAGTTCTTATATTTATTTGCCGGTAGTGCTGTTAAGCCTACTTGCCGACAAAGTAGCAGGCGTATAGCAGATTTAAACATGGCGCTAATAGCTCACCGCTGAAAGCCGGTAGATAGGGAAAGGTGAGAAGTGAAAAGGAAGAAGTTAGCTTATCGTTAGTATATTTTAGCTGAAAGCTGAACAAGCTATTTATATTGTTAAATGAAACAAGTTATAATGATTGAAATGATGAGTGCGCAGCAAAACAGGATACATCCGTACAAGTTTAATATGTGGCTTGGCCTTGCGGGGATCATTATGATGTTTGCCGGGCTTACCAGCGCTTATATTGTAAAACGGAGCCAGCCGGGCTGGGAAAGTTTTACGCTGCCGCGTATATTTTCTTACTCTACCCTGGTTATACTGGCGAGTAGCGTAACCATTCAGGTAGCTGTAAAAGCATTTAAAGCGCACCGGATGGCTAAATACAGGTTGCTTTTTGCGGTAACCTCGCTTTTAGGTGTCGCATTCGTTGCATTGCAGGTGAGCGGTTTCTATCAGTTTGAGGAATTGGGAATGAAGATGACTGGCATTGGTTCCAATCCGGCATATTCCTTTGTACTGGCTATAGCCGGGTTGCATATTGTGCATGTATTGGGGGGTGTAGTTGCCTTACTGGTAATTTTTTTAAAAGCATTTAGTGCAAAAAAACGCAATTATGATAGTACGCCTGTGGAAATAGTAGCTACCTACTGGCATTTTGTAGATATTCTTTGGGTATACATTTTTATATTTTTTCATTTATTGCACTAACAGGAACAAAACAGAGCATTTATAATAAAATTTAAATTACATGTCAACACACATACCGGCCGGATATAAATGGTGGACGGGGGGGAAGAGCCCTTATAATGTAAGCTATGGAAAACTAATGATGTGGATTTTCCTGGTGAGTGACACCTTTACGTTCGGAGCCTTGCTTATTGCTTACGGCACTATACGGGTAAGCCATAATTACTGGCCCGATCCCAATCATGTTTTTAATACATTCCCGCTCATGGGGGATGCTAACCTGCCGCTGGCTTTTGTGAGCTTAATGACCTTTATCCTGATTATGAGTTCGGTTACGATGGTGCTTGCCGTACACGAAGGACATAAAAGAAATAAGAAAGGTGTGGAAAAATGGTTGCTCTGGACCATTTTGGGCGGCTTCCTGTTTCTGGGTTGCCAGGCCTGGGAATGGACGCACCTCATTACGCATACACATCCGGTTTTAATGGACGGGCAAATACAGGAAATAGGGGCAACCATAAGGCATAATCATTTTGGGCCAATAGTTCCCGGGCTATTTCACAATGGCCACCAGGTTACCTTACCAGGCCCGGTTGGCTTTGGAAATTCCTTTTTTGGAATTACAGGCTTCCATGGGTTTCACGTTTCAATTGGGGTGTTCTTAAACATATTGATGTATTTCTGGACAGTGAATGGACGCTTTGCCCGTTTAGGACATTATGAGATGGTGGAAAAAGTAGGCTTATACTGGCACTTTGTAGACCTGGTATGGGTATTTGTATTTCTTTGTTTTTATCTTATTTAACCGATTTATTGTACTAAAAGCATACGCAACACATGGAACATACAAATCAGTCAATGGCAATTGCGCCCGAAATAACGTTTCAGCACGAGCCGGCCCCTAATACAAAAAGGATATGGAAAACCTTCTGGATATTGCTCATCCTTACTATTGCTGAGCTTGCCCTGGGCTTGTCTCACTACGCTTTTCATGTAGAAGGGTGGTTATTAATGTTTTTGAAAGGAGGCATGATCATTCTTTCCATATGCAAAGCCGTATATATTGTATCTATATTCATGCACCTTGGAGATGAAGTAAGGAACCTTAAGCTTACTATACTGGTACCGTTGTTACTGTTTATATGGTTTATCCTTGCTTTTTTGTGGGACGGTGTGGCATATAAAAACCTGCGCAACAAGTTTAATGTGCCGGCTCCTACCGAGCAGGCAGCGCCTCACGATGTGCAGAAACCCGGAACGCTGAATTAAATGTAGGGAATACTGATCATATTTTTATTTTTATGCCATCGCCCAACCAGCGATGGTTTTTTTGTAGATGTAGCTAAATCTTTTACTATGCGGAGTACTTTTGCACTGCTGTTAAGTGCCTTCCTGCCGGAGAGCTGTTCTTCTACCCGGCAATAGAAAAAGGGTATACGGCAGATGACCAAACCGTTTTTGCCTTACTGGAACGTTTGAAGAAAAATGCGGATGATAAAGACGCGGCAGCTTTACTGCCGGAAGCATACAGGCAGGCGTCTGATGTACGTAAAGCCATGAACAGCAATACCTATAATAATGGGAGTGCCGGTGACCGGTGGATGGAAATTGCCAGCCAGCTCCAGGTGGCTGCGCAAATGTATAGCCAGATCAAATCCATTCCGGCGGCTGCCAAAGTAATTCCTAACCCCTGGAGCCCTACCCTTAAAATACAGGAAGCGAAACAAAAAGCAGCGGAAGAATATTACAACCAGGGGCCGCATGAAGTGGCGCGCTATAGCGGCTACAAGGAGGCTCTGGAGGCTTCGGACCGGAGCCTGATCAATAATACCGGGACGCAGCGTCCGCCATTACGGGAGGAGCTGGCAGAAAGATTAGTAAACAATTGCTACAACCAGTTGCTAAGCAGGATACGGAGCGGCGTAAGTTTTTGAGAAGCTGTTTAAAAGTTGATGGTTCTTTTTCTCGCCACTACTTCCCATTGGGTAGTAATTTTTTTATTTTCCACCACGTAAGCCTTATCGTATAAGGCAACGGTAGGGCATATGTGTACCGGCACGCCGTATAGCACATCACCCGTATGGTAAGAAGAAGCGTTGGGCACACGCAATACAAAGTGTTCCTCGCTTTGCCCTGTGGGTACTGCATCGGGGGCATTCAAAAAGTGAACCCGCGGTAACGGGTTTTCAGCCGCAACAGCTTTATGCCCGAGGTCGGTGCAAATGGTATGCTCATCTACGATGGAAATAACCCTTGTAATTACAAGGGCCGCATAGTCGAAAGCTTCATCCGGGAAAGCATGCTTATATCCCCAGTCGGTAAAAATGAAAGTACCCGGACTGCATTCCACATTTTTCCGGTGGGCATGCGTTGGAAAAGTAGGTGTGCCGCCCATTACCATTTTTAAAGCGCGCTGATGGATTTCTGCTATTTTTTGATGCAGTGCAGCTACCTGCTGAAATCCTTCATCACTATTTTGTTGCCGTGTAGCGGTATCCGTATCGCGTATATGACCGTCATAGCCATGCAAACCAACCAGCTTTACATTTTTCAACGACAGGATAAACGCAACAAGCGGTAAAGCTTTTCCGGGAACAATACCTGTTCTGTTCATCCCGATATTCAGGTCTATAAAAACATTCATTACAATGCCATGCGCCTCAGCCACCTTGCTGATGTGTTTTGCGTTGGCTTCATTATCTGTTAAACAGGCAAAATAAACAGCAGGGTATGCTTTAATAAGGTTCGCAAATCGTTCTGCTTTAGGACCAACAAGCTGGTAAGCCAGCAGTACATCCGGCGCCCCGGTTGTTGCCAGCATTTCGGCTTCCGCAATGGTAGCGCATTTAAACTGGGTTATGCCTTCCTGCAGCATCATGCTGCACACTTCAGCCATTTTATTGGTTTTAACATGCGGCCGCAATATGCTTACATCGCTTACCATGCTTTTTAACAAACGGATATTTTCTTTTACCCGGTCTTTATACAACAGCAATGCCGGGGAATCTACTTTGTCAATATCATCAACCTTATACCATTCATTTGTTGAAGGAATATAATCAGCCATAACCCATTTATTTTATCATACCAGTTCAAATATCGCTTCTATCTCCACCGGTATATTGCCCGGTAAGGAGCCCATGCCTACTGCGCTGCGAACGCCTACGCCATTTTCTTCTCCCCATATGGCCGCAAACAATTCACTGCAGCCGTTAATTACATAAGGTTGCTTTTCAAATTCGGGCGTGCAATTTACCATGCCCAGTACTTTAATTACCCGCTTTATATTGTCGAGGCTACCGATCTGGGCCTTTATGGTTGCCAGCATCGTAAGTCCTACCTGCTTTGCAGCCAGTTTACCCTGTTCCTCATCCATATCTTTTCCAATACGTCCTTTTATAAGGCTTTGGTCTTCCTGCACGGGTCCGTGTCCCGAAAGATAAAGATGGTTACCATCAATGAGGCAGGGTTTGTAAACGCCCATTGGCTTTGGTGCCGGTGGCAGTGTTAATCCTAAACGAACTAATCGTTCTTCGGCAGTTCCGTCTTGCATATCAATACAATTTAGTTCAGCAAATATATTCATCAATTGCGTGATACCCGAAAGGAATAAATCTTTTGTATATTTATAAAGATTTCATTTTTTAGGTGTAGAAAAAAACCTTTGGTATGTATTGTAACTCCCACAGTATAGTTAAAAAAATATGCACGGCGGCAGTGCTGTTCCTTATTGCCCTGCCTGTTTTTGCGCAGGAAATTGGCGCGCAGTTATACAGTTTCAGAAAGCAACTGCCGGGTGACGTGCCCGCTATGCTCGAAAAAATAAGTAAAATGGGCATTAAGGAGCTGGAAGGCGGGGATAGCTATGGGTTACCTGTGGATGAGTTTAAATCACTGTTGAAGAAAAATAACCTGGAAATGGTGAGTGTGGGCGCCGATTTTCAGCAACTGGCCAAAAACCCGCAGGCATCTGTTGATCTGGCTAAAACCTACGGCGCAAAATACGTGGTGGTGTTCTGGATTCCGCATGCAGATGCTTTTACCATTGATGACGCAAAAAATGCGGTTACCGTATTTAATACGGCCGGGAAATTGTTGAAAGAAAATGGTATTGCTTTGTGCTATCATCCGCATGGATATGAATTTGGCGCTTATGGCAAAGGCACCCTGTTTGATTACCTGGCGCAGAATATGAATCCCGCTTATGCGAACTTTGAAATGGATGTATTTTGGGTAAAACATCCCGGTCAGGATCCGGTAGCATTGCTTAAAAAATATCCCAAACGTTTTCCTTTACTGCATCTTAAAGACAGGAAAGCCGGAACAGTGGGCAACCAGAAGGGAGAGGCGGATGTAGAAACCAATGTGGTACTGGGTTCTGGCGATGTGGGCATTGCCGCCATAGTGAAGGCGGCAAAGAAAGCCGGCGTAAAACACTATTTTATTGAAGACGAATCCTCCCGTTCGGTAGAGCAGGTGCCGCTTAGCCTGGCTTACCTGAAGTTGCTGAAATAACCGGGATTTGAAATTTGAAATTGATGATTTGAACAGGCTAATAGGCTTGAGGTAGAATATGTACAGGTTTACTTAACCTGCAACCTGATACTGCAACCTGATACCTGACACCTGATACCTGACACCTGACACCTGACACCTGTAACATCCCTTTCCGTTTTCAAATTTTCACGTTCCTGTATCCGCACCGTTGATGCCGTATTGAACCCTGTTCCTTCCGAAGGTCATATGCCGGGGGGGGCAGAACATAGGTTTTTGAATAGTAGTTGCTTCATGATACCCGGTTTTTAAAATTTAAAAAATACACCGCGAAGAATCGCGGCGTCTCTTGTATACTTAAAACTCCAAAACGGCTTTTATATATTATATTTTTACGGTGATTTGTATTATTCGCAATAACAAAAAAGTTTATTCAGAAAGCTTGCCATATTGTGTTTCCTTCTTCTTCATTTTTAGTTTGGTCGTAACCAGCGCTCCTATTTTTTCTCCCTGCTTTACAGCTACATCAATAGAATTCCGGTAGTGAATGCCGCCATAAAATCGGCTGATACCGGCTTCCGTTGCAGCTTCAAGGGGCGACTGGAAATCCCTGTCCGGCCAACCCCATGCCCTTTCCGTAGTATCGCGGAATGGCAGGCTTTCGCCATTGCCATAAATAGAAGTAAGCACGGTAGCAGCAGCCGTGGAAATGATAGCATGACCGCTGGTATATTCAGGAAAAGGCGGTGTTTGCAATTCAGGCTTCCAGTCCTCATCAATATACTTATTGATATAGGTTTCGGGACGAATAACATTCCATCCGAATTTCATATCCCAGCATGAGATAAATGCATCCATAATGGCAAACGCTACAGCGGTGTAGTGATATATTGTTTCATCAAAATCCACTTTTTTATTTTTGGCTATGATGCCGGTAATGCCCATCCAGTGCCCGCCTGGCGTCATAGCTTTGGTGGCAAACATTACGTGCCCGGCTACATTCATCTTAAACCCGTTGCAATCCCAGAAATCTGCGATGGCTTTTTGCTCAGGACTAAGGTTTTTACCGGTGAGGTATACTTCCTTCACCATTTTATAAAAAGCGCTATTGCTGTCTTTGCTGAAGTGCGGTGGCGGCGGCGCTATGAATTGATTAGCGCTGTCCATAACAATTGTTCTTATTGCCCGCCAATGCGGTTCCACTGCCTGAAAATATCCCGGCGGAGTGGGTACCCATTCGCCTTCATCATCGGGCACGGTATATTTTGCCGCCGAACGGGTTTGAGCATAGTTATCTTTTTTGCTCCATTGCAATACATGCTTTGCAACGGTATCTGCATATTTTACAGAGTTGTTATACATATCGGGGGGCATGCCATGATCTTTCGCCAGTTGATGCAACGAGTCTGTAATAGCAGCGGTAGTTTCCTTGGAAAACGTTAGCGCCTCGCCAATTTGCATAAATGCCAGTGTAGCCGCAAACTGGTATTGAATGGGTGCGCCGGGAGGTGGGGATGGTACGTCTTGCCAGTCTTTCAGTTGCCCGCTCAGCGTGCTGTATTTTGCATTGCCATGTGCCATCACTTCATAAGCCGCCATGTGCGCGTAAGCATAAATTCTGCTGGCTACAGGCGGCGTAAAAATATCGTAGGTAATAACTTCCGTCAACTGGTTGGTTATGTTGCTGTACAAAAGCGGGTTGCTCCATACCGCTTCGTAATCGTTTTTAGTATTACATGCCTGTAATACAATGGCTGCTGCCGCAATGGAACAAATGAACTTCTTCATGTTTTTAATTAGCCTGGTTAATATTTTATTGCGATGTACAATCATCATATAGCGCTGATAAAATGTAATCTTTAGTAGGGATAAAGTGTAAAACATCATATCATCTTATGGGCAAATGGCAGGGTATGCTTTTGTCTATAAGCAAAAAAATATACGGAGTAACAGCGCTCCTGTTTTATAAAAAATCATCGTATGGCCTGTTTGTTACACAAAGGCAGCAGCGCCGGGGTATGATTAATTAACAGGAAACGCGGCATTCAAAATCGGGGGGTTGCCAGGGGGAGGTGGCAGAAAAAGAAAGGAGTGCAGCAGGTGCAGGATGATGATAGACTGCTGCAAGAGTTTCGGTAATGATCTGCCAGTCTTCATTTTCCTGGCAGATATAATCACCGCCTGAAAAATGAAAAGAAAAAGAAGTATGGGATGATTTGCTGTTGGCAGCGTCCTTTTGAAGATCGTTGACCAGGCTGAAGAATGCGTCACGGGCTGTGCTGATCTTTATTTTTATATGGTTCGGTATGCACAGGAGAACGAGTGAATCGTTGAATATTTTGCGTTTTACATACTTGTAATGCACGCCATCAATATCTATTTCGCCATCATATCTTTCAAAATCGTTCCAGTTGCTGTGGTAAGGAAGATGTATGGGAATTTTTATTTCTACCAGGTCCTTTTCGTCATATTGCCGCTGATCTAATTGTACTTCCAGTTTTGCATTTTGCTGTACTTCCCAATATTGCAGTAAAGTGCTGTAACCAAAAAGGTTAAAGAGAAAGATCAATAGCAGGGATATAGCAGTTAACCGGCGTAAAATCAATGCAGTTATTTTTAATAAAAAATAAAAGATATTGCAATATAAATCTATTTCATTAAAAAAAGAACATGTTTATATAACATGCTTCTTATGAGTGCTGTGCCAAATGCAAAATGTGAAACGTGAGAAGTGGTAAATAGCGGGAGGTGAGATACACTATTGCCGGTTCACCTCTATCTCCCGCCTGAATGCCAGCCCGAAAGAATCATTCTGGCGGGCGCTCACTTTTCGCAATAGCATACACACATCATTTGCCTGGCTTAACATGAGCAGTTCTTATTTAGCGGCAATTACGCTGATCTCTACATTTACGTTTTTAGGTAATCCTTTAACTGCCACTGTTTCCCTTGCCGGAAAATTGCCCGAAAAATAGTTGCCATATACTTCGTTCACTATGGTAAATAAGCTCATATCCGACAAAAAAATAGTTGTTTTTACTACATGCTCAAAGTTAAGTCCGGCCTCGCTCAAAATGGCTGCTATGTTTTGCATTACCTGTGTTGTTTCGGCCCCGGCGTCTTTTGCGTCAATATTACCCGTTGCAGGGTTAATGGCTATTTGACCCGAAACGAATAACAGGTTGCCTGTCATTACCGACTGGCTGTAAGGTCCGATAGGGGCAGGCGCGTTTTGTGAATTAAGAACAGTTTTATCCATATGTATATAAGTATAAATGCAAAGAATGGTAGAAGTGCGAAGTTACTTAATCAGCCCAATGCCTGCTGGTTTGGGATTCGGCTTTGAATTTTGCTTTTTATTTTTCTTTTGTGATTTGTTTCCTGGTTCTTTATACTCCCTTCGGATTTCTAAATTCCGGTTTCGGGCTTTTAAACTTATTTTTGACAAACGCTAAAAAGTTGAATTAAATGGCCCTTTTGTTACATATTGATACTGCATTGGAAAAGGCCTTCGTGGGGTTGTCGCGGGATGGCGCATTATTGATGGAACTGAGTAATCCGGTGCAGTACGATCATGCCGCTTTTGTGCAGCCGGCTATACAGCAAATACTAAGCGATTTGCCTGTTGATATTAATGATATTGATGCGGTTGGCGTAATCAGCGGACCGGGCTCTTACACGGGTTTACGGGTGGGTATGGCCAGCGCCAAAGGAATTTGTTATGCGCTCGGTAAGCCATTGCTGGCAGTAAGTACGCTTGAAGTAATGGCCGCGGCGGCCATTGAGGCATTTCCCGGCTTTGATGCTTACGCCCCGATGATTGACGCGCGGCGGAATGAAGTGTATACAGCAGTATATAACCCGCACAGGGAAGTGGTATTATCTCCCCACGCAGCAACACTTTCCGGGGATTTATTTGCACAGGCGGCGGAGTATAAAAAAATCCTTTGTTCCGGCAGTGGAGCATCTAAATGGGAAGCTATGCCTGCGGTTAATGAAAATGCCTGTTTTGAAAAGGTAGATTATAGTGGTATTCACCTGTCAGCGCTTTTGTTTAACTCCTTTAAAAACAATGACTTTTGCAACCTGGCGTATACAGAACCGCTATATGTAAAAGACTTCTATTTTGCAGGATCTGAAAAGGCGAAATAGCACCCTATACATTTTTATTACTTTAACATGTGGGAGGGCGTTATTTGTGTTTTCGGTTATATCTTTGCAGTTGATATATTAATGATTAAATTTTAAAGTTATTATTCCTATGACAGGCCTTACAAATCCATACACAATGGTATTGAACGGATCGGCGCAGGAGAATGCATCCGAATTGCGGATTGACTTTCTCAATGTTAAAAAAGCCGCGCTTATTTTAAGGGCGCTCAATCACAAGTTGAGGCAGCAAATGATTCAGTTACTGGATGAAAAACAAAAAATGACGGTTACTGAATTATATGTGCAGTTAAGGCTTGAGCAATCGGTTGCTTCGCAGCATCTGGCCATCTTAAGAAGAGCAGGCATGGTAAGTACTACCCGGGAGGGAAAGTTTATTTACTACGCTGTGAATCATAAGCGTTTAGCCGAAATATACCATTTTGTTGAGCAATTATTAGGTTAATTCTTGTTGCTTTACTATAAACGGTTGATGTACCATTATCATCAACCGTTTTTATTTAAACACATTTTAAACTACGCTGTCTGAAATGTTGTACCCACACCGTAATGCTTTTACTCCCCGGCAATTAAGTGAACTGCTCGGAGATAATGACCATTTTATAGTGGTTGATACCCGCAGTGCCGCCACCTTTACAGAAGGGTTTATACCTGGCTCTCTTTTTATGGGGTTTGACGGACCCATTATAGAATGGGCTGTTAACCTGTTGCCCGCCGGTAAAAAAATTGTATTAATTACTCCTGCGGGAAAAGAAGAAGTTTGTGCAGGACTGCTGGCAGATGCCGGGTTTATGAATGTGGCCGGTTACTTAGAAGGCGGGTTTGAAGCATGGAAAGATTCCGGGGGAGCCATTGATATGATCATTGATGTGGATGCCGGGGAGCTGGCAATGGACATTCCCTTTGATGAAAACCTGGTAGTAGTAGATGTACGCCGGCCGGTAGAATATGCGGACGGCCATGTACAGGACGCTCTACATATTCCCCTGATTGACATGAAAGACCCGGGCAATATCGCCCATCTTAATGAAAGAGACAATCTGTACCTGTATTGCGCCGGAGGATACCGGAGTGTTATTGCCGCTTCGCTGCTTAAAATACAGGGCTATAATAACCTGCGTAATGTTACCGGTGGATGGGAGTCTATAAAACATACCAAAGGAATTACCATTGTAAAAGACAGCAGCGCGTTGAATTGAGTTAGGTGTCAGGTGTTAGGTATCAGCCGATGGCTAAAGTATACTAATGATGAACTGGTAGTTCCTTCTTTCACTTCTCACCCTTCCCTGCAACCTGTAACCTGCAACTCATTCTGCTCCCAGCCCGCCTTTACCTTTGTATAATTTTATCGGCCCGTCTAATTTTACTTCAAGCACCGTCATATAACCATCGGTAGCCGTGCCCGGAATTTCGTCAATGTATACCAAACCCGGCACCGGGCTCCACGATATTTTACCCACAATTTTATGGCTTAGCAACTGGTCTGCTCCTACCACTTTAATGCTTTGAATGGCATTGTACAATCCTTTGATCACTAATTTACCCCTGTTAAGGGCAGGTACAAAAAGATAAAGGGTGGAGGAATCTTTTGATATGGTACTTGGCCCATAAAAATAGCCTGGCGGCATACCGGCCTCCGTGTTAAAAATGGCTTCTTCGTGTTTGTGCGTCCAGTTGCCCAGTTCTTTTAATAAGTGCACCTGTTCCGTGGGTATCCAGCCATCTTCCCGTGGTCCAATGTCAAACAACAGGTTACCGCCATTGCTGATCACATCGGCAAAAATGGTAATCAGTTCATAAGGCGTTTTATAAGCGCTGTCATCCGGGTGGTATCCCCAGTTGTTGTTAGACGTCATGCAAAGTTCCCATGGGTTAAGCGAAGGGCGGGTAATCGGAAAATTTTGTTCAGGTGTTTCATAATCGCCATAACCGGCCAGCCGCCCGTTAATAATAGCGTTGGGGTTATGTGCAAGGATCATTTTTCTTACTTTTTGCGCCTGCCATTCGGCGGCGCTGTGTTCCCAATCGCCATCAAACCAAAACAGATCCGGGTTAAATTGTGTGCTGAGTTCTTTTATTTGTGACTGGTAAAATACCAGGTACCTGTTCCATCTTGAGGAGTCATTTTTTACCTGGTAGCGGCTGCTGTCCTTTAAAAACCCGGGGTAATCCTGATGGCTCCAGTCTAATATGGAAAAGTAGACCCCGGTTTTAAGTCCGGCATTTCGTAATGCGGCAAAAAAAGGTGTAATCACATCTTTCCTGGCGGGGGTAAGTTTAGCCGTACTCATATTGTTGGCTTTGGTATCCCATAAAGCAATGCCATCATGATGTTTGGTAGTTATTACCGCATACCTGGCGCCCGATTCTTTAATCAGTTGCGCCCATGCGTCCGGATTATAGTTTTTGGCGGTAAAGCCATTCAGTTGCTTCATATAGTCGGCATACGGCATCTTTTTGTTATGAAACGCCCAGCTTTCATCTACGCCGTTTACGGAATAAATGCCCCAATGGATGAATATGCCCAGTTTGGCGTCTTTAAACCATTGCATCTTGGCAGCGTTATCATTGGCATGGGGTTGCCCCTGCGCGTAAAAGCCGGTTAAGAGCAGGAGCAGCGCGTAAAAAAGTGAACGTATCATAGCTATATTGATTTTTTATATACTCTGTGAAGCAAATATCTTTCATTTTGCCGGAGATGAAATAGGAAAATTGGACTGGGGTTCTAGTTATTTTAAAAATTTATTAAAAACATTTTGTTTTTTTTGATAAAGTTTACTTTCTTTAACGTTTAATTCACAAAAAGTTAACCTTATTTTAAATAAAATGGCTGGTAAGACTCAATTATATAGGAAAAGAATAGTGAATCATCTTTATTTTTCCAAGATGCTTTCCTGTGCAGAAGTGAGTATGAAAATTGAAAAAAGTCTTTCTCTGACCACAAAGATATTAAATGAGCTGGTGGAGGAAGGATTTGTGGTGGAAACGGGGCATGCTCCTTCCAGTGGCGGCAGGCGGGCACAAATGTATGCGCTTAGGCCCGATATTATGTATACCGTATCGGTTGCCATGGATCAGTTTATTACCCGTATAGTAATAATGGACATGCAAAACAGGCATATTGGACAAATGGAGCGCTTTGAATTAAATATAGCCAATAATCCCGGGGCGCTGGACATTATTGCCGACAAGATCAGCGGCATGATAGAGCAGTCGGGCATAGCAAAAAATAAAATTGCGGGTATTGGTATTAGCATGCCCGGGTTTGTAGATGCCAGGGGAGGTGTAAATCATTCCTTTCTTGCAAACCGTCAGGGAACCATTACCGCTTTTGTTGAAAGCAAAACCGGTGTTCCCACTTTCATTGATAACGATTCAAGCCTCATTGCGCTGGCTGAGCTGAAGTTTGGCGCTGCCCGTAATAAAAAGAACGTAATGGTCATTAATGTGGGTTGGGGCATTGGTTTGGGTATGGTATTAAATAACGCGTTATTCAGGGGCGATGACGGTTTTGCGGGGGAGTTCAGCCATATCCCGCTTTTTCAGAATGGTAAGCTGTGCAGTTGTGGCAAAAGCGGATGTTTGGAAACCGAAGCTTCCTTAACGGCGGTAATAGAAAAAGCGCTGGAAGGGTTATCATCCGGCAGCACTTCAGTTTTAAAAAAGGCTGCGCTTGAGTTCCTTAGTCCGGAAGATGCGGGGGATGCTATTATTGACGCTGCGGCAAAAGGCGATCGTTTTGCGGTTGAACTGCTGTCGGAGGCTGGTTATAATATTGGCCGTGGTATTGCTATTTTAATTCACCTGTTAAACCCGGGATTGGTAGTGCTGAGCGGCAGAGGGGCTTCTTCCGGCAAAATATTACAGGCCCCTATTCAGCAGGCATTAAATGAGCATTGTATTCCACGGCTTGCTGCAAATACCGAAATTATAATATCCGACCTGGGGCATGAAGCCCAGCTTATAGGCAGCGCGGCCCTGGTAATGGAGAAATATGAGAAAGGAATAACACGTAAAAATAAGATCCAGGAAGCTGCCTGAGAGGAACCCTTAAACAAGATTTACAACTAAAACTAGCAATGATGAAATCAAATGTTATGCGCCTCTTGTTAATGCTTTTTATAGTATTATCGGGAGCTTATGCTTTTGCACAGCAAAGGAAAACGGTTTCCGGAACCGTGTCAGATGAAAGCGGGGCAGCGTTGCCCGGCGTATCGGTTGCTCCAAAAGGCGCAACTGCCCTTACAGCTACAGATGGAGATGGACATTTTAGTGTATCATTAACGGCTTCTCAAAATGTACTGGTATTTTCTTCAGTAGGATATGAAACCATGGAAGTAACAGTGGGAACGCAAACCACTTTATCGGTAATACTTAAACCAAGTTTTAAGGAAAATGAAGCGGTTGTGGTAACAGCATTGGGTGTAGCCAAACAAAAAAGGCAGTTAGGGTATTCCGTAACAGAAGTTAAAGGAGCTGAGTTGTCAAAAACAAACGAAATAAATCCTATTAATGCTTTACAGGGCAGGGTTGCAGGCGTACAGATTGATATGGGGGGAGCCGGAGGCCTTATGTCTAACTCCAAGATTGTTATCCGTGGTAACTCAACTTTAGGGAAAAACAATCAACCTATTTTTGTTATTGATGGCGTAATAATGGACAATGATATATTCAGTGGAAGCGGACGCGATTTTGGTAACGACCTGAAGAACCTGAATATGGAAGACTTTGAAAGCGTATCTGTATTAAAAGGTTCGGCTGCTGCAGCCCTGTACGGAACAAGGGCGGTGAACGGGGTTATTTTAATTACTACGAAAAAGGGCAAGCAACGAAATGGTATTGGTGTAACCGTTAACCAGTCGCTGAACATAACTGATCCCTATTCGGGGCCAAAGTTTCAAAACGAATTTGGTGGAGGAACTGTTGGCGATTTCTTTACCGATACCAGAGACCAGAATTACAAAGCCAATGAAAGGTGGACGACAAAAGTATTTCCAACTGATCCTGTTTCCGGCTTGCCATATATTGACAGGGGGATTGGTCGTGAGCTGGAAAACTGGGGCCCGCGTATGCTGGGGCAGGATGTAATTAATTACGATGGAACGCCTACCAAATATCTTCCGCAGCCTAACAATTTTTTAGATGCTTTTCAAACAGGTGCTGGGTATAATACTAACGTGGCTATTGACGGTGGAACAGAGAAGTCAACTTTTCGTTTATCCTACAACCGCAACGAGGCAGAAGGTGTAGTAAGCAACAACAAATTTGCAAAAAATGCTTTTGACCTTCGGGTTACACATCAGTTCACAAAGTTTCTTGAAGTCGATATGAGTGCGGCATATACCGATTTTAATGGCAAAAACCCACCCCGCCTGGGCGGATTGGATGCATTTGCTTCTTACAACTTTGGAAAATTATATTCCTGGATGATGCCGCGTAATTATGATACCAAGTACTGGTCGCAACAGGAGCATTATACCAGCCAGTTTGGGGGCGCGCCTAACCCGGGCAATAACGCTGAAACCAATCTTGCGCCTGAAACAAGATTCTGGTTCTCTCTTTACGAAAACAATTATTTTCAAAAAGAACAGTTGCTCAGAGGGCGTGTAGCGTTTACCGTTACATTAACAGATTGGGCTAAGTTGATACTGGAAGGAAATATCAACAATATATATACGCGTAACGAAACAAAAGAACTTGGACAAGGGCTTAATTTTTCTGGCGGCGCTTATGCACTTAACTTTCAAACCAAGGAAAGTAATATGCAGAAATGGATGCTGATGATGAACAAGGATATTAACCCCGATCTTACAATCAGTGGTTATATAGGTGGAGAAGCGCAGCGCTATAAAACCACTTTCGAAAATAGCGCTACAGATGGAGGTTTAAGTTACCCGGGCAATTATTTCATAGCCAACTCTGTTAACAAACCTGTTACCACTGCAGGCATTAGAAATCGCAGAACGTTTAATTCATTATATACCAGCGCCGACATTGGTTATAAAAACATGTTATTCCTCCAGGCAACCTGGCGCGGTGACTGGTCGTCTGCGCTAACCTATTCCAATGGAACAGGAAATAATTTTTATAACTATCCTGCTGCAAGTTTATCATGGATATTTACGGAGACTTTTAAAAGTAGTCTGCCTTCGTGGATAACCTTTGGTAAGTTAAGAGGCAATTTAGCGGCTCTGGGTGGCGATACTGATCCATTTAAAATTAATCCTGGATTTGCTTTTAACGGATATAGTAACGCAAACGGACAAACCATTCCCTTGTCGACTTACAGTACAAGTTCCGTATTACAACCCAATCTTAAACCTCAGCGAAAAATTTCAAAAGAGCTGGGTTTAGAAATGCGTTTCCTGGAAAACAGGCTTGGTTTAGATGTAAGCATATATCAGGACAATACAAAAAATCAATTATTAGACATTGGAACTCCAACCGAATCAGGTGTAAGCACCATCTTTATTAATGCGGGAAATATACAGAACAAGGGTATTGAAATTTCTTTAGATGCCACTCCGCTAAGAATAAAGAACTTTAGCTGGAACACCGCGTTGAATTATGCTGTTAACAGAAATATGATCGTAGACTTGTATCCCGGGAGGACCGAGTATAACCTAGGAGCAAATATAGGGGAGATCAGCACCTGGGCGGTTGTAGGTAAGTCCTATGGAACCTTGCGTTCTCAAATTAACTCAACTGCTTTTCAGGCGGTGGACGGAAACGGCAAACCGGTAGATGATCCCCGTAACGGCCTTCCTATTCTACAATGGCGCAGCGATTCAAGAACCGCGTTTCCTAACAGAAGTAATGTATGGCAGGATGTGGGAGATATTAATGCGAAGTTCCGAGCAGGATGGGACAATACTTTTAACTATAAAAACTTTAGCCTGAATGTATTATTTGATGCTAAAATAGGCGGCGATTTTGTTTTACTCAGTTATCGTTATGGCACGCACACAGGGGTGTTTCCTAATTCTCTTCCTGGCAGAGATGCTAAAAACGGAGGAATTGAATGGACATCTCAGTATGCCAATGACGGAGGCACTTATGATGATGGCATAATACCCGAGGGTGTTTTTAAACCAGGACAAATGGTTGATAAACCGGGAGGCGGACAAGCGGATGTAGGCGGTATGACTTACCAGCAGGCTTATGACCAGGGATTGGTTGAACCTTCGCATCTTCCTCAGTTCTATTATCGTTATGGTTCTTCTTCAACAGGCGTTTCTGATTACTGGGTTTTAAAAAATTCATGGATATCGCTGCGCCAGGTAGCTGTTTCATATCGGTTCCCATCTAAGCTTTACGAAAAATTAAAGTTGAATGCTTTGTCATTATCTGTTGTTGGGCGCGACCTGTTGTATTTACATAATACATTGCCTTACAATTTTAATCCGGCTTCAAATAATTCAAATAATACCGCTTATTCAGGTGAGGAAGGGTTTTTGCCAATGATGCGTTCATTTGTATTTACGCTCAGGGCTTCATTTTAATGAAATTGTTTTTTTTATTTAATTATTACAAATCATGAAACGCGTTTCAAAATATATAGCGGTTATGGGATTAGCGGTATTAACCTGCGGTTCCTGTACCAAACAATTTGGTGAGTTAAATACAGATCCAACTATTGTTACTACCCCCGATATTAAGTTCCTGTTAAGTTATTCGCAGGAAAGAGTAATGACCTATAATGGAGGAGAATGGATATGGGAAGGAATGGAGCAGTTGTTCAGGTATACCCAACACGTTACGGCCAGTCCGTATGAAATAACAGGTAATGTAAACGGTCGCTATGGCGTTTATTATTCCCAGATATTGCCTAACCTGTTTGAAATAAGAAGGCAGATCAGCACAATACCTAAAAAGGAGCAGTACCAGAAAATGCAGGAAGTTACCTATATCGTACAAGTGCTGCACGGTATTAAGGTTACCGACATGAATGGTTCCATTCCTTACACCGAAGCAATACAAGGCAGATATGAAAGTAAGTATAACCCGGTATATGATACACAAGAAGACCTTTTCAACACCTGGCTAACAGAACTGGATAATGCGATCAGTGTTTTATCTAATAGCTCGCTTCTTAATCAACAAACCTATGGTAATTCCGATATTTTTTACAAAGGCGACTGGGTAAAATGGGTAAAATTAGCCAACACGCTAAAGTTGCGCATTGCGGCGAGGTTAGAAAATGAGGATGTTGCTAAAACAAAGGAAATATTTAAGCAGGTGATGCAGGATGCTATTGGACCTATTGATAATGATGATGCGCAATTATCTTATTCCAACCCCGATTTTTCACCTTTTGGAAATGATATCAATTACAGAAGTGCCCGCTATGGCAGTACTTCTATAGTTAACTTTCTGAAAGCCGCTGATGACCCCCGATTACCTATCTATTTTGAGACAAATGACCTGGAAGGAACTTATGAAGATACCTTAACAAAATATGCTGCTAACCTCCCTGCATTTATTGATCCCAATGATCCGCATATTAATTTCCAGGGAGCGCCTGCAGACTGGACAACCAACCCAACTGTTGCCGGTTATATCAGCAATGCTTTTGCCGTAGGGAATACCAATGCAGGTAATACTGTTTCCCGTTTTTTTCTGATCTCTCCTATTAATCGTAAATTTTTCTCTCCGAGGTTAGATGGAGCTACGGGTAATTACACGGATGTTTTGGTAACCAATGCCGAATCCTGCCTGTTGGTAGCAGAGTTTATAGAAAAAGGATATGGGGATGGTATAGATACAAAAGGTACTGCGGAAGACTGGTATAAAAAAGGCGTTAGCTCTTCTATAAAAACGATGAACTCCATAGCGGTAGCCGCGCAATCGGCTACCGGTTTTAGTGGTAATGGCATTGCGGAAATTGAGGACTATTTAAATGGATCCAAGGTAAAATTTAACGGAATCAATGATCTCGAAAGAATTTATATTCAGCAATACCTGAATTTTTACCGCAATGCAAGTGAGGCATTTGTTTTTGTTCGCAGAACGGGGTATCCAAAAAACAGTTCCATCTATTATCAGCGTGAATTGTTTAATGAACCCATTGCAAGACGCTGGTGGTTGACTGATCCCGGAGAAGTAAACAGAGCAAACTGGAATGCGGCTATGACAGCACAGGGTTTTACACCCAATGCACAGGATATGCCCACGTTAAGCACGCAGAGAATATGGTATGATAAAAATGCGCCTGACTTTGGTGAAGGGCAATAGATTAGATATTTGAACAGTTCAACCTCGGCTACCATAGTAAATTGAAAGTTATATCATAAAGAATAATCAGTTTGTATCTTCTTAAAATGTTTTATCGTTATCAATCATCATTAAAACTCAACTGCAAATGAAAAAATGTAAAAAAATACTTTTACTGCTTTCGATGATCTTCCTGGTGAGTAGTTTCCTTTTCGCTCAGGAAGCGCGGGTCATCAGCGGCGTAGTAAAAGATGACAAAGGGAATCCGGTTGCAGCAGCAACCATATTGGTAAAGGGCTCTACCGCAACCGCCGTTTCAGATGGAAACGGGCGTTATTCAATTACTGCCGACAGGAAGAATGCTGTTCTTCTGATCAGTTCTGTAGGGTTTACTTCAAAGGAAGTAAAAACCGGAGATGTAACTACCTTAGATGTTGAACTATCAGCATCAGCCGCTGATATGAATGAAGTAGTAGTAACGGCACTGGGTGTAAAAAGAGATAAAAAATCTATTGGGTTTGCCGTACAGCAGGTAAAAGCGGAGGATATTAATATCGCTGCCCCTGTAGATTTAGCCCAGGGTTTAATGAGTAAAGTTGCTGGTTTAAACGTTTCGAACAGTAATGGTTTGAATAACTCCGCTTCAAGAATTGTAATTAGAGGAAACAATAGTATCACTGGTAATAACCAGCCCATTATTGTAATTGACGGAGCCATTTTAGATAATAAGCCTTTGGCGCAGTCAAATATTGACGTACAGGACGGTATCCAGGATTGGGGAAACTATATGAGTTATGTGAATATGGAGAATGTAGAAAGTGTAAACGTATTAAAAGGTCCTAATGCTGCCGCATTGTATGGCGCACGTGGTGCGAATGGCGTAATATTGATTACTACTAAAAAGGGGAGTGCTAAGAAAGGAATAGGTATTGATTATAGTTTTACCAACAACTTTACCAATGTATATCGTTTTCAGGATGTACAGAATGAATATGGTGGAGGTTTTGCTGCCGGCTTGTGGACATTGAATCCCCAGCTTCCTAAAACAGAAAGCGGAGAATCTTACCTGCCTACTTTGTATCCTTCAGCCTGGAACGGTAATCAATATGCAGTGAACGGAACAGGTGTTAACGCTTCACATGAAGTAATTCCTGGTGGAATGAATACATGGGATGTGTTTAGCTGGTTTGGTGCAAGTTCATCCTGGGGGCCAAAATTAAATGGTCAAATGGTTCGGTGGTGGGATGGCGAATTAAGGCCTTATTCCCCTCAGCCCGATAACAGGAAATTTTATTATAAAACAGGTACTGACAGAACCCATAATATATCTTTTTCCGGTGGCGGTGATTTTGGTACCGTTAGGGTGTCTATTTCCAGAACAGACGCTGATGCAGTAGTACCCAACACTAATAATAATAGCACCAATTTTTCTCTCGGCTCTAATCTGAAAATTTCAAAAGCAATTACTGCGGAAATATCTGCGGGCTACAACCAGGCGTATAGGTTAAATGCACCAGAAATAGGAAATAATAATTCCTGGACCAAGTTCTCGATATATGGAATGTCCAGGGAATATCAGCCTTTGGAATGGAAATACTATAAGAATGCAGACGGTTCAAAATATAGCTTCCCCGGATCTTATCCACATGCAGAATATGGTAATAATCTTTGGTGGAGGTTTTTTGAAAACAACAGCAAGCTGAACAGGGACGAATTCCTTTCAACCATAAAATTGAATGCAGAGATCGCTCCATGGCTAAGTGCTTTCGTAAGAACATCGGTTGATTTAATTGGTACAAATTTTATTACTCAGAATAATACTACTTCAGTTGACCATATGCAAGGCGGTTCTTTCACTAAGACGATTAGTAAAGACAAGATTTACAATACCGATATTATGGTGACTGCTCATAAAAATGATTTATTTATAAGAGGCTTCAATGCAAGTGTTTCCGGTATGTTTAATACCTATTCTAATACATCAGCAGGTGTTGTCGGATCTAATTGGAGTACTTTTGCCGTACCGGACGTTTACTCTCTCGGCAATTATGTAGACAAGAACAATACCAGCGCAACAGAAACCCGCTACGATGTAAAGTCACAATCAGTTTTGGGATTACTTAACCTTAGCTACAAAGATTATTTATTCCTTGATCTTACAGGTAGGAATGATGTAACATCTACACTTCCAAAAAACAATAATTCCTATTTCTACCCATCTGGAAGTTTAGCTTTTGTTTTTACAGAAGCGCTTAATATGGGCAGCATACAGAATTTTCTTTCTTACGGCAAACTGAGGTTAGCATATGGGAAAAGTGCTAATGCTGCACCGCCTTATCAGTTAGACTTCCAGTATAATGTAGGTACTTTTGGAGGACAGCCTATTAATTCGCTTCCTACCACAGTTCCGCCTTATGAATTGCAATTCCAGACATCAAGGTCTTATGAAATTGGAACAAGTTTAGGCTTCTTCCAGAACAGATTGAATTTTGATATCACTTATTATGATATCTCCTCTACAAAACAGATCATGACTGCGTCATTACCGGTGTCTTCAGGGGCATCTGCCATAACCTTCAATACTGGCGAATTGACTAATAAAGGTTTTGAGTTTATCATCAATGCAACACCTGTTAATAGAAGAAACTTTTCCTGGAATGTAACCTTAAATGGCGCTGCAAACAGGAACAAAGTTGTTGCTCTTTCTGAAGGCGTAAAAGAATTGAGAATCGGAGATGTATTTGGTAACCTTGGTGTTTTCATGAAAGTATCTCCGGGTGATCAATATGGTACACTTTACGGTACCGATTTTCTTAGAGATGCTAAGGGCCGCAAGCAAATTAAAAATGTTACAGATGGAAGTGGAAATGTTGTCGGTACTTTATACCAATCAACAGTAGATCCTATTGCTATAGGTAATGCTACTCCGAAACTTACAGGTGGCATTGGTAACACTTTCCGCTACAAAAATTTTAGCCTGTACGCATTGGTTGATTGGAAATTGGGTGGAGACATGTATTCATTCGATCATTCCACCGCTATGGGTGGTGGCTTATCTCCTGCAACATTAGTTGAAAGAAACGGTGGAGGATTGCCCTACACGTTCCCTGATGGCACTTCAGGTAATGTAGGTGTAATAATGGAAGGTTACAATGTGGATGATGGAAAGGAAAATGACAGAGTAGTTAACTCTATTTATAAGTATGGCGGTTCTTACACAGGTTGGACGCATTTGAACAGACCAAGAAGCCTTTCTGTTTTCGAGAATACATGGGTTAAGCTGAGAGAAGTTGCTTTATCTTACAATTTGCCCAAAAATTTGTTGGGTCAAGCAAAGGTTTTCCAGAATCTTTCTGTGTCTGTTATCGGCAGAAACCTGTTCTATATCTATACAAGCTTACCTGATCATCTTAATCCTGAAGGCATTAACGGCGTTGGGAATGGGCAGGGTTTGCAATGGTCTGCTTTTCCAGGTATGAGAACATTCGGCTTTAGCATTAAAAGCCAATTCTAACTTTTAAATTTTTGTACAATGAAATTTCAAAATATAAAGAATACAGCAAAGCCATTGGTTATCCTATGTACGATGGCACTGGGTATTTCTTCCTGTAATAAGGATTTTGGCGATATCAATAAGGCGTGGCAAAATAAGACATATAACGCTACCATTCCTGCCACCTATAATTATATAGCATCAACCATGCAGGATGCAGGTGGGATCGGAACGATATATACTTCCTTTCTATACCAATCCACACAGTTAGCAGCCCAGTATGCTCAGTCTGGTTACAGGCTGGACAATTCAGTTGGCGGTTCCTGGGATAGCTATTATTATGCGTTATCCAATTATTATAAAGTAATGGATCTGATCGCAGCATCTTCTGATTCTTCTAAAATGATTAATGTAAAAGCAATGCTGAAAACAATGCTGGCTTATAAGGCATTGAAAACAACTACGCTTTTCGGAGATATGCCTTACTCAGAAGCTGGTAAGGTATTTTATGGGTCTGCTAATTTCAGGCCTGCATATGATCCGCAATCTGCTATATTCAGTTCAGCACTTGATGATTTGAAATGGGCGATAGATAATTTTTCTACAGATGCCGATCAAATATCATTGGGAGCAAGTGAAACAGTTTTTAATGGTGATATTGCGAAATGGGTAAAGTTTGCGAATTCATCACGTTTAAGATACGCGATGGTTATGCGTGATAAAGACGCGGCGAAAGCAGATGCGATTATTGCGGATGCGTTAAGCAAACCTTTATTGACTGCCGGAGATAACTATGGATTTTATCCTGCAACACTTTCCAATACAGTATATGATAGACGTGGAATGTACACAGGTAACTCTTACGTTCGTATGGGATCTACTATGTGGCATGCAATGTCTTCTACTGATGCTGAAGATGGTTCAGGAATCTATGATTTACGTGCTAAAATTTTCTTTGAGCCAAACAGTGATGGCGATTGGGTACCCTATCCAATGAACCCGGGAACAAGCACACCTTCTGAAACAGGTGGAAATGCGGGAGGAATTGTAAATGATCCTTACGATGAATCAAGGCTTACAGCATGGGAAGTTAATGGTGTTTACAAGTTTTCCCCGCTGAATTTTTACTATGTCGCTGATAAAACTTTTCCACAGTTATTTATAACAAGTGCGGAAGTTAGTTTTTTGAAAGCTGAAATTTACAATAAAGGAATTGGTGGAATTACCGCTAACCCTGCTTTAGCTAAACAGTACTATGAAGAAGGGATTACAGAATCTGTAAAGTTTTGGTATGGTCTTGCTAATGGTTCTTCCATATGGCAGGTTAACAAACCTGCTGCTGTTCCAACGGCGCTTGAATTAAGCACAATGTTGGCAAATCCGGCAGTGGCATACAGTGCAGTGCCTTCAACGGCACTGGAACAGATATATAAGCAAAGCTGGATTGCTTTTTTCCATCAGCCGCTTGAAGCCTGGAACCTGCAAAGAAGAACGGGTGGTAAAACACCTGCTGAAGCGCTTTCCCCTTCAAGCCCGGTTCTTAATTTCAACAAGTTGATATATCCGACTTCTGAAACAGAATCAAATTATGATAATTGGAAAGCTGTAACAGGCGGCACCAACGATGAAAAAGTGAAACCCTGGTTTATGCCTTAGTGTTTTGTTATAAATTATGTAGTACAAAAGCAGCCCAACCGGCTGCTTTTGTTGTATATCAACCTTGTCAGGCGCTTACGTCTTCTCCCCTTATTTTTTGGGAATAATTTTCAAATAGCCTTCTTTGTGGGTTAAAAAAGCATTGCAATTTTTTAAATGATCTTCCATGCTGTTGAAATTATCATCATAAACATAACTGCTGAATTCCCATGCGCGCAAAAGCATACGTATATAGGCATCGCTTTCTCTTTGCTTTGTTAACTTTTTAATAGCCCCCATGTAATCTTCCCTATATACCGTTGGAATAATAATTTTTGATAAGGCTTTCGGGCTAAGTTCAGCATTCATCATTACTCTTGCAATTCTGCCATTCCCGTCCAGGAATGGATGAACTTCGCTTACCAGAAACATCATATAAGCAGCTTTTGCGAAAGGATGCCGGAGCATGCTGTACCATTCATATCCTTTTTTCAATGTTCCCGCTACGAGTTTCATGTTTACGAATTCAGTACCTCCGGCGCGATTATTTTTATCCTTAAACTCCCCGGGGTTTTTAGATTTTCTGGCACTTAATAATACAGCATGCCTTTCTCTTAATAGCTTTAATAAATCATCAGCGCTTGTTGGTTGAATTGACATTTCAGTCCTGTTGGATACAATCTGGTAAGTTCCTAATACATCATGTGAATCTTCGTCTCTTGCAGGCAAAGGCGTGGCAGTAGTTATAATCTGCCTGGCTTCATCAATGGTAAACTTCGTGCCCTCAATGTGATTTGAAAAATACCCTTCAAAAAAAGCAAAATTTTGATAGGATTGAATACGCTTATTCTGATCAGGATAATCAGGATAGTCCCTTTTTACCAGGTCTTCATATAACGATTCAAAAAGTTGAATTCTGTATAGGTCTACCGGCTCACCGGGTACTCTTGCCCTTGCAACAGCGCTTACCAGATTTTTTGATAGTCCGGTACCAAGCAGGTCTGTAATTAATTGGTTTAGCGCTGCAAATTCCTTTTCCATATTAAGCAGAGGTGCAATTTCTTTTGCCCTGTCTCTAACCTGGTTGAGCGCATCCTCGCCTTTTACTCTTAAATAGAACTCTATCTTTTCTTCTAATTTTTCCCGGCTGAGGGTTTTGGAATGCTCACCAGCACCTTTAGCTCTTTGCAAATTTTCCAGGTAGGCACGGGCAAGCCCGGATGCCCTTAGATTCCCCAAAAATAGCATATCATCTTCCAAAGGATCCGGGCCCTTGATGAAATGTAGTATCAGCCCCGGTAATGCGGCCGTTCCTTTATAACTGTGCGTAAGATAAAGATGTACTTCGGGCGTGTGTATTCGTTCTAAGGCGCTTCTATGACACAGGTCTGAAGCAAAAGCCTGTACCAATTCCATCGAATCACTTTTCCCGGTGCTTCTTCCAAACAGGAGGTATATACTCTGGGGGCTATTTTGCGAAGGAGTCCCTGACCTTCAAGTTTTCCGATTTCTTTTGATCGTTCTTTTGTTCCCACTATAATTTCCCGGAGTCTGTTCATGGTAATATTTTCCTCTTAATTTAGATTTTTTCGTTAAACTGGCTATATTTTCCACTTAATATCTATTTTATAGAAATAATTTCATCTAAATATAAAACCTATCCCACTAAAATATATAAAAATGGTAATATTTTCATCCAAATATGCCGTTTTCTAAAATACTTTTATCCTGGTTATAGCTATCATGTAGATTATGACCAATAGCAATCTTTTTAATCGTCTTTGTTCTTTACAAAGGATTAATTTCGATTCTTATAAAATAATGAAATAAGCATGTCTACCCGTAGAAAATTTTTGCAAACCTCCGTAATCGGTTCTGCCGCGGTGTTAACAGGTGAGCAGGTATTGGCCGCTTTGCCAAAACCGGTTATTAATAAACCCGTTGTTGTATCTACCTGGGATTTTGGAAAGGCCGCCAATGCGGAGGCCTGGACGATACTGGGTAAGCGTGGCAGGGCTTTGGATGCCGTAGAAGCAGGTGTAAAAATACCGGAAGCCGATCCCTCCAATCAGAGCGTTGGGTATGGCGGTTTGCCAGACAGAGACGGGCACGTAACCTTAGACGCCTGTATTATGGACGAGCATTACAATTGCGGGTCGGTAATGGCGCTGGAGCATATTGTACACGCTGTTTCGGTTGCCCGGTTGGTAATGGAAAAAACGCCGCATATTGTTTTAGCCGGAGATGGCGCCCTGCAGTTTGCCCTGGCAAACGGATTTAAAAAAGAGAACCTGCTTACACCGGAAAGTGAAAAAGCATGGAAAGCATGGCTGAAAACGGCCAAATATGAACCGGTAATGAATGTTGAAAATAGATTGTACAATAAAAATAATGATCCTATGCCCGGCGGACCCAACAACCACGATACCATTGGCATGGTAGCTATGGATGCAACCGGAAGCCTGAGCGGGGCCTGTACTACCAGTGGCATGGCCTATAAAATTCACGGACGGGTGGGAGATTCTCCCATCATTGGTGCGGGGCTGTACGTTGATAACGAAATTGGCGCCGCAACTTCTACCGGCGTAGGCGAAGAAGTGATCCGCATTGTAGGTTCGCACCTGGTAGTGGAACTCATGCGTCAGGGCCGCTCGCCCGAAGCCGCCTGTAAAGAAGCGGTACAGCGTATCATTAAACGCAGCCCGGAGCAGTCAAAAAAAATACAGGTGGGGTTTCTTGCCCTGAATAAAAAGGGGCAATACGGCGCTTATGCCTTACAGAAGGGTTTTACTTATGCTGTAAAAAGTGAGAAAGAAGAGAAAGTGTATGCTTCGAAGAGTATTTATTAGAAGGTATCAGGTGTCAGGTATCAGGAATAGGGCAAGGGATGGGGAGGAATGTTTTTAAGTATAAATAGTTAAGAGAAATTATAATTAATCATGTCTAAGCGTATGGTGCTGGAGGTTTGTGCTTTTAATATTCAATCTGCTGTTATAGCAGAAAGGGCCGGGGCAGCAAGGGTGGAGTTATGCGACAACCCGGTGGAGGGAGGAACCAATCCGAGCTACGGTACCATTAGAATAGTAAGAGAAAAAATTTCAATTCAACTATACCCCATTCTTCGTCCGCGATCAGGCAATTATTTTTACGATGAAGCCGAATTGGCTATTGTAAAAGAAGATATACGCGTTTGTAAAGAACTGGGCTGCGATGGTATTTCCGTAGGTATTCAAACCATTACGGGTGACATAGATATGGAAAGATTTAAACAGATTGTAGAATGGGCTTATCCTATGGGCGTTACCTGCAACCGGGCTTTTGATGCCACTCCCGATCCATATAAAGCGCTGGAAGATATTATTGCATGCGGTTGTGAGCGGGTGCTTACTTCCGGGCAGGCAAGTGCCGCCCCGGATGCGGGGAAACTGCTCGGGCAATTAGTGCAGCAGGCAAACGGTAGAATCAGCATTATGCCCGGCGCCGGCGTGCGCTCCTCTAATATAAAAAAGCTGATAGCAGAAAGCGGCGCTTACGAATACCATACTTCTGCGCGAAAAGTTATACCTAATCCCATGTTGCACGGTAATCCTGCTGTACTCGACAGTGGAAACATATACATGGCTGATATAGAAGAGCTGAAGGCAATCCTGGCTATTATGCAATAAGAAATAAGCATAGAGCCGGAAAATATTTTATTACTTGATTCAAAACCCATCCGATTCAAACATTATTTAATCGAATAAGCAGCTTTTTCTAATATAATCTTCTCTATAATTTAATGTAATAGAAGACGGTTTATCGCTAATTGCATGAACTTATCTTGTTATAGTTAAATAAAATCAATCTTTTTGTTTTTTTTAATAAAGTATTGTTAATTTAGCAATTTAATTACAATAATTTAATGTTTGTGCAAAAATGCTTTATCTTATTGGAATTATGCATATAATCTTTTTACAGATATTTTATAAATTCAAAACTAACAGCAATGAAGAAATCAGCAAGTCGTTTTTTGCTCATGGCAGTGCTCTTCTTATGCAGTGCATTTGTTTTCGGGCAAACCACAAAAACTGTTACTGGTGTAGTAAAAGATGCATCCGGTACAGTACTTCCCGGTGTTTCCGTTACTGAAAAGGGTCGCAAAACCGGCGGCACTTTTACCGATGAGTCTGGAAAATTTTCCATCAATGTAACTGATAATGCAGTGCTCATATTCAGTTCTGTAGGATTTTCGACACAGGAAGTGCCAGTAGGTTCAAACACCGATCTTAGTGTAAATTTGGTGGCGTCTGATAACGCTCTAACGGAAGTGGTAGTAACTGCAATGGGAATCAAAAAAGAGCAAAGAAAATTGGGTTACGCAGTATCAACTGTTACTTCCAAAGACATCCTTTTAACTTCTCCCACTAATTTCGCTTCGGCATTATACGGTAAAGCTCCTGGCGTAAACATCAATACTAATCCCGGTGGCGCAACCAGTGCAGTTAGTGTAGGTATACGGGGTTTGAATTCAATTAATTTTTCCCGTCAGCCATTATTGGTAGTAGATGGAGTAGTAACACGTAATGGTGAAGCCAATAATGATGGTTTCTGGAGTTCTCCTCGTATTAATGGGAATGGGCTTTTGGATATCAATCCGGAAAATATTGAAACATTAACCATTTTAAAAGGAGCTGCTGCTTCGGCATTGTATGGTTCAGATGCAGCAAATGGTGTAATCGTGATCACCACTAAAAGTGGTAAAGGCAGAGAAGGGCTGGGCGTGGATTTTAATTCATCCTACATTAGCGAAACAGTTGCCATAGTACCCGATTTACAGAATGAATATGGACCAGGGTATGATCGGGGAACCAATACAGGCAGTTTCGGCTCCGATGATGAGGGCTGGATTCATAAAACAGTAGATGGTCAGGCAGTAAAGTATCCTATTTTCAGGGCATACGGTCAGTTTGGCCCTAAGTTTACCGGTGAAGATGTATATTGGTGGGATGGCGCTATGAGGTCTTATGTTGCTCAGAAAAATTACTGGAAATCCTTTTACAGGGATGGCATGAGCGCTGTACAGAATATTGCCGTAAGCAACGCCACAGATAAATTCAATTACAGACTTTCTTATACCCGTAACGATTATAAAGGAATCCAGATTGGCGGGAAGCAGGAAAAGAACACCTTTAATCTTAATTCATCTTACAAAATTACTTCCAAGTTTAGTACCGATCTGGTATTAAGTTATATTAATGAAAAAGTGCACAATCGCCCGTATCAGATTGACAGGCTTACCAATAACTATGGTGGCTTCCTGAGCGCTGCAGAAAGAATGGACGTAATTTTTGATAAATATAAAACGACAAAAGGATACAAATACGTTCCTTACAATGATGTTTCCAAAGACCCTGCGGAAGCATTAAAATATAATATACGCGGTTATGACTTCCTTGATTTTTTATGGAACCAGCTTGAAAATAGTTTTGATGAAACTTCAAACCGGTTGCTGGCATCTGCTACTATTAACTACGATATCGTAAAAAATCTTCGTTTCAGAGGCAGGTTGGGAACCGATTACACCGGATACTTTGCGGAATCAAAAAATAAATCAGCTTACCCTTTGGCTTTTGGTGAAAGTGGTTATTATGGAACAAACTTCAACCGCTATAATTTTACATACGGTGATTTGTTGCTTACTTATAGTAATAAGTTAACAGATAAGTTTACGCTTAATGTATCCGCAGGATACCAGGCCAGAAAAGAAGAATACCGTAATTCCAGTGCAGGTACCAGGGATGGCTTAACACAGGAAAACTGGTATAGCTTTAGCGCTTCTAAAACCACTCCAACATCTGGTTCGTCAACAAGGAGTTTTTTGGTAAAGGATGGCTTGTTCGGAATTTTGGGTGTTGAATACAATAATTTTTTATTCCTTGAAGGAACAGTAAGACGTGAAAGAACTTCTACATTGTATCCGGGCAATAATACTTTTGTTTATCCGGCTGTGAGCGGTTCTTTTGAATTGAGCAATGCTTTTAACTTACCGCAGTTTGTTTCCTATAGCAAATTAAGGGCTTCCTGGGGCATAGTAGGAAATCCCGCGCCTCCTTATGTAGCTAATACCATTTACAATGCGGGAAGTATTAATGGCGTTGCTACACTCTATCCTGGTAATCCTTATGGAAATAACAATTTAAAAAATGAGCAGAAAACAGAGATGGAATTTGGTTGGGAAACCAAATTGTTTAATAACCGTTTAGGATTTGATGTGTCTTATTATAATAACAAGGTCACTGACCAGATACTGAGCCTTACCGTTCCCGCCACTACAGGATCAACAGGTATTTTGGTAAATGTTGGGTCTTTAAGGAACTACGGAGTTGAATTAGGCCTTTATGGATCACCTGTTAAAAATAGATTTTTTCAATGGGAGACAAGATTAAACCTGGCATTTAACCGGAATAAAGTGATCTCTTTAATGGAAGGGCTTGACAGGTTGACCAATTCAAATCTGGACAATGGTTCCTTATTAATTGTTTCGGAAATTGGTAAACAGGCAGGAGATATTATAGGATATAAAAGACGTCAGAATGCCAGTGGTGAATATCTGATTAATGATGCGGGCTATTACGACATCAATTTTGATGACCAGGTAAAAATGGGTAATATTCAGGCAAAGGGACTTGGAGGTATAACGAATACATTAACTTATAAAAATTTCGCGCTTAATTTTCTCGTTGATTTTCGCTGGGGGGGACAAGTTATTTCCCAGGCATTGTTATATGGGACAGGTGCCGGAATGTATACTAATTCTTTGGATGGACGCGATAAAGAACATGGCGGTGTACCCTACTATGTTGATGTAAATGGTGCATTTGTAAAGGTCAACGATAATGTTACATCCGGTCCTAACGGAGAAAAAGTATATAATGATGGTATGATTTTAAAGGGTGTAAAGCAAAGCGATGGAAAGGGAAATGATGTAGTTATTGATGCGCCTAATTTTTACCTGAATACTTATAGCTGGGGATCATGGCCTGGTTCGGGTTCCTACAGTACCTATGAAGGCGCTGTGTTCGACAATGACTTTATAAAATTACGCGAGTTAGCATTGTCCTATTCATTGCCTGTAAAAGCAATGGAAAGAATTAAAATGCAGAATGTAACAATATCTATTTATGGAAGAAACCTTTTCTACTTCTATAAAACTCTGCCTTATCTTGATCCGGAGGAAAGCATTGGAACCAACTCGTTTTCCCAGGCTTTTGCCGGTGGTGCTACCGCCGCAACCCGTTCAATAGGTGCAAGTCTTAGAATATCATTTTAATTCATAACATCAATCAGACGAAAATGAAAAAACATATCATATACATCCTTTTAATTTTTACTATTCCTGTGTACTTCATAACGGGATGTAAAAAATCAGACTTCGATAACAATTATAGTAATCCTGAAAAAACCGTGAATTCAAATATTGAGGGTTTGTTTGCAGGAATTTTCGACAATGGCAGAGTAATGCCAAGGTACTGGAATCTGTATACTTTTCATATTCCTATGCTTGGGGCGTATTCCCAAACTATTGGATATGGTAATGGATCTAAAATTTATGAACAGGCAATTAACTATACAGAGAATCGCTGGACCGACTACTATACAGGTACAATAGCAAGGTACAGGGAATTAGAGAAAAAGTATAGCACTTATGCAGATGGCTCCATAGAAAAAACAGGATACCAGCTTTTCCTGGAAATAGCAAGATTGTTTGTATATGACCAAACTGCACAAATCGTGGATATGTGGGGCGATATTCCCTTTAGTACTGCAGGCCAGTTGAATGCAACCGGCGGAGATATTATATTGGCCAGCTACGACACGGATAAAGATTTATATAGTTTTATTCAACAGGATTTAAAGCGGATTGCCGATTATCTGGCAACGGCAACCCCGGATCCCTTTTATACGGGGCAGTTGCAAAAAAGCGACTACGTGAACGATGGAAGCATTTTAAAATGGAGAAAGTATTGCAACTCACTGCGCCTGCGTCTGGCAATGCGTACCTCTTATTCGGACGAATCCGGATCAAAAGCTATTGTTCAGGAAATTCTTGGTAATCCAACTCAGTATCCTGTAGTTGATAATATTGATGAGACTATACAGATTGTTGCTGAAGGAAGCTTGGTTTCAGGGGATATGGAAAGTGGTTTTGGAATTAACAGCCTGGCTCCGGGATATATGGTAGAGGATTTAATGAATCCTTCACATGATCCGCGACTGCCGGTTATATTCAGTGCTAATAAAAACGGGGAATATCACGGGGTTATTAATACCTGGTCAGCTACCCGTCAAACCGATTCAACTACTGCCGGTTATTATTCAAGATATGATTCGGTTACTTTCATTAAGAATAGAAACTTTCCTGGCATAATACTTACAGCTTCTGAAGTAAGTTTTATTAAAGCTGAGGCATACGAAAGATGGGGTGGAGGTGACGCCAGAGCAGCATATGAGGAAGGTATAAAACAATCTATTGATTTTTATTATTATCTCAACCATCTCAATGATTCCTGGGGGGGGCATGAAACGCCACCAACGCCTTTAGCCGTGAACAATTTCCTTGCTGATCCGATGGTAGCTTATGGTGCAGATCAGGTAGAAAACCTAAAGAAAATTGGCACCCAAAAATGGATTGATTTTGGAATTATGCAGGCCAATCAGGCCTGGGCAGAATATAAGAGAACTAAATATCCCGCGCTTAATTTCCCTACTGATGCGAGTTCTACTTTATCTCCTAATCCACCTGTACGATTGCTGTATCCTTCAACAGAGAGGATATTAAACACAAAGAACTATGAGGCTGTTGCCTCCAAAGACAATGTCACTACCAAAGTGTTTTGGGATGTAAAATAATCTCAGTCAAAACAAAATACAGAAAGATATCACTAAAGAGGCAGGTAATCAACTGCCTCTTTACTTTTGTGTACCCGCGTATTAAATTGTTTTTAGCATGCCAGTTATTAAAGCCGGTTGGATCATTGTTTTTCTAATATCTCTGTTAGTTGTATATACCGGAATAACAGAAAACATATCAGGGGCTATTTCAAAACGCTTAATATGGGCTGCAAATACAGATTCTGTATTGCCCGGCAAACGGTTGGCCTTGCAGTACTGTGGGATGTGCCACCTTTTTCCGGATCCTTCCTTATTGGATAAAAAAACGTGGATAGACCGGGTGTTGCCTAATATGGGATTAAGGCTTGGGATTAATGAAACAGGTAAAGACCCTTATGCCGATTTGCTTCCGGAGGAGCAACCTATCATGCGTAAATTGAATGTATATCCCAGTACACCGTTAATCACCCAAAAAGATTGGGACGAAATTGTAAAATATTTTGAACAGGAGGCGCCCGAAGCACCATTGCCGCAAAAGAAGCACGATCCCATTTCGGATACCTGTACTTTGTTTTTGACTAAGCAGATCAGCTTTGACGATAAGCCGCTCCCCAAAACAACCATGCTGAAATTTAACAGCGCGTCAAATGAAACGTATATAGGAGACGGGCAGCATAAATTATATATATTAGATAATCACTTTAACTTTAAATCGGCATGGAATACAGAGAGCGCTCCCGTTGATATCAGTTTCAGGAAAGGAGCAGCACCTTTATTGCTTACGATCGGGAGCTTTAGCCCCTCGGACCAGCAGTTGGGACGCCTGCTGTCGTTTGATACGAGCTTTACCACCCCGATACCTGAAATTAATATTGATCATTTATCCCGGCCGGTTCAGTTTGCCTGTGCTGATCTGAATATGGATGGAAAGGACGATGCAGTGATCTGCAATTTTGGAAATAATGGCGGGAAGCTTGCCTGGTATGACGATTTCCAGGCGTCAAAAGAAAATATTTTAAAAGCACTTCCCGGCGCCAGGAAAGTAGAGATCAAAGACTTTAATGGAGATGGCAAACCTGATATTATAGTACTCATGTCGCAGGCATGGGAAGGTATTTCCCTGTTTTATAATTTGGGAAAGGGTAAATTCAAAGAAAAAAAACTCCTGCAGTTTTCACCGGTATTCGGAGCAAGCTATTTTGAACTGGCGGATTTTAATAAAGACGGGCATCCCGATATTTTACTTACCAATGGCGATAACTGGGATTATTCGGCAATAAATAAAAATTATCATGGCGTTCGGATTTATCTGAATGATGGCAAAGATAATTTCAAAGAAGCCTGGTTTTATCCATTGTACGGAACATCCAAAGCCGTAGCGGCAGATTTTGATAATGATGGAGATATGGATATTGCTGCCATAGCATTTTACGCTGATCTTGAACATCCTGAAAATGGATTTGTGTATTTCTCTAACGAAGGAAATTTTTATTTTAAATCATCTTCATTGCCAGATGCAGCGTTAGGTAAATGGCTAACAATGGAAGCCGCAGATTTCGATCATGATGGCGATACAGACATTGTATTAGGCTCTTATTTTCATACGGTAGGAGAGTTAAGCAAGCTTATTAATAAAGGCACAACAACTACTTTCCCGCAGCTTCTTGTTTTAACGAATACAACAAAATAAGATTGCTTTTATAACCGTACCTGGGTTTCCGTGGCGGAGCCCCCGGAAGAATATACTGCATACAAAATCGGAACCTTTGTATAGCGGCAGCGGCGGTTCCAGGATGCGGTCGGTGTGCAACGAAGGAGCGTCAGACCGCATGTTCCAAAACAGAAAATGCCGCAGATACGCGCATGTAATCTGCGTATCTGCGGCTAAAGATCAAGCGTGCTGCCTGGAATTGATTTCAGGCAGGATAGAAGTTTTTATGCTTCCTGTTCAGCCTGCACAGGACTGATTACGTCAAGCACTTTATATTTTTTTAGTCCTGAAGGCATTTTCCATTCCACCTCATCGCCTTTTTTAAATCCTATCAGCGCTGCGGCCATAGGCGTAAGAATAGAAATTTTCTTTTGTTTGATATCGGCATGGGGAGGCATTACAATAGTAAGATCGGTTATTTTTTGAGTTGAAGTATCCTCAACCCGCACTTTTGAGTTAAGCCTTATGGTATCCAATGGCAAAGCGTTATCTTTTACTACAATAGCCCTGCTCAACTCATAAGCTAAGGTCATTTCCTCTTCCATATCGTTTACCAGGGATATTCCTACAAGTTGTTTTAGCAGGCGAAAGTCTTCTTCGCACAGCAATACAGGAGTTTTTTCAGCGTTCATAACATCATTTTTAAAATATTAAAAAATAATAGAGAAATATTAAAAGTGTTTATTTGAAATGTTAAAGGCGGTTTTACCGGTTTACTGTTTCGCTTCTTCTTTTGCTCAGCTTTTTTCTGTGAAAATAATCGGATAAAACCTTTTTGTACCGGGCCCTGAAATAGATAATCGGTCCCGCGGAAATTACAAATGCAATCAGCCATAACCACAACTTCTCCGTAATAACGCCGGTAATAAGAATAGCTATATTTAAAGCATAAATGCAACAAAGGCAAATAACCCTTACCGGGAAGGTTATCATATTTCGTTCCATAAAAAAATAATTAAAATAAAAAAATAAGAATGAGTAAATAAGGATATGCCCCCGAACTACAGTATTATTTAAATAAAGTTCGGGGTAAGCGTGTGGAAATCCTTAAAATTTGAAATATAGTATTGTTTCCCGCAGAAGCTGCGAAACGGGAGGATAACATCCGTATACGCAGCATCCGGCACAGGGAAATGTCTCTCCCGCGCCAGTGTGAAACTGCGATATGTAGTATACGTTATCATTTAAGGCAACTGCAAATATACGCAATAAATCCTTAAAATATAGTTATAAGTCTTTTGAATTAAATTTCCTCAGCGACAACCATAAAGGTACAGCAAACCAGGTTATTAAAACCAGGAAGGCAAGTATAACCCCTGCCTGCGTGCCAAAGAAGTTTCTGAATATGGCGCCTGTATAACCCATCAGGGCGGAAATATCCATTTCCAGTAAAATTAAAATGCGGCTCAGGTCAATAGGGTTTAAAGCGCTAACGCCCACCATCGCTTTTTCAAGCGGGTAATCGGCAAACTGGAACAGCAGGAATAATACCATACCATCGAAAAGTAAAGCGAAATACAGCCAAAGCAAAATTACTTTCCCTATTCCTTTGGCTTTATCTCTTGTAGTAACGGATGCAAGCAGGGCTATGGCAACAAAAATAACGGAAAGCAGTAACCCGGTAATGAGCATCATTATTCCTGTAGGCGTAGGCTGGTACAGAAGAATAGGTATACCGGCGCCTATAAAAAAGGAGAGGGAAAGCGATGCTGCCAGTCCCGAAAACAGGCTTAGCCAGATGGTTTTTCTTTTAAGCGGCTGGCTTACGAGCAATTCAATAAATTCTGAACTGTTGTACGTGTATATAGTAGAAAAAACCATACTTACTAACGGAACAATGAGCAATATAACATTCAGTAAGCTTAGCAGGCCTTTTGACGCGTTGTCTTCAAGGTTAAATACGCTTAACGACATCACCAGCAGGAAAGCGGTATAGGCAATTACAATTTTATTGCGCAGGATATCCGCTATTACATATTTAATTATTTTTTTCATGATACATTAGTTTGTCATTATGCTGGCAATGGCTTTTGTAAGCTGGATTTCGCCCGTATCGGCGCGGAGTGCTTCAATGCTTTTATGGAATCTTAACCGGCCGTCCTGCATATAAATAACCTGGGTAACCAGGTCGTCTAATTCACTTAAAACATGCGATGTAATTAAGATGAGTTTGCCTTTTTCTTTTTCGGTAATGATCTTTTCTTTCAGGATACCCGAAGCTACCGGGTCAAGTCCGGCGGTGGGCTCATCTAATATTAATACGGAAGGATTAAAAAGAAAAGCGAGGGAAGCGCTTACTTTTTGCCGTGTGCCGCCCGATAAGGTACTCATCCGCTTTTGCATTAAAGCGTTTAGTCCAAATGCTTCAATGAGATCTTCATCCGTTTTTGTGTTTTTAGTTTGCCGGATGTCGCGCATCATATCTAACACCTGTCCTATTGTCATGTTTTCCGGGTATCTTCCAATTTGCGGCATATACCCTATATCCTTCCTGTATTTCCAGTCGTGTAAAATATTTTTTCCGTTAAAGGTGATGAAGCCGCTGTCGGGAACCACCATTCCAAGAATGATTTTTGCCAGGGTGGTTTTGCCGCTTCCGTTGGGGCCTATCAATGCAATACATTCTCCTTTGTTACAGGTAACGGAAACGTCATCTAACGCTTTGAGCTTCCCGAATTTTTTCGACACATTACTTGTAATAATCATAGCGCTAAAGGTTTCATTAAGGGATGGTCGTCTTTCAGGTTTTCGGGGGTAAGACTGGGCAATACTTTTTCCGTTTTGTCGAGCAGCGTGGTAATAAAGCTGCGGAACAGCATCATGGCCGGTGGGTTCCTTTCAACAATCATGGAGTACATGCTTACCGGCCTGTAGGGAATATCGCCCACTTTATCTTTATCCAGGTCATATCCTTCATATTTATCCCAGTAATTATTTTTAAAGGTATTCAATACTAATGAGCCATTGGTGCCAATATCAAAAGTGTTGCCGATGAAATTATTTTTTTCCAGTGTTATATCCATACAGCTCGCCTGCATTTTAATGGCCCATCCATTGCCTTTAAATGTATTTTTTTCCATTTCAATGCGGCTCGATCCATCCATGAAGATACCGCTGGTGTTGCCTTCAAAATGGTTGCCTTCTATAATGCCGTCCGAAATTTCTTTTAGCAGCAGGCCATAGGCCGCATCGCCCCAGTTATCTTCAAAGCGGTTATACTTCATCGTTACGTTGCGGGTATACATTACGGCTACGCCTGCGCCGTTGTTACGAAAAATATTATTGATATACGTATTGTTGTGCGCAAACATAAAATGCAGTCCATACCGCTGATTTTTTTGCACCGTATTCTTTTCTATCAGCGAATGGGTGGCAAATTCTAAATAAATACCATCCCGGTGCCCTGTAACATTGTTGCCGCTGATGTAAATGCTATCGCTTTTCCAGCAGTGAATGCCGTTGCCCGACAGTTGTGTTGCCAGGCTGGAAGCGGTTATACTGTTGTTTTGTATGGTACACTGCCGTCCCTGCTGGGAATAAATACCAAAAAAATTATCTTCCAGTATATTATTTATAATGGTAACGTGATGCGTATTATAAATTTTAATACCCGCAATATCAACCATGGAAGAATGTCCGGAGTTCCGGATAAGGAATCCGTCAACAGTTGCATTGGGTGATTTTACAGACAGGGGCTCATACTTCTTTTCCCCGTCTAATACCGGGTAATTAACGCCTTTAAGTACAATAGACTTGTTGATAATAATATTACCCTGCCGGTATATGCCTTCGCTTACCAGCACCGTATCGCCGGCAGCGGCCATATCAATGCCCTGTTGTATAGCCGTAATGGTTTGCCCGTTTCCAACTGTTATGGTTTTAGCAAAAATTGGTGTAGCCATTCCCACCATCAACATACTGCATATACCCGCTATAAATATTCTTTTGCACATGTCACATCAAATAAATAAACAATATACCTTAAGGCATTATTTCTTTCCAGGATACTAAGGTGCCTGTAAAATTTTCTCCGGCAGCTTTTTGATCTGCTGCGTTAGAAAAGGCGGCTGTATTTCCGCCCATGGGGCTTTTTAACTGATCGCTTTTTAACAGCAGCGCATCTTCAGCAATAAGCCATTGTTCGGGCTCACTGAAATTGGCCAGGTAATAATTTTTAACGGTGCTTTTATCCCATCCGGGCGTGGCTATAAATGCCAGCATGCAATGGGTATCGTCAAATTTATATAATTTCCCTTTTTGGGTAATGAGTTCGCAGGCAAAGCGGGTATCGCTTATGCCCATCTTGCAGAAAGCGCATTGGTCTGTGCCGGCTTTAATAGGTTCGGGGCCGGAGTTGCATGATGTGAATGCGAAAACGGAGCATAAGGCTAATGCAACAGCAGACATTGACAATTTTTTTGATTTTTTTTGTTTACGAAATACAGATGCGCTGCATGCCAGCAACACTGCCCCGGTTCCTATAAATATCCATCCTCCGGTAGCCGGTATGGAATAAGCGCCAAAATTGAGCAGTTGCTTGAAGCCAATAAGCGGGGGCTGGTACGACATGCCGGGTACTTTAATAGCCGCATTAGGGTCCAGGTTGTGTCCGTAATCGTATTCCCATAGCCAGAAATCAACCATGGCTACAATACCGAACAATACAAAAAGAATAAAAACAGTATATAGCAGGCCGCGTTTGCCTATAATGGCGGTAGCCAGTATAAGGAGGCTAAAGAACCCAATGAGGTAAGGTAGTATTTTAAACTCTATAAAATCATTGGTATGCAGAGTTTTCATACCAATGTAATGATTCAAACCATTAATGATATCTACATTGCCGGCGAGCTTATCAGCATATATGAACAACTGCAAACCTTCAGGATATTGCGGCGCGTCTAAATCTATCTGCCATATAGGAAGGTAGTTTACTGCAAATAAGGCAATGGCACAAATACCCAATATAACCCGGAGGCTTCCTTTTATTTGGTTTCTTTTCATCCTTATATCTTTTATTTTTTTACCAGCCTGGCATGTACCGCTGTATCGTTTTCATTTTATATCGCGCAGCCTTAAAAAGAGAACGGAACGCGGCGCCCGTATATTTGTACAGGAGGCAACCGCATTCCGTTAAAATGTTTTATTGACCGGCCGGTACGTCTTCTGCCGGCAAATTGGTACCTGTACTAAAGGTAAGCGGTACCTTGCTTCCCGCAGGAGATACTCTTACATAGCCCGACATTTCCTGGTGCAGGGCGCTGCAGAAGTCGGTACAATACATGGGGAACATACCTACGCGGTCCGGCACCCATTTAAGGGTAGTGGTTTCTCCGGGCATAACGAGCAGTTCACCGTTATCGGCACCTTTTATGGCAAAGCCATGCGGCACATCCCAATCCTGTTCCAAGTTGGTAACATGAAAGTATACTTCATCGCCCATGCGCACGCCTTCTATGTTATCGGGTGTAAGGTGAGAACGGATAACCGTCATATAAACATGCACTTTATTACCTTCCCGAACCACTTTGGTTTCCTTTTCTCCTTTGGCTACGTAGGGATGCCTGTTGTCTTCAATCTTAAATATTTTAAGCGAATTGTCTTTAATCTTTTCGGCTCTTACCGCTTGCGCATAGTGCGGCTCTCCAATAGTAGGATAATCCAGTATCAGTTGCATTTTATCGCCACTGATATCGTACAACTGTGCGCTCTGCGACAGTTCCGGCCCGGTAGGCAGGTACCTGTCTTTGGTGATTTTGTTATACGCAATAACATATTTTGCATCGGGCTTTCTGGAGTCGCCGCCGGGTATCATCAGGTGACCTACGGAATAATAAGTAGGTACGCGGTCGAGTATTTTAAGATCCTTAATATTCCATTTTACCAGTTCCGATGATACGAACATGGAAGTGATCGCGTTTCCTTTACCGTCAAACTCGGTATGTAAGGGTCCTAAGCCCGGTTTTTGTACTTCACCATACAGTGCAGCTTCGTATTTAATTACAGGGATATTGCCAAACTTGCCTTCAAAAGCCTTGTCTTCTATGGCTTTCAGCATTTTGGTATAGGAAAATACAGGTATCAGCGCGGCTAATTTGCCACTGCCTACTATATATTCGCCGGTAGGGTCTACATCGCAGCCATGCGGCGATTTAGGACATGGAATAAAATAGCACAGTCCTTCCAGCTCACGGGCATCCAGTACAGTTACTTCCTTCAGCATTTCAGAAGTGGAGGTATGCGTTTCTTCACTGAATTTATTATGTGCGTAGTTGGCCTTAATTTTCTTCCCCTTTCCGGCTTTAATATATTCTTCCGCTTTTTTCCAGTTTACAGCCATTATAAAATCCTTATCATTTTTTGACGCGTTTACTTCCAGCAGGGTATTGGCGCCTTCTGTGTTGTAGCACGAGAAGAAGAACCAGCCGTGTGAGGGGCCTTTGCCTGCGTGGCTCAGGTCGAAGTTTACGCCCGGCGTTTCAATCTGGAAAGCGATGTCCATATTGCCGTTGTCTTTGTTTACGCTAACAAAACTAATGGTGCCTTTAAAGTTTTGTTTATAGGTATTAATAGGCACATCGCCGTTAGCGTTATCCATAGGTACGCTAAAACGCGTACCGGCTACCACGTACTCCGTATTTTCGGTAATAAAGGGTGAAGAGTGATTGCCGCCGCTATTGGGCAGTTCCAGTATTTCTGCGGTGCGGAATGTTTTAAGATCAACCCTGGCTATACGCGGGGTGTTATTGCCATTTACAAATACCCACCGTCCGTCAATTTCGCCATTGGTTTGCGACATATTAACGTGGTGCAGGTCATCCCAGGGAACAAAGCCATGAGAAGTGTTCAGCATGGGCTTGGTTTCTTCACTAAAACCCCATCCCTTTTCAGGATCTAAAGAAAATACGGGGATCACTCTCAGTAAACGTCCGGATGGTATTCCGTAAACAGATAATTGTCCGCTAAAGCCGCCCGAAACGAAGTTGTAAAACTCATCATATTTTCCTGGCGGAACATATACTTTTTCAGCAGCATTGCCGCTTACAGCAGTTCCGGCGCTTTTAGGTTTACAGGCATTCATGCCGCCAAGCAGTGTAGCCAGGGCAAGAACTGTTAATGCACTTTGTACAAGTTTCATATTTCAGGTATATTTTAAATAAAAAATGAGAACATTTTATTTTACCCCGTCATTCTGCCGCATAAATTCCACCAAATGCCTGGCATCATCATCACTCAGGCTTTGGTTGGGCATACGCACCAAACATATTTCCAACTGGGCCTGCAGTTCAGGATCCTGGTCTATCATGGCATCGGGGTTCGTAATAAAATTCATTAACCACTCGGGTTTGTGCTTGGAACTTACGCCTTTCCATCCCGGGCCTACCAATCTTTCATCGCTTAACTTATGACAACTGGCGCACTTTACTTCATATATCTGTTTTCCGCTTTGAGCCATTGCCACATCTAATGAAGCGGGCAACTCCACATTTTCAAACTTACCTTCGCCTCTTTTAGGGTCGTAACTGGGATTGCCACCCGCAGTTGATTCGGTAGCGGCGCCGGATGTATTGGTGGCCTCTTTAGTTTCGCCCGGGTTGCCGCAGGCGTAAATGGTAAACGCAATAACACTGATGACAAATAATTTTTTCATACAATTTTTTTTATAAATGCAAGATTACCAAGTATATTTTAATTATTATATGAGCGAAATCATATTGCAAATGTTGGGTAACTTGGGCAATAATGGAGTGATGGTTATCAAAAAGGGGTATGATACATATCAGGTGGCATCTGCCTGCAAAAAATGAATTACTTATTAAAGTGATGTAATGATGATCATAAATACCGATTTACTGCTGGCATATGGCGCTTCTGTTAAAGAAGTGGCTAAGGGAGAACTCATTTACCAGGAAGGTGAAGTGGCTTTGTTTTACTTTCAACTGGTAAAAGGCCGTGTAAAATGGATGAATATTGATGAGGAAGGCAGGGAGTTTATTCAGGATATTGTTGAAGCAGGGGAGAGTTTCGGAGAGGGTATTTTATTTGAGGGCGATGTATATGACGCAACGGCTGTGGCGGAAGAGCCTTCCACATTTATACGGCTGAAGCTGCCTGCTTTTCAACAGTTACTTGATGATCACCCGGACATTCATTTCGCTTTTACCAGGTTGCTATCCAGGCGCCTTCATTTTAAACTGCTGCTGGTAAAAATACTAACGAACTGCAATCCCGAATACCGGCTCATTACGCTGCTGAACTATCTTATACTGCATAAAAAGAATGTTTGCTTTACCTGCAATAAGCTTTTGCTTACCCGCAAACAACTTGCAGGTATGGTGGGTTTACGCATTGAAACCGTTATCCGTACCATTAAGCAACTGGAGCAAAAAGAACTGCTTTCTATAAATAAAGGCAAGGTATACATTACGAATATGACTTAAATCATATCCTGCTTACTGATTAGTTCGTTTTTTTGCAAAAAATCCCGGGTATGGTTAAAAGTTTAATCGGGTGGTTCAGAATATCCGTTTTTAATTTGATGCTTGTTGCTTTTATAGGTGTTTTACTAAGGTATAAAATTGCGTATGCGCTCCCCATTGTGCATCAAAAGCACCTGCTTCATGCGCATTCGCATTTTGCCTTTACCGGTTGGGTAACGCAAATATTAATGGTGCTGCTGGTAGCGCGGTTGTATACCGGGCAGCAAAATCCTTTTAAAAAATACGCTCCGGTATTATACACCAATCTTATTGCAGCCTATGGCATGTTATTCACTTTTCCTTTCCAGGGATATGGCCTGTATTCTATTAGCTTTTCCACACTCTCTATTTTTACCGCTTACGCGTTTACTATTATATACTGGAGCGATATTAACCGGGCTAAACAAAAAAGCCCCGGTGACCCCTGGTTTAAAGCCTCCCTTTTCTTTAGTATTATTTCCTCTGCCGGTGCCTTTGCACTGGCCATAATGATGGCTACCAAAACCGCGCATCCCGATAAATACCTGGCCGCTTCTTATTTCTTTTTGCATTTCCAGTACAATGGATGGTTCTTCTTTGCCTGCGTGGGATTGCTGGTTCATCAGTTACATACATGGGGCATGCAGGTAAGCAATCATAGAGCCATATTCTGGTTGTTCGCCCTGTCCTGCATCCCGGCTTATTTCCTGTCTGCACTATGGCTCCCCATTCCTTTGTGGGCGTATATACTGGTTATTGTTGCGGTTTGTTTTCAGCTTGCGGGGTTTACCCTCTTATGCAGGGCGGTTAAGCAACATTTCAAACAGTTGAAGCCGCTTATTAGTTCATTAGGTAAATGGCTGGTAGCACTATCGGGTGTTGCACTAACGATTAAATTTTTATTGCAATCGGGTTCTATTATTCCCGAACTGAGTAAACTGGCTTTTGGATTTCGTTCTATTGTTATTGGTTATTTACATTTGATTTTACTGGGCGTAATTACGCTTTTTATACTGGGCTACATTGTTATTAACAGGTACATGCGGATTAACAAAGCGGCCGTAACAGGTATTATTATTTTTATTGCGGGTATTTTCCTCAACGAATTCATATTATTCGTACAGGGCGTTGGGGCTATCAGCTATATCAGTATGCCTTATACAAATGAAATGCTTTTGGGAGCTGCTATTTTACTGTTTGCCGGCTTGTTGATACTGAATATAAGCCAGCGGAAGGGTAAGGTAGCGGAGCAGCACTGATTTTTAATTTTTTATTCAATTTTATATGTATCCAAATCCACATCACAAATTTCATATCCCTGTAATGGGCCTTGCCTTTACTATTGATAGTCCGGTTAAGGTTGCCCGCTTTGGCATAGCATCTGTTGTTTCCATTATTGAAGACCGGCTCATTGAAACCATGAGGAGTTATTATTACCCTTTTACCAACCTGCCTTTTGTTCCTATTACTACTAAGGAGATCAATTATCGCTCCAAAAGAATTACCGATTACCTGAACCTGGTCAATTATATCGTTAACCTGCAAATACAGAAGCTGAAAAATGAAGTTTTTGAAGCGGGTTCGGAGATTATGAAATATTTTGAAATGCTGCCTGATGATAATAAAGCAAAGCAATTGTACAGGCGGATGATGCATACCGAAAGCGGGCCGGAAAAGGAAGGTATGGAAAGCTGGTTACGCGGGCAGGTTATACCGGGCAGCATTGACGTAAACATTATGACCAAGTTAGATAAGAATAATTTTGATAAAGCGGGTGTATTGGTGGAGGATGGCTCAGACGCGGTATCGGCATTAAGAGGTTATGCGGATAGCGATCTTTCCAACTCTTCTGTTGTTTTTTCGGCGGGTATGAATCCGCGGTTATATAATTTCCTCGAAAAATGCGATCAGTTTGATGCGGATGATAACGGCTGTTTCCGTAAAAAAATAATTATAAAGGTAAGCGACTACCGGTCGGCGCTCATACAGGGAAAATACCTGGCCAAAAAAGGAATTTGGGTTAGCGAGTTCAGAATTGAATCGGGTTTAAACTGCGGTGGCCATGCTTTTGCAACCGATGGTTATCTGCTTGGGCCAATACTCGAAGAGTTTAAACTTAAAAAAGAAGAGCTTACCGCAGCGCTGTTCGGATTATATAATGCCGCTGTTCAGTTAAAAGGACGCAAAGGCTTTAACCAGCCTCATCCCATAAGCATAAGTGTGCAGGGAGGGATAGGCACGGCGGAAGAAGACGCTATGCTACATCATTATTACGGTATTGCCAGCACAGGATGGGGAACGCCGTTTTTACTGGTACCGGAGGCCACAACGGTAGATGAAGCTACATTGGCCTTACTGAGTAAAGCCAAAAAAGAAGATATAGAGCTGAGCAATCATTCTCCTTTGGGTGTGCCGTTTCATTATCTTAAAGGAACAAGCAGTGCACTGGAGAAACTGGAACGTATTCAAAAAGGCAACCCGGGAAGTCCCTGTACAGAAAAACACCTGGTATCGGATACGGAGTTTACCAAAGAACCCATTTGCACCGCATCGGCCAAATACCAGAAACTGAAGATCGCCCAGTTGCAATCGTTGAAAATGGAAGAAAGGGAATATCAGAAACAACTTAAAAATGTATTGGATAAAGAATGCCTTTGCATAGGATTAAGCAACGCGGCGCCTTTGCAGTATAAAACGCCCTTTCTTAAGCAGCTTACAGCAGTTACTATTTGTCCCGGACCTAATATTGCTTATTTTTCGGATATTGTATCGCTTCAAACCATGACGGAGCATATTTACGGGAAAACCAATATCATGAAAGATTCCTGCCGGCCGCATATGTTTATTGCAGAATTGTCACTATATGTTGGTTATCTTAAAAAACATGTGGAAGAAGATGCCGCTACTGTTCAAAGCCCTAAGGTGAAAAAATATTACAGTGGCTTCTGTCAAAGTCTTATAAATGGGATAGCTTACTACCGCGGCTTACAACAGTCCATTGGTTTGGGTGAACAAAATTTTAACGAGGCGCTGTGTGCGGCCGAAAATGAAATTTACGCTATAAATGAGCGGTTTTCTATAACTGATTTTAGCATTGCATAAACCAAAGATGTAGAAATGGGTGCCGGCAAGGTTATGCTGTTGTACACCTTTCCTGTTTCGTTAATTGGCGATTTTGCCACAAAGAAAAATGCTTCGTGTTTTTGTAGCTAAAATGCTTTTTTATGATCGTCCCCAAAACTGGTTTAAACCGTCATCGAAAATAAAGCGGTGGAAGGCGCTTTGGCGATGAGCCTCAGATCAAAAGCCATGCAGATATTGCGTAAAAAAGATCTGCCTTTTGGGTTAACGGTTATTTTATTTGCTGTTATAGTTACCAGTCCGTCCTCTTCCAGGGTTTTTAATCTTTCCGCAATTCCGGGAAAACGGTCTTCCGGCATCCATCCGGTTTCCAGGAAGCACATCAGGTTAAGAATATGACGGCGGATCTTCAGGTCTTCATCGGTTAAAATATGTCCTTTTACTACGGCTAACGCACCACTGTTTATTTTTTCATAATAGGCCTCAACTGTTTTTTCATTTTGGGCAAAAGCATACCAACTGTCCGATATGGCAGATACGCCCAGTCCAATCATTACCTGCGTGGCGGAAGAAGTATAACCCATAAAATTACGGTGGATCTTTTTGCTGCGCATAGACTGGTATAAGCGATCTTCAGGCAGGGAAAAATGATCCATACCTATTTCTATATACCCTGCGGCTTCTAATAATGCTTTAGCGGTTTTATAAAACTGCAGTTTCAATTCACCCGGCGGCAAATCATCTTCATCAAAGCCACGCTGTCCCACGCCTTTTATCCAGGGCACATGCGCGTACGAATAAAGTGCTACCCTGCCTGGCTTCAGCGCAATAGTAAGGGCAATGTTCTTACGTACATTTTCCAGCGTTTGAAAAGGCAGGCCAAATACAAGGTCGTGGCTTACACTTTCATAACCGGTTGCTACGGCGGTTTCGGTTACGTTTTTTACGTTTTCAAAAGGTTGAATGCGATGGATAGCTTTTTGTACTTTTTCATTATAGTCCTGCACGCCAAAACTTACCCGGCGAAAGCCCAGGTTATATAAGGTTTGCAGGTGTTCCCTGCCCGTGTTATTAGGATGTCCTTCAAAACTAAATTCTCTTTCCGGATGAACGGTGCAGCCCAGCAAAATACCCTCTAACAGTTTTTTTAAATGAGCCGGCGAAAAAAAAGTAGGCGTTCCGCCACCTAAGTGTATTTCGCGGATTACAGGTTTTTCCGGGAAGTTACGCCTGTACATATCCCATTCTTTCAAAAGCGCTTCAATATAAGGTTCTTCCACGCTGTGTTGCCTGGTAATACGTTTATTACAGGCGCAGAAAGTACAAAGGCTTTCACAAAAAGGCAGGTGAATATAAAGGCTGATACCTTCCTGCCCGAATAAACCATTCAGGCGGGCGTCCCGGCTGCTTTCTTTAAAGGATTGCCGGAGCCCGGATATCCATTGCGGAATAGAGAACCCCGCATCCTCCCAGTAGGGAACGGTAGGATAGCTGGTATACCGCGGTCCCGGAACATTATACTTTTGAATAAGCGCTGTATCAGTCATTTGCCGGATTTCATTATCAGTAAAGCAAAATTTCCTGTTTTTTCCTAAAAAAGCGTTAACCTGGATCATACGCGGAACTGAGATGCGACAGGTTTTTTCATAATAGAAGATAAAAAACTCTTTTATTATGGAATTGTCTGTTAACTTTGCCTCCATAAAAGGTATACATGTTTTCAAAAACTTGTGAATATGCGCTCAGGGCAATGTTATTTGTGGGCCAAAAGTCGAAGGATGGGAACAAAACGGGGATCAGGGAAATTGCTGAAGGGATTGATTCCCCCGAATACTTTATAGCTAAAATTTTACAGGAACTCAGCCGGAAACATCTTATACAGTCGCAGAAAGGTCCTGCCGGCGGCTTTTATCTCGATAAAAGAGGAATGGAATGCTCGCTGGCTGATATTGTTAAGGCGATAGACGGCGACACAATTTTTTCGGGCTGCGGGTTGGGGTTAAAAGAGTGTTCAGAAAAAAAGCCCTGCCCTATACACAATTCATTTAAGAAGATCAGGAAAGATATGCATGACATGCTTCAGTCGGCCAAGCTGAATGAGTTTAATGAACAATTGGAAAAGAAATTAACCTTTTTAAAAAGAGTATAATTTTTTATGAAAAAGAAGTGGTACACCCGGTTCATCAAAGGATCGCTTTTAATAGTAGCTTTGATTGGCTTTTCCCCGCTATACGCCCAAACCGGGGAAAAGCCGGCTTATTATTTTACGCATCTCAATGGTTTACTGCTCTTTCTTTTTATGCTCCTGTTTTTTATGCTTGCCACTGTTTTTTACCTGAAATTTAAAACCGGGGAAATGATTAAAATAAACAGAAGATTAAAACAGCGGAACGCTGAAAAAAAATTTGACAGGTATATCGCGAACCTGGACAGCAAACAAATTGACGCTTATTTGAATTATAAAAAGGATAGCGCTCAAACCAAAACAGCTTTACCCGGAAATACAGGAAATACAAATACCCTGCTTAAAAATATTTCTGTTTTTCTTTTGCTGTTTTTAAATGGCAAAATGCTATTTGCCCAGGAGTCGGTGCCCGATAAAGGTTCTGTTCTGGGAGAAACCGGTATTATCATAACCATAGTATTATTGCTTATTCCTATTGGTGCGGGTATTATATTTATGGTTATTAAGGTGCTGAACCTTATTAAGCAAAACCGTAACCGGCTGAATCTTGCTGAGGCCGACCAGTTGGCTCAGTATCTTGCCACTCCTCCTGATGATGATACCCGCGCCGCCCTGCTTAAACGCAAAGAGGCATTGGATTATGAACTTACACATAATGAATTGTCGGGAAGCCTGGCTCCGCAGGATGCAAAGGGACTGATTGGCAGCATCAGCGTAAACAGCGCCTTACCCGTGGTAACGCAAAAAAAGCGGGCGGTAAAGCGGCCTAATATTGATCCTGAACTGTCTAAGCTAATCCTGTGGTATATAGGGTGCGCTACTTTCTGGCTATTGTTTGGCACCACTATAGGTGAATACCTGGGCATAAAATTCGTAGCACCCGATGCGGATCATGTAAGCTGGTTAAGTTTTGGCCGTCTCCGTCCGGTGCATACCAATGCCGTATTCTGGGGCTGGGCTTCCTTAGGCATGCTGGGGCTGGCCTACTATATTGTGCCAAGAGTAAGTAATACAAAACTGGCGAGTTTTAAAATGGGATGGTATGCGCTTTACCTTATTAATGCTTCCGTTATATTAGGATCCATTTGCCTGATGGCGGGTATTAACAATGGCGGAGGAGAATATCGCGAGTACATTTGGCCGGTGATGCTGCTATTTGGCACAGGACTTATTTTAACGCTGATTAATTTTATACAAACCATTGCCAGGCGCACTACTAAGGAAATTTATATTTCCAACTGGTACATTGTTGCCGCCCTTATATTTGGGTTGGTTATTACCGTGGTAGCTTATGTGCCCTGGTGGCAGGATGGATTGGGCGAAACTATTATACAGGGATATTATATGCACCAGGGAGTGGGCATGTGGTTTATGATGATGACCCTTGGCCTGGTATATTATTATTTGCCCCAGCAGTTAAACAGGCCTATCTATTCTTATAGCCTGGGTATACTGGCCTACTGGACGCAAATACTTTTTTATACCCTTATTGGTACGCATCATTTCGTGTTCAGTTCCATACCCTGGTGGCTGCAAACCATAGCCATTGTGGGAAGCGTAGGAATGGTTATTCCGGTAGTAGCGGGCAGCACCAATTTTATAATGACCTTTAAAGGGGGCTGGCATAAAATTTCGGATAGTTACACTTTGCCGTTTTACCTGGTGGGTATTATTTTTTATTTTACCGGTTCACTGCAGGGTACCGCAGAAGCATTCCGCTCTACAAACCTGATCTGGCACTTTACCGATTTTACGGTAGCGCATTCGCATCTTACCATGTATGGTATTATTTCATTTTTTGTGTGGGCGGGCATATATACCGTTATACCCCGGTTAACAGGCAGGGAAGCGCCGCAGATAACGGTAGGCGCTCATTTCTGGTTCGCTTTAATAGGGTTGTTGTTTTATACTGTTCCGCTTATGTATGGCAGTACATTAAAGGGATTAATGTGGATAGAAGGAAAACCTTTTATAGAGAGCGTAATATTTTCGGCGCCTTACTGGCTGTGGAGAGCTGTGGGCGGCAGTTTAATGTGGATAGCACATTTGTTCTTTGCCTATAATATTTATAAAATGTTAAGTGGCAGAGGGATTGTTGATGTAAAAGAGGCCGCTTTTGAAAAACTGGCCCGGAATACAGAAGGCAATATTTGATTACTAATAGAAACACTGACATGGAATTTTTTGATAACTATAAAAAATTATTTGGCGCTACCTTTTTACTGTTTGCCGGGCTTACCATACTGGTAGCTATTTTGCCCGCGTTGCATAATCAAAAAAATAATGCGCCGCTGCCCAACGCGGAAGTAGTGAGTGATGATGCGGTAAAAGGAAAAGCAGTTTTCATTGCCAATGGTTGTGTGGCCTGCCACACCCAGCAGGTGCGTAATGTGGATATGGATAAAACCTGGGGATCACGGCCAAGTATAGCCGCAGATTATGCCGGAATACACCGTACCGATATATGGCGCAATACGGCAACGCTGATGGGAACGGAGCGCACAGGGCCCGATTTAACCAGTATTGGTACCAGGCAACCCAGCCTTGAATGGAACCTGGTGCATTTATTTAATCCGAGGATCGTGGTTAAAGAATCTATCATGCCCGCATATCCCTGGATGTTTGCCATTAAAGTAGAACCGGCGCAGGGCGATGTGGTTGTAAATGTTCCGGATGAATTTCTAAAAGGTAAAACAGGTAAGGTGGTAGCAACCAAACAGGCCTTGCAATTGGTAGCGTACCTTCAATCGCTGAAGCAAACGCCATTGCCGGATGGGCGGCCTGTGCCGGAATTTTTGTATAAAAAAGAAGTGAAAAAAACCGCTGCCGCCGGGGGTGAGGTGCAGGGTTTAGACGGGGCGGCTTTATATGCCACCAATTGCCAGAGCTGTCACCAGGCAAACGGGGAAGGGTTAAAAGGCGCTTTCCCTTCTTTGAAAGACAGTAAAATTGTACTGGACGATAACCCGCAAACAATGGTAGATATTATTATGAACGGCTACAGTGGTAGGGAAAAGGAAGGCTTTCCGCCTATGCCTGCGGTGGGTACCGATAATAAGCTGAGCGCTGAAGAAATAGCGGCTATCATGAACCATGAAAAAACAAGCTGGGGTAATAACGCGAAGCAGGTAACGCCCGAACAAATAAAGGAAATAATAGACGCCGTTAAAGTAAAAGCGAATTAGGTATTAAGGTGAAGTGAAAAGAATAGGCTGGTCAACTTTATAAAAAGACTGAAATGAAAAAAATATTACTGGGTGCTTTTGCCGTATTGCCGGCGCTAATTGTTTTTGCCTGCCCGGTTTGCGAAAAGCAGCAGCCCGAAATATTGCGTGGTATTGCACATGGCGCAGGCCCGGAAGATAACTGGGATTATATGATCGTGTGGGCAATGGTTGTTATTGTTTTGTTTACGCTGTTCTTTTCCGTAAAATGGCTGATCCGGCCGGGTGAGCGGTCGCAGCACCATATTAAAAGATTTATTTTAAATAATGAATAAATGGCATTAAATGGAAGATAAAAGCACCATATTTATTTTTCTTGATGGTGATGAAGCCCCCATCGCCAGGCTTGTTTCACCGGTGAATTTTGAACTGGATACCCGTAAGCTGGTAGACGGCAGGCATACCCTTAAAATTGTGAGTAAAGATCCCAGCGGAAAAGAAGGGCTGCGCATTATTCCGTTTGAAGTAAGGAACGGCCCTGCTATTGATGTAGCGGGCATTAAGGAAAATGCCGTGGTAGACGGCGTACTGCCATTGATGATAAATGCCTATGGAAAAGGCAATTCAAAAGATTTTATGATCAAGGGCAGCGAAACGCCGCAAAGTATTCCTTCGTGGGTGTGGATACTTATTATTGGTATTGGCGGCTGGGCCTTATACTATCTTGTTGCCTATATAAATATGTAATATATAGCCCGATTATGAGTGAAATAAAAGACATATTGACCCTGGAGGATGTTAAAAGGCTGGTTGACATTTTTTACGGAAAAGTGCGGGAAAACGATATGCTGGCGCCAATATTTAATGAGCGCATACAAAACAGGTGGCCCGAGCATATGGGAAAGATGTATACTTTCTGGCAAACGATTTTATTGGAAGAGCGTACCTATTTCGGCAGCCCTTTTCCACCACATGCTCAACTACCCGTTGATCATGCACATTTTGAACAATGGATGCAATTGTTTACACAAACCGTTGACGAACTGTTTGTTGGTGAAAAAGCCAGTGAGGCAAAATGGCGGGCGGGCAAAATGGCTGAAATGTTTGAATATAAAATAGAACACTACCGGAAAACAGGGTTTAAAAATTTGTTATGAAGCGGCTGCTTTTTGTAACTATTATGAGTGTGTTTTTATTTATTTCATTTTGAACCGGAATGTTCAGGGTAAGTTTTTGTACGGTGGAATTGTGTTAATATTAATTGCGCAAACCTTTTGGCTGTTACCGTACTTAGATGCACGTGCAGATATTATTATGAGCGGAAAAGAGGCAACTCCCTCTTCTTTACACTGGGTATTTGTAATGGCTGAACTGGCAAAAGTGTTTTTATTACTTTTTATGAGTATAGCTTTATTTAAAAGAAGGTATGCCTGTAGTACAGATTAAAAGAATATATGAACCATTGGAGGAAACTGATGGCTTTCGTGTGCTGATAGACAGGTTATGGCCCAGGGGCATAAAAAAAGAGATGGCCCATATAGATATTTGGATGAAGGAGGTTGCGCCTACCACCGCTTTACGCAAATGGTTTAACCATGAGCCGGAAAAATGGGCCGAATTCAGCAGGAGGTACACTACCGAACTGAAAGATTCGGATGCTGTTAAGGAATTGGTTGACAGGGTACAAAAGCACAAAAAAACCACCTTGCTTTATTCGGCACACGATGCGCAGCACAACCAGGCCCTGGTATTGCAACAATTCATAAAAGCGCTGATAAAATAAATTAAGCAAAATTATGGACCCTAAACCCATTAAACGAAGTGCAGATATCATGAAGCTTTCCCGCGAGCATCATTTTAGCTTATTGTTTTGCTGGAAAATACGGGAAGGCGTAAAAAAGAAAATAGCGCTGTGGCGCATGATGCAGTACGTACAGTATTTCTGGGATGCCCACCTGCGGCCCCATTTTGCTGAGGAAGAAGCAATTCTTTTTGCTCCCCTGCAGGATGAAATGGTATTGAAGGCTATAGCGGAGCATGAAGTTATAAAACAGGGCGTTGAAGCCCTTAAGATACTACAGGACAAAAACGCGGCGGATGCCTTCGCGAAATTTGCAGATCAGTTAGATAAGCATGTTCGCTACGAAGAACGGGAACTGTTTCCACACTTAGAAAGAATCTTAACTGAGGCGCAGCTTGAAGCTATTGGCAGGCAGTTAAACGCGTTGCCGGCCGATCCTTTACAGGATGATTATGAAGATGAGTTCTGGAAAGAAAAGAATGCTTCGCTGTAGAGCAATTTGAAATTGATGCAGGTCGCAGGTTACGGGTTTCAGGTTTCAGGGAAAATCCGTTTCAATCTGAGCTTATCGTTTATTATAAATTACTGAGTTGTCAGTAGTGAGTACCTTCTCTGGAATTTAAAATTTGAATTTTATTTGGTTCTTATTATTTGCTTCTTGGTTCTTTGTATTTCTTCGGATTTCACATTTAAGGCTTCGGGCTTCCCCCCTTATACTTTCAAAAACACTTTCTTCTTATACAAAAAATACAGGAAAGCCCATTTTACGGCGATATAGCAAAATACAAAAGCAACCGCGCCATAAGGGTCTCCCGACAGTTGGATAAGCCATTCAAAAAAAGCGTTCGTGGTATTTTTCCAGTCAATAAAATGTCCCGACATATAAATTAAAATGGAGTTCATGCCGATAACCACAAAAAAGAAGGCCCATTTTTTATATCCCTTTACATCTATGATATAGTAAAAAATAGCCAGCAGCACCATGCTTAATCCGCCAACCTGCAGCGCGAAAGAACTCGACCATAAATTTTTATTAATAGGGAAAACGAGGTTCCATACCTGTGCTATTACAATCAGTATGGCGCCTGTAACAAATATCCGCGCCGCTTTGGCAGCAGGCGAAAAACTGCTGTTTTTCAGGAATCCTCCTGTTAAAATACCTAAAAGCCCGGTGGCAATGGCGGGGATAGTAGAAAATAACCCTTCCGGATCATGAATATTATTTACATACAATTTACCGGGAAGGAATAAACGATCAAAATAGGAGGCGAAATTACCTTCTATGGTAAGGTCACCTGCGGGAAATCCCGGGGCAGAGGCACATAATAGTATGATCCAATATCCCAATAACAAACTTCCGGCCCATATCATCCGGCTTCTTTGACTTTTGGTATACAAATAAATAATATTAGCGAACATATAGGCTAACCCAATTCGCCCCAATACGCTACCAAACCTCATTTCAGAAATAGGTTGTATGCGCAGATCATTATTATAAATGATACCCAGCACAACTAAAATCAATCCCCGCTTAATTACCCGCCATAGCAGCTTTTGCCGGGACACGCCTTTTTCCAACTGGCGGCCAACAGAATAAGGCGTAGCTACGCCGGCTATAAAAAGGAACAAGGGGAATATCAGGTCGTAAAACCGGAAGCCATTCCAGTCGGGGTGCGAAAACTGGTGTGATAAACCGTTCCAGAACGGGTTGTCTGTTGCTTTGGAAAGGGCATGAAATATACGTTCGCCGCCCATGATCCAGAACATATCAAAGCCTCTCAGGGCATCTAATGAATATAAGCGCTGTGGGCCTAAGGATTGAGACATACAAAGAATATTATATGAGATGGGTTGAAAAAAATCATCGAATATAAGCATTGTTGGGTTTCGGCGTTCCCTGTAAAAAATAAATTTTTTATGAAAAAAAATTGTTAATATTGCAACTACAACTTTGTGTATTATATACACATTTCAGAGTAAAACTTCTATACTTAAAACTCTAATTTGCTTGTTATGGCGCCAAAACGTTTGCTGCAAGGTATTGCCCTGTCAATATTCCTGCTGTTCTTCTCTCTTTCCACCGCGTTAGCTCAAAACAAAACCATTACCGGTAAAGTAACGGATAGTAAGGATAGTGCTCCTTTAGTGGGGGCAACCATCCAGGTTAAAGGTTCCCGTTCGGGAACTACTACCGGCACGAGCGGCGATTTTACGATTACTGTTCCCGCTTCTGCAAAAATATTAGCGGTATCGGCGGTTGGTTATGAAAACCAGGATGTGCCGATTGACTCAGACAATCTTTCTGTTTTGCTCGTTGCGTCTACTTCCAACTTAGATGAAGTTGTGGTAGTGGGTTATGGTACTGCCCGCAAAAAAGATCTTACCGGCGCTGTTACCAAAGTATCAGCTAAAGAATTTAATACCGGCGTGGTCTCCAATCCCCTGCAGCAAATACAGGGAAAGGTTGCCGGTTTGGTGATCGTGCAGCCGGGAGGAGACCCCAATGCCGACCTTACTGTTCGTTTACGTGGCGCCACTTCTTTAACCGGGCAACCCCCGTTGGTAGTAATAGATGGTATAGCGCTGGATGATTTTAACCAGGCTATTAATACACTTAATCCTACCGATGTTGAATCGTATGATATATTAAGAGACGCTTCGGCTGCCGCCATCTACGGATCAAGGGGTGCAAACGGTGTTATCATCATTACTACTAAAAAAGGAAAATCCGGAAGAACGCAGGTTGATTATGCGGGATCAATTGGTATTTCCAATATTTCAAGAAAGCTGGATATGCTTTCCGCCGATGACTGGAGAAAGGCTATACCCAATGAGTGGAGAGATTACCTGGCGCTGGATCTTGCTAATAATCCTAATCCGGATTCATTGGCACAGGCCAATTTAACCGCATTAGATAAAGGTGTGAATGTAGATTGGGTGGATGAAATTACACGCCCCGCGGTGTTTACTTCGCATTCAATAGCTATTGGGGGCGGTACCGGGAACTTCAATTACAGAGCATCGGTTGGTTATGTGGATCAGCAGGGTGTTGTTGTAAATAGTGGAAAAAAAATGACAACTGCACGTTTCACTGCAAATCAAAAGGGTCTCGATAATAGATTGAATGTGCAGTATAATTTGAATGCCAGCACTACAAAGAGAGATTTTCTTCCCGATCAGCGCAACACCTCCCAGGGTGTAACAGATGGCGGTAGCGCTGTTTTTAACCTGGCATACAACTATCTTCCCGTTTACCCGGTAAAAAATGCAAACGGGAGTTATTTTCAGATTATAGACCAGGACCTGGAGAATCCATTAGCCAGGTTAAAAGATGTATACAGTAAAAGACAGGATAATTTTTACCAGGGTTCAGTAAAAGTGGATTATGAATTCTTTTCAGGGTTTAAATTAGGTACATTCGGAGCCATGTCGAGGTATAATGATGTGTTTGATTATTTTGAACCCAAGATACCGGAAAAAAATAACAGTCCGGCTGCTGTAAAAGCAAACGCGAATAAAGCCATATTCAATGGTGATATACATGCTAATTACCGCAAAGAATTTGGAGCGCATAGCATTAATGTTACCGGCGTATATGAATACAACAAGTTTGTAAATGATGGTTTTGTTGCGGGGGCACGGGGGTATATTGTTCCTGAATTATTGAACAATAACCTGGGTGCTAATTCAGATATCCGTTCCAATGATATCGGATCGTACAAGGGTGAGGTCAAACTGGTTTCTTTTCTCGGAAGGGTAGAATACAATTTTGATGATCGCTTTTTAGTAACGGCTAATTTTCGCAGGGATGGATCTTCCAAATTTGGAGCTAACCACAGGTGGGGAGATTTTCCTTCCATATCGGCAGCCTGGACAATGAGCAATGAAGGATTCATGAAAGATATACCCTGGCTAAACTTTTTGAAACTCAGGGCAAGCTATGGATTAACGGGTAACCAGGACAATATTGGTTCGTACGCCTATCAATTGTTATACGGAACCCAGGGATTGTATTATGATAATGGGAACTTATTACAGAGCTATGGTGTTTCGCAGGAAAACAATCCCGACTTAAAATGGGAAGTGCGTAAATCCATGAATTTTGGTATTGACTTTACCCTCTTAAACAACAGGTTAAGTGGTACGTTAGATGTATTTAGTGATAAAACCCAGGATATGTTGTTTACCTATGATCTGCCACAACCTCCGTTTCTTACCAACAGGGTAACCGCCAATGCGGCAACGGCTACTAATAAGGGTGTTGAATTATCGTTAAACGGAACCATCATCAGGAACAATAATTTCTCCTGGAATGCTTTATTTAATGTGGGTACACTACGTAATAGAATTACCAACCTCAATGGCAATTTTAAAGGAACGGAATTGGTGATCAGCAGGCGTTTATATGGTTATGCAGACGGGCGTGGTTTAAGTAACGCCTATATTTCCGTGTTACAGCCGGGTTATACTGCAGGCGCTTTCTGGTTGTGGGAATTTGCCGGTTTAGATGCTACCGGAAAGCAATTGTTCAATGACTATGATGAGAATGGCAAGGTAGTAGGCACCACACGCGATCCGAAAGATGATGATCGTGTATTCATAGATCCTACTCCTAAGTTTACCTGGGGCTTTACCAATAACTTTACTTATAAGGATTTTGATCTCAGTTTTGCTATAAGGGGAGTACAGGGGCAGAAAGTATTTTCCAATACTATACTGAATCTCGCAACGATTACGCGTTTAGCAGGGAATAATATTCTTAAAGAAGGACTGACCAATGGCATTACGGAACAGCCGCAGCCTTCAACTTACTGGCTCAAAAATGCGTCATACATGAGAATGGATAATGCCACACTGGGTTATAATTTTAAAATGAACTCAAAAGTAGTTCAGTATTTGAGGGTATTTTTCGCAGCAAACAACCTGTTTGTTGTTACGCCCTATAAGGGAATAGATCCAGAGATTAAAGTAGACGGCGACAGGAGATATATTGACAGAAACTATTATCCAAAAACGCGTTCATTCACTTTTGGTATAAACATGTCTTTATAAAATACTATTGATACTGATCTTTAAAAATATTTTTATGATACAACGTTTTTGCAGATTAACCTTTTTAACTGCTGTATTAACAGGTGTTTTTTCCTGTACCAATCTTGATCCCAAAGTGTATGACCAGATAGAGAATTTCTGGAATACACCTGAGCAGGTAGCGGCCGGTGTGGCGCCAGCCTATTCCGGGTTAAGAGGACTGCCAAGTGGCGCTATCTTTAATTTAAATGAAGTTACTTCCGATGAAGTTGTGGTGCCTACCCGGGGTAGCGACTGGTACGATAACGGGGCATGGCAGCAGTTATGGCAGCATGGCTGGGATCCCAATCATGGGGATATCTCCAGCGCATGGACTTTTATTTATACCGGCGTAGCCAATATTAATCGGATACTTCAAACGGTTGGGGCACTGGAACCTGCTCCATCAGACCTGGCTGGTATTCAGGCTGAATTAAAAACCATACGTGCTTTTTATTATTTCCAGGCATTAGATCTTTTTGGCAATGTGCCTGTTGTTGAAAATTACGAAGTGGATTTAACCACTGTAACCAATAAACCCCGTGCTGAAGTTTTTGCTTTTGTAGAAAATGAATTGAAAACCAACCTGCCTAATCTTAGAGATGCGGTTGATGGAAGTACATACGGCAAAGTTACCCAATGGTTTAGCCAGGCATTGCTGGCTAAATTATACCTTAATGCCCAGGTATACACCGGTACGCCTAAATGGGCGGAATGCATTGCCGCCTGCGATGCTATTATAAACTCAGGGAAGTATAGCATTCAACCTAATTTCTTTGATAATTTCAAAGTAAATAATGAATCATCCGTTGAAAATATTTTCGTTATACCTTTTGATGCAACCAAAGGGTTGGGTGGATTGAATACGCAAATGCAAACCCTGCATTACCAGAGCAACGAAACATTTGGGCTGGCCGCTACACCATGGAATGGATTTTGCACAGTCGCTGACTTTTATAATCAATTTGATCCTGTTGATAAACGGAGGGAGATGTTCCTGGTAGGACAACAATATAGCCGTACAGGAGAACCCCTGGAGGATCTCCAGGTTAAGCTTCCTTTGAAATTTGACCCGGATGTAACAGCGATCTCAAGTGCAGCACCAAGTTTTCGCATGGCTGGCGCGCGTTCTGTAAAATATCAGCCTACACCTAATACTACCGGTGATATGAATAACGATTTTGCTGTTTTCAGGCTGGGAGATATTATTTTAATGAAAGCGGAAGCGGAATTAAGAAGCGGTACGGGTGACCCGGTGGCTACTTTGAATTATCAATCGAGTGGTGTTTCTATCAGGAGCAGGGCCGGACTTCCGGATTTTACAAGCATTAATCTGGATGATTTATTAAAAGAAAGAGCCAGGGAAATGGCATGGGAAATGTGGCGCAGGAATGACCTGATCCGTTTTGGCAAATACTTAGCTGCAAGGGTTCCGGAAAAAGCCGTTTCTCAATCCTTCAGAACGCTTTTCCCGATACCTAAGGCGGAATTAGACAGGAACAGTAACCTCACCCAGAATGACGGGTATCCCCAATAGTTTTAATAACAATTATATGGTAAAGCAAGTAACCCGTGGTGTTACTTGCTTTATGTTTTTATATTGAAGCCCTACATTTGCTTCTATTTCTGTTGCGTATGTTTAAATCATATTTCCGCTATATAGCCTGTTGTGTCCTGTTATCCGGTGCCTGTACAAACAAAGAGGACGCCTATATTCCACCTGCGGACCCCCTGTTTACACAACTGGATAAAGCGCAAACCGGTATTGCTTTCCGTAACGATTTACAGGAAGACGCCAGTTTTAACGTGTTTAACTACCGGAATTTTTACAACGGCGGCGGCGTTGGTATTGGGGATATTAATAACGATGGACTGCCGGATGTGTATTTTACCAGTAACCAGGGAAAGAATCATTTATACCTTAACAAAGGTAACCTGCAGTTTGAAGATATAACCGACAAAGCAGGCACAGGTGGTGTAAAAGGATGGAGTACCGGTGTGGCCATGGCGGATGTGAACGGAGACGGACTTTTAGATATATACGTGTGTAATTCGGGCAATATTAAAGGAGACGACCGCGCCAACGAATTGTTTATTAACCAGGGCAACTTAACCTTTAAGGAGGAAGCCGCCCAATACGGGCTGGAGGAAAAAGAGGGGCTAACCACCCACGCTGTATTTTTCGATTATGACCTGGATGGCGACCTGGATTGTTATATACTTAACAATAGTTTCCGGCCGATTGCCAGCTTCGGCTATAACAAAAATATCCGCAATGTACGCGATCCCAAAGGCGGCCATAAACTGTACAGGAACGATGGCGGTACATTTACCGATGTAAGCGAAATAGCGGGTATATATGGCAGTGAGATTGGCTTTGGACTGGGTGTTAGTGTAACCGATGTAAACGGCGACCAGTGGCCGGATATTTATGTGAGCAACGATTTTTTTGAGAAAGACTATCTCTATATCAATCAAAAAAACGGCACATTTAAAGAATCCATAGAAGAAAGTACAGGTCACCTGAGCCTTGCTTCTATGGGGTCTGATATTGCAGATATTAATAATGATGGCAGACCGGATATCTTCACCACCGAAATGCTTCCGGAAGATGATTACAAATTAAAAACGGTTACAAAATTTGATGATTACGATGTGTTTAATGCGAAAGTGAAAGGCGATTTTTATTACCAGTATCTTCAAAACGCGTTACACTTAAATAATGGAGATAATACTTTTTCGGAGATCGCCTTTTTGGCTAACGTAGCGGCTTCAGACTGGAGCTGGGGCGCTTTGATCTTTGATTTTGATAACGATGGATGGAAAGATATACTGGTTTGTAATGGTATTTATAAAGACCTTACCAACCAGGACTTTATTGACTTTTTGGCGAACGATAAAAACAGGATACGCGTGATAACGGAAGGAAAATTCAATTTCAGGGAATTCTTAGACTCCATTTCTTCCAATCCTATTCCCAACTACGCTTTCGTGAATCAGCACAACCTGTCATTTGCAAATCAATCCTACCAGTTGGGATTGGGCATGCCCGGCTTTAGCAATGGCGCTGCTTATGGCGACCTGGATAATGACGGCGACCTTGACCTGATAGTGAATAACGTAAATATGGAATCTTTTGTGTACCGTAATAATGCTTCACAAAAACGCAACAGCAGCTACCTGCGGGTTAAACTGCAGGGACAGGGAAAGAACAGCAATGGAATTGGCGCCAAAGTTTCGGTATATGCGGGCAAAGCGGTGCACGATCTGTATCAAATGCTTTCCCGTGGTTTTCAGTCCAGTGTTGATCCTGTGCTTACGATTGGATTGGGCAGCAATACCGCCATTGATTCGCTGGTAATAATATGGCCCGATATGCGCAAACAAACGCTGAAAAAAGTAAGCGTCAATACTACCGTGTTAGTGAAGCAGGAGGAAGCGGATGAAAAATTTATTCAGGAGCCGCCGGTTCACCCGTTATATACCGATGTTTCAGCAAAGTTCATTTCGGGTAGTTCAACACACAGGGAAAACTTATTTATTGATTTTGACAGGGAAAGACTGATGCCGAAAATGGTTTCCATGGAAGGTCCTAAATGCGCTATAGCGGATGTAAATGGAGATGGGCTGGATGATGTTTTTATTGGTGGTGCGAAATCGGGTATGGGTAAACTGTTTTTGCAACAGGCCAACGGCACCCTGGTGCATTCTCCGCAAAAAGCATTTGATGTGGTTAATACCACCGACCAGACGGGTGTTGTTTTTTTTGACGCCGATAAAGACGCCGATAATGACCTGCTGATCGTATACGGAGGCAATGAAGATAAAGGTGCGGCTGCAACGCTGCGTCCCCGCCTGTTTTTAAATGATGGGAAGGGAAATTTCTCCTATGCGCCACAAAACCTGCCTGTTATTACCACTACCGCCTCCTGTGCAAGGGTTGCCGATATGGATGGCGATGGCGATATGGATATTTTCATAGGCGGGCGTGTTTTGCCGGGTGAATATGGTTTAACGCCCACTTCATTTCTTTTGATCAATAATGGTAAGGGAAGCTTTACGGAAGAAACGGATCGCCTTGCGCCGGGGTTAAAAGAAGCAGGAATGGTTACAGATGCACGCTGGGCCGATACAGACAATGACGGAAAACCTGAGCTTATACTGGCCGGCGACTGGATGCCATTAACCCTGTTTAAAAACGCAAACGGGAAATTAATAAAAACCGAATTGCCGGCTTCCGGCGGGTGGTGGAATTGCATTCAGGCAGCAGACCTTAACGGTGACGGTTACGTGGATTTTGTGATCGGAAACCTTGGGCTGAATTCAAAAATAAAAGGTGATGCAGCGCATCCTGTGGAACTGTATGTAAAGGATTTTGATAAAAACGGGCAAACGGAATCTGTACTGTGCTATTATAAGTCAGACAGCATATCCTATCCTTTGCCTTTGCGCGGCGACATGGTGATGCAGATGCCCGGGCTCAAAAAGAAGTTCCTGAAATACGCCGATTATGCGGGTAAAACCATTCACCAGGTTTTTTCTGAGCAGGAGCTGGAAGGAGCGTTGATAAGAAAAGTAGAGCAATTGAATACCTGTATGGCGATCAATGACGGTAAAGGAAATTTTACCTTACAACCGCTGCCTTTGCAGGCACAGTTCTCTCCCGTGTACGGTATTTTAACAACCGATCTTAACGGAGATGGATTAACCGATATATTAATGGGAGGAAATTTCTTTGGGGTAAAACCGGAAATAGGAAGATACGATGCCAGCTATAGCTGTTTTTTGAAAGGAGATGGAAAAGGCAATTATACGTTTGTACCTAACTCAAAAACAGGCATGATCGTTAAGGGTGAAGTAAGAGATATTATACAGTTGCAGCACAAAAAAGAATCTGCAATTCTTTTTATAAAAAATAATGACGCCGTGCAGGTATTTAAAAGAAGCCACTAAAAATTCGGAGCCAGCTGCCTGGTACGGTAATAGTCAAGCATATAGTTCACCACTTCTTCCGCGGTATCAACAATTTCAAATAAGGCAAGGTCTTCGGGGTTAATGTTGCCTTCCACCAGCATAACATCTTCAAGCCAGTTCATTAAACCCTGCCAGTATTTCCTGCCTACCAGCACCATGGGCATTTGCCTGAACTTTTGGGTTTGTATTAAAGTGGCTACCTCAAAAAATTCATCAAGCGTACCAAAGCCACCGGGCATCATTATAAAGCCCTGCGAATATTTGGTGAACATAACCTTGCGTACAAAGAAGTAATCAAAGTTCAGCAACTTATCCTTATCAATATAATCGTTAGGACGTTGTTCAAAAGGGAGATCAATGTTTAATCCTACACTCTTGCCATTTGCCAGTACTGTTCCTTTATTAGCGGCTTCCATAATACCCGGTCCGCCGCCGGTAATAACGCCAAAGCCTTCCTCCGACAGCCTGCGGGCAATTGCTACAGAAAGATCATAATATATAGTACCCGGCTTTGTGCGGGCCGAACCGAATATGGAAATGCAGGGACCGATCTTAGATAACGACTCAAACCCATCTACAAACTCCGCCATTATCTTAAATATCTGCCAACTGCTGTGCGCCATGCTTTCCTTCCAGTGCCTTTCCTTAAGTGTTTTGATGGTTGCATTCATACTGTGTTTTTTTGGGTAAAAATTGTATTCAACTATTGTTTAGCTATCTTGACGTGGAACGGCAGAGGAGAGACGATAAAGGTGAAAGATCCTTTTACCCCTCACAGTTCTCGTCTCACCTTTCAGTTCTCACGCTTCACGTTTAACACAACCATAGATGATAAAGCCACCGCTTATGCAGTGGCATCTTTATACTACAACGCAGTACGTGGTAATTTAGTTTGTGGAGTCCGCTTTTTTTGAGATGGATAATAAGCCCAGGAAAGTAAGCAGCCCGTTGTAGATCAGCAGTTCATACCCAATTTTGAAATTACCAAAAAGGGATAGGGAAAGGGATTTAATATTTTCAACCCACTGCCCGCTTAAATTCAGTTGTGGCTGATACCATTCCATATTGTTGATCATATCAATGCCAAGGATCAGTAATGGCGCCAGCAAACAAACGTATAGCGACAAGCCATCGTTGATGATCCGCTTACTTAGAATACCGAAGGCAAATAAGCCAAGCAACGGACCATAAGTAAAGCCTGCCACTTTCAGAATAACATCAATGATAGATTTATTATCTACCAGCTTAAAACCTAACACAACAATAAAAAATATAAAAGCAAAAGTAAAATGGGTAGTCAGTCTTACTTTTCGCCGCTTGCTTTCACTCCAGTCTTCCTTTCTTTTTAAACCCAGGATATCAATACAAAAGGAAGAGGTTAGCGCGGTTAATGCGCCATCGGCGCTGGGGAATAACGCAGAGATCAGCCCGATGATAAAAATAATAGATACTGCAGTTGGCATGTAGCTCAGCGCAGCGGTAGGGAACAAATCATCCGGCGGAACGTGGATTCCTTTTTCGGCCGCAAAAATGTACAATAGTCCGCCCAAGAAAAGAAATAAGAAGTTTACCAAAGCCATGATGATACTGAAAGTAATCATGTTCTTCTGGGAATCTTTCAGGTTTTTTACACTAATATTTTTCTGCATCATTTCCTGGTCAAGCCCTGTCATGGCAACTGTAATAAAAGCGCCGCCCATAATATGCTTTAAAAAATGAGAGGAGCTGTTGGTATCCGTATTGAATATCCTCGTTAAGCCGAGGCTGCCCAACTCATTTAGTGTGCCGGAAAAACTATGCCCGAGGTTGTTCATGATAAAGATGATACAAACGATCAGTCCAAGCAGCATGAAAGAAGTTTGCAGGGTATCGGTAAACACAATGGTTTTAACTCCGCCTTCAAAAGTATAGAGAATGATCATCAGCAGTATAATAACCGTGGTAAGCCAGAAAGGCATTCCCAGGTTATCAAGAATAAATATCTGGAGAATATTGATAACAAGGTATAACCTGGCTGTTGCACCCAGCGTTCTGGAGATGATGAAAAAAAAGGCGCCTGTTTTATAGGAGATCATTCCGAAGCGGTGCTGCAGGTAATTATAAATGGAGGTAAGGTTTAACCTGTAATAAAGGGGCAAAAGAATAAAAGCGATTAAAAAATAGCCGATCAGGTACCCGATAACCACCTGGAAATAAGCGAAGCCCGCACCGCCTACCGTTCCGGGTACCGATACAAAAGTTACGCCCGATAAGGAAGTGCCGATCATGCCAAAAGCCACCAGCATCCAGTTGGAATTTTTATTGCCAATAAAAAAAGAGTCATTATTGGAGTTTCGCGAAGTGTAATAAGCTACCACTAAAAGCAAAACAAAGTATCCTACTACAAATGAAAAAAGCAGCCAGGGCGACATATGGTATTATTGAAGTTCGGGAGGAAAGATAAAACTTTTATTTTTTATTAATTATATATCCCCATGTTTTGCTGTCACGCAGTTCGGTTAATTTGGAATGCACCCCACCACGCTCAAAAAAGGAACCTGCTGTTGTAGGGAGCGTGTGATGCCGCTATGGCTTTGTCCGGCGGCTATAGTATGTATAGCAGATCATCTTTAGTTGCTAAGGCGCCAGCCGTTCTATATTCCATTCATTATTATTTTGCAAAGTATACTGTAAGCGATCATGTAGCCGGCCTGGTCTGCCCTGCCAGAACTCCATAATAATGGGGCGCACAACATACCCCCCCCAGTAGTCGGGTCTTTGGATTGGTTTGCCGGATAGCAACCTTTTATTCTTTTCAAATTGCTCATCTATCCAGTTCCTGCTTTCTATTACCCTGCTTTGCGGTGATGTAAAAACGCCAATGCGGCTGTTCTCCGGGCGGGAGTTAAAATACGTATCGCTTTCCGCCGGGTCTGCCTGCTTTACCAGGCCTGTAATTCTTACCTGCCTTTCCAGTTCTTTCCAGAAAAAAACGAGACAGGCTTTAGGATTGTCTGCTAACTGCCGCGCCTTAAAACTTTCATAATTGGTAAAGAACATGAACCCTGCTTCAGAAAAATCTTTTAACAAAACGATCCGTGCCGATGGAATGCCATCGGGCGAGGCAGTAGCAAGGGTCATAGCGTTTACTTCATCAATTTCAGCGTGCAGGGCCTCCTGCCACCACTTGTCAAACTGTTTGATGGGATTAATATGTGCATCGGGTTCAAGTAAAACCTGCTTTGAATAATTATGGCGGATTCCGGCTATTTCACTTTTCATAATATATGAACCGTTTTGATGATCGGCGTAACAAAGATAGTTGCAAATTGAATTGTTCTTATTTAACGCATACCTGCTTTTATCACGGTATTCATTTTATTTTTGCAGCATTGCATCTGTCTGTTATAATATTGCTGAATGGAAAAAAATGTGCGTTCCGTATTGTTATTTACTCCCTTGATGATATCGTATGGTAAGGCTGCGGTAAGTTTACTGAAAATAGAAAAAAAAGATAAAGCGATAAATTATAGCACTGCTGCCCTGGAATGGGCTGTAGTGAGAAAGGGGTTCAGGGATTATCCCAAACCGGCGAAAGATATACTGATGAATTGCTGCGCGGAGACTTTGTCTGAAACCCGTGCGGTTATAAAAAAAACTTTCGCGCTGAGGAGCAATGACGAAACATTTGAAGCTTTCTCTTCTAAAAACTATATCAAATACTGGCATAGAATGCTTGACGCGTTTCAGCCTTATTTTCAATTAATAAAATGGTATCACCAAAAGCAGCAGTCCGGCAAAAAAACATTGCTTACCGCTCCCTGCAGCTTCAGCAGTTTCAGACCTAAGCTAACTTTTGAAGTAACAAAAGAGCAGGAAAGGCTTCGGCTTAAAATTAATGTGCTTATTCATAACAGCGTTTACCCGGTAGAAATATTTGCCCGTACCCATTTTTTATTAGAAAGTAAAAACGAATATTTTATACTGTCTTATACCGATTATCTTACCCTCGAAAACCTGCAGGCTGCAAATTGGGCGCAGTATCAAAATACACCCGATCTGTTCGCCCTGCACATACTGGCTCCGTTAGAAGAGCGCTATACCGTAAACCGGAACAATCATTTTGCTAAACCGGAATTTGTGGCAATTCCTGTTAGCCGGCTCATGCTAAGCGAACTCAATAACGCTTTTTTGATGCTTACCCCGCAATGGTTGTATGACGGGCATTTAACTGACGGTGAATGGAAGGATAGCTTTGAAGTGAAAGCGGAAGGCGCCATCCGGGTGATGAAGAGAAATAAGGAAGCGGAAACACATTTCATACAAACGCTGGTTGCCCTTCATCCTAATTTTAGCAGTCAGCGCAACGGTTACTTTTACCTGTCTTTTGCTGAAGCGCAAAAAAAGCAATGGTTTCAAAAGGCGTATCACCAGTTGCTGCAGATGAATATTGAAATAGTGGGTATGGATATGTTGCGGTATTTCCGCTATTCTTCACATACTGCCCAAACTATCATGAAAAAAATAAGTGAAGATGAGTACCTCCTGTTATTTGAAATGGAGTTGCTGTTTGGAAAAGAAAAGATACCGTTGAATGAATTACAAAGCATGTTATTAGCCGGGCAAAAAGCGGTATTATTAAAAGACGGGTCGTTGGGTATACTTAGTGAAGAATGGCTGGATGAATACGCGTCCATTATTAAACACGGCAAGGTAAAAAACAATACCATTGAATTGCTTCGCTGGATGGCGGTGGCGAAACAGGGCGCTGCAATAGAAACACCTGAGCTAAAGCTGGCTATACAAAATAGCTGGTGGCAAAAATGGAAGCAATGGCAATCAAATGCCGGACAGTTATATGCACTTCCGGCAACGGTAAATGCTACGCTCCGGCCTTACCAGCAAAAAGGCTATGAATGGATGCTGTTGTTAAATGAAATAGGCGCCGGCGCCTGTTTGGCCGATGATATGGGATTGGGTAAAACGCTGCAGGCCATTTGCGCAATTGTTTATATGATTGACAAGCATCCTGCTTCAAAGCATATTATCATTTGCCCTGCTTCGCTGGTATACAACTGGCAGCAGGAACTGGAACGCTTTGCCCCGGGCGCACGAACGATTGTGTATCACGGCGCTTTACGGCAAAAGGAACAGCTTACAGATCCGCAGGTGCAGGTTATTATTACTACTTATCATACCATGCGCAGCGATGTGGAGCTGATCGGTGAGCAGGCTTACGGGGCTGCCGTAATTGATGAAAGCCATAATATAAAAAATCCTGCTACGCAGATAGCGCGGGCGGTAATGACACTCAGGGCTATTTTTCGTTTAGCCTTAAGCGGTACTCCGGTAGTGAACAACACGTTTGACCTGTATACACAGCTTAATTTTGCTGTACCGGGTTTATTCGGAAGCCGCGATTTCTTTAAAAGAGAATATGCTGATCCTATAGACAACAACCAGGACGAAGAGAAAATAGCTACATTAAAAAAACTTACCGCGCCATTTATACTGCGCCGCACCAAAGAGCAGGTAGCAAAAGATTTGCCGGATAAAACCGAGTCTATTTTGTGGTGTGAAATGAACGGATTGCAAAGAAACGTATATGAAGATATTTTAGCCCAAACGCGCAGCAGCATTTTCCTGGAGATTAAGAAAAGCGGGTTGGCAAAAAGTAAGTTATCCATTTTGCAGGCCATGACGAAACTGCGGCAGGTATGCAGTTCCCCGTTGCTTTTGCCCGATAGGGAACCCTGTGCGGAATCCGTGAAGACGGAAGTATTAATGGATGAGTTGCATAATATCCTGGGTAACCATAAAGCGCTGGTTTTTTCTCAATTCAGTGCTATGCTGCACCTGCTGGCGGCAGAATGCAAAAAGAATGGATTCGCCTTTTATCATTTCGACGGGCAAACAGCTCCTGCTAAAAGAACAGAAATGGTAAATGCTTTTCAGGAAGCAGACAACAAGGTGAATTTATTCCTGATTAGTCTTAAGGCGGGTAATACCGGGCTTACACTTACTTCCGCTGACTATGTTTTCTTGTTTGATCCCTGGTGGAATACCGCCGTGGAGACGCAGGCAATAGATCGCACCCACCGTATTGGTCAAACCAGGAATGTGTTTGCATATAAAATGATCTGTAAAGATACTATTGAGGAAAAAATAATTACCCTGCAGCAAAAGAAAAAGAAGCTCTCTGAAGACCTGGTATCGGCCGATGAAGGCTTTGCCAAATCACTTACGGAAGAAGATGTGCAATATTTATTCAGTTGATGAAAGGATAAAAACGGGTATTGTTAAAATTAAGGATTTGGGTGAACAGGCGCCAACCCATTTCTTTATTTCATTATTTTTAGCCGGTTATATTAACCTGTATATATGCATTTAAGAATGTTAATCACCGTGGCGGCCTGCATTTATTGCTTTGCCGTACCGGCTCAAACAATAAGCTGGTAAAATTAAATTGATGGCTTTTATGCCTGGCGCCATTCATTCCGATGAAATATTTACAGTAATGGTTTCGGGTAACACCTGCAGGGGCGAATGGTGCAAAGCGGCCACCGGTAGTGCACCACTTCCCGTTGCCCTGGTAGAAAATGCTTTAACACCGCTTCCATTTACATATATATATACGAAGCCGCTTCACTGCAACTTAATCCCGCTTTACCACAATCGGCCCGGGCTACTTTTAGCGCCGCGGCAGTGTGGCCAAAAGAAAATACGGCTTCCGGGATGTTCATAAAAAAAGTAATTGCTGAAATCTTTGATGAGAAGCACAGCGGTGAAGAAATGGAAGCCCTGTTGTTGCGCCAAAAAGAATCGTTTTTACAAAATTATCGTGAGGAGAATAAAAACGTATCGGATAGTGATATGGTTTCCTCTCCTTCAGCTTATATGCTGGAAGTGGACCACCGGGTACATATCATGTATCAATCTGCCCGTTTACTAACCCTTTCCAATTTTAATTACGCTTACACCGGTGGGGTGCACGGCAATTACAGCACCTCCTGTTTGGTTTTAGATATTGGCGATAATAAGCGATTGCTGTTAGGGGATATAGTAACAGGTAAAGGAAAGCTGCAACTGAACTCATTGCTGGAAAAGCATTTTAGAAAAAGCAGGGGATTAAAAAAGAATGAAGCGCTAAATGGTACCGGAGGCTTATTTGAAAATAAAATTGAAGCTCATGATAATTTCTATCTTACGTTAAAAGGAATTGGTTTTAGCTATGCGCCTTATGAAATAGCACCTTATTCAACCGGGGAAGTAAACATCTTTATCCCATTTGCAGATATGAAGGGGTTGCTTAAGCCCGCTTTTAAAAAAACCATTCAATAATAGCAACACGCAGGCAATAAGGATGCAAAGCAATAAGGAAAATAAGGCCTGCTTACCTGACTAATGTACCTACTTTTTCACCCTTCACCACGCGAAGCAGGTTGCCGGGTTTATTCATATCAAAAACAATGATAGGCAATTTATTTTCCATGCAGAGCGTAAAGGCTGTCATATCCATCACCTTCAGGTTTTTATCAATGCATTCCTTAAAGCTTATGGTTTCGTATTTGGTAGCCGATGGATTTTTTTCGGGGTCGGCGGTATAAATGCCATCCACTCTTGTTCCCTTTAAAATTACATCTGCTTTTATTTCTATTGCCCTTAATGAGCCTGCCGTATCTGTAGTAAAGTAGGGATTACCGGTGCCGGCGCCAAATATTACAATCCGTTTTTTTTCAAGGTGGCGAATAGCCCTTCTGCGAATATAGGGTTCTGCGATCTGTTCCATTTTAATAGCGCTCAGCAAGCGGGTAAATAAACCTGCTTTTTCGAGCGATGCCTGTAATGCCATGCCATTAATAACCGTGGCCAGCATGCCCATATAATCACCATGCGCTCTTTCTATACCTGTTTCCGATTCGTTCATGCCGCGGTAAATATTACCTCCGCCAATTACAATAGCCACTTCCACGCCTGCCTCATGCACCGACTTTATGGCTGTAGCGAAATTCGTTAAAATGTTGGGATCTAATCCAAAACCGCTGTTGCCTATGAGTGATTCTCCGGATAGTTTAAGCAGAATACGTTTGAATTTTTGTTGCATGCGGGTGGAATTTTCGTTGCGAAGATAGGGGAAAATATGAATTGCGATAAGCAGGCTTTTCAAGTGGATGCATTCCAAATTGTCGCCGGCTGGTGTCTCCACCGCCCACATGAAGCAAAGCAATGCAACAATTTGGAATGCATCCTTTCAAGTTCACCCGGCATTGCCTGGCCTGATAATGGTTTATATCGGAGCAAATGAGTATCCTATTAATGGGTACTGCAAAACAATGCCAGCCTGTTAATAGCTGGCATAGATTAAAAACTGTACAATTCTTTTTTCTAAGTATTATGTTCCTTTTTTCACAGCGATTTTTTAGCCGCTTTCCTGGCCACCTTTGCAGATACTTTTCTGTTTGCCGTTTTCTTTCTATTGGCCAGTTGCAATTGTGTTTTGCGGATCCGCAGTCTTCTTTTGGCTGCTTCAGCCGCTTTTAAAACGGCATCTTCAAAAATAGAGGACTTGGTTTTGATATATTCGTCCTTACCGGGAATACGAATGTTAAGGGTACAGTTTACAACTTCGTTTTTGCCTTTTACTTCGTTCAGCAGGGTTACTTCTACTTCCTGGATATCTTTATAATATTTGTCCAGCGAACTCAGTTTCTGGGTTACGAATGCTTTTAAAGACGGGCTGGCACGATGTCCCGGTGTTTCAATACGGAATTTCATGATGTAATATTTTTTTAATAGTGAAACGTAAATTTTGACTGTTATTCAACCACAGGTTTTACATAGGTAGCAGGCAACATTGCGATGAATTTTTCTTTGCGCTATGCGCCTATGTGTTAACTGTCCCAAAATACAAACAATAATAAACTGCTTCTTTATTTTCGAACATGTCAGATTTACGTTAATGAATAGCAAACATACGCATGTTAATGAAAGAAAGAACTGATTCCCGGAAGATAATCAAATGATTCCTGTCAGGAACTCAAAATAACCCTGTTCCTGATTTGCAATAAGCATACGAGCCTTAAAACAAATCGTTTACACAAACTTACCTAACACCTTCTCCATCGCATCTACAATTTTATCATTGCACAAATTCCCTATACTTCCCTCATGTGTATGGTGTAATTGCTTTTTATAATCAAAATTAAATTCGCCTTTTTCAATCTCGTTCCCTACCTGGCGGTATGCATCGCGGAATGAAATACCCTGGTTTACTAATTCATTAACCGCTTCCACACTGAACAGGTATTTATATTTTTCATCGTCCAGTATATGATCCTTTACGCTGATATGGGACAGCATCAGCACGGTCATTTGAATGCACGCTTTTAATGCTTCTATGGCAGGAAATAATATTTCCTTGGTAAGCTGCAGATCGCGATGATAACCCGATGGTAAATTATTGATAAGCAGGGTAAGCTCATTGGGGGTAGATTGAATGCGGTTGCATTTTGCCCTGATCAGTTCAAATACATCAGGATTCTTTTTGTGGGGCATGATGCTGCTGCCGGTAGTAAGCTCATTGGGAAAAGAAATGAAGCCGAAGTTCTGGTTAATATATAAACAGGCGTCCATTGCCAGTTTGCTTAAAGTTGCCGCCACGGTACTCAGCCCCATAGCTACTATTTTTTCCGTTTTACCACGGCTCATTTGCGCGTATACGGCATTATTGTTAAGCCCGGCAAACTGCAATAGTTGTGTAGTAAGTGTTCTGTTCAGCGGAAAGGAAGAGCCATAACCGGCACCGCTGCCTAATGGGTTTTTATTGGCCACATGATAAGCGGCTGCCAGCATTTCCAGATCATCCGTTAAGCTTTCGGCGTAAGCGCCAAACCATAAGCCAAAGGAAGAGGGCATGGCAATTTGTAAATGGGTATAGCCGGGTAATAATTTATCCTTATACTTTTCGCTTTGTACTATCAGCAGGTCAAATAATGCTTTTACTTCTTGCTTTACATTTAATATTTCGGCGCGCAGGTATAATTTTAAATCAACCGCTACCTGGTCGTTGCGGCTTCTGCCGCTATGTATTTTCTTCCCTGCTTCGCCTATACGTTGGGTTAACAGGTATTCCACCTGTGAGTGCACATCTTCAATACCCTCTTCTATAATAAATTTTTGCTGATCAATTGCTGCCAGGATATTTTCCAGTCCGTTTACGGCCAATTCTCCCTCTTCCCTGGTCATCAATCCCACCTGTTGCAGCATTTTTACATGCGCAACAGAGCCCAGCACATCGTAGCGGGCAAGCAGCAGGTCAAATTCCTTGTCGCGGCCTACGGTAAATTTTTCAATCAGCTCGTTGGTAGAAGCATTGTCTTTTTGCCAAAGTTTCATGTATGTAAGTTACAGGTTACAAGTTACAGGTTGCAAGTTACAGGTTACAAGTTGCAGGGTTGAATAAAGGCGTCTTAGGTTTTGAATACGGGAAATTCGTTAAGGTTGCTGAAACCCACTGAATATATACGTTGATCTTTTTGCTAAGAGATTCGTATTCTTCCCTGATTCTTTTATAAATATTTCAATAAAAATACAAAACAAATATTTTGAATGCATTATGTATTTCCCCTGCACCTTGTAACCTGCAACTTATTCTACAACAGCTTTTCCAACAGCTTCACATACAACCCAATTCCTTCTTTTATTTCATCAATGTATATGTATTCATCGGCCGTATGACTTCTTGCCGAATCGCCGGGTCCTATTTTTAATGCCGGAAAAGGTATTAATGCCTTGTCGGAAGTGGTGGGTGAGCCATAGCAGGTTCTGCCCGCTTCCAGTCCGGATTTAACAATAGGGTGATCTAAGGCGATGGAAGATGATCTCAGGCGCAGGCTCCTGGGTTGTACTTCACAGCTTACATGCCTTCGTACGGTATCAAGTATTTCCTCAAAAGTATAGCATTCATTTACCCTTATATCGGCTACAAAGCTGCACTGCGAAGGCACCACATTATGCGCCTTATTTTCGGTTTCAATAACGGTTACGCTCATCTTCACCGGGCCCAGGAAATCAGACACCCGCGGAAACCGGAAAGACCGGAACCATTCAATATCTTTTATGGCCTTGTAAACGGCGTTGTCCCCTTCTTCCCGCGCCGCATGACCGGCTATGCCGGTAGCGGTACAATCTGCTACCAGCAAACCTTTTTCGGCAACGGCCATTTGCATTTGCGTAGGTTCGCCTACTAACGCAAAGGCCCACTGTCTTTCCGGCGGATTGAAAGAAGTGCTATGCAGCAACAGTTCAATGCCCTCCTTCCCCGATATCTCTTCTTCTGCGCTGGCAGCATATACGAGGTTATATTTCAACTCCGGCCGGTTGTAAAAAAATAAAAACGTAGCCAGCAGCGATACCAGCGGCCCACCCGCGTCATTGCTTCCCAAACCATACAGCTTTCCTTCTTTTTCAACAGGGCTGAAAGGGTTAAGGGTATAGGCCTTATTAGGCTTTACCGTATCGTGATGGGAGTTGAGCAGGATTGCCGGCTTCCTTTCATCGAAATATTTGTTAGTTGCGTATACGTTATTGCCAATGCGGAAATGCGGTATTCCCTTTTTAGCAAAAAACAAACCAATCAGTCCGGCCGTTTGATCTTCCTCTTTACTAAATGAAGGCACGGCTATCAGTGCTTTTAATAACTGAACTGCTTCAGCGGTTAATATGGAAATAGTATTATTCATTTATAATGGTTGTGCCCGCGTTGCCGGAGAGTAATTGTTTCAACGCCTCCGCTTTCCCGATCACTACTTTTTTTACGCCACTGTCAAGCGCTGCAAAAGCATTATCTAATTTAGGTATCATGCCGGCAAATATTTTTTGTGCAGCTTTTAATTCCCGGTAAGCGGCCGGGTTAATAGTTGCAATAACCGTGCTGTCATCACCGGCGTCCAGTAACACGCCGCTTTTCTCGAACGAATAGATAAGGGTTACATCATAAAAAGCGGAGAGGGCTTTGGCTGTTTCCTGTGCAATGGTATCGGCATTGGTATTAAGCAGTTGCCCTTTTTTATCGTGTGTAATAGGGGCCAGCACCACTGTGAAGTTTTGTTCCAGCAGGGTATTAAGCAATGGAGCATTCACCTCATCCACATCTCCTGCAAAACCGTAGTCCGTATTTCCGGATACTATTCTTTTGTGTGCAAGCACGGCATTGCCATCCGCGCCGCTTAGTCCTATGGCATTGCAGCCATTGGCCTGTAACCGGGCCACAATGTTTTTATTAATGTAGCCGGCATACACCATAGTTACTATCTTAAGGGTTTCCGCATCGGTAATTCTTCTGCCGTCAACCAGTTGCTGTGCAATGCCTGCTTTTTCGGCCAGTTTGGTGGCTAATTTTCCGCCGCCGTGCACCAGTATACGTGCAGCGCCGTTTTGGAGTGCAGCAAAAGATTCGAGGAAGGCAGAAAGCTTTTCTTCGTCATCAATAATGTTTCCTCCTATTTTAATTACGTATGCTTCCTTCATGCTGTTATTATGTGGATTGGCGCCGTAATATTTCCGACAAAACAGCCTGTGCCGCCCACACACGGTTGGAAGCCTGCTGTGTAATAATACTATTGGATCCGTCTAATATCTCGTCACTTAGCTCCACGTTGCGTCTTACCGGAAGGCAGTGCATTACTTTTGCACTATTGGTTAAGCTTAGCTTTTCATTCGTCAGCATCCACTCCGGGTCGTTGCAATATATTTTTCCGTAATCGGTATAGGTACTCCAGTTTTTTACATACACAAAATCAGCCCCTTTCAGCGCCTCTTCCTGGTGGTGTGTTATGGTTGCGCCCTTCGTAAACCGCTCGTCTAATTCATAATCTTCCGGATGGGTAATGGTAAAATCGGCCCCGCCCCACGCGTTTATCCATTGTGAAAAGCTGTTAGCAACACATTGCGGCAATGCTTTTACATGCGGCGCCCAGGTGAGTACAATTTTTGGTTTTTGGTTTTTGGTTTGTAGTTTGCGGTTTTGCAGAAGCTCAGTAATGGTTATAATATCCGTGAGGCTTTGTAAGGGGTGCAGTGTTGCGCTTTCAAGACTTACAACGGGTATGCCGGAATATTTAATAAATTGATTGATATACAATTCGCTGTAATCGTCTTCACGGTTTTTTAAAGAAGGGAAAGTGCGGATACAAAGAATATCAAAATATTTGCCCATAATGGGAGCCGCGTCTTTTACATGCTCCACTTTATTTCCGCTCATAATGGCTTCGTCTTCAAATTCCAAAGCCCAGCCTTCACTGCCTACATTAAATACAATGGCTTCCATACCCAGGTTTTGCGCCGCAATTTGCGTGCTTAAACGGGTACGCATACTGGGGTTCAAAAATAGTAGTCCTATGCGCTTATGCAAACCCAGTGTTTGATGCATGAACGGATCTGCCTTGTAGGCTAAAGCCAGTTTTGCCAGAGCGTTAATATCCTTTACATCGTTTGCAGAAACAAACCGGCTAATGCCTGACGGTGGAATCTGAAGCAGATTTTTTGATTGGAAACCCATTTCTTTATGATTATAAAAGCGTACAATATTTTTACAAACCCGTTCAGCTACACTTCCTGAACCGTCATAGCAGCTATCTCTTCTTTAATCGCATCAATAAAATCTTCCGCGTCTCTTTTCTTCAAAGCCAGTGAAGGCAACAAGCGGATAACATTCGGCTTAGCTTCACCGGTAAAAATTTTCTGGTTCAGGAGCAAATGCTTCTTCAGGTCTTTCAATGCTTCAGGCACATCAAATCCAATCATCAAACCCCTGCCCCGTACATTTTTAAGCTCGGGGATATTTTTTAGTTCCTCTTTTAAATATTTACCCACCATTACGGCGTTGCCCAATAGCTTTTCCGATTCCAATACTTCCAGTACGGCTAAGGCTGCAGCACAGGCCAGGTGATTGCCGCCAAATGTGGTACCCAACTGAAAATGTTTGGGCTTAATATGCGGTGCAATAATAATACCCGCTACCGGAAAGCCATTGCCCATGCCCTTGGCCATGGTATAAATATCGGCTTTTACACCGGCAAAATCATGACTGAAAAATTTGCCCGTTCTTCCATACCCGCATTGCACGCTGTCGGCTATATATACGGCGCCGTATGCATCGCAGAGGCTGCGGATCTTTTTCAAAAAGCCCTCTTCGGCTACATTAATACCGCCAACACCCTGTATGCCTTCTATAATAACCGAAGAAATGGCTTTACCGTTTTTTGCAAAGCAATCTTCCAGCGCCTGTTCATCATTAAAAGGCAGGAAGATAACATTATCGGTTTCGTTTACGGGTGCGGTATAGTTTTTATTATCGGTAACGGACACAGCCAGTGATGTGCGTCCGTGGAATGATTTGCTGAAAGCTACTATTTTTTTTCTTCCATTGTGAAAGGATGCCAGTTTTAACGCGTTCTCATTGGCTTCGGCGCCGCTGTTGCACAAAAAAAGCTGGTAATCTTCTTTCCCCGATAGTTTACCCAGTTTGGCGGCCAGCTCCTGCTGCAAAGGAATTTTAACGGAGTTGGAATAGAATGCTATTTTTTTAAGCTGCTCCTCTATGCGCTGTACCCAGTGCGGATGCGTGTGCCCTATGGAAATAACAGCGTGGCCACCATACAGATCAAGATATTGCTCTCCTTTATCATCCCACACATAAGAGCCTTTGGCTTTTACAATATTGATATTGTTAATGGGGTAAACATCGAATAAATTCATGGTATTAAAGTATTATTTTTGGTATAGGGTATGGGGTGTAGGGTGTAGGGTGTAAAGCATAGGGTGTATTACTGTGCATGTTGCTATCGCAGAAATTTTATGAATGCTATCAGCATTCCTCTTTTTAAAAATACCCGGCTTTCAGCTTCAGCCCCGCCGCTTCTTTCAGTCCAAACATCAGGTTCATGTTTTGAACAGCCTGCCCGCAGGCGCCCTTTAATAAATTATCGGTAATAGAATGCACCACTAATTTAACGCCTACTTTTTCTAACTGGATAATACATTTATTGGTATTTACTACCTGTTTTAAAAAAATAGGCGCATCGCTCACTATAGTAAACAACTGTTCTTTATAAAATGCTTTATACAGTTTCACCAGTTCTTCATAAGGCCGTTCGCAGTGCAGGGTAGAGCTCACAAATATGCCCCGTGTAAAATCGCCGCGCCAGGGAACAAAATTAAGTTGCTGTTCCTGTTTACCGGGAGGCGATACCTGCATCAGCGATTGCACTATTTCTCCCAGGTGCTGATGGGTTAATGTTTTATAGGCCTGAATGTTGTTTGCCCGCCAGCTAAAATGCGAAGTGGAAGAAGGGCTTTGTCCGGCACCGGTGCTTCCGGTAATGCCGGTAGTATATACTTCTTCCAGCAGCCCGGCTTTTGCCAAAGGCAGTAAACCCAACTGAATAGCAGTTGCAAAACACCCCGGGTTGGCTACATCGTGCGCCGACTGTATAGCCGTTTTATTGATTTCGGGTAAACCGTATACAAAATTCCGCTTTCCGCTAGCAGACTGTGCAGCAAGCCTGAAATCGTTTGCCAGGTCTATGATTTTTGTATTACCGGCTACTGTATTTTCTGAAAGAAATTTTCTTGATTCGCCGTGGCCAAGGCATAAAAACAGAATATCCAGTTCTCCGCTTTGTACCGGTGTAAGGTCATGACTAAAAGCGAGGTCCGTTTCACCTATCAGATCCTCGTGAACAGCATATAACGGTTTGTTTGCATTGCTGCGGCTGTGAATAAAAGAAAAATCCACATCCGGATGATTGAGCAATAACCTGATCAGTTCTCCGCCGGTATATCCTGCGCCGCCTATAATGCCTGCTTTAATTTTCATCTTTATGCCTGTTTATTTACCAAATGGTGTATTGCCACCTGGTTGCCGAATATTTTACTGAACCCTCTTACATCTTCGCCGGTAAAACCGGTATTCATTTCGCCGTACTTTCCAAATTTACTGTTCATTAAATCGTAGGGTGATGCAATACCGATGACCTGGAAGCGATAGGGCAATAACTGGATGAATACTTCGCCGGTAATGTTTTGCTGCGAGCTTTCTAAGAATGCTTCAATATTCCGCATTACAGGATCCAGTATTTGTCCTTCGTGCAGCCAGTTGCCATAAAACTGTGCCAACTGATCTTTCCAGTTCAACTGCCATTTGGTAAGCACATGCTTTTCCAGCGCATGATGTGCTTTTAGTATAACCATGGGCGCTGCCGCTTCAAATCCTACACGTCCTTTAATACCAATAATGGTATCTCCCACATGAATGTCGCGGCCTATTCCATAAGGCCCGGCAATGCTTTGCAGGTACTGAATAGCTTCAACGGGATGTGTGAAGGTTTTGTCATCCACCCCGGTTAATTCCCCTTTGGTAAAGCTTAATTTTATTTCCCTGGCTTCCGATGCGGTAACCTGTGTGGGCCAGGCTTCTTCGGGCAGCATGCCTTTCGATGATAAGGTTTCCTTACCGCCTACGCTTGTACCCCACAGGCCTTTATTGATGGAGTAAACTGCTTTTTCAAAATTCATCTGTACGCCTTTCTCCTTAAGATACGCAATTTCCGCTTCGCGGCTTAATTTCAGATCGCGTATAGGGGTAATGATCTCCACACCGGGTATCATAATATGAAAGATCATATCAAAACGCACCTGGTCGTTGCCGGCGCCCGTACTGCCATGTGCTACGGCATCGGCCTGTAGTTTTTTTACATGTTCCGCTATATGCAGGGCCTGGCTCAGCCTTTCTGCGCTTACGCTTAAAGGATAGGTGTTGTTCTTTAATACGTTTCCGTAAACCAGGTACCTGATAATGCTGTTGTAATAGGAGTGTACGGCGTTAACCGTAGTGTGTGTTTTTACACCAAGCCCATAAGCATGTTCTTCAATTTTCTTCAGTTCTTCACCGGTAAATCCGCCGGTATTTACAATAACGGAATGCACCTCATATCCCTTATCTTCACTCAGGTACTTTACACAATAAGTAGTGTCTAATCCACCGCTAAAGCCTAAAACAATTTTTTTCATTTGTAATATCTTTTTATATAACCGGAATAGCTACAAATTGAAAATGAAATGAAGAATAGATTTCCTGGATTTCATCTTCGCACCGGCATTCGATTCTTCTTTTTCTTTTTTCAGGAAGGGCTGCAATAGCTTCCACTTTTTTATCCGCATAAAGCGCTCATATAATTTTGAGTGCTGCTGAAAGTCCTGTTTGGTTTCTTCCGGTCCGGGATGATCTTTGGGATCGTAGAGCATAGCGGTGCAGAGGCAGTTTTTCCGCCCCTTGCTCATCAGGATATCATAGTTTACACAACTTTTACAACCTGCCCAAAAGTCTTCGTCCTGTGTTAGTTCCGAATAGGTAACCGGTTCATACCCCAGTTCAGAGTTTATTTTCATTACAGCCAGTCCGGTTGTAAGCCCAAATATTTTTGCATTGGGGTATAGCTTACGGCTCAGTTCAAATATCTTTCGTTTAATAGCGCGTGCCAGCCCGTCTTTTCTGAAAGCGGGCGCTACAATAAGACCGGAGTTAGCTACATATTCGCCGTGGCTCCAGGTTTCTATATAGCAAAACCCTGCCCAAATGCCTGTTTTATCAAAAGCGATCACGGCTTTGCCTTCCCGCATTTTTTGTTGTATGTATTCAGGGCTTCTTTTAGCTATGCCTGTTCCACGGGCTTTGGCTGAGGAAGCCATTTCATCGCAAATAATTTGTGCAAAGCCGAGGTGAGTTTCATTGGCTATGCTTATTTGAAATTGTTCCTGCGTTTTCATTTTTTTTGTTCCTTAATAGCGAATAATAGAAGGAGATAACTGCCACCTTGCCGCTACCAGCCTTGCTGATGCGGTGCTTTTCCATAACGGTGGGTGTGCTATGGTAAAAAGTATCAACGTCGTACCCTAAAGGGGGTTGGGGAACAGAAAAAAACTGCTCCTGGCAGAACAGGAAAAACCCCACGCAATATAGTGTCTGCCTGAACAAACACATCAGCGGTTACTGTGGTGAGATTTTTTTGCATTGTAGTAATGTAGTAAACGATGCTTTGATATAAGTTTTTGACGATGCAAAGGAAATACTTTTTTTACTTGCAGTGGTGTTTTTTATGTGAAATTTTGAAAAATGAAGGGTAAAACCTACAAATTTACCGGTACGCTATGTATTGCGGCGCTTATTTCCCTTATCAGGGAAGGATTTTTTTCTATGGCGTTGCCTACCACAATTACGTCTGCACCGGCTTTGCAATTAAGGTAAGCCTTCTCCGGGTCGCTGATACCGCCTCCGATAACAAGGGGAATATCAATTACGCCGGCTACCGCGGCAATCATAGCCTCCGTAATAGGCCTTTCTGCGCCGCTGCCTGCATCCATATAAATGAGCTTCATGCCCAGCATTTCGCCCGCCATAGCGGTGCACATGGCAATTTCACTTTTATTGGAAGGTATAGGACTGGCATTGCTGATATAGGAAACCGTTGTTGGCGCTCCGCCATCAATTACCATATAGCCGGTTGAAATAATTTCCAGCCCGCTTTGTTTAACAAAAGGAGCGGAAATTACATGCTGCCCTATCAGGAGCTCGGCATTTCTGCCCGAAATAAGGGAAAGGTACAGCAGCCCGTTGGCATAGCGGCTAACCTGCGAGGGAGTGCCGGGAAAAAGGATTACCGGGGTACTGCATTGCTTTTTAATCTCCTTTACTACCTCGTCTAAGTGATTACTGATCACGAGGCTTCCCCCCACCAGTAAATAATCAACCGAAGCTTCACTGGTAAGTTGCACCAGCTCCGTTATTTTCCGGTTATCTACCTTGTCGGGGTCAATAAGCACGGCAAATGATTTTTTACCTGCCTTCTTTTTGCCTGTTATGGATTGATAAATAAGATCAGTCATGCTATAGCTTCCTTAAATGCAAAAATGCAAAAACTTTTTCGGTTAGCAGGTTTTAAAGCATAAAATTGCAGTTACGTAAATTTAAGGTGTTGTATAGTGAAAGTACGCATATACCTGATTAGCCGGGCTCCGGGTACAAAAGTTTAATAGGCCTCCGCGTTAATAAAAAAGAAAAAATTTTGATAGTTTATGCTTTCCCTGCTTCCTGCACAGCGCATAAAAAATAACTATTCGATAATTACCCCGGTCCTTGCCCGGCGCGCTTCACAGCAGGAGTAACCAGCAACTTAACTGCAGTTAGAAAACTTTAGACAAACAACCAAATTTTCTTTTCAATAGCATGTGCAGAAAATGCGAAAGTAAACCCTGTAGTACGTATCAAATACTTATCCACACGCTGTTGATATTTAACAGTTTGACAAAACGATTTAGGCTGATATTTTCGTCCTCTTATCGTATGATAATTGTAACTTAACTTATCAAAGCCCAAATATAAATTATTGTAACTATGATGAATGAAAAGCAAAGCGGAGGCTTAAGGTATCGCCGTCTCTTTACGAAAGAGGGTGCAGATGTTTTTGACCTGTTTGAATATGATTACCGCACTTCCGTAATACGTAATCCCAATGGGGAAATCGTATTTGAAATGAAAAATGTAGAAGTTCCCAAACAATGGAGCCAGATTGCTACGGATATATTAGCGCAAAAATACTTTCGTAAGGCCGGGGTACCGCAGCCAGACGGGTCGTTGGGTCGTGAAACCTCTGCAAAGCAGGTAGCGCACCGCATGGCCAATTGCTGGAAAGTTTGGGGAGAGCGGCACAATTATTTTGCTTCGCCCGATGATGCGCAGGTATTTTATGAAGAGCTGGTATATTGTATTTTGAACCAGGCCTGCGTACCCAATAGCCCCCAATGGTTTAATACCGGGCTATATGAAACTTATGGAATTAAAGGAAAACCGCAGGGACATTATTATGTTGATCCGGCAGACGCAAAATTAAAAAAATCAACTTCGGCATATGAAAGGCCCCAGCCTCATGCCTGCTTTATATTAAGTGTGGAAGATGACCTGGTAAACGATGGAGGCATTATGGATCTGTGGGTAAGAGAAGCCCGGATATTTAAATACGGAAGTGGCGTAGGTACCAACTATTCCAATATACGCGGCGAAGGCGAAAAATTAAGCGGTGGCGGTACTTCATCGGGCTTAATGAGCTTTTTAAAAATTGGCGACAGGGCCGCCGGCGCCATTAAAAGCGGGGGTACTACCCGCCGCGCTGCTAAAATGGTTTGCCTCGACCTGGATCACCCGGAAATAATGGAGTTCATTAACTGGAAAGTGGAGGAAGAGAATAAGGTAGCTGCCCTGATTGCTGCAGGTTATGCGTCCGATTACGAAGGGGAAGCATATAAAACCGTGAGCGGACAAAACTCCAACAACTCCATCCGGATACCAAATGACTTCTTTGAAAAACTGAAAAATAACGAGAATTGGGAACTGAAGGCGCGTTCCGACGGAAGGGTAATGAAAAAAATACCTTCCAAAGAAGTATGGAACCAGATTGCGTACGCAGCATGGCGTTGTGCAGACCCGGGTACCCAATACGATACCACTATCAATGAAT
>NZ_DATJEB010000052.1:0-206399 GCF_035497235.1 Agriterribacter sp.
AACCCGGAGGTTTGGCAGTTTCACTGGAAGAAAGTCCGCTGTAATATTTTTCTTCATTGGTGCGGTTAGCTGTTTCCATGGTAGCGGCAGGGTACTGGTCGTCTTTTTGTTCTTCGGTCAATACCATCCGCACATTGCCCAGGTGATCTTTTATAAAATAATCATAGGCAAACCCCGTAAGCAGGTTTGAATTTACGGGGTCGGTATAGAGTGCTCTTATCCGTCCTTCTTCATGATTCACCAATTGCAGCTTGTCTTTACAGTCTAACGGGTTAAGAGTGCTCAGGTCATAGTCCTTTGTTTCATAAATAAAGCTGCCCAAATAAGTGGTGGTGGTGGTAAGCTTGCTGCTGTAACTGCTGCCCATATAGGGAACGGTGGCACTGTTTTCTACTACTTTTTTGGCAAGCGTGGTACCGGAGGCTTCCCGGAAGAATTCTATATTGCCTTTGTTGTTGGCGAACGTTACCGTATAAGGCAGGTTAATGGTGGTATGATGTACAATGCTGCTGATGCCTTTGTTGAGGTCTTTGGTAATGCTGCCGTTGCCGTTATAGCCGTAATCATCTGTGGTATTGGCGCCATCTGTAAAATCGCCCAGCCCGCTGCCGGGGTCTGCGGCTGCATAATCCTTTACCTTCGAAAGCTTGGTGCTGACACCATTTTCATATGTGTACTCCAGGTCATCTATCAATGCCGAACCCGTGGGCTTGTATCCATAGCGTTTGAGCCGCACAATATTACCAATCGCATCGTATTCATTAATTTCTTCTGTAAAATCCAGCCCTGCTGTTGTTTTGTCGAAGAGGGCCGATTGGGCGCTTCCTGACACATATTGCCCGAAGTTTCCTTTGGTGAACCGGTTAAGGGCATCGTAGCTGAAATCGTATTTGCGCCGCTGACCATCGCCTGCCGACTTCCACAGCACAGCGCTGATATTGCCGTTGTATTGTTTGCCATTAAAGCTGCCCAGGCTCACATCTTTGTCGTAGCCCAGTTCCTGGGCAAAGTACCGGTCGGCATCGTTATTATCTATGTACTCCCTATTGATGCCGGTCAGCCAGCCGCGGACATTATAGCTGTACTCAAGGTTGGCCAGGGCTTCCGTAGTATAGTTCCCGTTGTTATCTTTTTTAAGGCCTATTTTCTTTTTGGCTAATTGGCCCAGGGCATCATATTCATTGACCGCAATAGTGGTCCAGGGTGTGGGGAGGTCGCCAACACTGACCAGGCTGTTGCTGATTTTTTTACGGGTGGTGACCAGCCGGCCCAGGTCATCATATATCATATCGGTTACTACTACACTGCTTTGGGCGGGCGTACCGGCTTTTTGATGTTTTTGGATGATCCTTAGTGGCTGACCTGCCCAGTTGTATTGCGTAGTGGTTATATCTATGCCTCCGCTGTAGTTCGTGCCTTTTACCTGTATAAGCCTTCCTTTGTCATCGTAAAAATTAAGGCTGTATAAAAACTGGCTGAAGCCTATAACTACCGACTTTGTCCAGGTTACCATGCCCCTGGTTTGATTGGAGGCGGTTACAGGCTGTGCGTATTCGGGGCTGGCATTGTAAGTGGTATGAATATAATCCCCTGTAAGCCAGGTATTGTCGAATGCTGTGGTAAGTCCGGTGGGTAATGTGCCAATGCCATCAAAATTATCATAACCCGTGGTAATGCGCTCCGCCCAGTCGGATGAAGCGGGAGCAGAAGCAAAGGGATAACTTGTGCTTTGGGCAGCCTCTGTTAAAAGTGTGGTAAAAGGTTTATTAAGATAGGAGTGTTTGAGAGAACCATTTATTATCGGTCGGTTGAGCTCATCGTATAAGGTTACCATCCAGATGGGCGCTGATATCTCCCGGTTACGGCCATCCTGGGTCATCACCAGCCGGTCGCGGGCGTCATATACCATATACACCGGGTCGGCTCCGGGTACTTTTTTCATGATCATACGGTTGCGCTGATCGTATTCATAGCGGAAGCAGAGCCTCGTTAACGTTGATGTGCCATTGAGCACCCAGTTGGTTTTGATAAAATCTACCCCCTTGGGTTGTATCACGCAGCGCAGGTTACCCAGGTCGTCATAAATATAATAGGTACATATCCAGTTGGCATAACCCGTTCCCGCTCCATCATCGGCGGTTGCATTATCAGTCTGTACTTTTTTGAGTATTACTTTGCCTTCCTTGTCCTTAAATTCAATGACCTGTTTGTCATGCTCATCTATACTGATGGTTTTATACAGTTCCCCTGCGGGGTAAGCGCCCGGGCTGGCATAGCCGCCAAAGCTACCCTGTGCCGCATCGGTTACATTCCATATCCTAACCCCATCGGTGGTGGTGTTGACATAGTATTTGATATTTATACCATGCCTGCCGGCTTCGTTGACAGCCCCTTCACTTCCCACCCACGCGGCGCCGGGCGCATAGGTATTATCAATACGGTTCAGCGGTGAAGGCTCAAAATTGGTTTTACTGTAGGCCCAGTTCAGATTGTTTGTTCCTACATGGGTTTCTCCTGTCTGACCGGCAAGCTGCGTATTGTAAAAATCGACTTGTTGGGTAAAAGGAGTAAGCTTAAAATTACCATCATTTTTAGTAGCGTCATTTGCCGTGGATGCAAAGGGCAGGTATTTGATGGTCTCCCGTCCGAAGGCATCGTATACTACCGGGCTGATCATATCAACAGGACTGTTACCCGTAACCATTGAGCCTTCTTTTACAACGGTCTGCAAGGGTCTGCCCAGCCCGTCAAAGTATTGAGTAGCCTGCTGCACATCGCGCAACGGGCGGGTTATAAGATTATTAGCATCCTGCTCCGGCGCACGGGCATCCCAGGTGCGGATGTAGTTGACCTTGATGGTGGAAGAATTGTAAGGATCGGGAAGCGGGCTTTGAGCACACAATACAACAGGGAGTATGGCATATAGTGCAATCGTTAAAAGCTGCACCGGGCGTTTGTGATATAAAATGATTTTCATAAAAGCGCTTCTGGGTTAAGATGGTTGACGTTCTTCAATGATAAAATCCTTGTTATATTGTTATTCCTTTATTTTTCGGGTCATGGCTTTCCGTATGGCTGAGGCCGGCAACTGTTTTTCATGTATCCCATACAGTACACCATTCTCACTGATCATGAACACCTGCCCATCCTTTTCTACATCCCGGTTAAAATGGCCATTCGCGGACAGATCAGTTAACCATTGTAACAGGACATGCTGATCTGTTTTGCTTTCCTTTTTTACCTTTCCCGGTTTACTGACAATAACCCCTTTTTTCTCTAAAGCTGAAAACAGGGTGATGAGCTTGTTTGAGCTGAAGACGTTTTTATCTGCACTAAGGTCAATGGCTGGAATAATGATCACTTTTGTAATTACCTGGTCTGCTTTGATAATGGAATCTGTAATGGATAGATGCCTGATATCTGGATTGGTGCCATCGGTTATAAAAACAAGCACTCTTTGTCCTTTAAATGATGACATGCTAATAGTGTTCCCTTCGAGGCTTTCAAAACTGATATTATAAAAGGAACTGTCAAACAGAAAAAACGTCCTGATAAAAATTATATATAGTAGTATTTGCATGGTAATGGGTTTTAATTAATCTCTACCGTTGCCGTTCCGCTGATGGGGATATTGTTAAAATTAACCGGTATACTGCTCGTCTGGGAGTAGCTGTTGATATAATAAGTGTGTGTACCTGCTGCAGACATATCTACCCTATAGGTGCCGGCCGGTATAGGTCCAAATGTTGTGGAACTATACGGATCAATGTTATAGAAGTAGGATACATGCGAGCAATTGTCGGTAAAAGTTACTGAAGCGCTTGAAAAGGATGTATTGGTAACAGAAATGTTTGCATTTGATGGTGCAGTGCAGGTGCCGTTGGCATTGGCATAAGCCTGCCCGTTTGTATTTACGTCATTTTGAGCAAGCGCATCAGCCTCTGTTTGGGTTTGAGCGGTATATCTTCCCTCCGGAACAGTATAGGTAACCGCAGATCCTATATCGCAACCGCTGCACGCTTTGCTGAACACACCGCTTTTGGCGGCACTTGGATAACTAAGGCAACCCTCGGGTTGTCCGGCATAATTATAACATAGCTTTTTAATGATATTTTTATCCTGGTCCCTTACCAGCGCCAGCCTTCCAAAACCATCGTATTCATAGTATGTTATCCTGTTATTCACATCGCACTGGCTGGTCATGCCGATCAATGGTTCGTAAGTGTAGGTGGTTATCAGAGCGCTGGCGGGATAAAGCCTCAGCTCATCAATGTTGCCGCTGCCGCTGATAGTAGCTGTGTTTTGAGCACTGATCTTATGCTCGTAATACTTCCAGCCATTTACGGTTCTACCGCTGATGGGGTAGCCCGTTATTGTTCCCGAAATGGTAAGCGTAGGTAAACCGGTTGGTCTCCAGTAGGAAATAATATAAGTTGTTGCACTGTTGATTGATTTGGTGATGTTGCCTGAAGAAAGATCATATATTTTTTTGCCGGTAGGCGCAGTAACATCAGGAGCAGGCGAGCCGGAATACGTCCAGTTGCCTTTGCCATCGGATTCAAAGGAGGTGTAGGCGATGTCGGCAACATCTGCATTTGTTGCTTCCGTAACAGAATATGTGCTGTTGTAATCCCATATGAAGCTTTGCGTTACATCGTTGGTTTTTTGTTGTTGAAGGATATTGCCGGTGTTGTCAAAGTTGAGAAACTCAGTTATCTTCTCTATAAGATTTGTTTTGATTTGCTCATAGATCTCATGTTGAGTTACAATTTTAGAATTTTGCAACTTATATGCTATTAAAACTTTTCTCTTTAAAGTGTTATTCAAAAATTCCTCGCTCTGCACATTAGCTAAAATATTCCTTGATACCATAGAATCTAATGCCTCAGAGGCTGTAGAAGAAAGCGGAGTACTTGCATGAATGATGCTTTTGTCTAGTGGAGTTCTGTTTAACAGCACTAAAGAATCTCCTTTGCTGCCGTAGCGTACTGTTCGCGTTGGTTCTAAATAGTCGGTGTTAGTATAGTAAAAAAGGGTAACAGTCTTTACAGAATCGGTTCCGGAGTATTGAATATTCTCCGATTTATACAATTTTTTATCACCAGATTCAATATAATAAAATCCAAATTGATAATTAGGATAAATGTCTGTTAAGGAATAATTTACTATATATTCAGACATATCATTGGATCCTTGTGAAGAATAGCAATATCTTCTCAATCTGAGACCGCGTATCTCCTCTTTTTTAAAATCAAGATATGTATTCCTTAAGCGTTGGACTTCAGTATAACTTCCGTTTTGTTCTCTTTTATAATCAACCTTTTCAATCAACTTTCCAAAGCTCCATCCATTATGTTTATCCAGATATAAGTTATAGGTATTGTCCTCGCTATTTTGAGGACTGTAGATCCCATGTGTAGGATTTTGGTAATTGTATTTATAGACGGTCTTACCTATGTTATTGGTAGGATCGCGTGTATACTCCGTAACCTGTTCATAACATACCGGACTGGATAATGCGCCTTGAAGCTCAGTTGAGAATCGTGCATTATAGGAAGTGCCTCTATAACTGGTGGGTTGAAATATTTCGTCAACTGAAACATATAGGTTGCTAAAAGAAAAATGCGGCAACTGTCCCACTTTTAACACAGCAATTCCATATCCATTTTCACCTATTCCATATTTGTAGGACTTAAAGCCAATTAGCGTGTCGTTGTTATAATTGGAAATCTTTGTTATTCTTAATCCTCCAGCATCTTTCACCCCATTATCATAATATTTATTCAACTCATATTCAAATTTGGTTTTTCCTCCTGTGGGGTATCGGATGCTTTCCAGCATATAGTTCTTTGTGTGTAACTCCGAAGGAGACCGATTCGCATTCGGACCTCCAATTGAATACGTATATGTCCCTGCCGTTGTACCCTGAATAGTGATATTCATCGAAGGAAGAATACTGGAATAAGTTGATTGATTGTAGAACCCCCACCAGTCTGTCATTTTCTCAATTTCAGCATTATTAGGTAACGAAAGATTGTTGTAGTAAGTAAATAGATATTTTTGGCTGCTATCCGTCTCAGAGCCATTAAGAATTTTAAGTGAATCCAGTTTTACAAAATTTGTAAAATTGTCATATCGTGAAGAGCTGAAACTGAATACCTTTATGGGCGTAGTTACGACTTCCGGATATACTTTTATTTTCAAAAGTTTGCTTTTATCCGTATTGTATTCAAATGAAACGCGCCCATTCTTAAATTTTATTTCGTTGATTACCATTATATCACTTAGCTGCATACCGTAGGTGGAGTAAGAATTTTCAACAGAGGCAGATAGTGTTAAATCTTTTGCCACAATCTTATCTCCAACCGCTCGCTTGGACTCTACTGAACTTTGAACGTAATTAAAACTAACAGTATCGCTTCGGTCGCTCGAAATGATTTCGGTTAGCAACCAGCTTGAAACAAATCCTCTCACAGTACCGCCTTGACTAGTTTGGGATAATTCGTGATACTCCGTTCCATTCCTAAGCGATTTGCCAAATCGGAAAATGGTTCCTTCCTCATTAATGATTGTAAAGGCAATAAATTTATCCCCTGTACTGTTTTTCTCATAAGTGATTTTTAATGGTCTGTATGTGGTAGTAAGGGGTGTTTTGACAGGAGTAGAATTTTTTAACACAAAATTCCCTGCATCGGTACTCACATCGAAAGAGAATAAATCATATTCTGTATCCTTAGCTCCTTCATCAATACTCTTTAGATATTCGTAGTCTGAATAATTGTCAAATCCAACTCTTTGAGCAAACCCATTTGGAAAAGTGGCTTGGTCATCCGGCGCGCCATAAACAGTTCTTGTTAACCGGCCTCCTGCTTTTAAAGTCCAGGCTACTCCTACACTTCCATTAAACATAGTTGGCTTAAACCCTGATGGGTGATTTTGTAACTCGATAGGCAAAGTAATGCGAGGCGTTTTAATTTCATACAGTGGTATCTTAATGTCAGGAATGCCAGTAAAATGCCCAATAGGATATTCTCCATATTTCTGCATTTCCATTGCTGCCGGAGAAGGGTATCCTACTTTTATTAAACTTGCGTTTATCTGGGCTTTCGTATCATTGATACTAACAAGCAGAAAGAATGCAATAAGAACTAAAACAGAAATTGATGCCTCACTCTTTTTCATTATTTCGATTTGATATGGTGTACGTTTTCTAAAAATTATACCCCACTCTCCACACAAAAGCATCGGTTGGTGGTGTATGTTGTTAATTGTCGGAATCACGGATTTGCCGGATTAAAAGATTTCACTGAATTGTTTTGTTATCTCAATCCGTGTAATCCTTTCATCTGTAATTCAGGCTTATTCTACATTACAACTCTTTTAAATTCCATGCTCTTACTTCCGAAATTGATCAATAGCCCCACTTCCAGACGATACGTTTTCAAATAATTTAGCGCCTGTGCCAGATGCACATCATCCAAAACCGTTACCGCTTTTAATTCCACCAGCACCTTTCCTTCTACCACAAAATCTGCTCTTCTTGTTCCGATTGCTTCTTTTAATTCCTTGTAATAAATGGGCTGCTCTATTTCTCTGGCAAATACCAAACCTGCCACTTTCATTTCATACGCAAGTGCACGCTGATAAATCACTTCCTGAAAACCATTCCCTAAAAATTTGTGCACTTCAAATGCAGATCCTATGATCTTTTCTGTTATATCGGCGTATTTCAATTTTTCCATAGTCGTTTGCTTTTATTGTTAGCCTCTTCTCTGTGTCATTCGTGTAATCCTTTCATCCGTGATGCAGACATTCTTTCTAAAAATTATACCCCACTCTCCACACAAAAGCATCGGTTGGGGGGGTATGTTGTTTGTGCAAAAAATCATAGAGTATCTGCATATTGCCTTTGAGCTTTTTGCCAATCTTGTATTTCCTGCTTATGCCTGCCAGTGCACTCCTGTTCCAGTTGCTGTAGTTCTTAAAAACAGCCAGACTTTCCACGGGCTTCAGGTAGTTCAGTTCTGCACCTGCGGTTAACCATATATTGCCTCTTGCTTTCCAATCCACAAAAAAGCGCATACCCACACCTTCGCCGGTTAGTTTAATGTGCTTCCAGTTCTTTCCCCAGCCAGCCTTTCCAGAAATTCCTATGCCCACCACACTTTTGTCATTGATCTTATATCCAATGGTTGCGGCAATATCCGTTGTGACCGGGAAGTAATTGTTACTGCGCTGCGACTGAAGACTGCTGCCGTATTCGAGACGCTGGAGAAAAGTTTTTGTTTTTTGCTGGTTCGGTTTAAAGTCGGGCATACTCATATCATCTCCCGGACTTATGCCCAGCTCGCTGAATTTATCTTTGAGCTTTGCCATTTCACCCTGCGCCTGCTGCAATTGCCGGGCAAACGCTTGTTGCCCGTTTTGCCCGCCTGCTGCAATTCTTTGTTGTGCAACCTGCATTACCTGGCTGCGGGTGGGAAGCGAAGGATCTAAAGCCGCCGTTATTCCCGGAGCAGGGATCGGTGCAAATATGCCTGCCAGCATAGAATGTTTGCTCATGAACTTTTTGAAAGCCGGCAGGGTTTGAAGCGTAGCCAATACTTTTTTAAACAGCTTATCCGGGTCATTTAAAGTTTCCCGGTATTCCTGCACCTGCCTTCCGTAATAGTAAACTTCATGTTGATATTTGCTCAGGTGCTTAGTAATGCTTTTGGGCAGGTTGGTATAGCTGCTCAACAGGGTTTTGAGCTGTTCCTGCCGTTGCTGCACATAACGCTTGATCTCATCTGCCTGCTGCAATTTGTTTTGCAGTTGCTTTACCTGCTGCAGGGAACTGCCTAATTTCTCCTGAATGTCTTTTGATTTGGAGACTATATTCTTTGCATCTTTTAAAAAGCCTAACGAGCCCTGAAGAGAATCTAAGTAGGGGAGGTACTGACCCGAAAAAGCCTTGTCCAACTTTCCGTTGGCGGCATTGAGCTTTTGGGAAAGCTGCTCATAGGCTGCTTTGCTATCGCCTAATATTTCTTTGGCTCGTGATGAATCTAATTTTTTAAGCTTCCGGAAAATCTTTTTTTCCTGTTTGGATAAGCTGTTTAAATATTTATCAGATTGGCGGGTGAGTTGTTTATCTAAGCCTTCTACTTTTTTATCAACGCTGCTGATGTATTTGCCGGGGATTTGAACAACGCTGTTGCTTATGCTATCCTGGGCGTATAACCCAATAGTAAAGACTAAAAGCAAAATGGATAAGGTAAGCCTCATATCGGCGTAAAGGTTTAAGGGATGGCACCGTAGTACAAACCGAATGTAGAAAAGTTTTTAACATAAGATAACACTGCCAGAAAATCTATTACAACGTAAAGGCATTGGCTATTTTAACTAACCCATTGATTATGAAAGATTTTTTGGGAAAAGTCAATGCCCTGCATTTTAAAATACCGTTGTTTATAGGAGAAAAAACGTTGTTTTAACGGTAGTAAAACACCGTTTTTTAACGGTAGCAAAATACCGTTAAAAGACGGTAGCGGGATATATTGAAGGGAAGTAGCTTGCCTGCAGCGGGACAAAATAAATGATTGTACTGCCACCGGCCTGCCGTTGGCGATATGCGCACCGCCCGCTTTCATTGGCAATACGATATTGTGAAATACGCCCCTACCCCTGCACTGTCTCATAATTTATCGGTATTTTGGAAACAATTCATCTAATAACACTGAATGACACCGAATGTTCAATCTATCACCCATTCGCCGCTTACGTGGAAAGAAGAGCTGCCCCCGGACTTCCCGGGTGTGCGGCTGCCGGGTGGTAAAGCGTATGCCGCAACGGGACGTTTTGGATCGGTTTGCATTCAGCTTTACCAGGCAGGTGATTTTATTTTCGGTTATGCAGTGCTGAGCACGAAAGAACATTTTGTTTTAAAAAACAAGCCTTACGGTAAAGGACTTTACCTGCAAATTATTTTAGATGGTGATCTTGTATTGGAAACCGGCGATACAAAGAGAAAGTTTACGGAAGGACAATGGATAGTGACCAAAGGCATCCCGGAAACCAGGACAATACCGGATAAGGAAAAATTTACTGCGCTTTTTACCGCCTGGTATAGTGCGGATTTTTATACAGATATACTGCGCTATTTTCCAAAGATAAGCCGGGAACTGGCGGAATTACCTGAGGGTAACATGCTTGTGGAAACCCCGCAATATATGGAACATGCTACAAGGGAACTGGTGGAAAAAATTCTGCGGTGTCGCTACCCCAAAGCATGGCTGGCCCCTTATTTCAGGTTCCGGGCCGGCGACCTTTTATTCAGCTACCTGGTGGCCATCAGCCTGTATAACCCGGTAAACGCGCCGTATACGCCTGAAGAGAAAGAAAAAGCGTATTACGCGGAACGCCTCATAACAAAAGATATATCTGCCCACTACCTTATTCCGCAATTGGCAAAAATAACCGGCATGAATGAGTATCGTTTTAAGATGGTTTTTAAAATGGTTTTTGGAAAAGGACCCTACGAATACCTGAGGGAAAAACGGTTAGAAAGGGCAATTGAATTATTAGACCTTGGCAAATCGGTAAAATACACGGCTATTGAAACGGGCTGGCGCACAGAAGACCTTACCCATGCCTATAACGCGCGTTTTGGTACCACGCCGGGCAGGAAGCGAAAACGGAAGTAACCGGGGCTCAACCATCCTCCCGAATACCGTATAACTATTCCCGAAAAGCGGATGGATGCATTTGCATGGTTAAAGAAGTAGTTGGAACTTAGCATTGCACAATGGTAATAAATCTCTCCGGTTAATGATAAAGCAAATGATAACCGTTGTGGCATATCCAACCCGGTCAACTTTTTAATCATTATTCCTGTTCCCCCGTTTCAGCTTGCTGAAAAAAGCGATGCTGAAATGCTGAAAACAGCGCTTTAAGCTGTATCCCTGTTACTAATCATTTTATTGCAATAATCATATCGCTGTGTCCCGGCCAGGCTGCAGCGGCAGGAAGGAAGCTGAAAACCTGTAACAGAGTAAGCCTTATCTTTTTATCAAAGCAATGCATAAGGGCATTGCGTTGTATACCCAATTCATTAACTGACTTAAAGTTTTTATTGCTTTTTGAGATTATAAAAGCATACTTTTTTATGCGTAAAATGAAATTGATATTGCCCATTCTGGGAGTATTCGCGATAGTAGTATTTGCATTCGGGAACAAGGCGTTTCCTAAAAAAAATACGGAGATAGAAAAAACGTATAGTAACGAAAAATTTGCTGATACTTATTTTGTATTTAATGGTACATCTACAACACAGTACACTGATTCAACAAAATGGACACGTCATGAAACTAATCCATCTGTTTCATGTGATGGAGGTTCGCTAGCATGTAAGATTAAATCCGCCACAATTTCTACAAAATCTGGTTTAGTAACTTATATTGGTTCGAACGGAATCAATGGTAGTTCTATTACTGTAATGGAGCAAAAACCTTAAGCAGGCTTACCCTTTAACAAGGTGGTTATCAAAACGCCACCTTGTTGACCATCTGTTATCTAGGGTTTTGAGGCATCCCTGACCTTGCTATTATGTCTTCTGGTATCGCAAGTGCGTATCGCAGATCATTAGGAGAGAGAGCATAAATCTTTCCGTGAACTACTCTTTTCAACTCAATATTCCAATCTTCTTTATTGAGACGTTTGATATCCATCCAGCGAAGTTCCCGATATATAAGTTCTTTTCTTCTTTCAACAAGAATAGTATCAATGGCTACCTGTGTACTGAGAATAGGGATGGGAGTAAATGTTCCTTGCCTATACCTATGTTCCAACAAGTAGTTTAAGTCTTCTATGGCCTTCGCTGGATTTCCATTCCTAGCAAAACACTCAGCACGTGTCAAATACATTTCGTCAGACGCTAATCCGGTAAATGGTGCCCTACTTTTATTATAACTGCCTTTAAAACCAATATTATTATTTCCATCATCAGTAAAAAAAAGTGTCCTTCTCCAATCACCATTGCCAAAACTTTTATATAAGGAAGTATCAATATTCCCATAGTACACGGGCCGGGGTGATGCCATCCTACAGAAATACACTGTTTCCTTATTAAACTGGGGAATAGGGTAAAAGCTGTTGGTATCGGGTATATCAACATTAAAGTCCATTAGCTCTGGATATAGCTGCAGACATGAATCAGCATATTTACCAGCATTCACATAATCACGCATAGACAAATAACAGCGGGACAAATAGCCATATGCTGCCGCCCTAGAAGGGCGAAGTGTATGGAGGGGTGTTTCAGGCAATAAGGCTACCGCAATTTTTAAGTCAGTAATAATCTGATCATAGCTTTGTTGAAGAGTAGCTCTTACAGACTGTTCATTAAAATCCGGAGTCAATCTCAATGGTATTCCCAAGTCAGTTTCCGCACTGGAGTGGTCATACGCCAAGCACCAGACCCAAGCCAATTCAAGATTGAATTTTGCTCTTAAAAAATGAGCCTGACCTCGAATGTTATCATAATCTGCCGTATTATTCGGCGTTTTCAGTATTGTGTTGATATTGAAAAGAACGGTGTTTGCCCGATAAATAACATTAAAGCAATTTGCCCATGCATTTGTTTGGAATACTGAAAAAGGTGGTATAACATTGTAATCCTTCCATATATATTGATTACGATCATATTCATCCAAACCTTCCCATATGTCCTCAGTCAAATAATAATTATCTGCGCTCACTTCCCCTGCACCTGGATCTACAAAGTTTATCTGGCTTGATGCATCAAGCAGGCTCTGTAAATCAATTAAGTTGGTGATTACTACTAATTTTTTATCCGTTGTTACCTCAAGATATTTTTTACAAGATGATACTATAAGAAGAATACAAACAGATAGTATATACATTGATAATCGTTGCATTTGCTGTAATTTAAATAGCTTAAAATATTGCCCTTATCCCAAAACAATAGGTTTTTCCAAGGAGGATTGAATTGTCTGAAAAATCCGGATCAATCTGTTTTTTATTAGCCCGCCACATTATCCCAACATTACTCATGAATGCATAACATTGTAGTTGTTGCATTCCTAAATATTTCACCAAACTGTTTTTTAGGCTATAAGTAATATTGACATATTGCAGCCGTAGGTGATCGCCCTTTTCTACCAGTACCTTAGAACCGTTATAAAAATCATCTCTACTCAGAACTGCCGGATACTTTAAGGAAGGAACAGATGTATGCAGCTCATCTCCTGGATTTTGCCAACGCCGCTCAAAATCCGAATGCCCTGCATACGAACTGAAAAGACTACTATAGTATATTGAAGATATTCGGAAGTAATATCCTATTTTATATGTAACCTGAAAAGAAAGAGAGATACCTTTAAAAGTAAACGTATTACCCATATTGCCGAAAAACTTAGGCATTATGCTTCCACTATAGTAAAGATCATTTATCGTTGAATTCCCTCCTGTAAGTGCGTTATAATCGGATGAAATTTCCTTTTCTACGAAACCCTGCGGGTCTCCATTCTGAGGGTTCAGACCGGCCCATTGATATGAAAACATGGCGTACACGGACTTGCCTTCCAGTCCGGAGATACTCAATAATCCATTTCTTGTTATATAATTTCGTGCTTGAAGATTTATTATGTAGTACTTCACTATTTTATCGCTGTAGAGATTTAAGTTGACATTAGTTGTCCATTGAAGCTGACCAGTTGTATTAATGGAGGTAAGGTCAATGTCCATACCCCCAGCCTTCATAGAAGCAACATTTTTTATTACTATATCCGGTCCTAATCCTGCCGAGTAATCTATTGGAACAAGTCCATATAAGTCGTTACCCCGTTTTGCATAATATTCAACACTCCCAAAAACTCTTCCCTGAATAGTTCTAAAATCCAACCCAATATTTGTTATTCCAACTTTCTCCCATCTCAGGTCAGGATTATAAAAATTCGCTACTTTTGCAATTGGAGTATTTAAGTACTGATTGGTACCATCATATTGAATAGTCACTACGCCGGTCATCGAAGGATCCACATTCCCACTAAAACCATAAGTAGCTCTTAGTTTCAGGTACGGAAGGAATGAAAATTTATAAAATCTTTCTTTAGATATTTCCCAACCTGCTCCTGCCGACCATAAGGGTCTCCATTTATTATTGGTAGATACGCCAAAAAGATTAGAAGCATCCCTGCGAGCGCTACCGGAAACAGTGTACCTGTCAAGGTAAGTATATGCCGCATTTCCGTAAAAAGAAACAAACCGGTTCATGGTTTCATTAATAGAAATACCATCGGGAATAAAACTTCCCCAGCCAGTAATAAAAGTGGGCTTTACATTACTATAATCAACCGGTGTATAGGTGAGTATATCATTGTTGTAACCATAGATAGTGTTGCCATTGGATTTATTTACGATCTGCCGGGTTTCGGTCCCGGCAATTGCGGTAATGGCATGCTTGCCCCACCGGTTGTCATAATTGAGCTGCCCTCTGAAGTTGTGTGATGTAACGGAGCTATGAGATAACCCCAGCATCGCACCCGGGGGAACGCCGTAAGTGGCCGCGCCATCATTAATTTGTGTGAAGGTATTAATAAGATTGCGGGCATAATAGCTCTCCATATCATGCAAAGATTGCCCGTTAACCTGCTGCTGTTCGTATTGGCATTTAACATCCGCAGAAAACCCCTTCAGGAAGCTATACCTGACACCGATATTAAGCAAAATATCCTGCAGTTTTGATTCGCTGCGACTGTGCTTATAGTCTTCCGTGGGATGATATTTCCAGTCAAGCAGTTGACTCTCTCCCACTGTGTCAATATAGGGTTGGCGGTAAAAATCAAGCGGCTCATTTAATGAAGTATAAGGTGGAAGGGCAGAATAACCCGGCTGCTGAATAGCATAATAATCCGGCCGGCCGCTGGTGCTTTTGCTCTGCGTAAAGTAAATGCCCGCATTCAATTGCAAACCTTTCAGCGGCACAAAGGTATTTTCGGAGCTAATGTTTATACGATCATAGCCGGCTGAAAGCTCCGACAGATTTTTATCAAACCCCGCAGCAAAAGCATAGGCAATGTGCTCAGCACCTCCCCTCACATTTAATGCATATTGCTGATTCACTGCCTTTCGGTACAGGTAACGGTTAAAATCATCTCTTACGTCTCTTGTGCGCAGCGCATTGATCTTTGCAGCGGCCGCGGCAGGGTCTGTCAGTCCGTCTCTTTCCGCAATCAGAGTTTCTACTACTGGAGAAAGTGGCGGTCGTGTAAAATCGTTCTCCCTCCCGCTATAAAACCCTTTTTCAAACAGTATCTTTTCCACGTCAATAAAATCACTTGCCGACATCTGCTTGAGGTAACCCAGGTTGGGCTTTTGAGCGATGGATATATTGCTGTTCAGCTCCAACCGTAACGGCTGGTTGAATTTTCCTTTTTTAGTAGTGATCACGATCACGCCATTACCGGCCCTTGCTCCCCATATAGATGCTGCAGCCGCATCTTTAAGAATGGTAATGGATTCAATATTGTTGGGATTGATATTATTCAGGTCACCCGCGTAAGGGAAGTTGTCCACAATGATCAGCGGATCTTTAGGGCCTTTGATTGTGCTTAAGCCACGGATGCTCATTTGACCTCCGGCATTGATCTTCCGGTTTACCGATAATCCATTGGCAATATATTCCAGCCTGCTCAGCACATCCGTTCCCACCTGCTCGTTGAAAAGCTTATTATCAATAAATGTAAACGATCCGGTTGCCCTTTCCTTAGGCAGTTGCTGGAAGCCGGTGTTTAGCTCAATATTCACATTGCCCAGTTCACTAACATTTGCCCGCAAACGCAGCAAAATTATCTTCTCTCCTTCCATTTGATATTCACGCGGGAAATAGCCAATGCTGCTCACCACAAGTATAACATTAGCGTTTACCCGTTCTAAGAAAAACTCGCCCTTTTCATTGGTAATGGTTGTACGGTTGGCGCCCTTAACCGTAACTGTTGCGCCTGCCAGCGGCTCGCCGTTCTCCTCCGTAACTTTTCCTTTTATATTAACCAGGGTATCGGGCTTAATGGCATCGGGGGGGTGGAACTTTCTTTTCACGATGATGTACCTGCCTGAAATGGCATAAGTAAGCGGTTGCTCACTAAAGCAATAATTCAATACGGCTTCAACCGGCGCTTCATTAACAGACAGGCTTACCGCTTTGCTTTCCAGCAATTCCTCTTTTGTATAAATAAAACGGTAATCGCTTTGTTTGCTGATTTCCTGGAATACTTTTTCCAGGGAAGCGTGTTCCAGGTTAAGCGTTAGAGTTTGAGCGGCTGGATGGCTCCATACCTGCAGGCAGGCTACGGTTGTAAGCAGTATCACCATTTTCATGATCAGTATGATTTTCCTGTTAATACCATACCTAATGGGCAATAAACGAGCAGCATCAGCATGGATGTTGCCGGGAATGCTGAATTCCATATCTTTGAACTGTTTTGGTTTAATTAATACATTTATTTCCTGCAAGGGAACAATCCGCACAGATTGTGTTATTAATTGACCCAATTTCATTTACCGCTTCGTCCGCAAAACGAAGCGGTTTTTTGGGCCTCCATAGCATGTATTATATCATCGGCAATTTTTTAAGGGTTTACAATAATGGTTTTGTCTTGTACGGTAAAATGCACCCTGTCAGTCATTTCCAGCAATTGAAAAAGTTTTGACACCGGTACATTTCTTTCTATTTCTGCATTAAAATGGTAATTTACTTTTCCTGCGTAGCTGATGTCCACATTGTACCACCGGCCTACCTGGCGCATGATGGTTTCTATTGATGCATTATTAAAATCAAACCACCCGTTCTTCCAAGCCAATACTTCTTCGGTATTGATGTTATTGGCTACACTTAGTTTCCCGTCTTTGTCAACTTGTGCCTGTTGACCTGGTTTTAAAATTGCTGATCGGCCATTGTTCTGCGAAATTTTTACACTGCCTTCTAGCAGGGTTATTTTCATACCCGCTTCATCATCGTACGCATTCACATTAAAATGGGTGCCCAAAACCTCCGTGGTCGTTTGATTGGCAGACACAATGAATTTCTTGTTTGCGTAATGCTTCACTTCAAAATAGGCTTCACCGGTTACCTCTACTGTTCTTCTTTGCGAACCGGCGAAGGCCGTTGGATAGGTAATGCTGCTTGCCGCGTTAAGCCAAACCATTGAGCCGTCTGGTAAAACCAGCCGGTACTGTCCGCCTTTGGGGGTGGTTAAGGTATGCCATTCTTCTTTGCTGCTGTTTCCTTCATATAGTAGTTGTCCCCCGGCATTGGTTACCTGCACGTTTCCGGCCTGCACAATATTCTTTTGTGTGCTGTCTAATGCAATCGTTCTTCCATCGGCAAGCGTAAGCGTGGCTTTATCGCCACCGGGTTTAAGGTCTGGTTTTTCACTAATTATATGTTTGGGTAATGGTGGTGTATTTGTATACCGGAATACCATAAATAAAGCAGCTATCAGTAGTATGGTGGCGGCAGTTGCATATAAAAACACGCTGCTTTTACGAACAGTTTTTCGCATTTGTTCTGCTCTTATTTTTTGCTTCAGCTTTTCTATGGCGGCCTCACTATCAAAAACGTGGCGCTGCTTCAGGCTGTCTTCTATGTTTTTTTCATCCGTTAACCTGGCAAACAGGCGCATATTATCATCGCTGGCGCATATCCAGTCGTCTAACTCATCTTTCTCTTCTTCCGTAAGCGTACTGCGAATGTACCCTGCTATTAGCCGGGCGGTGCGGTAGGCGCCTTCAAAATCATCCTTATTGATATGGGGTTCGTTTTTCATTTCAGTAAGATAAAAATATTTTGGCGTAGCATCACCGCTCCTTTTGTATAAGGATACAAAAAGAGAAGAAAAGGACTAACGGATAAGTAAAAATTTGTAAAAAAATACCGGTTTGCCTGTACATCTACGATTTTACGCCTGTGGGCGTGTGTTGTCAACCGGGGATAGGTGACGCTCAAGCTATAATGCTCCTGAAGAGATTGGCAACCTCGCAATTTATCAGCTTCCCTGCACAGCAATAACGAGAATGAGCAGCGCAGCAGGTGAGATCATACTCCGCAGAAGGGTGATCCCGTTTTTTTTATGCGATTTTATGGTGGATACCGCAAGCTTCATTTCCTGTGCGGTTTCGGCAACTGTTTTACCTTCAATATACAATTTGGTGAACACTATGCTGCTTTGGGGCGGCAGCTTTTTAATGGCGGTATACAATTCTTCTATTACTTCGGCTTGAATAATCTTTTCCAGCACACACGATTCTGTTATATCTTCAGCCTGTACCCTGTTCCATTCCTGTTCGGCGCCGCGTTGCTGCACTTCCAGCCATCGCAGGCAGGCGTTGCGGACAGCGGTATAGCAATAGCTTTTCAGGGCTGCCGCATGTTCCATGGCATTTCTTTTCTCCCAAACCTTCAGCAATGATTCGCTCACAATATCTTCCGCGGCAGCGGTATCATGAACAAAACGAGTGGCAAAATAACAAAGCATAGAAAAGTTATTTTTAAAAAACTCTTCTAAAAGATGAATATCCTTATTCGGAAATTTAGTAGTATTTAAAAATCTCCCGGCCATAGCAATAATCCTAAAGATAATAAATAATGACGAATACGTCATTGTTAAAGCGTTGCCTACTTCCCACCTTCATTCACGAATGGCACAGCTTAGAGATAAAATATTACTTAAAAGGATTGCAATTGTAATAAAAGAACTCCGTGAAAACGAAGGACTCACCCAGGAAGCTGTGTACAATGATACCAATATTCATATTGGCCGGATTGAAACAGCGAAGGCAAACCTGAGCGTTAGCACCTTATCCGCCATATGTAAGTATTTTAAAATTTCCTTGTCAGATTTTCTCAAAAAAGCAGAAAGGTTGTAAAATCTATCAGCACAAAAGGTTGATTATGGCTGTACATGTGCGTACCATATTATATACATTTCGGACTCACCGCAATTGGTCTCAGCAGGAGGTTGCCGGTGAACTGGAGATATCTCCGGGTGAATATGAAGCCATTGAAGCCGGAGCAGAAAACGTAGATAATGATATAGCGCAAAAGCTTTCTCAATTATATAATGCACCTTCTGCGTTGTTTTTCCCGAACAATTCATCTTCTCACATTAATTTTGAATATACGCATACCACGCTTAACAGCAGCAATGCCTATGTGCATAACCTGTACCAGAATGACATCCGGGTAGTTGAAATGCTAATGACAGCCAAGGAGGACGAAATTAAGTTCCTGAAAAAAGAAATCAAACGGCTTCAGGATCAGAACAGTCAATTATTAGTCCGCTTACTGGGATCGGAATAAGCGTTATATCCCGCCAAAACTTTTTTTTGCAAAATGAGCCGACAATATCCACACTATTTGAATGATTATTTACAGCGCGTACAGCTTATACCATTATTTTCTTCCTAAAGCTTTAATCAACTCTTTATTCTGCTGGCGCAGGTATTCAATCTCTTCCTTAAGTGAATTAATTTCAGACATATTCCCGGGCTGCCGGTAATCATTTTCAACCTGATTAAGATACGCGATATTAGAATTGTCGAATTTAGGCTGATGGAATGTAATAACAGGTATTGCCTCAGACAGCAAATCACCAATACCAACATTATAAAATTCCGCCAATTTCTGCGCCTGTTCAGCAGTAAGGCTTTTGGGATCACGCTCCAGGCGGCTATAGGTATTTTGACTTATGCCCAGCACATCTGCAATTTCTTCCTGCTTGTAGCCTTTTACTTCTCTTAATATTTTTAAAGTGGTGGTTGCCATATAAAATTATTGGATAAAGATATAAAAAAACGAATACGTCAACCAGGATAAAATATTTAACTGTTTGACAGCACCGGTTCCTAACAACCGGCAACCACAGGATAACAGCCTTAAATTACGGATACAAAATCCTTTATTAAATTTTTGTAATCAGGCAATTGGCGCCATCTTCGTTTTCCGCAATACAGGTCTGCACAAACCATCATCCCCGTTCTTCCGCATACCGGGGGCATTACGCTACTTTTTCAACTTAATTAACTATGCCAGTTAAATTTATATGGGGTATGGCATGCCTGCTGTGCAGCAGCCTGTATGCTCAAACCTTACGCCCGCTTCAATTAAATGAAACCATTCCCGTTGTTCAATATACCTATGCTTTTAATGATATGGTGGGTGCCGCCCTCCTTCCCGATAACAGCGGCAGGCTTACCATCCTCGATTTCTGGGCCACCTGGTGCAGCTCCTGCATTAAAGCTTTCCCCAAAATGGAAACGCTTCAGGATGAATTTAAAGACAGGTTGCAGGTGGTACTGGTCAACACCAGGAATTCGGGAGATGATACGATAAAGGTCAACCGCTTTTTTAAAAAATGGCAAGAACGAACCGGAAAGCCCCTACGCCTGCGTTCGGTGGTGAACGACAGCATATTTGGCGCGCTGTTCCCGCATAACCTTATTCCGCATTATGTATGGATCAACAGTACTGGCAAAGTGATCGCTACCACTTCCGCCGAACAGGTTACTGCTGCCAGTATAAGGGCGGTGCTTGATGGTGTGGAAGTAGCCTTTCCGATGAAAAGAGACCAGGACAGAGATAGACCTTTGTTTACCAATACTGATTTGCCTGTTGGGCAGATGCTTCGGTATTCGATATTGCTGAAAGGAAGATTTGACGGGCTGGGCAGCGGCAATCGCCTGCATCGAACGGGTAATCTACTACACGGTCATGCCATTACCAACACACCACTGGTAGAAATGTATAAAACAATTTTCCGGGAGATGTTCAGGGAGTTTACCAATAACAAACTCATGCTTGATGTAAAAGACCCTAGCCTATTGATTGCTCCACCACCCAGCGAACAGCGCGATAAATGGAACAGAGTAAATATGTACAGCCTTGATGTAATTGTGCCGGTAAATCAATCAGACAGTCTTTATCCTTATATGTTGCATGAATTGAACCGTTATTCAGAGTATTATGGTCAAATGGAAAAAAGAAAGCTTACCTGTATGGCATTGGTTTCTACTGACAAAAACAATAAACTTAAAACCAAGGGTGGAAAAACAGAAAGCAGGCTGTTTAGTGAAGACAATCCTTATTTAAAAAATGCTGAGATCCGCTATCTTATATCAAGGCTGAACAATTGCCCCGCGATAACGTTGCCTGTGCTCAATGAAACCGGGTACACGGGTAATGTTGATATTGATTTCCTCGATGGGTTCACCGACATTAAAAAGATACGCAAAAGACTTCAGCAGTTTGGACTGGATCTACAGGAAGCAGAACGAACGATAGAGGTGTTTGTGATAAAGGATAAGTGAGCGGTGAATTCAGTAAAGTACCTGAGAGCTTTTGAGTCGAGGCGAAGTCTTCATATAAAGGACATGTGTGCTGCTACGACTCCTCCGGGTCTCGCCGGGGGCTCAGCTTGCACGGGATAACAAAATTATTAAGGCCCGTCGGAACAATAAAATACCAGTATCATGTAACCAAACAGCCCGGATATTTTACCCGGGCTGTTTGACAAAGCTTTACTATATCTTTCAACTCTTATTGCTTGATCAATTTTATTACACGCACATGTTTTCTTCCAACTATTAATTGTATTGTGTAATACCCAGCAGGCAGATTAGCTATATTTATAACTCTACTCATAGGGCTTTCCCCATCCTTATTGAAAAATTGTTGTGATAGTCTTTGTCCCTGCATATTACGCAGGGTTAAACTTGACCATCCCTTTTCCCTGCCTGTGATCCATACCTTAACTTGATTATTTGCTGGATTAGGACTAAGTGTTATGTCAAGTGAAGTATTCGATGTATCAGGTTTGGGAATAGTAGTATTGTTTCCTGTTTTTTGCATTATCCTTGGGGAGTATGGGATTCTCGTGTATGACAACATCCATTCGTATACATTAACGCTGTCCATTTTGAAAGAAGGATCGTAAGTTCGTGTCCATGAATCACGACCATACAGTCCACCGCTGTCGAGAATGTTTAGTTTCGCAAGAGGAGTGGGGTTGTGTGAATTCACATAATTTGTTATTGTCTTTAATGTAGACGGTTGAGATGTAGTTGTATCGTTATAATTACCGAGTATCCATAATGGCAGGTTTGAAGCAGCTATGACTGCTGCTCTCGGACTAAATGGACTAACGATATTTGGACTAACCAAAAGCATTGCTGCTAAACGATCTGCGTAGTTCAAAGAATCTCCTGCATATTGCCAGGCAAATTTTCCTCCCATGCTCAATGCGGTAAGATATATTCTTTGGGTATCAACTCTATATTTGGTGATACATGAGTCAATTAAGGCTTTAATTTGATTCGAATTAATGGCTCCCGCCCCACTTTTAAGTTGGGGAGAAATTACTATAAATGAGAACTTTTCTCCGTTTACCTCAACACTGGCAGGAAATGTTCCATTTGCTATACGCTCTGGTAAAGTGGTGCCGCTTTCATTATTCAGTATTCTGGGTAACTGTGCAAGAGACCCATCTCCAAGAGCTGCCGAACCGTGAATAAATATCAGAAGTGGGAATTTCTTACTGCTATCCTTATTATAGAGTACGGGCAATGACTCATAATATCCTCCAATATTGCTGTGAATATTTTGTACTACAGGTGTTTGGGTTTGCGTACTGATTACAACAGTATCTTTCGCTGTCGTAGCATTGGTATGTGTAACAGTTAATTCAAACGTATAAGTACCGGCAGTGATTCCGGTAATGGTAGTTATTGGATTTGTTGCCGAAACAATAGTGCAGGAGGGACCGGAAAGCTTTACCCAACTGTAACCTGAAATTCTTCCACTTCTTGCCATGGATTTTTCTCCGCTAAGCGTAATCGTACTGTCCTGAGGTAAGGTAATTGCCTGGTCCTGACCTGCATTTGCTATCAGTTTCCTGTTAGTATACTGAAGCATCCATTGATATACATTTAACCCCCGTACACTATCAATGATATTTACAGGATTATACGCCTTAGTCCACGCATCATGGCCGGATGCATTAAAAATAGTTAATTTAGCCAGCGGAGAGGGTGGCGTACTGGCACTATTTAATAAATTTACAAGATTAATGGACCTGCTGGATGGCACTGTTGGATCTGAAATATTGTGAATAGCCCAGGTGGGAAGGTTTGATGCAGCCACCCTGTTTGCTTCACTTTGTGTTGCTGTTGCAGCCTGGGAAACTAATACTACAGCAGCGAGGCTATCGGCAGTTGTTGTTGCTGCCGATGCTTCGTACCAACTCATTCTACCACCAAAACTTAACCCTGTTAAATAAATACGTTCTTCATCAATCCTGTATAGAGCTTTACAGCGATTGATTAAAGCTGCAATAGCACGGTTAATAACAGGAACCGATGTTTGATTATTTGTTACCGAAGAACTTATCTGTGGTGAAATAACAATAAAGGAGTATTCTTTTTCATCCATTAAGAATGAAGCAGGGAAATTTCCTTCATTAATTAATTTAGGTACGCCGCTAGTTAAAAGCTTTGGAAGGACAGACGAAGATCCATTACCTTTTTCACCAGCTCCGTGTAAAAAAATGATGAGAGGAAATTTTCTAGTTGTATCTATGTTGTAATTAACAGGTAAAGATTCATAATAACCTCCTATTGCGCTGTCTAAATAAGGAGACAATGGCGCATATCTTGGCGTTTGAGTTTGTTGCGAATATGAATAGGATGATAATAAAGTGCAGGAAATGAAAATTAAATAATTCGATACCCTAAAGCGAATCAGAGGATAAAAAAAGTGTCTCATAAATTTGAATTGATAAGGTTATAAAAAGTATTAATATCAAAACGGTTTTCGTTATCCGCGGTATTTCTTCCAGAAAAATCTTGTGAGCGGAAGAGGAGCATTGCGGGTTATCAGAGGGACGAAATATTAAGGTGAATAAATATAATACTTTTTTAAGCAATATGATCTTTAATGCTTAGAAGTTCTTTAAGATCAGCTTTTAAATGCTGTGCTGAGCTATTTCACGGCAATCTCAACTGTACATCTTTTTTATTTCATGCGGCGCGGCCTGGTCTTTACGGAAATAACATGCACGCTGCTATGGCACGTTCACCCATCCGATCGTAGTGAAAACAGACTCCTCCTTCATCAGAGTGACTGATAGAAAAATAAAAGTTCGACAATGTTGTTGTACTCAGTATTGATTCTACAGCTTGTTACGCTGAAGTATGAATCGTCTGCCTGTAGTAACATAGTATAATTTGTTCTTTATGGTTTTAAGCACACAATAGCACTCAACCCTTCTTTGCGCTTTGTACTCATTCAAGATTGGCTTACCTGCTAAAGCTGTACACCAACGACATACCTGCTTCATGATTTTGATAATAAGGTGTTATCAATGTATTAACGGCCTTATGCTTAAGCAGGTTTCTTTTAATAATGGGGTATATCCAGTAGCATACTTTGGCTGACAGCATACCGATACCGCGCCGGGTAAAATAATCCTGAACCAATGCCGGTTATTATACATCCGTAAAATGGCTGTTGCGGTAGCCGGGCAGCAGGGTTTGCACCAGCTTAACGAGTTCCTTTTCATCGTATCGTGAAATAAAGGAAGGCGCTTCACCGGCATCCTGGCTGTTGGCATCGAATGTTGCTACCACCTATAGTTTCGATGATTTGTTACATAAATAAGATATACATCCTCTAAAAATGGTTGGGCAACTCCTGCCTTTTCAGAACAATAGTTTAGCTACAAGATTGCGTACAAACACTGAAGACATTCTGAATCAAACCCTAAAATGAACAGCAACAGGAAAGATACTTATAGCTGTTTCGCGTTAGTTCCGTTTTTTCCATGTATATCATAAGATAAAAAGGCTTTGGATGTTTCATATTGTGCATCACAGCGATGCTGTGGTAGATGTGTCTACAATATTTAGGGAACATCCCGGAGAAAATATTATCCGCCTGGGTTTTACCCTGCTATGGGTTTTTCTGAGATGATACCAACACCTTCCTGCCGCTGCTTAAGCTTCCATTTGGCCGCTACGGGAAAACGCGTACAAGTGAATGGTGAAATTGTTATTCTTTTTTTAGCGCCTTACCCGGGCAAGTATGATAGGCGCCTTTTGGAAAAACCAATATAGCAGATTTGTAATTACGGCAGGCTTTGATTGCCTGTTGAATACACTTGGTAACATCAGGCGTACTATCAGGCACTTCTCCAAAATGAGCTATGGAAACTTTTTGCTGCGCCGGTAAATAATTACAACAGCCCGGCAACAGCAGGAAAAAGAATACAGGCTGGTTTTTCCATTTTATTTTTTTATTAGTTTTTCATTTTCATACACTCCTTCATACGTTTTCTTCCCGGGAATATTCAGTTTAAAATGCACATCCCATTCTTTTGGCCAGGCAGGCAGCAATATAATATTTTCATCTTCATATTGCAGCAACATTCTCTGCAGCGCTATCATTGCTACACTACCGTGGCATTGATCCGGTGTCCAGTCATAATTAGGGCCCCAGAATGCGGGGAAGCGAAAATTTTCATCATAAGTGGAAAAGCTTTCCACAATCATTTTTTTAGCTTCTTTCGTTAACCCCAGGTAAGCCGACTGTATGGAATTTTGCTGCCAGCCTCCGTTTTCAAAATGTACTTTCGATGTAAAGGTTCTTTTGGCCATATCCAAACCAGGCTTGCCTAATCCATAAACCCTGTAAGGAAATACTGCATACATTTCAGGATTTTCTACATTGGCTTTGTTGCTGTATTCATGAGCAGGCGCCAACAGGGGTTTTCCTTCAATTGTGCGAAGCGGAACTGAAGGAAGATCATTAATCAAATTTTTCCACTCCACTCTTCTTTCACTGTTTACAAATAGCGCTGGCAATGCCAGCATTTTTTCAGCCACCTTACGGATACCCACTATCTCAGGCAACGGATTCACCGCTGTGTGATAAGTTTCAAGTGAATGAGAAGGATCAAACAATATTTTGCCATCGCTGCCCCGCTTCCAGTGCTGGTTATAAAAGGTGAGTATCTCCGATACAAAAGGAATTAAAGTATCCTCAGCGAACGCATTGCTTTTGGTGAAGGAATAATAATCGGCCATCATCAGCGAAAGCTCTAACCCGCTTTGCCAGTAATACCGGATATAGGGATTGTTGGTATATCCATCGGGCACACTGTCCCGGTTACAACCGTAATCGCTGTCGGCGTAGGTGCCCCAGAAATTCATGGTCTCTGGAAAAAACGCCCCATCGTGGTTATAATATTTTTTAGTGGCTGCTTTTCGCAGTGGCAAAGCCTCCATATACATGTTAAACAAAGGCCGCATCAAATCAAAATCGCCGGAGGCAATCATGCTCCAATACGGTAATCTTGTATTCTGCCACCAGTAACATCCTCCCCAGTTACGAAAATCGGCATCGTATCCGCTGTACTGGCCTTTTCGATTATAGGTATCTGTGGTAAAAATGCTTCCGTTGAACTTAATGGGCGAATGACCCCGCCCGGAACAGGCATTAATGAACCGCTGAAGAATGTATCCCTGTGTTACGATTTGAGCTTCTTTATCAGCAGCCGCATCTTTCGATGAAATAAAAACGTAAGAACGATCCCAAAAATCTTTCCACCATTTTTTATGTGCAGCCATCCGCTTTTGCATATTCATTACCTGTATAAATGATGCCTGATTTTCCACCTGTTGCCGCCAACTATCAACCGTACCCGTTTGTGTAAGCGGGAAAACCTGTATCTGCAAATTTTTAGCAGCATTGCCGCTTACCAATACCGTATCGGAAAGATTGCGCAAACCCGTGCCCGCAACCATCACACCATAATTGCGGTGCAGGAGCGGGTCGGCCATTCCATTTTTAAAACCGGAAAGCGACTGTACCCTCAGCCCTTCTTCAAAAATAGAATAGGTATTGTGATGAAGAGACAAAATTTTATTTCGATTTCCTTCGATAATCATATCGGCATCCTGGAAAACATCTTCCCGGCAATCTTTCGACCACTGATTGGGACCTAATCCCCAAACCGAATTTCCCTCCTGGCCCGGAATGGGACGTTTTTCTTTTCTCCAGTTTTCATAAGTCACTTTTACCTGCACGGGTGTTTTGCTGGTAATACCGGTCTGTATCACGGGGTGATTGGCATCTATCCAAAACCGGATTTTGGTATCGCCGTAGCTTACAAGTATTTCTCCATTTTCCAGTTTCAATTCCTGTGAAAATGTTTTTTCATTGTAAGGGTTGGGCGTAAGGGATACCACCACTTTACCGAGTTTCAGCAGGCGGCCTATTTCGCTCCATGCATCGGTCTTCGAAATATAAAACGCCAGGTCGCCGTTTTTCTCTACCCACACATTAGCGCCAATATCGCCGTTGCCGATAGGCATGGAGCCTTGTGCATTAACGCCGGGAGTAGTCCAGCGAACATTGTAATCGTTTAGTTTACTTTTCTGTGCTGATAACAATTGCGGAATGAACAAGGCGCTCAGCATTATCAGGAAAAAGGAGTTTTTTACTTTCATATCAATGAGATTAATCAATTAAAGAATCTGAAACTATCCAGCAGTATATCCTGGCGGAATACAAAAAATATTGTATGAACGCCTGTAACAGGTTTTATGTTTGCCTGGATTTCTCCGGCGTTAATGCTGCCTATCAGCTCTCCGTCTGGAGCGTTCAAACGTATTTCAAACAAAACTTTTCCGCCCATACCAGGGTTAGCCGGTGTTACGCTGCATAGAAACTTACTGAATCCTTTCTTCCCAAAATCAATATTCTCATATTTTGCCCAGGCACCCCACTTCATTTTATAAATTCCGGTGGAACCCGAAGAACGCAAATCTTTCATCCGGTTGTAATCCTCGGCCTGTATCAGCGAACCGGCATCAATAGGTAATTGCGTTTCAAAGGGAAAACCGGGAAGCAAACCGATACTGTCATAATTGACAGAAGAAAAACCAATAGCAGCAACAGGCGAATTGGCTTTAAAGCGATAATCTTTATAAGTAATATTCCATTGTTCATTTTTTTTATCGAATAAGGGGTCGGCTCCTACAGAATGAATATCCCATCCATATTTTTTTATTGTATCCAACTGACGGTAGCCGGGATAAATAAGATTAGAATCCACTTGTGCAAATACTTTTTGATTACTCACCATTTGCTCATTGAAGGCATTTTTATAATATCCGTGGAAACTTTTTCCAAATGAATTTTTATCCACATCATACAGCATCTCGCCGGAATGATAAAAGATGTTCTTCCGCATAATGTTGTTCATTGCCGGTTCTGCATAAGGCGTCATAGTAGCCGCCCTGCCAATGGCATTGTCTGCAAAAATATTATTTGATACCTCTTGCTGTATGGACTTTACCATGACGGCTCCTGTTGCCATTCCTCCCTTCAGTTCAAAAACAATGTTGTTTTTTAGTGTAACGAAATCGCTGGCATCATCTGTAAAAAGGCCGTGCGCCCAGCCGTCCCAGTCCACACTCTGGTCAATATCATGAATAGCATTATTATCCCATACATTTCCACTTCCGCCTCCCCAGGATTCTATGGCACCAAAATCGAAACTGCTGCGGCATACATTGTAAATTTCATTAAAACCTATATAATTATTGCGGCAGTGAATAACATCGTAATGATTACTGTAGTTAAATCCTTTTCCAAAAAGTTGCGGGTTGGCAACAAGGATACTGTTGCAAATACCTTTGTAAGAAATTCCATAACGGGGCATATCCCTGATTACATTGTGCGTAATGCGGTTGTCGCCACTTTGAAAAAGCTGGATGCCGCAACCTCCACCAACAGAAATACCGCACTGGAAAATATAATTGTTAGAGAAATTATGCTGCTTGTTAATATATGCATTCACGCCATCTGCCCCGCCTTCGCCAGGCATATAACTGTTGGCATAAATACCGCAAAAACCGGCATAAGAAATACGACAGCCCCATACTGTACAGGATTCACTTTTGTTGTTGATATAAACAGCACTGTGCCCTGCCCCGTTGATGTCGCAATACTTTATGGAAATATTTTTAGCGTTTTCAATATAGATCAATCCTTCCTGCAAATGCGTTGGCATGGTGGCATGTTTCTCACCTTCAAAAATGCGCCAGGCATTGGTAAAGTTTGAACCGCAGAAATATAAATTTTCAAATGAAAGGTTTTGTATCAATTCCCTTGTTGAACGTCCTTTTACTTCAATGACTCTTTCGGTTGCAGGGGCAAGTATTAAACGCCTGTTGATGTCAGACCTGGAAGAGGGATAATAATAAACGGAATCGTTTTTTACACACCATTCATTTTCTGCATCTAACAATTCCGGTACACCCTGTATGTAAACCCGGCCGTTAAGCCCTCCAAAATTTTTTGAACCGGGATCAACAGTAAGCAGCAGTTTGTCTTTATTAAAATCTTCAACAGCTCTCAACTCGGCAAACCAGTTGCTGCCAATCCAGCCATAAATCTGCGCATTGGAGAAATCGTAATTCTTCCAGTATGCGGGTACTTGTAAACTGGTATTGCTAACCGTTTTTAATCCTTTCCCAAATCCTTCGCCGGCGTTCGGATAGCGGGCAAGTACAGCACTTTGTCCATTATCAAAAAGGCGGTAAAATTTTTTTCCCAGCAACTGCCGGGGAAGCTTTGCCCGGTAAATATTGCCTTTATATTTCCGCCAGTCTGAAATAGGAATACCTCCATTGATAATGGCTTTTTCATTTTGATACCCGGCATATTTTACCATCGCATTCGCCGCTCCATCACGGTCATCGAATGCGATGGTCTTGTCTGCAAAATAATTACCGCCTCTCAGAAACACCGTAATATGGCCTGCCGAATTTTTTGATAAGATTATCCTGACAGCATCTCTTGCCTTTTCAATGGTTCGGAAAGGTTTTGCTATTGTACCTGCATTGGCATCATTACCGTTGGAGGAAACGAAATACTCAATTGACTGAGCCTGCACGGCCATGGGGCTTAACATGAAAAGCGGTAATAAAAAAACTATCGCTCTCCCGATCTTATTTAATTGTAGTAACATAGTCATAACTTATTTGAGCATTATTTATTCTAATCGAACAACGGAAGCTTTTCTTTTAACACGCTATGGCATACCAGACAAACAATTCAATAACCTGTAAATACCCGTTGTTATAAACCCAATTCATAGTTTTTGTTCCTTACTTTAATGCCGGCAGTTTAACGGTTTTTGTTTCTCCTGCTTTTACCTGCACCAGCGGGCAACGGGAAATAAATCCCTGCGGATAGCTTTTTGCAGGATTATTGTCTATAAATACCCGCACAGAAGCATCAAACTTTGTAGGGTTGGTAACAATCAGGTGCTCTCCAGACAGTTTTGCCTGCACATGATCAAAAGTCACTATTTCTTTTTTTGCAGGATTAATGTAGATGCCGGGTATCTCTGCAACCGTAAGCATAGCGGCTACCTGCGCCCATGTGTTACCATAAAAAATATTGCCAATATCTTCTTTCCCTTCCCAGTCGCTCAGATTCACCCTTTCATTAATCCATCCTACATGCTGATCCTTAATAGGCCGGTCGGCACGGGCAATGTATTGCATGATATTATGCGCCACATCGTAAAGCATGCCGAGATATAATTTATTACCTGTAGCGCGGTACAGTTTTAACAGGCAATCACCCGATGCCGTACAAATCCCCGGCCCGCCATGCTTGTTTTGCGTATTGGCCCATACGGCTCCGGTAGTTTTCATATCCAATTGTCCAAACAAAGCAGCAGATGGAAATTGATAATCGTATGTTACCATCCATGTGGAACATAACCCGGCTGCATCTTCGGCATATTTTAGCCATTCTTTTTCTTTAGTGATTTCGTAAAGCGTTACAAACGACTCAAGCATGGCAAAAGCAGATTCGGCATCGTTGTTTTGCAGAATTTCCCCTGGTCCGCCGCAGGAAATGCCTTTCACCGTAAAGTTGTTGTAATAATAACGCGCCGCTTCTTTTGCCACTGCCAGCCATTGCTGCTTATTTTCAAATTTTGATGCCAATGCCAGACCGGCTATTGCCATTGCAGCGCTATTGCTTCCGCCTACTTTAATTTCACCGGTTTCAATATCCACAAACTGGCCAAACTGGTGATATTCGTTCCACAACTTTATAAAAGCATCTGCCTGTTTTTGCAAAGGGGCTTTCCAGTCAGCCGGCATCTGCCAGTTGCGGTTTTTGTTTTTTTGTGAAAAAGCATATTTGTATACAAAATAAAGTGCATCGGCATTTTTGCGCAACAGGTGCAGGTTATCGGGATGTGGAGTTCCAAAACAATCGCTCACCCAATTCTTTCCATCGCCACAGCCATAGAACAAACCGCTTTTTGACTGGGTTTGCGTTAATATTTTTTGATAGTTTTTGTAGGCTCTCCCTGCGGAGCTATCACTGCCTGTTTCGCTGAGCGGCAAGGTCACCATTAATCCGCCCACCCAGCCAAGCTGCCAGTGCATGTTGATACTTTCCCCGCCCAATGTATAAATACTGTCTTTCGCATCCCACCACTCGTTCTCCTGCCTTTCCATCAACTCAAAAGCCTTGCTGAACGGAAGCTGGTCCACACGGGTTTGTGTGCCATAAGCCTTGCGGATGCTTAGGAATTTATTATTTAAATCTTTGGGTGAAGAAAGATCGTTGAATGTGTACACTTTGTAACGGATCGTAACCTTCTCTCCCGTTTTTAAATCTGCACCTGTTTCATTTGATGGAGACAGGTTAGTCATAGAATAATACAGTTTTCTTACAGAAGGGGCGGCAATTGTAAACACGGCTTCGGTACGGCTTTCATTTTCTTTAAACACAAAAACACTGTTGCCCAGTTCCGTTGCCTGCTCTGTGAGTATCCAGATACCTTTTTTCGTTTTGGGAAAATAAATACCGATGGCGGGGGTTGACATATCGCCGGTATTCAAATCCATCCTTGATTCGCCCGCATATTTATTTAAACGGGGAACGTTAGTAATGGTTACAGGAAGATGCTTGTTATAATCTTTTGATTTAAATAATGGCGCATACGGATAGTTGAGTACATCAAAACGATTGCCATTGTAAGCCGCAGAAGGCACAATGACATAGTTATCCGTTGACCAGTTATTAAATAAAAAGCTGATAGCCGCCCCTGCTTTTACAGCATTTCCTTTTGTTACATGAAAAGAATAAACCGATTCATTGCCCATTGCAGTACCGCTGCTTCTTTTACATTCCCATTCGGCGCCATCGAATGAAACAACGGAACGATTGTTTTGAAACTGAAATAATTGTTGCCTCACCGGGTTGCTGCCATTATACCTGAACACCCCGGCACTAACGGTTATGCCTATTGCCGGATTTTGTCCAAAAGACTGAAATGTAATCAGCATTCCTATGGCAAAAATCTGTATTTTATTCATAAAGTTTTATTTGAGTATTTATAGATGGAACAAGATTGTGAATCTTCAAAGCCAGGATTTCAGGGTTCTTTAAAAATAGGTGGATCTGGTGCATCAAAATGGGTGGCCGGTTTCAACGGTTCTTCCAAAGGAACACCTGTTTTCTTTTGTCGTGAAGGGGAATAGTTTTTTATCATCACGAAAAATTTTGTACAACCAATCAGGAAATAGTTTGAAACTCAAAAATGGTGGTTGCCTGATACAACTCCCCCGGCAGCAAAACCACATTCGGAAAATGAGCATGGTTGGGCGCATCGGGAAAAGCCTGTGTTTCCAGTGCAATAGCGCCGTGTTGCCGATAAAGCTTTCCCTGTGCGCCTGTCAGTGTTCCATCCCACCAGTTGGCAGTATAAATATGAACGCCGGGACTGTTTGAATAAACCTTCAACACCCGCCCGGATGAAGGATCTGACAACGCTGCTGCGCAAGCCAAATTTCCGTTTTTCGTGTTCAATACAAAATCATGGTCGTACCCTATATCTTCTGCAAGCTGCCCGATATGCTCTCCGATTCTTTTGGGCAATATAAAATCAAACACCGTATCCTTTACAGGGGCGATTTCTCCCGTAGGAATATTATTTGAATTTTTAACAAGATAGCCATCGGCGAATATCTGCAACCGGTGGTTGATTATGCTTCCATCGTCAAAACCGGAAAGATTAAAATAAGTGTGATTGGTAAGGTTCACAATCGTAGGCATATCCGTTTCGGCAAAAAAGAAAATGCACAGACCCGCATGATCCAGTAAATATTTCACCGTTACTTTCAGGTTTCCCGGATAGCCTTCTTCGCCATCCTTACTCAGATAAAATAATTCCACGCCAACTTTATCGTTTTCGCTAATGATCGCTTTTATTTCCCAAAGCTGTCTGTGAAATCCTCCCGGTCCTCCGTGCAGGTGGTTCAGCCCATCGTTGATGGACAATTGGTATTCCCTGCCATTGAGATAAAATTTGCCATTCGCAATGCGGTTGGCAAACCTGCCAATGAAGCAGCCAATGTAAGGATGATTGCTGAGATAAGGTTGCAGCGAAGAAAATCCGGCTGTAATATTTTTTTTGTTTCCCGAAACATCAGGTGTATCAATGGAAACGATCGTTGCACCGTAATTTGTAATGGTTACATCAACAACGCCATTGCTCATACAGATGAGCGAAGCAATGCCTTGCTGTGTTTTTCCAAATGCAGTAACATCAATATTAAATTTATTCATGCTTATAAGATATTAAAACGAACGGTGCTATTGATTCATAATTTCTTAAGGAACCGTAGCCTTCCTGCTTCATATAAGGCAACACTTCCCGGCTGCATAAGACAGGCGCCCTGAGACTTACGCTTAATACTTCATCAACGACTAACAAAGTCAGTAATTTCCTGCTCGTTTCGTATATCAACCATCTTACTGAACACCGCTGTTCCATGGCGCTTCAATTGAAGAGCGGTTTGGGCGAGGGTTATTCCATTGATATCACAGATGGCCAGTTTTGAACCATGCTGTGCCATTGCTTCGGCAATTCCCCGGCCGATACCTTCCCCGGCTCCTGTTACAATCGTTTTTTTATTCAATAATTTTTTCATCACACAGGAAGCTTGTAAATATTATTTCCATTTCCGAAGGACTTAACCCTTTGTATGGGATTATGTATATATGTACAAACAAATATAAGACATCTGAAACAAAGTCATAACCGCAAAAACTAAAAAATCCAAGCCCTAAACAAACACCGGCAATCGCCTGCAGGTATGTGGCGGCAGTAATACCCGGTGTTCCGGCATAGTCAGCCATTTCACCGGCAAAGCTATAGTTGTATACAGCAGTTGACTGAAAATACAACCATCCTTTACCGAAAAGACGCATTCGAAATTAGGCAGCCTGTTTTAATAAAAATATACAAACCGATACAAAAGATAGACTATCCTGTAGTTGATTTTTTAAAATTCTACCTTAATGGTACTCATGCCAAAGGGCAAAAGCGAAATATCTTCTATAATTTGTTTACCCGGGTTTTCTTCTGTATCGCATTGGTAAACAGCTTTAGGATTGCTGGTTGAAAAATCCAGCTTTACTGTTTCTGCTTTATCTGACAATGAACGCAGCCGCAATATAACTGCTTTGCTTTCATCTGTTGATTTCAAAATTGTTACTACCACTTTATCATTGTCAATATTAACAAAAGGAGAAAGCTTTGGATCTTTATTGGCCATCACATGTACCAATGGCTGTGCCTGCTCCATACCAAAGCGATTGGCCGCAGCCGCATCATAAGTGCCATGCGGCATAATGCGGTAACGAAAATCAACCGGGCCTTCCTGTGTTAAAGGAAAATTGGTATGCCAGTGATTGTTCATCACCCAGGAATAAACAGAGGAAGAAGGTTCTGTTTTTTGTACCCATGGTCCTTTGCTTCCCCAGCCTAATGCAATATTGGCTGTCATCTTTCCATATTCAAACAAAGGCGCATCTAAGGAGCACCATGTTACGCCCTGTTTATCGTTCGATACATCGAGCCAGCGCTGTAAAGCAATCCAGTTGCGGTTCCCCTGCGGCCACTGATCTTTATCTATCTCCATCACTCCCCAGGGTATATCTACCCTGGTTTTTGCATGGGGAATATTAAAGCCAAAACCAAAATGAATTCCATCTTTGGCCGGTAATGGCAGTTTATCCACTGTATTCTTAATCTCTACCCAGGGTTGCCCAGCAACGAGGCGGATTACCCGGCTCACAGACCGTACACCCCTGCCCTGCGATTGTATTTTCATTTCCACCAGCAGCGGGCCGTTTTCAGTTACCGTTACCTTAATGTTGCTATCTGCCACCGGTGCATCTATATTGGCAGGAAGCCAGTAAAAAGCATTCAATCCATTTGTTTTTTCATCGGCATAATTGTAGCCTGTTTTCAGGTTGATTAATTGAGTAATATTTCCCGTAGCCGCATTGACCGTCACTTTCAGCAATCCGTTTTCAAGCGTTGTTTGATTTACCTTACAAACTGAGGTAACATTGCTATTACCCTTTACAACCCTGAAATGCTTTGAAGCCAATGCAGGAATACCGCCCGCCCAAAAAACAAGTTCGCCGGTGCTTAATCGCTGCGAAGGCATTTCAGCGCCCAGTTCATCCGTCACTTTATCGCCCCAACTGCTCTCCAGTTTGTTGAGTGTGATAAGTCCTCCATGGTTCCAGGAATTGGTATTGAACACGGCCACTCCGCCGGCGGAAGGCCCGCCTGCAGGACCTAAGGCTCCATCCGATTTATCAGTGGCGGGCGCCAGGGCATCATCGTACAATGTTTGCGAACGTTCATCAGCCTGGTGGAAATAATCTTTTTTTACTTTAAAGATCGCATCAAGGAAATAAGGTTCCGCAGGGTTTTCATTGCACTAGGTATGTTCTGATCCTAATGCGATATAGCGCCAGGCCTCATCAAATTCTTCTCTTGGAATACTGCGGTGAGGATTAAGCATGGTCCATAATTTTTCGGCCTGTATTAACCGCTCTTTGGAATTACGATTCATGGCTGTTAAACCGGCGGCGGTGCCGAGGCCATCGGTCCAGTATTCGGTATAGTCGCCCTTTACAACCGGAAGCTGTTCGCCATAATTGGTTTCGATATACTGCATAATTTCTCTTCCGCCGGAAATGATAATTTTGGGATATGCATATTTTTCATTCCAGTCTTTCACAGCATAAGGTATATCCGCATCTATAGGATTGTTATCCCAAAGCGACCAGGACAAAGCCATAAAATCATAAGGATACTTTTCCTTTTCCATCTGCACTAACTTATCGGTAAAGTTTACGTTGGCGCTTCCCGTTTTAATAACGGCAGGCACTTTCAGCGGATCCCGCTGTCCAAACCAGGGGCGGCCTGTGGCGCCGCCTTTATTCATGCTGCCGCTGTTGGCATAACTACCCGGCTGAAAGAAAAGTACTTTGGATTTACCATCAGGCCCCAGCCACCAAAAAGGAAAGCGGTCAATGTTTTTATGCGCATTGCCCGCCCTGTCGGTATTGGGCCAGGCTATCACATAGCGGATTCCCTGCTGCGCCAATACCGGCACTATCCCCCAACTAATGCCGGGAATATCAAACTGCTGAAAAACATCAATGGGTGTGCCACTCAACTGTTGCAGTTTTCTGCTGAACTTAAAAGCATGAAACAATTCCTCATCGGCACATACGCTGGTATTCAGGTTCAGGTAACTGGCATCAATACTTAAGCGGTCATCCTTAATCGCCCGGATAATTTTCTCTCTTTGCTGCGGTTGTGTATTCCACAAACGCTCCACCGGCCAGGTTACTTCAGGGTTCCATTTAAACCTCGCACCTTCAGGAAAATGCCTGGTTTCTTCTGCCAGTTTGATTCCTTCAAGCACATTGGTTTTGTGGAGTATCTCTACATTTTTATGCGTATTGGTGTAACCAATGTCCACATGCGAATGATTGTAGAGATAGATAGTCCAATACCGCATCGGGGAAACTATAAAAGATTTTTTTATTTTTGTTTTGCCAACATTAAGGTTTATCGTTACCAGTGTTTCCTTTTCAACTCCCACTCCACCCGGCAATAACACCGTAGCAACCGTATCACCGGTAGCAGATGGTACAATTTCAGTTGATTCCTTAAACCCTTTCCCGCTTAGTTCGGCTTTTGCTTTCTGAAGAAGTTTATCGCCTGAAAATTGAATTAAAACTTCACGACCGGGTTTACCATCGGCCCGATAACGATATACAGGTTGTGGTATGCATTGGATGTTTTGTATAGCTAACTGGCAAAAACTATCAACAGATGCTGTCATTAAAACCGTTAACAGTAACAGCAATTTAAACAAGGTACTCATATTGACAAGGATGAAATTTGGGGTTAAAAAAATATTTGGTGCTATTCTAAAACAGGCTTTCTAAATCTTTTGCAATATTATACTAAAACGTTACTTCGTTAACAGGAGCTCCAATACTTCCAGCGTTTTGCCCTTTGTTTCCGGCACTTTCCATTTGAGATAAACAAAATAGACGGCGCATAAAGCCGCAAAAATAAGGAGGGCGGCAGCTACGCCCAGGGGTGCATTCCAAATTGTCGCCTTACTTTGCTTCATGTGGGCGGTGAAGACACTGCCCCGGCTGGTGACAATTTGGAATGCATCCGCGATATTATATTCCGGCTAATCAAATATATATTTGGAGACCAGGAAAATAAAACTTCCCGGAGAAATGCAGAATTATTTGGAGACCTGGTTATAGAAAACAACGGTTTGAAATACCATTACAATTACCAAACAATGTATCATATCATGAAAAGTAAACTGATCCTTTTATTTCTATTATCTTTTTGTACCAGTTATGAAAGTTATTCAAGAGAATACCACGTATCAGTTAATGGCAGCGATAGTTATATTGGCACAGTTGAGAAACCATTCCGCACTATAAATTTTGCTGCACAGGTTGCCGTGCCGGGAGACACCATCACCGTTCATGCAGGTATATACAGAGAATGGATTAATCCCAAAAATGGGGGTACAGGCAATGATAAGCGTATTACTTATCGTGCTGCTCCCGGTGAAAAAGTTGAACTAAAAGGTTCAGAAACTATTACGGGATGGAAAGAAATGCAGAAAGGAATATGGCAAGTGTCTCTGCCCAACTCTTTTTTTGAAGAGTATAACGCCTGTAATGATTTGGTGTATGGCGACTGGTGCGATAATTTCAGTAAAGTGCACACCGCCGATCTGTTTATCAATGGAAAGTCTTTATACGAAACCGACAGTCTTGAAAAAGTGATGAGGCCCGTGCCGTTTGAAAAAACAAGGGATAAGGAAGGCTCATTATATAAATGGCATTGCAAAGTAAATGGCGACAGCACTACACTCTACGCCAATTTTCAAAACCTGAATCCTACAAAAGCATTAACGGAGCTCAGTATTCGTAAAACGGTTTTTTATCCCGAAAAAACAGGTATCAATTATCTTACCATCCAGGGATTTGACATCAGCCAGGCAGCCACACAATGGGGCGCGCCTACTGCCGGTCAAATTGGCATGATTGCCACCCACTGGAACAAAGGATGGATCATTGAAAACAATACGATACATGACAGCAAATGTTCTGGAATTACACTGGGCAAAGAAAGAGGCACGGGTCAGGATGTGTGGTCAAAAGACCCAAGCTACGATGGTTCATTGCATTACATTGAAGTTACCTTCAGGGTATTAAGAAACGGATGGAATAAAGAAAACATCGGTTCACATATTGTACGAAACAATACCATTTACAATTGCGGGCAAACTGGCATTTGTGGAAGCTTTGGGGCCGCATTCAGTCTTATTCAGCACAATCACATTTACAACATACATCAGAAAAAACAATTTTCCGGTGCAGAACTGGCAGGCATCAAACTTCACGCAGCTATTGATGTGGTGTTGGAAAATAACCGCATTCATGATGCTGGCGCATTCGGCTTCTGGATGGACTGGATGGCGCAGGGTACCAGGATTTCTAAAAACTTATTATACCGTAACGACTGGCAGGACATGTTTTTTGAAGTGGACCACGGGCCTTACCTCGTGGACAATAACATTATGCTCTCGGACCAAAGCCTTGCCACGCAATCGGAAGGTGGCGCATTTGTACACAATCTTTTTGCAGGCAGTATGATCGTATGGTCGGACCCCAGCCGCTTTACGCCTTACCATTTACCACATAGCACAGCTATAGCCGGACTGGCCACTGTAGTAGCAGGCGATGACCGTTATTACAATAATGTATTTGTGGGCAAAGGCAATGATACTGTCAAATACAAAAATCAAAAGTTTGGAATGCTGGTGTATAACAAAGATCCCAACGTCCCAAAAACAAAATCGCACACCAATCTCAGTGACCGATGGCCTGTATGGATTAACAACAACGTGTACAGCCATGGCGCACAACCCTGGAATGAAGAAAAGGACTTTATACAGGAAGACAATTTCGACCCCGGATTGCAATTACTCGAAGAAGGCGCCAATGTTTATCTGCAGTTTATTTCAGACGAAAACCTGCCTTCCATGAATACCCAATTAATCACAACCGCTGTATTGGGAAAAACCAAACTGCCTAAAGCGGTTTATGAAAACCCGGACGGCACGGCGCTCAGCATTGATACGGACATTACAGGAAAGAAAAGAAATGCTGCACAACCCACACCGGGGCCCATTGAAAACCCGGGAAACGGGGTAGTGAAAATTAAAGTGTGGTGATAAAGATACCCAACATAGAAACGCCCGTATCTCCCGGGTCTGCAGTTGGAGGAGTGTTGATTATTAATACGACCAAAGCTGAAGTAGCCCGTTTGCTCACCATAGCCGGGCAGCCACCTAAAGTATTGAGTAGTGCAGCTATAGTGGGGCAGAAAGGGCTGTTCAGTTATTTGAAAGCGCTTATGATGAACATGCGCATCGCCTGGCAGCATTATATACATTTGGAGAAAAGCCGGTTTCTTTTATTCATTAATAAATACAAACGCATACAATGACAGCATTTATTAATCATCATCAAATTCCTTTACTCGCCGAAACGGATATACTGGTAATAGGCGCAGGTTCGGCTGGTTGTGTAGCTGCGTTAGCTGCAAGACAAAGCCGGAAATACGAGGTAATGCTGGTTGAACGGTACGGTTTTCCCGGCGGCACATCTACCCAGATGCTCGATACATTTTATGGTTTTTTCACCCCCGGGGAAACATCCAAAAAAATTGTGGCAGGTTTAGCGGATACGATTGTAAATACACTGAATGAAACTGGGGATATTTTTTTGCGTCCCAATACTTACGGAGCGGGAACTGGCGTCAATTATAACCCGGAGCGTTTAAAATATGTGTGGGATCAAAAAATCATGGAAGCCGGTATCCGTTTTTTGCTGCATACTACTTTGGTTGACGTGGTAAAGGAAGAGGCAGAAAAACAGAGTTGCATTTTCTGGAATAAAAGTGGGTTTTATAAAGTTAAAGCCAAAAGAGTTATTGATGCTTCCGGCGATGCTGATTTTTGTCATTTGGGAGGATTTTCTTATGAAGTTGCCGGTGAGTCAGCGCCTGCTCAAAGCATGACTACTACTTTCAGGATGAGCAATGTAAACTTAGAAAAATTTGAACAGACCGGCGGTAAAAAAATGATGAATGAAAAAATGAAAACCGCTTTTGAAACAGGAAGCTATGCATTGCCCCGGAAAGAAGGGTCGGCTCATGAAATGTGCCAAAAAGGATGTATATCCACAGTGGCGGTGAAAGTAGGCGGTTTAAATGCATTAAATGCGGAGGAGCTCACCCAGGCTGAGATAGAGGGGCGCAAACAGGCATTCGTTTTCGAGGAGTTTTTTAGAAACGAAGTTCCGGGGTATGAAGCATCAAAGATTATCGGGCTTTCACACCAGATTGGGGTTCGGGAAACCAGGCGTGTATACGGTGAATACCGCCTCAATAAGGATGATTGTCTGTCTGGCAACATTTTCCCTGACAGCATTTTTCTATGTGGGGCGCCTATTGAAGATCATCGAAAGGCCAAAAACGGGGAAAGTGAAACGTTCTGGCAATACATTCCTGACAATGGAGTATACGGAGTTCCCTATGGAACAATTGTGCCTAAAGGGAGCGAATTGGCCTGGGTGGCAGGCCGTTGTTTTTCTGCTACGCATGATGCCCATGCCTCATGCCGCTCAATGGCCCAAACGATGAGTATGGGACAGGCTGCGGGACTTGCCGCTGTACTTTCCCTGGATGAAGACATGGCTGCTCATACCCTTGAGATTTCTAAATTACAATCCAAACTGCTACAAACCGGAACCATCCTGGAGGTTCCTCAAACTTTGGCAGATACAAGCAGAAATGGCTGGAGAAATAATTTCAGGTAAAGCAATCTTTGATCATCATTCAGCCAGAAGCGATGGTTGAAAGCCATAAGTAATCTGGTGCTATGTTAATCGTGAAACGTCAGATGTTAAACGTGAAAATCTCATGTCTCACCTCTCCCGTCTCACAATTGTTTGCGGTATAATAGTCTTAACTTAACATTAAATATGCAATCAACTAATATTCCATTTGTACGTACTGTTCTGAGAGATATTTCTCCTGCTGAAATGGGACTGACCTATGCTCATGAACATATTGTTATTGAGGAAAGTTATCCTACCCTGCAAAATCCTTTGTTCCTTTTGAACGATGTAGATAAAATTTCGGAGGAGTTAAAAAACTTTTACGAAACAGGGGGACGAACGATAGTTGACACCATGCCCGCCGATTGCGGCCGTAATGTACTCAAACTGGCTGAAATTTCCCGCAGGACAGGTGTAAACATTATAGCACCTACCGGCATTCATCTTGAAAAGTATTACTTACCCAATCACTGGCGATATTCTTATACCGAAGAACAATTGACCCGTTTATTTATAGATGATGTAATGATTGGAATTGACGCCAATGATTATAACGGTCCCTTTGTTAACCGCACCACGCATAAAGCCGGTATGATCAAACTGGCCACCGGTGATGAAAAGATTACTGCCCACCAGGAGAAAATATTTCATGCGGTAGTGAACACCCACCTGGAAACCGGCGTGCCTATTTTAACCCATTCCAATTTTGGCAAACATGCCATTGACCAGGTGAATATATTTGAAAGGCTGGGCGCTCATTTAGCGCATGTGGTGATTTCACATGTTGATCGCTGCGAGGATATTGAATACAACCGGGCCTTACTTGAAACCGGCGTAAAAGTAGAATACGACAGTGCTTTCAGATGGAAAGAAAAAGAGAACCGGACCTACAAACTACTGCAAGCTTTATTGCCTGACTTTCCTGATCAGATAACGATGGGAATGGATGCCGCTAAAAGCAGCTATTGGTTATCTTACGGCGGCAAGCCCGGATTGAATTTTTTGCTCACTACCTTTAAAGATGATCTCCAAAAGATGGGCTTGGGCGAGTATTACGAAAATATTTTTTTTAAAAACCCGGCGCAGTTGTATTCATTTTCTTAATAACAACACTAAAAGGGATATTAAGAAATGCTACGGAAGAAAGCCTGAATCATGAGAAATACATCTGCTATTCATATTTAAAGATGAGCCTGTCTTTAAAAGGTTGGTATAGAAGATATGCTACTAATATCTTTTTAAAAGCCACGAATATACGAATGTGCCTTTGGTACAATGGGTTATTAAATTCGGGCATAGATTTTTCGACAAAACGGTGGCAGGTAGAACTAATGTTTAAGACATGAACCGGGGTACCCAACCGCTTTTCAGTGATATGCCAGCATCATGGCATAAATACAAACCACCGCTGGCTTTTAGCAGGTATGGTTACCCGTAAGTTCGTTGTTGTGCCGTTTAACGTTATTTTTTTAGCCGCCCCGTCATTTTCACTTATAGTAGCCCGGTTTTTTAACCCGGTATAATACAGGTCTACCTTTATTTCCCTGGTAATGGGTTCGTTCAACGGGTTATATATCATTAGCAAGCCTTTTTCTTTACCATGCGGATCGGCATGCAGTATGGCATCATAATCCCTTCCATCGGGCCTGCGCAGATGAATAATATCGGCGTCTAATATCCGCCTGTGCTTCTTATAAAAATCAACCCATTTTTTTACCAGGGTCTTGGTTTGAGGCGCATCATATAATTGCGGGCCACGGTAACAGGCCTGCACACCCGCTCCAAACAAATTGGCCAAACGCTGTTCATAATGCGGGAGGTGTTCTTTCAATGGTTCTATAGTAGCCGCAGCACCTCCGCCATGATACTGTACCAATGGCACAAACATCCAGCCCATAGAAGGTGCTTTTTCCCAGGTGCCATCGTATATATTCTGACGCTCAATAACTTCCTGCAGTTCCCGCGGCAATGACCAGTTCGTTTCGCGATAGCCCATAGCTATTTTGGTGCTGCCGTTTAAAAAATACCAGTCGGGCACATTAAGGTAAATGCCTTTGCTCCTGCACCATTGGTAAAATTCCTGTACTTCCCTGAACTGTTTCCAGCGCGAATCTTCCAGGCCTCTGTGACCCGGATGATCAGTGGAAGCACAAACATCACCCGGATAAGAGCCATCATGTTCCAGCAGATCCTGCCCCGTAGTTTCATAAAAACGGTACAGTTTTTTAAAATAATCCTGTCCCCATTTGCTTTCTAAGCAGGGTGAGCTGCCAAATGCAGGCTTCATGCCTTCGGGCATTACCACATCGTTTGCTGCGTTGATGGAACGGCTGGCCAACAACGAATATCCGCCAAGGGCCACGCCTTTTGATTTCGCGTACTCCTTCAGCGCTTTCATACGCTGCAGGTTGTGCTGCGAAGTATCTTCAATATTAAATCCGCTGCCAAAAGTCATGATCACCATTTCAAACCCTACTTCCGCGCATTGATCTATTGCTTTTTTAACAGGCTCATCCGCAGCGCTGCTTACATGCATGATGACGGGATTTTCGGTTACCCACGGTGCGATGGTCCGGTATAGCTTTCTTTCGCTTAATCCTCTCCGCTCCCTGTCGTAGCTGTCGTATACCAGCTCCCACAGCCGCATGCTCTCAAAAGATTCTCCCATAGCCAGCTCCTGCCCCATCCCGGTTTTGGGCATGCACACCAGCAGTGAAGGGGTTTGCAGTGCATAGTTTACCTGGGTGGTGTAGGAAGAATCGGTTTGCCATTCTACGCAGGCGTTTTGCGCCGCATTGGGCGACATGGAGCCAAACGCAAAATCACTTTCTGTAAATATAGGGGGCAGTTCCCAGCGCTCTTTATGTTCTACCGCGCTTTCTGCCTCTGTTACTGCCAGGTGCTCGCTTTTTATATTATTTACTATAATTTCCTGCTTGCTGTTGTTTTCCACACTCACCCATTTGCTCAGCAGGGGTAATCCATCGTATAACTCGTAATGCACTTTTACGGTGAGTCCGCTCAGAAAATCAAAATCCGCATGCGTTTCGCCGGATTCGCCCAACAGCAATACCTGCTCTATTTTACTGCGCCCCGTTGCCCCGGCTTCACCACGTACCATTTTGCCACCGCGGGGATCAGTCTTACCCACACGGATATGCGCAGGCATATTTGCATAGGGCAATTCAGTAAGTGTTGTATAGTTTTTACCATCGGCTGATATGCTGCATATCATTTTGCCGGTAGCCAGCAGCACTTTCAAATAATAAGATTTGCCGGGGTCAAAGCCTTCGAAGCTTTGGCTTTTACCTTCATGAAATATTCCAAATTTTTTGTTGCGGGGAGAAAGATAGAATTTGGATGATTTTTCCTCTTCAAACTGGAGCGCAATACCAGGACCATACCCGCTGCTTTGATCCGTGCCTGTATTCAGCTTGCATATGATCACTCTTGTGCCGGCAGGTAAAGGCTGTTCGCCAAACACCACTGCATTAGCAGGCGCCATTATTTCGCCGGCCTTACCTTCGTTATTAAAAGCATTTGCGGCTGCATTGATCGTAACGATATTCCAATTGGGCGACAGTGTAATAAAATCATCTTTCATTAAAACTTCTCTTTGGGCATCACCCGCATTCAGGTTTTGAAAATTGCGGATAACGGCTTCATCGGCTTTGTAGGTAAAGGCAACCTCTGTTCCTTTGGGCGGCCATGGCAGTTGCTGCGATGACCATTCGGTACGGCGGTTCCATTCAAAACGTGCTTTGATGGGAGATGTGGCGTATGATACCAGCTTTAAACTGTAAGGGTCGGCTTTCATTTCAGGTATCCATTCGGGTAAGAGATAGTTGCCAATAGGCTGACCTGTTAACCCGCCCGCTTTTATTTCATGGCCGTTTATCCACAATACCGCTTCAGGCGATACCGCCCGAACCAGCGCTTCATTGGTAACTAAATTATCCAGCCCTATGGTTGCACCGTTAGGCGTCATGGTAAAAGTTCTTGTTATTAGTCCGTTGCTCAGCGCCATATGGCCTTCGGGTGTTTTGTATACCGCGGATTGCCGGCCGGCATTACTTACCAGCCAGTCGGCTTTGCTGCGTAGTTGCGCTTTGTTATACAGTGGAAGGGTATCAACACGAATAGGCTGTGCATCCACATTGAAACACGAACAAGCGGCAATCAGGAACAATACATATCTGAGCATATTTACATTTGATTTCGTGTATAAATGCTGAAAAGCTTCTGTTGCTCTTGCGGCTTAATGAACAAATTAGGTAATTTTTCTTGTCTGACCATAGCCTATGCCAAACGGGAAGGTATTACGCTCATTATTCATGATTTATTTTCGTTTACCCGTTATCGTAAGTATTAAAATTAAGCCCCAAAACAAAATATACCTGTATCATCTGCGTTTCGGTTACAATCTTAACGTTTAATTTAATTATCATGAAAAAAAATCTCGTATCCATTATTGCGTTTATGCTGTTAACCTTAGGGATGATTGCATGTAAAAAAGACAACACCGAATCCGTGGACCCTGAAAAACAAAATGAAGAAATAAAAACGGCTCTTACCGGCAAATGGCAAAGAGAGCATCTTTCGGTTAAGGGGTATAAAGACGGGCAACTCATCGAAGAAAACATTACCAATGAAGTAATACTTACAGAACTGCAAAAAGAAATTCCTTACTATTTCGAATTTACAAAAAACAAATTCATTCTTATTGGCTTAGATGGGGATGGCCCCAAGGAACAGTCTTATACCGTGGATGCTAAAACACACACTATTGTTTTAACTGATGACAGTAAAGAAGAAATTACAGAAGATGACATTACACGCATCAGGTATGAATTATCAAAAAACAACAATGAACTTATTATAATAGTGATTTTTGAGGAGGATTTTGGAAATTATAATACCCTGCATGTTACTGTAAAGCTAAAAAGAGTTTCGGCGTTCGGCTAATTATATATATCCTCTCATCCAGAAATTACCGCAGATGTGCAGATTATATCTGCGCATCTGCGGCTAAAAATCCAGGGTATATCCTTATGTTTTGCTGCCATGCAGCCCGGTTAATCTGGAATGCACCTCATTGCCATCCTTTAGCCCGCTTTTCAATATCTTCCCTGTCAGTGATTAAAAATTCTATTTTATATAGAGGAGACCGGATAAAACACCGGCATCCTATTTAGCCTGTACTTTTTCTGTACCATCCAAAAGCTTAAGCGTTATTTTCACTTTTATATCGGCGCTTTCCGTAAATGTGCCGTCAAACAATAAATGATGATTGCCTTCTGATAGTTCGGGTAGTGCCTGGGTTAAAACCACTTTCTTAACAAATTTGCCTTTCTGATCGTATAATGTGGCAGTATCCGAGTGATCAATAACCAGGCTTTGCCCGGCTTTTAAGTTTAAGGGCGGCTGTATCCGCAGGGAGTTATCCAGCTCAATAACCGGGTTGCTGATTTCTCCTTTATCACCCGCGGCCAGCAATACCAATTGTACATTTTGCTTACCTGTTTTATTTTCAAAAGTCCATTCAGACGAAGTGGGTTCGCCCGGTTGTAATACTTTGGGAAGATGTTCGAAAGTGATTTTTTTATACCGGTACATTTTCCAGGCATTGCTGCCGTCCCTTTGCAAGTGCACATCATTTTCCGGAATCTTCAGCCATTGCTTCTGGGCCGGTGAAAATGCATTTTTTTGTTGTGCCTCCGTCCAGCTATTCACCTGCTCAACGATTTCGTGAATAAAAGGGTTGTTCTTTACCGCGTCATAACGTACTACCAGTGCATAGCCCGCATGATAGCCTGCCGCTCTTGCCAGCATCCAGTCCACATCTTCCGGTTTTGTTTGGCTGGTAATTAAAAACCAGCCCAGCATATTAGGCATATAATTATTTTCATAATACACCTGGTTGTCTATGCGGTAATCTGACTGGCTTTCGCGGAAACCGCCATACCAGGGCTCTCCCCAGTTCAGGTAATCATTCATGTGCCAGAAATAATGACCAGACCTGCTTGATCCAAAAACAACAGGATGTTTTATTGCCTTATACACATCTTCCGCAAAACCCTCCAGCGACAGGTTGCCCATGCCGGTAGCATAGGTTCCTTCATGCCCGTCAAAGTCTAATTGATCAGCCCCGGTATCATTAATAAAACGGGCGATGTTTCCGGCGATTTCTTTTTGCAATATCCAGTCGGGGAAAAAAACTTTATAGGGATGATCTATCAGCCTGCTCACCGCCGCGCCTTTAGGATGGTTTGATTTTTGTGTGCCAAAAGCTCCGCGCACACAGTCCAGCAACTGATAAGGTGCATTGTTAGAAACCGCTCTGAAACGAATGATTTCATCTCCAATACGAATGCTGTTCAGATCGCTTCGCATTTCAAAATATGCAGGCGACAGAATATTTATTACGGTTGCATGCTCATCAATAGCTTCCTGCAAAAGGCTGCTTCCTGCAGTTGCCAGGTGCGGATGAGGTTTGGGAGTTACATACGCATCGTTTGTAGTAATGAAAGTAGTAAGGGTGTGAAACCCAAGCCGCAGGTCCAATGCATGCGCTTTCTGCACACATTTGGCAAAGCCTTTTATGCCATTGGGGAATAATTTTTTGTCCAGTTCAAAGTTACCCCAGGTGCTAAAAGGCCCTTCATGATATATGCCTTCAAGCCCCATGCTTTTAGCGTAACGCAGCAGGGTATCAATAGTCTCCTCGGAAAAAGAGGTGATCATATAGGGACGTCCTGTAAGTGCCGATTGCCTGATCCATTCCTTCTTCCACAATGGATGAGGTAATCCTTCTGTCTGTTCAATGGCAGATATGATGGAAAGCACATCCGAAGGCTTACCGCCAAAAATGGCGATGGCAGAGCCTTCCGGCTTACCTTCAGGTATTCCTTTCACCGGAACATTTTTCCAACTGTTCCATACGGTAATCACACGATCACGGGAACGATTAACCGTAAATGCCTGCAAAGCCGAACCAAAATCCTTTTTAACCGCTGTAGTTCCCCTTTCATACACGGCGCCTTCGTCATTAACCAGTTCGCCACCGGTAGTTTTTGTGTTAAGCGCCAGCATGCCGATAGCAAACGCAGAGGAACGAACAACGCCAACGGTATTACCAATAGTGCCGGCAAGTGAAGTATTGAAAGGCCCCCAAATAACCGCATCGGCCTCCTTACTTATTTCAATCAATTCAAAACGAAGAAATGCTTTTTTAGAAGTTACGCTGATTTTTGCCATTTGTTTGTCCGGGTAATGCAACGCGATAGTATTTTTAGTAAAAACGGCAGCCAGGGGTTTATAGCGTTTCCCTTCTTTTACCAATTGCAATAATACACCTGTACTATCCCTGGGCGCCAGGTTTTTACCTGCGGGTAACGATTCCATCGAAGTGATATTTCCCTTACCATCTATAGAAACAGAAAGCGCTCCGGATGAAAATTTTTGCTGGGCAAACAACAGGTTTACGCTAATGATCAGCAAGCCGGAGATGATCATCTTTTTTACACAGGTGCTATACATATTCCTTCATTTATTTTTTTGACATACTGTCTATCCATAATAATCTTCTGTGCCTGTTCCAAAATGCGTAGGAAATTTTTTATCCCATGCTTCATCCATCAGTGGCAGGGACTGCATGACCGGAAATAACTTTCCCTGATAGCAGGAAGTGTTTTCACCATCAAGATCAATATTAATGGTTTGCGCATTGCCCGTTGCATAATGTACTACTATAACAGCACAGATAAAAAACTTCAGATGTCTCATATCCATTACTGGTTTTCCTTAACAACAATCATATATCCTTTTTTACCTGGAATACTTACTGAACTCAATGATTGCAGCGGCTGTTCATCCTGGAAATCTTTTACAAAGGGTATACTGATCGTGCATTTGGATGGATCATAACCAAGCGCACTCCAATCTATGATCACTGAACTCACCTGGTCTTCTTTACTCCAGTTGGCTACCGCAATAATGCTTTCTTTATTTCCTTTAAATACAGATGCTTTGATGTGCTCATTGTTGGTAGTAACCGCACAGGTTTTATCCCAATAGCCGGTCAGTTCCTTTTCTTCAAAGTTGTGCTGATCCCAGAACTTCCATAATTCATCCGGCGTATTGCCTGTCCAGCCCGCTCGGTTGGTGATGCCGTATACCATTCCCCGCCATGGATTTCCTCCGCCTTCCAGCATTTGCCCGGGCAAGCCAAAAGGGATACCCGACACTTCAACCAGCCAATGATCGGGCAGGCGGTTATAATCTCTTCCTTCGCCTATCCATACCAGGTCGAAATAGGGAAGCAGGTCCATATACAGGTTCAAACAGTTGGCATACCCGGCCCACTTATTAAAATGATTCCAGCTATGCAAATCCATCCTGCCTTCCGGGCGGTACTGGTCAATCAGTTTCCTTGCGCGGCGCAATGTAAACCGGTCGAGCGCTGCATCATCAATGTACACACCATCAATTTTCAAATTTTTCAGCATCCAGTCAAGCCCGCCTATATAAAAATTATTCAGCCTGCTGTTGGGTGTAGTAATAACAGAAAGATCCAGTTCTCCTTTAAATTTTCCTTCTTTCACAACATTGTACCATGCGGGAATATATTTCTCCCTGAGGTTTTTAATGAGCCATTCATTGGGCCCCTTGGGATGCAATGCTTCTGTACGACTGGCATTGCCCGGGCCGGGAAACAGCACCTCCCCGTTCAAACTGTAAAAAGCCTGAAACTCGGGAATGTTTTTAGTGAGCTCACGGGTGGTATAATACAGTTTCAGCCGCTGTTTTTCTTCATGCGCCTTATCAACCAAAGCTTTTAATTCCGCAGTATTTTCATCTAAGTATGGATAATTAATAAAAGGATAGATGTTTTCGGCATGATGGATATTGACGATATTGGCGCCTGCTTTTTTAGCCTTTTCAATTTTACTGAATGCATCCGTTCCCCCGCCGTGAAAATATCTGTCGCCATATTTTACTTCATTGCTGATCGTTCTGAAAGGAGTGATCAATAATTCAAAGTCATAATTTAATATACTGCCTGTGGCCATCTGGCGGTTTCCTGAATAGGCATTGATCCATACCGCATTATCTTTTTCATCTACATACACACCGCCTTTGTTGTGATTGCCCCATGACGGGGGAAGATGTAATTGTCCAAACTTGTAGTAAATATTAACCAACGGCAGGGTATAATTCTCCGCTTTTAGCTTAAGCCTCAGTCCGCCATTAACTGCTCCAAGCCATAAAGCGTCCTGGTTTTTTGTGGTATCCCACTGCCATTGCCAGGAAGCGGGACGCAAGCCACCTTCGCGGTTCAGCCCCATCATATACTCAGCTTTTTCTTTATTTACCGGTACTTCCAGGCGAATATCCCTGATCTTCAAAGGCTTCAGCGCTTTTAATGCGAGCCTGTAATCCACAAAGCCATCGAACTCAAGTTTGCCCGAGCAAATCAATTCACATTCGGCCGAGCTGTTTTTTACCTGCCACGCTATATACCCGGGAGCCTGTGCTGTAAACTGCAATGGACCGGGTTGCAAAGCGATGGTATCACCATTTTCCTTTTCAATTACAAAGCGGAATGCTTCGCTAAGTATGGGCTCGCCTTTTTGTGCTATGCTTTGATTGGAAGCGGTGAAATAACTGGCAATTGCCGCCGGCAAACCATTGGCAGCAATATCCACCGACCGTCCTAAAATATGCAGCGTATTGCCTTGACGGCTAACGGGATTGTATCCTTTGGTAACCTCATCATTAATACCGAGTGTACTATTCAGCCAGTACATCCGCGATAAGCGTTTGCCCTCGTTGAAGCCGTGATCTTCCACCACCTCACCATCAATCTCCAACTGTATTTTTATCGTTTGCGCTTTATTGTTAGCCGATACCGTTGCAGTACCATAATAGGTTCCTTTTGCTATGCCCGAAAGATCCATGCCAATCCACAAAGGCTGTACCTTATCTTTTTGAATAGCTATCTTTTTTGTAAACGGATTTCCGAGGTAATCAATGCCACCCGCGTTAAAGCAACTCACCTTCCGGGAAGAAATTGTTTTCCCATTTTTGGTTTTCAGATCGGAAAAACGGAGTTGTATGTTTTTCAACTCATTTTTTATGGCCCATACGCCCACCTGGTAAACAAAGTATTCACCCGGCTGCGCCTGTAAAACGAAGTCATTTTTTGAAGAGTTCTTTTCCAACCACGATACCTCCAAAGAATCATTCCACCTGATGGGATGTTCTCTTGTTTCGGGAAAAATGTAAAACGGCTGCTTGGATAACGCCGTATATGTTTTTGCTGCGGTTTCCGCTGAAATGTAATTTTCCGTTCCGGATTGGCTATAAACGCTTACGCTAATGAATAGCGAAAGGCATAAAAAAATATTTCTCATCTTATATAGTATTCATTATTTTACTATGACAGCTATATTTTCTGAAGACGGTTCATTAACATTACCTGAGCAGAGTTATTTAGTTTCTTTTAGCCGGCGTGAGATGCCTTTAAGACATTCAAGATGTGATGTTTCTATACTACCGTCTCTAAACAAGCATACATCAATGCTCACAACACCACCATTCGCATTACATTTACGGATGTAATCCGCCATAAAATCAGGAGTATACCGCAAACCCGGTGCGGCCCACTCATTACCCAGGTAAGACAAAATATGCCACTGCACACCATCGCGCCAGCGGGAAAGCGGCACTTCACCAAACTTGTTCTGCTCACCCGTAGTATAATCATCTTCCGGCGTTGATGAGTTGGAGCTTGTCATTTTAGGGTTGTTCAATGCAATGATCCTTTTTGCATTGCCTGCCCGGAGACCTTTTGCGAGGATAGCCCACTTTTCTTTGTTGTACCCAATATATTCATAACATCCATCTGTCCACCATCCCGCCACTTTATCCTTATAACGTTCGCCATATTCCGCTGCTACGTTCGCCCATTGCTGCACATAATGTTCGGAAACCTTCTCCGTATAGCCCATAGCTTTAGCGGCTTTTTCATCATCACGCGGGCCATCACCCGTCCAGTACAGCATTAATTTAATACCCCTTTTATGGAGCGATGTATACAGGTCTTCCACCAGGTCGCGCTTAGCACAGGCCTCACCCGGTTTATACCCGGTTATTTTATCGAAGGTTTTATTCGGTGCTATAAGGTGACGGGTTCTTTGCATCATGGTAAAGATTACATACGAGGCACCTGTGGATTGTATTTGCGCTGCAAATTTTTCCGTATCAAATTCATTCACGCAGGCATCCCAACCGGTTGTGCCATCCATGGCATTAATACGGTTACCCGCACACTGCACACTATACAGGTAATGTACAAAAACGCCCCAGCCGGCTGCTTTAAACCAATCTGTATTACCCGCTCTTTCAGCAGGAATTTTACTGCTGGTTTCAGGCAGGGTATCTTTTAATGATGCCAAATGTTGTACGTAACCGTCATTAACAGCCATAGATTGCATGTCTATAGTTGATACATCCTGTTTTTTAGTTGAAAAAAGGAACAGGGCCAAGAATGGTATGTATAGGGCAGGCAAGTAAATTCTCATTATTATTCGCATGATGCACAATAAGCGAAAATACCAATTTTAGCGGACAGCCGGTTTTTAATCAACTGCTATTTTGGGGATAACCCCGGCACAAAAGCAAAGGGAAGTCAGCATAATTCGGAACGGTATATACAGAAATTCAATACCTGCAATCATATAGCGGTAATACTGTTTGTAGCATTTGAAATGCTACTATTCCATCAGAGAAGTAATAGTGAGCCTATTACCCAATGCCCGCAAGCTTTCTCATTTGGGGTTACTATATTGGGTAAAATGCAGTACTTTTTTCAAAGCTAACTGATAATGATTGCTGACTTTAAAGGTATAAGAATTTAAAAGGCGCATTTGCGTTTTTCTTTTTCGGTTGCGCAAAAAATACCAAAAGGCACACGAAAACCATACCTGCAGGATGTGCAGGGATTACTGCCCGTTTTCGTGTGCCTTCCGCGATGTAACTTTTTCACTACGGCAAGGCTGATAGTAACTATTACTCAAATAAAATCACTATTTGTAAAGTATTTTCACGTGGGGAGTACAATGCCATCGGTCCAGTTTTCACTATACATTAGGTTAGTAATATTACCCGCACTATTTGCTATTCGTTTGCCCTTGCAAAAACGCCATGTATTTTTCTAAATATTCTTTAGGTGGCGTATGCCACTCCGCGGTTCTGCTTACATTGGTACGCAGACAGTGATAGACAAACTCGTATAATATGTTTACTATTTTTGGATTGGGGATTAAAGCTCCATCTTCTCCCGTAACAAATGCCCCCCTGCTCCCGGTTTTAACGGCTTTTGCTATCTCAAGCATGGCATAGTATACCGGAAGGCGTGCAGATTTGACCCTTACCAGATATTCCGGCTGATGTCGCACTTTCTTTTCCGCTCTGTCAAAAATCCGGTTGTATTCAGCAATTAATTTTTCCGATAAAAAGCTTTCTTGTTCCTGCACAGGAGAGCCGAATATGGACATTTTTACACCTTTACCAGATTGGTTATTATCGTGCAGCAGTTTGATATATTCTTTTATACCGGCAGCGGCAGGACCGTAACAGGCATTGATAAATTCATTCTTTTCTTTTTCTATATCAATGTCCGGGTTCCACAACATTTTAGCGATCATATAGGCTCTTAACGGCGCAAAATCACCACCGGACTGGATATTGCCCTGTTCAAATAATGCAGATACATTATTATCCCTGAGAAACCGGATGTTGGGTTGTAATACACGCAGGTTGGGAAATGGAGCGAACAAGTTTGAAAAACGAATGACATAATCCCATACTAATATATTATCGGTAAGTTTTCCCCAGCCTATTAAATCTTCGCTAAAGGCTTTATCGCCCGTTTCCATAGGATCATTGCGGGAGCTCTCAATACTACACAGCATAATGTTTACATTCCTGCGGAGTACAATGTCTTTAGGTGGTACACGTGAATACTGGTAGGCCAAAGTTGAAATAATTTTATCGGGGAAGCGCTCTGCCACCTTATTCACAAAAGCGATAATTGAACCTGAACCTAATGCAGGATATTTTTCTCCGCCATGAGTAGAAAGTAATTTTTCTTCCGGTGCAAAGGCAGCATACTTTTTATCCAGCGCAGCACAGTTATCGCATCGGCAATAATTCACATTATCGTTTTGGCTAACAGACCAGTATAATGCCTCCGGCTTCTTATCCATGGCAGCTTTTAGATTTTCACAAACGATCTCAAGCACATCAGGATTTGTTAAGCATAACTGCGCTTCGGGCTGGTAGCTGGAACCGTCCCACGAAGGAATTGTGCCTGCATGTCTTTTGCCGTCATAGAAGCTAAAATATTCAGGATGTGCTTCGCCATATTCTTTGGGATCAAGGAGGCTGTGAAACGTGTGTACCCAATAGCCCCACTGCGTTTTATCGCCGCCTCTTCCTTCAAAGGAATGCAGTTTATGCCAGTTCATAAACTCCGGATCGTACACATCATTATAATAGGTTTCCCGGAAACTGAAAGCCGGCAATTGTACATCATTTATTGATGAAAGTACTATAGATTTCTGTTGAGGAACATGCGTAAAATCTGAGGTGTATTTTCTGCAGCCCAGGTATTTATCCAGGAAGGTATACACACTGTATATCACTCCTTTTTTATCGCCTCCTGTTAAGATTAATTTAGTGTTATCGGTTTTAATTAATAAGCCGTCTTGCTTTAACTTAGTATAATCTATTTTATTTTGTTCCGGCCTGTTTACATGGCCAATCAAAATTTCAGTAGCTGTGCTTTTTACATTATCAGCAACTACCGGTAAACTCACGCCCGTGATCCTGAACAAATAATCCTGCAGCACTTTAGCCGCCTGGATTTCTACTATAGTGGCTTTTTCGGGCATTACAATGCTGTAAGCGGATTTTCCATTTTGCACCAGGGTTATTTTTTGGGCTACAATCGTTTTCAAACAGAAAGTTAAGAAAACTGCCAGGTAAAACATTTTTTTCATATACCAGAATTATTGATTAAAGTGTACAATATTTTTATTCACAATACTTTCCTTTTTGCAGGGTTATAAACAAGGCAATAGCTCAAAAGACAATAAAAAGGCGTAGGTAGAAACAAACGCCTGTTTAACCTTAGTGGACATTAAAAATAAAATCACTAATAACTATCTTTTTTCAGGCGCTGCGCACTGATCGCCGTCAAAGCCTGTTGGCAACAATGCTCCTGTAATTCTGTAAAGGCAGTCCTGCAACACCTTAGTTGCCTGTATTTCTATAATCGTAGCGTTTTTAGATTATTCTCTATTTTTTTCCCAGGTATATATCATCGCATCTCCCGGATCAACCGCTATCGTATTTGTATATGCGCTTGCCGCAATGATCGTCCCATCTTTTAATACTTTCTTCACCGATTTATCGGCTACAATAGTCAGCTTCATAGCGTTTTGAAAATCGCGGTTAACGGCAATCAAAAACCTGCGGTCTCCTTTTTCTAAGACTGATACTATTGCGCCGCCATCACTTGTTTCCAGCACTTTAACCGGAGCAGGAAGTTTGTCTATTCGCTTGGTACCGTCAGGAATCCGGCTACCTGTATGGGATACAGAAATCAGTTTCGCACCAAGAAAGACGCCTGAAAGGTCTTGTATCTCCTGGTTGATTAACTTGATATAATCATATATACTGGTCCGTTTACCATCGAGACCGATTGGGGCGTGATGGAAATCCCAGTTTGGATTTATGCCAGGCGTCCAATAGGTAAAATACTGTAATGCCTGGGCGCCATACGCCAGGTTGCTGTATAGTTGAAGTTTGATCTCGCCAATCGTAGGTATAGGGTAAGAGGTATGCGCAACCGAAAGTGCAAATGCCCAGAAAGGAAGCCCGCTTTTTTGAGAAGCTGCTAAAAAAATTTCCAGATTCTTATACCACTCCGGCCGGAGTGTTCTGACACTATTTTTATCTATTACAGGATAATGATCAAAGGAAATAAACGGAACAGGTACTTCTCTAAGAAACGCTTCTATATGTTCCGCATAAATATCTTTTCCAGGTTGTATCTGAACGCCTTTACCGAATAGTTGTTCCGCTCCTGCGTAATTAGGGAAGAGATTAATATAACAGTAATGTTGTTTATCTACGGACTGTATTCTTTTTACCCATGTTCCCAATTCGGGGAATTCTGTGGCGTTAGGCTCATCCCTTAAATGATAACCGGAAAGTGCAGGATGTTTCATTAATCGTTTTGCCGTTTTTTCGGGATCCGATTTAAGCTCAGGACAGGTAAATAGCAATTTCACTCCTGTTTTTTGTGCAATATCCAAAGCCTTTTCTACAGCTTCAATATTGGAGTACCATGAAAAATTAATGTTGATACCCGATTCTTTCAGTTCCCTGAACCGTTCGATCGTTGTTTCTTCTTCAGGAACACCTACCCATGCCAAAATAGGCATTACACCATCCGTCTTAAGTTTCTCCTGAGAAAAAGCATAGAAAGCGGGTAGTATAGTTAATTCTATAGCTAAAAAAAACTTATATAATGCGTTCATTGGTTTTAATTAATATAATTTCAACCTGTTTTAACATCCAATTTATTAATGCCGTCCCGTTTCTCTTCCTTCCCACCCCGTTTTACCTTTTTCTATATACAACTCGGTAACAGTTTTAGACACCCTATCGTCTACCTCTTCTACCAGTTGAATACGTAATGGAGAAGTTAGCTTCTTTTGCCAGTTTAATACAGGTGCATACGGCTGTTTTGTTTTATCTGTTTCAAATACCAGGTATGCCCATTTTTCATGAAAGAAATTACCTTTTAAAGCCGGAACCATCTGCTGCATATTGGATGATAAAAACGGGAGTGATAAAGCTCTTGCCCAATATATCCATGGGCCGCCAGTTATATAAAAAAAAGGGTTTAACAACCGGCTTCTGTTTTCCAAACCTGTATTGGAATAACCTAACTGAATACCGGCAAAACCCACACCTGTTTCTTTATTATAAAAACTAATCCACGGAACATCATCCAGCATTTTTACATCTGTTAATTCCGGCATATTGGTAACATCATACTCTACAATAGAATCTCTCAAAGCGTCATACCAGGCAGCATGCGTTATCAATTCTCTTTTGAGTACTATTTCAGCATTTCTCAAAGCAATTACCTGCACTGTTTCATTAATGCGTAAATTAGTCGTACTAATAAAATACGGTTTTCCGGGGTAAAATTCATATCTAACGGAAGCGTCTACCTGAGGGATTTCGCGCAGGTTACCCCAAACATCGCTAAAAGAAATTATCGGTCCGATTACAGATTTTACATTTTGTGGTGGTCTCCAGTCAGAGGTATGTGTCCAGGGTACCGGCGGTGCATATACTTCCGGATTCCAGTGAATGGCGCCATTGGTTTCTTTACGGTGATACAGCGGATATTCTGGTTTGCTTTTAAGTGTTAACTGATCAAAATGGCCCGAATGGGGATGTAAGCCTACCGTAAAAAAATCATTATCAATTCTTAAACCCGGCGCTTCGCCCTGCACTCTTAAATCGGTAGTATAATTTTTAATCATTGCGCCTTTATTGCCATAATAAACCAGGTATATTCTACTGCTTCTGGCTGGCACATCGGCCAGAAAAGCAACTCTTGCCGAAACCGAAGGCATCCATACAGGTACATCTCTGGTAACCTTGCCATCTTTGCCGGGGGCCAGATCATCTTCAACCAGGTACTCTTGTATATCGTACACCTGAGAAGCAATTTCTTTTACCGTTTTTGTTACGGGGTCAAAAGCTGCTACCCTGATTTCTCTTTTCAAATCATCCACTTCATCGGGATAAAAAGGCAGCAATACTTCTACCGGTTCAGCTTTTCTTTCTTCACCTGCACTTTCACTTAGCACTACAGATTTGTATTTTTGCCATGCGGTATCAAAAACTGCGGATGCTGAAGGTGCAGCAACTTTTTGGGTATGCGTTAAAATCACATCACTCTTATCATGTTTTAGGTTTTTCTTCATCCTAACGGTTATTTTTATATCATAACTCGTTCCTGGTTTCCATTTTACCCAACCTATTACAGACGGCGTATTATACAGCTTATGATCCTGAGATAAGCCTGCACCGGATGGTGGTCTGTTGGTAAGGTGAGGGTGTGAAAGATCACCCAAATTGTGCTCAGGTCTAAGGTCTGTGTACCGCAATGTTCTTCCATTTACTGCCATTTCTACTTCAATCATAGAACTGGCCGGCAAACTCAAGTCTGCTTTCACATGATAATAGGGAATAGCCGGAACCGGATAATTTATTTCCAATTTAGAAACGTTGAGCTTCTGACTCATTGCATTAAGCCCTATTACTAATGCAAAAAATAAGCCTATTGATTTTTTTAATTTCACCATTTGTATACTTCGTTCTTTAAATATTGAAAGTTAAACTATATTAATGTTGTATTATCAGCTTCCATTCTGCTATAATACTTTCATTGTATTGCACGTTTCAGCGTTTTACGCGCTATGCTGTAATTAACGTACAGTAATTAAATTTCTATCTCTTAATGCTTTTACACTTTGCTCCCAACCACCTCCGGCGCCCCACATATAATAAGAAAAATATGTAGTTGTGTTTTGAAACAATGGTGTCCATGGTTGAAATTCTGCATAATAATAGTGAGATCCCGGATTAACCGGATGGTTCATCCACATGTGTAAAAAAATGGGTTGCTTAACCGGAAATGCGCCCGCAAAAGATATATCTTCTTTAGTATCATAACCGGCATTCCAGCCTTCATTAATAAAGAATGCCCGTCCATAATATTTATCCTGCATCATTCTATACTCCTTTAATCCATCCATTTCAGGAATAATAAATTTATCTTCCGGTCCATGCACTTTGCCAATTTCAAGTATAGGCTGTGGCCCTAACATACTTAATTCTGCATTCTTCATACTCAATGCAAACCGTATTTCCAGTAATGGCGAATTACCATATAATGTAAATATTTTTTCTATTACATTGCCATAATAGGAAGCTTTCATTTTTACCTGCACATACGCTCCTTCTTTCTTTACCACTTCTGCATCGTACACTTTATGCGTTTCTATACTTGGTTGTCCCAGAAAATCTTCAAATCCGCCATAGGGATAAAATTCCCTGTTTCTGTAGGGTCGCCTGTCATCAACAGGCTTTTCCGGCCAGAGCTTAAACAGAAGGTTATCGTTTTTTGATTTAACAATGTATTCAATAACACGAGCGCCTGTGGTAAGCAATGTCACTCTAACATGGTCGTTTTCCATGTTATATTCACTAATGCCGTCATTATTCAAATCAACTTCATTTGCTTTTGCTGCACCATTTGAAGATTCTATACCTAACTGCGTTGCTTCGGTAACGCCAAGTGCAGAAACATTCACTGTATAACTTCCCGGAGGCAGTTTCAAATCCAGCTCCCATGTTTTATAAGTACTAACAGGAACAGTAAGTGTTTGTTCTTTTTCAAAAACAATATTGCTGCTGTTATTTTTTTCTGCAACCGCTACTTTTACAGCAACAGCATCTTTAGCAGAAAAATTATATACGCTTATAGGATAAGTAACACCCGAACTGCTCCCATATAATAATTCATGCACAGATATAGCGGGAGGCGGCTCCATTAAAGCTACCGTTAATTTTGATTTCCCACCCCAGTTATACTCAAAATAAATAGCATTGGGTCTGCCTAATGCTTTCGTTGAAGGTTCAATATCAAATACAAGCTCTTTAGTATTGCCCGCAGTAATATTTACAGGCGTTGTGCTATCACCCCGTAAACTTAATTGTTTGGGAAGACGTACAGTTAGATTGCCATCTATATTTTTTAATCCGGTATTGATTATTGTTATATACGCCTTGTTGCCTTTTGTAAATGCATTTATATTTACCCGGTCATTAAAATACGTTTCAAGATAAATTCTGTCGAGTAGTAATAGCTGTAATGCATTGCGATACAATGCAGGTCCCATCATTTTACCTTCTTCCAAAACAGCTACTTCTCTTTTATTGATTATAGCATTCCACAATGCAGCTTTGGTAAAAGGTTCGTTTTTTTTATTAAAAACCACCATGCTGGTGGTGGCGCCATTAATAAGCGAACCGGTACTGGCAATAAAGGGTTTGTTATCATTATTTATTTGGTCAATATTGCCGGCATGAGCAATATAACCATCATACTGTAAATCTTTAGCCTCGGGGTTGTAAACAGGTGTGAACACGTATCCTTTCTTTTCTTTAGCATATTTTATCCATGCGTCTGGGGTAAACATACTTTGCACCTGTAATTCATCGTAATTTTCACAACCATATATGGGTGAAAAACCTACATCTGTTACTACAGGTAAGTTAACCTCACTTACCCAGTTTTCAATTTCCTTTTGTGCCAAAAATTCCATATATCCGTCAAAAACAAACCAGGAGTTACCTTCGTTCATTCCTTTACCTATTAATTCAATAGGTGTTCCGGGTGTGCAGGTCACACTTTTAATAAGTGTTTGTGCACCAAACCAACCTTTTTTTAAATCATACTCAGCTAAAATCTTTTCTGTATTGCTTACCATTAATTTAAAGTTGTCCAGGTATTTTTTTTCTTTCGAAGCAACTACATACAGCTTTTTTTTACTGTTACTCAGTATAAAAGCATGTACACGAGTAAAATCTTCTGCTTGCGCCTGATAGCTTGACAGCGCTTCTGCAAACGATTGCGGATTATAATTTCCCAGCAATTTCTTACCTGTTTCAGTTTCACTATCTACTATTACAAATATGTTTTTCTCGCTTTTAATAGCTGCGTTTAATGATGCTGCTGAAGGATTTTCAATTAACTCGTATGCTGTATTAAACAGTCCGTTTAAAAATCCCTCCTGCATTTGTAAACCCGGAATACCTAAATCTTCTGCTACGCTAACCTTTGCTTTAAGAATTGATTTATCAAGTTCTCTGACATTTATCCTGAAAAGATTACCATAACTGATCCTGTTTTCATACAGGTTTTGCCAGTACTCTGTAAACCCATTAAACTGAAATTTGCTGTTAACAGGTTGCATAATGTCTTCACCTTTGGTTTGGGCAAAGCTTTCTAATGAAGATTTGTTCGAACAACCTGTAGCCAGGAGACTTAACATTATGATTGGCAGTAATTTTAGCATAACATAAAAATAATTAGAGCTTATACGTTTGATTCAATTGAAAATAATGCATAACCCTTAGCAAGTACTTATTTCGCTTCCTTATTTCGCTTCTTCAACATGCTTTTTAAACCTTTCTACACTCGTGCTGTTTTCTGCCAGAAAGGTTACGCCCTCTTTCTGCATAATTGTAAGTGCTTTATTGTATAAGCCTGACTCCCGGGCTTCTACAGGATTGCGCATGCATTTTAAGTAATATACAGGTAATGCCGATAAGGCTACTCTTGATGAAATCTCCTGATTATCTGCAACTTTTCCAGCTTCATCAAACAGATAAAGCGCTTTGCTTACAAATTCATCTGTAAACATTATATCATTGGGTTTAATACCAATTTTCATATGTGTATCGGGTTTCACCAAACTCTGTGTTAAATCAAAATATTGCTTAACATATACGCCCGATCTTCCATAATATCCATATATAAAATCTGCTATCACCTTGTTTGTACTGGTATCAGGATTCCATAGTAGTTTAGCAATAAGATATGCTTTTAGCTCAGAGAACTCCCTACCACGGCTTTGATAGGCTGCCTGCTCCATAATACCAATACTTTTATTTTTTTTAAAAGTTTTAATATTGGGCTGCAATACCGCAAAGTTGGGATAGGGCATTACATAATGAGCAAAATTTACTACGTAATCCCATATGTATAATTGCGGAGAAATACTTGCCCATGTTTTCATGTCATCCAAAAGGATTTATTGCGTTCACATGATTTTAAATCGTGCGCTACGCAAGCTTCAATAGGGCATAGCCTAACTACTACATTCTTCCTTGGCTTTATATTCCTGGGAGGGGTACGCGTATATCGATAAGCTAAGGTACCAATATATTTATCTGGAAAATCTTTTTATATTGCTTCTGCCACCTGGTTAACAAACCATATCATGAGACCTGATTCTTCTCCTTCTTTTTTAACAATGGCCTGACATTTGTCGCACTCACAGGGATTGTAATAGTCATTTTGAGAAACATCATATATCAGATGTTCTGGATAAACGCGAATCTTATCTTTGATACGCTTCGTAACAATTTTTAAAACATTTTTATTACTTAAACATAGCTGAGCTAATTCCTTTCTGTTATTTTTATTTACCTGGTGCACTCTTTTACCATTAATAAGACTATAGTATTCCGGATGTTTATCAAAAAATTCAGCAGGGGGCATTAATGGGTAAAAGGTATGCACAGCCCAAAACCCTTCAACGCCTCCGGGTTGTTGAACAAAATTCATTCTGCCGTTCATTTTGTTTCTTGCGGCCCAAGTTGGATCGAAAGCTTCAAAATAGAAATCATTTCTTACTTGTATTCCGGGAGCACTTTTATAATTATACTGACCAAAAATTAGTTTATTCTTTTTAGGTATTACTTTAATCTGTGGCGCAAGTCTATATGTTCATGGCGATTACTACGGCTCTCCGCAATACTAACGATAATGACATCGCGAAGATGAAATACAACCAGGTTTGTTTACTTTTAAATCCGGGTATTTAATTCTCTTGCCTACTTGAAAGCCTCATGTTTGGGATCGCCGCCGGATCGCAGGTACGCCATCAGGCTTCTCAATTCATCCGCATTGAGTGAATTAATCAGTCCGGGTGGCATTTGCGAAACAGAAACCGGTTCGATAGATGCTACCTCGGAAGAGGGCACAATATCCGGCGCCCGGTTAGGATCCCGGCTGTATACCTTAATGAAAGCTTCCTCTTTTACCAATAGTCCTTCCAGGCTACGACCGCTTTTCAATGTAACGCGGGAGCTTCCGTACAAATCAGCAATGGTTTCACTGGGATGAATAATATCTTCCAATATTTTTTGAATAGAAAAACGATTCCCCACAGCGCCCAGGTCTGGCCCTATATTACCTCCCAACCCATCGAAACGATGGCAGGATGCACAACCTATGGCAAAGAAGGCATTGCGTCCCTGCTCAAAGCTTTTTGTTCCCGAAGGCTTATTCACCGCCTGCAAAGCATTGTCCACTGTCCAGTTCTTTCCCGGGCCTTTCACCGGCTTTATTTCAAAGGGTGGTGCTTTTGCAATAGGCTTTGAAATAACATCACCCAGTGCAATACGATCTGCTTCCGAAACGCCCAGTAATGCTTCGTTGCGCATACGCTCTAAAAATCCCCAATAGCTTTCACCACCCATAGCATCTGCTGCGTTATTGATCATACTGAAATAAGTTTTTCGCTGATCAATCGTCCAACCCTCTTTTAAATCTCTCAGCATGAACAGGTATTCGAGCTTATTCGCCGGGGGTGGATTATCAAGCATTTGTTGAACAGTGCCACCATAACTGTTATTTCGCTTAACGGTTGTTCCCCAGTCGGGCGCTGGCGGGGTCTTACTGTTTCGTATCAAATCCAGTGCCGTTGCAATTATACGGGCGTCTTTCAGATAAATCAATACCCGTACTAACTCTACATTTACCCTTTCATCTTCATCGGGCAAAAACTTCACTAACCGGTCAGCGATTTTTTGACATATAGCCTGATCTGGTTTTCCCAGTCGCATAAAACTCAGTGATAATGCGCGCAGATAGCCCAGTTTTTTCAAATTATCCAGGCTGGTGAAGTCTAATTTTTCCAGGAGGGTTAAAGCATCATCCAGGTTAGTTGAATTTCCGGCGCGTGCCAATGCAACCGTGCTGGTAATAACAGCCTGAGGCCGTGCTTCAGCTTTTGCACGTGATATCCAGCCCGATACTGGTTGAAACTCAATGGCAACACGTGCTGCATTCCTGATAAACCGGTCTTCATCTGCAAGATAGGGCCAAGCCGCAGAAACCGCCCCGGCATCACGGCGCCCGTGGAACGCTTCGAGGCGGTGCCTGATCTTCCGGAACGCAAGTCCTTCCTGATCTTCCCTGTATTGTACCGGCTCAGTAGACGCTTCACCGGTATAGGTTACACGGTATAATTTGGTGTCATTACTCCACCCGCCGGTAATAAAATACATCGCTCCGTCTTTTCCAATCACGGCATCAACAACAGCTAAAGGATGTCCCGATAAAAATTCTTCTGCCGTAGCAGTATAACTTGCTCCTTTCGGTTTCAGATGGAAAGCATAAATAGTGCCGTAGGTCCAGTCTAAAGCAAACAATGCTTTCTGGTATTTTTCCGGGAACCGGGCTCCTGTTCCAAACAATACCCCGGTGGGGGAGGCTGGTCCTACATCTAATAAAGAGGGATGGCTGTCTTCGTAAAAATCCTTCCATTTTCCGCTTCCGCTGCGCCAGCCGTAATCACTGCCGCTCACCACATGCAGGATCCTGGTAGGACGGTACCAGGGCATTCCCATGTCCCATTCCATATCCGAGTCAAAAGTAAACAGCTCTCCATTAGGATAAACAGCCATATCGTAGGTGTTACGATAACCCACACTCAGGATATCCCAGTTGTGTGCATCGCCGTCTATCCGGGCAACATATCCACCGGGTGCTAAGATACCCATCGCATGACCTCTGGCATCCCACTGCCGGGTAAGTAAAATATCTTCTTTCCAATTGAGTACACGACTGGTATATTTTTCAGGCAGCGGGGTATGATTTCCATTCACTACAAAAAGGCCGCTGCCATCGGGTGTCGGCACTAAAGCATGGTTACCATGATCACTGGAACTTTGAGGCCCGCCCATAAATTTCATTTCATCTAAAATACCATCATTTTGGCTTGATGACATACGAAACAAACCACTTCCGTTTACATTAGCGTATAAACTTTTTTTAAACCAGGCAAGTCCCTGGGCGCCTGTAGCAGGCAGCACCATTTTGGAAACCTGCACTTTCGGTTTTCCGTCTTCGTTTTGCTGTACATCAATCCGGTACATTCCCTGCTGATATTCATCAGAAGCAACCATGCTACCCTGTTCATCTATAGCCAGGCTAACCCAGGTTCCCTGTGACTTCCGGGGAACTTCATATAATAATTCCGCTTTAAAACCCGGTAAAATACGAAGATCACCGGATGGCGCCTCATTCAACTTATCCATAGCCAATTCCGTTGTCGAATTATCCTTTGTCTGGTTCTGCTCCTTATTCTGACTGCAGCTAAAAAGAAACACCACAAGAAATATTGTTGGTATTACAGAAGACCATCCGTTTTTTCTAAGAATGGAAAAGAATGTCTTTGCACTTGCGTATATCATATCATTTATTGATTATTCGGTTATAGTAATGCTGTTAAATATTGAACCTGTTTGCAAAATATAATGTTGCGGTAATCAATTGTATTCCTGTATTTGAGCTAAGGACTTAAATCTCTAAACCGGGCATCTTTGAATTCTACTTTCATGGGTGGACCCTGGTGCAGTTGAAATCCAAACAATCCTTTCTTCATTCGATCCTTTGCTCTGTCTTCCACCATAGACACCAGGTGTCCGTTTAGTTTTTGAACAATCAGTGTGCCTTTTACAATCAGTTCATATTCATTCCATGCATTGTCTTTTACATATTCTTTGATGGATTGGTCTTTAGTAAAGAAGGGAAAAGAAAGTACACTATCTATTTCCGAAATGCGAACCATCTGTCCCTGTGCAGCCAATATCTTATGATGCCTGTTGATAAAATTTTCATACACTATCCCGGTATAGGTATTTTGTCCGTCAATATCTGCCTGGTAGCCGAGCAAATTATCATAGCCATCGGGCCCCTGTTCACACCGGTAATAAATACCGCTATTTCCTTTGGAAGAAATGCGAAAGGAGATGTTTAGGATGAAATCTTCTACTTCCCGGTTCCAGACCAGGAAAGCGCTTTGTTTGACCGGATTGTTTTGGGTAGTTTCACCTGTCAGTAAACCATTTTCCCAGCGCCAGTGATCCGGCGATCCCTTCCACTGGTTTTGGTATACTTCGCTGAAAATGTATTCGGCGTCAACACCTGACGGATCATTATCCTTCCGGTTACAAGCCCCCATTAAAAAAAGAAAACCTACAGATATAAGTAAAGTATGTTTCATTTTAATTTGTTTGTCGCGGTTGCTGCCCGGCTTCAGCCCTCCATCATCCTTCCATTTATTTATGCATATAGTTACAGGTACTAAGCGTTTGCGTTTCGAAAGGCTTAGTAGCATGGAGTGGAAAATAACTCATATATCTATCGGGTTAATCACTGCTCTTAGCGTTAGCGGAAAATGAATTTTTATTTATAAACATCCTTATAAGTGCCGGATTGATATTCGGAACGGCCATAATAAGAAGTATTGTAACAAATGCTGCTGTCAACATTTGTTACAATACAAAGTAATGCGTAATCTATATTGGGCATTAATACAAACGAAGCCTGATAAACAGGAATATGCGATGTACAGCTATTCTTACTAAAACGTGACCATCAGGGTGTATTTCAAATTGTCGCATTACTTTGCTTCATGTGGGCGGTGTCTTCACCGCCCACGACAATTTGAAATGCATCCCATCATCGTTGCTCAATACCATTTACTAATTATACCCGGGGTTTTGTACCAACTTTGGATTCTTATTCATTTCATCCCTCGATATTGGCAAAAAATATGCCTTATCCTCCCACTTTCCAGTCGTTATTTCTACCGGGGTAATAATTGGAATAGTGGCAGTTGTACGATCGGGATTTAGCTTGTAAACAACATCAACTCCATGCATTGGGTGATACGCTTCGGGGCCTATCATCCAACGGCGTACATCGAAAAACCGATGATCCTCAAACACCAATTCAATACGCCTTTCATTTTGATAGCGTTCTTTTAACGCATCGCCAGATTCTGTAACATCAGGCATGGCCGCTTTTTTTCTTATCATGTTAATATAAGTACGGGCCTCAACATCCTCACCCAATCCAATACATGCTTCAGCATAATTAAGGATTATTTCGCTATACCGGATATAGCGCCACGTTAAATCATCCTGGTGATTTACATACATATCGGTTCTGCGGTTGATATACTTGAGCATGGACGTGCCGGCGTTATTATAGCCCCCTCCATAAACAGCACTGTTCCGGCTATCCAATCCATACACATAAGTAACTTTACCTGCTTCAGCATCCCACTTTTCCCATGTGCCAACCTGCAAAACACCAACAGGATCAATTCCCTGTAAGTTGGCAGGACGTGGTCTGAACTTCGCGCCCTCATATAGTATTGTAGCGTAAAAACGTGGATCCCTGTTCTTGTAGGGCTCTATATTCTGAGCAGGATTGGCCCGGGAGAATACAGTACCGTCAGACATTTCATAAGCGTCTACCAGTTCACTGGTAGGTCCATTTGTTTCTATCCCGCCAAATCCATTGGGGAACACACCCCAAAAATCAGCACCCTGATTTACGGAGGCACTGAAGTAACGTATGAAAATGTCTTCCTCGCTTTGTTTTGAGGTAAAGAGTTCCTCGTAATTTTTTGTGGCTTCTTCGGCAGATGCGGGATTGGGCTGGTATAAGCCATATATGCCAAGATCAATCACAGCTTTAGCCGCATCTTTGGCAGCCTGCCAGCGTTGGTCTCTGTTGCCGTCAACATAGCCAAGCAGTTCAGGATTGGAAAAACCGGGGAATGCCGTGTTGTAAAGATCACTGGCTGCATGAAGCAGTATTCTCGATTTAAGTGCCAAAGCGGCACCCTTGGTTGCTCTTCCTTTGTTTTCACCCGTATTTTCCAGGGGCAATAACGCCGCCGCCTTATCGCATTCATCGGAAATAAACTGAACACACTCAGCAAAGCTGTTTCGGGGCGCCGTGAAATCATCTGTTAAAGTATAAGATTTTGTAATTAGCGGCACTCCGCCAAAATATTTGATCAGCAAATGATAGTACCAGGCTCTTAAAAAAGTAGCTTCCCCTTTCAATCTATCCTTTAATGTAACGCCATCAATTAATGCCTGATCGTCTCCTAACTTGTCTATATTTTCCAGGAATACATTACAATCCCTGATGGCCCTGTACCTTCCGTTCCAGTCGCCCCAGCCCGCATTATCAGGCGTCATCAGCATATTGCTCATGTTATAGTCATTACCACCATCGTAGCACCGGGCCTCATCTACACTTAAGGAAGTCCAGCTGAACGACCATGGATTCTGAGTGTAAATACTATTCATATTTAGCTGTATGAGATTGGCATCAGACCATACATCCGACTCTGCAAATTGTGTGGAAGGTTTTGTATCAAGAAAACTTTTATTACACGATAATAGCAGCGTGAAGGTGAACCCAAGAAATATATATAATAAGTTTGAATTTTTATAATTCATATACTTTGATTTTAGAATGTCACTGTCAATCCAATATTGGTTGTTTTGTTTAACGGATAAACCTGGCTGTTTACCCAAATAGAGCCTGGAGCATCATCCGGTGATTCAGGATCGAAATCCTTCATCTTTGTAAAAGTCAGGAAGTTGAGGGCGCTTACATAAACCCTTAAAGACTGTATGCCTATTTTTTCAGTGTACCCGGATGGCAGGCTATAGCCAATTTCAAAATTTTTCAGCCTTAAATAATCACTGCTTCTAACGAAGTAGGTATTATTAGGCTCTCCATCGGTCATCCAGTATGCACCACCCCGTTCCCATGCTCTTGGATTTTCAGCACTTGGATTGTCGGGTGTCCAGCGGTCTTTCACCAGGTTATACATAAAATTTCCTACGCCTGGACCTCCTGAAAAAGTTCTGTACGATCTTTCGGCGCCTGCTGCTCCCTGGAAAAGTATGGTTGCATAAAAACGCTTATATTCCAAATCTATAGTAAACCCTCCGGTAAATGTTGGTATGGTGGTTTTGTTGCTTCTTACCCGATCCAGTCCATCAATCTTTCCATCATCATTTACATCTTTAAATATAATATCGCCTGGCCGGGCGCCATTCCAATGAGGGTACTTATCTATTGCCGCCGCATCTATAAATACGCCTATTGCCTGGTAATACAATCTTGCGTTCATCTGGTTGCCGGTAGATTTTTGATATTCAGGATTACCTGGCGTTTCATCCCAGAATTTAATATGATTTTTTGAATAAGCGCCATTAACAGATACCTGATAACTCAGATCGCCAGTGTTATCAAGGTATGAGACCTGAAACTCAAAGCCTTTATTAACCACTTTACCAATATTTTCCCGTGGCAGGTTCAGCCCCGCAGAGCCCGGCACAGAAGCATTTCTGTATGCCAGGATGTTTGTACGCAGGTTATTGAAATAATCAGCACTAATCGTTAATTTATTATTGAGCAGTTGGGCATCGAATCCAATATTAGATTGATTGGCTATTTCCCAGGTAACTCCTTCATTTGGAATACGCAATGCGCGCAGCGCCTGTTCTGAAACGCTTTCGTTAAATACATAGCTGCCATTGTAACCATAAGTTGTAAGGTATTGATAGGGGGCTATCCGGTCGTTACCTGTTTTTCCCCAGGAACCCCGTATTTTCATTTCATTGATAAAAGAGATATTATCTTTCCAGAAATTTTCTTTAGAAATTCTATATCCTAAAGAAATACCTGGAAAAAATCCAAATTGTTTACCAACCGGGTCGAAAATATAGGAGCCATCATACCTCCAAACAAATTCAGCGAGGTATTTTGAATCGTAGGCATAACTTACCCTTCCAAAATAATTTAACCTGCGGACTACACTTGATGATCCGCCATTGTCTTTTAATGCATTACTTCCCAGGTCCAGTTCATCAAGAATCTCACTCGTATAAGATCTTCTGAAAGCCCAAAAGTTCATATTATCGCCAGCGATACGTTCTGTAGCAAAAAGCGCTTTAACATCATGTTTATTAAAAGTACGGTCATAATTGAGCAGCGCATTGAGGGTTATATTAGAGCTGTTATCCATCCACTGACGCAACCGGGGATCCGTATTTCCTTTTTTGGAAGGTAAAAGAAGCGGCTGGCCGCTGTCATCGTAAGTTTGTTTATCCCAGGTATATAAATAAATACCATGGCTTTCTGAATTGCTTAGCGCTCAGGAAATTCTTATCTACTGCGGCATTGGCCGTTAGGGATAACCCGCTTACCCAGGGAATTGTAACGAGGAGCTTCATGTTACTCTGCAAAACATAATTTCTTGGTTTGGTATATCCGGTTGCATCAGTAACCAACACTACCGGGTTGGCGCCATACTCAATATCCGGTCCGGGTAATCCATTAGGCCACCTTGCAGGCCAGGTAGGAAAAGACCTGTTCAAAGCCCAGAAAATATTTTGCGCCCCATCGGCGCTGCCACCGTTAGATCCGCCGCCCGGATAGTTCCTGTTTTCCTGGCGCCCCACTATATCAAAACTTAAACGGATGGCGTTACTTACCTTTGCATCTATATTACTTTGAAAATTAGTTTGGGAATAATTTACAGCGCTGTTGCGATAAATCCCATCCGTAAAATTGTTTCCTAAAGAAATAAAATATTTAATTGCTTCCGCGCCTCCGGACAGTGTCAGGTTTCCATAACGTTGTGGTGAATTTTTCTTTATTGTTTCTTTAAACCAATCCGTGTTAGGATACAGCCAGGGATCGGAACCATCCTTATATTTTTGAATGTCCTCTTCTGAATAGGGCAATGGGGCGGCAGGATGATAGGTAGCGGAAATTTCATTTTGTATTTGTGCGTAAAGTGGCGCATCCACCATCTTTGGCAAAACGGTTGGCGTATTCCATCCCTGGTTCAGGGAAAGTTGAAGAGTAGGCTTTCCCGATGCACCGCGCTTAGTGGTAACAAGAATAACGCCATTGGCAGTCTGTGCTCCATAAATTGCAGCAGACGCGTCTTTTAAGACGGTTACAGATTCAATGGTAGCAGGATCCAGCCTTTCCAAACTCCGGCCCGCAATACCATCAACTACAACAAGCGGGGAATTATCACCGAGTGTGTTCGCGCCGCGTATCCTTAACGTAGACCCATCATTACCGGGCTCGCCTGTTCTGGTGATAGCCACCAACCCCGGTAGCCGGCCTGCTAATGAATTTGAAAAATTACCTGCCGGTGATTTTGCAAGTTCACTGCCTTTAACAGATGCTACCGATCCTGTTAGCGTTGCTTTTTTACGGGTTCCATATCCAACCACCACTACTTCATTCAACCCCGAATCTGCTATTTTTAATACAATATTGTTTAACTGGTTTCTTCCGTTTACCGGTATTTCTATGGTTTCGTATCCTACCATACTTATTTCCAGCACAGCTTTTGCATTCACAGCAATGGAAAAAGAACCATCCGCTTCAGTAGTTACACCAGCGCTTTGACCTTTTACTTTTACAGAGGCTCCCTGCAGTGGCTCGCCGGCATCGTCTGTTACCCTGCCACGTACATCTATCTGGTTAACAAGGTCTGCCTGGCTGGGGGAAATTACCACCATGTAATTGTTCAAAATTTTATAGGCCAGGGTATTACCCAGCACTTTCTGCATGATTTCCGGTATGGTGGCATCCGTTACATGAATATTTACTTTACCAATTTTTTTGATATCATGCTGCAGATAGAAAAAGCGGTAAGCGCTTGTTTTCTGGATATTCGCGAAAACCTTTGTCGCTTCAACCTGGTCTAAATTCAGTGAAAATTTCTCCTGGCTATATCCCTTAGCGGATAGTTGCAGCAAAGGAACAAGGAGGAACAATGAAGTTATTTTCATAAACAGTAAAAACTTAAATACCTGGCGCAAAAAAATACCATGCAGCCTGTACCTGCTTTTTTTCATATATTTGAATTGAAAAGTTAATAAAGGGGAATAAGCAGACTCTACAGTCTGGCTGATTCCGCTGTTCAATACATTAGCTTTTTTGGGGAAGAGCTTCAACCTCTTCCCTTCTTTATAAATTATTTTATGGGGAACTACAATAAATCATAAGCAAGTTTTTGGGTTTATAATATGCATGTATAAGCATTACCTGATAAAAACATCGTTGCCATTTATATCATACTCAAATCCCACCATAATCTTCAATACGTGCATCGCCTCACTAAGGCTTACATTATCAAAATCTCCGGTCATAAGTAAATTCTTCATTTTCTCATTTTTAAAATGAATATGCACATTATACCAGCGTTCCATTTTCAACGCAACTATCTCAAGCGGCTCCTGGGTAAAAACCAATTTTTCTTTTACCCATACCGCTTCTTCAGGCATGGTTGTTTCCTTTTTATCGGGCTTTACAGCCTGAACTTCATAACTAAGTGGCACAGTTAGAGCATACGCACCCTCTTTTGGTATACTACTATTTCTGAGGGAAATTTTTTCATTGGGTAATAAGATCACTTTTTTCTCGGCATCTTCTTTCAGGCTAACTTCCACTTTGCCTTCCACTACCGTTGTTTCTATATCTTCCCTGGTATCGTACGCCTTTACATTAAAAACAGTACCCAATACCTTCACTGTCATCCGGCTGGTATTAACCCAAAAAGGATGTACGGCATCTTTGGTTACTTCAAAAAAGCCCTCCCCCTTTAACCATACCTCACGGTTATTATTGCCGAAGTCTTTATTATATACCAGGCTGCTGCCACTATTTAAATGAACATTGGTGCTATCCGGCAGCATTATTATTTTTCGTTCACCGCGCGGAACTACTGTTACAGAATCTTTCGTTTCAATAACTGCAGCAACGGCATGCTGTTGTTTCCCGGCAGGCTGCAACAGCCATACAGATAATAACATAAGCCCGGTTAACCCGGCGGCTGCAACCGCTGCCCTGCGTGAAAACAATTTAAATATTTTACCGGAAGGCAGTGGTGCGGTTACATTACTTATTTCAGATTCCATTACCATGCGATGGGCGGCCCGCTCCCATTTCTCATCCAGCTCCGATTCACGTATCCTTGCTTTCTTTTGCCAAACCTCCCGCAACAACTCCACCAGGTAAGGCTCAACATGCTTATCCTGCAACAGTTGTTCTAATTCAGCCAGATCATCCTGCGTTGCTTCATTACTTAATTTTTTTCCTAATAAAATATAAATCCTGGCTTCCTTCATTTTGTGTGTTATATTATGAAGGACACAATAATGAGCCCCGCCCCCTAGTAGGTAATGAAATATTTTTAGTTGCGGGCAAATGGAAAACCCGAACCTTACTCCCGCCCGCCCGACTAAACATCGTTCGGGCGGGCCCGTCCGAACCTGTCATCCTGACGGGCCCTTTTCCTCTCCACACGGTGGAGCAAGACGGCGCTTTAGAATAGCTTCAAACTTATAGTTCTTCCATTTCAACTATTGAATAAAATTGAACATTGCTGAGGCCGACAAGTAATTGATGAAAAGTGAAAAAATCCTTTGCGCTCATTGCTCCTCCCCACCCTTTGCGTGAAACAATCTGAAGCGAAATGAATTTCAGCTTTGAAGTTCTACATTCATTATTTGGATAAAAATGAAGAAGTTTTATTATAAGCGGAGAAATCAATATTAAGCGATGCGGCAATTTTCCTGACTGCCACCGCAATATGGTTTTCTACGGTACGGGGAGAAATATTCAGCACTTCTGCAACTTCTTTATAGGTAAGTCCATCCTCCTTAACAAGCTTATATACAATCCGGCACCTGGGCGGCAATTCATGAATAGACTTATTTATTAATTGCAAAAGTTCAGAAGCAACCATTAAATCTTCCGGGTTAGGCACCAGTTCACCGCATATTACATCAAGCTGGTTCAGGTCCATTATACTGGCATCACCCTGCCGGCTAACATAATTCAAGCATTGATTTTTGACAGAAACGTAGAGGTATACGCTCAGGTTGGAAATATTAGCGATAGTGGAACGCTTATTCCAGATTTTAACGAAAACGTCTCCCACTATTTCTTCCGCTACTTCTTTTACTTTCACTATAGCGGCCGCAAACTGGAAAAGCCCGGTATAATAATGACGGAACAACTGCTTAAAAGCTTGTTGATCATTAAAAAAAGCAACCTGTTCCTGTAGTGCAAATATCTCTTTTCCCGTCATTACAGATAGTTTTGGACTTATTTGGCCTGATGAAGTTATTGTTATTTTTTCTAAAAAACATAACATCATTTTTCTTATACCACCTTCTACTCACATCTTCCCCTCTGGTAATCGTTTGCGCATTTACGTAAAGCTGCACATCACCCATTCCTAAAGGACAAAAGATTTTATTCTTTTATTGAAAGAAAGCATAATATCCTACCTTCCAATCACCGGAAACTGGGAAATCCGCAACCGGGTGGCGCCATAAGGTATTAAAATAATTTCTTCTTCTTCTTTTGCCGTCTCCAACTGGTAAGTGACGCTGTATGGAACAGGCCCCGTCATTTCATTGTACAATTGCCACGATGGAATGCGCCTGGCTTTGGTTTTTATGGAAACGGGCACACTGCCCGCATTCCAGGGAAAGTTTGCAATTGCTTTCTCTTTCTCAAACACATAATGTTCATCCAGCTTATTATCTGCTATGTCATTTAGTCCGTAATTCCATGGCGTGGTGGGCCGCACTTCAAAATAACTGTTTCCATAGGCTACCGGATCTTTGTCATTTTTAACCTCCTTCACTTCTTCACCGATTTTTAATGCGTATACAATCGGCCCGCGTTCAATGGAAACCGAATTTTCATGCCAGGTGTTTTTAAAGATATGCATCGGCAGCGCTAATTCAACCCTGTCACCCGATTTCCATTCACGGTTAATTTTAATAACCTGGTTTCCCACGGCTTCCTGCCAAATTTTATCATTGATCTTTATGACAGCTTTTTTGCACCATGCGGGTATACGCAGGTGAAAAGGAAAAGTAACCGGTTTATTTTTGTTATCCACCTGTAAAGTAAATTTTACAGACTCCCCGAACGGGTAATCGGTTTCTTCATTGAATGATATGGCTGTTCCTCCTGCAACAATGGCCTTTACTGAACTTGGTGAATAAATCAGCGCTGCAAGTCCTCCATCGGGCGTTGCATACCACAGGTTTTGGGTGAATTTTGGCCAGCCCTGGTGCATATTCGATGTACAGCAGGGATATCCCGTGAGCAAACCATAGCATACATCTGTTCCGCCATGGTTAACATCAAAATTACGGATATGCCTTGTTATCATTACCTGGTTAGCCTGCTGAAAATACTGCCTGCTCATAAAATCATCCGATACCTGGGTGGGCAAAGCATTAAAGGCTATTTTCTCCAGGTGATCTGCATAACGCACCTCCCCGGTAATGCCGAGTATTTTTTCAAGACTGAACATCATTTCAACAGCAGAACATAATTCTGAGCCCTGTGTTGGATTATTTCCATGCAAAGCTTCGTCGCCGCCATAAAGTCCGTGTGCCATCCCGTTGTATTTCCGGATATCTTCAAAACCTTTCTCCGTTGCATCTAAGTATTTTTGTTCAGGATGATGCTGGTAATAAATGATGGGCTCTTTTATTCCCTGGGCAAGGTTTACACAATGAATGCTTCCCGGATTGGAAAGCATATCGGTATGTAAAAATGCATTTGTATAATCAAAGGTCTGCCTGTGAAGCAGATCGCCCAATTCAAGCAGAAATTTGTCGCCTGTTATATTATAAAGCCAGTAAACAATCATTAAATTATCACCTCCCCGGTAACGTGCCCAAAAAGTCCAGTGATCAAGCGGTTTTTGGGGAAGTTCTTTCAATTGGTATTTAAAATAGTTCGTCATGAGTGTAATCACTCTTTGATCATGAGTTGCACTATAATACTGCTTCAAAATTTTAAGCATTACCATTTTTGGCCACCAGTCACGGCTATTGTCTCTTTGAAGGCCCGGCTCAGCGCTATAGTCTTTAGCAGGCCCAAAATATCCATCTGGCTGCTGACTGTTTATAGCCCACTCAATCCAGGGCTTTGTTTTTGCGATCAGCGCCTTATCACCCAAAATATAGGCAAGCGGCAAAAGTCCGTCTATCCAGTATGGGCCGCGCTCCCATTGATCTCCGTCACCACCCAGCCAGCCATTCCTGTGGTTCATTACCAGCGGATAAAGGGTATCCAGGTTTCCTGTTGCGCCATTTTTTTGCCTGGTCAGCATCTCTTTTAACCATCCCTGCGGTTTAATGGCTCCCAATGCAAGTTCTGTATATGGGTTTTGCCGGAGTGGCGCACGGCTATGAGTATAATCTCCGGAACTATTTTTCTTGTTTAGCTGCCCAAAAGCATGAAGCATGAAACTTATAAAAAGAAATGGCAGTAATATTTTTTTCATATGCTGTTTTAAAAGGCTTTAAATAATTAATTTGGGTTAGCATCTTAAACAATAAAAAATTAAGGTAACGATTTTATATCTACCTCCCTATTTGATGCGGGACGATAAGAAATATTTGACCTAAATATATGGACTCATTATTGCATTTGTCTTAATTTCAAATAAAACATTCAGGTTAAACCACAAAACCATCGGCAATGCATAGGCGTCAATTTATAAAACATAATTCGCTGACGGCACTGGGGCTGGCCTTCAGCCCTTTGCAGTTTGCCGGCGAAACAGGAGGCGGGGGCAACCTCCATTTTATTAGCCCCATTGACGGAGACATGCTGCATAAACATGATGGTATAGTAATGGGCGGAACATTACAAGCCCTGGTAAAAATTGCGGCGCCTGCCAACAGTTCTATTACCGTGAATGGTATACAGGCAAAAAAACGTAATGGAATTTTTACGGCTGAAATAGCTTTGGCTGATTTTAAAAATGTAATTGAACTGAGCGATAAAAAAACCGGAATACAAAAAAACATCACGGTATACTGGCTTAAAAACCTGGCAGATAATTACAGGCTTTCTATTGATGATGCGGTATGGTTTTTAAAAGACATCAACGCCAATACATCCACGTATAGTTCAATCTTCAACAACCCCTTTCTCGGATTTTTAAAAGAGGTACATGATGCGTATGACACTAAAGTGCATATCAATATCTTTTACGAAACCGATGGCTTCAACCTTTCTCAAATGACCGATCAGTTTAAAAATGAATGGCGGGCTAATGCCAGTTGGTTGCAGCTTAGCTTTCATGCAAAAGCGGAGTTTCCCGACAATCCTTATATACAAGCCGGTTATGACCAGGTAAAAACAGAATGCGATGCGGTAATCCAACAGATCAGGCGTTTTGCAGGAGATGAATTAACGGGACCAGTTACCACCCTGCATTGGGGCGAAGTGCCGGTTGAAGTATCCAGGGCACTGAGAGACGCGGGGTATACGGGACAACTATGCGACTTTAATGTAGACGATAATCTGTCTCCTTGTTCCTATTACTTAAATGTGGAGCAAAGAAGACATATTAATAAACGATTTTTATGGAGAGACAATAAAGAAGCGATTAGTTTTATAAAAAGCAGTATCATTATAGACACAAAAAAAACAGAGCAGATTATTCCTTATTTAGATCAATATGAACAACAAGGCCGTAAACCACCTTATGCAGATTTACTGATACATGAACAATACTTTTATCCGGGTTACCATAACTATCAACCCAATTACCGGCAAAAAGTATTAACCGCGGTAAAATGGGCGGTGGAAAAAGGATATACGCCTGCATTTTTAAAAGACTGTATATATGAATAATATCCCATTCACCTTAAACTATATAATCAAACGCATGATGGCGGCCTCCGGGGTTAGTGTCTTCGCTAACCCCATAATCACAAAATCTAAATGGAATGCTTATACACCGGTAATATTAATTATCCTACTGGGAACAAGTAGCCTTTTCACTTCCTGCAAACAAAAACCGCCGGCAGTAACAGATGGGTTAAGGGTTCCGGAAGGATATACGATAGAACGGGTAGCGGGGCCAGACCTGCTCTCCTACCCCATGTTTGCCAGTTTTGATAACCAGGGCCGGCTTTTTGTAATCGAGTCGAGCGGAAAAACAACGTCTACTGAAGATGTATTAGAGAATCCAACTTTTCAAATCCGGCTTTTGGAAGATATGGATGACGATGGAGTTTTTGATAAGAGCATCGTATACGCAGATCATATTTCCTATCCAATGGGCGCCTATTTTTACCGGGGAAGCTTATATGTAGCCGCACCGCCCAACCTCATGCGCTTTACGGATGCAGATGGAGATGGCATAGCCGAAAAGCGGGAAGCAGTATTGAGCGGATGGGTGCTGCATCATAATGCGGCCACGCTGAGCGGACCTTTTATGGGGCCCGATGGCTGGTTGTATTTAGCCGACGCCCGGCGCGGATTTAGCATTACAACAAAAGAAGGCGACTCCCTAACGGGAAAGGGCGCACGAATTTGGCGATGCCGGCCGGATGGAACGGGATTGGAATCTGTTTCGGGCGGAGGCTTCGACAACTCCGTAGAGATTGCTTTTATGCCTTCGGGCGAAACAATAGGAACAATGACCTATTTCACCGATCCTAAAGACGGGTTTCGTGATGCCGTGATGCATTGGGTGGAAGGCGGCGTGTATCCCAAACCCAACAGCGTTATTGAAGAAGACCACCTGAAGTTAACGGGTGAACTGATGCCTGTGATGACAAAGCTGGCGCGGATATCTCATGCGGGTATAATGCGCTATCGCGGATCGGCGTTTGGCGCCGCATTCAAAGGCAATTTATTTACCGCCCAGTTTAATACGGGGCGAATTATGCGGCATATTATTACCCCGGAAGGCGCTACGTTTAAAACTGCAGACGAACCTTTTATGCAATCCGATAGTTTGGATATGCATCCAACGGATATACTGGAAGATGCGGATGGCAGTTTGCTGATGGTGAATACCGGCGGCTGGTTTATTGCGGGCTGCCCACTTTCTGTGGTGGCTAAAACCAACGTATTGGGTGGCATTTACCGCATTCGCAAAACGGGTGCGCCGGTTGTAAACGATCCCTGGGGAAGGAAATTGAATTTTAAAGAGATGCCCGTACCTGATCTTGTTAAATATATGATGGATGATCGGCCTTTTGTTCGCGACAATGCTATAGAACAAATTGTTATAACCGGCGAACCCGCTGTTGATGCACTTAAAAATGCAATACCCACTATTAAAGATGAAGAACTGCGTGCGGCAGCAGTGTTTGCCCTTTCGCGCATAAACACCGCATCCGCAAAAGAGGGCGTGCGTAAAGCATTGGATGATCAAAGCGTTATTGTACGTACCGCTGCAGCCCGCATGGCGGGTATAGCAAAAGACAAAGAGGCACTGAATAAGTTAATGCAAATGGTGCGGCAAGATGAAGCCCCCGCCCGGCGGCAGGCCGCAACAGCGCTTGGCCAAATTGGCGATGAAAAGGCGGTAGCGGCACTTATAAGCGCTTCCAAAAACCCTGATGGCCGTTTTGTAGAACATGCAATAATTTATTCGCTCATCACCCTGAAAAAAGTGGCACCCCTGACACTTGCATTAAACAATAGCTCTGTTAATATGCGTAAGGCGGCATTGGTGGCGCTCGATCAGATGGACGGTTCACCACTGCAAAAAAATCAGTTAGCTGCTGCTCTGTCCGATGGAAATAAAACAATCCGTAATACAGGTATATGGGTTGCAATGCATCACCCTAACTGGAGCGACATTGTAACCAACTTCCTGCAAAAGCAATTAAATACAGCGGCATTGCCGGAGGAAGAACGATCATCATTACGTGAGCTCATGGCAGCCTTCAGCGATGACAAGACGTTGCAAAAATTCATTGGAGCCCAGTTATCAAGTTCAGCAACACCGGTTGAAAAGAAAATGTTTTTGATGGATGTAATTGGCCGCAGTGCGGTTCAAAACATTCCTTCTGCATGGATAAATCCATTGGGTAATCTATTAAAAGGCGATAATACAACACTCCGTTCCGCGGTATTAGATTTAATTGAATCGCATGGCATTAATACATTGAACAAAGAACTCAACCAAATTATACAGGATACAAAGCCTCCCACTGCTTTCAGGCTTAAAGCTTTCAGTGCACGATTAAAGTCGGAGAAATTACTTTCCGATTCGGAATTTCAATTGCTGTTTCATTTCTTAGATAAAGATCAGGAATCGCCCGTCAGGCAATCTGCAGTGCGTTTGCTTGCCCAGTCTAATGTAAGCGACACGCAATTGCTATCCCTGGCAAAAGAACAAGTGGCGCAGGCGGATGTTTTTTTACTGCCTTCGCTTATTACTGCGTTTGAAAAAAGCAAAAGTGAAGAAGTAGGCAAGGCACTGATAACAGCACTGCAATCTTCCACCAACGGGTTGGGCAGCCTGTCTGTAAAGGACATGCAAAAATTGTTTGACGCATACCCGTCATCCGTGCAGGCATTGGCCGAACCCCTTATGAAAACACTGCAAGATCAGCAGGCGTCACGTTTATCGCAGTTGGAACAATTAGAGGCCTCGCTCAAAAGAGGCGATGTGGGAGAAGGGCGCAATCTTTTCTTTGGCAAAGCCACCTGTTTCACCTGCCACTCTGTAGAAAAGAATGGGGGGCAGTTTGGGCCTGACCTGACAAATATCGGTGAAATCAGATCGCGGCACGATTTGCTGGAAGCCATTGTATACCCCAATGCCAGCTTTGCACGGGAGCATGAAACATCAAAAATAATAACCAAAACCAATACGTACACAGGCATCATCACCGAACAATTGCCGGATGCCATCATAGTAGCAACCGGCCCCGGTTCCATCATGCGGGTACCGCGCAGCGAAATCAGTTCCATTGAACTGCAAAATGTTTCTATGATGCCACCCGGATTAGACAAAATATTAGACAAACAGGAACTGGCTAACCTGATGGCCTACCTGGTTTCTTTACCTGACGGACTGGGACAAATAAAAAGTCACTAAACTTTGAATACAATGGAAAAAAGAATCCTTATTTTTCTGGCATTCCTTTCCTCCCTGACATTTATTGCAGAAGGCAGTTTTGCACAAACCAATACAGCCTTATTAAGTGCCACAGACATAAAAACCAGCAAAACGATTGAGCTCTTCAATGGCAAAAATCTAAAAGGCTGGTACACTTTTATTAAAGGGCGGGGAAGAGGCAGCGATCCCCAAAAAGTATTTACGGTTAACGATAAGATGATTAGGGTATCGGGTGAGGAATGGGGTTGCATTACTACCAACAAAGAATATGAAAACTTCACGCTAACTGTTGAATTTAAATGGGGAACAAAAACATGGGAACCACGTGTAAAGAATGCAAGAGATAATGGTATACTGGTACATTCTACCGGAATGGATGGCGGTTATGATGGTACCTGGATGCACGGAATTGAATGCCAGATTATAGAAGGCGGCACAGGCGACTTACTGGTGGTTGGCGATAAAACTGAAAACTTTGCTATTACCTGCCCGGTAGCAACTGAAAAACAGGGAGGCAGTTATCTTTTTCAGCCGGATGGCAAGCCTGTTACTATTCATGGCGGGCGCATTAACTGGTACGGCCGCGATGCTGACTGGGAGGATGTAATTGATTTTAGGGGAAAAAGCGATGTTGAAAAACCGGTGGGGGAATGGAACAGGATGGAAGTTGTTGCCAAAGGAAATGATATCTCTATATTTTTAAATGGCGTGCTGGTAAATCAGGCGATGCAGGTTAAACCCGCAAAAGGACGGATACAAATTCAATCCGAAGGCGCGGAAATGCTGATAAGACGGATCGAACTCACGCCAATAAGTACACAATAGCGGGGATAGCCTGCTAAAAAAAGTATCCCGCTAATACTGCGGTTACCGGACACGGTGAGTATAGAATCTGACATTATCTTACTTCAATGACCAGGAAAATGAAACTTAAAATCTGTAATAAAAAACAAATGTTGCATAAGCTGCCGCTGAAACCGATTGTGCTTGGATTGTTTATTTTTTTTATTGGTGCAGGCGCAGCTTTTACCCAGCAAATACGCATTGGGATTTTTAATGCGAATGTTACGCCACCAATCGGCAGCCCGGTGGCGTATGCTACAGCCCGATCCGTTATGGATTCGCTCAGCGCCAGGGGAATCGTTATTCTTTCGGATGAAAAGCCCATTGTATTATGCGCTGTAGACTGGATAGGTATTGGAAATGAAGGGCTGGAAGTATGGCGCCGGCGTTTGGCGGCAGCGGCTAATACCAGCATTGACCGGGTGTCGGTACACGCACTGCATCAGCACGATGGTATTCATTGCGATTTTACCATGGCAAGGATTATGGATGAATATGGTATGGGCGGCATCCGCTTTGATACCGCATTTTTATACGCGGCTATTCAGCATGTATCCGATGCCGTTAGTATAGCTGTAAAAAATACACAGCCCGTTACGCATCTTGGTTTTGGACAGGCAAAGGTTGATAAGGTAGCTTCCAACCGCCGCATATTAGACGAAGACGGTAAGGTGAAAATTATTCGCTGGAGCGCCACTACCGATTCCGCCGCTATAGCCGCTCCGGAAGGGCTGATTGACCCCTGGTTGAAATGCGTGAGTTTTTGGAATAATGAAAATCCGTTAGCCGTAATGACCTATTATACTACACATCCTCAAAGTTATTATGGAGACGGTGATGTAACCTGCGAATTTATTGGCATAGCCCGTAATGCAAGAGAGAAAGAAACGGGGGGCATTCCACATATTCATTTTAACGGCGCCAGCGGTAATATTGCAGCCGGCAAATATAACGATGGCTCTAAAGCCATGCGACCAGCGCTGGCAAAACGGGTAGAAACAGCGATGACTGAAGCCTGGCATCAAACTAAAAAAACAGCAATAAGCCAAAAAGATATGAGCTGGAAAAATACGGAGGTAAAACTTCCCCTTGGAAAAAACATATTGGAGGCGGAATTGAGAACCACCTTATCGGATGAAAAAAAATCAGCAGCGGAAAAAGTGGCGGCGGCAGAAAAATTAGCCTGGTACCAGCGGTCTGTAGCAGGCCAAAAAATAAATATATCCGCTCTGCGGTTAGGCAAGGTGTGGTTGCTGAATTTGCCGGGCGAACTGTTTGTAGAATATCAGTTAGCGGCCCAAAAAATAAAACCGGGTGCACAGGTATGCACAGCTGCCTATGAAGATTACGGTCCAGGTTATATTGGTACTAAAATATCCTATACCCAGGGCGGTTACGAAACCAGTGGTATTGTTTCGGGTACGGCGCCCGAAGTTGAAAAGGTATTAATGAAAGCTATCAAAAAAGTGTTGAAATAAACGATAAACTCCCAATTGGAACGGATATTCCCCTGTAACTTGTAACCTGCAACCTGAATCAATCTTAAAATTCACCTCCTCCTTCCTCAATAATCTCCCAAAGTTTCCGGTAACTGGGCCAGCGCTTTTTGCAACTGCCCGTCATTGGGCGCAATACCGTGCCACTCGTGCGTTCCTTCCATAAAATCTACCCCTTTTCCCATGGCAGTATGCATCATTATAGCAACGGGTTTACCTTTGCCGGTAAGTGTTTTTGCTTTATGTAAAGCGGCAACCAGGTCATCCATATCGTTACCATTGGTCTGAAGGGTTGTCCAGCCAAAAACTTCAAATTTTTTACCGATATCGCCCAGATCCATCACCTTTTTTGTAGGACCGTCAATTTGCTGACCGTTCCAGTCTATAGTGGAAATAAGGTTATCTACTTTATTATGAGCGGCAAACATAATGGCTTCCCAGTTTTGTCCTTCATCTAATTCCCCGTCTCCGTGCAGGGAAAAAACCAACTTATCGTCATTATTTAATTTTTTAGCCAGCGCCGCTCCTATAGCCACACTCATACCCTGCCCCAGCGATCCCGAAGCTACTCTTATACCCGGCAAGTGCTCGTGGGTGGCGGGATGTCCCTGGAGCCTCGAATTGAGTTTTCGAAAGCTGGACAGTTCGCTCACCGGAAAATAGCCCGACCTGGCCAGTGTAGCGTAAAACACCGGTGAAATATGCCCGTTTGAAAGAAAGAACAGGTCTTCACCCCTGCCATCCATATTAAAGGAAGGGTCGTGTTGCATCACATCAAAATAAAGCGCGGTAAAAAAGTCGGCACATCCTAAAGACCCTCCCGGGTGTCCGCTCTGGCAGGCATGTACCATTCTTACGATGTCTCTTCTGATCTGGGTGGCTATGTTTTTTAATTCTGGCATAATTTTTAGCTTTTAAAATGGTGCCAAAGCTAAATAAACTGTTGGATATAAGTAGATACGATTACACTTTTCGGGAAATATAGTTTTATTTCCCAATACTAACAGATTACACCAACCGTTCTATACAGGCTGTACGTATCATATAGTATAATATCTAATCGTCATTCTTTGCATTGTATTTATGCAAATAAAATAATTATCATATTTTCGCACCTTTAAAGCGAACCGGATGGAAATCATTTTGCTGGCAACCATATTAGCTTTCGTTATTACATTTACTGCCATTCCTGTAATTATTAATGTATCTGAAATAAAGAAGCTGTATGATCTGCCCAATGCGAGAAAGATTCATGCTATACCGGTTCCGTCGCTTGGCGGACTGGGCATATTTGCAGGCTTTATCATTTCATGCCTGATGACTATTTCTTTTAGTTCCGCTCCGGGTTTTCAATATTATTTTGCCGCAGCATTGGTTATTTTTTTCCTCGGACTTAAGGATGATATCCTGATCCTTACGCCCATGAAAAAGATCATCGGGCAAATTATAGCTGCTTTTATTATCATATACAAGGGCGGTATTGTTATTAAAAGCATGCACGGCTTTCTTGGCGTAAACGAGCTGCCCGAAATCATTAGTTTAATTTTAACCTATCTTACGGTAATTGTAATTATTAACTCCTTTAACCTTATTGATGGTGTTGACGGGCTTGCAGCGGGGCTGGGGATATTTACCACTTTAACCTTTGGCGTATATTTTTATGTTGCCGCTCATGCGGAATATGCGGCGCTTGCTTTTGCCATGTGCGGCAGCCTGCTGGCGTTTTTAATTTTCAACCGCTCTCCCGCCCGTATTTTTATGGGTGATACGGGTTCTTTGTTAATAGGATTGATTAACGCCATTCTGGTGGTGCAGTTTATTAATATCACTGATTCTCCCGGTAGCCTTGTGCCATTGCAGGCATCTCCGGCTATTGCCATTGCCATACTGATTATTCCTTTGTTTGATACCTTAAGGGTTTTCTCTATACGCATTTTTAACCGGCGTTCACCATTCAGTCCCGACCGCAATCATATTCATCACATTTTGTTAGACAGGGGCATGAGTCACAAGGCCATTAGTTTTGCCTTAATTGTAGTCAATATTTTTTTTGTAGCCATCGCCTATGGCTTCAGTTTTCTGAGCATTAATATACTTATCCCCATTTTAGTAGCACTGGCATTCGGTGGTTTTGCATTGGTATATTTGCATAAGCCCACGCTTATGCTAGTTACCGGGGGAGATACGGAAGATATTCTGCGGCTTACCAAACCTTCCCGTATTATGCCTTTAACTCCCGCTAAAAAAGCGGCCGAGCACAACTAACTTCCATATTCTTTTTATTCTTTCCATTTGTTAGCTTTGCAACGCATTTAATTTTTTAAATTATGTCAGAAGAAGTATCATTTGTATTAGACGTAGGTGAAGATACCATGAAAAAAGCCATCAGCCACCTGGAAGCCGAACTGGTAAAAATAAGGGCGGGAAGGGCTACCCCCCAGATGCTCGATGGACTGGTGGTTGATTATTACGGATCGCCAACGCCCATTAGCCAGGTAGGTAATATTTCGGTAGCCGATGCCCGAACTATAACCATTCAGCCCTGGGAAAAAAATATGCTGCAACCCATTGAGCGTTCCATTATTGCCGCCAATATAGGCGTAACTCCGCAAAACGATGGTATGATTATACGCCTCTTTCTTCCCCCACTAACAGAAGAAAGAAGAAAAGAGCTGGTTAAAAAAGTACATGCCGAAGGAGAACAATCGAAAGTAGCAGTGCGCAGCATACGCCGCGATGCGATAGAAGATATTAAAAAGCTGCAGAAAAACGGATTAAGCGAAGATGCCGGTAAAGATGCGGAAAAAGAAATTCAGCAATTAACCGATAAATACATCACACTCATAGATACTTATCTTGCCTCTAAAGAGAAAGAGATGATGGCGGTGTGAGATGGTGAGTAGTGAGTGGCAAGAAGAGAAGTACCAGGCTCATCGTTAGTGACTTTTAGCTGATTGCTAACGGCTGACTGCTGAGTGCGAAGTGAATACCAATACAGGATATGAGATTGATTTTAACCAGGTAATTATGGCTGCCATCAAATTAAAGAACATCAGTACCCGTGCACCAAAAGCGTACGATAAAGAAGCTACCAAAATAAAAACGGAAAAAATATTACAGGAGTTGGATGAACTGCAGAATCTCCTGTTTGCTGAAGGTAAACATGCTGTGCTGGTAGTAATACAGGGTATGGACGCCAGCGGAAAAGACGGTACCATCCGCAATGTTTTTGGGCAACTCAACCCACAGGGTGTAACAGTTAAGTCATTTAAAGTACCTACCCCCGAAGAATTATCGCACGATTTTTTATGGAGAGTACACATGGCCGCGCCGGCAAAAGGAAGCATACAAATATTCAACAGGTCGCACTATGAAGATATACTGGTAACCAGGGTACACAAGTGGTGCGATGATGAAACGGCTAAAAAAAGGATGCGGGCTATTAACAATCTCGAATCCTTACTTGCTGAACACAATAATACCCATATTCTGAAATTCTATCTGCATGTTTCTCCCGAAGCGCAGCAGGAAAGATTAAATGAAAGAATACATGATCCGGCAAAAATGTGGAAGTATAATGAGAAAGACTTTGAAGAAGCCAGGCACTGGAACACGTATATGAAAATGTATGAGGATTGTTTCGCGCATTGCAATGCCGTACCCTGGCATATTGTTCCGGCAGATCAAAACTGGTATAAGGAACACGTGATCGCTACTGCGCTGCACAGCACTTTAAAGCAGCTTAACATGCAATATCCCGGTTTAAAAAAATAACAGTACCGCCACCGGTGCATTATTTGTGCATAAATCGCTGTGCATTTACACTGATATAAATTATCAGTTAAAATATATAGTATTAATTTGAGCGGGAAATTATTTTTTATATCTTAAAAATCAACACTATGGGCTTACTTAAAGACTTTAAAGATTTTGCGTTAAAGGGCAATGTGGTAGATTTGGCCGTTGCCGTAATTATTGGCGGCGCCTTCGGTGCAATTGTTTCATCACTGGTGGATGATGTTATTACCCCGCTATTGCTCACACCCGCATTAAAGGCTGCCCATGCCGAAAACCTGGACCAGTTGATGTGGGGCGCCGTAAAGTATGGTAAATTTTTATCGGCGATTATTAAGTTCCTTATTATCGCATTCATACTCTTCCTGATCATTAAAGCCATGAAAAGCCTGCAGAAAGCAGAACCCCCCGCTCCTCCGGCCGGTCCTTCTTCTACAGACCAGTTACTAATGGAGATACGCGATGCATTAAAAAAATAATTTCCTGCAATAATGCCGGTGCATTATTTGCACAAATACCTGGTGCTTTTGTATAAGTACCAGGTATTAATATGTTATCCAAGCAAGTCTTTTTTTATACTTTCGCGAAAAAATCAGAACCATGAAAAAAAACTTATTCAGTGCTTTCCTTATTTCATTCGCTTTCTCTACCCTGCTTTACGCCCAGGATCCTACCGTATCAGCAATGCGGGATGCTGCCGGAAAAACCATAACCAAAGATCCGAATGATACCATTCCCCAGGTTTGGAAAAAAGGCGGGTTATTCAGTATTAATGTAAACCAGGGCGCTTTAAGCAACTGGGCCGCCGGTGGCGACAAGTCGTCTCTTTCTGTTGCTTCATTACTTAACTTATACGCTTTTTATAAAAAAGACAGGCAAATCTGGGACAATACCTTAGACATTGCCTATGGCTTCGTAAATACAACCAGCCTGGGCAGCAGGAAAGCAGACGATCGTTTTGATTTTCTTTCCAGGTATGGATACCAGCTCGGTAAAGGCCACTGGTACGCCAGCGCAATATTTAACTTCAGAACGCAGCTTACAAAAGGATACGCCTACCCTGCTAATGATCCCAAAGTGCTTACATCCAACTTCCTTTCACCCGCTTATGTATTGCTTTCACCCGGCATAACGTATCAGCCCAACGATAATTTTTCAGTATCGCTCTCTCCCGCTACAGGAAGATGGACGATCGTAAATGACGGTCTATTATCCGCCGCAGGCGCATTTGGAGTTGATCCGGGCAAAAAAATAAAAACGGAATTCGGCGCATTTGGCTCTATCAATTATAAAGCAAATATCAGTGAAAGCGCCTCTTATGCGGGACGGCTTGATTTGTTCTCTAATTATTTGCATAATCCGCAGAATATTGACCTTTATATGACTAATATGCTGCTGGTAAAAGTAACTAAACTGATTACCGTAAGTCTTTCCCTGGATATGATTTACGATGATGATGTAAAAACCGTTGATGCAAACAGCAACCCTGCCGGTCCAAAACTTCAGCTCAAAGAACTGATGGGCATAGGTTTAGCTTATCGTTTTAAAAACTGATTTTCGTTGCTTACATTTGTTGCGTCCCGTTTCGGTTTCAATATGGAAACCCGGCGGGACGCAGTTTTTAAATATATTGCATAGTGAATACAGAATCATACCAGATTAAGCTCCCGCAATTTGAAGGTCCGTTTGACCTTTTACTATTCTTTATTGAAAGGGACGAATTGGATATTTACGATATACAAATCACTAAAATCATCAATGATTTTGTAACCTATATGCACAGCATGGAAGATTTAAGTATAGAACTCAGCAGCGAGTTCATACTTTTTGTTTCCACACTTATGCGCATAAAAGCAAAAATGCTGCTGCCCCGAAAAGAAATTGATGAACAGGGTAATGAAGTTGATCCGCGACAGGAATTGATTGACAAGCTGCTTGAATACAAACGGTTTAAGGAAGCCTCTGTAAAAATGGCAGAAATGGAAGCCATCCGCATGCTGATGGTTAAAAGGGGAAATATACAAAAGGAAATGACGCAGGTAGGGGAAGACGCGGGTGAAGGCACCGAAATACAAACCATTACCACATTTAAGCTAATGAAGGCTTTTGAGCGGGTAATGCAACGCCTGCATGAGCGCAATAACAAACCCCAGCATGTGGTATACAACTACCACTATACCATGGAAGACAGCAGGGAATATATGCTGCACACACTACAGTCCGAAAAGACGGTAACCTTTGAAAACCTATTTAAAATTTGCGATAACCGTATTCATGCCATCTTCCTTTTTCTTTCTATGCTTGAACTGATACAGCAAAAATATATGAGCATTATTACCGGTGAAGGCAGAAACAATTTCATTATAGAATGGAATGAGGATAGAGAAGAACTGTTACCCGTTGAAGAAATTGGAGAATAAGGTGTCAGATTTTAGTTAACAGCCGTCAGCTAAAGTATACTAACGATGAGCGGATAGTTCCTTTTTTCACCTTTCACCACTTACTGCTGACCGCTCACTGCTAACCATTATCTTTGCCAAATCATTTTACAACCCAACGGCTACCATATTGCATGAAACAAAAAGCTATCCTTCTTCTTTTTTTCCTGTTGCCTCTTTTCTGCATTGCCCAGGAAAGCCCTTTGCATTGGGAGGTAAACAGTACAAAGAACAACAGCAGCTCCTACACTATTATTATAAAAGCTACGCTTGACCGTCAATGGCATGTATATGCAGATTCCATTGCCGAAATTGAGATGGAAGGTTTACATATAACCTGGGATGATGATAAAGTACAAAAAAACGGAAAGTTTACTGTTGATCCCCAGGCGGCAATAATAAAGGATCCTGTTTTTGATAACCGGGAACTCCATGTATACACCGGTAATTTTACGCTTACTCAAAAAATAAATATTACAGGAGAAGTACCGGCCGCACTTAAAATAAAACTACAGGGTTTCGCGTCTAACAATGAAGCATTCACCCCGGTTGATGAGGCCAAAACCGTGCATTTTGAAGGCGGTATAACCCCTGTTGCAGCCAGCCAGATCAGGTTGCAGCGCGTTGATTTAAAAAACCCCGTATCACCCTGCGGAGATGAAACCCAGTCCGGACAAGGTTTGCTCACGATCTTCTTCCTGGGTTTTATTGGTGGCATTATTGCCCTGCTTACCCCCTGTGTATTTCCAATGATACCCGTTACCGTTTCCTTTTTTACCAACAGGGCATCCCATAAAAAACAGGCCATACGCAACGGCATCATATATGGCTTTTTTATTTTTCTCATTTATGTTTTAGCCAGTATTCCATTTCATATTATTGGTAATGTGCAGCCCGAAATATTTAATAATATTTCCACCAATGCCTGGCTCAATGTTTTTTTCTTTGCTGTTTTTATATTTTTCGCCATTTCCTTTTTTGGCTATTTCGAAATAACACTGCCCGCGGGTATTGCCGGTAAGGCAGATGCTAAAAGCAGCCTGGGCAGCATCAGCGGCATTTTCTTTATGGCACTCACTTTGGTCATTGTGTCATTTTCCTGCACCGGTGTAATTTTAGGAACCCTGCTGGTGGGTACCGCGTCTGAGGGCGCCTGGTCGCTTACCAGTGGTATGGCAGGATTTGGAACAGCCCTGGCATTGCCTTTCGCGCTTTTTGCCATGTTTCCCAACTGGTTAAAATCGTTGCCCAAAAGCGGCGGCTGGCTCGATACCGTAAAAAAAATCCTGGCATTTGTGGAACTGGCACTTGCTTTCAAGTTTCTTTCCAATGCCGACCTCGTGGAGCATTGGGGTTTATTGAAACGGGAAGTATTTATAGGCATTTGGTTGCTGATTGCAATAGGTTTGGGTTGCTATCTTTTTGGCTGGCTAAAGCTGCCCCACGATTATAAAGGCCAAAAAATACCGGTAACCCGAAAAGTGCTGGGCGTATTATCTTTTATCTTCGCAGTATATCTTGTACCCGGTCTCACCGCTTCGCCTTATGCCAATCTAAAATTACTAAGCGGCTTTCCACCTCCTTTAAGCTATAGTGTTTACGGCGAATCTAATGTACAGGGCAAAGGCGTTGAACCACATGTAATCAATGATTTTGAAAAAGCAATGCAGCTATCTGCCGCGCAAAACAAACCTATCCTTATTGATTTTACAGGCTGGGCCTGTGTAAACTGCCGCAAAATGGAAGAGCAGGTTTGGACCGATCCTGAAATTTCATCTTTACTGAATGAAAAATTCATCCTCCTTTCATTATATGTTGATGACCGCAAAAAACTCCCCCCGGCAGAGCGGTTTACCTATACCTTTGCCGATGGAAAAGAGAAAGACATAGAAACGATTGGCGACAAATGGGCCACTTTTCAAACCGAAAATTTCGGAAAATCCACACAGCCGCTGTATGTTATTTTAAACCACGAAGGTAAACTACTGACAAACCCTGTTGGTTATACGCCCGATGTTAAAAAGTACGGAGATTGGTTGAAATGCGGGTTGAAGGCCTACGCAGCAAATCAATAAAAATCGCTTACATTTAGGCTAATTAAAATTATCATGGTATGCCCATACGGATGACGGATGACCCGCAGGATCAGCAGGAACAATTTAATGATGAAGGGGGCGGCAGACAAAGTGGAGGCGGTGGTTCACGCGGGGGCGGCGGGTTGCTGGCACTTTTGCCTTTTTTATTGCGGATTTTTGGAATTAAGGGAATACTGGTAATAGCAGCCATAAGTGCAGGAGGCTATTTTTTACTTGGGCGCAGCGGTTGCGGAAACATACTAAACCAGGCCGGGCTACTGGCTACAGGCGGTATACTGGATCCCCAACAATTTCAGAAAGCCAGCATATACGAGGCATTAGAAGATGACAATACAAAAAACCCATTACCGGAAGCTACTAACCTTCAACGCTATGCGCCGCAGGTGGGCAACCAGGGTAAACAGGGCAGTTGCGTAGCCTGGAGCAGCGCTTATGCGGCAAGAAGCATATTAGAAGCATCACGTACCGGTCAAAATGCCGGGCAGGTAACATTCAGTCCCGCTTTTTTATATAACCAGATCGGGCTCGATGGCTGCCAGGGTTCTTATATTTTAAGAGCAATGGAATATATGACCAAACAAGGCGCTTTACTGTATGAACAATTTCCTTATACCGACCAGGATTGCAGCCGGCAGCCTTCCGGCAATTTAATTCAGGAAGCAGCCCAATTTAAAATGCGTGGCTTTAACAGGCTAACCAAAGGCGATAATACGGAAGAACTGGATATGCGTGCCATTAAGGAAAACCTGGTTCAGGGAGCGCCGGTTGTTATAGGCATGATGGTGGGGGAAAGCTATATGCAAAACATGCTGGGCAAAGATGTTTGGGTTCCTGAGCCGGGAGATGCCGGCATGATGGGCTTCGGCGGGCATGCCCAATGCGTGGTAGGTTATGATGATACAAAATATGGCGGGTCTTTTTTGATCATGAATAGCTGGGGTCCCGAATGGGGAAACAACGGGTTTGCCTGGGTTCGCTATCCCGATTTTAAAAGATATGTAAGAGAAGCCTATGGTTTGGAGCCAATGGTTAAAACAGGCGATGCCGCCAGCACTCCTTTTGCCTGTGAAATTGGGCTGATGGAAGTACAATACGATGGCAAAAAAACAAGCCCGAAAGGCTATATACCACTACGGATAAGTTCAGGCAATCACTTTGAAACCACAGCCCCTGTTAAACCGGGCATGAAGTTCAAAATAGAAGTAAAGAACAGTACGGAATGTTACACTTATGTATTTGGCAAAGAAACAGACGGTACCAGCTACACCTTATTTCCCTACCCGGATGCTTCAGACCCTTCTAAAACAAAATACGCTCCTTTTTGCGGCATCACAGGCTACCGGCTGTTTCCAAAAGATAAAAGCATGACGCCTGATAGTATTGGTACCAAAGATATGATAGTGGTAGTGGTAAGCAAGCAACCACTCGACTGGTATAAGCTTAATCAAACAATCAGCCGGCAACCCCAATCCGATTTTGCCGCGCGGGTAAATAACACTTTACGTACGCAGGCTTCAGCTAACATCCGCTACGAGCGTACCGCAACGGGCGTCATTAGGTTCCGGGGTGCAGCGGCAGATAACCAGGTAGCGGCATGCGTGGTAGAAATCAGCAAACAATAACCCATAAAGCATTCCCCGGCAATATTCCCCTCAAAAAAAACCGCCTGCATGAACTCTTTTATAAAACTGGCCCGTAATCCGCTAAAATTCCGGTTGTTCCTGCTTTTCAGGCTACCCAGCGCTTATTTTGCAGGAGTAAGAATAAAATCCATTTCCGAAGAAAAATGCGTGGTAACGGTGCCGTATAAGTGGTTTTCTAAAAACCCTTTCCGCTCCACCTATTTTGCCTGCCTGGCAATGGCTGCCGAAATGAGCACCGGCGCTTTAGCGCTGGCCAGTGTTTACAAACGCAGTCCCTCCGTTTCCATGCTGGTAACAGAAATGAACGGAGAATATTATAAAAAAGCTACAGGTATTACCTCCTTTATATGCCGGGATGGTATAGCCTTGCGGGATGCAGTGGAGGAGGCTATTTCCGCTAACGGCGATAATATAATTACCGTACAAACCGCGGGTACCAACGAAGCCGGTGAGATAGTGGCCGTATTTAATTTTACCTGGTCATTTAAAGTCAGGCGCAAATAAGTGATGCAAACAGACCCGGAGAATGCATCTTCTGAATTTGTTAAACGGCTGGCGCGCTATCGTAAAAACACAGGATAACAGTTGATATGACACAGGCTGAAACATTTTATCATGAAAACAAAACAGGTACTTAATAATTCCCTTATTGCCAAAGAACCGGTATCTGCCGATAACTTTACAGTAGGCGTGTCGGTAGACTGCGTAATCTTCGGCTTTGAAGCATGCAAACTAAAAGTTTTACTTATTAAAAGTGATATGCCTTCCTACAAAGACCGCTGGTCGCTGCTGGGAGATATTGTTAAACCCGGTGAAGATATTGACGAAGCGGTTTCCCGCATTGTAAAAAACCGAACGGGGCTTAATGATGTGTATATGGAGCAGGTACGCACTTTTGGTAAAGTTAACAGGCACCCCGAAGGCCGGGTGATAACCATAGCTTACTGCTCGCTTATTAATATCAGGCATAACGAATTAAAAATTTATGACAACGAATTACACTGGCACGATGTAAATGAAATTAAGGAAATGGCCTTCGATCATAAGGAAATATTAGATGCCTGCTATTACTGGCTGCAGTACCGCATGCAGGAGCACCCGCTGGGACTGCGGTTACTGGGAACGGAATTTTCATTACGCGATCTCCAACTGCTGTATGAAAATATTTTGGATGAAAAAATGGACAGGAGAAATTTCCGGAAAAAATTTTTCAGCATGGGGCTTCTTATAGATACCGGCATATTGGAAAGTAATGTTCCCCATCGCCCGGGAAAACTCTACCGGTTTGATTATGAGAAGTATGGAAGTATGAAAAGGAAGAAATGGCTGGGGATTGATTTCTGAAACAATAAAAATTAATTTAAAGACCGGATCCTAAAGCCCGGTCTTTATAAAACCCCTAAACTAACTTCCTGAATATAACATTCCTGTACCAAATAAATATGCCAGTATTTATGCAAGCTAATTTTAAAGCTTAACTTTACTGCTATTACCCTTTTCACAGGGAGATATTCCACAGGGTGGGGAATTAATTGCGCATCAGGAAATACAGAAACCGCTGCCAGCCCATGTTTATGCAGTTAAAGCAGGTATTTATTTCTGGCAGGAAAATGTATTACTATACCAGTAATAAATAAATGATTATTATCACTATTAAAATCAACTATTATGAAAGCAGATTCTAAAATTGTGCTGGGTTTATTAGCAGGCGCGGCTATTGGCGCCATAGCAGGTATTCTTTTCGCCCCCGACAAAGGTTCTGAAACCAGGAAAAAAATAACACAGAATACGTCTGATATGGGCGACCAGTTAAAGCATACTTTCAATGATTTTGTTGATACGGTAAAAGACAAATACCGTAGTGCAAAAAATGAAGTGGAAGAGGTAGCCGAAAAAGGAAAGGTGAGTACATTTACTAACCAGGCAAAAAACTCAGTGGTTTAAAAGCAGGAAAATAAACAAAGTGCTAATAACCATTCCGGCGGCATAAAAATACTTCTATAATGAAAGAAACGATTTCTGAAAATATAACAACGCTGGTGGATGACGCGGGCCGTTACATAGAAGCAAAAACGGAATTATGGAAACTGAAAGCGGTTGATAAAACCACGGAAATAGCCACAGCGCTTATATTAAAGCTTCTTTTTATCCTTATTGGTTTTATTGCAGTTATTGCGTTAAATACCGGTATCGCCCTGTTAATCGGGAAATGGCTGGGCGAGGCGTATTATGGATTTTTTATTGTCGCCGGTTTTTATTTATTACTGGGCCTTGTAGTGTATGCGGCAAGAGACAGCCTCATCAAAAAACCATTTTATAAAACTGTTATCAATAAAATATTGAAATGAACAATCCTTTGCAACCGGAAGATGTAAAAGCCAGGATTGCATTGCTGGAAGCGCAAACGCGTGTTATGGAGGATGAACTCAAAGAAAAAATAAGGGTAACTTATCACAGCATCACACCTGTCAAGCTGCTCAAAAGCGCTTTCAGTGAAATAACCGCCGATTCCGGGCTAAAAAGCGGTATACTTAATATGGCGCTTCAATTAGGGCTCGGATATGTAGGCGGCCGCCTGTTCTGGAACCCCACCGGCAGTATCGCTAAAAAAGTGATAGGAGCGGCATTGCAATTAGGAACAAGTAAGGAAGTGAGTAAAAAACTGTCTGTATGGAAAAAATTTGCAGGCAACCTTTTCACTAAAGGTAAATAAGCAGTATAATATTCCTTTTCCACACATTTTCATCGCTGTTTTCACGGGTTCTTCTGCTTATCGTTAATAATTCTATATCTTTCATACCTGAACAGCCTCTATTTATGAAAGATTTATTGTTCGTTCTTCCTTTTTTATTGCTCTGCAGAAGCGCAAACGCGCAAGGCTGCGCGTTGTTTTATTTGTTGCAGGATAATAAAACAACACAGCTTGCGGTATATAACAAAAAAGGCAACTTAAACGGAACAATCATATACAAAACCTCCGGTCAGCCTGTTAAAGGCAGCACCGTTTCAGCAATCCTGCATACCACTTTGCTTGATAAAGAAGGAAAACCGGTGAATAAAGGAATAAGTAATGTAAAATGCAGCAACGGTGCGCTGCTGATGGACATGAACCTGTTTCTTCCGCAGCAACAAACGGAACAATTTAACAAGGCGAACGCTAAAGTAAAAAATGCATTCCTGGAATACCCCGCAGCAATGCAAACCGGCGACAGGTTAAAAGACGGTATATTTAATATGGAAATTGATAATAACGGGGTAAAACAAATTTTAAAAATGCAAATTTTTAACAGGAAAGTAACCGGCGCAGAAAAAGTAAGCACAAAAGCCGGCGCCTGGGATTGCATCACAATAACCTACCTGGTAAAGTTAAATATTCAAACAGGTCCTATTGACATACCCTTAAATTTTGAAGCAACGGAATGGTTTGCCCCCGGGTTTGGTATTGTGAAAACGGAGAGTGAAGCCGGATCTGCAGAAATAGTTTCCATACAATAGATATCCATATCATCCGCCCCTCCTTTCTGTTTAAGGCTTATTATCTATCGCATCTAATATCAATTCTCCATCTTTAGATGGCCTTATTTCTATCTTTGCCGGCACAATAAATACGCCCGAAGGATAAATTTTTTTAACCTGCTGCATCAGTTGTTCCGCATCCTCCCTTGTTCTGAAATTACCCATCTGAATTTTGAAGTAGGGAGAGTGGTAAATAAAATAGGTTTTTTCATCCGGGAAGTCGCTTAGCATGCGTGTTTTAACAGAAAGTGCGGTGTTGCGGTCATTGGTATTAATAACCTGCAGGCGAAACCCCTGTATATTCCGGAGCGTTTTTAAATAAACGTCTTCATTAACCTCCCTGTTCTTCTTAATAAGTGCATTAAGCCTGGGATCTTTATGTACGGAAACATTGTGCAGCGTATCGCTTGCGGTATCCTGGGCCGTTAGGCCGGCTATAAAGAAAAATAGGATAACTGAGATGCCTGCTTTTTTCATACCGGGTTATTTAATTATGGGTGTGTGCCGGACGCTAATATACATGCTCTTTTACATACTTAAAGCATGGTGAAAACACACTTTAGCTTTATATAATGTTAAACATATCAATCATACCGGTTTTTGGCCATACGCTTTTACCATATCAACACTGCCGCTGCATCCAATACGGCTTGCGCCGGCAGCAAGGAGTTCGCCGGCAAATGCAAAACTGCGTATTCCTCCTGATGCCTTTATTTGAACATGCGGCGGCAAATGCTGTCGCATAAGGCGCACCGCTTCAACAGTAGCGCCTTTCCCTGCATATCCCGTAGATGTTTTTAAAAAATCCACCCCGGCCGCACCATATAGTTCACAGCATTTGATGATCTCATCCGTAGTGAGCATACCGGTTTCAATAATAACCTTTAATACCCGGTTCTTATTCCTGATAACAGGCAGTATAGTATTAATTTCAGCGGCAATAAACTGCCAGTCGCTATTTTTTACCGCGGCAATATTTGCTACCATATCCAGCTCATCTGCACCGTCTACAATAGCTAATACCACTTCCGCCAGCTTGGCTTCAATGGCTGAATAGCCAAACGGAAATCCAATTACGGTAGCCGTTTTTACGGTTGATCCCGCAAGCAGCCCTGCTGCTTTTTTTACATATAAAGGGGGAACGCATACCGCGGCGAAATGATATTGAAGCGCTTCACTGCAAAGCCGCTCAACATCTGCTATAGTAGTATCGGGCTTTACAATAGTGTGATCAATATAAGCGGCGATATCCAAATTTGAGATTTGAAATTTAAGATTTGAGGTTTAGTACCTGTTTGCCGGCAGGCAGGTTTGAAATTTGAGCGGATAGCGCTTTGAACACTGCTGTTACCGGCTTCACGCTTCCTTTCCATGACACTGTTTATATTTTTTACCACTGCCGCATGGACAAGGATCATTTCGTCCAATCTTGGGACCAACTTTCACAGGTTCCTGTTTTACTGCCGCGCCGGAAGGATCAAAATAGTCATTTTCATTTGCCGCGTAATCATCGCCACGTGCGTCAATCTCATCTTTATTGGCCTTCATCCTGCTCATATCTGTTTTTTGTTCCTTGCCTTCCCTTATCTGGCCGGCGTTTTGCTGTTCAACGGGTATGGCGGCGTGACTAAGGAAAGAAACGATATCCCTGTTCACTTCTCCGTCCATATTACGGAACATTTCAAAAGCAGTAGTTTTATATATAATTAAAGGATCTTTTTGTTCGTATACCGCCGTTTGAACGCTATGCTTCAGATCATCCATTGCCCTCAGGTGTTCTTTCCATGCATCGTCAATTAAGGCAAGCGTAATGGTTCTTTCCAGCGCATTCGCTAATTCCGTTCCTTTAGACGATAAGGTTTTTTTCATGTTCGTGAGTACCTGGATACTTTTTTTACCATCAGAAAACGGTACTACCACATTTTCAATATGATTGCCCTGCATGAGTTTAATATTCTGAAAGACGGGCATAGACTGTTTCGTTAAGTTCTCCTTGCGTTCCTGGTAATGCGCAGAGGCTTCATTGTATAAATGATCCGCTATTTTATTGATATCGCCCTTCATAAACTCGTCATGGCTAATCGTAGTATCAATACCAAAATGAATGATTGCAGACAGCTTAAAGCCTTCATAATCTTCCTGCTCGCGGAAAGAATTGATCAATCCTTCCGACACACTATAAAACGCGTTATCCAGGTCAAGCGCCAGGCGGTCGCCAAACAAGGCGTGTTCCCGTTTGGTATATACCACATTGCGCTGCTTATTCATCACATCGTCATATTCCAGCAAACGCTTACGAATACCAAAGTTATTTTCCTCTACTTTTTTTTGCGCTCTTTCAATGCTTTTAGTGATCATGCTGTGCTGAATCACCTCTCCTTCCTTATATCCCATCCTGTCCATCAGGGAAGCTATACGCTCGCTGCCAAACATACGCATCAGGTCATCTTCCAGCGATACGTAAAACTGTGAGTTACCGGGATCGCCCTGGCGTCCGGCACGACCACGCAACTGCCTGTCTACACGCCGCGACTCATGTCTTTCGGTACCAATAATAGCCAGTCCTCCCGCTTCCTTTACACCCGGCCCTAATTTTATATCCGTTCCACGGCCTGCCATGTTGGTAGCTATGGTAACGGCTCCGCTTAAACCCGCTTCCAGTACTACCTGCGCTTCACGGGCATGCTGTTTTGCATTCAGTACATTATGCGGTACTTTTCTGGCATGCAGCATTTTACTCAGTAATTCACTTACTTCAACTGAAGTAGTACCTACCAGTGTAGGGCGCCCGCTGTTACGTAACTTTTCAATTTCTTCAATTACCGCTTTATATTTTTCGCGTTTGGTTTTATATACCAGGTCCTGCTCATCTTTACGGGTAACAGGTATATTGGTAGGAACCGAAATCACATCTAATTTGTATATGCTCCAGAATTCACCCGCTTCTGTTTCTGCTGTACCCGTCATACCGGCCAGCTTATGGTACATGCGGAAGAAATTCTGTAACGTAACGGTAGCATAGGTTTGTGTGGCAGCTTCTACCTTTACATTCTCTTTGGCTTCAATAGCCTGGTGCAGTCCATCACTATACCGGCGGCCTTCCATGATACGCCCGGTTTGCTCATCAACAATTTTCACCTGCCCGTCTATTACAATATATTCTATATCTTTTTCAAATAAAGCATATGCCTTCAGTAACTGTTGTACCGTATGTATACGATCGGCTTTTTGCGCATACTCACTTAATATTTCTTCCTTGCGCTGCAGTTTAACCTCCGCAGTATCGGCTCCTTTTTCAATATCCGATAATTGCGTACTCAAATCGGGCAGCACAAAAAAATTGGGGTCTTCGCCGCCTTTTGTAATGTATTGTAATCCTTTATCTGTAAGCTCTACCTGGTTATTCTTTTCGTCAATGTGAAAGAACAGTTCCTCATCCACAACATGCATGTTCTTTCCCTGGTCGGCCATGTAAAAGTTCTCCACCTTTTGTAATTTCACACGAATACCGGGTTCACTGAGGTATTTGATCAGCGCGGTATTTTTGGGTAACCCCCGGAAAGCGCGCAGCAGTGCAAGTCCGCCCTCACGAATATCATCTTTACCTTCCCCTATTAACTTTTTGGCATCAATCAGCGATTTATTCACCACCTGTTTTTGCGCTTCCACTAACTGGTTTACACGCGGCCTTAACTGAATATACTGCTGATCATCGCCGCCTTTTGATATGGGCCCCGAAATGATCAGTGGCGTACGGGCATCATCAATTAATACGCTATCTACTTCATCCACCATAGCGTAATGATGCTTGCGCTGTACCATTTCATCCGGATTATGCACCATGTTATCGCGCAGGTAATCGAAACCAAATTCGTTATTGGTTCCGTAGGTTATACTGGCCTGGTATGCTTTACGCCGGTCAGCGCTATTGGGGTAATGCCGGTCAATACAATCTACCGTTAGTCCAAGAAACTCATATAAAGTACCATTCCATTCCGAGTCGCGTTTGGCGAGATAATCATTTACCGTAACAATATGCACACCCTGGTCGGCCAGCGCATTAAGATAGGCCGGTAAGGTAGATACCAGCGTTTTACCTTCACCGGTAGCCATCTCGGCTATCTTCCCCTCGTGTAACACAACGCCGCCCAGCAACTGCACATCATAATGCACCATGTTCCAGGTAATAAGGTTACCACCTGCCAGCCAGCTATTTTTATATGTTACCGTATCGCCGTCAATGGTAATATGGGCTTTTTTAACACTCAGTTCCCTGTCGAGTTCGGTTGCCGTTGCCACCAGTTCCGTATTATTTGTAAAACGGCGCGCTGTTTCTTTTACAACTGCAAAAGCTTCGGGCAAAATTTCTTTAAGCGCCTCTTCAATTTTTTCATTGCGCTGCCTGCTCAGCTTATCTATTTGCTGGTATATTTCATCTTTTTGTATGATTTCGGAAAATGCCAGGTCTTCCGCCTTTTGCTTGAGTTCTGTTATTTCATTTTCAACAGTTGAGATATGTTGTTTGATACGGGATTTGAATTCATTGGTTTTGTTTCTCAGTTCATCGTTGGAAAGCGATGCATAGGAAGTAAAATACCCGTTGATCTCTTCTACGTAATGTGAAATATTCTTAATATCTTTTTGAGACTTGTTTCCTCCAAATATTTTAGAGATAAATTGCAACATATTGAGCGTATATTAATGAGATGTATTTGTGACCTGGTTATCTTTTTTTCTGACAAATATAATGCTGCTTTTGAGGGCAGTTATAATGGCAGAAGGAGGGCAAAGGTAAGAAAACTAAGAAAAAGGCGAAGAAATTTGAATATGCAGGAATCTGCTATGCTTTAACCGTTAACAACCCCTTAGCAAGTTCTAAAAACAACCCCCGCTACTCATCTTGTAATAAAAGGTGCTGCAGATGCGCAAACTAAATTTGTTCATACGCGATAAAAAAATAAAACACATCATTTGAAAATTATACCTAAAAGTGGAGGTGGTGACACCTGCCACGGCGGCGCGCCGTTCGTGTACCCCGAACAGCTTATATGGTAAAGCAAAATTCTATATTTAGACAGATTTCTATATTTTTCCCGGAGCCTCATTTGTTTTCAGGTTCTGCTCTTCCTATAGCTCCGCTAATTCTGATTGCTTAAAGCTGATGACGCTACCCTAATCCCATTTCAAAATGTCTTTCCGGTATCTGCACATCCAAAAAGCCTTTTTTCAACAGGCGATTCCTGAAATCCTGCTGTACATCGTATTCGCCATGAACAAGAAATAAAGTTTTTACTTCCCGCGGATTTTGACAGGCGAGGAACTGGGAAAGATCTTCATAATCGCCATGTGCACTCATGCTGCGGATAGAACCAATTTCGGCGTTCACCTGGTGGTATACGCCAAAAATAGTTACTTCGGTTGCACCTGCTATTAACCTGCCACCCAAAGAATGCGGTTCGCAATAGCCGGTAAACAAAATGGTGTTGCGGCTGTTTTCAATAGTATTACTGATATGATGTTTTACCCTGCCCCCTTCTGCCATGCCACTGGCGGAAATAATTACGCAGGGTTCATTGCGAAAATTGAGGAGCTTTGATTCTTCCACCGTTTTAATGAGCTTCAATCCTTTAAACCCAAAAGGATCCTGGTCTGATTGTAATATTTTCTGAATTGTGTTGTTAAAGTATTGGGGATAATTTTTTATGATCTCTGTAGCTTTTACGCTCAGCGGACTGTCTACAAAATAATCCAGGTCCGGCAATCTTCTTTCTAATTCCAACTGGTTAAGCGCAAATAAAATTTCCTGTGTGCGCCCTACACTAAACGCAGGTACTACCAATTTACCTTTTTTCTGCAGGCAGGCTTTTTCAATCCATTGCAATATCTGGTCGGGTGTAGTAGTATGCAGGTCGTGCAGGCTGTTGCCGTAGGTAGACTCCAGCAAAATATAATCTGCCTGGGGAAATATTTGGGGCGAACGCAGAATAACATCCCTGTAACGCCCTACATCACCACTAAAGCTGATGCGGGTAGTTTTGTCATTCTCTTTTATTTTTAAATGCACCGCGGCACTGCCAATAATATGTCCCACATCGGTATACAGCAGCTCAATACCTTCTTCTATAGCAAACCAATTGCCATATTCAACCGTAATAAAAAAGCCGCTGGCCTTTTTTGCATCTTCCGTGTTGTATAAGGGCTGCAAATATCCCTGCCCTGCCGCAGCTCTTCGCTTATTAATATATTTTACTTCATCTTCCTGTATGCCGGCCGAATCTTCCAGCAGCACTTCTGTTAATTCGCGGGTACCCGGTGTGCAAAATATTTTTCCCCTGAAACCATCTTTCACTAATTTAGGTATTAACCCGCTATGATCAATATGTGCATGTGACAATACTAAGTAGTCCACTTCGGGCGGATAAAATCCCCAATCCCTGTTCAGCACATCCGTTTCTTTGCCTAAGCCCTGGAACATGCCACAATCCAGTAAAATTTTTTTTCCACTTTTTAAAGTAATCAGGTGCTTTGAGCCGGTTACGGTACGGGCGGCGCCGTGAAATGCTATTTTCATATAGAGGGACAAATTAAGACAAAGATTTAAATAATAAGAACCAAAAAAAATCAAATGCGAAGCCGGAAATCCGAAGGAGGCTATCAGTAATCAGCCATCAGACTTGAGCTATCAGCAAAAGCAACCTGCTCCCCATCTCAAATTTTAGATCTCAAATTTTAAATCCCCTACTTCGACAAAATAGTTAATTCTGTTCTCCTGTTTGCCGCTTTTCCTTCATCGGTAGCATTATCGCTTACCGGTTGGGCTGCGCCAAAGCCTTTGTATTGCAGTCGTGAACTTTCTATACCCCTGGTAATCAGATAATCCACTACTGCTTTTGCCCGGTTATTGGAGAGCGTAAGGTTGTCGGCTGCTTTACCCGTATTATCGGTATGCCCGCCGATGAGTATGGTAATGTCCGGATTATCATTCAGCAATTCTATTACACGATTTAATTCGGCAATGGATTGCTGTTTCAACTGAAACCGGTTAACATCAAAAAAAATATTGTTCAGCACAACAGATGCATTAGCTGCTATGGGCTGCAGACCAATATCAATAGTATAAGTAGAGTCCGGCGTTTTTTGGCTGAAGGGAAAATTTTTAGAATAAAATAAATAGCCTTTCCGGTTCACATTAAACGCATAATCCTTGCCCAATGGCAGTGTAATGAGGTAATCGCCGCTTTCATTGGTTTGCACTTTTACCAGGATTTGCCCCGAACCTATATCAATTAATTCTACCGCAGAAGGTAACCCTTGCTTGGTTATACTGTCAAACACTTTTCCCTGCACCCATAATGTTTTGTTGGGGCGTATATCTTCCCGCATTTCAAATGTATAAATATCCAACCCTCCGCGGGTATCCGCCCTGTCGCTGGCATAATAGGCCGTTTTACCATCTGCCGCCACCACCAGGCTGCCTTCATTTTCGGTAGTATTAATAGGATAACCCAGGTTCTCTACATTGCCCCAGGTACCATCACTTTGCTTTCGCGTAACAAACAAATCATCGCCTCCATATCCTGTCAGTCCGTTTGAAGTAAAATACATGGTTTGATTATCCGCATGAATAAAAGGGCAGCTTTCATCGCCTGCAGTATTTATTTTAGAACCCAGGTTTTCAGGTTCGCTCCAGCGCCCGCTGGGCATACGTTTGGAAACATACATATCTTTACCGCCATACCCGCCCGGGCGGTTACTGGAAAAATACAGCTCCCGTTTATCGGGCGACAGGCAGGGCGAAGATTCCCAGAATTCCGTGTTTACCGGTTCCCCTATATTTTCCGGGGTGCTCCATCCTTTTTTAGTAAGCGATGAAAAAAACAGGTCGCAGCTTCCCAAACCTTCAGGAAAATTGCAGCCTGTAAAAACAAGCCATTCCCCATCCTGCGAAATATTTTGTGCTCCTTCATTAAAATTACTATTGATATCTCCGTCAATTCCTTTAGCTTTTGACCACTGATCGTCTTTACGGTCGCTAACGAAAAAATCTTCATTGCGTCCCTTTACCCGCCTGGTAAATACCAGGGTTTTGTCATCTATGGTAACAGAAGGGTAATATTCCAGATCGGCAGTGTTGATGCTGTCGCCAACATTAGCCGGAGCAAAAACATAGTTTGTAGTATTGTGCGCTTTATCGTATTGTACGGCAAATTCAAATGACCGCTTCCGGTATGCCCCTGCTTTGCGGCTGGACTCATTAAGATTGGGATTCGTTAAAAATTCATTCACCGCATGCAGGGCATATTCAAACCGCCCCGCTCCCGCCAGGTTAATGGCGTAGGGTAATTTATAATCCTTTGTATATTCAATGTCCATTGCAAAGGCCTGTTCATACGCTGCGGTGCAACTGTCATAAAATTTCATCTCCCCGTATATGCCCGCTTTGGTGAGCCAGGCATCTACAAAGCGTTTGTCTGTTTCAAGCGCACGGTTTATAAATTGGATAGCTTCCCTGTAATCGCCATTTTGTGCCTTGTCGAGTCCAAGGTTATAGAAGTTCACCGCTTTTTTATTTATTTTCCCGGGATTATACTGCTGGGCGAAAGCCGCAGTGCAACACAGGCAGATACTAACCAATATAGCTATACGATTCATCATTATTACAGGTAAGAAATGATAACGAAGCTATTCAAAATTTATTCCGCAGTATAGAAGAAAATGTTAATGGCAGTTTTATCGCCGGGAGGCGATAGAATAACGTGTGGGGTGAACCTGCCTGGTAGTCAGAGACAGATTGTATAACAACTTTTTCTGTTGGTCACTTTTTTTGCGGAAAAAAAGTGACCAAAAAAGCCCCGCCCGCCTGAACGATGCTTAGCCGGGCAGGGGTGAGGGACAAAAAACCTGTAAGCATGCCGGAATGTGTATTCCATGCAAATCTTACAGGTTCTGAAAAAATATATGAAACTTTATTATTTTTTCTTTTTCTGACTTTTAGGAGCGAAAATAATCATCATACGTTTGCCCTCCAGCTTAGGCAATCCTTCGGGAGCACCTGTATCTGAAAGCCTTTCCGCAAACTTCAGCAATAGCAGTTCTCCCCTTTCTTTAAACATAATAGCACGTCCTTTAAACTGCACGTATGCTTTTACCTTATTGCCATCTTTTAAAAAATCCTCAGCATGCTTGGCTTTAAAATTAAAGTCATGCTCATCTGTATTAGGCGTAAACCGGATTTCCTTTACTTCAGAAACTTTGGAGTTGGCTTTCATTTCCTTCTCCTTTTTCTTCTTTTCGTAGAGGAACTTATTATAATCAATGATCCTGCATACAGGAGGGTCCGCATTGGGAGAAATTTCTACAAGATCCAGTCCCTGCTCATTGGCAAGCTTTAAAGCATCCTGGATGGAAAACACGCCTACTTCCACATTATCACCCACCAGCCTTACCTGGGGTACCCTGATCATGTGGTTAGTGCGATGCTCCTGCTGTTGTTCTTTTCTGAAACGGGGGTTGAAATTACCCCTGGTAAATTGCGGTCGTGGTGGAAATGCCATTTACGATTTTTAAAGTGATACTCCTTTTCAGGGAGGTTTTAATTGTTATTGTTAAAATTTGAAATAATCTGTTTAACTGATATTCAATGAGCCCTTATGCCCAGGTTATTTCTGCCTTCTTACCCCTTACCTCTTACTTCTCTATTCCGACACCCTGTTCTTTATTTCAATAATGGTTTCTTTAATAAAATCATCCACTGCTTTTGTACCTGTATCGCCTTTGCCCTGCCTCCTTACCGCTACTTTATTTTCATTTACTTCCTTCTCTCCCACCACCAGCATATAAGGTACTTTGGCCAGTTCGGTATCGCGTATTTTTCTACCTATTTTTTCAGGCCTGTCGTCAATCTCTGCACGAATATCTGCATTTTTCAATGATTCTAAAATATTTTGTGCGTATTCCATAAACTTATCACTAATGGGTAAAATCTTTACCTGCAGCGGCGCCAGCCACACCGGAAATTTGCCCGCATAATGTTCCAGCAAAAACCCGATAAAACGTTCATGGGTACCCAGTGGCGCCCGGTGAATGATAAGGGGTATTTCAGGAGCATTGTCTTTATTGGTAAATTCAAGTTTAAACCGCCTGCCCTGTGCAAAATCTACCTGGTTGGTTGCCAAAGTAAATTCACGCCCGATAGTGCTCCATATCTGCACATCAATTTTAGGGCCGTAAAAAGCGGCTTCATCCTGTACTTCTACAAAGGGGGTATTGGTACGCACCAGCACATCTCTTACCAAAGCCTCCGTTTCTATCCATAGTTCCGCTTCGTCCACATATTTTTTTCCCAGTTTGGAAGGATCATGCAGGCTGAGGCGCATAACATATTTTTCTATACCAAAAATCTTAAAATATTTCAGGTACATTTCATTTACGGCCTTAAACTCATCATAAAACTGTTCCTTGGTGCAGTAAATATGCGCGTCATTCATATGCAGGCAACGCACTCTCATCAGGCCAAACAGTTCACCACTCTGCTCATAGCGGTAACAGGTTCCGTATTCTGCCAACCGATAGGGCAGGTCTTTATAACTCTTGGGTTCCGCCGAAAATATTTTATGGTGATGCGGGCAATTCATCGCCTTCAGGTAGTATTTGGTACCATCTAATTCCATAGGCGGGTACATGCTATCCTGGTAATAGGGCAAATGCCCGCTGGTAAGATACAGGCTTTCTTTAGCAATATGCGGCGTAACCACTCTTTTATAACCCGCTCTTTCTTCCGTGTCTTTAGCTAATTTTTCAAGCGCCTCAATAACAATAGCACCATTGGGCAGCCACAAAGGCAGTCCGGGCCCAATATCATCATCAAAAGCAAAAATGCCTAATTCTTTTCCCAGCTTGCGATGATCCCGCTTTTTTGCTTCTTCCAGCATGTGCAGGTATTCATCCAATTCTTTTTGATTGGGAAAAGTAATACCATATATGCGGGTAAGCTGTTTGTTTTTTTCATCGCCTTTCCAGTAGGCGCCGGCAATATTGGTAAGCTTAATAGCTTTTATTAAACCGGTTTGAGGAATATGCGGACCGCGGCACAGATCGGTAAACCCGCCCTGGCTGTAAAAAGTGATGTTGCCGTCTTCGAGGTTCTGCAGGAGATCGAGCTTGTATTCATCACCCTTCTCTTCAAAATATTGTACAGCATCCGCTTTTGAAATTTCCTTACGGATAAACGGGTTACCCTGCTTTGCCAGTTCCGTCATTTTTTTTTCGATGGCAGCCAGGTCTTCTTCACTTACTTTTCTGTCGCCCAAATCCATATCATAGTAAAAGCCATTTTCAACCGGCGGACCTACCCAAAATTTTACACCGGGAAATTGGGCTTCCACGGCTTCGGCTAATAAGTGCGCGGAGGAATGCCAGAAAGTAGCTTTACCATCTGTTTCATTCCAGGTAAGTAATTGCAACGTGCTGTCGTTGTAAACAGGGCGTTCGGCATCCCACACCTGCCCGTTAACCCTGGCGGCCAGCACTTTCTTTGCCAATCCCTCACTGATAGACTTTGCAATATCCAATGCAGTAGTGCCCGGTTGATATTCACGTACCGCGCCATCCGGAAAAGTAATTTTTACCATATTTTATTCCTCCTGTTCCTGAAAAAGAGTGCAAATTTAACGAACTATTGGCGTATCATTTCATTTCACAGGGCTATTTCCTTAGTATTGGGGGTATTTTTGCTGAATAAAAGTTTTATATGCAATGAAAGACTGGTTTCTGCTGATTTTTTTATTGATGGGTTATCACGGTATAAGTCAGGATATCAACGGACAATGGAGGGGAACATTCAATTCGGTCAATAACAATATTGTTGCCGGAGAGGGAGACACGGAATATGTGCTGGAACTGTATATTAAAGGAGAAAAGGTTACCGGCTATTCGTATTCTTATTTTAATTACCCGGAGAAGCGATACTATGTGATATGCAGGCTGGATGGCACTTATGACCCTTCCAGTAAATCGGTAATCGTAAATGAAGAAGAAAGGATCAAAGGCAATACGCCGCCAACCTGGGGCGACTGCCTGCAAACCCATATCCTTACTTTTTTAAAGCAGGGCAGCACTGAAAAGTTAGTAGGCAGATGGCGAGGATACCGGCCGAATGACTGCGGCACAGGCAGTACCGAACTGGAAAGAAAAACCCTGACCAGGGTTACCACACCAAAAACTTCGCCACCAACGGCAAAAAGAACCACTCCGTCCACCACAAAAAGTAAAACTATCCCACAGCAAAGTCTTACACAAAAACCTAAGACCGGTTCTCCTTCCACTCACAAACCGGCTCCCCGAAAAGATCCCCCGGTTGTAAAAAAACAACCCGTAAAGCCTGCACCTGTAACACCCGGTAAAGCAGTTATACCTCATACACCGCAAAAGGTAGAAGACGCTGCCCGGTTGGGCTTACCCGATATTAGTACGCCCGTTCTTCCGGGATACGCCAAAAGAAGTAAAAATATACTGAAGACCGTGGATATCCCTGCAGATGAAGAATTTAAGGTAGACTTTTATGATAACGGAGAAATTGACGGCGATACCATATCTGTTTTTTATAATAATAAATTACTATTGTCGCGCCAGCGTTTAACAGATAAACCGCTTTCTCTAAAAATAAAATTAGATACTACCCGCGAAGAAAATGAACTGGTAATGTATGCGGATAATTTCGGAGCCATCCCTCCCAATACTGCTTTAATGGTGGTAACTGCAGGCGGCAAACGTTATGAAGTATATATTACCTCAACGGAAAAATCAAGCGGAACCATACTTTTTAGAAGAAAGGAGTGATGGGGGATCACCTATTTGAGATTTGAGATTTTAAATTTAATATCTAAGATTTTAGATTGCATTTATCTTCGGATCTCGATATTCCCTCTCTTTTCACTTCTCACCTTTCACCTGGTTGCTTTCTCCTTCAGATTTCATTACAGATGCCACAATAACATGAACCGGAGTTTATTTCTAATAAAACAATAATAGCCCATATCATTACGTTGAAATAAAACAATTTTTGAATTAAATTGTCGTAACAAGCACCCATTGTATCAATTCCTAACTATTATGAAAAAAATCTTCCTTATCACCGCCTGCCTGCTGGTTACCATTGCTTACGGACAAAGTAAAAAATTTCAATTCAAGATGGGTACCGAATATGGTTTACCCAAAAAAGCAGCGGACCTTTCTTTTTTTGGAAACGAGAAGGACGGAATTGTAAACCTGTCATTAAAAAAGGATGAGCTTTATATTACCCGCTTTAACCCCAAAAACCTGGTACAAACCGGGGAAAAGGTGATAGAACTATCTGATGCCACCAAAAACATGAACAGTGAAACGGTAGTGGACTTTAACCAAAAATATTTTTGGCTAAGAAGCGACTGGGACAAGAACACTCAAAAAGAAATATTATATGCCACTTCAATAGATGTAAAAAATGGAAAAATAAGCGATCAGAATCAAAAAATAATAGAGACGCCTAAACTAGCCGGGGATGCGGTAATGACGGGTTTGTACAGGTATAAGAAAGTAAATAAATTTGATTTTAATTTTGATGCAGACCATTCTAAGTTATTAGTAAGCTACAGGGTAGCTCCGGAATCAAAAAATGACAAAACCAGTTTTGATAAAATAGGCATCCATGTTTTTGACGAGAACCTGCAGAAAATATGGGGTAACGAATTTACCATGCCCTATACAGAGGCGAGAATGGACAATGCGGATTTTTCCATTGATGCTAAAGGCAATGCCTACCTGCTGGCTAAAGTATACGACTCGGAGACCAGGAAGGAAATTGATAAAGCCACCGGTAACCCCGGCTATCATTTAGAAGTATTTAAGTTTACGAAGGATAACAAACAGGTTATCCATGCAACAGTGTCTGTTGATGCGTTTTTTATACGTGAATCAACGCTTATTGAAAACGCTCTGCATGATATGATCATAGCCTGTACGTATAGCAAAAACGCCAAAAACAAAGGAACGGAAGGCGTTTTCCTGGGCATACTCAATACAGAAGGAAAAGTTGATGGCTATCTGAAAGGTCATTATAAATTTCCCCTATCAGAACTGGAAAAATTTGAATCAGCCCGGAAACGCCGGAAAATGGAGAAGAAGGATGATTATGAAATCCCAAACTTAACGGTAAGGGACGTAGTAGTTGAAAAGGATGGCAGTGTGTTTTTGGCTTGTGAGGAATATTACATTATGCAAAAATCCAGGATGGATGGAAACGGCCGTTTTACCTACTATACTACCTATCACTATGAAGATATACTAGCCACCAAAATAGATGCTTCCGGAAATTTTCAATGGATAAAAAAAATACCCAAACGCCAGGAAGGCAGCAGAGGCAGGGGAACAATGGGTTTTAAGCTAATCAGCGATGCTACAGGATATTATTTTTTATACCTTGATAATTTAAAGAATCTGCGTCTTGCCGAAGACGAAACGCCAGCCAAACATGTTGACGGACTGGGCGGACAGGTGTTTGTAAGCAAGCTGGATAATAATGGTAACATATCCAAAGAGCTTGTATTTAACACGCGGGAAGAAGATATCATGATCTTTCCTTCTGAGTTCAGCAAAATTAACGACAAGCAATTTATAGGCAGGGCAAAACTTAAAAAAACGCTTTTTAAACCCCTGCTCATTACGGTAAACTAAGCCTGCTCCCCCGCAACTTGTAACTTGTACCCCCAGGTATTACTTTAGCCTTTCCAAAGCCTCCTTTGCGGCTGTAAAATTTTTATCCATTCCCAGTGTTTTTTGATAATACAGTGTCGCTTCCGCTTTATTTCCCAGCGCTTCCTGGCATCTGCCCGACTGGTAATAGGCTTCTGCAAAAGTGTTGCTCACCTGTATAGCACGCTCAAATACCTGTAACGCTTCAGTATAACTTTGCTGGTCGTACAGCAGCAAGCCTTTTTCAATATACGCCTCTAAAAAAGTGTAATCATTTTTAATGCATTCATCAAACGCTTCAAGGGCTTTTGCTTTATTATTGATATTGGAATAATACAGCCCTTTAATGAATCTTGCCTGCGAAGCCACCCGGGGTTCTTCCGCCAGGTTAATGATTTTATCGGCAATGGTAAGCGCTTCCGGCTTTAGCTGGCTGGCATACACTGCAGCCAGTTGTAATAAAGGTTCCGCAAACATGGGCGCTTGCTGAACAGATTTTTTTAATGCAGTAATGCCGCTAACCGTATCGCCACCCTGCAAAAAAATGGCTCCGCGCCTGTACCACAACCCGGCATTTGAACTGTCAATACCCAGCAGGGTATCATTCTGTGTAAGCGCTTCTTTAAACCGGTTGTTCTTTAACAGTTCATCCATTAAAAGATAACGAAGCCCGGCAGAGTCGGGTTTTGCCCTTACCGCCTGCTGTAATTTCGCTATGGTTACCGATGGACCTTCATCCTTAGCTTCAGCATTATTGTTATTTCCGGGAGCAGTATTGCATGCAGAGAAAAAAATTGAAAGTAATAAGACTAATATACCAATAGAATTAGACGTATAACTCGAAAACATAAATGTAGCTTTTGTTAAAGCTAACTTATAATTATTATTCATTTTAAAACGAGGTTTAAAGGATATTTTTCTTTTTTGCTTGCCCAAAAAAGAAACAAAAAAAGGCACACGAAAACCCAGCCTGCCGCCTGTCCGGATGAGCCGTTCGGACGGGGCTGGCAAGGATTACTGCCCGTTTTCGTGCTTGTTCCCTGATGTAGCTTTTGCACTTCTGTAACTTCAACAGTACCAAGTTTGTTGCAGGCATCAGGTACAACCAGCCAACTTAAACCAATTCCTTTTTACGTGGTATAGAAGAAGACAATGAATAAATTAACGATGCAGTGCCACTGCAACACTGATAATAACAATTGTTCAAACAAAACCACTATCTATAAAAACAATTTCACTACTTAAACAACCAATCCTACATACTAAACCACCTGGTCTTCATATTGCATGTATTTTTCAATAGCCGTGTCGTATTTTTCCTTCCATACTTTTATTTCGCCCCAGCTTTTTCCATCCACTACTACTTCACTTCCGGTAACCGCACCAATTTTGCTAAATGCCGTACCAGCGGCTTTCAGCTTTGCTTCCAATGCAGGAGCCTGCGCCTCGCTAACGGAAACCACTACCCTGCTTTGCGCTTCGCCAAACCAGAAGGCATCGGGCCGTACTGCTTTATCTGTGTTCACGCTAAATCCTATATCGCGGTTAAACCCGCTCTCGCAAAGCGTAACAAACAACCCGCCTTCGCTAATGTCGTGCGCCGATGCAATGAGCCTGCTTTTAATCAGTTCGCTAACAGACTGCTGTAAACGATACTCTTCCTCCAGGTTAAAATGCGGTGCGGGCGAATATTCCACGCCATGCAGCTTGTGTATGTATTCGGAAGAATTAATGTCGTTGCGGCTTTGTCCTACTAAGTAAATCAAATCACCGGGCTGTTTAAAGTTGAGCGTCATTTTATCGCTAAGGTTATCCAGCAATCCCACCATACCAATGGTTGGCGTAGGATATACCGCGCCTTCAGGACTTTGATTGTAAAAACTCACGTTGCCACCGGTTACAGGCGTATCAAATTTTATACAGGCTTCACTCATACCCTTAACAGCATACACAAACTGGTAATATACTTCCGGATCATAAGGATTGCCGAAATTAAGGCAGTTGGTAACGCCTAAGGGCGTACCGCCGCTGCATACAATATTTCGTGCCGCTTCGCTTACCGCAATCATACAACCTACAAACGGATCGGCAAAAACATAGCGGCTGTTGCAGTCTGTAGTAACCGCCAGGCCCTTGGTAGTTCCCTTTACTTTAACTACCGGCGCATCGCTGGGCGCATTGGTGGAGGTATTACCCGTACCCACCATGCTGTCGTACTGGGTATATATCCAGCGCTTGGACGCGATATTGGGAATGGTAATTATTTTTTCAGCCACGGCTTTCAAATCGGCAGGAACCGGTATGGTAGCGGCATCAAAAGCTTTCACCTTACTCAAATAAGCCGGCTCACGGTATTCCCTTTCATATACCGGGGCGCCGCCACCCAATACTAAGCTTTCGGCAGGGAGCTCGGCTTCTAACTGATCATGCATATAAAAGCGGAGCATACCATCGGTAGTTACTTCTCCTATCTGCGAACAGGGCAGATCCCATTTATCAAAAATGGCCAGCACCTCTTCTTCCCTTCCTTTTTTAACGATCAGCAACATGCGCTCCTGGCTTTCACTCAGCAGTAGTTCCCAGGCTTTCATGCCCGATTGCCGCGTAGGTACATTATCTAAGTTAATGCGCATACCCACGCCGCCTTTGGCGCTGGTTTCGGCGGTAGAACAAATGATGCCGGCCGCGCCCATGTCCTGCATACCCACTAAGACGCCGGTTGGAATAAGTTCTAAGCAGGCTTCTAATAATTTTTTCTCCTGGAAGGGATCACCCACCTGCACAGCGGGGAGGTCTTCCACACTGCTTTCTGTAATATCAGCCGAAGCGAAAGCCGCTCCGCCCATTCCATCTTTGCCGGTTGCCGAACCTACAATAAATACAGGATTGCCTTCGCCTTCCGCGGTGGCGCTTACGGTTTGTCCGGCCCGCACCACGCCCACGCTCATGGCATTTACCAGCGGGTTGGTATGATAGCAATCTTCAAAATATATTTCGCCGCCTACGGTAGGCACGCCAAAGCAGTTGCCATAATGGCCGATGCCGTGTACCACGCCGTTAACTAAGTGCTGTGTTTTTTCTTCCTCAATATTGCCAAAGCGCAGCGAATTGAGCGCCGCGATAGGCCTTGCGCCCATCGTAAAAATATCGCGGTGGATACCCCCCACGCCGGTAGCTGCACCCTGGAAGGGTTCAATAGCCGATGGGTGGTTATGGCTTTCAATTTTAAACACGATGCCCCAGCCATCGCCAATATCTACCAGGCCGGCATTTTCCTCCCCTGCCTTTACCAGCAGCTTAGCGCCCTCGCGGGGGAGCGTTTTTAGCCACTTAATAGAGTTTTTATAGCTGCAATGCTCGCTCCACATCACAGAGTAAGCGCTTAGTTCGGTAAAGTTGGGAGTGCGGCCCAGTATCTTTTTGATCATCTCAAATTCTTCCGGTCGCAGCCCCAGTTTTTCGGCTGTTTCAACTGTTATTTCCATATATAGTTATATATCAAAGTAAAGGAAGCGGCGAAATTACGAAATGGCAGCGGGATTTATGACCGGGATTGCGGGATGTTGGTATAACCGGGATAAATGTGGAGAAGAAGGGAGTTTTTTGGGACGGGCTGGGGTGCTTATGGGCATTGGGCGAGGGTGTTTATCAAACCAGCGTTGAGAGAAGGCAAGTCGCGCCGGGGTCTTCATCAAAAGCCGGTGCGGGGAGCCATGAAGCCCTGGCGCTGCAAAAAGTTAAGCAAGAGGAGGTTCTGTAAGCAAAAATTTAATAATTCTTCAATTCACCGGGGTCTCACACTTCACACAATTGCTCAGGCTGTGAAGACCCCGCTGGGAAGAAACTGCACGTAAAATCCGCTTTAAAATGGCTTCAACACCATCAGCACAATAATGATCAGGAAGATCAGATTCTCGATCCGTTCAAAAAAGAACAACCTCCCGGCCAATACATCATATTCCTCCGGGATTTTATCGTCATTATGGCTTTTCAATAATATTTTAATGGGCTTCGATCTTGGTGATAAAATAACCGGTCCGAATGCCAGTGCAATGATGAAGAGCACCAAACTGGTGACATACCATCCCATTTGAAATAAATACGGACGAATTGCGCCCATCGTTACACCCGAAAGGAGCAGCAGTGTTCCGCCAACCATCACGAAATGGTGTAACCGGTTCCGGATGAGGTAAGCATGTTTTAACTCTGCCATTGTTTTTGCCTTTGTCACAATATAAATCATAACAAAGCCCGGCCCCATACCCAAAATGGCAGAAAAAACATGGATCAACAAAAGAAAATTATAAAACGTCATGATCTAAACTTACAGCTTTGCAATATTACCCGGCTTTACAAACATATCCTAATGATGGCAAGGCCTGTAATACAGTAAATATTTTTTTGCTAATTTATTACAGATTTAGATCAACAAACGGTATGAAGGGAGATAATGTGATACTTTTGCCATTATGCCATTCCGGTTTTACAATCCTTTCGAAAATTTACATCTTAACGACAGCACCTGCTTTCTTACAGGCGTGGATATTATACACCCAGACGAAAATATTACCGTTTTCCCTGCCTGGATACTTGACCGCTTTCTGCTGAGAGATCAAAAATTTAAAATGATAGATCAGGTAACTTCTGTTTTGTACGGAGATCTGAAGTTGCCATGTTCCGCCAAAGTAGCCAAGGCTTTCAACGACCTGGAATTTAAAATCCAGGAAGCTTTTAATAACGGCTATGATGGGGTACAGTCCATATCGTCTGAAAACCTGTTTTTATGGATGGGTAAAATAGTATATGGTGTTTTGTATCATGATTTGCTTCTTGAAAAGACAAGACTGCAAAAGCAGGATAAAGTATTCCGGCTTTCATCCCGTTTAAAAGAACGGTTTGGTTTGTTTCACCTGATGCTCCAGTCCCTGGTATCGCCTGTTACATTTAAAGCGCTAAAGCCCTGGAGTATTTCTATTGTGAAATTGAAGTATTCAAAGGATATTTTTAATTACCGTGATGATCCTGTCAAATTGATCTTCTCTCTTGGCATGAATGGATTTGGACTTACAGCCTGTCTTCAGGATAGCGGATTAGTAAAGCAAACCCAACAGGATATGCTGGATAAGATAAACGGCGCGGTTTTGCATCCTATTCAATTTGAGGAATTAAATGCAAGGTTCTTTTATTCCAGTTATCTTTTGCATTACCAAACAAAATATAATATTGAAACCCATGATACAGGCGTTTCCATTGAAGCACTACCGGCAACGGCCGATGCCGGTAAAACCCTGTTTGGTGAATGGGATGATAATATGTTCGCGCAGGTTTTGGCAGGTCACTGGGAACCCTGGGGCCTTACAAAAAAAGATATTATTACATTTCCCAATGATCCTATCAGCTTCCTGGAAAATAATTATACGCATACGTTCATAGCCCCGGGTTCAATCAATCTGCCGTACTAAAAAGAGGGTATATTATGCCGAACGAAGTCTCTCACCCGCGCTGGTCGTAGCAAAAGTAATATGCATTGGCTGACCAGTAAAAAGACTGCACAACTTATTTCATATAGCGGGAGGTCTGGCTATTCACAAAGCAGCGCTGTCAAACATAGACCAGTGCTGGGTAATGGCTAAACAGTTGTTTTGTAAAGTGAACAATGTTTTTAGGTGTATAGTAGTTCTTCTTCCTCAAAAAAATAATATTATTAAATTTAGAGTAGATCATTAAATCATTCTTGATGAAAAAAATAGCTTTGCTGATTTTTTTATTTGCAGTAATGCTGTGCTCATGTATTTGAAAAAAAAGCCACAAACAACTGAAAATGGTTTGCCGTTATTCAACTATCTTTTTAACGAAGCATATGACATTACTAATCCTATGGACACAGTAATTGAAGGAAAGAAATTTAAATATGGATATATAAAGAAAAGTTACAAAGATCGGGTGCCGATAAGAACTGAAAGAATAACTTTCGAATATGTGATTACCGGAGAGATAAAAAAAAGTAAATATTATCAATCATTTGATTCAAGTCTGTAGCCCCATATGTAATCAGAATATTCAACGTTTATTGTCGCAATATGATTTGCTTCAAGTTTTCGGTATTGTATCAATGATATTTTCCGGCCATGGTTCGTGTCTCACGAATCACTACCAGCAACGACAAACAAAAAACCAAAGAGTTTCGTAAATTGAGTGAGTTATAAATTACCTAGAAGAACGCCGGAAGTCCTATAATCCGTATTGGCAGCGGCGGGCGTAATGAAACGGGATTTTAAGGCGTTTTACTTTTTCTTTTTCAGTGCAGCAGCACGGATCCGGATCTGAAATTCCGGTTCGTGAGACACGAACCGGGGTGGAAGATTCCCCCAAGCAGGCGCAAGCGTCTCGCTTGTGCTTCGACAAAATCTCATAGATTCACTCCTACATCGGAATGACAAGCAGAAGTAACTATGATGAACTGTAGTACTAATGCCGGGCATTACACCACTGCCTGTCATGCCGACCTAAGGAGGCATCTGCCTGACCACTTCTTTGGCACCATCTGTGCGAAGCCTCCCCAAACTTCGTACATCGTATATTCTTCCGGCTATTCACAAAGCAAAGCAATGTTACTAAACCTGTACCAGCACGGATAGTAAATAATGGAATTAAAACCATATCATAATAAACAACCGGCATTTTCAGGAATTTCTCCCATTATTTTAAAAGTTACCAAAATTTGGTAACTTTACAGGAAAATAAAAGCTATGGGACGAAACACTTCTGTATCATTGGGAGATTACTTTGAAGATTTTGTTGACACCAGGATTTCAGAAGGACGTTACAAAAATGCAAGTGAAGTAATACGTGCAGGGTTACGCCTTTTGGAAGAAGAAGAAAACAGGGTAACCGCATTGAAAAACGCGATCCGGGAAGGAATTGCCAGTGGAATCGCAAAAAAATTCAATTCAAAAAAACATTTAGAAACTTTAAAAGCCAATAAACGAAATAATGGCTAAATATTTTCTAAGTAATAAAGCTGTTGAAGACCTCACGAAAATTTGGGATTACACCTATGAAATATGGTCAGAAAGTCAGGCAGACAAATACTATGAATTTCTGATTGAGACCTGTAAAGACATTTCTAAAAATCCAACTATTGGAAAATACTATCCAGAAATAGCAAATGAAATCTTGGGATTCCGGGCTGGTAACCACATTATATTTTACCTTAATACAAAACCAAAAGAAATTGAAATTTTAAGGATTCACCACGGAAGAATGGACCTGAAAAACAAAATTGATGAATAAAAATACTCACCGTGGTTCGTGTTTACGAGCCACTACTCATTCTTCACCCCCACTCGCGCTGGTCTATAGCAAAAGCAATGCGCATTGGCTAACCAGTGGCGCTACTTAAAGTTCTATCACAAAATAATCCGGTTATAGGTTATCCGGACCGGTGAGACAGGAGCCCGGGCATAAACCAAGCAGAATTTTCTATCCAATTATTTGAAGTTATACACTTGTAACCTAATATTGCGTTTAACCTAAAACCCCTTTTATGAAAAAAGCCATTTTCTTTATAGCGCTTATTATCTATGTACACAGTGCGTCTTCGCAAAGCTTTCTGCATGGCGCCGGAATAGGTTTTTTAGTTTCCGATCCTTCGTCTCCTTATGTAAAAACAAAAGTATTTGCCACGCTTCATTATTATCCCCAGGTAGCCTTTGTAGAAACTGAAGCCTTCTCCGTTTCAGCCGGCGTTCCCCTAACCGTTGGATTAACCGGAACATACAATGCCAGCTTTTCAAGCAGAGGCGACTCTTATGAAGAAAATACATTGTTAGGACTGATTCAGATTCCTTTAATGGTAAATTTTAATGGGGGTGCAGGTTCTTCTAAACAAAATGAGCAAAGATTTGGTTATTTTATAGGCGGCGGCTTTGGCTACCACTCAACAGGAATAGACGAGTTACTTATGACAGACGCACTCGGCAATGAAATAGGCACAAAAAAATATTATGCAAAAGGATTTGGCCCGGCGGCTAATGCGGGCATTCGTTTTGCCGTAGGCTCCCATCAAAAAAATATTGAAGTACGTTTTTCTTACATGAAAGGACTTAAGGAATTCAAACCTTCCATGTTTGGCTTAAATGCCGCATTTAATTTCTAAAAGAACTTAATTTATATGTATCTCCCCCCGGGGAGGCCGTGTCAAAAGGTCCGGTGTAGAAGATATGCCACAAAGGCTCAAACCTGCCTGCCGGCAGAGACGCAAAGTCCATATCTGCAGGATTTGTTTTCTTCGTGTTTTCGTGCCTGCCCGTCCGGTTCAGGCGGGCCTTCGCGGCAAAATATTACTTTTAAAACAACCCCCTATTATACATTTCACAATCTACCTGTCCACAGGCAAAACAAAAAAATCTTTTGGTCTCCTTTTTTTATTGGGCTTAATTTGCGGTTTTGCAGGCAGCTATGGAAAATAGCTCTATAGCAAATAAACAAATACATAACAATAAAAGGGAGGATAAACAGCTTGAATACTATACTAAGCATTGGGATCGTTGGCTATGGCAACCTGGGAAAAGGTGTTGAAATGGCTATTAAGCAAAATCCGGACATGGAGCTGGTGGCTATTTTTACAAGAAGATTACCTGCTGCATTAAGCAGCACGTCAAAAATAGTGGCTATTGATCAGATAGAAGATTACAAGGGCAAAATTGACGTAATGATCCTTTGCGGGGGATCTTTAAAAGACCTGCCGGAGCAGGTGACAATGGTTTCAGCAATGTTTAATACCGTTGATAGCTTTGATACACATGCAAAAATACCGGCGTATTTTAAACAGGTTGATGAATCGGCAAGCGCTAATAAAACATTGAGCCTTATATCTACCGGCTGGGATCCGGGATTGTTTTCACTGGCAAGGCTGCTCGGGCAAAGTATTTTACCGCAAGGGGAAGATTATACTTTCTGGGGTAAGGGTTTGAGCCAGGGTCATTCCGATGCGGTAAGACGCGTTCCCGGTGTTAAAAACGGCGTTCAATATACTATACCTATAGAAACGGCAATGGAAAAAGTGCGCTCGGGTGAAAACCCCCAACTTTCCACATCCGAAAAACATCAGCGGGTTTGTTATGTTGTTGCACAGGAGGATGCCGATTTGTATAAAATAGAAAATACCATCAAAAAGATGCCTCATTATTTTGATGCGTATCAAACCACGGTTCATTTTATAACCGAAGCCGAACTTAAAGCCAACCATTCCAGTATGCCGCATGGAGGTATTGTATTCCGTTCCGGCATTACCGGAAACGGATCAAAACAAAGAATTGAATTTAGCCTGACCTTAGAAAGCAATCCCGAATTTACCGCCAGCGTTTTAGTGGCGTACGCAAGGGCGGTGGGAAAAATGGCAAAAGAAGGCCAAACAGGCGCCCGAACCGTGCTTGACATTCCTTTGGGATATTTGTCTTCAAAGTCGCCTGAAGCGCTTCGCGAATCTTTATTATAATTACACCTGATACCTAATACCTGATACCCACCCACAGGTAAGTGCCGGATGGGGTACACCAAAGATTTGATTAATTTTATGCTTTGCAACAACATGCTTAAACCTGCTTTATATTGACCAGCCATTTAACTGCCATGATTAAAAGAAGAACCATCGCTCCTTTTGTGCGGATACCCTCACCCTGTATTATACATAGCTTTTCCTTTTTTCTTTTCCTGTTGGCCTCCCCTGCCCTGCAGGCACAAAAAAAACAGGGCCTTACTATTACCGGCAATGTAAGAGAAGCGCAAAGCAATACAGCACTGGGCTATGCCACGGTGCAATTGCATAAGGTACACGACAGTTCTTCAGTTGCTGCAGTTACCACCGGTGAATCGGGAAACTTCACTATTGAGGCACCCGCCGGCACCTACTATGCCCTGGTTGAGTTCACCGGTTACAAACCCTTTAAAACCGCTGTCATCAGGCTTACAGCAGATAACGCACCTTTTGACCTTGGTGTTATTCAGCTAACCTCTGCTTCCAGAACATTAGAAGAAGTATTTATACAAGCCGAAAAAAGCACAATGGAAATGGCATTGGATAAAAAGATATTTAATGTGGGCAAAGACCTGGCTAATGCCGGGGGAACAGCAGCAGATATCTTAAGCAATATTCCTTCCGTGGCTGTAGATGTGGAAGGAAATGTAAGTTTAAGAGGAAGCAGCGGCGTACGGATATTAATTGATGGTAAACCTTCGGGCTTAGTTAGCATAAAAGGGGGAAGTGGATTGCAGCAACTGCAGGGAAGCATGATAGAAAAAGTAGAGATCATTACCAACCCATCGGCCCGTTATGAAGCCGAAGGCATGAGCGGTATTATTAATATTGTATTAAAGAAGGAACGCAAGGAAGGCTTCAACGGTTCTTTTGACGTAGTGGCAGGCTACCCTGAGAATTTTGGTTTAGCAGCAAACGTCAATTACCGGCATAAAGATTTTAATTTTTTCGTTAATTACTCCGCCTCCTACCGCAATACACCGGGAAAGAACGATTTGTACCAGGAACTGTACCGCAACGACAGCACGTTTATCTCCACCAAAAATATGGAGCACCATTTAAAAGGCATGTACAATAATGCAAGGGGAGGACTGGATTATTTCTTTGATGATAAAAATATACTCACTGCCGCCTATACCTACAGAATTAGTAAGGGCAAACGCTACTCCGATATTTTTTACCATGATTACGAATCAACTATACAAAACCTTACCGGCATCACGCACCGCACACAGGACGAAACGGAAACCGAACCCAATTCGGAATACGCGCTCAGTTATAAAAGAACCTTCGCCCGCCAGGGACAGGAATTAACCGCCGATGTACGCTACTTGGATAACTGGGAAAACTCTGATCAATATTTCGGTCAGCAAAGCTTTAAACCCGATGGCAGCCACACCGATATACCTTTTATATTGCAGCGCTCCGTAAATGATGAAACCGAAAAACAGTACCTTACCCAAATTGATTATATACATCCTTTTGGCGAAAAAGGAAAGTTAGAGGCCGGGCTGCGCAGCAGCTTCCGCAATATGACCAATAATTACACCGTAACCGAAGAAGACGCTAACGGCAACTGGTTTGAATTACCGGGCCTGACCAATAATTTTTTATATAAAGAAAACATCAATGCCCTGTATGCTATATTAGGCAATAAGGTTAAAAAATTCTCTTATCAACTGGGGGTTCGCGGCGAACTCACGCATGTAACCACTACCCTCAAACAAACCCATGAAGTAAATCCGCGCAAATACCTGAATTTTTTTCCCAGCGCGCATATCACCTATGATTTGCCCCAGGGACATGCCATACAGCTAAGCTATAGCCGGAGGGTACGCCGTCCGCAATACAACGATCTCAGTCCGTTTATGACCTATAGCGACAACCGCAATTACTGGAGCGGCAATCCCGATCTTGATCCTGAATTTACGCATGCCTTTGAAATAGGACATATCAAATACTTAGATAAAGCATCCATCAGTTCATCATTGTATTACAGGAATACGAAAGGCAAAATATTGTATGTAAAAAGAGTAGATGAGCAGGGTAATTCGGTTACGCTTCCCCAAAACCTGGCAACAGAAAATTCGTTTGGCGCGGAGTTTACCGGTTCCTATTCAGCTTTTACCTGGTGGAAAACAGACGCCAGCTTTAATTTCTTCCGTGCTATTACCGATGGCAGCAACCTCGATGATGAATTTAAAAGCGATACGTATAGCTGGCTCGTGCGTTTACTGTCGAGGGTTACGGTGTGGAAGAATACGGACATACAGGTTCGCGGCAATTATGAAGCACCGCAACAAACGCCGCAGGGCAGGCGCAAATCTATGGCCACAATGGATTTAGCAGTTAGTAAAGATATTCTTAAAGATAAAGCTACCCTTACGCTGAATGTTTTAGATGTTTTTAATTCGCGCCGCTACCGCTCCATTACCGAAGGCGCCAATTTTTATACGGAGAACATGTCGCAGGGAAGATTGCGGCAAACCAACCTCTCCTTTAATTACCGCCTGCGACAGGCAAAGAAAAAGGTAAAGGAAACGCTGGAGCAGGAATAAATGCATTTTTTAAATACCTGAACCCGGCTTTCTTTCGGGGCATTTTTGCTGGGCATCCACTACTGCAATCAGCACCATATTTACGATGCTTCGTACAGAGCTGCCCAATTGCAACACATGTACCGGCTTGGCCAAACCCAGCAGTACCGGGCCTATGGTATCAAAACCACCCAGTTCCTGCAACAGGTTATAGGCAATATTGCCCGCACTTAAGTTGGGAAATATCAATATGTTCACATCTGCATCTACCAGTTCGCTGAAAGGATAATTTTCCTTAAGGATATCTTTATCAAAAGCAAGAATACCCTGCATTTCCCCGTCAGCAATAAGGTCGGGACTTCTTTGCTTCAACAACTCCCTGGCTTTACGAACCAGTATGGCCTCCGCGGTATTGCTGCTGCCAAAGTTGGAATAGCTAAGCAGCGCCACACGGGGTATAATACCAAAATTTCTTACTTCTTTAGCTACCATCAGCGTAATATCCGCCAACTCTTCCGAAGTGGGATTAAAATTAACGGTAGTGTCGGCAAGAAACAAAGGCCCTTTTTTGGTAACAATAATATACATGCCCGCAATTTTCTTCACGCCCTTTTCTGTTCCTACTATTTCCAGGGCAGGTCTTACCGTTTCGGGATAATTGCGGGTAAGTCCGCCAATTACCGCATCGGCATCTCCTGTATTCACCATCATACAGGCAAAGCGGATCCTGTCTTTCATGATCTTGGACGCTTCATAACGGTTGATGCCGCGGCGTTGTCTTTTTTTGAAATACAGCGCAGCATATTCGTGCCGTGTTCTGTCCCATTCTTCGCTCCGCGGATCAATAACCTGCAGACCTTCCAGGTCAATGCCATTTTCACGGGCAATCTTCGCTATCTTCTTTTCCTCACCTAACAGGATAGGATACGCGATGTTTTCATCCAGCACAATTTGCGCGGCTTTCAAAATCTTCACATTATCCGCTTCCGCAAAAACCACGCGCCGCGGATCTTTCCTGGCCTTGCTTCCTATTACCCTGAACAACTGGTTGTCATTACCCAAACGTCCGTCTAATTCAATTTTATACTTTTCCCAGTCTTCAATTGCATGTTTGGCAACGCCGCTTTCCATAGCTGCTTTGGCTACCGCGGGCGAAACCGTGGAGATAAGCCGCGGATCAAGGGGTTTGGGTATAATATAATGCGGACCGAATACCATGTTTTTTTCACCATAGGCAAGCGTTACAATATCGGGTACCGGCGTTCGGGCTAAATGGGCCAATGCCTTTACCGCCGCCATTTTCATTGCTTCATTGATTTGTGTGGCTCTTACATCCAGCGCCCCGCGAAAAATATAAGGAAAGCCGAGTACATTGTTTACCTGGTTAGGATAATCGCTGCGCCCCGTGGCGATTATAATATCCTTACGGGAAGCCGTAGCCGCTTCCCAGGTAATTTCCGGATCGGGGTTAGCCAGTGCAAATACCACCGGCTTTTTGGCCATGCTTCTGATCATTTCGGGCGTAACGGTATTAGCGGCGCTCAAACCAATAAATACATCAGCGCCCTGCATCGCCTCTGCTAAGGTGAGTTCTTTTTTACGGGTAGTAGCAAAACGTTGTTTCACTTCATCGAGCCCGGCCCTGCCATTGTACAATACACCCTCTTTATCGAACAGGATAAAATGGCTGCTTTTAGCGCCCAGCGCTTCATACAACTGCACACAGGCCATGGCGGCAGCCCCTGCCCCGTTAACCACAAAACGCACCTTGTCTATTTTTTTACCCTGTAATTCAAGCGCATTGATCAACGCGGCAGAGCTAATAATCGCCGTGCCATGCTGGTCGTCATGCATTACCGGGATATGCATGCTTTCCTTTAATGCTTTTTCAATATAAAAACACTCCGGGGCTTTTATGTCTTCAAGGTTAATGCCCCCAAAAGTGGGCTCAAGCGATTGTACGATCTGCACAAACTTTTCCGGGTCTTTTTCATTGATCTCAATGTCAAATACATCAATGTCGGCAAACACTTTAAAGAGTACCCCTTTCCCCTCCATTACCGGCTTACCCGCTTCGGGGCCAATATCACCCAGTCCTAATACCGCTGTACCATTGCTGATCACCCCTACCAGGTTACCTTTGGCCGTGTATTTATACACAGCTTCCACATCCCGCTGAATTTCCCTGCAGGGCTCCGCTACGCCCGGCGAATAGGCCAGCGAAAGGTCCCGCTGCGTTTTGGCTTCCTTGGTAGGCACTACTTCAATTTTTCCCGGTCTCCCTTTCGAATGGTATTCCAGCGCCTGTTGTTTTCTCAGCTCTTTTGACATATGAATAGAATTGCAACACAAGGTAAGTAAAACATGATGAGCCAGGCCCCGGTTTCAGCGGTGCAGGCATTGCCGTAAGGGAACAAAGATCGCCGCTAACTCCCGCTAAACTTTTGTAACTTGGTATACAAACCATTTTTACAACAGAAACACTTCCAAGAATGAAAACCGGCTTTACCAGTGTTGACGAATACATTCATTCGTTTCCGCAAGATGTACAGGTAATCTTAAACAAAGTACGCGCTACTATAAAGAAGAACGCGCCGGAAGCGGTTGAAGGCATCAGCTACCAAATGCCTGCCTATAAAATGAACGGAAAACCGCTGGTATATTTTGCGGGCTATACAACCCATATCGGCTTTTATGCCACCCCGGCAGGGCATGAGCAATTTAGAGCTGAGCTGGCAAAATACAAACAAGGTAAAGGCTCGGTGCAATTTCCACTCAGCGGACCCATCCCTTATAGCTTAATTGCCCAAATAGTACAATTCAGGGTGAAAGAAAAAAGCAGAAGCTGATAATTTGAAATTTAATATTTGAGATGAAGTGCAGGGTGCGTGGCTTATCCGCTTAAAAAAATATTATTTTGCAGCTATGGAAACCATTTTCGATTATGATCCTTCGCCTGAAGAGCTTTCGGGTATGCAGATGACATATAAAACATTGGATACACATAAATATATGGAAGACCTCGAACAGCGGGCCACGCTTTTTGATACCTCCATTGATTATGAAAGGATTTCAGATTTGCAGGAACTTGCCAGGATAAGACGCAACGATGCAGCCTTCAGCAAATTTACCCGTATGCTTGAGCAGGATATGGGAGATATTCACGACAGGCTGTTCAACGAATGACAGGATACGCTGTTTGACACACGGAATGCAGCATTTGCTGCAACATAGAAAATGATGATCATTCGCTTTTGTTTCTCGTTCTTTTTTATATCTTCCCGGCATGAAAGCTGTGAAAAGCACTGTTCAGTCCGGTATAAAAGCAGCCCTGTTTTTTTTCGCTTTATCTTTCATTGCAAATACAACCTATGCCCAACCTGCTGACTTTGTCAGCAAACTGTCTGCACCCGACACCATAGCAGGTAAATTTCCCCGTGAAAAAATATTTATTCATTACGACAAGCCTTATTATAGGCCCAATGACACCATCTGGCTAAAAGGGTATGCATTATATGCAGCCGGGCACAAACCCGCCGACAATACCGGTATTGCTTATATTGAGATCCTTAACGAAGAAACCGAAGTGCTCAAAAGAATCAGCGCTCCGGTATTCTTCGGATTGTTCAGCAGTTGTATTGCTTTGCCACAGGATGATTTTAAGCAAGGCGCTTACATTTTAAGAGCCTATACCAACTGGATGCGCAACTTTGGCGACTCCCTGTTTTTTGAAAGCCGGTTTAAAGTAATTGATACCCGATCGGAACAATGGAAAGCAGATATCAGGAAAATTGATTTCAGCAACAATCAGTTTGTTTTATATACCGTATTAAAAGGTGGGAACGCAGAGCCGCTTGCCTATACCACTGTGACGGTGAGACTTCGTTCGGGCCTTAGAAATTATTTAAAGCTTAGAACCGCTACAGATGCTGACGGTAACATTTATATTGATACAACGCTTAAAGCCATCAGCACAGACAGGAATATTGTCCTGGAAATTGCATCAAAAAATAATTTACAGCTAAGCATTCCCGTTAGAAATTCAGGCACCCCGCAAATTGATCTCCAGTTTATGCCGGAAGGAGGCAGCCTGGTAGCGGGCATAAAGCAAAATACCGGCTTTAAAGCTATCAGCATTTTCGGAAAAGGTGTAGATGTAAGCGGGGTTATTAAAGACAGCAGACGCAATACGGTAGCACAATTCGCGTCTGTTCATAAAGGAATGGGAATAGTGCGCTTTACGCCCAAAACCGGGGAAACATATATTGCAGAACTTAGCAACGGGTTGGTGTATGATATGCCCGAAGTAAAAGCATCAGGCACAGGTCTCCGGGTTATCAATAAAAAAGACACCGACAGTATTACTGTTAAGATCATTGCCGCGCAAAGCCCGGCGCCTGCTGTTTATTACCTGGCCGGCCGTTCAGGAGGCATTACTTATGCCGGCGCAAAAATTAACCTCACAAAAAAAGAAGCCGAAGTAAAGCTGGCGAAAGCCATGTTTCCCCAGGGAATTACAAAGTTTACTTTGTACAACAGCAACATGAATCCGCTAAACGAACGCATCACCTTTGTATGGCACGATGAAACCATCAGGCTATATGCAGCACCGCACAAAACCCAATACCAGCAAAAAGACAGCGTTTCATTAAAAATAAAGTCACAGAACACCAATGCAACGCCCGTTACAGGTAGTTTCTCCATAGCTGTAATTGATACAGCCCAGGTAAAATTTACTGCCGACTGTGAAAATATTCTCAGTTATATGCTGCTGAGCGCTGATTTGAAGGGAAACATAGAAGACCCCTGGTTTTACATCAAAAACCCATACAGCGAAGCCACTGAAGCGCTGATGCTGACACAAGGCTGGGTAAATTACAACTGGAAGATACCGCAGCCTGCCTTTGAGAAGGAACAGGAATTTAGCATTACCGGAAAAGTTACCAATGCTTTCAATAAGCCACTCGCTCATGTAAATGTAACCCTGTTTGGTAAAGTGGGTAGCGATGGCTCTTTTTTTATGGATACCATAACCAATAATACCGGCGTTTTTGCATTTAAAAAATTCCCCTACTTCCTAAAAGACAGTACAGGAATGGTGCTAAGGGCGCTGAATAAAAAAAATAAGGCTTTCAATGTAGGCATAACAGTCAATTTAAAAACCTACCCGCTTTACACCAACGAAATATCCAGGTACTGGCAGGATAACCTGTTATTTGATACCGCATCAAGAAAATACATATCAAACCAGCAGTTGCTATGGCAACAAATGAAAAAAGACGGCAATTTTCTCGAAGAAGTAGTGATACATGCAAAACGCAAAATACAGGGCTCAAAAAATCTCAATGAAGATGGGGGTGCCGACCAGGTAATTACAGAAAAAATTTTAGATGCAACACCTAAAGAAGATCTGCTTCATGTTTTAAGCAGGCAAATACCGGGATTTCCCGTGATACGCGGCGCACCGTTCGCCATTGGTAAAAGCAAGGTAGAAATAGTAATTGACGGAACGCATTTGGGTTGGTTTGAAATGGATCCTATTGATATTTTACAGTATTATTCCGCAGAGGATGTGAAAGGAATAGAGGTAATGAAAAGTGTAAAGTACAATTTAGCATACCAGTCTAAGTTTTATGAACCCATGAAAATCAACTTTATGGATCCCCCGGTTTTTATTGAAATAACTACTAAAACCGGCGAGGGTCCTTTTATGAAAAAAACACCGGGTATTTATTTATATAAACCGCTTGTACCGGTTATTGCAAAACAATTTTACAGTCCTAAGTATACTTCAACCAACGAGGAAAATGTTTTTCCTGACCTGCGCTCAACGATCTATTGGAATCCCGATATCATCACGGATGAAAAAGGAGAGGCCGAAGTTTCTTTTTACACATCGGAAAGTAAAAACAGTTATTTGATTATCCTGCAGGGAACGGATTTAACCGGAAGATTTGGCGTGTTATACGAATACCTGAACATAGAAAATTTTGATGCCCGTTAACTGCACAGCCCTACTTGTCTTATCTTGCGCCCTACAGGGTATTTCATTAATTTAACTTATAATCACAAACCCGGTTCTATATGAAGCAACTCAACAGGAATTCCTTTTTGTGTTTATGTTTTTTGCTCCTGGCTTTACCTGCGCTAACGCAGGTAAAAATTTATGTAGCTCCCAATGGTAACGACAATAATCCCGGTACATTTACCCGTCCTTTCAAAACGCCGGAACGCGCTATTGATCATTCGCGCAACAATAACAATAAAAATAAAGCGGTATCGGTTGAACTGCGGCGGGGCGTTTACTACTTAGATAAAACCATTGTAATTAACGCCGCCGGATTTTCGCCTGCTTCGCTGCAAATAAAAGCGTATGCCAACGAAACGGTTACCATTAGCGCGGGCAAACGCCTGAGCCTTCAATGGAAACCGTATAAGAACGGAATATATGTAGCCACCGTTCCTCCAGGTGTTGCTTTTGAAAGATTGTACATCAATCAAAAACTACAACCCCTGGCACGTTACCCCAATTATGATTCCGCTGTAAGAACATTTCATGGAACAGCTCCCGATGCCATAGCCCCCGAAAGGGTAAAACGCTGGAAAAACCCGGAAGGCGGGTATGTACATGCGCTGCACGCGTATGAGTGGGGAGGGTTTCATTATCGTATAACCGGTGTTGATGCCGGAGGGAATGTGCAATTAGAAGGCGGGTGGCAGAATAACCGTCCGAATGAAATGCACAAAGCATACCGTTTTGTTGAAAACATTTTTGAAGAATTAGATGCACCCGGGGAATGGTGGTTAGATAAAGCAAAACACCTGCTCTATTATTATCCGTCAAAAGGAGTAAACCTGAACAATGCACTTATTGAAGTTTCACAACTTAAAAACAGTATTGAATTAAGCGGAAGCATGAGCAACCCTTTACGAAATGTGCAGTTACTCAACCTGAACTTTGCACATAATGAAAGGACGTTTATGGATACCAAAGAACCGCTGCTGCGCAGCGATTGGACGATATACAGGGGCGGCGCTGTTTTATTAGATGGAACTGAAAACTGCAAAATAGCGGATTGTGTTTTTGAAGGCGTTGGAGGTAACGCTGTTATGTTCAGCAATTACAATAAAAAAGATACGGTAACGGGGTGTCACATCTATAATACCGGCGCTAATGCCGTATGCTTTATAGGAGATACCAAAGCGGTGCGCTCCCCGTCATTCCGGTACGAAAACTTTATTCCTTATGACCAGTTGGACAAAATGCCGGGGCCATTAACCCGCAACTTCCCGCAGGAATGTATAGTTACCGATAATCTTCTGCACGACCTGGGCGATATTGAAAAGCAGGCAACAGGTGTGCAGATAGAAGTGGCTGCATCCATTACTGTTAGTTATAACAGCATTTACCATACTTCAAGGGCAGGAATAAATATTGGCGATGGTTGTTTTGGCGGGCATATACTGGAGTTCAACGATGTATTTAATACCGTGAGAGAAACCGGGGATCATGGTTCCTTTAATTCCTGGGGCCGCGACCGCTTCTGGGCGCCCAACCGGAATTATATGGACAGCCTGGTGACAATACATCCGGAACTGATTTTGCTGGATGCGCAAAAACAAACCATTATCCGCAACAACCGTTTCCGCTGTGATCATGGCTGGGATATTGACCTGGATGATGGTTCATCGAACTATCATATTTACAATAATCTTTGTTTAAACGGCGGACTTAAGCTGCGGGAAGGTTTTTACCGGGTAGTGGAGAATAATATCATGATCAATAACTCCTTTCATCCGCATGTATGGTTTAAGAACAGCGGCGATGTATTTGAAAGAAATATTGTGATGAAAAAATACGCCCCTATACAGGTGGACGACTGGGGGAAAAGTAGTGACTACAATTTATTTCCCGATAGCACCGCGTTGCATGATGCGCAAAGCAGGGGAACGGACATACACAGCCTGGCAGGAGATCCGTTATTTACTGACCCCTCAAAGGGCGATTATACAGTTGCGGCTAATTCCCCGGCACTTAAAACAGGGTTCAGGAATTTTCCGATGAATGCATTCGGCGTAAAAAAACCTTCTCTTAAAAAAATAGCCTTACAGCCACAGCTACCTGTATTGATTACAGATGCAGGATTAGAAGATAAATCGGTTGCGGTGTCATTCCTCGGAGGCAGTATAAAATCTGTTGATGGTTTGGGAGACCGCTCGGCCTATGGCCTTCCGGATGAAACAGGCGTTATTATCCTGTTGGCTGGGCATAACAGTCTTTTATCGTTATCGGGGTTACTAAACAAAGATGTTATTCGCACCGCCGGCAACAAAACCATTACAGATATAAAGCAACTGATGGATGCCTATCAGTTACTGAACTGGACAGGTCAAATACCGGTTACGGTTATGCGTAATCAGCAATTAGTACACATAATACTTAAAACCAGGTAATACTATTTCAGTCGCTGGCTGGTAAGACACCAGCCAGGGCGGGTTTGCCGTGGACGGTGCCTGCCTAAAGTCTTTACTGCCCACAGGAAGCCAGGACATGCGACAATAAAGCACACTATTGAATTACCGGCGGCCGTATGGGCATTGAATGTGCATTTTGCGCATGGTAAATTTCTGTGAGTTCATTAAACGCTGACTTCAATACTTCACCTTCCAGCTTTCCACCACGTTCAAACATTTCACGATCAATTAAGGCTCTCAGGTACAATATGCGCCAACGCCATGACTTCAGCGTTTGTGCGGTTAATTTGCGTTCTGCCTGTTGCACAAGATTAAAAGCTTCAACAGCATTGGCCTTAATTTGTTTACGGCTGTGATTGGCTTCAAGGATTTCAATTGCCCGGCTTACATCATTCACTACATCCGGCGAGTATTCATAGGCAATGTACTCTTTCACAATATCCGATGTCTGCCGGTCTCCATCCCAATAGAGCTGCGCGCAAATTATTTTATTCAGGTCTTCGTAAATCCCTTCTGAATAAGGAAAGCCGCCGGATACTTTATGCTCCGTTTGGTTCCACAAACGCTGTAACCGGTTAGTTAATGGGTTGGTGCCATAGCCGCCCCAGGGACCCTGTCCCCACATGCTGATCTCCGGAAAATTTAAAAGCGGTAAGTTCCCCGGAACGCCTTTATCTAACGGATACCTGGGAAAATCTTCGTGGGAGTCGGCCATAACATAGTGAAGCCAGTTATTCCCTTTGCTCAAAAACTTTGTCAGCCCTTCCCACTCTCCTGCAGGCGGTGTATCATACATCCAGGTAGACAACACGATGTTGATACCAGGAAATTTTTGTGCAGTAATACCGGCAAGCGCTTTACATAATTTTGGATAGCCGCGGGCGCCCCATGGCCAGCATTGATCACAACCGCATCCTCCCTCGTCATAAGGCCAGAAAACCATAAGGTCTAAACCAATATCTTTAAACTGATCTAATAAATAGGCCCAGTTTTCCTTTAGTAATTTGTCTGCCTGCACATTTGACGGGTTCAGGTTTACACCAAAATGACCTCTCCGGCCCAGTTCATCAGGCACAGGAGTGTTCAAAAATTCATTTTTTGTAAATTTAAACCCCTGGTTAGGCACCTGTAATAATCCCACTTTCATTCCACACGCTTTTGCAATACCCATTATTTGCCTGAACCGCGTAAGCGTTTTTTGCGCATCAATATCATTGAATGCAGTAAACTGCCAGTTAGCGAAATGAATAACCAGGCTGTTAATTCCCCATAACGCCAATTCTTCTACATATTTCTGAACGTCTTCGATGGGCGCTGCTTCATAAAAATTATTAAAATGGGTGGCAAGATACATGCCTCTGACTTTACCTTTTGGTGTAGAAGTGCCGCGCCAGCTTCCGGGTGTAAAACCGTTGCTGCCATAGCGGGAGGTTCTTAAAAACCTTCCTGCGCCATACAGCAGGGCTGGTCCATCGGCCCCTGCTATCTGAATATGACTTTTTCCTTTATCTGATATCCTGTAAGATTCGGGAAGGTCTGCAGCTTCTTTAATTAGCTCTATTGTAAGTTGCGCACTGCCGTCTTTTACTATTTTAACATCAGCCCTGCGGGTAATCTGTGTTTCCAGGATTCTTTTCGTGTTTTCAATTACTGTACCAGCTCCTTTAGGCACGATAATTCTGACTGTTTGCACCTGGCTAAATCCATACAATGATATGCAAAGTAAAAAAAGCGCTTGCAGGATTTTTAAAGAAAGTTCTTTCATATCGTTACTTTAAAATATGCTTATTAATACAAGTTCAATAAAAGTACGCTACTTCCAACCCGGATTCTGATCGAGATCAGGATTCAAGGTGATTTCCTGCAGGGGTAAAGGATATAGGTACAACTTATCATTCCATTTTCTTTCGAATCCGGCGTAAAGTACCCTGTATGCTGATGTGCCGGGGTCTCTTGCGCCAAGATAGGTTTTTTTATTCTCCAACAATTTACCGGCTTTCCATCTTACTAAATCATCAAAACGGGTTGCTTCTGTACAACATTCTATCCTGCGCTCTCTTCTTATTTCATTGATTAATGGTGATACCGGCACTTCCCAATTGGGCCAGTTCGGATCAGCAAATCCAATAGTTTCAGTCATAGCCGGCATACCAGCCCTGCTCCGTAATAAATTGATTGATTTATCCAGTACATCCTGGTCGCATTCACCCAACTCCGCTTTTGCCTCGGCATAGCTAACCAAAATAAGCCCGTACCGGTAAATGAAATGATCAATAACACCCTGGCCTTCCTGCCGGTCTCTTTCATAAGGAGAATATCCTTTTATAATATAATAACTGGTAGGACAAAAAAGAAAATCAAACTCCGGCAAAGGTTTGTAATTGACATATCCGTCATCGTATATACGATAAGGACGATCACTGTTATAGACAGTCTGACGCATTCTCGGATCCCTGTTTATAAACTCATCACCAAAATCTGTATCGCCCTGGTACAAAGGACTTATACCAATGGGAAGTCCATCTGCACATAAATAAGTTTCAACAAAATCTTTTGAACTCATGCTGCACACAAAAATAGCCCCTATAGAAATAGGGGCTCTACCAAAACTAACTGCTTATGAGAAACTTTTCTGTGTTACTGAGGTTTATATTGTTCCGGCCATTTCAACCGTACCCAGTTCTTTGTAATGTTGGTCAGCGCCTCCGGTAATGGCCCGTTAAAGCCCTGAACTATTCCCCGCCAGCTCCCATTTTCCTTAAACAATACCAGGTCTGTACGGTTGGGTAACTCAAAGGAAAGATGCCGGGTCTTAAAAGATTTCAGTCCGCCACCGGCCAACGCCTCTACTTCTCCTTTTTTGTCTAATCGTACTGCTGCAACGCCTACCGCGTCAAAATAAACGGCATGACCATTTGCCTGAAATGACTGATTAATGGAATCTCCCATCAGGTTATGCTCACCGGAAATAACAATAAGCGTTCCATCAATTAACCGGAGCTGCCCGCTTGCCTTTGGCATTACAGATGAAGGGAAACCGGCAACGGTGTGTACATCGCCTTTGGTTTGAGGAAGAATATTTTTAGCCTGCAATGCTGCTATTGCAGATGTAACCGCGGAAAGCGTATCTACCTTTTTAACAGCATTACCCATTGCCGCTATACCATCAAATGGTTGTCCGTTATAATTGACCGTCCATTCCCCCACCCTGTATACACTGGTTTTACCTGCAACAGCCGCTTTATTAAAAAATGCTGCAACTGTTTCCTGATCATATTCCGGATGATAATAAATTACGGCCTCATATTGTTGCTGACCATATTGAATCTTACCGTCAGCATTTATTCTCAGCGACCCGTTTACGATTTCGCTGCTGGGAATTAAATCCGTATAATATCCTTCTTTCCACAAACCGTTGGCAATAGGAAGTCCTACATCTGCAAAAGATGCGCCGTCGTTCCAGTTAAGCGCTGCCGGATGACCGAATACTACCGCTACAGGACAATCGGGCGATGCTGCAGAAATGTAATTTAACAATTTCACCCTGCTTTCTGCAATCATCAGACTGTCTTCCAACAAAGAGGTGGTAAGCTTATCAATCGGATGCGGCCACAATGGATGATAGTTCAAACGGCCCCCTGCCAAAGCAGCCCTCCAGATATCTTTATGATATACATTCACATCCTTGTCGTAATACATATTGAACCATAACGGGCTCCACATTTTTTTTGCAAGCGATGTTCTTATGCTAAAGGGAGTAGCTTCATCTGTTTGCGCAACATCTCTTTTGGAAACCCACCAGCTTAAGCCGTTTTTAAAAATCTCCCTGTTATCCGGGAACGGGAACCAGGTAGGGTGTGTGCCTGACATGGCGTTGTTACCGAATATTTCTTTTATAGCATGATAATAATCCGTTTCTATTTCACCATTTCGCTTCCAGTACATTTCCATATAATGATTTACGGCGGCTATCCTATCTGCTTTCGCACCTGTTTCACCATAAGTCATCAGCAACATATCTCTCAGTAAATCTCTGCCGTTCCGCTGTTGTTCATACGCCTTCGCCATAAAAGAGGAGTACCACAGATCATTGGTTTTAGGGGTAAACCTGCCCGGGAAGCCCCATTCATCCTTACAGGCGCCTGCCAGCGAAGCATCGGCATATTGCTGCAGTATTTCGCGCTGATAAGATAATATATGAGGGGCAAATACATCCGGCGTATATAAAGTAACCGCAACCAGCGCACAGGCAGTCTTCCCTCTGTCTGCTTCATCAAAATCAACAGTAATATGTACACTGTCTTTTGTTGCGTTAGAAGTAGCGGCTGCCGTTATATCTTTTACCGTTCCGGAATGAATTAAACCGCCTTCTTTGCTATAACTGTATACCCGCAGTACTTTTGTAGCCACAGGCTCATAGGGGTTTCTGCCATACGTGTAATGGTCATCAAATCCCTGTGCTTTAACGCCAAGAGCAGCCGTATTGGCTTTATTCAGGGGAAATTCTCTTAACAGGATGATTTGCTGCAGTTCATCGGGATATTTTTCCTTAAAGCTATCCCGCGCCAGGCGGATATCTAAATCCATCACCAAACCTATTCCTTTACTGCGCGCATACAATGATGCGGCTTTTATCTGGTCATGCACTTTCGGATCTGTTAAATCGCCGGGGTAGCGCAAACTGGTGGAGAGCAATTCAAAAGGAGAATATTTTTCATGCAGGTCTATAAATCTTTTATACCCCTCCCCTTCAAATTCTTCCTGAAACCAAAACCAGCATCCAATAGAAGGCCATGAAGTTTTGATAATATTGCTGTCCTGGTTCGGCAATTCTATCCGCGTTGATCTTACTATTGCATTGGGATCAGCAGCACTATTGCTATTTTGACATCCAACCAAAACAGTAAGCAGCATTGCTATTACAACTACGCAGGCGTTCATACAAACGATCCTGTTGTTTTTTTGTTTATTATCCATTGCTAAAATTGTTATACAGATCCAGCCTTCGGTTTAATACGTTATAACTAATTCATTTGTTCCATTCCCGGTCCATCAGATATCTGCTTTATGCACATGCTCCTTTCCTACAAAATCAGCATTGCCGGCAATAGCCTCCCCGTCCCACTCCAGGAGCGCTTCATCCGGTACCATTTCTATTGGAGTGATGTGAGATAATGAAGCTTCGTTATAGGCTTTATTATCGGCACGGTTATAGCATGAAATCAAAGACCACCGGGCGGTATCAGACAGGTTAGCCGCTGAGCGATGAAGGATATTGCTATGAAAAAAGAGCACATCACCTGCCTTCAATTCTACATACACCAACTCCATCGTTTTTAATGCCAGGTCAACATAATGTTGAGCAGCACCCACCTGCTCACCTGAAAAGCCGTGCTCTACACGCCCCATTTTATGCGAGCCTTTTATTACCTGCAGGCATCCGTTTTGCCTATTGGCATCAGTAATGGCAATCATCACCGATATCATCTGGTCCGGAAATAAAAATTCGTTCTTATACCAATAGCCATAGTCCTGGTGCCATTCCCAGGCTCCACCCACTTTTGGCTCTTTCTGCATCAGCTTACTATGAAAGTGGCAAACAGGTGCTTCTCCATCTAATAGTTTATCAACCGATTCTATTATTCTCCTGCTTTTGGTGAGTAATCCATAGGCGTCATTACCAGGTGTATACCACGATGTAAGCCGTGTTTTTCTTCCGGAACTGTCATTCAGATCAAGCGCGTTTTTTTTGATAATAGCATCATTCAGTGCAATACCAGACAGCTTTATGGTTTCTTCGTTTGTAAGACCTCCTCTAACAATAAGATACCCGTCTTTATTAAACGCATTGATTTGTTGCTCATTTAATTTAAAGTAACTCATAATATACGGTTTATCGCTTATCAAAAATTCGGCCCTGCAATATCCCACCATAGCCTGGTACCTCCGTGATCGGGACCGCCCAGCAACGTTACCCCTTTGGCTACTTCGGCGGCATTGGTTACATATTCTGACCCGGGATAATTCATCCTGCGAATCTGAATAGCAGTGGAAATCTCACCTCCGCTGTTGTTTACAGCAACCGGGAAAAGCCTGGGGTATCCTGTTCTCCGGAAAGTTGACCAGGCGCAGGTTCCATCCGGAAAATCAGATATCCATTTTTGAATAATAATGCGTTCGAGTTTCTGCTCATTTGTAGCCGCTTCATCCCATTTTACAGAAAGATCAGATATGGCAGGCGCATTTTGAGCAGGGAGCAAAGGATCGGTGTAATTTGCCGGTTTGCGAATATCATTATTAATATAACCAGGTGCATCTCCACCTACACCCCATTGTGTTAAGGAAGTACTAATACCTTCTTCATACAATTCTTTTACGGAAGTTCCTCCCATATTCCAGCCACGTAACGCGCCTTCAGCACGAAGGAAATATACTTCCGCCGCTGTCATTAATTCCGTAGGTGTTGCCTGAACAAAACTCCCTGCAGCAACGTTTGAAAATTTGAGCATATCGCCTCTTGCCTGTATGTTACTTCCTGTTCTTATCCCCACATATTCACCGGGTACTATTGTTGAAGGATCATAGTACTTACTTAACCTGGGATCGCTATAACCATTCATGCAGGAAATGAGCGCGGCATTTCCTCTTATATCTCCCCAAATCTGGGAGGCAATATACAGCGCATTGCTCCCGCCTTTTACAAAGGCATTGTGTTCATTAGAGGTGAATACGCCTCCATTTAACGGATCAACCGCCTTTTCAGCCTGCGTTTTGGCAACTTCCGGCGCTACTTTTACGATCTGCATTGCTAACCGGAGCCTTAAGGAATTGGCAAACCTCAGCCACCGCGAATAATCGCCTGCATAAATATTATCAAACTTACTGAATGGCTTTGCGCCCGGAAACTTCACTATATAGTCCTGTAATGCCTTTGACGCTACATCAAGCTCACTAAAGAAGGCATTGTAAATTTCCTGCTGACTATCATAGGGAACCGTAGTGCCACCCTGTCCAAATTTAGTATAAGGCACAGGTCCGTAAATATCCGTTACTTTATGCATCCCGTATACTTTAAGGATAAGCGCCACCGCCCAGAAATCGGGAGCAGAAGCTTCCGCACCCCGCCGTTTTATTTCATTTACGGGCGACATCACTGCATTGTAGCCTACACCAAACATTCCGTACCCGGCCCATGCTTCCAGCATAGAATAATTGGTATTGTTGGCTCCGGGATTGGGAAACATGAAGTAACCGGCAAAAGTACCACCCGTTAAAAACTCCCCTATATCCATGGGGATCATATTATTTACGGTAAAGGCATTTTGTATGCTTGGGAAAAATGCGCCTATATTATTAAAATCAACTTTTAGCTGTTCATCCGAAATACTGTTGGTGTCGGTATTGAATGATTCAAAATCTTTTGTGCATGCATTCATCATCAACAATAAAGCTACCAGGGCACAAGCTTTACTATTAATGAAACTATATCTGTAATTTTTCATTATGCTTAATTTAAGTATGAATTGGTTAAACAGTTAAAATGTAACATTCAGGTTAAAGCCAAAACTGCGCGTGGCGGGAAGGCTTAATATTTCTACGCCTGAATATCCGTTACCGTTTGAAAAAATAATATCAGGATCAAATGGTGCTTTCTTATACAGGTATACCAGGTTCCTGCCTACCAATGAGAATTTCACAGTTTTGAAAAAACCGTCTTTCAGCACTGTGGAAGGAATAGCGTATCCCAATGAAATTTCACGCACCCTTGCATTGGTAGCATCATACATGTATTCTCCTGTTGCATGCTGGATACCGCCTACAGTTTGATACCATTTCCGGGCATCCACAGAAGTTACGGAAGTTTCTGTTCCTTCGGTAACACCATTCACTTTTACACCTCCGTTCAACCGGGCTTCGCCACTTGCTTTAGATATTCCCAGCCCGTCAAACACCTGCTCCGAAAGAGACATTACTTTTCCGCCAAAACTTCCATCTACCAAGAAGCTTAAAAGGAAATTCCTGTACCTGAAATTGTTGTTAAAGCCTAACTTAAATTTAGGATTAGAATTGCCCACAAATGCCGGGCTTCCGGATTGTATTACGGGCTTACCGTCTGCATCAATAACAACTCTTCCTTTTTCATCTCTCTTAACTACCTGGCCAAACAGGTCGCCATAAGAACCACCCACTTTAAGAATAGAATAATAATTGTTGATATCGCTGGTAAGTACAAACTGCTCCACCTCCGTGGCTAAACGCTTTATAACATTTTTATTGGTTGAAAAATTTACCGCACTGTTCCACCTCAGCAATGTTCCGGGCAATGATGTATAACCAAGGGTAACTTCAACACCTGAATTTTGAATATCGCCACCATTAATGTAACGCAGGCTATACCCTGTACCCGGGGGAACAGCAATGGAAAAGAACTGGTTAATCGTGTTTGTTTTGTAATACGTAAAATCAACGCTAAACTGATTCCGGAACAATTGCATCTCCGCTCCTACTTCCAGCGACTTTGTTTTTTCGGGTTTTAAATCAGTAAATGGTGTTTTGTTATTGAAATTTACATTACCCCTGCCATCCAGGTAATTCTGCGGGTTAGTAACATATAATGGAACGGTATTTCCCACCACAGCATAAGAGCCTCTCAATTTCGCGTAGGAAATTACTTCAGGTAGCTTCAACGCTTCCTGCAACAGAACGCTTAAACCTGCCGATGGATAGAAGTACGATCCGTTCGGGGTAAAACTTAAATTGGATGACCAGTCATTCCTTCCTGTCACATCAAGCGACAACCAATTGTTGTAGGTAATATTGGCGCTTCCGAAAACTGCCTGCAATTGTTGCCGTCCATCAGAAAGAGAACTTGCATAGCCGCCATTTAACGGATTCATATTTTGAATGGTAAAAACATTCGGTATATAAAGCAGGGTAGATCCGGCAGACTCTCCATTGGTACGGGTATCTGTGATACTGGAACCTACCAGCACATTTAAACTTATTTTATCAAAAGATTTTGACGCATTTAAAATTGCATCTCCATAATATTCAGTAAGCGTTCTGTTTAAAAGGTTATACCCGCCATTCGGCCCACCGTAAGCTACAGCCGTTCCCACGTAATACTTCCGGGTGTTTACATCGTTGGTCTTGTCCATATTTCCGCGGAGCTGCAGATTCAGCCAGTCCGTAATATCATATTTTGCCACCAGGTTTACCATTGTCCTGTTGCGCTTATTATCGAACAGGTTCCTGTTCGCTACCCAGTAGGGGTTTTGGTTTGACGCCGTAATAAATGGCCAGTTTTGAGTGCCTACATTTCTAACAGAATCAAATATTTCAAAATTTTTATAAGGCTCCATACTTAATCCCCTGGGAAAGCTATATAGTCCATACAATTGCGTTGCCTGAAATCCGCTCATGGGTGGATTGTGCATGTGCTGGCTTATAATATTTAAATTGGCATCAATGCTTAATTTATCTTTTAAGAATTTTGCCGTTTCTCTTATGGAGAGATTGTGCCTGGTAAGCTTATTATCTTCCAGGATACCATTGCCCTTTGTATGTGAATAAGAAAGATAGGTACGCATATTTTCATTGCCGGAGGAAAGCGCAATGGAATTTATCCATGTTTTACCCGTCTTAAAAAATCCGGAAATATTATCGGGCGCATTTGTTATCGCTTCACCCCAGCTTTCTTCCGATCCCGGGGCAGTTTGACCGAATGAGCTTTGAAACTCCGGTAGGTAGGCAGCCCTGTCCATACTGAAACTTGAAGAAAAATCAATAGTGGAAATACCACTCTTGCCCTTTTTTGTTGTTATTAATATAACACCGTTGGCAGCCCTGCTTCCATATAATGCTGCAGCCGATGCACCTTTCAGCACATTAATACTTTCAATATCATTAGGGTTTAAGTTCGATATACCATCGCCACCATCAAAACTCGAAAAAGACTGGTTGATGCTCTCGCTGGCAAAGTTGCTCATAGGTACACCATTGATTACGTACAATGGCTGATTATTTCCCTGGGCAGATTTATTACCCCGGATTAATACTTTAGCAGAACCTCCTACTCCTGATGCATTCCTATAGATGCTTACCCCCGATACTTTTCCGGAGATTGTATTGATAAAGTTCGTTTCCGCAACCTTTGTAAGTTCTGATCCGGTTACTTTTTGTGTAGCATAGGTTACCTGGCTCGACTTTCGCTCCACGCCCAGCGCTGTAACTACTACCTCGCTTAATACCCCCTGTGCCTCGAGCAATTGCACATCTAAACTTGTGGCATTGTTCACCGAAATTTCCTGTGGTTCAAACCCACTATAGGAGAAAATTAAAATGCTATTGCTGTAACAGGAAATAGCAAATTCGCCACTATTATTGGTTAAAACAGTGGTACTGCTCCCTTTGATATTTACACTTGCACCGGGGAGCACTTCGCCTTTGATATTCGTTACTTTTCCGCTCACAGTAAGTTGTTGCTGCGCAAATGCTGTTATACAGAAACTCAAAATAACTCCAAGCACCAGCAAAGGCTTGCGAAAAAACCTGGATGGCAAATAATCGTTTAACATTTAATTTGATTTAAGCTGATTAAAAAATTAACAGAGTTGATAAACTTATCGGGGATCTATTTTTTAACTAACATTTTTCAATGTTGTTTACGAATTAAAATTAGTTAATACCACATTGGAAAGAAACAACTGCATTTTCAAATAACGACACTCAATTTGCATGATCTGTGGTTATATTTTTTATGGTGGTTGTTTATAAAGAACAAAGGAAGATCACCGGTTACATTATTTGCATTTAACCGGAATAATATCATCAATACATTATGGCTTATTTATTGCCTGCTGCCGGAAGCGGAGGTTTAACTACAGGGTCTGTTTGCTCGGTACAATGATATAACTTCAACAACTCATAAAATCCTTCATAACATTTTTCATTAGGAGCCCCTCCATTGGCTTTAAGTTCAGCATCAAGCATTGTTCTGATAAAAAGGATACGCCACCGCCATGAAGATTTTGCCCAGGCAGACATTGTTTCATTTGATTTTTTTACTATTTCATAAGCATCTTCAGCTCCGGGATCAGGCTGGGGCTTTACATTCTTTGAAGGAAACCAGTCTAATTGCAGTTTTACACCTTCCAGCTTCCCCGGCCACCAGCGCATATGATGGTTTTGCTCCAATGTATGTATTACTTTTAATATGCTGTCCGTATGTGCTATCCCCAACTCGTACCGTGTATATTCTTTTAATATATCATCAACATCCGCCTTATCATTCCAATACAACTGCGCATATACTGCCTTGTTCATATCTTCAAAAATACCTTCGGAATAGGGAAATCCGCCTGATGAAAAACTACGCACTTTGCTCCACTGCTCCGCTAATTTTTCAGGCGTTGGATTAGCACCAAAACCGCCCCATGGAAACATACCATCCATGCTTATTTCCGGAAATCCTATGGACGGAATGTTTCCGGGAACTTTTGTAAAAAAGCCCCCATAGGTATTATTTATTTTTTCAGCCATTATCGTGTTTACCCAACTACCTGCTGCTGGCATTTGCTGCATAACGTTTTTCCATTCTGTGCTGTCCAGCATCCATGTAGATAATATTACCTTAGTATGGGGTAATATTTTTGAAGCCAGTTGGGCAACTGCTTCGGAAGCTTTAATAAAACCATTGCTGCCCCAGGGCTGGCAATCTGAAGTAGCACAACCACCCGGATCATATGGCCATATGGTGATGTATGCAGGATTAAAGGGTTTGCACCAATCAAAGAATTCTTCTCTAACTTTTAAAATATATTCCAGCCCACCGGGTTTGCGGGGACAAATATCTTCCGGATAAACAGCTCCCCTTTCCCTGCCTGGTAAAGCTCTTAAATGCTGTGGGCTTTCCACATAAGCCTCATTAGCAACCAGGGTAAAAGAAACATCCATGCCTATATTTTTGGCTGCCTGTAAAATATGCGCTATTCTTTCCCTGAAACGTACAGCTACAGGATCATCATAAGATTTGAAGTGGTGCATATCATACCAAATCTTAATGTTATTATATCCCCACAAACCCAGATCCTCTACATACTTTTGAAGTTCTGTAATGGGCGCTGTTTGATAATAATTATAAAAATGAGTAGCCCAGTAAATGCCTCTCAGTTCTTTATCAGGAACGCTCTTTCCCCGCCAGGTACCTATGGTAAGACTTTCATCGGTATAACTGGCAGTTCTTAAAAATTTGCCTATACCATACAATAAACCGCTTTCATCATTTCCTGTAATTATTATACTTCCGTTTTCCCCATCCGCAATAGTAAAACCTTCTTTACCAATATCATTGTTTATGGCTAAAACCACTGTAATGTCAGCCGCATTACTTTTGGATACCCGCTCAATTCCCCTGTCTTCTAATCTTTCCACAAATACCTGCTCAATCTTATTCACTACCGGTGAGGAAGATTCAACTGATTGCACATATATATGCTTTACGGGCTTATTAAGCGTGCGGCTTTTTGTGTTTGTGCAAGACAGTGCTGTTAGCATGCTGATCAAAAAACAGCATATCAACCACTGGTTTTTGTAAAAAGATGTCATGTCTGTCATTTTTTGCATTACAAATAATCCCTGCGCTTATTTAATTTTAGCAAGGGTGTCTTCCAGGGTGGCTTCACCATGTACAATATCCATGAGCAAACGCGTAATATGTGCAGGATGCTTATGCTGGATAATATTTCTGCCATATACAATACCTGAAGCGCCCTGCTGCATTAATATGGCTGTTCTTTTTATAATTTCTTCATCAGAGGTTTTGCCACCACCTCTTACCAACACAGGGATATCTCCCGCCACTGCTATCACCTGGTGATACGCTTCCACGTTAGTGCACGGATCAGCTTTAATAATATCAGCGCCCAGTTCTACCGCCTGCCGCACCAGCGGAATAATTTTTTTAATATCTCCATCCACCATATACCCGCCTTTATCACTATTGGGCCGGAACACCAGCGGCTCAATCATCAGCGGCACCTGGTAATGTTCTGCTTCCAGCTTAAGACGAATGATATTATCAATGCACTGGCCGGTTACTTCCGGCGCCCCGGGAATAGAAAAGAGATTGATGCACATACATGCGGCATCCAGCCGAACAGCCTGCAGGGCAGCCTGTTCTATCATTTTACTAAATGAACCCGTAGTAAGGGAGGCGCCGTATACATTGGCCACATCGGTTCTTAGTACCAACGCGGGTTTTTGTTTTCCCGGAATTTGCTGCAGATACTTTGCCTGTCCCGCGGTGAGTTGTATGGCATCCGGCGATGCCTGCACTACCATTTCAATGGCCGACCGGATATTTTCAATTCCTTCCAGGAACTGGTATTCATTAAAAAAACCATGATCCACCGCCACATCAAAACATTTTTTTGATGCGGGGTTAAACAACCTGTTGAGCCTGTAACTTTTCATTATTGTATATGCTTGAAATGATTTTAACGGGATAAAAAACAATCCCTGTTATGAATATTTCATGTGTATTTATTCCCACATCCTGTTAATCATGCGCACTGTTTCCTCTACCAATACTTTACCTCCGGCAGGGCCTATATTATTAGCCATAGCACTATAGCCACCGCCATCCAGCGCCCTTTGCGTGGGCAGGTATCCACCAGAATCGCCGGAAAACTGCACGATAAATGTTTGCTTTGCCTTACTTCTTGCGGTAATGGCAAATCCATAATCCACAAAAAGTTCAAAGGGGTTGGTTGCCACTGCTACATCATGTATCCGCAACACATGCAATTCATAGGCATAGGTTGCAGGTCTGTTCCCGTCTTCGTACTGCTGCACTACTATCTCCATGGGCCGCAACCAGCCGTAATCGGAGGTCTTGCTATCCCATGGTCCGTAAGGCTGTGTTTGCTCATTTTCTTTCATCTCCTGTAAAAAACGGTTCCATGCCGTATGCGGAGATGCAGGATCAGCAGGCTCTTTGGCTTTAATGGTGTTTACCATCTTAAGTGACCGGGCATATTCCTCCTCACTGATCATGCGCGTAGGTATCAGAATATTTTTCACTTCATGCCGGAATACAATATCCGTAGACATATTATCCAGCGCAGCAGCATACGCGTTGCCTATTACCTGGTCAATTCTTTTTCCTATTGCTATAATACCAGGCACATCCCACATATCCGGTTCGCCGGCCCTGTAGCGCGTAGTTAAATCGCGCGGAGCAATATCGCCTGCCGCACCACATTGCGGTAAGATGAAAACATTTTTTCCAAATCTTATTGCCACCTGATTTCGTACCTCGCTCCAGAAATCTGAAGACACATAGTACTTTGATTCTGTAACCTGCGCCGGGCACGAAACATTAATGAAAATACCGGTTAATTGTTTATCCATATCCCAGGTAAACAACAAATCAATTCCGGGATCGGTTGGCCCTTCTATCCCTAAAAAATCTTCCCGGTCTGTTCGTCCATACATCTCTGCAGTGCCATCAGTATACATTACACGGCGGTTATGGCCAATTACAGCATAGCCGAATGCTGTACTAACGGCAGCAGGCTTTTTATTCAGCCAGGCAGTTATTGCTGCTTTGCAAATACCATCCAGCAACAATTGGCCAAATGTGCCTGCCACTTCAGGGTAAGGTGCAGAATGGGTATGCGTGGCATTTAAAAAAAGTTTGCGTACATCAAAATCCGGAAGTTCGTCTTTAACACGTTCCCTTACGGCATCCTGCACTTCCTTTAAAGCGTAAATAACGTCCATGGATACCGTAATAGCCTGCTCCGCATTGCCTGCCGTATCTTTTTTTTCAATAGCGCAGGCCGTAACCGTTAATGCGCTTTGCACATACAACGATATTCTTTCATAATACTGACCGTACAGGGACACCGGGCCGGAAGGGGTTATATCTTCCGTTGCCCAACCTATGCGTAATTTCGCATCCGCCACGTTATTTTGTGTGTTCATACAAAATGTTTAATTACTTATCCGGGGAAATATGGAATTTTTTTTTCCCTTACCTGTATCCAAATTCTTTTTCTGTTTCAGTAATGGCATCTTCAATAATATCCATTCCCATTGCCGCGTATTTTTCATCCATTATTAATGGCGGCGACATCCGCAGAATATGGCCTGCAGGTATCCATGCCAGTCCTTTCCTGAATGCTTTCTGATAAACCGCTACTCCTGCTTCCGGAAAAGGTTCCTTTGTTTTTTTATCTTTTACCAGTTCTATTCCCAATAAAAAGCCTTTTCCTTTTACATCGCCAATAATGGGATGATCCGATTTCATTTGCTCCATTCGCTTCATAAAAAATGCGCCTACAGTACGCACATTTTCTAAGATGCTTTCTTCTTCAATAACTTCTATTGAAGCCAGAGCCGCCGCGCAGGCCATTGGATTTCCGCCATAGCTGGAAGAGGCAGAAATTTTTTCAAGCGCTTCCCCGTTCTCTTCGCTCACCACCATTGCGGTAACAGGAAAACCATTGCCAAATGATTTTCCGAAAGTGACAATATCCGGAATAACCCCCCAATGATTTAAAGTGAGCCATTCCCCTGTACGCCCCATCCCCGCCAGTACTTCGTCATCATACAGGAGTATATGGTGTTTTTCGCATAAAGTTTTCAGCTTAGGGAAAAAATCATCCGGTGGAAAAATACTTCCAGCCCAGCCCTGTGCCGGTTCCAGCACAAAAGCCGCTACGTTACCTACTGTTCCTTCCTTTATAAAGTTTTCATAAAAGCGTATATAGGCATCGGTATCAATAGTGCCGTCTGCCTTTTCCCACAACGGACGATATGGGTCGGGACGGGGCACCATATAAAATCCCGGGGCTCTGGTAGGGCCGTAACTAAATGTTTCGCTCCGGTACATTTGTGCACAGCTTACCGCGCTCATGCTTTTGCCATGAAAATCCCGATAGGCAGAAATAAATTCATGCTTACCGGAAATGGCACGCGCCGCCCGGATAGCCGCCTCAACGGCTGTTGTACCGTCTGAATACAACTGAACCGCGTTTAATTTGCCCGGTAAAATGGATGCCATTTTTTCCATCAGCTTTTCTTTTACAGGCGTAGTAAAATCATGGGCGTTCATTAATTTTTTTGCCCAGTAAGCAATGGCTTCAGATATTTTGGGATGGCAATGACCCAATGAAGTAACATAAATACCGGAGGAAAAGTCAAGATACCTGTTGCCATCCACATCTGTTAATGTTATACCCGAACCTTCTTCAAAACATACCGGGAACAGCTTCACCTGTGAGCTGAGTCCCTTCATGTATTTTGCGGTATTGGCATGCATCTGTTTTGAACGCGGCCCCGGGGTTTCTGTAATCAAATGCGGAATGCCTGCCGCTGCTGCCCGCCACCAATCTTTACCTGTAGTTTGTACATTATTCATGTGCGTTTACATTTTTTTAAGTAAAACAATATTCAACTATTATCCCCTGTTTCAGCACTGGTAACCAAATCGCAAACGTTCCATACCGCATTGGGCTCATCGTTCATTTCCGCTATCATGGTTTCCCAGTCGTTCAGCTCCGCATAAATGTCATTGCAATACAAATTGTTTCTGCCTGCTATTGCCGCAAATTTCATGGCAGTATCAGGGGCCTCGCCATCCAATATTGCCGCCAGGAAAGCGCCTGCAGAAGTATCGCCTGCACCGGAAGCATTCTTCACTTTTTCTTCCTCCACATGATAAGCGTTGCACCAGAGCTGGCGGTTATTCCATTGCTGCTCCTGCAGGTGTACTGTTTTTTTATTATTGAGCGTATTTACTTCATGCGTCCATAAATACAATCCGCGGTGAGCCGCTTTTATTAAAACGATATTTGCCCCGTATGCTACCAGGGTTTCACCCAGCTCTTTTATCAAATCCAGGGGAACTTTATCAATCATATCACCCGCATCATCTGAAGCTTCCAGCCGGGCATATTCATATGGAAAAACCATTTTTAATGCCTCTTCCAGGCTGGGAACAAATACGTCTGTATACGGCAGGGTTTGCCTGAGTACTTCCGCCCAGTTTACGTTTCCCGATTCACTCTCCGCATCCGGCAGGCTAAAATCAAGTGAGGTTACCACATTCATGGCATCTACTTTGCGAAACAGCGCGGTTAACTGCTTCCCTTTTTGCCGGTAAAATTTTTGTAACAGTGGCGGATACCCGAAATGAAACAGCCTGCTATCCGCAATGGCATCATAATTAATATGCTGCACATCAAAAAGCTCGCTGCATCCCGGTGATTCCAGGAATATGCGGTCCACGCCCGGCGGGGCTATCACCAATCCAAAAGCCGTTCCTTTTTCGGTTATGGTACGGATCCCTTCGGAAAGCTTATACTTATCGAGCGATTCCCTGGCAATTTTACCAATAAAATCGGTACCTATGAGACCATTCAAAAAGACCTTTTTTGAGAATTTTTTCATAGCCATGCCTGTATTGGCTACCACACCGCCCAGTGTTGATTCCAGTCCGTCTATTTCAACCAGCTTGCCGGGTTTCAATACATCGTATACATCCGTTACTGAAATATTTTTTTTAAACGCCGGAATAAGGTCAACACAAACATATCCCGCTATTACTGCATCGTATTTTTTCATAGCAGTGTTTTATATCACATTTATATTTTTCAAATAGCAGAAATCTTTTAACAACTGCAAATGGTCGCCATAGGCTATTATATAGTGCTGCCCTGAAATATTTTCTGCAAATGCTTCTACCGGCGTATCCAGTGTTAGCTCAAAACTGGGTAATTGTGGCGCCGGCTGCTCCCAGCCCGCTTCTTCCCATGCTCCTGGCTTAGCTGTTCCGGTAACCACGTGCAGGGTATACCGGTCGCCCGTATTTGACAATCTTGCCAGGGTAACCCTTCCTGCCTTTACCTGAGAAACGTTCAGCAAACCGCCGCTAATGCCGCCGAAAGCAGATTGTGTTACCTTCACGCGTCCTTCTACCACCTCCGCAGGCACATAATCCGGCACGCCCATTAAAACGCTGTTTTCGAAAAATTCATAAAATTCAAAATAGGCTCCGCATTGGCCGGTTAAATGTTTAACGATGATTTGGGTAACCGCTCCCATCACATCATTTTCGGGTATGGTACACAAACCGGCTTCATCAGATAAAAGCATAAATATAAGCGCGGGAGGAAAGTGTAATATTTTCTTCATGCCGTCCACATCCTTTAGTGAAACAGCATCAAAACGGTGGTTCTTCGCTATTTTTGAAATAGCGAGGTAATATTGTATGCCCTTGCGCAGAAAGCTATCGTCAGCAGGTTTTTCAAAATCCCATGCTGCTTTTATTTTCGTGAGAAGGGGTTCAATAGCCGCATCCTCAACTTTTTCACTTTCCTGCAGCATTTCAAGCATCTCAAAAAATTCTACTTCAATCCCAAAATCTCTTTTAAGCGATATTCCTTCATAAATGGTATTATAAAGTTTCATATCCCGGAACCCCATCATGCCTACTTTGGTATGCGCTACTGATCTTTCAGCAGCAGCGGCAGCTACAAAACTCCATATTTTAGGTAGTGGCGATGGTTTGCCAATGATGTTATATACATACTTAAACCTGTAACCCAGGTCGGCAAACACTTTTCTCAGCGCTGTAGTGCCTGCCTGCGCCGCGGCAGTAACGATGCGCCCGTTTTCGATATCGCCTGCAAGCCCCCATAATATCATGGGTTTATGTTTATACCGGCTTGTTATTGCAATTACAGCATGGGAGGGAATCCATCCTGCCAGGCAAATAATGAGCACATCAAAATTACCGCGGTCTAAATCTTCCAGCGCCCTGGCTACATCCCTGCCGGCTTCATCATCTGTAACGGGTGCTGTGGTTACCAGTTCAATGCCAAGCGATGCTATTTCCGCGGCGGCTATGCTGCATTTCGCTTTAATTAATTCAGGCGGAGAATTAATTTCTCCAAATCCTACAAAACCTGCTTTCATTCCAATTCTGTTTAAGTATATAAAAATAAATCCTGTTCAATCTTACTGATTGATACGATGATCCTTCTCCTTTCCTTTCCAGAAAGCCGTTATGCTTTCCAAACCAATTCCCTTGGTTTCCGGTACGGCCTTCCACGAAAAAATGGCACAGGCGGCACAGATGATTGCAAAAATGATATATACCCCGGCAGCATTATTAAACTGCCCGGTGAACCAGTGCGTTAATACAGGGAAAAACTGTGCGGTTACGAATGATGACGCATACAGGAAGAAACATACCACTGCCAGGGCTTTACCTCTTACGCGATTGGGAAATATTTCCGCCACAATAATCCAGCTTAAAGGAGCCAGTCCTAATGTAAAGGCACCTGTTCCCATAAGCATGGGTATTAAGGTATATATGGGCGGCCATTGCTGAAATAAGTTAAGCGCCATTATTAAATGCGCAAGTGACATTAAGCATACGCTGCTAATTAAGAGGGTCCGCCTGCTGTAGCGCTTTATTAAGCCAAATGCCGCGATGGTGCAAACAAAAATAAATACATATACGGGTATGGAACTCAGTATGGCGTGAGAACCTACTGTAACGCCGGCTTCCGCTAAAATGCTGGGCGCATACAGCAACATCATATTCACCCCATTGATCTGTGAGAATATCATAATAATTATTCCAATAAGAAGCGCCCGCCGTATGCCGGGCTTCAGCAGGTCTCCAAACTGCCCGGTTTCAGTACCCAGCGAGTGTTGTATGGTTGCCAGCTCGTTTTTTGCCGTTTCAGAACTATTGATTTTAGTGAGTATTTTGAGCGCTTCTGCCATCCGGTTATTGGCGGCAAGCCACCTGGGGCTTTCGGGTATGAGCAATAAACCAATCATTAAAAATATGACGGGTACTGCCTGCGAAGCAAACATCCACCGCCAGCCCCAGCCATCAAAAGAAAAAAAGTAGCTGGCAATAACTGCCAGGTTAATACCAATTACGTTAGAAAGCTGGTTAACATTTACCAGCACGCCGCGCTTATGCGGTGGCGATAGTTCCGCTATATAAATGGGCGATGACATCATAGCGAGTCCTATACCCACACCACCCATAAAGCGCCACAATCCAAAATCCCAGATGCCCGCCGCAAATGCGCAGCCTACAGTGGAAATCATAAAGAAAACGGCAGCTACCATCATGGTTTTCTTTCTGCCAATGCGGTCGGTAAACCATAAGCCAAACAAAGGCCCGGCAATAGCGCCCAGTATAGCGCTGCTTACAGCAAAACCTTTTAAAGCGGGGGTAAGCTGAAAATCGGCTTCCAGAAAGGGTAATGCGCCTGCAATAATAACCAGGTCAAACCCAAACAGGAACCCGCCTACAGAAGCTACAAGGGTAACGCCGAATATATACCGGTTTCTTTTTTTAGAACTGTTCTGTAATTCCATTTCAAATTGCCTTAGCGTTGTCTATTATACGCATTATAAAATAAGCACACACCAACTGTTCATTTTTCAAACCGAAATTATTATCATTAACCGGACTGGCATACTACTCTCTTATCCAGTTATAACACTATGTAGTCATTTCCAGTTATAACACTATTTTATCATAAAAAATTACTATTATGCAATTTTATTAACAATACAAACGCATTACATGCAGCCCAAGCTGGAGAAAATCCCCGCGCACTACGCATCTGCCATAGCGGCGAAACGGGAAATTACGCCCTACATGGACTATCCGTGGCATTATCACCCGGAATATGAAATTATATTTGTGGAGAAGAGCTATGGCATCCGTTTTATGGGAAACCATATTGGTAATTTCACTAACGGCGACCTGATGTTCATTGGATCCAATTTACCGCATGTATGGAAAAACGACCGCGACTTTTACGAGGATAATAAGGATCTGTTTGTAGACGTGTACGTGATCCATTTTAAGGAAGACGTTCTGGCCAATGGTTTTTTTGACCTGCCGGAATGCGCACATATCAAAAAATTGTTTGCCAAAGCACAACAGGGTGTTTTAATAAAAGGAAAAGACCATCGTAAAATTTCCGGACTGGTAAAAGATGTGGTAGCGGCATCCGGCATTGAGCGGCTGATATTGTTTTTAAAAACATTAGATGCCATAGCGCAAACGGAAGACGTTGAGCTGCTTTCCAGCAGTGGCTATATTACTTCTGTTAACACCTCCGATACAGAACGGATTAATGTGGTGATGAATTATATTATGCAGCATTATGCCAATGATATTAAAGTGGAAGAAATAGCCAGTCTTTCCAATCTTACCGTATCTTCTTTTTGCAGGTACTTTAAGTCCAGAACACAAAAAACATTTTCTGAGTTTTTAAACGAAGTGCGTATACTGAATGCCTGTAAACTGCTGGTTAAAAGCAATAAAACAATAACTGAAATTTGTTACGAAACAGGCTATAACAATATCTCTCATTTTAACCGGCAGTTTAAACTGATTACCGGATTAACGGCAAAAGCATATGCTCAAAAATACAAACAGCATTTATTGTGAAAGTTTTATGGGAATAAAGCTGATGGCAGTACCACCTTACGTTTGCAATTTATCCATTAGCATTTACTTCCCTGCATGCATCAGTTGATATCTTTTAGGAGTGAGCCGGGTAATACTTTTAAATTGCTGATTAAAATTTGACAGATTCCTGAATCCGCTCTCATAACATACCTGGGTAATGTTCATCTCTTCTTTCATTAACAGCTTACAGGCGTACCCTATTTTTAATTCAATAATAAATTGTGTAAAAGACTTGCGTGTTCTGCTTTTAAAATACCTGCTGAAGGCCGTTGGGCTCATGTTGGCAACTGCGGCTACCTTAATCAGGCTGATATCTTCCTGGAAATGATTCATAATATATTCATATACCTGGTTTAGCCGGTCTGAACCAGAATCATCTATCGAATTTGCGAAGCCTTCACTTGACAAATCAGAAAGGTCATCCGAAGCTGCAAGCAAATTAAGTATGGTAAGCAACAGTATAATTTTTCCGGCGTCTTCAGCATGTTCCATCTTCACCAGCAATAAAGCGATTTCATCTCTTGTCTTTCCTGTAATTCTGATCCCACGGTGAGAACGATCCATCAGGCGGCGTATCTTTTCCATTTCAGGTAATTCAAAAAATCCACTACCCAAAAAATGATCTAAAAAATGAAGTACCAGTACTTCTGATTTTTTAAAGGCATGTATTTCATCGTTGCGCCAGGTATGGGGAAGGTTTTTACCTATAAAAATGAGGTCGCCATCGGTAAACCTGTCTATATTATCACCCACCATCCTGCTCCCGCTGCTTTCCACGATAAGGGTAAGCTCGTATTCATTATGAAAATGCCAAACCCCCGGAAATCCATCGTAAAATATGGACCTGGTGACACTAAAGGATGCTTTTTGCGGCACATTAACCTTAATGAGCATTGGTTGCATAATAATGATTTTATAACTCCAATATATAGTTTTTAACAACGCTGCGCTATATTGTCATCATAATTTAACTACCTGCAGGCCAAAAGACTTTACTATTGCTTCATGCAGAAACCATATCGGAGTCACGCGGTTCTTCCTGTTCCCGAACGCTTATAGCACCCTGTTTTTAAGTGCTTCACCCCGCAACCCCCTGAGTACTTCCTCCGCGGCCATATGCTGTAATTGAGGAACGCTTCTTTCACTATACCAGGCAATATGTGAAGTAAGCAGGGCGTGTTCAGATTGCCATAAAGGATGCGATTCCGGCAATGGTTCAGTTTCAAAAACATCCAGTCCTGCTAAAATTTTCCGCTGTTCAAGCGCTGCTGTTAGCGCAGTTGTATCTATCAGCCCGCCTCTTGATGTATTAATAAGTATGGCGCCTTTTTTCATTTTATTAATAGTAGTTATATTAATTATATGCCGGGTTTCTTCATTGAGCGGAAGATGAAGGGAAATAATATCCGACTTTGTAATTAACTCTTCGAAAGTAAATGGTTGCACACCTTCATCAAGCATTTGCTGATCTGTTATATTAGGGTCGTATGCCCCAACCATAAATCCAAACGAGTAGCTACGTTTTAATACTTCACGGGCAATGCGTCCATACCCAATTGTTGCGAAAACCATATCGCGAAAAGCAGGCATTGGATGCGGAGGGATGATCTTCCATATACCTTGTTTCATGCGGCTGTTTGTTTCTGTTAACTGCCTCGCCAGGGCCAGGGCCAAAGAAATGGTATGATCAGCTACTTCGTGAATACAATAATCCGGCACATTACAAACAGGAATAGATTTCTGTCTTGCGGCTTCCAGATCTATATTATCCACGCCTATTCCATATCTCACAATCACCCTGCACTTCCTGAGATTGGCTATTACTTTGGCTGTAACAGGCGCCCACTGCACAAGAAGCGCATCTGCATCACCGGCATTCATTATAATCTCTTCTTCTGTGGTACTTTTTGCGGAGTGTACTTCATATCCTAATGCAGTTAGCATATCGCTTTCCTGCTGCAGATCAGCAAATCCATAATCTGTAATAAAAACTTTTCCTTTGCTCATAAATAGATTTAATAAAAACGTACTGTAACAGATATACTGTCCTGTTTTATGCCTGTTTTATTTTTTATATGGTATTACTGAAAGCAAGTATAATGACTGCTGCAAGTATGATGGCTATAGCCAGGTACATGGTGTTCCTGGGTTTGCCGTGCACACCCTCCCATTCACCGCCGATAAAGCCAACCAACTGGTTACCTATTACCTGCATAGATTGCTGAATAGCAAAGCCAACAGACGCTCCCAATGCACCCAGCAAAACCATACCTCTTCCCAGGAGTATAATGGAGCCAATAAACTGCAGCCCAATGATGGAGCCATATAAAAGCTCATCTTTCCGGCTAAACAGGCGTTTCCAGGAATTATTTTTTGCCATCAGGAATACCGCGTACAGAACATTCACTAAACCGCCTCCCAGTATGCACAATGCCCAAACCGTAAAATTGGCAGTTATGTCTCCTGCTCCCTGGCTCCTTGCCGCTTCAATTACCGGTCCCTGGCTGTATACAAAGGCAAGCGATAAGCCGCTGGAAAGAAAGCCAGCCAGTATTACTAATACTAAACCATTCCTAAAACTTCCTGATGCCTGTTTGTTTTTTTTCAATTCCGTTTTCTGATGTAAGACTTTTTCTCTGCCAAAACCTGCTGCACTTACTAAGGCTATACCTATAAGAATTACAATCAATCCAACCATAATTACAATGCCAGCCGTTGACCAAAGACCTGGTGCATTTCCGAATAATCCACTGCCCTTGAAAATCATAGGCATAATAACCCCTACAGACATGCCAGCAGCTGAAAGAATGGCGCCTGTTAGCGCCGCCCCTATACGTACCACACATACCAGGTAAAGTACATTGGCAATCCCCCAGCAAATGGACAGGAGATTGGAAATAAGCAGCGGCTTTAATCCTACGGTTTTAATTACTCCGCCTAAATCCGGGATTTTAACCACTACTACCAGCCAGGGATAAATGATTATGCCCGTTAACATAAAAACAAACAGGTATTGTTCAAAATGAAGCTCCTTTATTTTTTTCATTGGCCATGCCGCAGTGCCTGTACCCAACCCTGCCAATACAACCAACACTAATCCAATTAATATTTCCATAATTAACCTTTTTATTATCCAATGAATATTTGAGTGTATTTAAAAATCCCTGTTAAAACCGCAGGTCCAGCCTCCGTCTACTACCATATTATGTCCGTTGATATAGGAAGCTGAACCGGACGACAGGAATATAACGGCATCAGCAATTTCCGCTGTCTCGGCCGGACGTCCCTGTGGAATAAAAGAGATAAGCCGTTCTGCTTTTTCGTTAAAACTGCCTGCTTCGCTATAAAAAAGATGCCTGGTAGTTTCTGTTAAGGTTGAACCCGGCGAAACTGCATTTACCCTGATACCGAAAGGAGCCAGTTCGCAAGCCATAGCTTCTGTCATTTTCAAAATGGCAGCTTTGGCTGCTACAAAACCTACCTGCAACCTGAGGGCTACCACGCCGGCAACAGAAGCCACATTTACGATAGCGCCGCTTTTTTGTTCTATCATTACTTTAGCCGCGGCTTTACAACAATAGAATGTTCCATTAAGATCTACATTGATCATCTTTTGCCAGGTATCGTTTGAATACCGGTCAATAGTTACCCGGTCTTCTGTTGTTATTGCATTAATTCCAGCATTGTTTATCATGATATCAAGATGGCCAAAATGCTGCACCGTTTCCGCTATCAGTTGGTTAACCTGGTCCGGATTGCTTATATCGCAGGGAATAAATATTGCCCTGCTACCTAAAAGTGCAGCCATCCTTCTTCCTTCTTCCTGCCGGATATCCGTTATAACCACATAAGCTCCATCTTCATAAAATTTTTCGGCTATAGACTTTCCGATACCGCCGGCAGAGCCGGTGATTAAAGCCACCTTTTCCGTAAAATCATACTTAGCCTTACACATTTGTATTATTTTTATAGTTACGTAACATTTCCGTGCATATGTTATTCCCGGGATGCGCCGCCCGGCAAAATTTGAAAGTTTATTTATCTATAAAGCCTACAACTTCGCCAATAAGCACAGTAGCTCCTTCTTCCGCAACAATGCGGCTCAGGAAACCGTCTGCGGGCGATTCAAGTTCAATGACTGATTTCTCACTCTCAAAATCTAACAGCGATTCGCCTTTTTTAACCTGGTCGCCCACTTTTTTATACCACCGCGCAATCGCAACCTCAGTAATGGTAAGTCCGAGGTTTGGAATGGTTATTTCAATACTGTTGTTCCCGGCTTCAGGTACAACCGCTATTGTTTCAGGCCGGGAGTCATTTTGTTCTCCTGCCTCACTTTGATTACCGGAGCCTGAGAGTTTTTCATGCGCTATACCCGTCACCGGCAGATAGGTTGTTTTAACAGCTACCCCATTTATTATTGACTTAACGAGGTCAATAATTTTTTCAGGTGTAATGGTTACAGCAGCTTCTAACGGGGGACTAAAAGGCTGGGGCACCGATAGTTTGTTCAAGCGACCCACCGGCGCTTTCAGTGTATAAAAACAATTTTCCATGACAATAGCAGCAATTTCCGCTCCTACTGAACAAGGTCCATAAGCTTCATCAACCACCAGTAAATGACCTGTTTTATTTACACTGGATATAATGCTTTCTGCATCAAAAGGAATAATGGTACGCAGATCAATAATTTCGCAGGAAATACCCTGGTTATTTAATTGCTTGGCTGCCTGGATACAGGAGTGAACCGGCTGGCCGAAACTAACAATCGTTATATCACTGCCTTCTTCCACCAACCTGGCTTTACCAAATGGAATATATTGTTCAGCAATTGAAACCGGTCCTTTTGAAGACAATAATGACTTGGGTTCGAGGAAGATAACGGGGTCGCCTGCCCGCAGCGCTGTTTTCATAAGTCCCCTGGCATCTGCAGGGGTAGAGGGAACAACCACTATTAAACCAGGAACGTTTGCCCATATGGAATGAAAGGTACCGCTATGCTGCGGGCCTGCCTGTTTGATTTGCCCGGCACCCGCCCGAATAATCATAGGTACGCTGAACTGGCCATTGCTCATGTATCGTAATTTGCTGGCCTGATTAATGATTTGGGTAGTGGCATCAAAAATAAAATCGGCAAACATCAGGTCAGCTATGGTGCGGCAACCGGTAGCAGAAGCGGCGGCAGCGGCGCCTGTAAAAGCTAATTCACAAATGGGCGTATCAATAAGCCGGTCTCCAAATTCGCTCCATAAATTCTTTGTTTGTCCAAATGTTCCGCCTCTTTCACCGATGCCTTCACCCATGTATATTATGTTTTTATCCCTGCGCATTTCTTCGGCAATGCCATCCCGCACAGCGGCCAGCCAGCTTTGCACAACCGTTTCTCCATTTTGATCAGATGTCTGCAATGCTACAGCGGGATTAACAGGATCCATCCAGCAATTTTCGCTAACCGTAGCAGCTTCGGGATATGCTGATGAACGGGCAAAATCAAGCGCTTCCTTTATTGTGTTATTTACGGATAAGTCTATTGCCGCTATCTCCTCATTTGATACAATGCCCGATGAGATGAGATCGTTTTCCAGTTTTTTTATCGGGCACCTGGTCATCCATTCCTCCAATTCTTCCCTGGTGCGATAGGTACCCACAATTACATCGCCTTCGTGATGTCCTACCGTACGATAAGTTACGGCTTCAATAAGCGTGGGACCCTCTCCCCTGCGGGCCCGTTCAATAGCTTCGGCAGCAACACGCTGAACCGCCAGTACATCATTACCATCCACACGAACGCCTGGTATTCCATAGGACGCCGCTTTGCTGGCAATATCAGCATTCAGATTGGCTTCGCCAACCGGCGTACAGGTGGCATAAAGATTATTCTCACAAAGAAAAACCACAGGTGTCTTTTTGATGGCCGCCAAACTCACCGATTCATGAAAAGATCCATGACAGATAGCTCCATCGCCAAAAAATGCAACAGCAACCCTATCGCTTTTTTGCACCTGCGCACTTATCCCCAGCCCTACCGCCAGCGGTATTCCTCCACCCACCAAACCATTGGTGCCAAATAAACCGGCGGCAGCGCTATAAATATGCATTGAACCGCCACGGCCGCCATTGGTACCGGTAGATTTTCCATACAATTCAGCTAACATATGTTTTAAACTTACCCCTTTCGCCAACCCATGACCGTGGCCGCGATGTGTGCTCGTAACCCAGTCGGTTTGCTTGAGGTTCACGCATACGCCCACAGCAACAGCTTCTTGTCCAACACACAAATGGATAAATCCCGGTATTTCCCCCTTCTTGTAGTTATCCTGAACGGCGAGTTCAAATTTTCTGATCAGTAACATTTGTTCATACAGATGCAATAAAGATTTCTTATCATTTGAAAGTTCATATGGAAGGCTATTCGTTTCCTTTTCACTTAAAGTATTCATATCATTATTAGATTGTTAGATTATAATTTGCATTAAGAATGAAAAAGCGATTATAGTATTGGCTTAAACACCAGTACCTTGTATGGAATAAATAAAAAGTTCTCCGGGCGCCATCACTTTTGCCTTAACCCCACCAGGAAGCATGGACGACTCTTTCAAAAATGTTGCAGGATCGCCTTTACCTTCTTCACTAACATGTTCAAGGAACATCCAGAAATGGCAGGGGATCAGAATTTTCGGTTGCACCTCCGCTCCTAATCTGCAAGCTTCCGATGCAATCATATTTCCATAAGTCCCGTTGATCGGGGCAATCATGATATCTACTGTTGTTCCTAACGAGGACAGTATTTCCTTGGGCCTGTAAGCCGTATCTCCAACATGATATATTTTAATTCCATCCACTTCAATCAGATAACCTACAGCATCAGGCGCCAGTTCGCCATGATCTGCAAATATTGCCCTGATCTTTATCCCTTCCCATTCCCATTCCTGCTCTTCTTTTAAAATAGTGCAGCGATGCTTCGGAACATTTAATTCCAGTAATAATGATTCGCAATCAGGCGCCGCTACAAAAATCGTTTTTGGATGTTTAGCAATAACCGGTACGGTATCCGGGTCAAAGTGATCGGCATGATGATGGGTAATGAGGTACAGATCCGCATCCACTTCATCTGCGCTGATCACGGCAGGTATCATCCGCTTAAAATTAAACAGGCGTTCGCACGCATCTGATAAATACGGATCAATAAAGATTGTTTTACCAGCCGATGTTTTAATACAAAAGCCAGCCTGAGCAATATAAAATAGCGCTACCTGTCCGTCTTGTACGGCAGTTTCCTGGATCTTTTTCAGAAAGTTCATAGTCGTCATATTTTATTTGATGGTCCATGTTTTATTATCCTGCTCCACGAAAGAAATGATAGTGCTAACGCCCTGCCTCCGTGCGATGATATTAGAAAATATCGAATGGGTAAGATGGGCGTTGACAGCGATACTGTAATCGGCACAATCCAGCAGATGACCGTTTGACAATATCGCTCCATCTGCATCGCCATTATTGGTAATGCCAAAACGCGCCCGCTCTACCACAAAATTCGTGATGGTGATGTTCTTTAAAGTTTCCCTTTCGCCTACCAGCCTGATGCCGCCGCCATCTCCAGGTTCGATGGAGGTGACGTATACATTGCTTATGCTGGTGGCGCCGCCAAAGGCATAATCATTCGATTTCACGATAAGCCCGTTACTGAAATGCCCATGCGCCAGCATATTGTTTAACTGCCCACCCTGGGTTTTCAATACTACCCCATGTACGCCGAAGTAAGTGGAGATATTGGATATCTGCGGACAATACAGGTTCTCAAACAGCATGGCGTGAACCAGCGCTTTAGCATCTCTGCACAAGGCCGATACATTTTCTACTACAATGCCTTTCCTCGGTGGAGATAATACCTGCAATTCATGTATTTTATCTGGTGCAGAAAGCCCTCCTTTGAGATTATATTTCTGTGCAAAAAACAATCCTTCCGCAACATCGCCATTATTGCGCTCTTTACACCACAATGCCCCTACATCCACCCCAAGGTCTTTGATAACGATATGATCCAGCAGCGAACAATCAAGCGTTCCTTTTAGTACCGTTCCGCCAATTAATTTTTGCGGAACAGTAAACCTGAGCTTTCCCGTTTCCTTGTCGTATTCCGTATTCCAGTCTGGTTCCGGTTTGCCTGATCCCATTAAAACAATATGTGATTTCATACTACCATGTTTGGGAGAGTCGAATTCGCCGGGGCCGATCACAATGGTTCCGCCTCCGGCGGGAATAGCCGCTAAGGCCGCGGTAACCGTAAAGAATGGTTTGCCGCTGTTGCCAGGCCTGGCCGTTTGGTCATTGCCGCTTTTACTAACATAAGCGATGGCAGGAACAGGCTCATGAATATTTACACGAGCCGGAAGACCGGCACCAGGGACACTGCATAAAAAACTTAACAAAAGTATGACCAGCATAATTTATCGCTTTACCAATCCAGTTACAAACCTGCCACATAACCTTTTCCCAATCTCAGCCCGATATCATTAAACCCTTCGCTAAAAGACATCCAGGAAGTGGTGCCCCCATCTACCACGATCGTCTGACCGGCGATATAACGGGCATCATCAGACGCGAGAAATATTATCGTCTTTGCAATGTCCAGGGGCGTTCCCGGGAAACCGCAGGGTATCATTTTTCCTAACTCACTGAAATCATCGGTTCCAGCCGCTTTAAACTGGTTTTCTACGGGCACCGCCCCGGGAGCAACAGCATTAACACGAATGCCTTTCGGCGCCAGTTCTACTGCCAGCTCACGGGTGTGGGCAATGATGGCCCCTTTTGTTCCTGCATATACGGAATGCCCCTTACAAGCCCTGATGCCATGCACCGAGGAAAGATTTATGATAGCGCCGCCGCCGGCTGCCTGCATAACCGGCAAAACAGTTTGCATAATAAAAAACTGCGCTCTTACATTAACGTTATACACCGTATCGTACTGCTCCGGGGTAACCATTTCAAATTCCAGCGTCATGGAAATGCCTGCGTTATTAACCAATACATCTATTCCGCCCAGAAAATCAATGGCTTCATGCGCAAGACGAATGGCTTCCTCGGCGTTCTGCAGATCGGCCTGAATAGCCACAGCTTTTCCTCCTGCCGCCCGGATTTCGTTCACAGCAGATGCTGCACCCTCCCTGCTATGTGCATAATGCAAGGCTACCACAGCTCCCTGCCGGGCAAACTCCAATGCCGTTTCCCTGCCCAGCCCGGTACCTGAACCGGTTACTAATACTTTTTTTCCAATCATTTTTCCAGACATACGCTTTGTATTTTAAAGTGTTAAATCAACATACCACTGATATTCTCCCCCAGCGGCAACTTTACTTACTTGTCCATGGCGTTTGGCCAGGTCTGGCCGGTCGTAACAAACCGTGCAAGGTTCAATAAAAATATTATACAGATTATCCCAACCTTTTTCATTCATTAAAATTCCCAGGTACGGAACGGTATCTGCAGAAAAAGACACGGCAAGTTTTTTCTTGCTATCGGGATAATGTAACTCGCACCACCCATCCTTCAGCTTATTTTTAAAATAATACTTTTCAAATCCCCCACTGGTTGCCGGCCTGCTGATATCAGCCCGGTATACTTCACCAGAAATGTCCTTAAAGTGAGGCCAGTGCATGATCTCACCAAAGGCCCTGTCTGTATTTGTTAAAATGGAAATTGCCTCCTTACAGTCATCCGGAACGGCTACGCGCATACCTTCTTCCATGTTGAACATAAAGTGTCCTGCCCAAAGAAATTCAAAATCATGTGCACTGTTATTTACAAGGGTATATGCTATGCGCAATATATTTTCATCAACAAAGAATACCTGCTTCTTCAATTCGTATTGAAAACGAATTCCTTTTACGCTTAGTTCAAGGGTATTATCTTTTATGCGATGCTCCCAGGGCAGCGACCATACTTCGCCATGGTCGGCCATTTTAACACCTTTCCAGGGTTCAGTATCATAGGCACAGGCATCAATAGTGGGAAACATATCATCAAACCCGCTGCATTCTCCATCGGTATAACAACCATCAAAGGGCTGTTCACGATATACTTCACCGGGACGCTGCACCAGAAATTCATAACCGGTATCCTTACCAACTAATGAAACCATCTTCCCTCCGGGATCAGAGATGAATTCGGCCCTTATCCTGTTGTTTTCAACAACAATGCTTTTCTTGTTTTTGTATTTGGAAAATCGAATATTCATAGTCTTCTTTTCATTATGATCTTTCCTGTAAAAATTGCATTCATTAACCTGATCATAGTTTCCTGTAAATAAGACACAGGGAAGCCGGGCCTTCATTCAAAGTGAGTGTAATGCCCTTAGCCAAATCAATACCGCTCCGGGTAGTTTTTTCGCCTGTATCCTGATTCTTTACTTCATAACTGGCTTTTGCATCGAGCCCTTTTAGTTTTACAACAATATTATTATTGAGAGATTGGGGACGCCTGAAAGCCATTACTAACCCATCCCCTTTTTCAAACCTGTTCATCTGGTAAGCTAACCAAACATCATCGTTCAGCATATTAACGGTGTCAGTTAAAGGATAATAATCCGAATGGTAATAATAGGGTCTCAGCTCCTTAAATTCCTGTATCAACTTCTGCATATCCGACAACTTATATTTTTTGTTCTCGATATCCCAGTCGGTAACCATATTACTACTCATGGCAGAACGGAAATGATAAGAAGACATTTCAAAGCTTCCTGTGCCTGTTAAGGGCAGATAAAAGTTCAAACCATAGGTATGGCATTGCGAGCCAATAGGTTCTCCATATGTATAATCTGTTCTCCAGAATGGGGAACTGCGTGATGTTGTTTCCAGGTCAAGGCGTCTTCCCCCCGATGCACAATTGTCAATTATAAGATCCGGAAACCTGGCCAGCAGGCTATCCCAAAAAGCATAGAGTCCTTCAATATGCCTGATTTCGGCCATCCCTGCCCGGTTTTCTCCATCCATTTGTTTCCAAAAAGGAAGCGGATCGAAATTAAAGTCCTGGCGATAATATGATATCCCCTCTTTTTGAATCATATTGGAAATATGATTGGTTATCCATAAACGGGCATCCTTGTTGCCAAGGTTAAGCAGCAGGTTATTATTATTAGGTATTGCTGTTACCCAATCCGGATGTTCCTTATCTACTGATATAAAAGATTTATTTTTTGATACCCTTTCTGGCTCAAACCATAAAAGAAATTTTGAACCAACCTGGTGTGCTGCATCTGAAATGGGTTTCAAACCATTAGGAAAATTGTCTTTATTTGGCGTCCAGTTACCAACGTTGGGCCAGTAACCTTCGCATGGATACCAACCTGCATCCAGCCAAAATACTTCGGGAAGAATATTAAATTGCCGGTGGCGTTTAATTTCTGAAATCGAGTGGTTTTCTGTTGCACAAACATGTTCATTGCAGGGTACAGGGCCTTCCCTATCCAAAAAGGCAGCTAATGGGAGTTGCGGAATATCGCCGTTGATTTTGCGGGTATAGTGTGCTAAAATTAATTTTCTGAATTGATTATGACCAACCATACGGTCTTCTCCTTTCCAAAATAGCAGGCAAACTTTCGGGCTTCGTATTTCTTCCTTTGGGAGGAGATAAAGTGAAAAATTTTCCATACCGGCTTTCAATACAACGGCATGTTTACTTTTTTGCTGCACATTGGCATACCATTTTCCGGTCCATCCGATTGCCACCATGATACCCGTTTTATCCGGCGTTTCAATGTTGAAAAACGGGAAAGCTGTTGCATCTGATGATCGCCCGCCTTTTGGTGTCATATACACCCCTGAGCCAACTGCCAAACTACTCTTCAATGGCATAAAATCTTCACGTTTAGCATCGCTACCGAGCGCGTGGTACAGTGTTGAACCGCCTTCATTGACTGAGAAAAAGGTATGATCTGCTGCTGCCAGGCTGCTGATAACAGGGGTATTATTAACTGAAGAACCATTTGAAATACGAATCAACCACTCAACAGCGGGAAAATCATTAAAAGAAGTAACCTCACATTTTACAATAAGACTGCTCTTTACGTCTGAGTAGGTATATACCGTTTTTTCCACATTGGTATCGAAAGACTTCATTTTTTCAGTGCTAAAACGCCAGCTTTTAATAAAAGTATCAGAGGATTTCCCTCTATAAATAAAGGAAAAGGGAGGAACTTTCCCTTTTGCAAAGTTTTTTTCTATCCATTTGTGCACATCAATGCCCTTTGAAGATGGGCTGAGTAAAGGCTGACTATTTGCCGGGCTTACACACATCAATATTGCCCCAAAAATGGTTATGATGATACTGCGTACAATACCATGATTGGCTTTTCTGTTTATTGCAGTGCATTCCAAATTGTCGCATTGCTTTGCTTCATGTGGGCGGTGAAGACACCGCCCACGGCGGGCTGCCCCGGCTGGTGTTTCCACCAGCCGGCGACAATTTGGAATGCACCCGTTTATTGTTTTCATCATTTTATAATATTATTAGTCATTAAATAGTTTTTCTATTATTCGCACATTACCAATCTAATTTGCCAGGCATCTACATATGGGATAATAAATTTCTGATAAGGTCCGTCTGTTCCCGATGACGGGATAACCGTTTCTTTGCATTTCATATCAAAAACCCTGATTAATTTTTTATTTGTTCGTATCATCACTTCAATATCTCCTGCTTCATCAAATGAAGCATTTGTAATAGCCAAAGCAAGGTTTCCGCCCTCCAGGTCTCTATGCCAAAGGTTGGTTTTATGAAAAGATTTTATATAACTGGGAAGCGTATCTTTACTCAGCCATCTCATAACCGATTTAATTTGATTTGACTTTGAAAGGTTACTCATAAAACTCCAGGGATAATAGCCCGACACACAAATACGGCCTCCTTTTTCATTTTCAAATACACCCATTGTAATCCCTAAATCTTCGTCCGAGTAGTTTGTTAAATAAGAAAGAACCTCCGCTTTAGCATCGGTTTTTTCCAATGAATACGCCAGGCTTTTATAAAATGATTGCCGGTTATCCCGTTTGCTACCTGCAAATGAGCCATTCAAAAAATGATCACTGAATTGTTCAATACAATCAACTGCTTTGCTATTTTTAACGGTAAAGCCGGTTAAATGAGATAGCCCCATATTATTTAATAGCTGCAATACTTCAGCACTCATATAAACCGATCCGGATAATATTTCTTCTAACTGCTTTTTTGAATAGGTAAGTACATTGCTGCCATTCAGTAGGATTACCCGGGCACTATCTTCAGCATATGAGGCGGGAATTCCGATGTCGTACATTTCTGGTTCAATAGCCGGATTCCCTCCGGATAGCCAATTTCCACCATCCATATTTTCAGAACTGTAACTATCCTTATTCCACAGTGCTGAAACGCCTTGTACCTTTGCCCTGCCAAACTTATTTACCATTAAGTCAAAAAACGGTCTGGCATCCTGCAGCTTTTTCAATAACGGCTCATATTCCGTAAGGGGCTCATCATAAAAAGAAAGTACATTAAACGCAGCTCCCCTGCTGCCTGCCGCAATATGAGAAGCGGCTTCAAGTACAACAATGTTAGCAGCCTTCTTTAATCGCTGGTACGTGAAATTTTCAATTTCAGATTGAATATTTTCGACTTCATCCGGCAATTGGGAAACCTGTCTTCCAATATCATGAGACTTACCTGAAAGTTCACCAGTGACATTATCCTGGTAAAATCCCCCACCCGGCCGCCACATAACTGCTGTATTATTTGGACCAGATAGAATTTTAGCCCAATTGGAAAAATCATAGCCTTCGAAAAAACGGTCACCCGTCATAAAACCTAAGGATATATTGGGATTTACTTCATGTACTGTTTTTTCAATTAATTTAAAAAGCCGGGAAATAGTATTGCGATTATGCTGCAACCATTCATTCCTTACCTTTAATTTATCTTTTACCAGGCCCTCATTGAATGCTTTTAAAATACTTTCCCTGGTATATTGTATCCCACTTTCATCTTTAAAGATTTTTAAACAGTTATCACAAAAACAACCATAACCGATCTCCATGTGTCCCATCCTAACATCATCATCAATCCAAATATAATCGGGATCAGAGTCCGCGGTTATCTTATAGATTGCTGAAATGTATTCCTGCATTTTAGCATCATTCGGGCAAAAAGCCCCCTGACTTATATTCCCGTTAATACCAGTCATGTTTGTATAATCTCCTTTAAGCGAATGGGGAAGATCTTCATTGTGATGCCCGATAGTAGTTAAAATATTAACGCCTGTCCTGTATCCTCTTTTACGGGCCAGCGCCATTCTATCCTTAATCGTTTTTATGCGTGATTCAAAAACATCAAGGGGAAGAGGAGCATGTGTAACACTGGAAAAAAAGGTAATATCGTCTGTAACGCCCTTGTATTTATCAAACAAGTCAATAAGTTCGTTAAAACGTTTTTCCGGGAGCGACTGGTCTGGTCCGATCCGGAAGGAAATAAATGATTTTTCAACTTTTACAGAGGAGGGTGAATGGACCGGCTTTGCCGCATCCCGTGATTTATCGGGACCCTGATTGCAACTAAACAGAACGAAAATTGATACAAAAAACATTAATTTACTCATGATAATCCTATTAAACATTTAGTGTCACCTGTCAGATTTAATACTATTCCTGACAGAAATTAATTTTCTTACATTACAACTTTCAACGGGAATCACCCCGAAGTAATTCGTCCGGCACCGCCACACCCAAATCCGGCACACGGAAGTAAACTACTTTACCCTCAGGATCAGGGAATGTGGTAAGCTTTAGTTCCATGGGAGTTCCAATGGTTAATATCCTGTCGCCCATCTTCACAGCACAAGTTACTCTGCCCGAATCAACTGTCGTATCGTTCGGTAACAGTTTGAGCGAACCGGGATCAATGATGAAATTAGTCAGGTCCGCAGCGTCCTTCTTTTCCAAATTTTTGTTTTGGGTTGGATTCAGACAAAAGACCTGCGGTCCCCTCATTACCGCAACACGTCCTGCTTGCCGCCTGCGTCCCAACACAAGCCTGAATGGCATCGGCATATCGAGCGACACCTGATCGCCTGCGCTCCACTGCCGCTCCAGCAAAAGGAACTTACCCGGCACGATGGCGTCCTCCCAGGGCTTACCATTGACACTCACCGAAGCCTTATTGCACCAGGCCGGTATGCGCAGTTCCAGCGAGAACCTGACCGATTTGGAAGGATCTATCTTAATGACAACATTGCCGGAACCGGGATAATCCGTTTGTTGCTGTATCTTCAGTGACACGCCTTCGCCCAGCGAGATAGTTGTTTCAGCAGTTGTATAGAGATTGACCGCCACGCCCTTCGCCGACCGATAGAAAATAATCGTTGGTAACTCGGACATAATCCTACGGAAATTATTGGGGCAGCAATAAGTATCACGATGTTCATAAACACGGTCGCCTTCCAGCGGCATGAAATAACGAAGCTTTCTTCCATCGGGCGACTGGGCACCGAATAAAGCATTATAAATAATGCGTTCAATGACATCGCCATAACGGGAATCGCCTTCCATACGTAAGAATCTATCCAGCAAGCGGATCTGGTAGGCCGTTGCGCAGGTCTCTCCGAGGTACACCCGGCCGCCCTGGTCATCATTCCAACTCTCCCACAGCCCCGCCGCGCCAGTGATTACCATGCCATTATGGTCGGTCAGAAATTCAATCGCATGCCGGCTGGATTGCAACAGCCGCACATCGGGCCGGATATGAAACAGATCAAGCTGGGCCAGACACAGGTCAATATCCGTATACATATGAGTTTTACCTATGGTATTGAGATCAAGATCTATCTTCCATTGCGCCAGCCCCAACTGTTTTACACAGAAGTCCAGGTATTGCTTATCTTTTGTTTCGTGATAAAGACTCAGCATATTGCTTTCCAGGCCGAGGTGTCCCCAACTCTTCCAATCTGCCGGCTTCCCCGACCAACGTTCAAGGATGTAATCAGCCAATTTTTTAGCTGCATTCAACGAACGTTTTTCTCCGAAGAAATGGTAGTCGCTCGTGAGACCCATAATGATATAACCCATCTCGTGAATATCCCACAATTTCCACATGCGGGATTCCTTCACCATTGTACCGATGTATCCATCCGCCTGCTGAGTCTTAATAATTTCTTCAATCAAATATTTTTTCAGGGTCAATACCTTACTGCTCTTATCGTATGCTGCCAATCGCACCACTGCATTAATATTTTTACCCAGTCCAACATAGTCACCGTAGCCACCGAGCATCTTTCTCTCCCGGAAGGGCTGGATAAACTGATTGATATCCAGCACTAACAGGTTGTTGTTGATCGTTACATTAATGCGGCGTCCAATTTCCCCTCCTACTTTAACTGCCGTTAATTCGAGTGAGATGAGCGCCTCGGTATCAATTTCGCCGTTCCCAAATTTATAAGCAGGCATCCCGGAAATATGACTTCCTGTTGCCTTTTTCTCCGAAGCCAGTACTGATTCACCCAACAGGGTCAAACCACTGAAAGCGCCCATATTCTTGATGAAATTACGACGTTGAGCACGAAGGGTATTGTTCGGGCTACTGCCTTCCAGGTTCTCATCCCCCGTAAAATTATTCCTTGAATTTTCTTTCATTCTTTCTCAATTTTTAATTAAAAAAACTGCGATTGGAACCGTTTCCTAATATTACATTAAAGGAAGTCATAGCAACCACTTCTTCCCATATTACGCTGCAAACAAACTACAAGTCGAATATTTTTCCGGCATTTAAAATATTGTTGGGGTCAAAAATTTTTTTAATCCCCTTCATCAGGTTCATTTGCGTCTGATCAAAAACAATATCCAGGTATTCTTTTTGTACCAATCCAATTCCATGTTCCCCACTGATTGTTCCATTCAGACTCTTTACCAATCGAAATATTTCCCGGATACCTTCTTTTACCTGTCCATTCCATTGTTCTTGAGTCAGTTCATCTTTGATAATGCTAATATGCATATTTCCATCGCCTGCATGCCCAAAGCAAACGGTTTTAAATCCAAATTTTTCACCAATTTGTTTTACGCCTCTCAATAACAAGGGTAACTCGGCACGGGGCACTACGGTGTCTTCATCCCTGTAAATTGATCGGGATTTTATCGCTTCCCCAATGCTCATTCTAAGCCTCCAGAGCATTTCTTTTTGTTTAATATCCTCCGCAAATAAAATATCTCCACAATTGTAGGCAGCAATGATAGCGCTAATCTCTTCTATATCCTTCATGAGAACGTCCATATTATTCCCGTCTACTTCAATCAGCAAATACGCCTGTGTATTAGCATTGATATTAACAGATGAATTGCCAAAGTGTTTCAATGTCCAGTCCATCGCATCTCTTTCCATAAATTCAACAGCGCTGGGAACATAACCCGCCATAAAAATGGCACTTATTGAGGCACATGCTTCCTCAGCGGAATTAAATGGCGCCAATATCAATAAATCATATTTAGGGAGCGGAATTAACTTTAGTACTATTTTAGTAACGATGGCAAGTGTTCCTTCGCTGCCAACGATGAGTTGAGTCAGGTTATATCCTGTAGCGTTTTTTAACACATTGGCTCCTGTCCAGATGATGTCGCCATTTGGCAGCACGATCTCCAAATTAAGCACATAATCATCCACTACGCCATATTTTACGGCTTTAGGTCCACCGCTATTTTCTGCGATATTACCGCCGATAAAACAGGAACCTTTGCTTTGGGGATCAGGAGGATAAAAAAGGCCTTTTTCTTTTACAGCATCCTGCAAAACTTCTGTTATTACTCCCGGTTCAGTTATTACCTGCAGATTCCATTCATCAATAGTAAGAATGGCATTCATTCTCTCAGTAGACAAAACAACAGCACCCAAATGGGCTAAAGCACCACCATTCAAACCTGTTCCCCCGCCGCGGGGGGTTACCGGTATCAGGTCGCGGTTACACAATTTCATAATTGCGCTAATCTCATTGGTGGTTTTGGGCTTAAGTACTACATCCGGAAGAAAATGGATATCTTCTGTTTCATCGTGTGCATAAAGGTTCAATGATTCCTCATCAGTAAAGACAAATTGCTTTCCCAAAAGATTTTCAAAAAACACGATATGCTCAGGCGTTAATGCTCCATTTGAAACAGCGCTCATTATATTTAGAGATTTTAAGCTTGGTGATTATTTCTTGTATCCGATGTCTGCAAGCTGTTGATTAAAATTCAGCGGTATTCCTGCCAGCGGTTTAAAAATACCTTTGGAAGCGAACCTGAGCATATTACTGAATAGACGGTCGGCTGCAGGATCGGTGCCGAGATTGTTAGTAATATTCAGCGTATTTACGATAAATCGTCCCTCACCAAAATTCCATACGCCCACCTGCACACCCGAGCAATAATTATGACTGATTCTTGTAGCCCCGCAAACTGTTTCGTCAGGATAGGTCAGGGGAGCGCTCAGCTCTTGGAATGTATGAGCCGGTTTAGCCCTTCCATTATATTCCTGCGACAGCGCATTCAACGCTATGATATTCCTGAAATATTTATAATCCATCATTCCGCCAGACGGCATTCCCTCAAAAATGGGATGATTCTTAACCCAACGGTCGGCTCTGTAATAACCTGCAACATGATCCATTGGTTCTATAACTCCTTTATTTACGAGCGGAAGCCATCCTGTGGTGCTGTTACCCCTTTTTAATGTTGAAGGAGAAAGGAAGATCACTACGCTACCCCGCGCCATATGTTGCGCTATACGCAGCATGGTAACGCTGTCCTGCGCCTCTTTTCCTGCAACTACAATCACCTGTCTTTTATCAGATACGCCGTTATTAAACGGAATGGCTTTTACCTTATGCTTTTTCAGCCACGCAGAAACAATAGAATCCTGCCCGCAAAGCACTATCTCTTTTGGAAGTGTGGGCAATGCGTCATTAGCTGTAACATAAAACTCCGTTTTCCCTCCCAATGCCGTTCCTCCTTCGTTTAAGGTAGCAAGGAACTGATACTTGCCGGGCTTGCCCTTTATCAGTATTTCTTCTGTTAATATAAGCTGTGCAAATGGCTCCTGCTGCCCTTCTGCAATAACAACAAAGGTCTTCTTTTCAAATACAGGTTTCATATCTGGACCAATCACCTGAACGGTTGCCGGATATTTTCCTGCAGGAAGAACATCGAGGTTAGAGAAGGATGCGCTTACCTGGATTTTATTGCCGTTATAAATGCTTTGTGGTTCTGTTGACAAACACCAGCGAACAGGACTATTAGCCAGCAAAACGGAAGGAATCAATTCCGGTTTCAACCTGCGGAAATTGGTAGCTACACTTTCGCCCATACTATAATCTGCAACGCCATTAGTAGGTGTATATGCAACAACGGCCGGATTAGCGCGGATGGCCGCCTCACCGGTTTCCCGCAACCCGTTGGCTGTAGTATAGGCAGCCCTGATATAGTCTTCCGGTCTGGCCCAGCAATCCCCTAACCCGAATTTTTTCCAGTCTACCATGAATTTATCATACTGTCTTTTAAAATATAAGGCATCGTCCGATTCCTGCTTACCCCATTGCTGATAATCGCCAAGCTCTGAGGGCAGGTCAATAGGAAAACACAATCCGCTCTCGCTGACATATATCTTCTGCCCGGGAAGTTGTGGAATTTTACCCGACAGTTCATTGAGCGCTTTAGCGGTGTAGGGAATCATCACATAAGGATGCCAGTCTTTTAATTTATCTTCTCCCACATCCCAGGTAGCTGAACCAGGGCTGCTCATGCTTCCGATCTCTTTAATACCATCGAACCTTCCACTATTCAATACAATCAAACGCGTAGGATCAAGCGCCCTTAGCTTCGGCAGAATTTCCACAGCTTTGCGGAAAATAATACCATCATGATTCTCATTCAACGCGCCCCACATTACTATACTGGGATGATTCCTGTCGCGCCTGATCACCCCGCTGATAGAATTCTCGAACCGCATGAGCATCGAATCTTTAATACTGTCTGGTCTTTTATAGGAATACCCTCCGAACTCATTCATCTGCCAGGATCCGTAATGCTCCTGGTGAACAAGAATGCCCAGTTCATCATAAATATCAAATATGCGCGGGTTAGGACAGCCGAATGGTATTCGCACAAAATTTTGTCCCAGCGCCTTCATATTTACCACATCCCTGCGCAGCATGTCTTCATATAACGGAATAGTATAGCCTACAGGATAATGCGTGCTGAAATTACAGCCGATCAAAAATATTCTTTTGCCGTTCAGCCGGTAATAACCATTTTCAAACCGGAAATCGCGAAAGCCGAAACGGACAGATTTTTCTTCCACGCAGGCCAACGATTGCGCCGAAGCTGAAACACGATAAAGGAAAGGCTCATCAGGACTCCACAATTTATGCGCTGCCACCTGGATCTCCACTTCTATTTCATTAGTTCCCGGCTCCAGTCTTTGCGAAATACTTTTCAATACCAGCGAAACACCTGACCGGGCTTCTGCAATTTTAAAAGACATGGAAGATGACGCAACAGTTTTCGACAGCGTATTTAATACCGTTGTCCTGATTTTTACTTTACCCGTTTTCCAGTCGGGAAGAACAAACATTTCCATAACGCGTATAGCCGACACCGTAAGCAGTTCCACATCGCCTATAATTCCCCCGGAGTTGTAAACCGCATTGCTGGTATAAGGATGGTGTTTTAAACTTGAAGGCGTTTCTTTCAGGGCTATGTTATCAATAGCTTCATAGGTCGGATTCAATACCCTGACCACCAGTAAATTCTTTTCGTTGTATTTTATCGCATCGGTGATATCCACTTCAAAAGCGAATTCTCCTCCTTCATGAGCTCCGACTTTTTTACCATTTAACCAAACTTCCGCCATATAATCCACCGCATGAAATTTGATCAGGTATTTGCCCTCTCCGGGGTTTCTTTCCGGGGCGGCAAATTCACGCCAGTACCAGGCTACGCCATGATAATTGTGAAAAACATCCTGTATCACCCAGGGTACAGCGGTTGGTCGTGAGGCAGAAACAGGCGGCGTAATAAACCAGCCATTCTTAATGCCTGTATTGGCACTGTCGGTGGCCAGCCTCCATTCATTTCCGTTAAGGGAAATGGATTGCGTACAGATGCCGCTTGAGTCGACTGGCGCCAATTCATTTGAAAAAGACGAACAACTAATGAAGAGAAGCGTTATGGCAAACAGGTATTTGGTCATTTACTTATTTTTTATGTTGATGTCTGATCTATTCATTTACTACTAACCTTACCTGCCAGGCGTCAACGTAAGGGATGATGAATTTCTGATAGGGTCCATCGGCGCCTGAAGAGGTTATAACAGTTTCCTTACAATTCATGTCGTATACCCTGATCGTTGTGTTTTTTGTGCGTAGCATAAGACTTACATTTTTAGCGGCGTCAAAAGAGGAATTGCTGAAAGCCAGCGCTATTTTATTATCTTCCGGCTTACGGATCCAGAGATTCATTTTATGAAAGGATTCGATATATCCGGGAAGCTGCGCTTTGGACAACCACCGAAAAACAGATTTTATCTGTGTATTTTTAGCAAGATTTCCCATCGTTGTCCAGGGATAATAACCCGACACGCAGATACGCCCACCCAGGCTGTTTTCAAAAATACCCATGGCACATTCGCCCACAGTCTTTTCAGTATAGTCAATCAGTTCAGACAGTATCTGTGCTTTTTCATTTTTTTTCCTGAAAGTATAGGCGGGAACCATCCAAAAGGACTGCCGGTTATCTCTCAGCCTGCCGGCATACGCACCGTTAAGCGGATGGGTAGTCAGTTTTTCTATTCGATCCTTATTTTCTGAACTAATCACTTCAAACCCGGTAAGATCGCCATATCCCAGATCATTGAGTTGTTGTAATGCTTCTGCATCCAGGTAAACGCCCCCTGACAGCAGTTTTTTAATTTCTTCCTTCGAAAGGGAATAGATCATGTCCTTAGTCATAACAGTTACGGATGCATTCTCTTCTTTATAGCTAACGGGGATTCCGTTTTCATATATTTCGTAAGAATTCAGAGGCGTTCTACCCTTAAACCAGCTACCCTCAACAGGGTTGGCTGCAACCTCACTGTTCTTATTCCAATAGGACAATGCACCCACCACAGGTGTTCTTCCAAGATGCGTTGCCATCAGATCCAGGAAAGGACGGGCATGTTGTAAGGTTTCTGCCAGCGGCTCATATTCGTCTAATGGCTCATCATAAAAAGTAAGCACGTTATATGCTGCACCCGTGCAACCGGCAGCAATATAGGTAGCCGCTTCATATGCTACCATTGTTGCAGATTTCTTGAATCTTGGGTAGGGGAAGTTCTCAATCTCAGATTGAATGGAAATTACTTCTTTTGGCAATGAAGCGGCCTGCCTGCCAAGAGAATGCGCTTTGGCAATGAAGTTGCCCGGCGTTAAGTCATCATAAGCTCCTCCTCCCGGTCTCCACATAACCGGAATTTTATCTTTACCCGAAAGAATTTTTGACCAGTTCTCAAAATCATATCCCGCATAAAAAAGGTCGCTTGACATAAACCCAAGTGCTATTTTGGGATTAATTTCACGCACCGTTTTTTCTATCAGGGTGAATAAACTGGCGAGTGTATTTCTGTTGTGCTGCAACCAATTCTTCCGAACATTTATCTTTTTATCAATAGGTCCTTCATCTAAAGCTTTCTTCAAATTTTCACGGGTATATTTCGTTCCATATTCCTTTTCAAAAATGTTTAAACAGTTGTCGCAAAAACAAGCATGTGATATATAACCATAGGATCGCATCCGCACATCATCATCAATCCATATATAATCGGGTTGCGCTAACGCCGTAGCTTTATACACTTCTACGATATATTCTTTCCTGAACTTTTGATCATTGGGACAGTAGGATCCTTCATAAGTGAGCCCTTCAATGTCAGTCATATGCGTATAATTTCCATGCAAAGCGTACTCCAGGTTTTCATTGAGGTGGCCAACTGTATTCAGCACATTTATACCGGTTCGGTATCCTCTTTTCCTGGCAAGGGCCATCCTTTCTTTAAAGATCGCCACGCGATGTTTCAGCACATCCAGGGGGATAGGTGGATGCGTTGCGGAGGTAAAAAAAGTTATTTCGCCGGTAACGCCCCTGTATTTATCGAAATAATCAACAAGCTCCTTAAATCTCGTTTCAGAAAGAGACTGTCCTATGCCTATGCGGAATGAAACAAAAGCTTTTTCTATTTCTTCCGGAGATTTTTTTGTTTGGGCGTTAAGACTGGTTGAGCACAACAACATCAATAACGCCGCCAGGATAAAACAGAAATGACGGTATGTTAATTTTAAAATATTCTTTCCAAGATTGATTTTCATATAGCTCATTTATTCAGCCTTATAATATTGGACAAAGCCAATCTGCCGATTCCGTTTACACTTTATATTATTTATATCCGATAGCTTTCAACTTTTCAGCGAAATCAACGGGAAGTTTTTCTATTGTCTTTTTCTGATCCTGGCCGGCATAACGTAATAGATTACGCAGCAGGCGCTCTGCCACAGGATGCGTATCCAGATTTTCCCGGATCAGCAATGTGTTCAGTATGAAATTTCCGGCGCCGAATGGATAAACCGACAACATGAGTCCTGAAGCATAATCCTGGGAAGCTTTAATAGCGCCAGCAACCGCTTCTTTGGGAGGATCCTGCTCCATCCAAACTTTCTCTGGTAAGATTTCCCTGTAAAACTGATGATCCATCAGCCCTCCCGCAGGAAGGCCATCAAAAACAGGATGTTGCTTTGCCCATTCATCTTTCAGGTAAAGCCAGCTATATAGCGTGGATAAAGATCCTTTCCTGGCTAACGGTAGAAAATTTACGGCGTTTTTTTCTTTCTTAAATACTTCAGGAGAAAGAAAAATAACATTTGAACCCTGGGCAACATGTTGCATAAGCAGACTAAAAGCCGCTAATGTGTCTTCTCCTTTAGGGGGATGCGATCCAACCAGTATTATTTCCCGTGACCTTTGCTTTTTACCGGTGAATGGCCGCATTTTTATGTGATGTTTATTGAGCCATGCAGTCAATACTGTATCCACTCCCCATACGGTTACTTCCGTTTTTATGGCTGGCATTTCCTTTTCATCATCTACATAAAACTCAACCTCCCCGCATCTTGGGGCTCCTCCTTGCTGAAGCGTTGCCAGCAACCGATACTTCCCCGCCGGGCCATCAATAACCATCGCTTCGGAAAAAACAGGTATGGCTAATGGAAGCTCAGTTCCATCCTGCTCTGCAGGAATAGTAATGACCGTGGTCTTTTCGAGAATTCTTTTGTTGCCCGGGCCGATAACCTGGATCAATACAGGATATTCTCCAGGAGAAAGAACATCCTCATTAGCCAGTATCACTTCAAGTTTAGCTTCTTTGCCCCTGTATATATTTTTGGGCTCGGCAAATAAACACCATCGCAGCGGGGCCAGTCCTTCAAACATAGCGTCAACGGTTCCGGGCTTAAGTTCACGAAAAGTAGTAGTTAAACCTTCACCTGTCATTACATGATCATTCATGCCGGTAAGATTATATCCTGCTATTTTCGGATTCGAGCGGATAGCGGTTAATCCCAGGGTACGCTGACTCGCTACACGGCTGAGGCTTTCTGTAAAAAAATCTTCCGGCCGTGCATATAGCTGATCAAGTTTCCATTGATCCCAGTCTATAAGATATTTATCCAGTCTCTCTTTGTAATATTTTGCGTCTTCATTATCCTCTTTTCCAAAGCGTTCAAAATGCCTTGTAACCCGCCACAAATCAACGGCGCTGCCGATACCATATTCGGATAGAAAAACAGGCTTGGAATTTTGTCCAAGATTTCGGATAAACTCAGTCATCTGCGCGGTTTGAGGCACTTTAGGATAAACGTGCGCATCGCCTGCATTTTCCGCATACCCTCCCACCCGGGTCATTTTAAACCGACCTGCACCGGGAGCCTCACTGCCAAGCAAATGTTCCCAGTTTCGCGATCCGGGGTTAGCTATGGAACCAATATCGTATTGGCCATCCCACCTGCCGCTGCCCAATATAAACATCCTGCTGTTGTCCAGGGATATCAGATGGGGAAGAACCTCAACGGCATGGCTGAAAAGAGCGCCACTAAAAACTTCATTAAGCAAACCCCATATTACTATGCTGGGATGATTGCGGTCGCGGTAGATCATTCCCGACTGAGAATGATCAAAGCGACGAAAATTTTCAGAACTATCCATCCGGGCTGAGGAGCTGTACGATTCGTTATACACCATTAAACCTATTTCATCGCAAAGATCAAGCTGGTAAGGCAGGGCGCCTCCCCAAATGAAACGGATAGCGTTAAACCCCATCACCTTCATATCCAGTAAGTCCCTGCGTGCCTGATCGGGATCTAACGGCAACCGCTGACCGATCGGGAAGTTGTTACAGGAATGTGCGGAACGCAGAAAAATCCTCCTTCCGTTGAGCCTGAAACTTCCCTTTTCAAACGTAAAATCACGATAACCAAAACGCACTGAGCGTTCATCGGCAGTTTTATCTTTACCGTTCGTATTGCGTAGGCTAAGCCTGTACAGATACGGATCATTGATATCCCATAAGCGGCGATTCTCAATCTTTATTTCTGTTCTAATGATTGTGTCGCCGGGAGCAACATCACAATCAAATTCAACTGTTTTTAAACTTTCACCGCTGGTTGCGGGCGCTACAGTAAACGAAAGATGCTGCCGGTATTTTTTTGTTCCTGCGTTACGTAAAGTGGCCTCAATTTTCACCACATCACTTTTTGAATCTGCAGAAGCAAAAATGTCTGCCACCCGAACTGCAGGCGCAATGATTAGCGCTACCGAACCAGTAATACCCCCGCAATTATATTCTGAGCCGGAACGATAAGGAACCACTCTTGCCTGGTGAGGAACATGATCCAGCGTTAAACCATCTATAGACTCAGTGGTTGGATTTAATACCCGAACGCTGAGATGGTTTGTTTCATTTGATCTGACTGCATCCGTAACATCGATAACAAAAGGAACGTCTCCGCTTTCGTAGCGGCCAACAAAAACATTGTTTAGCCATACTTCGCCCATGTAATCAATAGACTGGAAACGTAAGAGTATACGGCCGGAGGGATTATTATTCCTGGGCGCTGAAAAGTTACGCCAATACCATACTACCCCGTGATAAGCCGGATACACATCCTGGAGTATCCAGGGAACCTTAATAGGCCTGGCTTCCACAACCGGCGCTTTCCACCAGCCTTTAGTTTTCCCAATGTTCTGTGGGTCTGTTGCCAGCAGCCATTGTCCATCAAGGGAAATAACCGATTCAGCAGGCGGCCCGCTATTATTTATAAGTGATAGCTGGGCGCATAAATTATTGACACATGCAGCCAGGATAAAAATGATGGCAATTAATAGTTTTTTTAATGGCAAGCGAATCTTCATACTGTCTTTTTATTGCCTGATAGAGAAATACAACACATAAAAAATAATTAAAAAATACGCTGGAACGTGCAGAACTCCTATTTCCTGTTCCAACGTATTGCAAAAACTATATTCCTGTTTGTATCATGAGCTATTCTAAAACTAATAACCAGGATTTTGTACAAGCTTATCGTTGATATCAATTTCACTTTGCGGAAATGGCAAAACATAATGCTTTTCGTCAAATACAAGTGGTACTCCACCAGGCGTTTTGAGGTGTGGTAATACGATATGTGCAGTATGCCAGCGTTTGAGGTCGAAATACCGTTGTCCTTCCAAAGCCAGCTCAATCCGCCTTTCATTACGTAAATAATCTCTGAGTAATTCCTTGGTATTATACTTTACTCTGTCAACGGCGGGCATATTTACACCATCCCTTCCCCTAATCATATCTAATACATCATATATACTTGCATCCGGCCCACTTGCTTCATTTTTTGCTTCAGCGTACATCAGCAAAACATCTGCATAACGAATATGTACATAGTCTTCATCATATTCAGCTTGCTTACTATAGCTAAATGGTGCTCTTGAAAGGTCAACATACTTCTGCATATTGATTCCTGTTAAACTTAACGCTCCCGCAGGCTCACCTGCAGGCCAAGTTACATTAGGCATTCTTATGGTATATTTAAGTCTTGGATCACGGTTTAACCAGGGCTGCGCAGCATCATAAAGAGGGGATTCATTTATTGATTTTCCGTCAGTACACTCATAAGCATCCACGAGATCCCAATAAGGGCTAATATGAGATCCCCATCCAAACTCCTGATCACCACCCCGGTTGGCGTTCGAACCATGGGCGGTGGCCTGTGACAGAGTTGGCGACATATAAACAGTGGAGAACATTATTTCCGGGTTGTTTGTCTGTCCCGAAGCCAGGAAAATCTTTTCATAATCCGTTGCCAGACTAAACTTTCCTTCATCAATAATTGCTTTTGCCAGAGCGGCTGCTTCGGGCCAGTTTTCTTCATATAGAAGCACCCTGGTTTTTAATGCCTGAGCGCTGCCTTTAACCGCATGACCGGAATAAGCTGTATTCGGGAGGTTGGCGATAGCGTAATCCAGGTCTTCCTTTACAAATGCCAATACATCTGATTTAGGACTTTTGGCAATCTTAGCTTCATCAGGCGAAGCCGGACTTTCTTTATATAAAATAACATCACCATAAAAATTGACCAAATCAAAATAGACCAGCGCCCGAAGAAATTTTACTTCTCCGCTATATTGATTTTTTTTAGCTGCATCAACACCTTTCACCTTATCAATATTAGCCAGGAAATAATTATAGGTGGCAATTGCGCTATAATAATTATTAAAAATGGTTGGAGATAATCCACCCGTAGTTGGGTTAAGATCGCCAACAACAATAGTAGTTATATTCCAATTATAAGAACCCCATTGAGAATATCCGCCATCTGCAAGACAGTCTAAATAGGGCCGGGCCCAACCCAAAGGTGAAAAAGGATACAGCGTAGCATATGAGCCGGTCAACGCCATTTGCACATCAGCATCCGTATTCCAGAATGTGCCGCTTGAAATAACATCCAAAGGATTCTTTTCAAGATCTTTTGCGCACGAAAAGAACGAAAACAAGGTTATTAAGCCCGTAAGTTTATAAAGATTAAAGCTTTTCATAAACACTGATAATTTAAAAGTTAACATTTAATCCAAAATTGATAATTCGGACTTGGGGAAATTGTGTTACGGTTGTTCCTTCGCGAACTTCAGGATCGCCATCTTTGAACTTAGTAAATGTTAAGAGATTACTACCTGAAACATACACCGCCATCTGTTTGATTTTTATGACCTTTAATAAATTTTCGGGTAAGGCGTACGACAGGTAAACATTTTTCAGGCGCAGGTAAGAGCTGCCTTTCAGCAAATAAGTAGAACTGTATCCATATACACCGGAATAGGCAAAATCGTGTATCGCCGGAACAGTTGTGCTATGATTCTCAGGCGTCCATGCGTCTCTGAATTCTGCTTTTGGCGGTACGCCTTCTCTGAACGGAAAAGTAAGCCAGTCTGAAAGAAATACATGCGATCCTCTGACACCCTGTAAGAACACCGACAAAGAAAATCTTTTGTATTCTACGTTCAGGTTGAATGAATAATTAAATTTTGGAAAAGGACTGTAACTAACACGGTCATCAACGTCAACAGTACCATCTCCATTTTGATCCTTAATTTTCAGATCTCCGGGTTTCGGATTATTATATATTTGTTTGGGCGCCTTGTCAATTTCATCCTGACTTTGGAAAATGCCTTCCCATTCATATATATAGAAAGAATTATAAGGCAAGCCTACTTCTCTAACGCCCAGGGTTGGCGTTACAATGGATACAAGTTCATTCCTGAATCCTGATACCTGAAAGTTAGCCTCGTACTGAAGTTCACCAATATTATTCCTGTGCCTGAGTTCCAATTCCATACCTGTATTCTTTAAAGCGCCATCATTGGTAATTGCGCCTGTTAATCCAATACTTGCGGGAACCGGAAGCGTAGTTAAAATATCAAATGTATTTTTCTTAAAATAATCGAAACTAAGCCCAAATAAACCGTTAGCGATATCTATATCAAGACCTAAATCAAGAATTTTGGTTTTTTCCCATTGGAGGTTTTTATCAGTCATTCGCGACAACCTCACCCCCTGATTAACGGAAGTTCCATACGAATAGTTGGCATATCCGAAAATATCCTGGTAAGGATAAAGCCCGATTTCCTGGTTACCCAGAAGGCCGTAAGAAGCCCGGATTTTCAGATTATTTATCCATTTCACATTGTCTTTAATAAATCCTTCTTCAGACATTCTCCAGCCTGCTGATATGGAAGGGAAAGCGCCCCAGCGATGATCTTTCTGAACACGGGATGTTCCATCGTAACGAAGATTGCCCTCCAACAAATACTTCCCCTTGTAGTTGTAGGCCAGGCGTGCAAAATAAGACTGAAGCGCCCAGGCATTTGCGGTGCCGGCAAGAGACTGACCATCCGGACTGCCTGCATTTAATTCCGCTAAACTTTGCGTTGGAAATTTCAACCTGCTACCAGACAACACCCTGTAATTATTTGATTGATTCTCATAACCAACCATCGCATTAATTTCATGGTCAACTATATTTTTATTGTATTTCAATGTTGAATAAATAGTGGGAGTGGTTGAAAAAGTGGTATAGTCCGACACACCAAGGCTGACAGGACTTCCAACTGACAAGTCAAGGGAGTAATCATCTGCTCCAGGAGCTTTCTGATAAAAATAAAATTCTCCGGGAGTAGCGTAAGTGTGTGTTTTTCTGAAGAAATAATCCATATTATAACCGCCCTTGGTTTCCCATTGCAATCCTTTCAAAATGTCTACAATAACATAGGCCTGCGCTTTAACAGAATATACGCTACCCTTTATATCACCATTGGTAAAAGCAATAGGAGCAAAAACGCTGAAGGGTTCGGTACTATAAGCTCTTCCTGAAGATTTTCTTCCATCAGGCAGAAAAGGCCGGGCAAGAGGAGAGCGCCCGTATATCGCCCTGTTCAGATCAATATCGCCCGCTCCCTGCGGTTCAATATTTTCCCTGTTTAAAAAGTTAACTATAGTACCAACTCTAACCCCTTTTAATACCTGATTATCGTAATTTATATTAACGGTATATCTTTTTGAATTAAATACCGGCAGAATAGCATCCTGATCCGTATAGTTTAATCCCAGCCTGAACCTGCTATTTTCAGTGGCTTTAGAAAAACTGAGGGAGTGATTGATAATCTTGGCAGTCTTAAAAATGTGTTCGGGCCAGTTGTAATTGGGGAACTGAGTCCTGTCTGTTGCATTTTTATAATCATTAATCTGATCCTCTGTGTAAAACGTTGTTAACCCTGACCTTAAGCGGGCTGCATTATACATCTCCATATATTCTGCTGAATTCCATACCAGATCGCGTACAGCAGTAGCATTTTGAAAACCCATATCCAGCTTGTATTCCAGCGAAGCCGCTCCCTTTTTCCCTTTTTTACTAGTAATGAGGATAACGCCGTTTGCCGCTCTTGCTCCATAAATAGAAGCTGATGCAGCATCTTTCAGCACAGTAACAGATTCAATATCATTGGGGGCTATAGTTGTTATAGAACCAATTATTCCGTCTATTAACACCAAGGGCGATGAGGACGCTCCAAAGGAGCCCATTCCCCTGATTCGGATCATGGGGTCGTCATTGCCCGGCCTCCCTGATGGCTGAATAACTTCTAAACCAGGCATTCTGCCCTGCAAAAGATTTGCGGAGTTAGGCACCGCACTGGCGCTAAGCGTTTTGGCGGAAACGGAAGAAACGGAACCAGTCAGGTTAACTTTCTTCTGCGCACCATACCCAACTACTACAACATCGGATAGCCCAATGGCATCTAATTCCAGCGTAATATTCAAATTACCATCAACAGATACCTCCTTACTTTTATATCCAACCAGCGTTATGATTAAAACCCGGTCAGCATCTGTTACTGACAGCGAAAAATTTCCTTTATTATCCGTTACAACTCCTCTTAGTGTTCCCTTTACAGCAACACTTACCCCCTCCAGGAGATTTCCTTCAACATCTTTTACCTGTCCTGAAATAATCTTATCTGCAGTGATACTATTTTTGAACAGATCATCATTCGCTATTGATTGAGGAGGAAAGAGTACAACAGTCAATAGCAGTACAAAGAGCGTAGAATATAATGATCTTCGATATAAAGGGAAAAAACCCTGTATATATACAAGCAATCTTTTTTTCATGTCTGGCAATTGTTTAAAAGTGATTTTTGGAAATGAAAGTAAAGGTGATTAAGCTTACCTGAGCTGAGTTCTGAATGCTTAGCCGGATGTAAAACGTGTCATAACAATTAAAGTTTTGGTGATTGTAAATTGAAGCAAACAACAATGCTTATATGATCCACTATGATTTATACTAATGCCTTATTGGTTGTAAAAATAGTACCAGGCCAATGATAAAACTCCCTATAATATATCCAAATTCTATGCTTTTATAACATGCCGGTAAAGCGTAATCGTTATTAGAGATATTATAGTGCTGAAATTTAGCTTAGCCATTACATTGAACTTTTGTACTTTTAAACGGGTATTGGCTGCGGCTGAGGTTTTTTAAATCTGCCCCAAAAGCCCATGCGAAGCATTAATTGTTATTGACATCCCAACATCATTTGATTAGAAATGAAGGTCAGGAATCTTATCCCAGGTGCAAAAATTGCTGATTATACAGAGCGGATACTGGTTATTGAACACAACCGGGTTACTACTGATTTTAATTTGCCACTATATGCCAATGGCGTTCCAACCCTGTTATTTGCTTCTCAGAAAGGAAAAATAAATAACAAAGCTGCAAATTATCTTACGCTTTTCGGGCAAACAGTTGTTCCTGAAACATTAACCTTAACTGAAAACTTTATCCTCATTGCCTATTTTTTAAAGCCTTATTCACTCTTGCCGCTTTTTGCTGTAAAGGCGCAGGAACTGACCGATAACCCTATTGATTTAAACCTGCTATTATCAGCTAAACCTATAGAACTCCGGGAACAATTACTTCATTCGGAGTCCATTCAGGAGATGATTGATTTATTGGATAATTTTATTTTACGTTTAATTACAAATGCAAAACTGGATTCCACAATAATAAAGTACGCCACTGCGAAAATCGCAGCCAGCCCATCCAAAGAAATTCTGCTTTCCGTACAAAAAGATTTGAGCATGTCTGAAAGAACTTTTCAACGAAATTTCGAAACGAAAATTGGAATAGCGCCGAATCAATACAGACGAATCTGTCAGTTCAATTCCGCATTTTTTCAATTACTCAAAGGAGATTACTGTAAATTATCAGACTTAGCTTTCCAAAATGGATATGCCGACCAAAGTCACTATATCAGAGCCTTTAAAGAATTTACTAATATTACACCCAAAGAATTTATCAATTACGGCTCCTAAGCCAGAGATTGTCGGAATTGTTCTATTTTAATAACTGGACAAAACTAATTTTGTGTGATCATTAAATGAAAACAAAATGGCAAAACAAATCTATCCCTGCTTATGGTTCGATGGACAGGCTAAAGCAGCAGCATCGTATTATTGTTCCATTTTTAAAGAATCAAAAATCCTTTCTGAAAACCCAATCGTTGTTCAATTTGAATTAAAGGGCGCTATATTTATGGCGCTAAATGGCGGACCGAAATACAAGTTTACGCCTGCCACCTCATTTGTAATTGAATGTGATACACAAAATGAAATTGATTATTATTGGGAAGAATTGGGAAAGGGCGGAAGATATGACCAATGCGGGTGGCTTGATGATAAGTTTGGCGTGTCCTGGCAAATTGTTCCATCCATTTTACATGAATTAATGGCTGATCCTGTTAAAGCGCCAGGCGTAATTGATGCATTTATGAAAATGTCTAAATTTGATATTGAAGCACTGAAAAACGCGTAAAGGCGATGGTATCTTAAAAACCTGTGCAGCAACTTTATTAAAAAGATCACAGCTTAAAAGGCGTGTTTTTTTTATTCAGCGCCTGCCTGAAGCATATGCCGCTTCCACGCAACGCATGGTGTATATACAATCCTCTACTGAATTGTCGGGCGTATAGCTGTGATCCTCTTTTGCTTTCATGATCTCCGCCATAGAACCTATAAACGCATGGGGAAACCATGAGCCATTGACAGGTAAGGTCTTCCATTCAGGAGAAGGGCTTTCATCTGATAAAACATATTCAAACCGGTCCGGAACACCTTCAGGATAGTTCATCAGTAAACCCAACTTTATTTTAATCGCACCCTTTGTTCCTTCAATTTTAATATAGGCATCCTGTTTTTGTAATCCAAACCTGTGTGCATGATTGGTTAAAATGTTCGCCCTTATCATATCTCCATAATCCATGATAATATTGGAACGAACGGAATGCAATGCATCCATTTTAGGATGCCCTGTTGTTTTGGCATATACGCCTGAAGGATTACCAAGAAGATTCCTGACGAGATCAATGTAGTGAATGCTGTGGTATAAAATTTCGACCCTCGGGGCGCTAAAAAGAAAATCCCACAATTGCCATGGCGTATACACATTCACGTAAACTTCCACATCACAAATATCGCCAAGCCATCCCCCGGCGATCATCTTTTTAGCCATAATTATATAGGGTGCGTACCGGAGTTGGAAATTTACACCTGCCGTTATTTTCTTTTGCGTGCATAGTTCAAGTATGCGCTGAGCCTGCTCCAGGTTCTCTCCCATCGGTTTCTGCAATAATACAAAAGCATGATCGGGTAATTGTTCAAGTACATCAGTAATGGCACTACCCGGCACTGCCACATCGTAAATAACTCCGGTTCCTGTTTTTGAAACAAGCCCATCCATGCTGTTGTAAACCACCGGTATTTGAAAGTGATGTGCAACTTGTATTGCTTTTTCATGATCAGAATCAAAAATGCCAGCCACCGAAAATTTTGCCAGCCGGTATGCAGGAAGATGTGCCGTTTGCACAATACCACCAGCCCCGATGATAACGATGGGCGATGTTACCGGAAGTTCGGGAATATGATAGGCTATATGGCTGAATGCATTCATAGCAGTGGTGGTGATTTAAGATGCTCCAAGATAATTTCCATAAGTTAAAACCAACACAGACACTATAAGCGTAAGAATGGCGGAAATCAAATAAAACCGTGTTAATTTACTGCTGTTCACCCACTCTTTTAATAATATGCCAATTAGGGTACTTATTAATACCAGCATGATCATGTGAATGGCCCAACTGGTAAACTGGTACGCGCCCATACGAACATGCCCTAAACCGTAAAAGAAAAATTGCGTATACCATAATACACCTGTTATAATAGCTAAGATATAGTTTAAGGGTAAGGCAGTTTTTCCTGCTGTTGATGCAGCAGGCAGGGAGACATATTCCCTGAATGTTTTTTGTTTTACATGAAGGTAAATACAATATATCATAGTGCTGAGAAAAGCACCTGTATTGGAAAACAGGTAAATCACATTTCCCTGGAAATGGCCTGCCCCATATTGAGCGGCCACATCGGCAATAGGTTGCCCCTGGTCTAAAGAAAAGCCATATACAGCGGAAAGCACGCCGGCCAAAAGGCAAAGGGGCAAACCAATGGCTAAGGAAAAAACGGTTTGGGTGTTACTGCGCTTTGCAAGATCTTTTTCTTTTGCGTATCCCGCCAGCCCGCATAATGCAATACCCATTGCGCCAATAGCAATACCGGATAATATCCATCCACCACCTGCGCCACTTAATATCGTTCCCAGTTCTCCGCGATACAGTGGCGGCAGCAAGGTTCCGAGTACACAGGAAATGCCAATGGAAATGGCATAGGTAAGCGAAAAGCCCACATACCGGATAGCTAACCCAAAAGCAGTTCCCCCTATGCCATATAACGCACCCAAAATAAACGATCGCCACATGGCATCACCGGGAGCTTCCGCCAGTACCAGCGCTAAGGCAGGAATAGTAATCCATGCCACTATAACGGGTAACAGCAGCCAGCAAACCGCAGCCTGCATCAGCCAGTAGGTTTGCCAGGACCACGATACGGTTTTCTTTTGCGGGGTATAACAAACCGATGCGGAAAAAGCGCCAATGCCATGCAAAAAAATACCAAAAAATAAATTCATGTGAGCGTCATTAAAAGAATTGTATTACCCGTAAAACGTGTAAGCGTATTGCAGAAGACTAAAGATTGTAAAATGCCCGTGCATTTTTATATAAAACACGGTCTGCATTATCCTTCGGCAGAAGGCTTGATAAAATATCCTGGTAAATCATCCAATGCATTTCATACGTGCCTGCCAGCAAACTCACCGGCCAGTCGCCTCCGCAAAAGCAACGTTGTGTTCCAAAAAACTCCAAAGTATATGCAATATATGGCTTAATATCATCTGCAGTCCAGCCGGTGAAATTTCCCGAAGCGGTTCCCAGCCCGGAAATTTTAGCATATACGTTACTGTTAGCGGCAATCGTTTTCATCAATTCTCCCCATTTGCCAAATTTTTTCTTTTCCGCAATGGGCGGCTGGTTCAAATGATCGAGTACCATTGTAAGGTCAGGAATCTTTTCTGAAACCTTTATAGCCGTTTCAAGATGATCATTATTTACACCTACCACGTCATACGGTATATTATGCATAGCCAGTATCTGCAGGCTTTCCAGCACTTCGCTTTGCAGCAACCATGCAGGGTCCGGCTCATTATGAATTAAATGCCTTACCCCCTTAAAATATTTTTCTTTCAAAAGCTTTTCATTCAGTATACCGAATGTTTTAACAGGATCCATCAAAGGCAACCAGCCCACCACGCCTGCAACCTGATCATGGTTTCGCGCCGTTTCCAGCATCAGTTCGGTATCCTCCATATGATTAGCTGCCTGCACCAGCACGCCCTGCGTAACCTTTGCGGCCGGGAACGATGGCAGTAATTCCTCTAACCGGTAGGTGCGGTTTAATATACTGGTATCCTCTTTCAACCAATCGTATGCTGCTCTTTTCAGATCCCAGATATGGATATGCGTGTCAATAATCATTGTTTATGTATTTACTGTTTAGCCCTTGAGCAGTTTACCGCATCATTTATAATTACCATAAAGCACTCAACCCCCTGCCTGCTCCTGTGGAGTTACGGGCTTTGTTTGCCTGTATATGTTGTTTATTTTCTCCAGCACCTGCCCGGGGTTTCCGCCATGTTTCAGATAATGCTGCAGAGGTAGTCCAGCCTCGTCCTGAAAATGCAGATACCCATTGTACCGGGGCCGTACATAGGCGCTTTCCAATGCCGGCAGGGTATTTATAAAATAATTATTGGTATTAAGGTTTACCTTTTCATCTTCCCACGCTTTTCTGTGCCCCGGCTGCCCGCCGTGTTCAACATACAGGGTTGACTGGATACCCGCCGATACTATCCATTCTGCAAACTGCAATGCCCGGGCTTTATGTTTACAAAATGCCGACACCGACAAACCTGTTCCCCCCAATGTACTACGTAAACGGCTACCCGCAGCTTCAAAACGAACGATATCCGTATATTCCAAAAGGTATTTGGCATATCCTTTCCTTGAATAATTGGAATACCCGTAAGCAAAAGGACAATACCAGTAATCATCTGTTGAAGACATCCGTTCTGCCACGGCAATAGGATTACAATCAAACATTTCGGGGTTTACCCGGCTCCATAGTGATTGCATGGCATCCAATACTTTTAGCCCTGTTTGCTTATCTGTTACTTCTTCTTCATTTAAAAAAGGTTCATGCCCAAAAGCAATGCATAACATATAAAAATTCATCAGCAGATCAATAGGAATAGCCGGCACCGCTACCCTGCCCATATCCGCCATGGCAATTACATCATCCCATGAACCAGGCACCGGAATGCCGTGCTGCAGCAATAAATCCTTCCGGTAACTGGCAACAGGTGTTGCCGCATCAATGGCCAAAGCCCACTGATGTCCTCCGTACTGATAACTTTGATGCGAATAGCCTGTTGAATATTTCAATTGATCCTGTAAATAAGTTCCGGATAGGTATTTGTCTAACGGAAGCACACATTGTGTTGCAGCAGCACATCCAACCCAGGGATGATCTATAATCAGCAGATCATACGATTCTACCAGTTTTTCTATAGGGAAATCGGCGAACTCCTGGAGCGTTCGTTTTTTCCAGGTAATATCAATTTCCGGATAAAGCTCATTAAACCTCTGCGAGGCGGCAACCAATGGCGTATATCCCCTGCTATGCCCCCATGTTATTCCTTTTAGTTCAATCTTTTCAGGCATCAGTTATTTTTTTTGAGCGAGCAATATATGTTCGCAAACCATTACCAGTTCATTGCGCTGGTTATACACTTCCACCAGTTCGGTAACTAAACCCTGTGCAGGATTTTTGTATTCTTTTTTCCCTTTCACAGTAACTTTTACTTTTATGGTATCGCCAATATGCACAGGCTTTATAAACCGGAGTCTTTCGTACCCGTAGGTAAACGCCACTTCATTGATTTGCGAAGCTGTCATTCCAACCGCTACACTGAATATGAGCGTACCATGGGCTATACGTTGTTTGAATGGCTGTGTTTTGCACCACTCCGCATCCATGTGGTGAGGAAAAAAGTCGCCGGTTTGCCCGGCGTGTAATACAATATCTGTTTCCGTAATGGTACGGCCGATAGTTTCCCTTACCATTTCTTCTGTGTAGTCTTCAAAATATATTTTGGTGAACATGCCCTTCAATTATGTTTATATGGTTTGAAGCAAAATACCTCGTATTGCCAAAACGGACTCCTTATATATCAGGTTCCAGGGCACAGCATCCATGCTCCGTAAAATGATGTTAGTGGACAGCCCTGAAGCTTATACTTCCTTTACTATCATTTTCACCTGTTGCGCTGAATGTTACTTTCAGCAAAATGCTTGTTTCGTTGGTAACCTGAGCTGTCCGGTTAATAAAAATGTTATTGTCTTTTATGGTTATAAATTCGGGGAGCGTTTTTTCTCCATCGTAAAATAGCTCAGCTTTATCTATCACAGTCACACGCTTCCCTTCTGTTTCCTTAAATAAAACCTCGTATTGTCCGGGTACGGGAATATATGAGGTAAGATTGAGGTTAATGCTTGCTTTTCCATTGCTAAACATTTCCGGCATCCATGAATTAAGATATTGCCAGTCTTTTGAAACAGCGTCCTCTTTATACTTCAACTCAGGCGTATTATCAATTTTATACAAAGAGAAAGAACGGATCAAGGGTTCTGCTACAGACTGCGTAATAGTAAGCCTCACTTTCGTAACAGCTATGTCCCCAAAATAATCTATCTTTTTTCTTCCAACAGATGATCCCGAGGATAGCCTTTTCCATTCACCCCCGGCATATCCTTCCACATCATAAGCCCTTATACGTTCGCCTTCCCTGTAATCTTCCATGATGACCACATGATTGATTACCGTAGGCTCGTCAAAGCTTATCGTTACTTCCTTTCCTTGTTTGTCGCTCACCATTTTTAAGGGCTGCCCAAACCTGCGCGCTATTTCTTTGCCGAAGGCTGCGTATTGTTTTACATCTCCCTCCGGTATCACTCCGGCTGTATCTGGCGTTGCATTTAACAGGAGCAGTGCGCCTCTTCCGGCAGACTTATAATATATCTCCATCAGGTCATCTACATTGCGACGCTTATTTTCATTTGCCTTCGACCAGAACCAGTTATGATTGTATAGCGGCACATCGCATTCTAATGGCGCCCAGGCATCTCCATCAGGTGTACCCTGTACTGCCGTTGCCACTCCGGATTTCAAATCTGTGCTGTATAAGGAATTCCATGCGGGATAGGGAGCAAAGCCAGCTTCATTACCCACCCAGCGAATGGTTGCCTGGGGGCTTTGAAAAATAACTGCTTCCCTGGCATTTTCGGCCAGGATATCTTCCACATCTATAACACAGGTGCCGTCAAACCATACCTCTTTAATTTTACCATAGCGGGTAAGCAGTTCCGTTAGTTGCTGTCGGTAAATTTTATTGTAAGCCTCCTGCTTTGTTGTGTCGTTCGTACGTCCGCCGCTTCCTAACCCCGCGCCCCATTTATCATCGCCGGGATACAGGTATAACCCAAGATTTAATCCAAATTTTTTGCAGGATGCGGCTATTTCAGCTACAAGGTCGCCGTTGCCCTCTTTCCATGCTATATTTTTTACATTATAATCCGTGGTTGCTGTTGGCCACCAGCAAAAGCCACCCACATGTTTGGCCACAAAAACAATTTGCTTGGCTCCCCACGATTGCGCGATCCTGCACCATTCATCCGTATTGATTTTTGAAGGATTTACTTTTTTAAGATCAGTGCTAAAATTATCATACTCCCTGCCCTGCCAGGTGGCCATACCAAAATGAATAAACATAATCCGTTCCTGCTCGTGCCAACTGTATTGCTGTGATGAAGGTTTGGCCAATTGAGCCTTCTCCCCGGGCGAAACACACGATAATCCCTGCAATACCATGAAAAGAACAAAAAAATAAATAATGCGCATACCGTTGTTTTATTTTTCGGAGAAGGCTTCGGGGTTGCGATATTTTACGGTTTGCAAATGTTCGCAATATAACACCAGTTCACCTTCGTTCTTAAATATTTCATAGCAGGCTCTGTACAACCCCATATCTTTATATTTCGGTTGCTTATCCAGGTCAGTTTTGATGGTATATATCGTATCGCCTATAAATACAGGTTTTATAAACCTTAGCTTATCGTACCCATAACTAAATGCATTTACACAATTGGTAGCCACCAAACCCAGTCCGGCACTAAATACAAATGCACCTGCCACAAGCCGCCGGCCAAATATACCCTCTTCCTTAGCAAAAATTTCATCTGCCACATAAGGATGCATATCAAGCATCAACGCATTAAACTGCATGCTTTCTCCTTCGCTTATGGTTCTCCGTATGGAACGAATACTTTTCCCGGCAACTATATCTTCGTAAAACCAGTTTTCCGCGTTCCATACCGGAATGTCTTTGTGTTTAGATACGTCTTTATTTGGATTCATACCCGTAGTATTATTTCATTAACGAAAACCAATAATTATATTCGTGTTACTTGATTCAGGATATTTCTTTACACTTATCATTTTCCCGTTCTTCCACTCTCCTTCCACCTGCTTATTACCCGGTACATGAAGCCTGAACTTAACATTCCACTCCGCAGGCCAGGCAGGAACCAGGTACACATCGTTATTTTCGGCCTGCATCAGCATAGTTTGTAAGGTATTCATATAATTTCCTGCATGGCATTGATCCGGCGTATAATCATAATTGGGGCCCCAGAATCCGGGAAAGCGAAACCGCTTGTCGTAGGCCAGTCCGTTAATCTTCATTATTTTGGCAGCGCTGTCTGTTAAGCCAAGCATGGCAGCCTGGATAGCCGTTTGCTGCCAGCCGGAATAAGCTCTTTGTTTTTCTTTGAAGGTATTGATGGCAACGTCCGTATCTTTTTTCCCCGCGCCATATACCCGGAATGGAAATACCGGGTACAGTTCAGGGTACTCCACATTTATTTTGTTTTTGTAGGACTGTACAGGTATGATGATTTTCTTACCATCCTTTACAGCGGTTGGTATGGCAGGAAGTTCGTTTTGCAATTTGCTGCATAATGCCAATGCATCCCTGTCTTTTGTAAGTTCCATCACCCTTGCGGTTACCACCATAAGTCCTGCAATATCCGGCGTTGGGTTTACAGCATTTACATAGGTTTCAAGCGATTGCGCCGGAGTAATTAAGAGTTTTCCAGATGCATCACGGTGATAATGCTGATCATAGAACAATAATACTTCTTTGATAAAAGGAATGGTTTGCGCATGCAGCATTTGCTCATCTCCTGTGTACCTGTAATAATCTAATAAATAGTTCGACATTTCAAGTCCTGTTATAATCAGGTCTTTTATATACGGATTGGTTGAAATTCCCGGCTGCAAATTCGTCCGGTCCCATCCTATATCGCCGCCTCTCCATGCTCCCCAGAAATGAGTGGTTTCCAGGAAACGGGCGCCATCATTTTTATGGAATTTTTTAGTCATTTTTTTAGCAACCGGCAACAGGTTCAAATAAAAATTAATGAACGGTTGTACCTGGTCAAAGTCGCCGGAGGCCAGCATAGGATAATACATTAATCTTGTATTCTGCCACCAGAAAGCGCCACCCCATAACCTTGCATCCGCAGATTTTCCCGATACCCTGCCAATCGCCTTATTATAAGTGTCCAGCACCAATGTAGACCCATTGAATTTTATGGGCAGGTTACCTCTTCCTCCCACCGCATTTACATACCGTTGTAATACATATCCCCTGTTTAAAAGAAAAAGTGTGTCGTTCAGTTTTTTATCTGCGGAATTAAAATAAATATAACTCCTGTTCCAGAAGCCGGACCACCATTTTTTATGAGCAGCCAGCGCGGCAGTTTCCGTAGCCTTATCCAGTCCGGTGGCAAGCTTCTCAAGTGTATTTATATATGCCTCCCTGGTATCTGTTTGTTGTACCAGTACGGTTGTTTTAATAATAAAATTTTTCTGCGGTTTAGCAGTGTATAAAACAGTATCGTTTAAAGCCTGTAAGCCTGCTCCTTTCACAAGCGCACCAAAAGTTCTGTTTTTTAATGGATTGGCTATCCCTTCATTTAAAAGACCATTCGCTTTCATTAATTCATTCCAGAATACTTCATTTTTATTTCTGTGAAACCAGATAATACCCTCACCGGAACTTTTTAAGGCATCGTCTGCTTCCATAAAAGGTTTGAAGGGCATTTCATTGTCGCCGTATTCAGCCAGGTATTCATCTTTATTCCAGTCGCGTGTTTCGGTGCGCCATATATTGTTCGTAACTTTTATTTTAACAGGAACAGCAGATGATCCTGAAATTATTATTTCGGGATGATTGGCATCCACCCGGAACCTGATGTCAGCAAGCTTATTCTTAATATGAAAAATACCTTCATTCAATAATAATTCTTCAGCGTAATTGGCTCCATCTGCAATAATATTCGGCTCAAACTGAATGGTTAGTTTTCCAACTTTCAGCAGGTTATCCATTGCATCGCGGCTATCTGTGGTACCCAGGTAAAACTGTATTTTCCCTTCCTTATCAGTCCATACCTGCGAAGATATCTCTCCATTTCCCAGGGGCATTGAACTCCAGGAATCTTCTCCCGGCTCAGCAAACCGGAGATTAAAATTTTTTACCTGTTGCGCCGAAACGTAAAATGCAATATGCATTAAAAAAGCAGTTAACAAGATGCTTCTAATCATTATTATCAATTTAAAAAAATTAATTCCTTATATATTTTAAACATTCTACTATTTTAAATATTCTACGCATTGTCACCGGCTGGTGAGACACCAACCGGGGCGGTGGAGGCGGCCGCCGTGCGCGGTGTCTTCACCGCCCACAGAAAGCAAAACAATGCGACAATTTGAAATGTATCCTTTAAAATCCCCTTATCTTTTTTATAACTCAAACTCTTTTCCTATAGCTAATGTATGTTCTCCCAATGCCGGCGCCCCTTTAGCCGATTTTAATATTTTTTCGTCTACACGAACCGGGCACCGGGTAGTTTTTATTTTTTTGTTCCCTGAAACCACCTGCTGTTCCATATCCAGCACATTGTAGCCTTCGCTTTTTAATAAGGTATCATAATCAAAAACATCCGAACACCATATATCCGCGGGTTCCAGTATATGCAACCATTCTTTTGTAGTCCGGGTAAGCAAATGATCTTTTAATATTGTTTTTATTTCATCTCTTTTATCAAACCATTCAGAGGGCTGATCATATTTGCATAACAAATCGCATTGTAAAAGCCGGCCCAATAAAGTAATGGATCCCATTGCCAGTGCTATATAGCCATCCGCCGTTTGGTATATGCCATAGGGAGCAGCAATGTACGCGTGACCGTTATTAACGGCGCTGCGTTCAGGTAATGCATAACCATCATTAAAGAAACAGGTGAGTACCTCAAACTGGAAATCTATTAAACTTTCCAGCATGCTTACCTGCACCAATGCTCCTTCCCCCGAATCAAACCGGCTAAACAGCGCCGCCAGAATGCCCTGTACCAGGTGTGTGCCAGCCAGTATATCGGCCGCAGCCACGCCCATAGGGGTAGGCGGGTCTGTTTGATTACCGTTTAAATAGGTAATGCCTGAAACAGACTGCAACAAAAGATCCTGTCCCGGAAGGTCTTTCCACTCTCCCTTTTCACCATAACCGCTGATTTGTGCGTATATTATTTGCGGATTCATCTGCTTCACGGTTTCATATCCTAATCCTACTCTTTCCATCACCCCGGGCCGGAAATTATGAATAAGAATATCTGCCTTCCTGATCAGTTTTTTTATTTTCTCCAGTTCCGTTTCTTCTTTAATATCTGCAGTAAAACTTTCTTTATTCCGGTTGATGGCGTGAAATATAGTGGATTCTACCCCGTCAATCTTTACGTCCGATACATATAGCGTGCGGCAGATATCCCCAATAACAGGACGTTCTATTTTAATCACTCTCGCCCCCATATCAGACAGCCGTAAACTGGCATAGGGCCCGGATAAAAACTGGCTGAAATCCAATACCAATATGTCTTCTAATAATTTAGTCATAGTTTTAACGATAAGGTAGCCTTGATGTTTTCTGTATGCTGCCCCACTGCCGGCGCCGGCTTAGCGGAAAGAAATAATTGTCCGTTTATACGCACAGGACAACGGGTAGTTGTAATTTCTTTGTCGTTCAATTGCACCTGCTGTTCCATTTGCAATACCTTATACCCATCCGTTTCTTTTAATTGCCGCCAGTTTAAAACAGGCATCACCCATAAGTCAAGCGGCTGCGTTTTTTTTAACCAGGAGGCTGTTGTGGCGGTAAGGAGATGAGCGCTGATGATAGCTTTTATCTCATCTCTTTTCTCAAAAGCCTCTTTCTCTTCAAATACATTCAACGCTGCACAGGCAATGGCTGCATTGAGTTTTTGAAGCGGCATCATGGCTATGGCAATATAGCCATCGCGTGTTTTATAAATACCATAGGGCGCACTGAGTAATGAATGCCCGTTGCTAACTGCAGAACGTTTATGCTGGCGCTTACTTTGGAAATAGGTAGTGAAAAATTCAAATTGAAAGTCAATTAATGCTTCCATGAGACTCAGTTGCAGGAATGCGCCCTTCCCCGTTCTCTTTTTGCGAATGAGTGCGCCCAATATAAACTGAACGGCCTGGTTGCCGCACAAATAATCAGCAATCCCCAGTCCGAAAGGCAGTGGGTTATCATCATAATTCCCGGTGGAATGAGTAAGTCCGGATAAGGATTGAATGAGCAAATCCTGCCCTGGTTTATTTTTCCATGGACCATCGTTCCCGTATCCGGAAATTTCTGTGTAAATAATACCCGGATTGATTTCCTTTACCGCTTCGTAATGCAACCCCTTTTTTTTCATAACGCCCGGCCTGAAATTATGGGTTATCACATCTGCCTGGCCGATCAGCCGTTTTATCCATTGCATATCCTGCGGATCATCAAGGTCTGCGGTAAAACTTTCTTTATTGCGGTTAATGGTATGAAACAGCAGGGAGCTTTCATCTGCCCATAAATTTTTGATCGCCAGTTTTCTTCCCGCTTCTCCCTTTTGCGGCCGTTCAATTTTTATTACCTGTGCCCCAAGGTCTGCCAGGCGAAGCCCTGCGCAGGGACCGGACAAATACTGGCTGAATTCCAATACAACAATGCCCTTTAACGGTAAATGCATAATCGTGTTTTAAATAGATTATACTTATCAATCATCACAGATCGAAATGTTCTCACGGTTTCAGTATAATGTTTTCTCCCGGTGATGTTTTGATCTCAATTATGTCTGATTCAATTTTTTTACTGCCATCCTGGTTATTCAGTGTTCCTTTTTTACCCCAGGGAGATGCGATCTTGAGTATACCGCCCTTTTCGCTGTGAATACTTACCTGCCTTATTTCTCCCCCTTTAAGTGTTGCACTTACAAGAAAAGCACCTACTGCACGTAAATTTTGGAACTGTGCATCTTCTGCTTTATCCCAGTTTGGGAAAAGTCTGATCGTTCCATTATAACTCTGCATCAAACATTCATTAATTACTACAGGTAATGCAAAGTTTTCGAACCATATGCCCATAGCTCCCATATAATCATATTTTGTATGGTCTTTATATCGGCCATGTACCTGCATTACTTTATCTGTTGCCGTGCCATTCGGCAATAAAGAATACTGCACCTGTCTTTTAAACCGTTCTACATCCAGCAAGCCAATACGGGCAGCCTGCAGGTTGATAAACACCAAATCGTTTCCCCCTTCGTTTTGCTGATTATAAAATGTATTTTTTAATAATTGCTTAGTAGCATCGTCTGAATGCAGTCCATGATCTTCTCCGGGAAATACCGTCATCAGCGGCGATGGCACATTGTAAACCACCTGGTCGTGCTCTTCGGGAACCGAAACTAATACTTCACCGTATTTTTTTGAAGTGGCGGTAGGATAATCCGGGAAGTTAGCGAGTATATCTTTTACATCATTTAGTACAACCTGATCAGTTGCTTCCGTTTTTAAAACGGTTACCATTTCTTCAAAAGCTTTGAATATGAATTTTGTGAGGGTTAAATCTACTGTACAATCATAATTATATTTAAAGCCGGGTCTTAGTGCATATAACTCCGGTGGTATAGTAGGGAAGATATGATACTTGTTGTCGTTCCACCTGCTACCTCCGCGGGCTTCGGGTCTTTTCATATATGCCACCAGAAATTCAACCGCTTCTTTTATAGGCGTATATGCCCTGGTTTTTAAAAAAGCCGTATCGGCAGAATACAAATAATGCCACCAGAGTCCCTGAACCGACCAGGGTGTTTCACAAATTTCCCAACCCCAATGCGGAACAGGATAAGGATTCATGGTCATGTCTACAGGATAGGCGGAATGCGGAAAATAGGCGCCGGGAAGTTTGTAATAGTCCCGGGCCCATATTCTGCTTACATCCATTAATGATTCGATGAGATTTACATAGGGAATATTTTTTTCGAGATGATTGCTTGAAAAAGTCATCCAGAATGGCTGCTGTGTATTGTAGTTCATGTGATAATCGCCATGCCATGCAGTACCAATTTTATTATAGCTCCAGTTGGCAAACAGCCCGGGCGTTGTTACACCATCTTTTGCGGCACAATTAAAAAAATACAGGTTTCTATACCATATTTCTTCGAGGAAATCATCACTCAAACGTACACCAGACTTTGCCCAGTACGTTTTCCATGATTCATCGGATGCTATCCTGGATTTACTGTATGATGCTGCATCCGGCTTTTGCGGATGCAGTTCTTTGGGTACATCTGTATTTAATCCTTCCGTTAAGGAAACGCTGGCTATAAAATCATTTCCTTCTTCCAGGGCAGCTTCCAGGTTTTGCATTTCTTCCTTGTTGCCATCCCAGTTTATCCTGCTTGTTTTTGTTAAAGGGAGATTACTCGTTGCCGTTAGCCTGAATGCCTTATCTTTCGGATGCCCTTTTTGCACATCGTATACATCCGGTTCCTGGTAGGGTAACACCTGCCTGAAGGAAAGCGTACCATCATTCAGGGACTCATCGCCGGCATATTTGGGGAATTCGGAAGGGGTGGAAGGATCAGGCATTACCTTCATTCTTTTAAAAATATTAGGTACTTTTTTCCCTTCATCATCCACCAGTTGCATCCACAATTTATCTTCCTGCATATCGGTAAACAATTGCAGTTTAATTTTCTTTTTATCCGCATCCAGTAAGTATACTTCACACATTCCGTTCGAAATATCAAGCGAATGCCCCAGTAATTCGGCATCTCTTCTGTCAAATCCTAATAATACAGAACCACAGGGAAAGGGCCGGGGATAGGGCTGCCGGTAATTTTCCTGGGCCATGGCGCTGTACTTTTTATACCAGGGATCGTCTGTAAGCACTTTTAAGGTATCTGATATTTTGCTCACTTTGCCGAATACATAATCAAAAGTGCCTATCTCCTTTTTATTTTTTTCGGCAATGCGTATATCCCACACATTATTATGACCGAAATAAAGCATTACTCCATCAGGCCTTGTAGTTACCACTACACCCATACCTCCGTTACCCAGTAAAGCGCCCTCAAAAAAATCTACTGCAGGCTTATCATAATGCAGCGTGTGTTTCTTTGCCATGTCATAAGACGATATTTCAGGGGTTGCCTTATTGCTGTTCTTACAGGCAGGTACGCATACAACAATTATGCATAGCCATAAAATAGAAGCTTTCATTTCATTATATATAAGTAAAGAAAAAAAGAGGCAGTGGTTTTTAGCAGTCTTTTGCTAAAAACCACTACCTCCATACGAAGACCTGTACAATTAAAATAAAGCCTTAATTATAGTTGGGATTTTGCACTAAATTTTCATTCACATCCATTTCGCTTTGTGGGAAAGGAAATAAATAATGTTTGGTTGCATCAAACACACGCTGATTTCCTCCCGGGTCTACAAGCGTTGGAATATAGGTCTCAGCCGTTTTCCAGCGTTTAATGTCCCAATATCTTTTGCCTTCCAATCCAAACTCTACTCTTCTTTCATGCCGTATGCGTTCTCTCATCTGGGACTGTGACAATCCTGTTGGTATAGGAGGCATATTTACGCCGGGCCTTGCTCTTACTTCATTAATAGCATCGTATATAGATTGATCCGGGCCACTGGCTTCATTTTTGGCTTCAGCATACATCAGCAATACTTCACTGTATCTCAATAAAATCCAGTCCTGTTCACTTTTTGTGCTATAATCAACAGGTAATGCATCCCAGTTTAAACCTTTTACAGGCTCAAACCCGGTACCGGACTGGGCATTATAATTGAAGCCCATTTCAACACCGGCCGAATTGGTTACTTTATCCTCAAAACCCTTAACGGTCATCAATAGCCGCGGATCTCTGTTCAGCCTCCAGTTAGCGGAATTGTACAATGGAGAAGCAGTAATCGGCAGTCCATCTGTGCATTCATAATCATCAACAAGCTCAGCACGCGGGTTAATTGTTCCATGCCATGCAAACTGAATATCGGGTCCTGTTGCTGAACGGTCCGGATTAAGATATCTTGCCGACATCAAAATTTCGGGATTTCCACTTTGACCTGTTGCCAGGAACAAGGTTCTGTAATTATTAAAAAGATCAAATTTCCCTTCCTGGATAACCAGGTTGGCTGCTTCAGCAGCAGGTCCCCATTGTTCATTGTGCAATAAAACTTTCGCTTTAAGTGCAAGCGCTGAGCCTCTTACGGCATGCCCATTGTAGGCTGTGTTGGGCAAGCTGCTGATGGCTGTTTCCAGATCAGCAAGTATCTGGGTAACCACTTCCGCTTTTGTACTTTGCTTTACTTTAGCCTCTGATATAGTAACCAATTTGGTATGGAGGGGAACACCACCGTAAAACTCGGAAAGCGTGAAATAGAACATGGCTCTTAAAAAGAGTACTTCTCCTTTGTACTGGGTCTTAATATTATCCGGAACAGGCGCCCTGTCAACATTTCCAAGGAAAAAATTACAGGCGCTGATACCCCGGTAACATTCATTATAAACACTTGAAACAACGCTTCCGGACGTGGGTTCAATAAGCCCCTGGCCTAAGGCAACCACACCGGAACCCTGGTTGCCACAAACATCACCCCCGAGCACATCCCAAAACATGGTATTGTGATCAAAGGTAGAAGAAAGGATCCTGGCATACACACCGGCGAGCGCCATATCTACTTCATTTTGATTGCTCCAGAAAGTAGAACTTGATAATTGATCCAAGGGATCCTTATCCAGAAATTTGGAACACGAAGTGAGGTAAATTCCTAAAATTCCTATTGTAAATATTTTTATGTACTTATTCATAACGTTTATCTGATTTTTAATTAAAGTGTGGCTTTAACTCCTACCGCATAGGTGGTTACCTGCGGATATACGCTAAACCGGCAACCCGTACATGACCTTTCAGGATCAGCCCCCGGATAATCGGTAACGGTGAGCAAATTGTCGCCCGAAACATATACACGTAAGCCTTTTAAACCAATTGACCTGGTAACATCATTGGTAAAGTTGTAACCAATAGCCAGGTTTTTCAATCGCATATAGGAAGCATCCAGCAGCCAGTAAGTATTGGGTGTGCCATTATTAGGTTTATACTGTTGTTCAAACATGGCCGGTGTTGTATTGGAAGGATTAGTAGGCGTCCACATATTCTTAACAAAGTCTAATGTTGGAGGTGATCCCTGTACGAACGGCGCATAACCCCATGCCATATATGCTCCACCTACATATAATTTGTTTCCCTGAACTCCCTGAAAAAACGCGGACAGGTCAAAATTTTTCCACGAAAGATTAATGCTTCCGCCATAATAGAATTTAGCATAGGCGCCATCAACCACCACGCGGTCTTTAGAATCAATTACACCATCATCATTGGCATCACGGTACCTAAGGTCTCCGGGTTTAGGATTGAACGGATGCTTGGGCGCTTTGTCAATTTCATCCTGGTTCTGGAAAATGCCATCCCATTCAATAAGATAATAAGCATTATACGCTTCCCCTTCCTTTACCATTGCATTTCCAGAAATTATTGGGCTAACAACATTGAGTACCTTATTTTTAAAAGTGGTAAAATTAAAGTTGACATTATAGGAAAGCTCACCTATTCTATTCCTGTGACCCAGTTCAAATTCCCAACCGGTATTTTTCATTTTACCATAATTGATAGTGGGAGAAGATAACCCTACGCTCGCAGGGACAGGAATCTGGTTTAATATATCATCCGTTACTTTATTAAACCAATCCGCAGTAAGCGATATTAACCCATTTTTCATACTAAAATCAACACCGAAATCAGTAACAGTAGTTGTTTCCCATTTAAGACTACGATCTCTTAAGGCGTTCAGTTGCACGCCGGGCGCTAATCCGTCAAATGGATAAGAAGTGGTAGACAACAGATCCTGGTATGGATATAACCCTATATTCTGATTCCCCAATTTCCCCCATGATGCTCTTACTTTAAGATTATCTAACCAATTAACAGAACGTAGAAAAGACTCTTCTGACATCCTCCATGCCGCAGATACGGAAGGGAATGTACCCCAGCGGGTTTCCGGCGCTATTCTTGAAGTGCCATCTTTGCGGGCATTGGCTTCAAACAGGTACTTACCTTTATAATCATACATCAAACGACCAAAAAGAGACTGAATAGCCCATTCATTGGCTGTACCGCCGGTAGTTTGCCCCAGGGCGGCGCCTGCATTCAGTTCCGATATCGTGCTTGTTGGGAAATTAATTTTAGCACCTCTTAGTTCCCTGTAATAGTTAGATTCCTGGTTGTATCCTGCCAGGACATTCAGGTTATGGTTACCAAAAGACTTCAGATAATTTAAAGTGGAATACAGTGTTGTTTCAAAATTCTGTGTCATTAAATCCTGAACCCCCAGATTTATAACCGCGTTATTATGCGCATAACTGCCATCATCAAAATAATAATTATCCACAGTATGTTCATGCCGCTTATTAAATTCGCTATTAAAGCCAATAGCGCCTTTCGTGTACCAGGTAAGGTTTTTAGCCAGTTTTACATCTGCATATATTTGCGGCCGCATGCTATACAGGTTGATTTTCCTGGATCCGCTGGCTGAAATTGCATCAGGGTTTCTCACCGTCCATTCACCAATAACATTGCTGTACCTGGCTACAAAACCTGTAGAGCCATCCGGCAAAGTAATGGTTGGCGTATAATTAGGCCCAGAGTAAGCGCTCATTACAAAATCATTGTCTCCAAAATTCTCCTGCACAATATCGCGTTTGCTGAGCTGGATATTACCTCCTATAGTTAACCAGTTTTTTACTTTGGTATCAACAGATAATAAGAGATTGTATTTTTTAAAATCATAAATGCTCATAATACCACCCTGATCCAGGTAACCCATGCTAAGATTAAACGTGGTTTTTTCATTTCCACCACTAATTCCTACGTGATGATTATGGGCTAGCGCGTTACGGAAAATATGATCTACCCAATCAAAATTCGGGTATTTGTCTGGGTCATTTCCATTTTTAAAAGCATCAATTGTTGCCTGATCGAAATAGGGGATTAAGCCGCTCCTTGTATTGGCTTCATTCCAATAGGTCATATAATCAGCAGAATTAGTAAGCAACTCGGGCAACCTCGTTGCTTTTTGCACCTGGAAATTTCCATGGTACTGGATGGTGAGTTCTCTGTACCTGCCTTTTTTTGTTGTAATAAGAATAACACCATTAGCGGCCCGCGCTCCGTAAATAGCCGCGGATGCCGCGTCTTTCAAAACAGAAACCGATTCAATATCATCAGGATTCAGGCTGGTCATATCACCCATTACACCATCAATCAATACCAATGGGTTGCTACCCGCTCCAATAAAGGTACCTACACCGCGTATGCGCAGTTCCGCGTTATCAGCGCCGGGTTTACCGGAGCCCTGTGTAACCTGCAGCCCGGAAACCTTTCCCTGCAACAGGTTCTGCACATTGGTGGCCGAACGTTTGGTAAGTTCAGCCCCGCCAATGCTTGCAACAGAGCCAGTCAGATTAACCTTTTTCTGCGTACCATAGCCCACTACTACTACCTGGTCCAGTTCAGAATATTCCTTATCCAGAGATATATTGTAATCCAGCGCCGCACCCACTGTTATTTCTTTTTCAGCATATCCTATCGCGCTTATTACAAGTACATCATTTACTCCGGCCTCAATAGTAAACTTGCCGGAAAGATCGGTTTGAGCACCGCCGGGTTTATCTTTAATCTTTACACTGGCTCCTGCAAGAGGCGCCCCGTCCTGGTCCCTTATGGTACCATTAATTTTGCTTTGGCGGATTTCCTCCGGGCTCATTTCGTTTGAAAAACCGCCCGCCCGTACGGAATTACTAAAAAGAAGCATTAAAAAGAGCGCTCCTGAATACATAGCTGCTCTTGCGAAGATGGAATGCATAGCATGTCCGCGTTTACAGTTGGTTCTGGTTACAAGCATACCGTTAAATTGTTTAATTTAAGATCAGAAATAATTATTATGATTGAACAAACCTAATTACAAAATATCCTTCTTTAGTTGCTAATCTTATTGAGTTAGTAAAGTATTTTACCATACCTTTAAAACCAATCATCAAAAAGATATTTATATTGCTTTATGTAAGCATTCTATTCGTATCCTTTTAAAAGCAGGCTATTTTTATAAAAACCTTATATAGCGGTTACTTACAAACAACATTCAATAACGTATTATCAACGATTGTTATGAAGCCT
>NZ_DATJEB010000053.1:0-186340 GCF_035497235.1 Agriterribacter sp.
GCCGTCGGCGCCGACGCGATCGTAGGCTGGTGCACTGACGCGATGCTCGCGCGCGCCGACGAGCTGCGCTGGATTCAGCTGGGCACAGCAGGGATCGAAGGCGTGCTGCGAATATTGTAACCTTTCCTTTAGTGTATTTCCTTTTAAAGCCGGGTGGATTTTTAAGCACGGTGTTTTCATAACGTAAACGCTCAACCGGGCGGTTGCCTTCCCTGAACCGCAGTTCATACAGGTCGCGTATGGTTTGGTCAAAATCGAACAAACCTGTCCATAGTTCACCGGCATTCTTTGAAGCTGTTGAATGCCCGTAAGCCCGCTTGAATGCTGCAATGCCCGTTGTATCATTATCTGCACCCAGTCCGTTTGAATTAATGAATTTTGGATTTTCCTTATCCTTATTCCACATCACATTCAGGTTGGTATTGATGATTCTTTGTATGTCTTCTTCATTAAAGACTATTCCATAATGATAAGCTTCGGTAATTTTTTCTACATCGCCGGCCTGGTAACCCGAACGCCAGGGATGAACCCAAACGCCATGGCGTGTATCTTTCTTTTCTGCATCAATATCGCCGGGGGTAAGCGGGTCAAAATAGTTCCAGCAATAGTGGTCGTCAAAATATTGGAAATGACTTTTTAATGTCAAGAAAATTCTTTCTGCCCTGTTTCTGTAAACCGAACTGTCTGTTATGCGGTAAAGCCGCAGATAAACCTGGCCTGCATCCAATTGTTTATTAAATGGATGGCTGACTCCAGCCCGGTTAGCGGCGGAATCGTATACCCATTCTTTTAAATTACCAGGTTTTAAAAACTTACTGAAGCCGGTATAAGCGCCATATGAACCATCTTCATACCATGTTCCTCTTTTGTCCCACTTCTCTGCAAAATCTCTTTTAGCTATTTCAACATAGGCGCTTGCCTTGCTGCCGTATATTTTTTCAGGGAGTCATTTTCCAAAATCAGAACGCAGAAATCAAGTATTCCTGTCATCAGAATGGCATCGCCTACAAGTGCGTCCTGCCAGTATCTTTCGTCATAAGCATACGGGCCAATCCATCCGCTGTATCCGTCCGGATCGGTGTCCATCCTGCTAATCAGAAAGTCGTAGTATGCTATTCCTGCATCCAGCCATGCTGTATCTCCGGTGAGTTCAAAGTTTTCTACATATTGATCCATTCCCACCCGGGCATGCCAGCAGAAGTTTTCGCCTTTTGCATTTTCCGCAAATGCGGGATTATTGATCATGTTAGCGGATAATGCTTTTGGCGTTATCCTGACCAACGGACTATTTTGGGCAGGAACGAAAATGGCAGTGCATAAAAGTACCGGCAGGGAGAATAAAAGTATAAAAATGCGGAGTTGTGTAGTCATATGCATGCTTTTTGAATCGTATGTTTTGACGGGTATGCATAGCGCTGATTATTGGGCAGGTCTGGCCGTCTGTGTAAATATCCAAAAACTTTTTATTACAACGATTTTATAATGGTGTGTAGCAGCTTTATTATAAAACCGTCAGTGCAACATATGTATAAGTCGGGAAGCTTTAAATCACACAAACGATTGCTGTGCGGTAATTGAAATCGTTTTTCCTAATTTTAGTATTTAAGCCGCTTTAAATGATTGTTCCATGAGAAAGCCTTTTATGACTTTGTTATTTTTTTGCTTCACCATAATAACGGGGGTGGCACAGCAACCGGCTACGGTAAAGGAATATATGCAGTCATTTCCTACCTATGGATTTTCAGATCCGAATCCCATGCCGCTGCTTTCACCCGTGTACCCGTATTTTCGTTACGATGGATTTACCGATAAATCTGAGCAAAAACAATGGAAGATCGTTGAACTCGAGAACGATTATATTAAACTACTCATCACGCCTGAAATTGGCGGAAAGATATGGGCGGCAATCGAAAAAAAATCCGGGAAATCATTTATCTATTATAATCATACTGTAAAATTTCGTGATATTGCCATGCGGGGGCCATGGACGAGCGGCGGACTGGAACCCAATTATGGCATCATTGGCCATACGCCTTCCAATGCCACGCCTGTTGATTATATAACGCGTACAAATGATGATGGAAGCGTAAGCTGCATTATTGGCGTTTTGGATTTATTAACAAGAAGCGACTGGCGGATAGAGATCAATCTTCCTAAAGACAAAGCGTATTTCACCACGCAGTCTTTCTGGTATAATTCCACTCCGGTTGAACAACCCTATTACCACTGGATGAACCTGGGCATTAAAGCAAAAGGCAACTTAGAATTTATTTTCCCGGGTACAAAGTATATCGGCCATAATGGTGAGCATGCAAATTGGCCGGTAAATGAAACCAATGGTAAAAAGATCAACTTTTACGAAGAGAATAATTTCGGCGGATATAAATCTTATCATGTTTTTGGTAAACCTGCCGATTTCTTTGGCGCCTACTGGCACGATGATAATACCGGCATGGTGCGTTATGGCACATACGATGATAAAGCCGGCAGAAAGATATGGATATGGGGTTTATCGCAGCAGGGTATGATATGGGAAAAATTACTCACTGATACCAACGGGCAGTATGTAGAAATTCAATCGGGAAGACTCTTTAATCAAAATGCACCTAAAAGCAGTTTCACTCCGTTTAAGCATATTGGCTTTGCCCCTTATGCAACGGATACCTGGAAAGAATACTGGTATCCCGTATCACAAACGCAGGGCATTGGTAAGGCCAATGCGTACGGCGCTCTCAATATAAAGTATGAAGGGGATATATTGAAGATATACTTTTCCGCAGCCCAGTTTGTTGGTGATACATTGGTGGTAAAAGCCGGGGAGAAAACAATATACAGCAAGGTGCTGAACCTGGCGCCATTACAGGTTTTTGCAGACTCCTTACGGGTAAGCATAAACGTAAATAACATTACCGCTGCGCTGGGTGGTAATAAGCTGGTATACCATAGTGACCCCGAATTTGAAACACTCAGCCGGCCGGCGGAAACCCCGGTAAATTTCAACTGGAATACGGCCTATGGTTTGTATATACAGGGCAGGGAACTCATGGATCAGAAAATGTATGGAGCGGCGGAAGAAAAACTTACGGAGGCTTTAGGTAAAGACAGCAATTATCTTCCCGCACTGGTAAAAATGGCTGCACTCCTGTACCGCAATATGCAATACACGGAAGCCCTAAAAATAGCCACCCGGGCGCTAAGCATTGATACCCATGCAGGCGATGCTAATTACTATTATGGTATCATTAATGCACAGTTGGATAATATAGCCGATGCAAAGGATGGGTTCAGCATTGCTTCGCTTACGCCTGAATACCGCAGTGCTGCTTATACCGGGCTTAGCAGGCTGTATAGCAAAGAAAGCAATTTTGACCAGGCAATCGCGTATGCCGCGAAAGCAGTTGATTTTAACCGGTACAATATAGATGCCCTGATGCTGCAGGCTGCCGCGTTACGCAACCGCAATGAAGCAGCAAAAGCTGGGGTTGTATTGCAAACCATTTTATCGTTCGATCCGCTGAATCATTTCGCCCGTTTTGAAAAATTCCTCTGGCAGCAAACAGAAGAAACTAAAAAGGCATTTACTTCCCTGGTAAGAAATGAACTGCCTGCTGAAACCTTTGCCGAGCTGGCTATCTGGTATTATAATGCCGGTTATAATGATAAAGCCATGGAAGTGTTTTCCTTAAGCCCCGCAAGCGCGGAAGCCGCTTTCTGGAAGGCATTTCTGCAAAACAAAAAGGCGGATTGCAGCGCTATTAATCCAGATCTGGTTTTTCTCTTTCGTTCGGAAACAGCAATGGTGCTGGAGCATTTGCTGAAACGGCAAAGCGACTGGCTGCTGAAATACCAACTGGCATTGATATATAAAGACCGCAACCGGGAAGCGGAATGTAAACAATTGTTGCTGTCCTGCGGCAGCGCGCCCTCTTACGCCCCGTTTTATGCAACGCGTTCTGCCATTTTTAAGGACAGCGATACGGCACAGTGCCTTAATGATCTTCAGAGAGCCTTATTGCTTGATAAAGCACAATGGCGGTATCATAAACTGCTTGCTGAATATTATATCGAACACGGGCAGCCTGCACGGGCATTAGCGGTAACAGCGCCTTTCTATAAGGCGCATCCGGAACAATACATTATGGGTATGCTGTATGCCAAAACACTGATGCTGAATAAAAAATACAGCAATGCCGGTGCGGTGCTGGCTAAGCTCAATATTATACCCTTTGAGGGAGCTACGGAAGGAAAGGCATTGTACCGCGAAGCGAAACTGATGCTGGCGCTGCAGGAAATGCAAAAAAATAATTACAAAAAAGCATTAACATTTATTAACCAGTCGCGGTTATGGCCTCCGAACCTGGGTGTAGGAAAACCTTACGATGATGAAATAGACAGCCGACTGGAAGACTGGATGGAATACCTGTGCAGCAGGCAGTTAAAGAAAGCCGGCGGAGAAGCTTTGCTGGATCATATTTTACAGTTTACCCCGCGTATAGATAATACGGTGAGCAATTTTATTCCTTCCAATGCGCTGGTATCGGCATGGGCGATTGAAAAAAAAGAGAGTACAATAAAGGCCGTTGAATGGATTGACCAGCAAATAGCGGCTTACCCTCATATGCTCAATGTGCTGCAATGGAGCAAAAATGTGTTTGAAAATAAGCGTGTTACTGATTTCCCTGAGTTAAATAAAGACGCCGGCATGCGCATATTAGAAGCGTTGCGTGCCGCGGGAAAATGATGGCAGCAGCTAAAAAATAATGCTTTTTTATCTTCCGGCTAAGTGTTTTTACCAGCCACTTACCCGGTTTTTCACATCATGTTAGAATTTTCTGCTCTGATTTTTGCTGCAGAACCAGTAGGTTTGTAAAAATCATTGTTATGGGTGACGTGCTAAACATCACTGATTTTTTAAATCCGGTTAACCGGTATCATTTATCGCACGATGAGGGCTACTTAGAAGGACAGATCGGTAATCACATTGCATTGTATGAAGAAGAGTTGCCCGACCTTGATATAGCTGATGTGGTATTGGTAGGCTGCGGCGAACAAAGGGGGGAAGGCTCAGATAATTATTCTGCCGGTCCTGACGTTATTCGCAGCCAGTTTTATGCTTTGTATTACTGGCATAAGGATATCCGGATCGCGGATGTGGGAAATATTAAATCGGGCGCGGGCATAACCGATACCTACGCGGCGTTAAGAACCGTGGTAAGCGAGTTGCTGCATATTGGAAAAACCGTAGTTATCCTGGGGGGAAGCCACGATCTCACCCTGGCGCAATACGATGCGTATAAGGTATTGAACCATATTATTGAAGCCGCTGTAATAGACGGTTTGATTGATTTGAATATGGATAATCCTTTGCGCAGCAGGAATTTCTTAATGGAAATATTAACCGGCGAACCCAATTTCATCAGGCATTATAATCATATTGCGTTTCAGAGCTATTTTGTAAATCCGCATATGCTGGAAACTATGGATAAGCTCCGTTTTGATTGTTACCGGCTGGGTATTGTAAAGGAACATATGGAGGAAATGGAGCCTGTACTGCGCAATACGAATATGCTGAGCTTTGATATTGCCGCGCTGCAGCATGCCGCGGCGCCTTCCAATTATCTTTCGCCCAACGGGCTGGATGGCGAGCAGGCCTGCATGCTCACCCGTTTTGCAGGAATGAGTCCCAATCTGAATTCCATAGGTATTTATGGATATACTGTAGAAAATGATATCCAGCAATTAACCGCGAAACAAATAGCGCAAATGCTGTGGTATTTTGTAGATGGAAAATGGCAGGGCAAGCATGAAGCGCTGCTGGCGGAGAGAGATAATTTCTTTGAATTCAATACGGCATTCGCTGAAATAGACACCGTGTTTTTGCAAAGTAAAAAAACAGGACGCTGGTGGATGCAATTGCCGGATAACTCATATATCGCCTGTTCGTACCAGGATTATATTCAGGCCAGCAGCAATGAAATACCCGAACGCTGGCTGAGAGCGCAGGAAAGGAGTTAACCGGAGAATTTTAAAATTTGAAAGTGTGGAAATGTGTAAATGGGCAACCTGTCAGGACTGCAGCCCTGGTCCCAGGCTAAGCAGTCCTAACAGGTTTGCCACTCACTATTGACCACTGACTATTCACCACTCACCCAATGTATATGTTTACATTCTTTAGAATAGTCATTTTATTTTTTGGAATAATTTTTCTTGCATCCTGCTCTGTTTCCTATAAAATTCAAAAGCTCACCAATAATACTTTATTTAATGATACTGTACTGGCAGATGCGCACACAGGCATTGCCGTTTTTGATGCGGGGAAGAACCAATTCATTTATAATTACCAGTCCGATAAATATTTTGTACCGGCAAGTAATACCAAAATCATCTCTTTATATGCAGGTATGAAATACCTGCGGGATAGTTTGGCAGGATTGCGATACAAAGAAATGGCTGATACCCTGTTTATTATACCTTCAGGAGATCCTGCTTTTTTGCATCCTGATTTTAGTAGCCAACCGGTATTTGATTTTTTAAAAAGGCAATCCAAACCTATAGCCATTACCACAAACAACTGGAAACCGGAAGCATGGGGAGAAGGCTGGATGTGGGATGATTATAACGATGCGTATATGGCGGAGCGCAACGCTTTTCCCATATACGGAAATGTGATCCGGTGGATACAGGTGCGTGATTCGGGCAGCATTGCTGCAATGGCCAGGGAAGAAGCTTTTATTTATTCGGAACCCGATATTAACTGGAAAGTGAATTTTAGCGGCGATACCGCATCAGAAATATTTTCTGTACAGCGCGCGTTAACCGAAAATAAATTTTTCATCACCCAGGGTAGGGAAATCAATGCGGAACGCAGTGTGCCATTCATTACGAACGGATTACAATCGGCGCTGGAATTGCTGAAAGATACCTTAGGCAAAACCGTTAATTCAACCACCACCGTAGTTCCGCCGGAGGGCATTATTCATTCTCAGCCATCCGACTCGCTTTTTAAGATCATGATGTACCGGAGCGATAATTGTTTCGCGGAGCAGGTGCTGTTAATGGCCGCCAATGAAAAGCTGGGTGTAATGGATGACGGACGGATGATACAATACCTGCTGGGTAATGAGCTGGCAGCGTTTCCACAAAAGCCCCGGTGGGCCGATGGCAGCGGGCTGAGCCGGTATAACCTGTTTACACCGCAGGATTTTGTGTGGATACTTCATAAAATGAAAAATGAGTTTGGCATGGAAAGGCTGCAGCAAATTTTTCCAACGGGGGGAGCAGGCACGCTGCGCAATTACTATCAGAGCGATAGCGGCTTTATATACGCTAAAACGGGCTCCATGTCGGGCGTAGTAAGCCTTAGCGGTTATTTGTATACAGAAAAGGGAAAGCTATTGATCTTTTCTGTTCTGGTAAACAATCACCGGCAGCCTGCCGGAGTGATCCGGAAGAAAATAGCATTGTTTTTACATACGCTTAGGATGCGATATTAGAAATCTTAAATCAGAAATCCTATCTTCCCCCCGGCGGGCAATACTTCAATAAATAATCAGTGCATAAGGTTCGTAAATGCTGGGTAGTGCCTTCTCCTTCGCTAATGCCGTGTGTTCTGTTCGGATACGACATAAACTGAAATTGCTTATTGTATTTAATTAGTTCGTTTAGCAACATCTCCGCATTCTGGTAATGTACATTATCATCTCCCGTACCATGTATATATAATAAGTTGCCACGAAGATTTTTGGCATAGGTAACAGGTGATCCTTTGATATAATCTGCCCTGGTTTCCTGCGGCGGGCCCATATACCGTTCCTGGTAAATATTGTCGTAGGTAAGCTGGTTGGCTACCGCGGCAACAGCAATGCCCGTTTTAAAAATACCGGGATATTGAAACAGTAAATTTAAAGTAGAAGAACCGCCGCCACTCCATCCCCAGCTTGCCACGCGTGCCGTATCCAGATAGGGGCGTTGCTGCAACAGTTTTTTCATGGCCATTGCCTGGTCGCGGATATTAATGCCGCCAATATCGCGGTAAATAGATTTACGCCAGGCCGATCCTTTTAATGTTGGCGTGCCGCGGTTATTGAAGGATACATAGAAGTAGCCGCTTTTTGCCATATCGCCGTTAAATAAACGGTTGCCACCGGTTGAAAATTTATCTTCAACTGTAGTGTTCGCAGGTTCTCCATAAACATACAGCACTACAGGATACTTTTTTGAAGAGTCAAAATTTTCGGGTGTTGTTATCCATCCGTCCATTGTTACATTATCTTCTGTTGTAATGGTAAAAAATTCTAAATTTTTTCTTTCTACTGTTTTAATGCGGTTTGCCATGCTTTGGTCATTCTGCAAAGGCGTATGTTCCGGCAGTTTGATCCACTCGCTTACGGAAGGTGTATTGCGGTTAGTAAAAATATGCAGCGCTAACCGGGCGCCCGGAGAAATCTCATAACTGTGTGTTCCCTTCAAACTGCCCGGCGATACCAGCTCCGGTTTACCTTTGCCGTCTAATGCAGTGCGGTACAGGTAACGCTGAATAGCGCTTTCGGGGGAGGCAATAAAGTATACGTAATTATTCTTTTCATCAATAGCGCTGATGGTTTCTATATCGTAATTACCTTTGGTGAGCAATATTTCTTTTTTACCGTTGCTGCTCACATGGTAAATATGCCGCCAGCCATCTTTTTCACTCACCCATAAAAAAGCCGCGCCATTGTTTATCCATTCCCAGCCACGCGGGTCATCATCATTCCAGCGCGATTTTATATCAATCCATGCTTTATCTGTTTCAGTATATATATTTTTTGCCGCCGCATCTGATATATCACATACATATAATTTACTTTCATTTTGTTTCCGGTTCAATTGCTGTACAATGAGCGATTGATTATTGGCAGTCCATTCCATGCGGGGCAGGTAATGCTGCTTCGCATCGCCGGGAATATTCATCCACCTGGTATTGCCGCCTGCCGCGCTTACTACGCCTATGCGCACCGATGAAGGAGACTCGCCTACTTTTGGGTATTCAACAGGAACAACAAATGAATAGATGGAATCGGTTGTATTGAGCATTAAATAATCGCGGGTACCGCGAGCGTCAACCTGCCAGTAGGCAATGTTTTTACTGTCGCTGCTCCATCTGAAGCCATCCCTGCACCCAAATTCTTCTTCATATACCCAGTCAAATGTGCCATTAATCAACTGGCGCGAACCATCCGTAGTTAACGCGGTGGTTTTGCCGGAAGCGATGTTTTCCACATAAATATTCTGTTCACTTACGTAAGCTACCTTGCTGCCATCGGGTGAGAGCTTTGCGTACATTAAAGACTGACCGGGCTTATCTTTTCCAATTTGCTTTAATTCTTCTGTACCCTTGTTCAGTACCCAGTAATCGCCTTTTGTATTATAGCGCCATACTTTTGCCGTATTGGTAAAAATAAGTAGTGTATTTTCATCGGGGCTGATTTCAAAATCCGATATGGTTAGCGGTTTATCCTTTCCACGGGGCGTAAGCTGCGCGGCAGTAGCCAGCACCGTAACCTGTTGCGTGGATAACGGATTAACGCGAAGGAGCATATTATCCTGTATTTCATACAACCCTGTTCCGTCCGCAGTCCAGTTTACCTTTCCGGCTTTAAACTGGGTTAGTCCGGCGGAAGCAGTACAAATAAAATAAATAATGATAATGCTTCTTTTGAGGTAAGCGCCATATTGCATAATCAAAAATAATTTAGTAGTAAATTTATGAGAGAAACCGTTACGATGAATAAAGATTTGATAAATGGTGAAAGCTAATGCATGCTGTTATCAAACCATCCTAAATTGCGATAGTGAAATTGTTTAATGTATATTGTTATGAATGACGCTAAAGAAAAACTGCGGATAGACAAGTATCTCTGGGCTATCCGTATTTTTAAAACAAGAAGCATGGCTTCAGAAGCCTGTGATAAAGGAAAGGTAAAATATCATGGAGACAGCATTAAGGCATCGCGTAATGTGCATATAGATGACGAGTACGAGATCAAAACCGAAGCCAAACGCTGGCGTATTAAAGTAAGCGGGTTGCTGCACAACCGGGTACAATACAGTGAAGCGGTTAAATATTATATAGATATTACGCCCGCGGAGGAAATAGAAAGATTGCAATACCAGGCATCGAGCTTTCACACGGGTAAACGACTGAGCAAAGTAGGAAGACCCACAAAGAAAGAACGCCGCGATATTGGCGATTTTTTGGATGAATGATTTATGCGGAATATTGAGCCGGGAATAGTATACAAATACCGCCACGTGTTCTGAAATTTTTTAATCTTTTTAGTGATTATCCTTTTGCTGTATACTACAACTGCTTTCCTTATTGCGGGCATTATTTATTTTGCTTCCCAAAGGCCGCACTACAGTCATCTCAAACATACCATCAGTGAACTGGGAGCAGATAATGCAGTTAATAAAAGAGCTGTCAACCTGGGCTTGTTTTTCCCTGCCGGGCTGTTGCTGATTTTATTTGGATTGTTACATAGCGGCAATGCAGATATAAAAGGGCTTGCAGTTTGCCTTGGAACAGGATACCTGGTCTCTGCTTTCTTTCCCTGCGATCCGGGTTCGCCGTTAATTGGGAGCAGTAAACAAACGGTTCATAATATGGGTGGTTTTATTGAATACGCCGGCGGCATTTATTTTTTGAATAAATGCCCGCATCTCTTACTTACGCCAAACTTCATTCAGCCACAATGGATCACAGGATTCCTGGTCGTTTGTGTGATCTTAACTTCCTTGCCGGCGTTTAAGCTGCGGGGATTGTTTCAGCGCATACTGGAAATGATATTATTCGGGCAGTTATTATGGATCAGTTACCAGTAGCTCCTGTTGTTTATGCTTCTATTGCGTTAAGTACTTCCTGTGTAACGCCCATAAGGGAAAAACCGCCGTCATGGAAAAGATTCTGCATCGTTACCATGCGGGTGAGATCGCTGAATAAGGACACGCAATAGTTAGCGCAATCATCGCCGGAAGCATTTCCCAGGGGACTCATTTTTTCAGCATAATTTATAAACCCGTCAAAACCTTTAACACCGCTGCCTGCAGTAGTACGGGTGGGAGATTGTGAAACGGTATTGATCCTCACTTTTTTCTTAATGGCATAATGATAACCGAAGCTGCGGGCAACACTTTCTAATAATGCTTTGGCATCGGCCATTTCGCTGTAATGCGGGAATACTCTTTGCGCCGCTATATAGGTAAGCGCTACCACGCTGCCCCATTCATTCAGGGCGTCCATATCCCATGCCGTACGCAGTACCCGGTGCAGCGACATGGCAGAAATATCCAATGTTTTTTGATTGAACCCATAATCCAGTTCAGTGTAAGATTTGCCTTTTCTTACATTAAGGCTCATTCCTATAGAATGTAATATAAAATCAACTTTACCGCCGAAGTGAGCAGTAGATTCTTCAAACAATTTCTTCAGGTCATCCATATTGGTTACATCGGCGCCTATAACCGGAGCGCTTATTGCCTCAGACAGTTTGCTGATTTCACCCATTCGTAAAGCAACAGGAGCATTGGTTAGCACTAACTGGGCGCCTTCTTCATGACATTTTAACGCTGTTCTCCACGCAATGGATTTCTCATCCAGCGCGCCAAAAATAATTCCCTTCTTTCCCTGTAAAAGGTTATAAGCCATATTATGATATTTAAAATTGAGCGTAAAAATAGGGATTCAAAAGCAAGAAGCAAAACCTCACCCGCTTTCCCTCTCCCCACAGGGTAGAGGGACAGCGCTGTGGAATAATATCAATCATTTCATTCTTCCACATCAACCATAGAATATATCCAATCAAAACAACCGTCTTATACTTTTCTTCGTTTTTAAATAGTTAGTTTACTCGCCATCCACATCAGCATTTGTCGTTTCGTAGCTGATCTTAAGGATACACTCATTTTCAAATTTTCAAATTAGCACATTTTCCACATTTACAAGTCCATCATCTCCCTTGCATTTTCAAGTGCCGAAGCCGTAGGTTTTTTGCCGCTCAGCATTTGTGCAATGGTATCTACTCTTTCTTCTGCAGATAAAAGTTTTATGTGTGTATTTATCTTTTCGTCTTTTTCTTTTTTGTATACAAAAAAATGGGCGTTTGCTTTGGCGGCTATCTGCGGCTGGTGCGTAATGGCAATTACCTGGTGCGATTGACCGAGATCTTTCATAATAATACCCACCTGCCGGGCGGCTTCACCGCTGATGCCCGTATCTATTTCATCAAAAATGAGGGTGGGTAACTGAACGGATGCGGCTACCAGTGATTTAATGCAGAGCATTAAGCGGCTTAGCTCACCGCCACTGGCTACTTTTTTTAAAGGTTCAAACCGGTTACTTTTATTGGCGTCAAATAAAAATTCAATGGCATCGCCACCTGTAATGTTCAACGCCGCCGGGTTAATGGCTATTTTTATCCGGGCATTGGGCATGCCCACCTGGGTAAGTAATTTGCCGGTTTTTTGCTCAAAAGGATTTACCTGTTTCTGGCGGTTAGCCGTTAAGGTTTGTGCCAGTTGCCGTGCCTGCGTTAATTGTATTGCCGCTTCTTTTTCTAAATGAGCGATTGCCGCATCAAGATTTACTATTTTATCTAATTGCTGCTGCAGGCTGTTTTGTATATCTAATAATTCGCCGGTGGTTTGTACCCCGTGCTTCTTCAGTAATTTATATCCCAGCGAAAGCCTGTCGCTTACCACCTGTATTCTTTCTTCATCGAACCGGATTTCATTGTTTAAATTTTCTATGTCGCCGGCTATATCGCGTAATTCTATTTGTGCCGATTGGAGCCTTTGCACCAGCGCAGGAATAGCGGTATGAAAATTGTGGAGCGTATGCAGTTGATTGCTTAGGCCTTTTAACTGCTGAACAAGCGGCTGTTCTCCTTCATTAAGCGCGTAATTAATTTTACCAAGCGCAGATTTTATATTTTCAGCATTGCCTAATATTTTCAGTTCGGCGTCTAACGCTTCCAGTTCGTTTGCTTTCCATTGCGCTTCTTCCAGTTCCTCGTATAAAAATGTATGGTAATCGAGCTCTTTATTGGCAGCCGCCTGCTGTTCTTTGGCAGCGGCAAGCGCTTTTTGAGTGGCGCTGTATACGGTATAGGCTTCCTGGTACTGCTTCAAAACGGACTGATGGCCCGCCAGCGCGTCTATTACCTCCCGCTGAAAATCGCTGTCTCCCAGTTCCAGCGTATCAAACTGCTGATGCAGGTCTACTAACAGCGATGTAAATTGTTTAAGCTGGGCAAGCGTTACGGGCGTATCGTTAATAAAAGCTCTTGATTTACCGGTTGAAGCAACTTCCCTTCTTATTACAATTTCTTCTTCTGCTGCATCCAGGTCGCTTTCCCGCACAATTTTCTGAATGTCGTTTCGCCCCTGGGTGGAAAAGCTTCCTTCAACAATACATTTTTGTGCAGCATTAAACAATACGGAACTGTCGGCTCTTTCGCCCAGTATCAGTCCCAGGGCGCCTGCCAAAATGCTTTTGCCGGCACCGGTTTCGCCGGTAATGATATTGAGCTTGCCGGAAAACTCAATATCAACCGATTCAATAATTGCGTAATTCCGTATTAATAATTTTTGAAGCATAAACTGCCTGTTACCGCTGCAAGTTAACAGATAGCCTATTTCAGTCCAAGAAAACTATATTCTCCTATGCGAAGTTTTTTTTGGATAAGCGGTAGGAACATTTACCGGCTTATCATGCATTTTTGTAAAGCGAACGGTTGTATGTGAACAGGGTTGTTTATTTTACTTTTCTGTTAAACGTATCAAATGTATTGCTATGTTTGAAAAAGCCTGCCATTACCTGCGGCTAAAAGGTATTTATCTCAGCGAATCAGATCGCCAGGTTATTCGCCTGCATACAGGGTGGAGGTGTTTCCCCCGGCATACCCTGCTAATGGAGCAGGGCGTGCCGGTGCGGCACCTGTATTTTTTAAACAGCGGGATTGTGCGCTTATTTAAAATACATAACGGCGAAGATTATACGCTGGGCATTGTGTCTACCAACGATTTTATATCTACTTCTTTATATCTCGGCAACGGAAAACCCTCATCCTGCGCGCTGGAAACACTCACGGATGTGGAAGTACTGCAATGGGATAAGGAGGATGTAGACAGTATAAGGCAACAGGTACCTAAGTGCCGCGAAATGGAAATGGCTACTATGGACAGGCTGCTTACCTGGCTGCAGGAAATGCAGGTAGACAGCATTTGTCTTACTGCCGAAGAACGGTACTGCAAACTGGTGAAGGAACAGCCGGAACTGATTCAGAAAATCCCTTTAAAATACATCGCTTCCTTTTTAGCCATTCACCAGGACAGCCTGAGCCGCATCCGTAAAACAGCAATGCAGAAAACCCTTGTTCCCGTAAAATGCTGACATATGTCAGGCGCTGTGCCGGGCAATCCGTTTACATTTGACGCTGTTTAACAAATGTGCAATGGACAGAACAACTATCCTTATTGTAGGTGGCGATGAAACGATGCGCGGGCTTATACGCGGGTGCGTAAAAAAAACGGCTTCCTGTATCATTATAGGCGAATGTAATAATGGGGGGCAGGCTATACGGCATATTAAGCTGCTCCGTCCGGACCTGCTGTTCATGGAAACGGAGCTTGAAGATATGACGGGTTTTGATGTGCTGGAAAATACAGGACGTACATGTTGTGTGGTGTTTACTGCCGCATTGCCTGAACAGGTATTGCGCGCCTTTGATTATAATACGGTGGACTATTTGCTGAAACCCTGCCGTAATCAGGATATAGCTGCTGCACTTGATAAATATGCAAGATGGTATGTGAAAAAAGAGAAAGCCGCTGCTGCTTATCCCGGGAAGATACTGGTGGAAAACGGCAGGCGTTTAAAAAGCATCATGGTATCAGATATCACACATTTTAAAGCCGCCAAAGATTATACCCGCATATATACCATTCATAACGAAGTGTACCTGAGTTCGTATGGGATAAGTTTTATTGAAAAAAAAATCAATCCTGCCATGTTTTTGCGCATACACCGCTCTTATATCGTTAACACAACGCACATCAGGGAACTATACCGGGGTTTTTCCGGAACATTTATAGCCCTGCACAATGATGTTGAAATTAGTATCGGCAGGCATTATCTTCCTTCAGTTAAGCAAATGTTATTATAAGCGCCGGGTTTCCTTTTCATAACGCAGGTGTTGAATGGATGGTAGCGTTTATCTTCGCACAGCAACATGCGGCAAATGATCCTTTGCCCTGGAAACGGCTGATAGCTACAAGCAGATATGACTATAAAAAAGAACATTATCCTGTTATATATTACAGGCTGTATTATGGCGGCAGGTATTACCGCGCCGGGTTGTGTGCCGCCTGCGAAAGAAAAAAATGCTGTCTCTCCTTTGCAGGCAGATACGGCGGTGATGGAAAGTATTGCTATTGACAATTCCATGCATCAGGGTACCGGCAATCCTGAAAAATTACAGAACAACATTACGCGACAAGTTTTACCACTGGCAGATAAGCAACCTCCTGCTGCTGAGCGAATATTCAGCGAAGCAGATAAAACATATATTGACTGGATTATTCCTGATTATCCGGATGTTATTCTGTTACATGAGGGCAGTGCCGAAACGCTGAACTATACGGAACAGGTATACCGGTATCTTAAATCAAAGAAGGGTAGTGTTAGAAAAAAAGTCATCACTCAAAAGCATGCAGACAAGGCAAGGGATAAAAGGTTGTATATAGATGATGTGGGGGAGAACTGGTATGAAGTGTTTGTTTTTGATGAGTGGAGATAGGGGAGGAGACCTGTGGCAAATGCTGACGGGATGGAAAGTAAATCCTCTAAGCATGATGCGGTATTGATCTGCGCGCAATAAGGACATGGACGCCGAACAGAGCTGTATACGGATTATACTTTTGCTGTATGGGATGCAGACAATACGTTAATTCCGTTTGCCAAAGCGTATTCAGGATTCACTGATAGGGAAATTACAGAAGTAGATAGGTTCATTAAACAACATACAGTTGAAAAGTTCGGGCCGGTACGTATACGGTTAAGCCTGAACTGGTTTTTGAAATTGGTTTCAAAGCTATTAATAAATCCGCCCGGCATAAATCGGGAATAGCTGTACGGTTTCCGCGTATCCTGAACTGGCGGAAAGATAAAAAGCCAGCGGAAGCGGATACACTGGAAAGTTTGAAAAATATGCTGGATCTGTATAAATAAAGTAAAAAAGGCTGTTTCAAATTAAAGCATTGGCCCTCTGTTTCTACAGTGGGCTTTTTACTGTGCGCTCAGACAGGAAGATGTTTTTAATCTTCCATACCCACTTACTTACATATTCACGGCGTTGGTTTTTAGCTTTTTCTTTTTGTTCAGGTGTTTGCTTACTCTTTTTAGGAAGGTGATCAGGTTTTGTTATCTGAGGATTATCAATTTCTTTTTGCTTCGGGGTTTTATTTTTTCTTTTGCCGTCTCTGTAATATGATTTTATTTGGTATATAAATGCGGTAAAAGCAACGCCTATTCCAATAGCGGATAAAATATAAGCAATCCAGGGCCATTCTTCAAAGTAGTTATTTACATGGAGAGGTAATGCAATCTTTGATATTTTCCATTCCGCCCCGTTAAAGTATGTCATGTAAAGATTAATAGTATAATCGCCTGGTTCAATGTCTCCTTTAGTTTTTAAATCGAATTTAAAAGGTGGCCTCACACTTGTTTTTTCCGATAGTAAGGCAAAACTTGATGAATCCGACATGTCATAATCAACAAAAATAGAAGCATAATCCCAATGATGAGACTTAGGACCCCCGAAAGTAGAAATCACAGTGTTATCCTTAGGTAGATTAAATGCGTGTCTCCCGTATTCTAATGAAATAAAGTCGCCAACAGTGTCAACAGGGTTTAACCCAGTATGCATCAGAGACTCCTCACTAAAAATTGGGTTCGATGGTATTAAGAATATTTTGCAATTACCGATTAAGCCGTATCCAGTTACGTAAGCAGAAAGAGTTGTTGTGTCGTTTTTAAAAACAGTTGACCGAGATAAATAAGCTACAACCTCATAGGCCCCTGGATTATTCCAGTCTTTTTTCATCCGAGGCTGCAACATATTATCTAAATTAATGTTTGCTGCTGGAGTGTACAATTTGGTTGTGCCGTCCTGTGAGAGCGCAAAGTTTATAAAAAAAGAAAATAAGGCAGCAGCTAATAGCGTAGCCACGAGTGAAACTTTCATTTGCGAAGGGTTTCGCTAAATTTAGCGTATTTTTTTAAACATGCTTATGCTTCTTAAGCAAGTGCCGGAAGTTTCAGTTGGCGAAATAGCGAAAGTTATTCCAAGCAGTCTGCCTGCTGTGTGGCATCTTCACGGTGCCCTTTTTTAATTGTCATAGGGAAGCAAGGCTGTTTCAACTCAATGAAACGACCTCTTAGCCCTACCGGTTGGTGTCTCATCGACCGGAAAGTAAAATGGCTGATCTCAAATAATCAATTTTGATTTTAACCGATATGTTCTGGTGAAATTTTTTTTACCATTTTTTCTACCTGTTGCAAACAAAAATCCGCAAACCCGATATAGCAAAGGATTTGCGGAAGTTATAAGTCGGGATGACAGCCCTAACACCTTTGTTATTTAATGATTTACCCTGATATTAATGGAGGCGTGGAATACGCTATAATACTGCATGTTTATATCCCTGTGTAAAAACTAATAAAAATAGAGTACTCAAAATTTGCTACATAAATTGCTACACAATACCTTTATGTAGCAACTCAATAGTATGGCAAAGAATAAAAAAACTCTACGCTTTTGGCTTCGGACGGACAGAAAAAACCAGGACGGGACCGCACCGCTTCACTTGATATATCAAATCAGCGGTGTAAGAAAATATTACGCAATTCCAGAAACGAAAATGTATTCCGTTAATTGGAATCCTAAAGAGCAGTCTGCAGTTTGCCTGACAAAGCAAATGGCTAAAAAGCTGGAGCCCAATTTTAAATTTGAGGATGAACTATTACTTACTGCTACCGAAGCACGGGATATTAATAATAGGATTGCAGTTCTTAGGGAAGATGTAAAAAAAATACAGCAGAGGTTTGAGCTGGACAATGTGCCATATTCAGCCGAGAATATTACCGAAGCATTAAGGGAAATGAAAAGCACGACTAAGAAAGAAAGAACCGGTGATTATATCGCCGACTTTATAAAGCAATTTGTAAAAGATAGTACAGGATCGCACAAGGTCAGAACCTTGCAGGTATATAATGGATTAGCTACCCATATTACCGCCTATGAAAAGACCTGTGGTAAAAGAGCAACATTTGAAAAACTTGATATCCCATTCCTTAGGGGGTTTGTTGGGTACTTATCAGAACCAAAAGTTATTACTTTGGTAAGTGGTAAGAAAAGAAATGTAAAAGGCATGAATAATATTACCATAGCAAAGCAAATCAGCACTCTAAAAACGTTATTAAAATATGCCCGAACCCAGTATAAGATCGATGTAAATGCTACATATCAGGACTTTAAAGTAGCAAGAAAAGATTCAAATTTTGAAGTAGTAACACTGACTAATGATGAGTTTTTAAAACTCTATAACATCGATCTATCCGAAAATAAGCGGCTTGACCGGGTGCGTGATGTTTTTTGCTTCGCTTGTGCAACCGGGTTAAGATATAGCGATCTTCAGCAGCTTAAAAGAGAGCATATCAGGCACAATACTATAAAGATGACAGCATCCAAAACAGGTCAAAGATTGGAAATTCCGTTGAATCCGTTTTCATTTGCCATTCTGGCTAAATACAAAGGGCTTCATAAACCTCTGCCAGTAATAAGTGGGCAAAAAACCAATCAGTTTCTGAAAGAACTTGGAAAAAAGGCTGAAATCAATACTCCCATTGAAAAAGTGAGAGAATATGGAGTAAGAAAGAAATCGATAACTTACGAAAAATGGCAATTGCTGTCTATACATGTTGGAAGAAAAACCTTCACGACACTTTCCCTGGAAAAAGGAATTGCACCACAAGAAGTAATGGCGCTTACAGGACATACTACCTATAAGGCATTCAAACGTTATGTAGATGTTACCAATGATCGCAAGAAGTTGGTAATGGCTAAAGCTTGGGGAGAGGTGAAGGAAACGAATTTGAAGGCGGTATAAAATAATTCATTGCAAAAATATTTGGCATGTATTGGTTTTAATGAATGTAAATGCATTATTTTTGCTCCATGATCATTTAGGGAATGATTATTAGTTCTTGCTTCATCATTCATCACGCTCTTACGTTCAATCCGTAGTACTGGCAAATAGAACTCCAGGCACAGTTCTCGAAAGAGACAACTATCTATCACATACATATCGCTACTATCAGAAATTAACTTGCGTATCCCAACGCAACAATCCATTTAATAATGGAAAAGGAAATTGTAATCTCAAAACAATCTCTAAGCGATTTAGAAAAGATTTTCAAAACTGCTGTACAGGAGGCAATAAATCCTGAAAAAAGCAATTTAGTTCAAAACGAAAGCCAAGATGATCCTTACATATACGGGATTACTGGTTTATCGCATTTCCTGAAATGTTCGGCATCTTCAGCTCAACGTTTCAAGAACTCTGGCAGAATCCCGTATCTACAAACGGGAAGAAGAGTTTTATTTTCCAGACAAGCCGTTTTAGAGGCGATTAGTCACCCTAAATCAATGCCTCATGGAAAATCCCTTTGATATAATAATAGCAAAGCTGGAGGCTCTGGAAAGCGCGTTAGAGGCAATGAAGCAACCAGTATCGGTTGATGTAGCTACAGAGATCATTGACAGGGAAACACTTTGCTCCAGATTAGGTATTTCGCTACCTACGGCCATTCGATATTCTAAACGAAAGGTAATACCAGTAATACACATTGGTACTACTATTCGATATAATTGGCAGGCGGTACTAAAGGCATTAGAAAAACAAAAACCCCATTAAAATGAACAACCAAGTTAATGGGGTTGATAAGATAGAACAACAATGCCCCAAAGTTACAAAAAATACTTCTGAAACTTCTATACCCGGTGGCAAAAATTCTTTATCAATACAACAAATAGTTGATGAGATAAATCGGGATGAAACTTCTATAAACCCGGCAATTACTTTAGCTGATTTCGAGCACCTTCGGGTAACTAAAGAAAAGGCTATCCCACATCCGGAACCAACAATTAAAATAGATGGGGCAGCTATTGCGGCACCGGGAAATATAACCGGTATTTCAGCCCAAATGAAAGCCGGGAAAACCGCAATAAAGGGAGTAATTATTGCATCTGCGATATCTGAAACAGGAACGGCAGACGGATTCCCTACAATTACCAGCGAGCCTGCAAACGGAAAAGCAATTATTGACCTTGATACTGAGCAGAGCGAGGCAGACCAGCAAGATAATTTAAATTCAATACTTCGCAGGGTAGGGCTGGAAGCGACCCCGAAAAATTTACTATCCTACAATACCCGGCAACTATCTATGAAGGATTACCGAACGTTTACCGATAACATTTGCATGTTGTGTGCTAAAGAGTTTGGTGGGATCCATTTAATAACCATTGATGGCGGAGCGGACTACATATCAAGCGTAAACGATGAGGAGCAAGCAAATGAGATTCTTGAATATTTTACCCATCTGTCAATTAAATACAATTGTCCTGTTATAATTATAGTCCATTTAAACCCCAATAGCGATAAAGAACGGGGGCATTTCGGGAGCCAATTACAAAGGAAGTGCTATGGCTTAATAACAATAGAAAAAGACAAGGGGAGCGATATTTCAACTCTCATACCTAAAGCCTTCAGAAAGGCCGGCAATGGCGATGTACAGCCAATACATTTTACCTATAATAAAGAAAAACATCATCATGTACAAATTGATGCACCGGATAGGGATTCAGAAAAAGCTGTAGCGGTGGTAGCCAAACATAAAAGCACAGCCAAAGAGGTTTTCCAGGGGCAAAAATCAATGAGCTATACAGAAGCGGTACATGTGATCATGAAGCACACCAACCGTAAAGAGCGGACCGCAAAAGAGATGATAGCCAATATGAAGGGGTGGAAATTTATTGTAACGGCGCAAGACGGAAATTTAAGATTAAACCATGTTGAATATGAGTAGTGCAATTTGGTGCAAATCGGTGCAAAATGCACCTGTACTATTGGTGCAGTGCAACCTATATATAGGGTTGCACCTGCACTACACCAAATGCACAAGTACTGAAAATTAAAAATTGCACCTAAAAAAAGAAAAATGGTAACAGAAAAAACATATCGCTTTTCACTTGATAAATCGAGCCGAAAATTAAAGTGTCCGCACTGTGGTCAAAAAACATATGTCCCGTACATGGATAATGAAACGGGGGCAATATTATCTGATGAGGTTGGGCGGTGTGATCGGGAGAACAATTGCGGGTACCATCACACCCCGGCGCAATACTTCAAGGATAATGGAATAGAAAGTACTCCCGTTGAGAAAAAGGAAATCGCAGCAGAGCCACCAAAGCCAATTGATTACATTTCGCTTGACCTGGTACAGAAAAGCATGAACGGGCACGAACAAAGCAATTTTGCCCAATATGTTATCCGCCTATTTGGTGCAGAGGTCGGAAATAAGTTGCTACTTAAATATTTTGTAGGTAGAGCCAAAGCAGACCAGGGTAAAGGGAATATATTTTGGCGGATTGATGCTAAAGGCATGGCCAGAACTGGTAAGATCATGGTTTACCACGAAAACGGGAAAAGAAATAAAGAAGTGAACCCCGTATGGGCGCACAACGCATTAAGGCCGTTTAATCATCATTTATGCTTTTTCGGAGAGCATATTATCGCTGAATTCCCAAATAAAACAATTGCAATTACTGAATCGGAGAAAACAGCAATAATAGCCAGCGTCTTTTTCCCGCAATACAACTGGCTGGCCACCGGCGGCGCATCGGATTGTAAATGGAGGGAGTACAGTGTTTTTAAAGTACTGGAAAATAGGAATGTGATACTATTTCCTGATTTCGGATACTACAATAAACGCACAGAGCGCACCTGTTACCAGGAATGGAAGGACAGGGCAGAAACAATCATGCAACGCATTAAATGCAATATTTCAGTTTCCAGGGTTTTGGAAAATAATTTACCGGAATCAGAAAGGGCAAATGATTATGATTTGGCAGACCTACTTATAAAAACGGATGAAACCGGAATTGCGGTAACAGATGCAGGATACCCGGTAATATGGGATTATGTAAATAAAGAATTCGCATGAACTGGCAGAAACAAATGAAAGAATTAAAGTACAGCCACCTGGAACGCACAGCGCCGGCATTCTTTGCTGCAAGTGGTGGCAGGTCAATGAAACTGAAACCGTACAACGATAAAACGGCAAACGGGTTAACCAGATGTATTATTGACTTTCTCACATTCTCCGGATGGCAAGCAGAGCGGATAAGCAATACCGGCAGAATGATTGACCGCAGGCATACGGTTACAGATGTATTAGGGCGCAAAAAGCAAATTGGTAGTATGGAATGGGCGAAGGGAACCGGAACAGCAGGAACGGCAGATATAAGCGCTACAATAGCCGGACGGTCCGTAAAGATTGAAGTTAAAATAGGTAGGGACCGGCAGAGCACAGCGCAAAGCAGTTATCAAAAGAAAATAGAAGCATCCGGCGGGCTTTATGTCATCGCCACAAATATGCAGGACTTTATAAAATGGTATTATTTAAATTTTAAAACAGAAACATATAAACAAAGTACAATTTCCGAACGACCTTTTTAATGCGGGTTTCCTGCACGCCTCACAGAGAACAAACCATGATTACCCTTTATCACACTCAACGAAGATAACAGACGTGGGAAGGTGGATTGAAGGCAATTTAACCAGGACAGAAGCCATTAACCCGGATTGGAACAGCTATTCCCTGAAATGCCTGTATAAAGACGCTACAGGGCAGGAATTGACCAATGGAGAGTTTATAGCAGCAATGATAACTACCGGCTTCACTTACACCCGTTCGGGATTGAACGGGCTGTTTAATGTAGCCGGGGAATCTGTACGGCGGGTGGAGGGAAAAGCTTACTTGACTCTTACAGTAAAAATAGTCAAGGGCAGCGCATGGCTTCCGTCTGTCACGAAGTTTAACGCGCTGGGTATATCAAGCAAAGAGAGCTTAATTAAAGCCTTTACAAAGGGGCAGCAGACGGGTAAACCATTTACCTATAGTTACCTAAGAAATGCCGCGGAAGGGCTGTTTATTCGCTTCCTGCAAGATGATAAGGGTAAAACAATTGAAGCGGAAGCATTTCCAATTAATGAACTATATAAATGAAGATAATGGCACGACCTACCAAGTATGATATAAAATTTAATGAGCAGGTGGAACGACTTGCAATGTTGGGCGCTACGGATAAACAGATTGCTAATTTTTTTGAGGTAGCTGAATCAACACTAAATCTGTGGAAACAAGAATACCCGGAGTTTTCGGAGTCCCTAAAAAGGGGGAAGCTATTAGCTGATACCAAAGTGGCGGCAAGTCTTTTCAAAAAGGCAGTGGGATTTACCCGTAAAGCGGTTAAGATCTTTAATGCAAATGGCAAGCCGCTTGTAGTACCATATACTGAATTCTACCCTCCGGACACTACGGCGCAAATATTCTGGTTAAAAAACAGGCAAAAAGAAATCTGGCGGGATAAACAAAGCATTGAACTCGACTACGAAAAATTAAGCGATGAAGACCTGGATAAAATTATTGATGGCATTTTAAATAGGAAACAATGAAAACACGCGCAGAAAAATTATCATGGATACGAAAAGTTAAGGAGGATGGGATAACAGAAAACGAATTGTTTTTTGCTTCCCTGAAATTGGATAAATGTACCACGGACGAATTGAACTGGATACTGTCTGTGCTTAAAAATACAGGAAAACAATCCTTCACCATTGATAGTATTACCGAGGAACACAAATCAGCTTTCGAACAGTTTAAACTAAACTACAATGCCAGAAACCCTAAAAAGCAGGAGTGAAAAAGTAGAGTTTATCCGCAAAGTGAAATCAGGCGCATACACGCCGGATGAAATATGGTTTGCAACCGTTGACTTTGATAAGCTTACTGTATCTGAATTAAGGCTACTGGATGACATCTTAGTAAAGGAAGATAGCAAACGCATTACTATACCCGATGAATATCGAGAGCAATTTGAACAACTAAAAAAAGATTATGAACAACGCAACAATTCCGAAAACAAGATGCGGGAAGATAAAGCTTCTCAATGATCTGAAGTCCGGCAAAATAACTATCGCAGATATTGCCGGGGATAGCTTCACAATCTGGACTAACGAAGGCGACAATTACACCAATAACAAAACAGGAGAAGTGTTGAGCCGCATTCAGTTTGAGGCGCAAACCCTAAAGGGAACGCACATTGTTATGGTCCCTGCAGAGGGCTGTGAGCCGCTCAAAGATTTGTAGAAAAAATTAGTTTATTGAACTAACTTTGTAAAATCTATTGATATCATATACACTATCTCACTTCATTTCTCCCAATCCATTCTAATCATACTTATCGCTTCTTGCAAGTATCAGTAATTGATAAAATAAATATTCATATGGATGAAGGTCTTAAAATACGGGTTGGCGCTGATCTTCGGGATGTAACAAAATCCCTTTCAGATTTAAAATCTGACTTTCGATCATTAAGTAAAGAGATTGAAGGAACCACGGACGGCAAGCAGCTTCTTTCACTAAATAAGAGGCTGGAAGAAACGGCAAGAACAATGCAGGCCATTAAGGCTGCTGGTAAAGTTGGTTTTGATGATTTCGGGCAGAAAATAACAAGTGCGACCAGTAGCCTAAAGAATATACCATCATCCGCTAACGGGGCTACATTAGCCTTAACTGATCTTGGAAGGATAGCACAAGACGCCCCTTTTGGTTTCATTGCCATACAGAATAACCTAAACCCGCTAATAGAATCCTTTGGGCGATTAAAAGCGCAAACAGGATCAACGGGCGGCGCTATAAAGGCGCTGCTTGGTTCATTGACCGGAGCGGGTGGATTAGGTGTCGCTCTGTCTTTACTTTCATCCGGTCTGCTATTTGCCCAAATGGGCATGAGTGCATGGACGCGCGGGTTTGGTAAGACAAAAGCGGAAGCCAAATCTTTATCCGACACTATAAAAGAATTAATTAAACCTATTGGTGATATTGGGCTGGCTGCGGAAGGTTCTGCACAGGGTGAGATAGCCAGGGTAGGTGCATTGGTTCGCGTTATAAGAGATCAGAACGCAGCACGCGCAACGCAGGTTCGGGCGCTTGAAGAACTGAAGAGAATAAATAAAAGCTATTTCGGTGATTTGAAACTTGAAGAAACCAGCCTTGCAAAATTAACGCAACTACAGAATGACTATACTAAAGCTATTGTAGCTAATGCTATTTTAAAAAATCTGGAAAGTGAAATAGGAAAGGTTGGCGCTGAACTATACAAGCAGAACAAAGCAATCAGCGACAATGAGAAGAAACAAATTGATTTAAGACGGCAAATAGAGGCTACAAATAAAGCGCAAATAGAAGCCGATTCAAAAGCAGGTGCGCGAACATTCTTTCTTAATGATCAGTCAAGGGCAATCACAGATATAAGTGTAGCGCTATCCAAACAGAGAAAAGAAATATCTCCACTTGAAGAGCAATTTAATGCCTTAAAAAATAGCATACAGGAAATAACATTAACAACACTAAACTTTAAGGGGCTAACCGAAGCGAAGGAAAAGATAAAAAAAGAATCAAAATTTAAACTAATCGGGCCTGAAATCGAAATTCCAGTTTCATTCGGTGGCAAACAAATCTTTAGCGAATCAGTTAAAGAGATGTACGATGCCTTTAAGAATTTCAAAACATACTTTGAAAAGAATGATGATTTAAAAATTGAGGTACCACTTACGATTGACCCCATAGGTGGCAATTTTGATAAATTTTTTACCGAGGATATGAGGACATCCATTAAACAATCAGATGAACAATTAAAGGCATTCGAAAAACAGCTTGGCGATATTGGACGGTTTGTTGGCGGGCCGCTTTCAGACACGTTTGCCAACCTCTTTCGTACGATCGCAACAGACGGCAAGTTGTCAATGAAACAAGTTGGGCAGGCAGCACAACAATTAGTTGTTGATCTAATTGCAGCAGCTATTAAAGCGGCTGTATTGGCGGTTATATTAAAAGCATTTGGCAATAAAGGCGGTGCTATTGGCTCATTCGGCAGCTTATTTCAAAGTTTGCTAACTGGCAGCAAAGTAACCAATATGGCAACCGGCGGTATAGTTCCGGCGGGTTTTGAAAATGATACATTCCCTGCTCGGCTTTCATCCAGAGAAGCAGTTATTCCGCTCGACAGATTAGATAACATGATTGGTGGGCGTGGTGATAGCGGGCCAATGGTTGCCAGGCTGCAGGGTGCTGGTCCCGATCTTATATTATACCTCGAACGTCAAAGGCGCTCACAATCGCGGTCATTCGGCTAAATAAGAACTTCCTTCAATTCCATATGTTTCAGATTTAAAACAACCCCCGGCTATTCCTGGCTGGGGGTTTGTGTTAGAAATCCGACATTTCCGACATAAAAAAGCCCGGAATTACTCCCAGGCTTAAATAAAATGTGTACCCCCCTGCAATTCATTCGCGATTTCGTTGTAATTCGGAAACAATATCCTTAACTCCACGTATGATACAGTAAAGGTCTTGATTCTCGCCTTCTCGGTCTTTTATGCCTAAGATGTCTGTAAATGCCTCGTCCAAGATGCTAAAAACATCTTCCTTATGCATATCCAATAATGGGAGAACATTGGAGGTAACGCTTATTTCAATTGTTTTCATTGCTAATGGCTTTAAGGTTCTCGTTTTCTAATTCATAGTATACATTATACAGCGCAGATAATTGGGCTGCCCTAAATAGAAAGTTTGTTTTTCTGATCATCCCTGCCGCAACATCAGTATCATAGTTAAATTCAATTATGCATGCTGTAGCTGCATCCAGAGAATATTTTGCCGCTTTATTAAGAATGTCAGGATTCAAATACTCAAAAACGGTTTCGGCTCCTTTTTGCAGCATACCTACCAACTGTTTTGCTGATTTGCCGGCAAGGGTTTTAAAGACCATTTCCTTTGATATCACATCAAAAGCGAATGCTACATCTTTCGCCAACCCGGCATCCGTATGGTAATAACATATATTATGGTATGTATCCATAAAAAAACTAAGCGCAACGGTGGGGGTGCTAAATGTTTCAATAAAAAATTCGGCAAGCTCTTTTTCCAGACAGGTAATTTTTTCATTTTCCATTGTTGTTGATTATAATGTTTTAAAATAACTTCATAAACAAGTTACCCTTACGCGGCAGGCACATTAATGCTTTTATTATCGTATTGCCTTATTGATTGGTTTAGCTTCTCATTTTCAACCCCATCATTCCCTAACAGCATCGTAACCCTCGACATAGCCCAATAACGATTATGCATCTCTTCATCTATGTCATCAGGTATACCCGAATCAACCATCAAAAATATTTCTGCCGCATAGGCCCGCTGTATGAGGTTGTAAAATTCTTCATCCGAATAATCAATTCCAATAAGATTAAGCGTTGTGGCAAAGCTGTACTCATTATCCCAATTATCTGTAGCATCCAGCATGATTTTTAAAAAAAAATAACCGCTTTTTCTTCTGAGTTTCAAATCGTGTTTGTCGTCAGTTCTAAATTTGTCGTCGAATAATTCTAAAGCAAATTGCGCGTTCAGGATAAACCGGACAAACTCCAATGGATTCCCAAATGTGTTTTTAATGATTTTTACCGCTGATAAACTTAGTTCGTGTTCTTTTTTAATTTGTTCTGTACTTTTCATGTTGATAAATTAAATAGTGAAGTAATACGGGTTTGATCATAAACGGGCGTGGATTGGGAGGGGTTCGCCATCGTGGCGAACGTTTTGGTAATAACAGCAAGTTCTCCGCGCGTGGAAGATTGGCTGTTAATTAATGTTAACCTTTTGGCTTAACTAAAGGGAGTTACTTCAGGGACCGCTTTTTACTCTTAGGCGTGGGCTTGTACTTAGCTACCTTAACGAAAGCCGGGCGGTCTTGCCCCCCTGTCCAGGGTTTGTAGCTTTTGTCAACAGGACTATTCAACGCGTAAATGAGTTCCACATAACGCATTTTCTGCTGAAGATTGGAGGTGATCATGATTGTTTGTTTGATAAGTGATACAAATTGTTACACTAAGGTAATAAAGATTATTAAATAATGAAACAAATTGTTACATTTATTTTTATCTTTGGTTTATGACATTAGAAGAAGCCTTTATTGATTTTACAGAATCGGAAGAATTCAAGGAGATTGCCAAGAAAAAGGATTCTTTTGGCAGCAAGTACAGAATTTACCTAAACCGGTTCCGCAGGGGTGAACTAAAGTCCGGCGCAATTGTGGAACTGCTGATGGCAAACGGCTATGAAATAAGAGCTAACAAGGTTGTGAAGAAAGCAAGAAAATAGTATATTTAAAAATGCGCACACCTTAACGATGATTCGCCCGTCAATGTTGAAGTGTGGGGAATAATCCAACTACCAAGAATTATTTATTTAAAAATCAAAATCCCCCTTCTTATTAAGCGCCGTCTCTAAAGAGTGCATCATGTCCCCAATCCTATTATTAACCGCAATATCCCTGTTTTGATAGTTGTTGAACCGTACCCGCTCTTCTATAGTATCATCCTTTTGGATAGCTGTAATACTATTTAACATAGCCCATTCCGCTTTCAGGTCGCCCAATCCGGCAGCGGTCGCCTCTTCCAGCATGGGGATCTGAATCCCATCAACAACAATTCTGCACTTATTATCTTTCAAAAATATTTTTAAATTAAAATCAGCGCTCCCATCAACTTTAAACTTTTCTATACTTCTCCTTTTGCCCCTTCCTTTTATTCCGTCCTTTACTACAGTATACTTTATATTCCCCTTGCAAACAATAAGCCCGCTTTCTTTATCGTCTGCATCAATAACCCGGATGCTTGATCTAAAAATATCCGCAATCCAAACTTTTGCTTTGGTATACAATTCATCTTTTGTGCCGTTCACTTCATAAACAGAATCATATATTATATCTTTCGCCTCTTGGTTAAAAGGTATTTTCTGCCCCATCACCAGCACCGGAAGTAGCATTATTATTACTATTATCTTTCTCATACTTGGCTTTTTATAATTAAAGATTATTGCGTCCGTAATCCGATTGTTTATCCCATCCTGCCCGGTATGCATCAAATGTTATCTCACCTCTATTGTATCGCTCTTGCAATTCTAATTGCTTATCATTAGGCTTCACATCCGGAATACTACTCTTTGTAATTACCGGCGCTCCTGCGTCCTTCCTGGCTTCCCTGATTCCGTTTCTTACCGCAGCTTTGATAAATACCCCGACACCATATCGAACCCCTTCTGTGCTTTATTTTTTCTTTCTCTGCACCACATCTGCAATCAAAAATTCAAATGTTTTAGAATGATATACCCCTCTTAAGTAATAAGGGAAATAAAACACCGTCTTTTGCCCCTTCATACTCAATATCTTCTTCTTTGTCTTTTTGCCTCCGTTGTCTGAAATGGGGTATGTGTAAATAGGCAGAAGTATTCTTTTGCCGGAAGAGATAATATACTTTATATTTTCAGTCGGTATAAGTCCATCCACAAGTTTTGATTTGGGGGGTATGGTTGTAGGTGGCTGTGTTTCTGTTACCTTGTTTTCTCCGGTTTCATAATGTACGATCCTTTTAGCTTCACCATTGACTGAAATACTAAGTTCATCCCAATTGATCCGGATACCATCTTCGAGTTTATTATATGTCTCAAATTCGATGTACCGGGGTTTGAACTGAAATGATAAGGACATAGTATCGTTTTCGTAAAACAGCCTGGTTGAGGGTGTAGGCTTCTCTAATCTAATATCATAAGAGTAATACCGGGTGGTGCTGCATGAACAAATAATTGTCACGATAAGAGGTGCAATCAATGCGATTTTTCTCATACTGTGGGGGTTTAGGTAGCCCAATATAACAAAAAAGCCCGAAGTGGCTACTCCGGGCAAATAAGCTAACTTGAAAAACACCGATACTAATTTAGTGTCTTATTTTTACAATTACAATGCCTTTATAAACACGGTACCATTAGCGGCGTTCAGGAAGATATTGAACCGCAGTTTAAGGATAAAACCCGTCTAAAGCCGTTTATATCTTCCTCTAACCCAGCCGTAAAAGCTTTCCAGTAAGTATCCCTGCTGTCGGCATGTATAATCTTAAAATGACAGTCGAGAAAATGATGTTGAAGTATTAGATTCAATAAAACCCTATGATCAGTATCTCTTTCATTATTCTTAAGAGTGCTTGAGGTTACTAATCCTCGCATATTGTTTAAGATGAGTTTTATCTGGCAAACTTTTTCTTGAGTGTCAGGAAAACCGATGTCCAAGATTTGACCGCGTGAAGAAAGAATTTGATTTAAGGCGTCTTTAGGTTGCATAATAAGTATGTTTTAAATAACAAAGCTATAGATGTTGTGGCGAATCCTAATTTTTTATCTTTCCGTTGGTTGCCGTACCTTTGCACTCTGAAACGCATACGGCGCCCCGTTTTCACTCCTATTTCAAAGCCCGTTCCGTGGGTCCATTATCATTAACTTGAGCAAGTTTAACAGTATTCCCATGCTCATATAATTGCTCGGAACAAGAATATAACCGGCGGAGGTCCCGAGCGGATTCGAACCAATGAACCGAACACAATGGACCAGGGTTCGACTCCCTGCAGCTCCCGTAGGAAAATCCCGACCTGTGTTGGCAGCCGGGCAACTTCGTAACCAGTTATCTTAAGCTTGTCCTACGCTTAGAGCTATTGGATTTGCTACATAATCTGCTACATAAACGAAATAAAAAAACCGCAAACCCAACATAGTAACGGATTTGCGGAAGTTATAAGTCGGGATGACAGGATTCGAACCTGCGGCCTCGTCGTCCCGAACGACGCACGCTACCGGGCTGCGCTACATCCCGAATGATTTTCCGGTGCAGCAAAAATATTGTGAAATTATTGTACGGGCAAATTCATTATTCTTTCTTAGTAGTATCTTTCACGGGTTTCTTTTTAAGCAGGTCTTTCAGCGTATTTTTTACCGCCTGTTCAGCGTTCTTTTTGGTATTCTCTAATGGCTTCCCGGAGTCGGCACTATCTTTTTTACCGCCCAGTAATTGTTTGGTAACTTCTTCCTTCAGGTCTTTGATCACTTCATTTTTTATGGCTTTGGCCGAATCCTGTAGGGTTTTTTTCGCGCTGTCTATTTTCTGCTGCGCAAAATCTGCTGCCTGCTGCTTCATATCGGCAACGGCATCGCCGGCCGCTTCTTTAAGATCAGTTTTAATTTGCGGATTGCTGATGGTGCCGCCCATTTTAATGTTCAGGTTAATGTAATCGCTGAGCTTAACCGGAATACCTTTACTGCCTGCCTGCTGCGCCAGGTTATTGATCAGGGCATTGCCCTGCGTGCCTATCAGGCTGCGCGGCAGCTTCATGCCAATGGCATAGTTGATGGATTGATCTAACCCGTGCATGCCGCCTATTTCCATATCAATATCTTTTACCTTTACATGAAAGGGCTGCACCAGCACTTTGCCGTTGGCAAACTCAAAATGGGTTTTAATGTCTTTCAGCGTTAGTCCGTTCAATTCGGTAACATTCAATGTTTGGGCTACTTTTTCCAAAGGAGCGAATTTCTTTAACACGCCCTCTAACAGCAACAGGTTACCCTTGCCTGTTAGTGTGCTTACTACAGGGCTCATATCGCTCCCCAATTTACCATTCAATGTTAACTGTGAGCTAATGACTCCTGAAATGAATTTTCCTATGGGCATTAACTGCTGAACGGTATTGAAGGCGTAGAATGTCTTTTCTACGCTCAGTTCCTTCACATCATAGGCTAAGGAAATTGCCGGGTGCTTTTTATCGGTTTTAGTAGAGTATGAGCCATTCAAACCGATTTTCCCGTCCAAAGCGTTCATCTCCAGGTTTTTTAGCGATACGGTTTCATCTTTAATGGCTACGGTACCTTTCAGGTTATAGTAACTGGTTTTATCGTATATGAGCTCATCTATAGCGGCCTGCAAAGTAAAGGCAACATTTCCGGGAACGGCAAACGGTTCAGATGATGTGGCGCCGGCTCCGGCAGCGCTGCCGGTTGTTGCAGCAGCCGTTTCCGTGCCCATAAAGCCGTTCAGGTTTAGCTTATCGGCATGCACCTGTAAAGCGCCTGCAACAGGCTCATCTTTCAGCGCGTATCCTATAGCGTTATCAATAGCGCCGCTGGCAGTAATATGCGCCTTAAGGTACTCTGCCTTCAGACTGTTGAGCGTAATATTTTTGGGGTTGAAGGTTAAAGCGGCACTACTGATATTGATACCCGTGGGGTAATCTTTACTGGCATATTGCATATCTGCAACGTTCAGCGTACCCGAAAGATTGATCCTGTCATACGCCTCTTTATCAATATCCGTTTTATTGCCCTTGAAAGCGATATTGGCGGAAAGCAGTCCTGATAATGTTGTACCCGGTTCAAAGCTGGTGAACTGTGCCGCATTGGCCAGGTTGAATTTACCCTTTGCATTACCATCGAAATACAGCGCGGTAGCAGGGTTTTTGATCAGCACATTAAAATCAATGGGATCGTTTCCTATTTCTATATGCGCGGCAGGTACATGAATAACCGTATGATCTGCCACGCCATCCGGGTTGTCGAATTTTACCTGGATATTACTGTTACGAACAGGCTGCGGAAAATCGCCGGAGGAATAATTGAGATTAGTAACAGTAATAAATCCGTTGGCACTGAAAGGTCCGGGCTTTTGTTGGGTAATTACCGCCACATTTCCCTTAGCCGTGGCGTCTGCGTCTAAAAGCCCCGATAGCTTGGTATCACCACTTAGCTTTACAAACTGGGTAACCTGCGCCAGGTTTAATTTACCTTTTATCCACGCATCTATATACTGATCGGTAACCGGTTTTTTTAATAGCAGCTTAAAGTCAAAAGGATCATTGCCAAATTCTATATGTCCTTTAGAGAGATCTACCACGGTATTATCGGTAACGCCATCAGGATTATCTACCTTTAAGGCTATCGCAATATTCTTTACGGGTTGGGGCAAATCGGGATACTGGAAAAACCCATCCTCAATATTCAGGTTAATATGGTAAGCCGGCATTTTTACCGCGTTGTATTTGCCTTTTACAAAACCATTAAATATAGCTTTACCACTGGTTTTAATTTTTTCAAAATCATTTTTATAAATAGCAGGCACTAATGACAACAGGGTTTTGAACTCAGTGGAAGGGGCGTTGAATTGGATGTCCATTCCATACGTGGTATCGTTTACAAACTGGAAATAACCTTCAGCCGAAAGCTTCAGATCGTTTAACGCAATATCATCTGTTTTGAATGTGTATGTATCGTTCCTGTTATCTACCTGTATATCGGCATCTAATGTGGTCTTAGTGTTAATTAAATAAGGGATTTTGGTGTAGGTAAAAGAAACCGATTCGGCCGATGTAGTTGTTTTTAATGTAAAAAGATCAGCGGTAAAATCGCCGCTGCCGGAATGATCAAGGTGAAATATTTCACTGCTCATATCGCCCGGAATATCAATATAGCTAATATAACCATCCTTAATGGCGTATTTTTTTAGCTGAATATTGAAACTGCTTTCTGCTTCCGGTGATGCCGCAGCGGCAGTATCGGGTACGGTAATGTTCCAGTTAGCTTTGCCGTCTTTATTAACGATGGCATGTATACGGGGCTTATCAATGGTAATGGAATATATCTTCATTTGGTCGCCACCAAAAAGGCTCATCAGGTTCAGCGCCACATCAATTTGTTTGGCGGCGATCAGGGTATCCTCCAAAAAATCACCTGTACCTGTTACCTGAAGCGCTTCCAGGCCAACAGCGAGGCGGGGGAAATGCCGGAACAGGGAAATGTCAATATCTTTAAAGTCAACATTCGCGTTCACATTTTTATTGATCTCTGTTTTGGCTATCTGCATGATTTTGCCTTTGAATGCAAACGGAAGGATAAAAGCAACAGCAATCAGAACTATCAGGATAATACCTGTTATTTTTGCGATTTTTTTTAACATAACCTGTCTCCTGTCTTTTTAAATAAGTTAAAGCCCGAAAATAACTATTTATATTTCAGGCTGTTCTAAATTTACAAATATGACGCCAGAAAGATATCAGCGGCTGCTGCACGTGCTCAATAAACGTCAAAACAATCTTGCTGTTGTGCTGGAAAATGTTTTTGATCCGCATAATATATCCGCTGTAATGCGCAGTTGCGATGCGGTGGGTATACAGGACGTATATGTGCTGAACAGTAAAATACCCCGGCATAAAAAATGGGGGGCGAAAAGTTCATCCAGCGCGGCCAAATGGCTTAGCATACACCAGTTTACGGATGTGCAAACCTGTTTTGATGAGCTGAGAAAGCGCTATGATAAAATATTAACTACACATTTAAGCAGCGATGCAGTGGAAATATACGATATAGATTTTACACAATCTCTTGCATTGGTTTTTGGTAATGAACATGCAGGCGTAAGTGAAGAAATAAGAGCGCTGGCGGATGGCAATTTTATTATTCCGCAGGCGGGTATTATAAAGTCCTTAAATATTTCAGTAGCCTGCGCGGTTACCATTTATGAGGCCTACCGGCAAAAGAGCAGGGCTGGTCATTATGATCGGCCGGCTTTACCGGAGCTGCGCTTTAATACTTTATTAAAAGAATGGGGTGTAATGCCGGGAGACGTAAAGGAAGAATAAAAGCAACAGAAAATGGAAAAAAGATTAAGGTTATGAGGGGGTCAGTTTAATCAACAGCGATTATTCATCGCTATACCATTTTCTGTTGCCGGATGTTGCAATGCTTTAAACGGACGGTTAAAACACATTGCTGGTCTTCGTTAGGGTGTTGGATCGGGTGCTTTTGGTTAAGCATGGTTTTTTACAGGATAAAGTAAAGTGTTCATCACGGATATCGGATCTGTTTGGATTATTGGATTCAGGATACTGGATTCGGATCATTGGATTTGTTACACAAAGAAACGCCGCTCCAGGTTGCTAAAAAATAGTGCTTGATACTATTGATCAGTCATTCTTCTTCTACAGCAGGGGAGAATTACGATACAGGAACGGTAAGGCTTTCCCCTTAGCATACGGTATACCGTATAATTTTATGCATAAATGTATATGGTACAGTTATTTTCATATATACCACAATTGAGTCCTGTACGTATTTTCATCACACTCCGGTAAATCTACGTGAAACGGTCATCCACTCAATAACAGCTACAGCACACTAAAAATAACCGCATTTTACATTTAATTGATATAAGATAACGGGAAAGCACCAAGAACCAAATGACAAATCCGAAATCCGAAACGAAATGCAACCAGAAACCATAAACAATAAATTACAAATCGGAAAACCTGAAGCCGGGAATCCGAAATCCGAAGAAGGCGGTCAGCCATGAGCAACAAGAGGAAGATACATGCTATCCTTAAGCCATACCCACCTGAGAGCTGATACCTGATCTGACCTTCACAACTCCTAAAGCAAAAGACCTTCATTGCTGAAGGTCCTTACTGATTATAAATAGCCCCAAAACTAACTTACTTAATTATTCCCTGCATTCCGGGTAGCCCTGCCACCCTGTCCAAATTGGCCCCGCATTTCTTTTAAAGGCTTAATATCAAATCCCTTCGGAATTTCAAAAATCTTATCATCTATAGCAGGGTCAAGTGCTACTTTGGTTACTTCCATACGCATTTCAAAGCCATTCGGCCGTTTTACTTCGTAACCCATCACAAAACCGTCAATCTTATCTAATCCTGTAATGCCAAAGCCACCGCCGCTCTGTCCGCGCATTCCCCTGCCAAAACCGCCACCGCCGGTATTGCCCGCCATAGGATAGCCGGGAGGCATTTTAAAATCGGGTGTGTACCATACAATGGTTTCATTTATCGCGCCCTGCCTGGTTTTTGTTTGTATGATCGCTTTTTTACAGGTATATCCCGCAATTTTTTTGGTTTCATTGCTGTTAATGATTTCGGCTTCCGGTGCTTTGCTGTTATTCGGGTTGTTTGCCTGTTGCCCGCGTGCCTGCCTTATCGAATCCATCCGCTGCCGCATAGCCGCTTCATCTTCTTCGGTGCTGTAAAAACCTGTTTTACGCCCCATCGCTTCTGTGAGCGTAGTGGTTTTCTTATTCTTTTTGTCAATGATTACCGTAGTATTTCCAAAATCACTTACACTATAGGTTTTAATCATATCACCTTTAAAGTACACCGTGTTTTTACTTTCCATGCCTCCGGCTCCGCCAAAACCAGTGTTGCCATCTTCATCGCTATCTGCGTTCCTGTTTATATTCTGAGGAAAAGTGATAGCTGTTTTTGATTCTACAATAGCACGCTCAACAGTTTTTTGCTGTGCAAAACCCGTAATAGTATAACCTGTAAATAAAAAGAAGAGTGCAGATAGCCTTTTCATACGAAAAGATTGTTAGTCAAAGCTACAACCTAAATGCTGCGAGCTTTATATTGGAAGGTTAAATAAGGTTAATAAGTTTCAAAAAAGCATACGGAACCGCCTACCCAGGTTTTGTCCTGGTTGTAACGCACACCAATCATCTTCCCCTTGCTCAGGCGTGCCAGGTTAATGGCAGCATGCGGACGGGCATCGCCATCGGGCCACACGTACATTAATCTTATTTCGGCTTTGGCCGGTATATCCGGAGTTTGAATGATATCTGCGTATTTTACCTTGTGTTGCAGTATCCAATTTTCGGGGTACTTTATTTGACTAAGATCCGGCGGCTCAATATCTATGATTACACCCTGCCCGGCAAACGAAAACAATGGCTTTAATACATAATTTTCCAAATCATGCGGTATTTGTTTCACTTCGTTTAAAAAATAGGTTTTGGGTACATGCGGGTGATGAATAAAAGGCAGCGTGAATTTGCTGATGCGGTAAAACCAGTTGGGGTGCGGTATCCATTCCACATTCCATTCCTTTGTAATGTCTATGCTGTTGGGTCCGGACTGCGATTTCAGGTCATCGAAAATGACCCGGTTGTATATTCTTTTAATAGCTGTTTTTTTGCCATTGCTCAGGTAGAACAAATTTTTTCCTTCCGCTACCAGTTCCGTTATACAAACGGGTTGAATGCCGGTATAATCCTGTGTACAGTAAAAATCTATTTTTGTTTTTTGCTCATGGGGCTTTATTTCAAGCAGCACTACATTTTCCGCGGCATGTTTATCCAGCAATAGTTTCTTTAGCATAGCTAAATAACTGGTTTGATCGTAGCCATTCAGGTAATGACTGTAATTTGCGGGTATATCAAAATGTTTTTTTATTATTTCGGGATAATAGGACTGGAAGCCAAACAGGGTAGGGAAGCCCTGCATTTCTATAAGCTGAGGTTCCAGTTCATGGTCTTCATTAATGCAAACGCCAAAATCAAAAGCGATCATGTGGCTGTGCGGCGTTTCGCCCGGTACATATTCATTTTTTGGGATAGCCCTTTCCGTTATGTTTTTAAATCCGGGAGCCGTAATAATATCTATGATGCTTTCACACGCGTCTAACATTTTTTGAGTAAAGGCTTTGTCTGCAAATACCGGGGTTTCGGCCACTCTGAACGCAATAGCGCCGGGGTGAAGGCTATCCAGGTCTTTTAAAAATGTTTGATACCGGTTTGCAGTAAACGCTTCATTGAATGTTTTTCGTAAGTGGGGTACCATTGCTGATAAGTTTACAGGGAAGGTAAATATTATATATTATACTTCCGCTGTTTGCAGGTGCTCTACAGCCTGGTTAAGAAAATTAGGGAGCACATGCGAATAAGTCCACAGTATTTTATCCGGGTCGTTTAGTTGTTCAATCATTGATGCCCATTTGGCTTCGCCGTGCGCTGCTATTACGCTGTCTTTTTTATCCTCGCGCTGCAGATACATGCTCATGCCTATGGCATCGGCTTCCGGATGAAACTGGGTGCCGATCATATACGCATTAAACCGGATGGCCATAATAGCTCTTTCTAAGGGCACATGCGGTCTTTCTTTTTCTATACAAAGCACAGCTGCACCCATTTTTTCAAGGCGGTTATGATGGGGAGTGGTTACCTGGTAATCGCGGCTGTCAACAGCGAAAAAGGGATCGTTCAATCCGTCAAATATAGCTTCTTCCTTTCCTTCGTTCAGCAAATGAACTGGGAATACGCCAAACGCGGTTGACCTTCGTTTGCTTACTTCAGCAAGCCGGTAATGGCGGCATATAAGCTGGTAGGAATGACAAATGAAAAAAACATATTTTTTTTGCTGATTGCCGGGGTTATTGTTCCATGCTTCTACCTGGTTTAACCAGCGAAAATAAATATTCTCCCAGTCGCTGCCTTTGCTTTCTACCGGGCTTCCGGGGCCGCCGCTTGAAATGTAAATATCATAGCCGGTACCGGGTACTTCTAATTTCTGGCGAACATCAAACTCATCCCACTGCATATCAAGGAAATTGGCTTCACCATATTGATTCAATATTTCCCTGATGCATCGCATACCCTGGTTAGCTACGCCTTCATACAGGTCGAGTATGGCAACCCTGATGGGCTTCTTTTCCACGAACTTCATTCTGCAAATGTAATATTTTTTGATTTTTTGTGGAAAACAGGGCAAGGCAGGTATGTTGTACTTAGCTGTTGTGCTGCTATTGGGCTGTTGTTGCCACGCCCGTTTGTCCCATTCGGGCAGGCTCGCTTGTACGCCTTTAGCGCTAAGCCTATGCTTTTCGTTCCAACGGGATCTTTGCCGGCTGGAAAAGAAGCGTGTGGCAATACCCAGGCATAGTAAAAGATCGCGTAATGTAAACGTAAAAAACTCAAACGTTAGGTTCCGCCGGTTGCTGCTCATACACTTGGCCCGGAAGAGAAAGTCGGCAGGGAAGAAAAACTTTAAATCACGGGATACTGACCACTGACACCTTATATTCTTTCACCATACCAACTTCGCTATCCTTCCATCTTTACCTGCAAGGAATATCATTTTTCCATTCTTCGCTTTGCGGCATACATGAAAACCTTCGTTGCTGATTAATTTCCAGCGCATGCCGCCGTCTTCAGATATATCCACACCGGTTGTGCCGCAGGTAACCAGCCTTTTTTTAGTGATAAATTCAACGCAGCTACGGTATCCCTGTGGCGGTATTTCCGGCGCTTTCCAGGTATTGCCGCCATCCTGGCTTATAGCGCAATTTTGTGCGGCAACAGTGTCTGCTTCAAAATCGCCGCCCACCACTACCATATGTTTAGCCGGCTTTTGCTTCCTGTTATTGTATACAGCTATGGAATTGGCGCCGGTTGTTGCTTTGCCCTGCACGAGCGGAAGGGCAATCATTTTATTGCGTATGAATAGTCTTGATACAGTTCCACCGGTTACAAAACAGGCTTCCTGTTTGGAGAGCGGCCGTATATTGGTGCCGCTGGCGGCAAAGAGGGCTTCTCCCTGTTGCGCAACGGGATAATTTTGACCCGGAAGGCCCTGCCAGGTATCGCCCCCGTCAAAAGTTCTGGCAATAAATAGCTTTTCATCCAGCGGGTCGCCAATTACAATACCGCTTTGCTCATTCCAGAATGCCATAGCATCTAAGAACATGCCTTTGCGCCTGTCTTCAAAAACCACTTTCCAGCTCTTACCGCCATCATTCGTTTTTAAAATATAAGCCGGTTCCCCAATACCCATAATAATAGCGGTGGCCGCATCAAAAGCTTCTATAGCTCTAAAGTCGGTTTTTTCAAATCCCTTCACCCGCATCCACTTCCAGGTGTTACCACTATCGGCAGATCGGCCAACCGTTCCATTAGTTCCGGTTGCCCATATTATTTTATCATTCACCACGCTCAGTCCTCTTATGGAAGTGGCAGTTCCACGCTGCAGCATTTTTACATGCTGGGCAATAAGAAAAGCAGGGGTCATGCAAAAAATAAAAAAAACAACAGGAGGAATAACACGCATATTCGCTTGTTTTCAATTCAACATAAAAACAATCATTTGAAATTGTTTAGCCGCTACAGTAAAGATCGCCCATTTTAACCAATCAATTTTTTATCTTGCAGCCGCACATGAAAAAATATGAAGATGAATACCGGCACAAAGGCCTGCGCCGCAAACTAATGGCTGCTTTGCAAAAAAAAGGCATTTCAGATCAAAAAGTGCTGGACGCCATGAACAATATTCCCCGGCATTTTTTTATGGACCTGGCCTTTGACCAGATTGCTTATGAAGACAGGGCTTTTCCTATAGGTGAAGGGCAAACCATTTCACAACCCTATACGGTAGCCTACCAAACCCAGTTGCTGGAAATAAAGCCCTTCGATAAAGTATTGGAAATTGGTACCGGAAGCGCTTACCAAAGTGTTGTATTGGCGGAACTGGGTGCGCAGGTATATACTATTGAACGGCAAAAAAAGCTATTCGACAGTAATAAGCATTTTATGTACCTGAAAAAATACCCGGGTATAAAGTTCTTTTATGGCGATGGTTTTGAAGGGCTGCCTACCTATGCGCCTTTTGATAAAGTAATTGTAACAGCCGCCGCGCCGCAAATACCGCCAAAGCTGGTGGAGCAGCTAAAAACCGGTGGGCAAATGGTTATTCCTGTTGATGAAAACAATTCGCAGCGCATGCTGAGGCTTACCAAAAGGGCTGATGGGACGCTGGCGGAAGAAAAATTTGATTTCTTTTCGTTTGTGCCCATGCTGGAAGGCAAAACAAACGGGAATGGTAATAATCAGTAAAGCCATTGCGTTTAAACGCAATGGCTTTACTGCATGCCGGTTTTTCATATAAATACATGGCTACTGCATCATATCATCCCCGCCATCGCTTCCTGTTCTGTTGTTTTTACGTTTGAAAAGCGATACATCAAACTTGCCGAAACGGTAAGAGAAGTTAAGCCTGAATATACGTCCGTCTCTTTTTCTCCACATATCCTGGATAAATACACTGTTCTCTGAATGAGAATCATATATCCGGGTTTTAAAAATATCATTTGCACTAAGCGTAATGGCCGCTTTTTTATCTTTCATAAATTCTTTGCGTAAAGCAATGTCTACTCCGTAATTTGGATTAATATAGCCCTGTGCAGCGCCGTTGGAGCCGCCAAAGAAGCCACCGCGTCCGCCACCGCCCTGGGGTACCAGCGTACGGGATTGATAATCGCCCGAAAGTTGTATAGTGAAATTGGCCGGGAGTTTGAAATTAAAATTCATTTTACCAAAGAAAGCCCAGCGGTCGTTTACCCCTAAAGCCTTGTCCAGGCCACTGTTATCAATCCGGGCGTTATAAAAATTAAGATTAGTGGTTACATCCGCCCATTTGGCAAGCGGGTTTTTAGAAGTAAGTTCTAAGCCGTATGACCGGCTTGAGTTGGCATTAATATAGGAAACAACCATAGCCGAATCCAATTTGCCATCCGGTAAAGGAACATCGTATTGCCTGCTTTGATAGCGGGTAATAAGATTGTTGGTTTGTTTGAAATATACAGAAGTGAGCAGGCTGTGCCCGCCGCCCAGCGATTTGCTGTAGTTTAACTCAAAGGAATTGGTGAATTCGGGCTTCAGCCCGGGGTTGCCAACGCTTATATTCAGCAGGTCAGATACGTCATAATAAGGTATCTGCTGCCAGAAATTAGGCCGGTTAATACGACGGGAATAATTCAACTGCAGATCCTGCCCCGGACTTAAGGTTTGCGTTATGAACACACTGGGGAAAAACTCTATTGGGTAGTTATTGGAAAAGGTTTCACCGGTGCTGATTAAAGTGCCTTTATATTGTGAGCTTTCCGCTCTTAATCCCAACTGGTACGAAAGTTTTTCTCCTAATTTATTAGAATAAGTGGAGTAAGCCGCATATACCTGGTCGTTGTATTTATAATTGGTGCTTGCGGAAGGAATAACGATAAACTGGTTGAGGGCGTAATTAAAAGCGGCGTTTTCATTAATGTTTTTATTATCTCTTACCGCGGCGCGTAAACCACTTTCAAACTTTCCTTTTCCAATGGGGCTGGTGTAGTCAGACTGAATGGTCCAGTAGGTACTGCTCCCCGAAGAGATGAGCCGCTGCAGGGCAGGATCGCCTAAAATACTTCCATCGCTGTTATAATATTGCGTGGTATAATTGCCGCTGCCCGAATTGGAACTGGTATTGTAATTAAAATCGGCGGTAAGTTCGCGTCCCTGTTTTGGAAACAAATGCTTATACCCCAGTGCCGGCCCAAAGTTTTTGAAGTTGCGTTTATTTATGGTTGTTCTTATGGCATCCTGTGTTTTTACCGGCGAAGACATGGTATCCACATGTATTTTATCGGTTTGATTACTGTTAAACTGTCCGTTGGGTAAGGCCATAGACAGCGTAAATGAATTGCGGTTATCCATCAGGTAATCGAATCCTATTCTGCCAAATAAGAAATGCCCGGTATTGGTTGAATTGCTGGATTGGTTAAGAATGGTATTTTGTAATTTGTTGCTGTACATATTTTCTCGGTAGGTATTGCCTTCACTAAGGCTTTTACGCTGGTTCAAATTTAATCCAAGAAAGAAATTGAACTTTCCCTGCTTCACATTAATATCGCCGCCAAGGTTTATTTTTCCTCTCGAATCAATACCAGCCCTTACGCTTCCGTTGTACCCCGCTTTGCGGTTCTTTTTAAGCACCACATTCAATATGCCGGCGGTTCCGCCCGAAGCGTCAAATTTAGCGGAAGGATTGGTAATGATTTCAACGCTTTCTATAGCATCTGCAGGAATCTGGTCCAATGTTAATGTAGTGGGTCGGCCGTCAACAAATATAGTAGGCGCCGCATTGCGCAAAGTAACGTTGCCGTCAATATCAACGTTAACGCCCGGTACATTCTTCATAATTTCCGTGGCGGTTTGTCCTGTAGTAGTAATGTTTTTATCTACATTGAAGATTTTTCTGTCAACACCCATCTGGAACATGGGTTTTGTAGCCACTATGGTTACTTCGCCCAGCTGCTGTATGTCTGCTTCTAATTTTATATTGCCCAGGTCTTTATCCGGATTCCGTGGATCGAACTGCACGGTTTTTTCAACAGGCGTATACCCGATAGCCGTTACTGTAAGGCGAAACTGGCCCATAGCAGGAAGATTCTCCATGCTGAACTCTCCTTTGGATGTGGTAAGCTGTCCGCCAATAGTAACATCCTTTTTTTTGCCTGAAGAGTCTGGTCTGGACTGGATAAGCAGAACAGACGCCGCGTCAATGCCTTTATTGGTAGCTGCATCAACAACTTTACCGTAAAACCTGCCTGTACTCATCATTCCCGTTCCCTGTGCGCCACGATTCCCGCTGCGCTGGGGTTGCTGGGCAAATAAACTGACCGAAAGAGTACAAAATAAAAAAGGTAGAAAAAATCTCATTGTGATTGTGCTTTTAATGTGCAGTTTTCATTCAATACAATAAAATTTCATTATATCAATGATCTGCTGGTTTTTGAAGTTCAAAATTCAACTTATTATGACGAAGCTTCATTACATTGGTATCAGCGGCAAAAATAGGCTTATAAGAGGGTGTTGACAGGCGATTTACGTTAATGAACGTTAAAGCTATTTTTCCCTGTTGCATTCCCGGCTTTTTTGAGCCTTTTTTAATGCAGGCAATGACCCGGAGTTCACCAAACACATTAAAATCAGAAATGACGCTATTCAAATTTTGCATGCATGTATTTTTCTTCTATTTTTGCAGCCGGTAAAACGGTGGCTATAGCTCAGCTTGGTTAGAGCATCAGATTGTGGTTCTGAGGGTCGTGGGTTCGAGTCCCATTAGCCACCCATAGTATTTCAAATAAAAGCGGCATATATATGCCGCTTTTATTTTATTGCAGCAACCAGTCTTTGAAAATATCTTCATCGCAGGGCAACAACTTTTTACCCTTCATATATATTTTACAAATCCTTGGCTAATTCATTTGTGTAACCGGCAACATAAATGTTTTATTTCCGTTATTTTTGATTATGCAAAAAGTGTTGAAGCTTATGTTTAATAAAAAATCTTTGCCAGTAGTACTGGTTATTTTTGTTGCGGGTATTTTCGTGGCATTTCAAACCATAGGTTTGGGTAATCCTCCTGCTACCAGGTATGAAAAAATTTTAAGACAGGTAGGTGTAATGCTTGAACAGGGACATTACAGCCCTAAAAAAATTGATGACGCCTTTTCAAAAGAAGTGTTTTCCAAATACCTTGAAGCGATTGATCCCGAAAAGCAAATATTTTTAAGGTCGGATATAGCGCAACTGAAGCAGTTTGAAGATAAGATTGATGATGAAATTCACGGTTCTCCATTGCAATCTTTCCAGGCCATTAGTGATATATATGCCAAAAGATTACTGGAATATTTGGCTTCCTACAAGGAAATACTGGATAAACCTTTTCATTTCGATGCGGATGAAACGCTGGTTGACGACAAGTCAAAAATGGATTTTCCCGCTACTGAAAAAGAACGCATGGATATTTGGCGTAAACGGTTAAAATACCAGGTGCTGGTGAGATATGCGGACCTTCTTGCTAATAACGAAAAAAACAAGGGGCAGAAAGAGTACAAGTTCAAAACAAATGCGGAGATGGAGAGGGAAGCGAGGGAAAAAGTACTTCAATCTACTAACCGTATAGCAGAAAGGCTGAGAAATAAATTTACCGAAGAAGACCGGTTCAATGAATTTGTGAATACCATTACCTCCTGCATGGATCCGCATACCACTTTCTTTCCTCCCATTGAAAAAAGATCTTTTGACGAGCAGATGAGCGGAAGGTTTTATGGTATTGGCGCTTCGCTGCGGCAGGAAGAAGGCAATATCAAAATCATGACTTTAGTGGCAGGAAGTCCTGCATGGAAATCGGGTCAGATCCAGGTTGGCGATATCATTACTAAAGTAGGGCAGGGTAATGAAGAACCGCAGGATATGGCGGGCTACGATACGGAAGACGCGGTTAAGATTATACGCGGAAAGAAGGGCACGGAAGTAAGATTAACATTAAAAAAAACAGATGGCACCACAAAAGTGGTTTCGCTGATAAGAGATGAGATTGTGCTGGATGAAACTTTTGCCAGGAGCGCTATTGTTAACGAAGGATCAAGAAAGATAGGGTATATCTATCTTCCCGAGTTTTATGCGGATTGGGAGCGGCCCAATGGGGCAAAGTCTGCCGAAGATGTAGCTAAAGAAATTCAAAAGCTGAAAGCGGAGCATATAGACGGCATTATTATGGATCTGCGCAATAATGGCGGTGGGTCTTTGTTTGATGTGATACAGATGGTGGGTCTGTTTATTGATGAAGGGCCGGTTGTGCAGGTAAAAGACAGGCAGGGAGTTCCATCGGTTTTGCGCGATAAAGATAAAGGTGTTTTATACGATGGGCCGCTTGCAGTTATGGTAAATGAATTCAGCGCCTCCGCTTCTGAAATCTTTGCGGCGGCTATACAGGATTACAAGCGGGGCGTTATTATAGGCAGCACGTCTACCTATGGCAAGGGTACGGTTCAAAGAAATATAGGATTGGATGGCGGTCGCGGCGGGCTTTTGGCCTCCAGTGACGATGACGCATCTGCCAACCTCGGAACAGTAAAGCTGACCTTACAAAAGTTTTACAGGATCAACGGCGGTTCAACGCAACTAAAAGGAGTAACCCCGGATATTGTGCTGCCCGATCAGTTTGAATATCTTCAGTATCGTGAAAAAGACAATCCTGACGCGTTGCAATGGGATGAGATAGCAAAGGCAAAATACACGCCCTGGAGTAATGGTGCAGACATTTCTACTATTAAAACAACAGAAGAAGGAAGGATAAAAACTGACAGTGTTTTTGAACAAATCAAGGCAAATACCCAGTTGCTTTCTGACTTGAACGATAAGGTATACACGCTTAACCTTAAAAAATACCAGGAAGAGCAGAAGCAGATAAGAGATATTGTTAAGCGAATTGATAAGCTCACAAAAACTGATAAAGCCAACCCGGTAGAATTGCTGCCATCGGATATTACCAGGTTTTCAAACGATGAATCGAAGCTGGAGCGGCAGCAGCAATGGCTTAAAAATCTGAAGTCGGATATTTATCTTAACGAAACCGTGAGTATTGTAAATAATATTATCAGCCACAACGCAATAGTAAGGTCAAAGTAGTTTGTTATAAGCAGGAAGGGTTGTCTAAAAAGTAATATTTTACCACAAAGACTCTAAGGCACAAAGTCCTGATCTTCAGGTTTTATTTTCTTCGTGCCTTAGGGTCTTTGTGGCATATCTTCTATACTAGCCCTTTTGAGACAACCTCTTCTTTACCTATGCCATTCCTTTCACTTATATAAATTACCAGGGTAATGAAAAAGTTTTTACGTACGTAAAACATTTCATGGCTTCAATTACGCCTTCTTTTATACCCAGTCCCGAATCTTTTATGCCTCCGAAAGGAGAACTTTCTATACGGTAACCCGGTACTTCATTAATGTTTACCGTGCCTACTTTTAATTCTTTTATAAAACGGAGCGCATAATCCATATTATGGGTTACAATGCCGGACGACAATCCGTAAGCCGTAGAATTAGATAGTGCGATAGCATCATCTATATCTTTAAAAGTTAAGATGGGCGCCAGTGGGCCAAAAGATTCATGCACGACCATTTGGGCATCGCGCGGCACATTATCAATAACAGTAGGCTCTAATAGCGCGCCCCTGCGTTTTCCGCCAAGCAATACTTTTGCACCCTGTGCCACGGCCTTGTTCACCACACTTTCTAAGTAAATGGCGGCGGGTTCGTCAATCACCGTTCCAACCCGTGTTTCCGGATCGGCAGGATCGCCGCAATGGTATGTTTTGGCTTTTAGCAGAAATTTTTCAAGGAACGCGTCCTTTATTTTTTCATGTATCAGTATACGTTTAACCGCGGTGCAGCGCTGTCCGCTGTTACGAAATGATCCTTCGGCGGCCAGGTGAACGGCCGTATCCATGTCTGCGTCTTCCATAATGATCAGCGGATCATTTCCACCCAGTTCCAGTATTACTTTTTTGTATCCCACGGAAGCGGCAATGCGCTTACCCACGGCCACGCTTCCGGTAAAGGAAACAATATCAATGCGCGGATCTTTTACGAGCGGTTCGGCTATTTCGCCGGTTGGTCCGAGCAGGGTGCTGAGCATATAATGCGGCAACCCGGCTTCATACAGTAGTTCGGTAAGCAGTATGGCCGTGAGGGGTGTTTTTTCGGAAGGTTTTAAAATTACCGGCGTACCAACAGCCAGGGCGGGCGCCAGTTTATGCACCACCTGGTTAAGCGGATGATTAAATGGGGTAATACAGGCTGCCAGCGCCAGGGGCTCGCGCAGGGTAAATATTTTTCTTGCCTTTCCCTGCGGGGAAATATCGCAGGAGAATATCTGGCCATCATCCTTTAAACTTTCCATTGCCGCAAACAACAGCACATCATGCGCCCGGCCGGTTTCATAATTCGCTTCGCGTATAGCCAGTCCCGATTCAGCGCTGATGGTTTGGGCAAATTGATCTTTTCGCGCCATCAGCAATTGCCTTGCCTTATCCAGTATGCTGAAGCGGTCGTACCGCGTAAGCGCTTTTCCTCCTTTCAGGCCCGCTTGTATTGCCTGCTCCACATGGGAGGCGTTCGCTAATGTAACGGTGCCCACTACACGATTATCATAAGGGCTTTTCACTTCAAGAATAGAATCGCTTTGTACAGGCGTTCCTGCAACATAACAGGTCATTGTCATATCATGTGGTTTAATCGTTAATTATCGGGTGCCATTGATGGTAAAATCAAATACATTAAAATTCCTGGGGTCACCCCATGCTTTCATGCGGTATGCGGCATTCAGGGGGTGGGAAATGATCAGGGGAACCATTTCTTCGTATCTTCCTCCGTGCGAACGCAGTGTTCCGTCCAGCGCAGAAAGGTCGTGGTATTGCGGCCGGCGGCCGAGTACCACATCCCTGGCAGATAGCACTACCAGGTCTCCCGTACGATCCTCAGGCTGCTCCAGCAAACGGGTAGCAGTGGTTTTATCGTGCACTTCGGTTATGCCTGGCTGTAATGATAACCAGTTTTTTACCACGCTTGTTTTTTCCTTATCATTGATGTGTACTACCACATAGGATCCCAGGGCGCCATGATGCTTAACATAGGGGTCGGTAATAGGGCAAATAACGCGGAAGCCATCACCAAACTCCGCTTCCAGCATATCTTCCACAAATAATACATTAGGTTGTCCGTTCGCTTTTACCTTGGCGTTCATGCCATGATCGGCGGTTGCGCCAACAATAGCGCCGGTTGCCAGCAGTTTGCCTATCTCCGCATCCATCTGTTCATAAAATGCCAGCGAGGCTTCGGCTTCGGGGGCGTAGGTGTGCTGCATATAATCGGTGAGCGACAGGTAAAGGAAGTCTGCCAGACCCTTTTGTATCAGCGCCACACCGGCGCGCAATACAAATAAGCTTGCGTCTCCGCTATAAATAGCCGGCGTTGGGTAACCTATTATTTTTTCCGCATCGTCTAAACCATGGGTTTCTTTTTTTGCCAGGTTGGCCTTTTCGGCCGAAAAGGCTATGCCGTTTAATTTATAGGAGAGAATATCGCGGAGCTTTTCTTTTGCCGTTACCACGGCCACTTTGCGCCCCGCATTAGCGGCTGCTGCAAGAATGGTTTCCGCACGCAGGTATTCGGAAGAATTCATCATTACTTCCTCGTCTTTGGCAACATCATAAAAAAAGTTACCGCTTATACCGTGTACCGCAGGCGAAACACCCGTTACGATAGAAGAATTATTTACATTGGTAAAAGAAGGCAGAGCGCCACGAACCATTCCGCGAAAACCCGTTTTGCTCATTTGCTGAAGATGGGGCAGCCGGCCATGTGCAGCCGTAATATCCAGGTATTCATCTGCGGAGCCATCAATACAAATTACAACAATGGGTTTGAACGGAGGGCTATAAGTAGTGCCGTTAACCGTAAAAGGTGCAGTGGAAATAGGCATATAAAATGTTTATAAATACTAAATAAAGATATAGCAAAATTAAACATTTTATTGAATATTGCCTGTATTATGTTTTATTGCATTATAAAATTACGGGAAACGGGTTTGACGGAGGATATGCCAAGCATTAGTCTTTATTGCTGGTGAGGAAGAAATAAATAACCAGCATCAGGGCGTCCGTATTGCCGATATTGGCGGGCTTATGCGAAAGCCTGCCATCAAAGAAAAGGGAGTCTCCTTCTTCCAGCACATATTTTTCCTCTTCAATCTGGTACTCTACCCTGCCTTTGATAATGTATTTGTATTCATACGCATCGGTTTTGATCATTTGGGTACGCCGCGCTCCTTTTTTGAGTTCAAGCAAAATGGTATCAACAGGACCCGCGTCCATATTACGGGTTAATATTCTTTTGTACTTAAAACCTTTGGCCGGTTCTTTTTCAAACGCCTGGTAGCTGGCGGCTGTTTTGATAATAATTTTTTGTTGTCCTTCTTTGTTGTGACTGATATCTTCAAAAAAATCTTTCAGGTCAATATTCAGCGCCAGCACAATGTTCATCAAAACCGGTAATGAAGGCACCGTACGGTTATTTTCTATCTGTGATATAAGGCCCTTGCTCACCTGGGCTTTGGTAGCAAGTTCCTGTACCGTTTTTTTTTGTGTTTTCCGGGTTTCCTTAATTTTATTACTGATTTGGATAAGTACATCTTCCTGCATTGCAATTATTTTTCGCCAATAAAATGAATAGGCAAAGATAATATTAAGCCTTTTCTACGATATAATAATGATATGGCTAACTAAAACAGGGCAGGTAAATTTCAGATTCAAAGCCTGAAATCCTAAATCCGAAGCAAAATGCAACCACAAATTATAAAACCCGAAGCCAGAATTTCGAAATTCAGAGAAGGCTGTCAGCCATGAGCAGAAAGGAATATTTATTCTATCGTCAGTAACTCACCTGATACCTGATACCTTACACCCAATCGCTTTCATTCTTAATAGTTTTTGTATCTTTCTGCTCCTGCTGCCTTAGTAAACTGAATAAAAGCATTCTTTCATTTCAATTCATTAACTCATGCCTTTACTGGTAATTGTACGACACGGACAATCGCAATGGAACCTGGAAAACAGGTTTACAGGTAATAAAGATGTGCCGCTTACGGCGCTGGGACGGGAAGAAGCGCGTGTGGCAGGAAAAAAGCTTAAAAACATCGTTTTTGATCATGCTTTTACCTCTTTGCTGGAAAGAGCTGAAGAAACGCTTACCATTATTTTGGGTGAAATTGAACAAATGCAATTGCCCGTTATTAAGAACAGCGCTTTCAATGAACGGGATTACGGAACGCTGCAGGGATTGAATAAAGCCGAAGTAGCAGACAAGTATGGTGCAAAGCAGGTGGAGTTATGGCGCAGGAGCTATGATTTACAACCGCCGGGTGGTGAGAGCTTAAAGGAAACCGCCGCCAGGGTTATACCCTTTTACCAGCAGGAAATAGAACCCTTATTAATAGCCGATAAAAATATACTGGTAGTGGCGCATGGCAATAGTTTAAGGGCGTTGATGATGTATCTCGAAAAAATAAGCCCGGAGCATATTGCTAATGTTAATATTCCAACTGGCGCGCCGCGTATATATACATTCAGCAGCCACCTGAAGCTGGTAGACGTACTGTATCTTTAAAAATGATACCGCTTATTTTTTACTCTCTTTAGCCCAGGTATCTTTTAAAGTAACCGTTCTGTTAAACACCAGGTGTTCGGGTGTGGAATCTTTATCAGCTGTAAAATATCCCTTGCGTATAAATTGAAATTTCTCTCCTTTCCCTGCCGTTTTCAGGGAAGCTTCAATATATGCCGCTTTTATAACCTGCAAAGAGGCGGGATTGATATGGGAGGTAAAATCACCATCTTCCACAGCAGGGTTTTCTATGGTAAACAGCCTGTCATACAGTCTTACTTCAGCTTTTGCCGCATGTGCCACGCTTACCCAATGAATGGTTCCTTTAACACGTATGCCCGACACATCGTTGCCACTTTTGCTTTCGGGAATATAGGTGCAATGTATAGCTGTAATATTGCCGGCGCTATCCTTTACGCATTCTTCGCATTTTATGATGTAGGCGCTTTTCAGCCGCACCATAGCGCCAGGGGCAAGCCTGAACCATTTTTTTGCCGGTATTTCCATAAAGTCTTCCCGCTCTATCCACAGCGCTCCCGAAAATATAACCGGTCTTGTTCCCCCGTTATTTTCCGCTTCAGGGTTGTTTTCGCTGTATACTTCTTCCGTTTGATCTGCAGGATAATTGGTTATTATTAATTTTACCGGGTCCAGCACTGCCATGCGGCGAATGGCAATCTTATTCAGGTGTTCTCTTACGCAATATTCCAGCAGGCTCATATCCACCAGGTTCTCTCTTTTAGCTACACCTATCCGGGTGCAAAAATCGCGAATGCTTTCAGGAGTAAATCCCCTGCGGCGCATACCGCTAATGGTTGTCATGCGGGGATCATCCCATCCGGTTACATGGTTTTCATTTACTAGTTGCAGCAATTTCCGTTTGCTTGTAATGGTATAGGTAAGGTTGCGGCGGGCGAATTCATATTGTTTGGAAGGAAAGATCTCTAATTTTTCAATCAGCCAGTCATACAGTTCCCGGTGCGGCACAAACTCAAGCGTACAAACAGAATGGGTAACTTCTTCAATACTGTCGCTTTGCCCGTGGGCAAAATCATACATCGGGTAAATGCACCATTTATCGCCTGTGCGGTGATGGTGAGCATGCTTAATGCGGTATAATACAGGATCGCGCATGAGCATATTGCTATGCGCCATATCAATTTTAGCCCTGAGCGTTTTACTCCCGTCTTTAAATTCACCGTTTTTCATCTGCTCAAATAATTCCAGGTTTTCCTGAACAGTGCGGTCGCGGTAGGCGCTGTTTTTCCCCGGTTCGGTAGGTGTTCCTTTTAAAACGGCAATGGCTTCGGAGCTGCTGTCGTCTACATAAGCCAGTCCTTTTTTTATAAGGTCAATGGCAAACTGGTAAAGCGTATCAAAGTAATCGGAAGCATACAGTTCATTTTTCCATTCAAAGCCCAGCCATCTAACATCTTCTTTTATACTATCCACGTATTCGGTTTCCTCCGTAACGGGGTTGGTATCGTCAAAACGCAGGTTGGTATATCCGCCGTATTTTTTTGTTAATCCAAAGTTGAGGCAAATGCTGGAAGCGTGCCCGATATGGAGATAGCCATTAGGTTCCGGTGGAAAGCGGGTAATAATTTGCCTGTATTTACCATTTTTCAGGTCTTCTTCAATAATATCCTCAATAAAGTTGAGCCCTTTTTCTTCAATCATTGCTGCCTGTGCGTTTAAGGCACAAATGTAAGCCTTAGTGAAGTAAGTTAAGCAGGTAGAAAACGTTTAAGTGATTGAAAAAAGCCTGGCAATTGCACGAATACTTTCAAATTGTAGCATTGCTTCCTGTGGATGTTCGGAAATAAAAATAAGTTTGTTATGGTTTATGTTTTGAAAAGATTACCACATAAACACATAGTACACAAAGAAAAACCTGTAGTGTGTTGCTTAAAACCTGTGTGAAACCTATGTTCCTGTTTTTACTTAGTCATATATAAATTTTTTATCAGAATAATTTAAACGTATCTTTTTTGATCCTTCTATATAACTCACGCCTATAAACAGGGAATCGCCTAGTAAAAATGTATCCGTCTTTCTTACAGAATTATTGACTACTACCTGATCAATGTTACCGTTCCTTTCAGCAATAATTCCCGTTTCAGCATAAAATCATCGTAAATGCAGTAGTAAACGTAGGTACCCATATCGGCCTTTTTGCCGTTTATTTTACCATCCCATCCTAAGGATGGATGCTTAGACTCAAATACTTTTTTGCCAAAACGGTCGTAAATCATAAAACTGTAAGTAGTAACCGGGCAAAAAGCACCTGGTTTAAAAGTATCATTCAATCCGTCATTATTGGGTGTAAACGCATTAGGAAAATTTACGCAGCGGGTATTACAAAGCACGGTTTGTACGGTATCTGCAAAGGATCCGCAAATATTATGGGCTTTTAATATATAGCTTCCGGCTGCTGTGGCCAGAAATTCCGGCGCTGTGCTGCCGTTTTGCCATGTATAGCTGGTATACTTTTGTTCCACGGTTTGCAACACCACTCCTTTAATTCCGCAGGGGATCACAATATTTTCGCCCAGATCAAAAGCCGGTTTTTCAATTACTTCAACAGTTAACCTGGCACGGGGGCTTTCGCATCCCAGTATGGTTTGTGAAACATAATAATACGCCATTCCCGTATCGGCGGTAGAAGGAACAGGCGCTACCGGGCTGCCGGCAGTGGCTGTGGGAGAGCTGTACCACATTAATTTTTCTCCCCATGCAATGAGCGAAGGGGCAGGTTGGTTAAGGCATAGAAGAGTATCTTTAACAGATGGCTGCTGTATCAGGGAGTTAAAAAGTATGGTAACGGTATCTGTTACAGGCGGGCAAACGGCATTTGCCAGGCTAACCCAGTATTTTCCCGATTGATTGATGTTAATGCTGTTGGTGGTTTCCCCGGTTGACCAGGTATAGGAAACGCCCGGCCCGCCGGGTAATGTAAGGGTGTAGGTGGTATGGGCGCAAATGATCAGGCTGTCTGCCGGTATCATATCTGCAGAGGAGGCACACTGGCTCTTACTAACTGCTGCATACAATACCAGCGTTACTGTTATTAAAAATGGCTTCATGGATACTGGTTTAGAGCGCTTTCTGGCAGGCAATTACCAGGCCAAACAGGCTATAATGCATTACTCCGGTAGCATAACGCTGAAAGAAGTAAAATCTTTTTTGATAGTAATGATATTTTACGGAACTTTGCCGTCCCAAAAAAAATAGGATTATGGCCAGAGTATGTCAGGTTACCGGTAAAGTTCCCATCACAGGAAATCGCGTATCGCATTCCAATATTAAAACAAAGCGCAGGTTTTTACCTAATCTGCAAACGAAGCGTTTTTTCCTGGCTGAAGAAGACAGGTGGATAATCCTGAAAACCTCTACCGAAGGGTTGAGAACCATCAATAAAAAAGGACTGTATAGTGTAGTAAAGGAACTGAGGGCGCAGGGAGAAAAAATCTGATAACAATTTAAAATTTATAAGCAATGGCTAAGAAAGGTAACAGGGTACAGGTCATTCTGGAGTGTACTGAACACAAAAACAGTGGTCAGGCAGGAACCAGCCGTTACATTACCACTAAGAATAAAAAGAATACTCCGGAACGCCTGGAGTTGAAAAAGCTAAATCCTATTTTAAAAAAGGTTACCGTTCACAAAGAGATCAAGTAATCAACATTATGCATGGTGAGACACTTATACAATTTCACGCATGTGCAGGTTAATTTAAAAAGTTCAAAACAGAATCATGGCAAAAGCAGCTAAAACCGCTATAAAATCAAAAGATCAAAAATCTGTGGCCGACGCAAAGAACTGGACTAAAGTGGTACGTGCGGTGCGTAGCCCTAAATCCGGCGCGTATACTTTTAAAGAAGCTATCGTGCATAAGGATAAAATTAAAGAATTCCTGGCTCAGAAATAATTGAATAATTTTTAAGAGCGTATAAAGCTGTCACGATATTTGTCGCGATGGCTTTTGTTATTTTAAGTAATTGAATGGATAATAGTATTCATATACGAAAAGCTACAAACGAAGATTGTGCTGTTATTGTAGAATTGGGAAGAAGAACCTTCACGGAAACCTATTCAGAAATAAGTAGCAATGCTGCCGTACAGGAGTATATAGAAAAGAAACTTTCTGCTGAAAAGATCGGGGAGGAGTTGAATAATCCCAGGGCCTGCTTTTATATTGGATTCATGAGCAATGAGCCGGTGGCTTTTACCAGGATGCGTTACGACAGGATAGCAAAAGGATTGCCGGATAAAAACGCCATCGAAATTGAGCGGATATATGTTGTAAAGGAATACCAGGGATTTAAAGTGGGTAAGGAAATAATGGAAAAATGCAAACAGGTAGCAATTCGGGAAAAATTTGATATGATATGGCTCCAGGTATGGCAGCATAATAACAAAGCCATCCAGTTTTATCAGAAAGCGGGTTTTGTTGTATATGAAACCGCCTTGTTTAGTTACGGTAAAGCTATGCAGCAGGATGATTTTTTGATGCGGTTGGATTTATATTATTAGAAGGGACAGGATTGCAGGGTGCAGGGTACAACAGGTAGCGGAAGGAAGAATGGTGGTACCTTTATTATATTATTATTCGTTACGTGTAAAAATGGAAGTTTAGCTGCGTTAATGGTAGCAGGCATTTTATTGTTGATGGTACTAAATTAATCATATGGGATTTTTTGGAAAGTTATTCGGGAAAAAAGAAAAGGAGAGTCTTGATGAAGGTCTGCAAAAAACGAAAGAAAATTTTTTCTCTAAAATAACAAAAGCTATTGCGGGCAAGAATACGGTAGACGAAGAAGTATTAGATGAACTGGAAGAAGCATTGATAACGGCTGATGTGGGATTAGATACCACGGTAAAAATAATTGAACGCATAGAGGCGCGGGTAGCTAAAGATAAATACCTTAATACAGCCGAGCTGAATACCATTTTACAGCAGGAAATTGAAGCCATACTGGTTGCCGTACCGGAAAAGAACGCCTATGGATTCAATTCCGGGCTGCCTGCTAAGCCTTACGTGATATTGGTGGTGGGCGTAAACGGTGTAGGTAAAACCACCACTATTGGTAAGCTGGCACATAATTTTAAAATGGCCGGAAAATCTGTTTTGCTGGGCGCCGCTGATACGTTCAGGGCAGCCGCTGTTGACCAGTTAACGATATGGAGCGACAGGGTAGGCGTGCCTATTGTAAAAAAAGCGATGGGCAGCGATCCTGCGGCCGTGGCTTATGATACCGTAATCAGCGGTGTGGCAAAAGGCGTTGATGTGATACTGATTGATACCGCAGGGCGTTTGCACAATAAGGCGCATCTCATGGAAGAGCTGAGCAAAATAAAGCGGGTAATACAAAAAGTAATTCCCGAAGCGCCCCACGAAGTAATGCTGGTACTGGATGGCTCAACAGGACAAAATGCTTTGGAGCAGGCAAAGCATTTTACAGCGGCCACCGAAGTTACCGCGCTTACTATTACTAAATTGGATGGCACGGCCAAAGGGGGTGTAGTATTATCTATCGCCAATCATTTTCAAATTCCGGTAAAATTCATTGGTGTGGGAGAAAGGATGCAGGATCTTTTGGTATTTGATAAACACGAATTTGTGGATAGTCTTTTCAGTCTTAACCAGTCAAAAAAAGAGGCGTAAAAAAGATGGCAGTTTTGCAGCAATCACCTTATGTTTTATATTCCAATGGTAATGGAGCTATTTTTGAAGATACTTCATTGTATGCTGTTGGCCGAACCGGCTGGGACGCATTGGCGGTACCGGTAGAAGACTGGATAGCCTTGCCTGATGGCGGTTCATTATACGAACTGCCCGGGCGCCGGGGCATTGGTATAGACGTGCAGTCGGGCGAAATGCGCTTATGTGAAAAAGGATGGGCTGTAGCCGCTTTTATTCCGCCCGCGCATACCGGCTTATATCTTGCGGCATACGAAACGCAGGCTGATGCGCCGGTGCTGCCTTTATTTTGTTATACGGCCGCCGCATGGCTTAACGATCAGTTCTACGTTCCTGCAGTACGTATTGAACAGGATATAAGGCAGGAGTGCAGCGGTTATGATGATGGGCTTATTCACCAGGGGGTCAGCAATTTATTACAGGCTTACCCGCATAACCGTTTGGTAAAACACCTGGCAGAAACCTGCTGCCTTACCTATCATTGTCCCGCCGCCAGGAATTATTTTATAGGAAGATGGGAATGTCCGGTTCCTTCATCACCGGCATGCAACGCTAATTGTATTGGCTGTATATCCTTTCAGCCGCAGGAAGAAAGTATACCTTCTACGCAGGACCGGCTCACTTTTAAACCTACACCGGAAGAAATTGTAGAGTTTACCGTACCGCATCTGCAAACAGCGCCATTTCCTTTGGTGAGTTTTGGACAGGGCTGTGAAGGAGAACCTCTGCTGATGTGGGAAACCATAAGCAAAGCTATTGCTGAAATACGCCGGCATACGCCCAACGGAAGCATCAATATTAATACCAATGGCTCAAAACCTGCTGCTGTAAAAGCGCTATGTGAAGCGGGACTAAACAGTATAAGAGTAAGCACCAATTCGGCCCGTAAGCATATTTATGAACCGTATTACCGGCCTAACAATTATGTTTTTGAAGATATTGTAGAGAGCCTGAAAGTGGTACGCAGTTATGGCGGTTGGACATCCATTAACTATTTTGTATTTCCCGGTATGACCGACAGCGTTGAAGAGTATGAAGCACTGAGGAAACTGATAAAGGATACAGGTTTGAACATGATTCAGTGGCGTAATTTTAATATAGATCCCGACTGGTATATGGGCAAAATTGGCGCTTATGAAACAGGAGAATGCATAGGTGTAAAACAACTCATGTCACTCATCCATGAAGAGTTTCCCGATTTGAAATTCGGCTATTTCAATCCTCCGATAGAAAGGATAAAGGGAAATTATGAGATGGATTTTGCGCATTGATGAATGGGTAATTCATTTTGTATTGTATCAGAATACCGTTGAATATTTACCTGGTTGCCGTTTACACACCCACTCCAAATTCAGTACAGGGTATTATTTTGTGTACTATTTTTATCTTGTTGTATTTATTTTCATTATACCTTCAATTTCCCGCACAAGATTTTTGAATTATGGATAATATTTTCGAAGATAGTTTCAACCGGCTGAAAGGGTATTGTGAGAGGGAAGGTTATAAAGGATGGGATCCCTACGATGGATTAACGAGTAAGATTTTCCAGGGTCTGCCGCTTATCAGGAATAATCGTTTTTTCCGGCTTACATGGATCCAGCTATTTAAACGCAATCCGGTAAATCTGCGCCCGCTTGTTTTCATTGCCAAAGAATATAACGCCAAGGGCCTTGGTCTTTTTCTTACGGGATATTGTAATTTGTATAAGACGGAAGCCAGCACTGCATTAAGCGACAAAATTCATTTCCTGGCAAATAAAATTATTGAATTACAATGTACAGGATATTCAGGTAGTTGCTGGGGATACTATTTCGATTGGCAGGCAAGGGCCTTTTTTCAACCCGCGGATACTCCAACTGTAGTGGCTACATCTTTTGTTGCAGATGCTTTATTCAATGCTTTTGAAATTACAGGTGAAACGAAATATCGCGATACCGCATTGTCTGCTTCAAACTTTGTTTTGAAGGACCTCAACAGAACATACGATGCTAAAGGAGATTTTTCATTTTCTTATTCTCCTATTGACCACACAATCGTTTTTAATGCCTCCCTGTTAGGGGCAAAATTATTAAGCAGGGCGTATTATTATACCCTGGACGAAACATTAAAGTTAACGGCACAAAAGGCGGTACAGTTTAGCTGCGATCACCAGCAGGGAAACGGTGCATGGAGCTACGGTACTTTGCCTTATCATTCCTGGATAGATAATTTTCATACAGGTTTTAATCTGGAGTGCATACATGCCTATCAATTGTATGCAGGGGATGACTCATTTACTTTAAACATTGATAAAGGGCTCAAATATTACATTGAAACCTTTTTTACCAACGAAGGGATATCTAAATATTACCATAACAGTTTGTATCCCATAGACATACATGCCCCTGCTCAATTAATAGTTACCCTTGCCAAATTAGGGCAACTGGAACAATACCGTAAACTTGCAGAAAAAGTATTGCTTTGGACAATTACACATATGCAGGATGAAAGTGGCTATTTTTTTTATCAGAGAAAACGCTACTTCAGTTCCAGAATTCCTTACATGCGATGGGCACAGGCATGGATGTTTTACGCATTAAGCTATTATAAAACGTACCGTTAAAGGAATATTTCATATTGATGCACGAGTATCATTGCCCTATTACCTGTTTTATGTGCTCTTGTATGATTTTAAATAATTTTACGCGCTAAATATCTGTTATGAAAGAAAGGATCCACCTGATGGGTACTCCAATTGATAATCTTACGATGAGCGAGACGCTGGATATAATAAAATTTGCAATAGAACGAAAGGAACATATTCATCATACCGTAGTAAATGCAGGAAAGATTGTTTCTATGCACTCCGATACGCAGTTAAGAGAAAGTGTTATAAATGCTGATATTATTAATGCCGATGGACAGGCTGTGGTATGGGCTTCTAAGTTGCTCGGTACTCCTCTAAAAGAACGTGTTGCGGGTATTGATCTTATGAGTAACCTGGTGGAACTTGCTTTTAAGAATCAGTATAAAATATTTTTCCTGGGGGCTAAACAAAATGTACTGGAGGAACTGGTTTCCAGGTATAGCATTCAATATTCTCCTGAAATTATTGCAGGTTACAGGAACGGATATTTCAAAAAGGAAGATGAAAAAGAGATAGCGCTCCAGATAGATAACAGCAATGCCCATATGCTGTTTGTAGCCATCACATCTCCTATAAAAGAAATTTTTTTATATGAGAACAGGGATACACTTAAAAATGTGAATTTTATAATGGGGGTAGGCGGGAGCTTCGATGTAGTGGCAGGTTATGTTAAGAGAGCACCTTTGTGGATGCAACGTTTGGGATTGGAATGGCTATTTCGGGTTTACCAGGAACCACGCAGGATGTTTAAAAGATATCTTGTTGGCAATTTTAAATTTATACAACTGCTTATTAAGTATAAACTATCCGGAAAATCGTACACTTCTTCTTAATAGCCATGAGCGCATCCGGTATGCCATTAAGAAGAGTTTTTACGCAAATTAAAATGCGTATAGAGAGAATAGAAAAACATAAAAAACAATATGCCCTGCTGCCTGTGCAATACCGATTCTGTGCAGAATGTAATCAGGCATATGATAAAAAAGGGAAAATATAAAGCATTAACTCCGCTCCAGCCAAGAGGGGAAAAGAGAAGCATAAGGAAAACAGACAAACCCACTACACCGAGTGCCGCAAGTATTTCCATATATTGATTGTGCGCATTATAATTGTGAAGTGCGAGGTAATCGAATCCTCTTTTGGTATAGTTTTCTTTTCTTATATCTGCTATATCCCCCAGTGTCGTTCCAAAAAAGGGTTCAGATGTAAAGATGTCGTAGTACACACTCCATTTTGCCAGCCTGATAGTAAATAAATTTCTTTCCGACTGAACATCAGTAATAAGGATTGGTTTATTTTTCAGCGAATCAATTTTAGCATTTTCAAAAGGGTTAATGTATAAAATGGCAATACCAATGAGTAATACAGATAAAGCTAAAATTTTTTTGAAGGTAGTGTTAAAGTACCCGCGGTGTTTTCGCTGTTTTATGAACAGAAACAGCAATAATATAAAATAGGCACCAATTCCAACGAGCGAATCGAGTAGAAAAATACTAGTGCTTAAAAACAACGCTGTACACAGCATCAGTATTTTCTGACTACGCGTGTGGCTGTTTTTGGGTGTAAAGTAAAGATGGAATAATATAGCAATCCCAAGATTGGCAAAAGCTGCACCATATGTGGGATGCCAGTTATAGTAAATATTGGTTAGTCCGAATGAGTGTAGCTTATGATAATACCCGTCAAACAGCATTACGCTGCTAATACCTGTTGCCGCTATATTAATAATATTGTACACCACGGCAAATAATAAGGTTGCCGTTATGGAAATGAGGAAAGAGATATTAATCTTCCGGAGTAATTTCCTGTTGATGAGAGGGGAGGTACCTATAAAAACAGGGAATAAAATAAAGGGCAGCATGGTGGATAATGTGCTTAGAGCTACCCTGAAATTTTCGGAGAAAAAGAATCCCGCAACTATGTATAGATAGAGTAAAGCGGGCAGCAATACCTGGTTTTTATATAAAGAGCCCGGCAGCTGCCGGTGATTTTTTTGTGTGATCCAGCAAACGCCTGCTATAGATAAAAAAAACAATACTCCTCCATAAAAGGGTGACGGTAGAAGGAAGGCCACACCCAGTAAGCTATACCTGTATATATTATCGGTGGTCAACAAAAAAAAGTCAAATTTATAGTTGCTGCGGCAAACCAGTGTGTAAACTGTCTAAAATTTTTAAAGTTGCTTTAGTGGTAGCATATATGGATTCAAAAGAAATAGGTGAGGGATGTCCTTCCTTTATCGCGTTAAGAAATGCATGAACTTCCTGTTTATGTCCTTTTCCTTCCATTTTTAATTTAGTCATTTTGTTATTGCTGTACCATTCACCGCCCCTGAAATCATTGATGATGCCAATTTTTCCTCCTCCGTAAATCTCCAGCCGTTCCTTTGGTAATGCTTTATCACCGGTAGCCACGTATACAATACTCCCCACCGATCCGTCTGTAAGCTGGATATTGATAACAATATTATCGTCATTCTTATTAAGTTCATTAGCCGAATGGATGCATTGGGCAAATACCGTTTGGGGTAGCGCTTCCGTAAAGTATTGCATCAGATCTATAAAGTGGCATACTTCACCAATGATCCTTCCCCCGCCGGTTTGTTCATCCTGGGTCCAGTGATCCTTAGGAATAAAACCGGCGTTCACCCTGTAATTCATTACCAGGGGATCATTAATACCCTTAAAATTTTGTTTCAATGCAATTGCTACCGGCGAAAACCTACGGTTGAATCCAACCATCAGTATCCCTCCCACTTGATCGTAACAGGCTTTCACATCTTCCAGTTCCTCATCATTCATTGCAAGCGGCTTTTCAACAAAAACATTTTTTCCTGCTTGTAGCGCTTCTATTACATATGGAGCATGCGAATTGTGCGGTGTAGCAATAAAAACCGTATTTATTTCCTTATTGCGAATAATGTCCTTACTGTCTGATGATGCACTGCTAAAGGAAAATTTCTGAGCTACATTTTGTGCTGTAATACCCTTTGAGGTTACTACTACTTTTAATCCTCCTCCAAAGTTTTTTACGTTTGGGATGAGGTAACTTTGGGCGAAGCTCCCTGCGCCTATAAAGCCCGCCTCAATATGCTGATGCGGTGTTATAGTGTGTTGAATGATTTTTGTGTGTATGAACTTGCTGTCATTGTTGGGATAATGCAGCAGAATACCAATATGTGGTTCCTGCACTTTTCCTGTTACAATATCATAAGCGGCTTCCGCTTCTGTTATATCAAATGTATGGGTGATGAGTGGTTTAATGTTAATACTGCCCTGTGCTACCAGTTGAAGAAACGCTTCCATATTCCGCTGCTCTGTCCACCTTACATAGGCGTAAGGATAATCAATACCTTTTTCTTCATATTGCACATCATAACGGCCTGGTCCATACGAACAGGAAAGTCTTAAGTCCAGTTCTTTACGATAGAAATGAGGATCCCTGGGCACATCCAGTTTAATGGCTCCAACGGCTATCACTTTTCCTTTTTTGCGTGTAATTTCAGCAGATAATTCTATAGGATCGTTTGAGGAGGTGGCCGCGGTGATAATTACGCTGTCAAATCCGTGGCCATTGGTGAACTGGTTAGCCATAGCCATAAGGTTAGCATCGCTACGCTGAACGGCATTGTCAGCGCCCAGATCGCGGGCAAGCTGAACAAGCGACCCAGAAATATCAATGCCAAGTACTTTACAGCCATTGGCTTTCAGTAACTGGCAGGTGATCAGTCCAAGAAGGCCTAACCCAATTACACAAACTGTTTCCCCAAGTTTGGGATCGGCCTGCCGCACGCCCTGCATGGCTATTGCTCCTAACGTAGTAAAACTCGCTTCTTCATAGGAAATGGTATCAGGAACTTTAACTACCAGGTTTTGAGGAACGCAGATCATTTCGGCATGAGATGCGTAATCCTGTCCTGCGCACGCCACACGGTCACCGGGCTTAAAGAAATGGTTAGTGTCCATGGAAACTTTTACACTACCGGCAGTACTATAACCTAATGCTTTTAGCGTATCTAATTTCGTACGTACTTTTTCAAGGGTAGCCTTCAGCCCTTCTTTCCTTACGTTTTGTATAACTTGCGCCACCAGGTCGGGACGTTGCCTTGCCTTTCCCAGCAGGTTAGCCTTTGCTACTTTTACCGTACTCCTTTCCGTGCCTGCACTGATTAATGAAAATTTATTTTCTATTAAAACCATGCCCCTGCTTAATGCCGGGACAGGCACCTCATCTACATACAATTCACCTGTTTTAAAATTTTGAATCACTTGTTTCATTGAAGCTATTATATACTTTACATCGTCATCGGCAATATTGCAGGTGAACAAATGTATTATATTGCATTTATATAACCTTAGATCGGTTACTATTTACTTACAACATAAACCTTTCGCCGAAAATGCTAAAAGGGGTAAGATAATTGGTAAGACGGCTTGATTACAAAGGACGCTTTATTATGCCACATTTCCTGTAGCTCTTCTATTGATGTGCTAAACGCATATTGTCCGAATGGGATTATCTTATCCCAGGGAGCCGTTTCGTTTTGCAATTCTTCGCCGGAAAGAAAAGTGCCATCTTTGTTCCAGTACCTGAAGGAGAAATAAGGATCTATTACTATCCACTTTTCGTGAAAGGGATTCCAGTATTCAAGAAACTGGTGGAACCCGGTTTGTGTGTCATCCTGCAGGTGTATGGCTCTTGTGGGAATATTGAATTCATTGGTCAGTATCCCCTGCAGGCTTAACGATGATCGCTGACAATAGGCAATGGAAGCACTGTCGGGTACGCTTAGATAATACGGCAGGTAAACATATTCGGTACGGTTCACTAACAGTGTTTGTAATTCGGGTAATTCACCTGCAAATAAATCATATCTTTTGATTACAGACTGCAAAACACTGTTCAGATAATCGCACAGTAAAGAAATACTGCTATCGAATTGATCGGCGTCAAAAGATAGCAGCATCTTTTGATTCAGGTAATCTGAAAAGCCCGTTTTAGATATATGCGGTTCATAATCTTGTTGCACAATCTGAACCGGGCCACAATCAAAAGAACCCGACATACCATCCAGAAAGCCAATTTCTATGCTCACACTATGGGCATTCCGGCTGTTAAAAAGAAATTCAAATTGTGCTTCGCCCTCACTGTTTGCTTTTTCATATTTTCCCAGGAGCATACGGGTGGCTGTATCAAATACATATACTCCCCCTGCATTATAATTATTGATATCATATTTGATGACTATGGTCACTTTATAAAAGGTATTCGGATTTACTTTTATCGTTTGAAATAAAATATGTTCTCCTTGTGAATTGCTTTTTATGCTCAATCCGCTGGCTGAATGAGTAAATACATCTGTATTCTGATAAATCTGTCTCATTTGCCAGTTTTGGGGCAAAGTATTGGCACTATCCCAGATGGAAAAATCTGCATTGGACAAAAGGTCGGAATCCGGTATATCAGGCGAAGCATTGATCTCAAAAATAGTGCTTTCATTCTTGGAGCAGGAAGATAGGAGTATTGTCCCGGCAATCAAAATGGGTACAAGTGCAATAGCATGCAATGAGATATTGGACTTAATGTAAATATTCAAAAATCGCTTCTTTTAAAAAAGGATGAAAATCTGTTGCCAGGCATAGTTCACAGAAATCATGTCGTAGTATTTAACATTTTTTCAATCTATATATTGTCTGAACCACAATTCCATTGTTATAAGCATATATAATCTGTATGCATTATCTTCTGTTCCTTTTCTGTCGTTATCAACGATCTTCCTGATGTAGTGGTAATTAAAAATGCCCCGTTGATTTACAGCGTCCTCACTGAGTAGTTCATCAACCAGCGGCCGCAATTCCCCGCTGATCCAGGAGCGGATGGGTGCGCCAAAAGAGGCCTTCGGACGATATATGATTTCTCTGGGTAAATAATCTTCTGCTGCTTTTTTTAATATATACTTGCTTTGTTTGTGTTTATACTTGAGACTGCCGGAAATCTGCATCGCCAGTTCTATAACCTCCTTATCAATAAAGGGCACTCTTACTTCAACGGAAGCCGCCATAGAAGCCCTGTCGGTATAGCTGAGGTTTAAGCCCTGCATGAACATATGAATATCTGTATGACAGACCTGGTTAACCAGATCATTTTTAAAAAGTTTATTAAAAATATTTTTGTGCTGGTTTCGCAGCCAGTCATATTCCGCCGTTATATCTTCCCTGAACAGTTGCTGTATTTCCGTTGCGCTGTAATAAGAATAGCTTCTCATATACGCTTCTTCAGTGCTTAAATTTGCAAAAGAAACAAAACGCTTGGCCCATCGGAACAAACGAATGCCTTTTTTACCCTGCTTAACGGGCAAGGCTCCCGTCAATCTTGTGATCTGGGTTCTTATTACAGCGGGTATTTTTTTATACCTTTCCGCCAGCAGTATTGCTTTATGCCTGCGGTAACCAAAGAAAATTTCATCGGCTCCCATCCCCGACAATAAAACCTTTACCCCTTTTTTTCTCGCTGCCGTACAAATAAGATGCGTATTCAATGCCGCCGGATCGCCAATAGGTTCATCAAGCGTGTAAACCATCTCTTTCAGATCGTTAACAATATCTGCTTCTACCAGGATTTCATTGTGATCGAAATGGTGCAATGTTGCCAGCTTTTTGGCATACTGTTCATCTTCCGGCATCTGTTCTGCCCTTTTGTCTTTTTCAGAAGTAGCAATTGTATAGGTGGATAGCCGGCTGTTATGCTTTTCGGCCAATACTGATATCAGCGAGGAGTCAAGCCCTCCGCTGAGGAAAGCGCTAACCGGCACATCAGCGGTCATGTGTCTTTTAACGGAATCTTCCATGCATGCTTTCAGCTTCGCAATTGCTTCAGCTTCATTTTCAATAAAGGCACTTTCCTTTAGCTCCCAATATCTTCTGGGGTTAATTTCCCGCAATCCGCGTGTAACATCCAGGAGTATATAATGCGCTGCCGGCAGCTTGTGTATATTTTCGAAGCAGGTAATATCTCCGGGGATCCACAGGTAATTAACGGCAGCCACCAGGGCTTTTTTATTAAGTGTTTTATTTACTTCAGGTATCTTGAGTAATGTTTTCAGTTCGGAAGAAAAGGCGAAAGCATTTTTGATCCGGGTGTAAAACAAAGGTTTTATTCCAAAATGATCCCGCGCAATGAAAAGTTTATTGGTATCAGTTTCAAAAATGGCAAAAACAAACATTCCATTCAGGTCATCAAGGCATTTCTCTTTTTTAATGCGGTAAAGCTCAAGCAATACTTCAGTATCGGAAGTGGTTTTAAATTCCACTGAGGGATCAAGTTGTCGGATCTGATCTTTTAACGCCTCATAGTTGTATATCTCACCGTTAAATATAATGGTGAGGTTACCTTTTGTAAAAGGCTGATCTGATCTCTTGTCAATATCTATGATAGATAATCTTTGATGCGCAAAGCATACATTATTATGCAGCCAGTGGTGCTGACTGTCGGGGCCGCGGTGCTGCTGTACCTTGTTCGCCATTTGAGCCAGTCCAACGGGATCGTTGAAATGAATAAAACCTGCTATGCCACACATCTTTATTGTTTGTTTAAAATATCCTGGATAATAGTAAACACGTTCCTATCAAAAATTTCAAGGGTATACTTTTCATGGAATTCACTGCGGGCTGTTTCCCTCATCTGCTTTGCACTTTCCGGGTCATTAACCAGGTTTTCAAGAAGGGTTGCCCAGGCTTGCGGATCGGTGCTGTTACAAAGTTTCCCGTTTAATCCATCGGTAATCATGTCCGGGATAGCGCCGGTGAAAGTGGAAACCGTAACTAGCCCGCATTGCATCGCCTCTAAAATAGTGAGCGGGAAAGCTTCTTTAACCGTAGGAAATATAAAATAATCGGCAGCACAAAGTGCTTCAAATTTTTCTTCACCATATAACGGGCCGATAACTTTAATATTATCAGCGAGGTTGTTTGCATTTACATAAGCATTTGCGGCATCAATAGTGAAATCACCAGTGTTTCCTACCACCATTGCCTTAAAATGCATTCCCCTCTGCTTCAGTATTTTCATGCTATCCAGAAAAGTTAATATCCCTTTGCTTTTATATAGATTTGATAAAAAAATAAATACAGGATATTTGTTTATTTGCTTTGGAGGTAAATCATCCTGTACGGGGATGGCACAGTTTAATATGTAATATTTTCCCCTGTGCACTGATTCAATGTCGGTATATAAACGTTCCGCAAGACAAATGGGGAAGCTGTTTCTGAAAACCTGTTTGTACAGCCATTTTTTCCACTTCCGTTTGCCGCTGTTTTCCTCAACGCCCTGTCCCTGAATATGCAGTGCTAGTTTGCAGCCGCTGGCTTTTATCATCAGAGCATATAAGGCATCTCTATAAAACGCGAGACCCGCTGGTGCAAGATTATAATAAACAAGCGCTGGCCGGAAAATAAAGAGAGTCCAAACCAGGTTGACGGCAAAACCAGGTATTAGCAGTAGTTTTTTTAAAGAAAACTTACCAATATCGGCTATAGCGCTTGCAAATTGCAGGGGTAATACCTTAACAGAAAACTTTTCCTTTAAAAGTGGGTTGTTAACAATATAGCTGTTAATAAGCGAAGCGCCGTGAACGGGAGGGGGTAGTTGAACTATAAACAGTATTTTTTTCATCTTATTTATCAATCCTGCAAAAATATGTTATCCTGTGGCATATTTTTAGATACTACTGCTTATCTCCCCCTGATCTCTGGTAAGAGATTGATGTCCCCTCATAAGTCTGGAGAAAAATGTGATCACTAAACTTTAGTATGATGAACGTCAAATTCTCAAGTACGTCAATTATTTTGCAAGAACCAATAATGAGAAGCCTCCCAATAGCTTTGCAGCCATATCTTCATTTACCTTATACATTAGTTTCCTTGGTAAAAATGCAATTTTTGCATTTAGTGTTTTTCTTGGCAAATCCAGCATACCTGCAGTATAAAAGAAATCTACAACCTCATAACCGGCATCAACCAATGTCGCAATCGCTGTTCCCTTCATAAAATAATGCAAGTGACCAACAGAAATTCGATTAACCATCGGTATATTTCTCAATATCCCCAGAACTGACAGATCCAGTGGTATATGAAATATTGTATTCTTTGCCTTGTTTTTGGACAACCTCAAAAAACCCAGGTAATCATCAACATGCTCAAAAACATCAATCATCAGTAATAAATCAGGCTTTAAATTTGTATCCAGGAAATTTTCATGTTTAAATGTTAATCTTTCTTTTGCTCTTGTCTTGGCAAGGTTTATCGCATCAACAGAAATATCATAACCTGTAAAATTTACATCATCAGGCATTGATAAATATAACTGGTTTAATATTTCACCGGCGCCGCAGCCTATTTCCACAATAGATTTAGGGTTAATATCAGGATTTCGGTTCAGCATCTTAAGAACTTGTTTTGCCTTCCAGGGAGAGTCTTCAACATGCCAAGTAGGATTGTTTTTTAAATATTCACCATTTTCTTCCGTGTAAATTTTTTCCGTCATATTTTTTATTTTAAATTTTAACTCTCTCAAATCCTTACTGGATAAATTCTCTTTTTTAATAATACAAAATATTGCCGCGCGGGAAAAAATTAATTTTGATAGTGCAAATAATAGTATTTTTTCCAGATTAAAAAAAGGTAGTAGCCTTCCTTTTAAATACTATTCATTTTATTAAGCTTGTTTTTCCACGGTATAGTAAGGGTACCATGATAATTGCAAAACCAATTTTTGGGTAAATTAATTATATTTCCCATTGTGATCTGTATTTAAATGCATAAGCTGTTGTAAAATAGATTAGCCAAAAGTATACTGCCGAGTGGGGAAGTTCCAATATTACATTAAAAGATACCCAAACAAAGCAGCCTGCAAAGGCAAGTAGCAAAAATAATTTGTTCCTGTTGGCAGGCAGGGGTGAAAGCATAACGGTGAGCCCGACATTTTTTAATGGTAGCATCAATAAAAGAGTGGGGAGCAGCCCGATATGAAAAACAAATGAAAGCCATGAATTGTGGGGCGGCGAAAGATAGCGTGCCATCGGGTAATATTCGTCTATCATGATGGCGGAATGAATGGTTTCATTGATATATACTGCGAAGCCATAGCTCATAAACGGCCGTCCAAAACCACTGCCCAGCACCGCATATTTTGTTACAACGGACTCTTTTAATACATGCCCCCAGTATAATAACCTCCAGCCGGCATTGGCATCCCTGAATTGAGGCAAAAGAAATAAAATGAGAAGAGCTGAAAGGATAATGCAAACGGCTATTAGTCTTTGTATAGGCTTTATCCGCATAAAAAAATAGAGTAAACCAATGCAAAAAATGGCCAGGAAAGCAGAAGAATGTCCGAGGGTAGTTGATAAAACCAGGCAGCCCAGGAATTTTAAGAAGCGGGTAAGGTTTTTTTCTTCATAAGCCAATGATACTGCAGCATAGGCTATAATACCAAATATGATCAACGGGGAAAAATAATTGTATTCCCCCTCCCTGAAAAGAGAAAAATTGTTTATAAAAAGATAACCGTATAAAATAAAAGCGATCTGAAGTATAACAGACGCTCCTGAAAGGTACAGAAGGAGCGCAATGATCTTCCGGATAGCATCGTTGTCTTTTACCAGTAAATTAAAGAGCAGATAGCTGCATAAAAGATATATGATCAGATTGAATTGCCGGAAAGTAATGATAAGCATTTCTCCCCTGGGTTTGTAGTAAGCAAGGCTAAATGCAAGGTAAATAAATGCAATCAGGATGATGATAAGAACAGGTATAAAACGCAGGGTTAATTTTTTTCTGTTATTCAATGCCACCAGCGTGAGCATTCCCAAATAAAGATCGTGCAGGTAAAGTGGTCCTGCAATCTGGAATTTGGTAAATGCTTTACCAAAAAACAGCAGCAAAAAGAAATAAAGGACAACCAGACCCTCTATGCTAAAAAGTTTATTCCATATAATAGTGGGATATTTCAAACTTATTTGAAGTTGAGATTTGTCTTGAATAATTTCCGGTAATTGACGGCAATATACAATCCTCCCAGCATTCCCATCCCGGTGTAAAGGCCGGCAAAAGTATCACCCAGAAGATATCTTATGATCAGAGGAAGCAGCAAGCATAAAAGCGATGTGAGCAGAAATTTAATCCGCAATAATATTGCCGCGTCTTTATTGATATAAACCAGGCCTGCGGCAAATATCAGTTCGCCTGTCAATAAGGCCAATCCGATATTGAGGGGACTTTGTCTGAAAAAAGACAGTACAATAACAATAACCATTGATGTGATAGCAGCGGCAGCCGCATACTTTGCGTACATTTTATCTTTCTTCTTAAAAAGCGAACGGGTATGAAAGCTTATAAAAATACACATCACTAATGCAGATATGCCAATTAGGATGATAAAACCTGTAAATGTTGTGTATTGTGATCCAAAAAATATAGTAATCATGCTTTTCGGGAAAATAAGGGAAGCGCCGAGGAAGGAGGAGCCAACAAGAATAGAAAGCTCATCTGCTTTGAGTGTCATTTCATCGTGTATCATTTCCTTTACGAACGATTGATTAATGATCCGCATTATACCTTTAAAAATAACGTATAACTTTAAACCGAGGTAACTCACCGCCAGCACCTGTTCATTATAAAAAAAAGACGCAACGAACAGCAACCCCAATCCCAGTATATACATTACTACGGTGGCAATACCCAGGCTTATATTCTGAAGATATAATTTTAAAGCGGGTAAGACCGGAGATATCAGGTATTTGCATTGGAGCTGGCGTGAGATGGCAAAACCAGTGATCCCAAATACAGCTACTGTGCTGCTTACATACGCGGCTGCAAGATATCTTTTATTGATAAAGACGAATACAATAAGTAATAAGGATGGTATGAATGTTCTGAAAAAGGTCCATACGGCGCCTTTAACAGGCTGACCTCTTCCATATAAAGCATAATCCCCGCTTAATGCAAAGACAGGAGCGAATATAAAAAGCCAGCAAGCTGGATATATAGGAGTAAACAGGGAAACCCCCATCATTAGCAGTCCTAATGTGATCCTTGCTCTTTGTGTATGGTAATAAAATGGCTTCCAGTTTTTCTCCATCGCGATATGCCGCACCGCCGAAAGCTGTAAACCAAAACCGAGGATGCTTACTAATAGCTGAAATATGGAATCAATTTCTCCAATTGAAGTTAACGTGGCAGCTGAAGTGTTTTTTGAAAGGAATTTCAGTGCAACTAAGGTAAATACATGCGCGGCACCGGTAAGGAAAGCTATTTGAGATAATCTTTTAAACATTTGTTACAAGCTAAGGCCATTACTACCATGTAATTGCAACAATAATCTTTCCCCTGACAGCATTTCGCCGTATGACAGATAAAGCATTACTGAATATTTTTTAAAGTTGTCTGTTTATTTATCGGGTTCAGGATATTTCGGGCTTTGCTTTTTATCCATTTTATCCAAGAACCTGTAACATTCAATGAGTAATACCAGGAAAAATGAAATGAGCAGTCCCACCCAGCCATACCTGAAAAACCTCTGGTTATAACCCGAAACTTTTACGCCTCTTTTATTAATGTCTGAAGTGATGCGGAAGGTGCTTTGCTGCTCAATAAGCTTATTCCGTATACCGGTTATTGCATCTTTCAATTGCATTTCTTTATCGTATAGTTCTATTTCAGGATTGCTGAAATTTTTATTGTTGCTTCCCATTACTACATTCCCTCCTTCACCTTTAGCATTTCCCTGCGCAATACTTTTATTATAAGCAATGCGTAAAGAATCTAAGCCTATTAAAGAGCGGCTTAACAAGGCTTCTTCTTCTTTTAGTACATTTCTGAATTTGTCCTGTAACGTTATAAGGTCTTTGTTTTGTTCTAAATTTTTGACTAAGCCGGTCTGTATGCTTCGGTATATCTCTGGGCTGTGGCTATACACCCTTATACGCTGTAGCGGATAATTAACACCAGTAAGGTTGTTCCTGAAATCAGCATAATTAATAACTATTCTTTGTGTGTCATTGATCGGGTTATTACGGTTATAATCTGATATAAAGTCTTTATATAGTTTGACAGTTTCAAGCTCATCATCTATAGGTGATATTTCAAACCCGATTAATTTTCTACTATCTGTTTCTGTAATGTCAAATACATCAGTAAGCTCTTTTATTCTGTCATCACCAATTAATGCATTAAAATAGTCTATAGTATTATACAGCGGTCTGGAACTTCCAAGGCCTGATCTTACTACCACATCTGAATAATACACCGGGCCTTCTTTAAAATAAAAGTATAAGCCCAGGCTTAAACCTGCCAGTAATCCTGCTACTAACCATGCAATTTTTCGCTTAATAAAAATAAAAATGGAAAGGATAAGCTGAAATAAAAAAGAAAAGAACGATCCGACAGCCGTTGCTATCGAGGAAAATAATTTCCCCACAAGGTTTAAGAAAACACCCAGGTCAATTTCACTTTCTTTTTGATCGTTAGTTGGTTTAGTATCTGGTTGCATGAAACAGATTGTTAAAAGTATTATTATTATTGATAGTTCCTTAAAAAATCAAATATATGAAAGAGTTCTAAAATGTAACGTATGTGATACAAAACAACCCAACGAATACTTATACAAACCTATCGTATATTCAAAGAGGATAAACATACTTAGAGTTGTTCATAACTTAGAAAAGCGATTTTGGTGATCATTCACTATGTATAAATTTTGTTTTCTATTATTTTATAGTAAGTAAAAACACTTAAAAATATTTTTTTTTCTTCTAAATCATTTATTATCAAAATTTTTTCCTCAAAGCAACGTTATGCAAAAGCAACCTGTCAACTAAACCTGATGGCTAAAACATTGTAGCCGTTCATTCAACACATTAAATGAAAATTTTTTGTGAAAGATGACCCAAACAAAAAGTTTGGCTTGATTTTTTTACTTTAAAACCAGTTTCTTTGTGCAAATTTCCAAAATACCGCCCCCGGTATTAGGGCAAGTTTTACGAAGACCTATAAAAGAAGACCATAATGTTTGCATCAAGTATTAAACCTTTATCCTACGACCGGAACATTCAGTTAAAACACCAGGAATCACTACGGAGCTATATCCGGCAAAAGAGGAAATACCTGATTGCCAAGCGGTCTTTTGATTTGGTGTTGTCGGCTGGGGTTATCCTGTTATTAATGAGTTGGCTATTACCTTTAATTGCCATCCTGATCAAGTTAAGTTCAAAAGGCAGCATATTTTTCGTGCAAAAGCGTGTGGGCTTTCTTGGCCGCTCGTTCAATTGCTATAAGTTCAGAACCATGGTAATGAACAGGGACGCAGATACTGAACAAGCCGTTCAAAATGATCCGCGCATTACCCGGATGGGAAAATTTTTACGTAATTCTAATCTGGATGAATTGCCGCAGTTCTTTAATGTATTGATCGGTAATATGACCATTGTGGGGCCCCGTCCGCATATGCATAGTGATTGCGCGAATTTTTCGGATGTTGTTGATAATTACAAATTTCGCAATATTGTAAAGCCAGGCATTACCGGCCTGGCCCAGGTAAAAGGATTTCGCGGTCCGGCTAAAACCTATGAAAGCATTTTTAAACGGTACCAGTGGGATGCTTTTTACGTGAGAAACGCGAACTTCTGGATGGATATACGTATCGTTAGAATAACAGCATGGCAAACCATCTCTTTTATTTATAAACTTATTATTCCAGGGGCTACCGTTGAAAAGCCGAAGGAGAACGGGCGAAGCGCGTATCGCAAACTTTTGCTGGATATGAGGCAAAGATTGAATGGTTTTTTATAGTTATCCTGCCCATCCTTCCCTGTCGAGGCTCCGGTATTGTATGGCTTCCGCCAGATGTTCTGTTCTGATATTATTGATGCCCGCCAGGTCTGCAATGGTTCGTGAAACTTTCAGTATGCGGTCATAAGCTCTTGCCGAAAGGTTGAGCTTGTCCATCGCGGTTTTTAAAAGAGTTTGTCCTGCCGCGTCTATGCCGCATATTTCTTTTAACATTTTGCTGCTGATTTGCGCATTGCAATAAATGCCCGTATGGCCGGCATACCGCACAGCCTGCAGTTCTCTTGCTCCGATAACCCTTTCTCTTATAGAGGCGGAATCTTCACCTCCCTGTTGTGCGGCTAATGCCGAAAAAGGAACAGGTGTAACTTCTACATGCAGGTCAATCCTGTCTAAAAGCGGACCGGAAATTTTATTCAGGTATTTTTGAACAGCGCCGGAAGGGCAGGAACATTCCTTTTCGGGATGATTGTAAAAGCCACACGGACATGGATTCATAGAAGCAATGAGCATGAAGCTTGCGGGGAAATCTACCGCCACTTTCGCCCTTGAAATAGTTACTTTTCTTTCTTCCATTGGCTGCCGCATTACTTCAAGCACTGTTCTTTTAAATTCGGGCAATTCATCTAAAAATAGTACCCCATTGTGCGACAATGATATTTCGCCGGGCTGGGGTATTCCACCACCCCCCACCAACGCGGCATCGCTGATAGTATGGTGCGGAGAACGGAAAGGCCGGCGCGAAATAAGGGTAGTGTTGGCAGGAAGCTTGCCGGCCACACTATGGATCTTGGTGGTTTCTAAGGCTTCCTGAAGGGTAAGCGGAGGTAATATGGAAGGCAGCCGCTTGGCCAGCATGGTTTTTCCGGCGCCGGGCGGGCCTATTAATATCGCGTTATGTCCGCCCGCAGCAGTAATTTCCAGCGCGCGTTTAATATTTTCCTGGCCTTTTACATCACTAAAATCAAACTCAAAACTATACTGCGACTGGTAAAATTCCTCCTTCGTATTCACTACCACAGGCTGAAGTGAGGTTTCATCTTTAAAAAAACCAATTACTTCATTGATGTGGCTTACGCCATATACGTTCAGATTATTGACCATACCGGCTTCCCGGCAGTTCTGTTTGGGTAATATCAGTCCTTTAAATTGTTCTTTCCTTGCTGTAATGGCAATGGGTAATGCACCTTTGATAGGTTGAATATTTCCATCCAAACTTAGTTCACCCATAATTACGTATTCGGAAAGCCGGTCAGCGTGGGGTAATTGTTCGCTGGCGCCCAGTATAGCAAGCGCGATGGGTAAGTCAAAAGCAGTACCGGTTTTCTTAATATCGGCCGGCGCCAGGTTTACAATAACTTTAATACGGGGCATATAATACCCGTTATTTTTTAAAGTGCTTTCAATGCGTTGCTCGCTTTCTTTTACAGCATTGTCGGGCAGTCCCACCACGTAGAAATACTTTCCGCCGGTAACATTTACTTCCACCGTAATAGTAAGAGCCTCTACACCATATACGGCGCTTCCAAAGGTTTTAATCAGCATACAAAAAGGTTAGCCTGATGAATACATTGAAATTACCGAAATAGTTTGATAAGTGAGGTATCAGGCATCAGCACTTAAATCAGCTACAAACAGTACAAAGAAGGAGCATCCAGTCTATCATTAGTAGCTACTCACCTGGTACCTGACCCCTGATACCTCTTCTACACATTCACCACCAGCACCGGTATCTTTAAATCATGCCGTACGGTGTTGATGGTTTGTCCGTGTATAAAGTCCTGGAAGCCGCTATGGCCGTGAGCGCCTATCACCAGCATATCGGCCTGCTGCTCTTTAGTAATGCGTACAATTTCAGCGGCTCTTTTGTCAAACCCCAGTGCTATATCCGCTTTATATCCTTTTTCCTTCAGGGTTTTCTTATATGCCAGCAGTCTTTTCTCGTCTTCCTTTGTTTCATAGTCGTTGCTTTCTCTTCCCAGTAATCTTGCAGAAACGCTTTCTACCACATGAATAAGCAGGTAGGCAGCATGGGTATTGCCCTGTGCGATAGCGTATGATATCAGTTTGCCGTCGTTTTTGCTGAAATCAAGCGCTATGGCTATTTTACCGAATTTCGGTACGTTCAGATCAAAGCTGTCTTTCATATCCGGATGTACGGTAAGCGAAGCGGGTTTAGCGGCTTTGGAAAACAAAGGCCGGAAGCTAATATACAGCAAAAGCCCGAAGAAGAAAATACCCGCAACGATAATAATAAATTTCCAGAATATATTACCGGGGTTTTCAAAAATAGCGGCAAACTCACCTTCTACCATTCTAATGTTAAGGTATACTAAGATGAGGGCGATGGCCCATGCAAAGCATTTGGTAACAGGCTTTATGGCAAATGTGCCCATCGTTTTTTTGTCGCTCACAAAATGGATGAGCGGTATAACGGCAAAGCCTAACTGTAAACTCAGGATCACCTGGCTCAGGATGAGCAGCGCGTCTAACTCCTCATCTCCGTAAATACCAATTACGATCAATGCAGGCACAATAGCTATCAGCCGGGTAATCAACCTTCTGAGTAAAGGGTTAATGCGCAGCCGGAGGTACCCTTCCATAACAATTTGCCCGGCGAGCGTGCCGGTAACGGTTGAGCTTTGTCCCGCAGCAATTAGCGCGATGGCAAAAAGTGAGGAAGCAATATTACTTCCCAGCAATGGCGATAACAACTGGTGCGCTTCTTCTAACCTGGCCACTTCAGTTCGGCCTGTTTTGAAAAATGTAGCTGCAGCAAGTACCAGTATAGCGGCGTTTACAAGAAAGGCGAGGTTTAATGCAATGGTGCTGTCTACTACGCTCATCTTTAATGCGTAGCGGATGCTTTTTTCGTCTCTTTTTATTTTCCGGGTTTGTACTAATGAAGAATGCAGGTATAAATTGTGCGGCATTACGGTGGCGCCAATAATACCAATAGCAATGTACAATGCTTCATTGCTGGGTAAGCTGGGTATTAATCCGGTGGCTACTTCTGCCATATCGGGCCGGGCAAGCAGTATCTCAATTAAAAAAGATATGCCTATCACCGCTACCAAACCTATAATAAAAGCTTCCATTACCCGCATGCCCATGCGCTGCAGGAATAATAGCAGAAAAGTGTCTAATACGGTAATGCTTACGCCCCACAGCAGGGGGATGCCGGTAAGCAGGTGCAGCCCTATTGCCATCCCCAGCACTTCTGCCAGGTCGGTGGCGGCAATGGCTATTTCGGCCAGTATATACAGGATGAAGTTGATATATTTCGGGTAGCTTTCCCTGTTAGCCTGTGCCAGGTCTCTTCCACGCACAATGCCTAACCTTGCAGAAAGGCTCTGCAGCAACAAGGCCATCAGGTTGCTCATCAGGAGTACCCATATCAGTGTATAACCAAACTTGCTGCCCCCGGCCAGGTCAGTGGCCCAGTTACCCGGGTCCATATACCCAACACTTACTAAGTAAGCAGGACCCAGAAAAGCCAATGCCCGTTTCCATTTTGGTTTGTGCTGCGACCGGGTAGTATCTATACTTTGATGTACCTCGCTTAATGATACGTCTGAATTATTTTTCAGGTTCATAATGTACAAAAATATTTTGAACGACTTGTTCGCTAACAGAATAATTCACTATATCTAAGTTTAATTTTAGGCTAATCTAAAATTAATTTTATATAATTATTGAATTAATTTTATTTTCCCCTGCATCCGGCAGGGGCCATACGCAGCTTATGATTTTAGTGTTACGCCTGCTTCGTATACCTGTTGCCGGTTGCCTGAACCGGCTTTTATATGGTGAAAATTTTAAAAAGCCATATTTTACATGCTGAAACCCGGTCATATGCAAAAGTTTCTTACCATTTGTGTTGCTGTATTTGTTTTGCTGGCATGTAAAAGCAAAAAGAAAGACCTTTCCGGTGATGTTCCGGTAGATATCCACGATTTTATTGGGTTCTTCCAGGAACTTCCCCTGCCTTATGTAATAGCCGACACCCAGATCAGCAGAAAGCTGCCCGATTCTTTATTGATCAGCACCAAAATATTGTCGCAATTTGTACCCGACACGGTATACAGTAATGACTATGGAAAAAATACGCATCCTAAGTTTTATGCTTTAGGTAAAATAGAAGTGGAGAGCAAAGAAACTTACCTGCTGGTGAAGGCCGCCACGCTTGCCAGGCAAATGGCTTATGTTTTATGTTTTGATGAAGATAAAAATTTTAAGGCCGCGATGCCTTTGGTGAGTAATAATCCGGACCGGCGGAAATCAATATCGGGCAGTATAGACAAGCGTTGGGTGGTTACTACCAGTGAAACGCATAAAGGCGCCAACGGGCAGCCGTATTATAAGCTGAATGCCTATGTTTATAATAGCGCAGGCGTATTTACGCTTATTAAGATAGAATCGAATGAGCCGGTTGTTCCCAAAGAAGTATATAATCCTATAGATACTTTTGCCCGGAAGCATAAATTGTCGGGCGATTATGTACAAAATAAAAAGAATTTTGTTTCCGTACGCGATGGGAGAGATGCGAAAAAGCTATTATTCTTTGTTCATTTTGAAAGAAAAGACGATTGCTCCGGAGAGCTGAAAGGCGAAGCGGTGCTGGTAAGGCCCAATATAGCTCATTACCGGCAGGCCGGTGACCCGTGCGTGCTGCAACTGGCATTTTCAGGCAATAAAGTAACACTCAGCGAAGTGCAGGGCTGTGGCAATTACCGGGGTATTAAATGTATTTTTGAAGGATCATATACGAAGAAAAAAGAAGTAGTGAAACCCAAAAAGAAAGTGCAGGGCAGATCATAAAATGATAAAGGAATGATGGAGGGATACCATAACTATATTTCCCGTAAAAAGAATGTATATGCCGTAAGCAAATCTTTTAAAAAATATTTAAAGCGATACGGCAGGGAAATACAATTGCCCATTTCTTACGATTCGTTAAGATATTTCCAGGGTGCTATGCCATGCTATAATAAAAATGGTGAGGATACCCTGTGGGAAACTGTTTTTTACCACCAGTCGCTTACCCGTGAAATTCATCAGTCGCTTATACGGATATACTCTTTCATTAAAGCTGCCGGCGCCAACCAGGCCGAAGATCATTTGCATGTAGAAAGAATTGATTTTTGCGTGTTCGGCAATTCACAACCCTTCCGGGTAAAAGTGGTCAATAACTATAATGATGTATACAGCTATCTCTATATCAAAAAAGCGGATGCTTCCCGTATATTAGGGTTGGAACTGGAACACCTGCTGTCGCCCTATTATATTAATTACTTAGTTGATAACGATACTTTAATTGAAGAGCATATTGCCGGCGTGCCGGGAGATATGTTTATTAATGAGTTTCTTCATCGCCCCGATTTTAATCCCATACGCATTGCCAAGGAGTTTGTGAAATTTAACGAACGTTGCTTTGCCAGGTTATTAGGCGATATGAGAAGCTATAATTTTGTATTTGATATTACCCAGGACTTTGATGATGTGCAATTTTGTATACGCGCTATTGATTTTGACCAGCAATCCTATGAAGGACGAAAAAACTTTTATTTGCCACAATTTTTTAAAGAAAACAGGGTTTTTGTACAATTAGTGCAACAGCACCTGAATGCCGAAGTAATAGAGCAGTACCGGCAGGAAGAACGTGCGCAACTTTTTAAACGAATAAAATCACAACGGCACCGCTTAGGCGATTTAAAGGCTTCGGTTGATACGGATGAGCTGGCGCCTCCTGAAAAAATAAAGCAACTTTCGCAGGAGCTGGCGGCGTATTTTGGCAATGATAAATTCCTTCAGTGTCACAGCATGGCTGAAGTGCTTCGTATCCAGTTAAGGGAGCTTGTGGTAACGCATTTGTATAAAAGCTGATGAAGTATCTGCCATCCGGTATTACCGGAATGCGAAATGCAGAATGCATCCCGGCGGATTAAGCATTTTCAGGTATTTTTGTTTCACTATTAAATACCCCGCATGAATTTTTTTAACCATTTTGGTCGTTATATATTGATGATTAAGGGCATGTTTACCAGGCCCGAAAACTGGAGAATGTACTGGAAAGAACTGATGCACCAGTGTTCGGATATTGGTATCGGATCATTAGGTATTGTGGTGGTGGTGGCTTTGTTTATTGGCGCCGTGTCCACACTGCAAACGGCTTACCAGTTGGTTAGTAATCTTATTCCGAAATCTACCATTGCGCAGATCGTACGCGATACGGTGATCCTTGAATTTGCTCCCACCATTACCTGTATCGTACTGGCGGGAGTGGTAGGCAGTAAAATTGCGAGCGAGCTGGGCAATATGCGGGTAAGCGAACAAATTGATGCCCTGGAGATCATGGGAATCAATACCAAAGCCTACCTGATCATGCCCAAAATACTGGCTTCCTTTATCATGATTCCCCTCCTGGTGATCATTGCAGGAGTGCTGGGCATATGGGGTGGGCGACTTGCAGGAACCATGGCGGGTATCCTTTCTCCCGAAGAGTTTGACGGAGGCTTATTAAGCGGTTTCCTTCCCTTTAATGTAACTTTTGCATTGTATAAGGCGTATACATTCGCTTTTATTATTTCAAGCATACCCGCTTATTTTGGGTATTTTGTACGAGGTGGCGCGCTTGAAATAGGCAAGGCAAGTACAACAGCCGTAGTTGCCAGTTGTATAATGATACTGTTTGCAGATTATATACTTGCTGCGTTACTCTTATAACATCAATATATCCTCATGATTGAGATAAAAAATTTGAAAAAAAGCTTTGGCGATAAGGTTGTGATTAATAGTGTGAGCGCAGTAATGGAAACAGGGAAAGCCAATCTTATTATTGGCGCAAGCGGAAGCGGGAAAACCGTTTTAATGAAATGTTTGGTGGGCTTGTTTGAGCCCGACAGTGGCGAAATATTATACGGCGGACGTAGCTTTACCGGAATGGAAGAAGAGGAGCGGAAGGAATTGCGCCGGCAAATAGGTATGCTGTTCCAGGGATCGGCGCTGTTTGACAGCCAAACCGTGGAGCAAAACGTGATGTTTCCCTTAGATATGTTTACCCGGCTAACCTATGCGGAAAAGCTAAAGAAAGTAAATGAAGTTTTAGACAGGGTTAACCTGAAGGATGCCAACAAAAAATTTCCGGCGGAAATAAGCGGCGGCATGAAAAAGCGGGTAGGTATCGCCCGTGCCATCGTATTAAACCCGAAATATCTTTTCTGCGATGAACCGAATTCAGGGCTTGACCCCCAAACTTCGCTGGTAATTGATAAACTGATTTATGAAGTGACCAGGGAGTTTAATATGACCACGGTTATTAATACGCACGACATGAACAGCGTAATGGAAATAGGCGATCGTATAATTTATATGCACCAGGGCGAAAAAGAATGGGAAGGAAATAATAAACAGATCATATACAGCAAGAGTAAAAAGCTCAATGATTTTATTTTTGCATCCGAATTTTTACAGGATGTAAAAGAGATGCGTATGCTGGAAGCGGAAGGGAAGGCGCCCAATGGAAAAAACGGCAGTCATTAACTGTTGTTGCGGAAACACAGTCTCCGGAGAACATAACAGGTACGCAGTCCGGAGACTTCATACAGCGGGATATTTATAAAATAATTTAAATTTTTGCTTTGATTCGTCATTTGATCTATATAGCTTACTACCTCTTGCATACGTCTCCGGCAGAAATATCAAGACTGGTGCGATATGTAAAAAAAGAAAAAAATGTTTCTGCCATTTTTTTGCTTAAGGATATTTTGTTTTCATCCATAAAATACAAGATTTCTTTTATGGACTATTTTTCTTTCAGGCTTTATAATCTTGATGCAGATGGACGCAACGAGTATATTGGGGCAGGCGCTATGTATGAGTACCAGTTAAAAATGAATCCAAAAAAATACAGAACTGTGCTTTCTGATAAAATACATTTTTAAAAAAATTTGATGATTTTGCGGGCAGGGAATGGGCTACACTTGACATGATTAAAGCGGATGCTGAACGTGCAAATTTTTTTTTGAATTGTTCTTCTGGCAAAATTGTTTTAAAATATTCACGCGGACAGGCTGGTAAAGAGGTTGAAATTTGTGAAACAGCTTCCCTGAGCCGGGATCGTTTAATTGAAAAAATGGAAAGAAATAATTTCAACCTCCTGGAAGCTTATGTTTTGCAGAATGATGCACTAATGCGTTTATCGCCGTCGGCGCTTAATACAGTACGTCTTATTACTCAACTGTATAAAGGGGAAGTGATAATTATAGCAGGAAGATTGAGAATCAGTATTAATGCAAAGGTGGATAATGTGTCTGCGGGTAATGTTATTGTGCCGGTAGATAAAGCATCGGGTAGGGTTACAGGCCCGGGAATATATGCGGATATTACCAAACCAGATGAATATACACATCCGGTTACAGGGGTTCACTTAATAGGATTCGAAATTCCTTTCTGGAGTGAATGTGTTCGGTTGGTTACACAGGCGGCATTGCGTATCCCGGAAAACTGTTCTATAGGATGGGATGTAGCCGTTACCAATGAGGGGCCGCTTTTAATTGAAGGAAATCATAACTGGCATTACCTTAGTTTACAGATGCCTGATAAAAAAGGATATAAAAAGGAAATGCTTAAATATATGGACTAACCGTTTGTAACGGCTTCACTGTAGCCTATATCTTTGCCGTTTTTTTCACTGCTTTCATCGCTATTATCTCAGCCATTGTTTTACCAATATCTGCCGGGCTATCGGCAACCGAAATACCGCATTCACGCAAAATCTTCATTTTGGCTGCGGCCGTATCATCTGCGCCGCCAACAATGGCACCTGCATGACCCATACGCCTTCCGGGAGGAGCGGTTTGTCCGGCTATGAAGCCCACCACAGGTTTAGTGCCGTTTGCCTTAATCCATCTTGCCGCTTCTGCCTCCATGCCACCGCCAATTTCACCTATCATTACAATGCCATCGGTTTCGTCATCATTCATGAATAATTCTACCGCTTCTTTAGTAGTGGTACCAATAATGGGGTCGCCACCTATTCCAATAGCGGTTGAAATGCCCAATCCTGCTTTTGCCACCTGGTCTGCCGCCTCATATGTGAGCGTTCCCGACTTGGAAACAATACCAATCCTTCCTTTTTTAAAAATAAAGCCCGGCATAATACCCACTTTGCACTCGCCGGCTGTAATTACACCGGGGCAATTGGGGCCAATAAGCCTTGAAGACGTACCTGCGAGATAATGTTTGGCTTTAATCATATCCTGAACCGGTATGCCTTCGGTTATACAAATAATGAGCTGGATACCCGCTTCTGCGGCTTCAATAATAGCATCGGAAGCAAAAGCCGGCGGCACAAAAATAATGGAAACATCTGCGCCGGTTTGTTGTACTGCATCCGCAACGGTATTGAACACCGGACGGTCTAAGTGCTGCTTGCCGCCTTTGCCCGGCGTAACGCCACCCACCACCCGGGTCCCGTATTCTATCATCTGTGTAGCATGAAAAGTACCTTCTGTTCCGGTAAAACCCTGAACAATTATTTTAGATTGCTTGTTAACTAAAACCGACATGATGTATATATTATTACTGTTTAAGTAGCTGCGCAAAAATAGGGGAATTTCGGGGATTATGAAACGGGGGATTGCAGGTTGCAGGTTTCAGGATTGTTTTAGACCTGTAAGGTTTATTCCTCCTTTTCTAAAATCATAAACCGCCGCGTAATGCGTTCTCCGGTTTCATCTACAAGGGTTATAAAATGTGTTCCCGGCTTCGGATCCAATGCCATTTGATGCGTGTGAACGGTGGTACCGATATATTCGTCATCTAAATGCCAGAAAACTTTCGCTTCCGGTTTTTGATGGGCTGCAGTAAAAACAGTTCTTCCCTTTTGCCCGGTAATTTCGCGGGGAACATAAATTTTCGCATCGGGTTCAGGGTAAATAAGCGCCATAGGTTGATGCGTTTCCGAAACGGCACAGCCCGGCTTATAGGCCGGCATTGGCTGGTAATCAAAATGTTTACGTTTGTAATACCATTCCATTGCCGGCGGCAGCACCAGCCAGCTTTTATGCACCATAGCGGAAGGCGCCGCGCAATTTTCGGTTACCCGGTATTGTTGTTCAGCGTCTAAGTGAATGATGGTATGATAAGGGCAGAGGGGAGTGTTGACAGCGTTGGGTGAAGCTTTTAATGTATCAATATCTGTGCAATTGGTATTGGCCCTGAAACCTGTTTGCCTGCATACTGCAATAGGAGTATATTGAAGTGTGGGCTCAGCAAACCAGGGCGATGCCGGCAATGCCCGTACAATATCAAACATAATTGGCGCGGCAGCCTGCACACCAATAAGGCCGGGCCTGCCTTCCCCGCTGCCGTTACCAGCCCATACGGCAATTACATAACGGGGCGTTACGCCAATAGCCCATGCATCCCTGAATCCAAAGCTGGTACCGGTTTTCCATGCCACCCGCTGTGCCGAGCTGAATTGCTTCCACAATCCTTCTTCTCCCGGGCGCATCACTTCCTCCATTGCCTGGAACATATACCATAGGGAAACGGGGTCAACAAAGTTGAGGGTTGCAGTTTGCGTTGCATGAACAGTTGATGAACTACCTTGCTGCCTGGCAGCGGCAAGATAATAAGGTGCATGAAAATCTTTGGACAATACTTTTCCATTATTTTTTGGAGCGTGATTAAGTGCCCTTGCCATTCCTGCGTATAATCCGGCCATATCCCAGGGTGTTACTTCACAACCGCCCAGGATAAGCGATAACCCATAGTGATCGGCCGGCTGGCTTAGAGTACTGATGCCTGTTTTTTTCAGCAAATCATAAAGGCGCGGATACTTATAATCACGCAGCATACGTACAGCGGGTACATTTAATGATCTCGACAGTGCACGGGAGGCCGGAACAGCCCCGTCATAATCGCGATCGAAATTTTGAGGCGTATAACCGCCAATCTGCGTAGGAATGTCGGGTACCAAAGTATGGGGCAATAACAAGCCATCTGTTAACATGCCGGCATACAATATAGGTTTCAAGGCGCTCCCCGGGCTTCTGCGCGAAGTGATGATGTCAACATTGCTTTGCAGTACCGGGTTTTCGGGGTGATAAGCATTACCCACGTATGCCAGGGTTTTCCCGGTTTCTACCGCTAACACTAATGCACAGGCGTTGTTAATGCCATTACCTTTTAACAAACGGTGATGCTGCTCAACAATTTGCGCAACCGTATTTTGCAGGTGGCGGTTAATAGTGGTTTGAACGCGGGTATAATCGCCGGGAGCCGCTTCCTGTTTAAACCGCTGCAATAAGTGGGGCGCCAGTTGAGGCAGCGGTTTTGGTTCTTCCGGTAAGGGTTCCAGCTTAGCGAGCAAACAGGTAGTGCTGTCTATCTTTTTTTCTTCCCGCAGTTTATCTAAGAGCCGGTTCCGTTTTATTAGTAACGATTCCCTGTTTTTTCCGGGATGCACGAGTGACGGAGCATTGGGTAATACCGCCAGCGCTGCCGTTTCGCCCCAACTCAGCTTATCCGGCGCCCTGCCATAATACCGCCACGCTGCCGCATCAAGCCCTACTACATTACTGCCAAAAGGCGCATGAGATGCGTACAAAGCCAGTATATGTTTTTTGGAGCGGGCTATTTCCAGCCTCGCCGCTAATATAGTTTCAATCAGCTTCTGAAAAATATTCCTGTTTTTATTGCGCGACAAACGGATCACCTGCATGGTAATAGTGCTGCCACCGCTTACTGTTTGTGAAGACTGTATGTTTTGCTTTAAGGCCCGGAGCATGGCTAAAGGATCAATACCCGGGTGATAGCTGAAGCGTTTATCTTCAAAACTAATGATACACTGTTTAAATTTCTCCGGTACGCTTTCATTATATGGAAAACGCCATTGTCCATCCGCAGCAATGGTAGCGCCCAGTAATTCGCCCTGTGCGTCTTCAATAACATAAGAGGTGGGCGACTGAAACAAGGGATTGGGCAAACAAAACCCAAACCATAGCAAGCCCGCAATCAGAGCAACCCAAAATATTTGCGTTCTTCTTTTCAGTTTGCGAATGCGCCGGTATACGGAAGAAAAATAAGCTTTCATTTATCGTTCACTTAATCAGTAAGGTGTGGTCTGACCCTCCTTACGTTGGGTACCGGCCGTTCTAACTAAACGGTATGGAATTTCAGATCAAAAATTTCAAATTATTTTACTTCCACCCACCTTCCCTTTACTCCCGCGCTGATGGTATTATCGTACATCGCTTCACAATACACACCGGGTAAAAAATATTTTCCCGCATAAGCCGCGTTCAGCATTACATAATAGGTAAGTGTTTCGCCTTCTTTCATATTAAAGTGCGTGTATACCCTGTCATCACGAATATCCTGGTAACTGAAAGGAGATGATTTAAAGCTGCCTTCATTATCTAACATCCGTGTGTTCAGTATTTCCCATCCACCCGGGAATATCTGTGAAAGCGTCATATTGTTATACTTACCCCGGATGCCCGGATTGCGGACGGTTACCTTTGCCACAAAATCTGTTCCCTGCGCTATGCTTTCAATAGCTATGGGATTACCATTTAAGCTCATGTAACTAACGTTCATAGATAATACATCGGCGTTACTATTCACCTGTATGTCTTCCCCGGTAACCGGTTGTCCCTGTGTGATCAGCCGTGCATATAAAATGTTCGTTCCTTTATTGGTGACGGTTATTTTTTTATTGGCGTCCGTAACGCTTACCGGTATTTGTGTAATATAGGACTGCGCATTGATGTTTACATTTTTACCGTTTACACTGGCACTGGCAATTATTTTTTCTCCGCTTGCGTTTGTTCCGCAATATGCGGCAATGGCTACCAGGCTGTACGCTGTGGTTTGCGTGCTGTACCAGTTTTCGGTTGCTAAACGGGCGGAAACGGATCGCAGCACTTCAGCGGCTTCTTTTCGTTTGTTCATTAGTGTAAGTGTTTCCAGAACCATTGCCTGGTCGCGTAGGCCGGAACCGTAGCTGATGCCCGGCAATTTACGTTCTTCGAAAGTAGTGGGTAACCCTGTAATAAGGTCTGATGCTACTTTTTGCTGTCCTGTCAGTTGATAGGCCGCAGCCAGCCTCCATTTGGCTTCCGGTGAAAGGTATTTGAATTCCTTTAACCGGTTCATGGCGCCTAACTCGGGCGATTGGGCTAAAGCTAAAAGATACAGGCGATAAGATTGGGTAAGGTCGCCACCATAAAAGTTAGTGGCAGATGGCGCCCACGCGTTAGCCTTGCCGCGCTGATAGCTAAGCCACTGCTGTATCAGGTCTGTTGGCACAATATATCCTTTCTCCCGGGCTTTCAGTAAAAAATGGCCGGCATAGCTGGTTCCCCACTCATCGCTTTCGGTTAATCCCGGCCAATAGCTGAATCCGCCATCCGGAAGCTGGAAGTTTTTATAGCGTTCAATACCCGCACGTATATTTCTTTCTGTTTCCGCTTTTTTGCGGTCGCTCAAATCCATTAGCTGGCTAAGCACTAATTGTGGAAATACTGCAGAAGTAATTTGCTCAATGCATCCATGCGGGTATTGTATAAGATAGTCTAATCTTTTTTCGAGATTAACAGGCGGTATGCTTGAAATTTCAAGTGTTGCTTTCCCATTTGCCGGAATACCCACAGGTATTACGGTTTCATTCCACTCCCGGGCAGGGTTGAGTATCCTTTCCGTTACATGGGTTACTATTGGATTAGGATTGCGTACATCCAGCTCCACTTCGTACTCCGCTTTTTCAGCGCCACCCAATGCTGTAAGTTTTACTTTACCAATACCAGTATTTGCTTTCACCTTTACGTCAAAGTAAACCATCTTTTCACCGGGCGATGTGAAAGACACCTGTTGGGAAGCGCTGCCCACCGTTTCCATGTAAGCATTGCTTTGGAGGGTTACGGTAACATTACGTATGTTGTTTTCCATAGCAAAAACCGTAACGGGCAATTGAATGGTTTCCGTTGGACCCAATACCCTTGGCAAAGTACCCAATAGCATCAATGGTTTTTTTACAGCTATGGTTTTTTCCGCAAAACCATAGGCATCTTCTCCCGCTGCAACCACCATTGCCCTTACAGAACCTATATATGGAGGTAGTTGAAAGTTATGTGTTTGTTTCTGACCCTTTTTCAGATGAAAAGGCCCGAGATATTTTACCACCGGTTTAAAGCGGTTGACTTTTTTTTCTTTGGCGCCGCCACTGGCTTCTTCATCACCGCCAATGGTTAAAATTCGCTCAAGTTCTGCACCCCAGGCGCCAATAACATGATCAAATATATCCCAGCTTTTTACGCCCAGCGCTTCTCTCGCATAAAAAGCATCGTGCGGGTTGGGTGTTTTGAAGCGGGTAAGATCAAGCAATCCTTCATCAACTATAGCCACACAATAAGTCATGGCTTTGCCCAACGTTTCGGAAACGGTAACGGCAGTTTGTTGTTCCGGCCGTATTACATCGGGCATATGGATCACCGGTTTGATCACGGTATTTTTATCTTCAATTAAAATGGGAATAACGCCATACATGCGGACAGGCAAATCGTTTACGGTTTGTGCATGAGGCTGTAATAAGCTTACGTTGGCATATATATTGGGCGCCATACCCGCTTCTGCCTTAAAGGTATAAACGGTTTGACCTTCCTGCGTTTCAATCCAGTCTGTTTTAATAACGCGGCTGCCCGATTCAATGCTGATTAAAGCCCTGCCACCTTTGCTGCCGGGTATTTGAAGCGTAATAGCTTCACCCACATTATATTTTTCCTTGCCGGAAGTAAAAGACAACATTGCTGCCGCCGAGGGATCCCCGGCATTGCCCCGGGCCTGCCACCAGGGATCATCGAAGTATACCACCTGCCCGGTAGTATGCCCGCTGCTTCCGTCTCTTACTAAAACAAGGTATCGGCCCCATTCGCTGCCGGGCGCAGAAAAATGCCATTTACCCACGCCATTGGTTAAACGAACCGTATCTTTCTTCAGTAATTTGTTGTAGGTATCCTGAGTGAAATTGCTGAAGCCATCGCCCGTATTATCCCACCACCAGCGCCAGCTTACGCGGTACAGTTCCACTTCCATCTGTTGTGTGCCGGATAACGCATTGCCATTGGCGTCTACATTTACAACGGGCAGTTCATACGTTTTATCAGTAAGCAAAAAGCCCCAGGGTTTTTGTCCTTCAGGCATATTTATTCCTGCATAGCTTTTGTAGGGACTGTAGGGAATAACCCTATTATCTGCACTGAAAGCCCCGCCGGGTTCAAATACTTTTACGAGCAGGCTGGCGCTGAGCATGCCCGGCGCGTTTTTTATGGCGCCAAATGTTGTATTCACCGCTGCCGCGCCTTCTTCATTCAGCCTGCCATCGAATATGGTTTTGGTTTCGGTAGCGTATCCGGCTGTGGGATCGTCAAAATGATAATTGGGATATTTTTTGAAAACCGTTTTCCGGGCATACAATGAGGCATCAATTTTTGCCGCAAGGTTTCTTGCAGGGGTGCCAAACAACCACTGTGATTTTAGCGTACCGTGCGAAACGCCATCTTTGCCTAATACGGGATCTCTACCAAAATCCAGGTCAATTTTCAGGCGGTTAGGCATTACCGTTTCTACCTTCAGCCTTTTTTCAAACACAGCGCCACCCACTTTAATTCTGGCCAGCCAGTTGCCCGTAGGAGAGGAAGCATCGGTGGAAGTAGCGAAAAGGTAAAAGCCATGTTCGCCCGAGGTTTCAACCATACGTTTATATAATTGTCCCTGCGGCGTAATTAAATTCAATTCTACCGGGTGATCCTTAGGCAATTTTCCGGCTTTATCTTCCACAATGAAGTTAATATACATGGTATCGCCCGGCCGCCAGACACCGCGTTCTCCAAAAATAAAGCCTTTAAGACCATTCTTTACTTCTACGCCTGATACATCAAAGCGGCTCAGGGGGAGTGAACTGCCATCATCTAATTTCAGGTACCCTTTTTCGCTCCCCTTTTTGGCAACTAATAAATAGGGCTTTTTTTTCAGGTCAAAATTGGCCAGCCCGTTTTTATCGCTTTTGGTTGTAAAAAGCACCTGCTGCTGGTAATCAAGTAGTTCCAGCTCCACTTCGCTCATGGGTTTGGCAGACAGGATATCGGTTACCGCAACAAGCATGCTGTTATCATTGGCCCGTTTGGCTGTTAGCCCTATATTGGATGCTATGATATTGCGGCTGGCCCATCTTTCTTTATTATAATAAGAAGGGCTGCAGGGATTATCGCGCTGGTTCCAGTTATAGCCGTAAGGGTAATACGCATTGTATATTTTCCAGAATCCATCATCGTTGTCCAATCCAACGTCATCACCGCTGCTATACCAGTTATCATATTCGTCTTCCCCCGCTTCACTTTTTTTATCGGTGGTGCGGCAGGTATACAATGAATATTCAGGACGAAAGCCAATCGTGACGTGGTATATGGCGCCGGTTTCCGCTTTCAGGTATTTATCAATATCTAATGAAAATTTCTGTTTACGGTGCAGGTCAAGTGTTTTATCGTTATCTAACCGGAGGGTTTGCTGTACAACGGGCGTGGCTACACGACGCAGGTCGTATTCCCCGTCATAGCTATTGGACTGAAAAAACTGGGGAATATTATTTTCGTATACTTTGATGATGCTGATATCCACCGCGCTGAGGTTAATGGTTTCAAAAGGCAGCACCAGCTTGCCGGAGTTGGGTAATATAACGCCGCGGCCCCGGATGGTAACGGAGGGCAGGCGATTTTCAAAAAACAGGTTAGCGGTAAATGCTTTATTTAATTTATTGTTCCATATACTTTGTATGCCCCCGTTTACCGTAACCGTGTAGTTGCCGTCAAAACGATCAGGTACGTATAGCTTTACCTCGCTGCCATCTATACTATAGCTGAGGTCTGTTTTATTGCTTACGGTAATCAGCCCATTGAGTTGCTGACTGGTGGCAATAGCTTCGGAGCATTGAACAAGCACAAAATTTTCCGTTTCCTGTACTGCACGAATGTTCAGCACTTTAAAATCGCCCACTGCCGGTATTTCTATTTCTTTGCTGCCTTTTTCCTTCAGGCCTAACGGAGCGCCATCCCACTGTAGTTTTAATAGGGATGCACCGGCCCCGCGTTTAATATCTTCTATAGTAAAGCAGTGGGTGCGGGTGCTTTGGTTATGCTCCCATTTGATAACTGGCGACTGACCCTGGTGGCCGGCGGTCAGTAGTTTTTCAACTATAGCGGATGATTCTATATCGGCGGTTTCTATTACACCGTTCAGCAGCATCATTTCCTTTGAATTGCCCATTGTTTTCAGCCCGTTTTCTTTTACCCGGAAGCCCGGCGTTACCGCCTGCACATTAAACGTAAAAGTTTGAAATGCATCCGGAACAGCAGTGGCTTTGCTCAGTTTGAAATTTACGGTATATAGCTGGCCGGGAGTGAGGTATTCATCAGGTTTGAATTCTATAGTCCTGGCATCAACCCAATAGGCTTTGCCTTTTACCGAAGGCGAAAAAGAGAACAGTGGATCTTTAAGCGCTTCATTCAGCGCGTGCGTTGAAGGCGCTTCTGCGGCTAAGCGTACCCGTATTGCTGCCGCTTTTGAAATAACGCCCGAAGTATAACCGTCTATGTACCGGCTGAAAGCAGGATCAACGCCTGTTATTTTTTCTTTTTTGGCGCAGGCAAAGATGAGTACGGAAATCAATAAAAAAGGAATGTACCATTGCTTACAAAGAACGGCGCTGCGCTTGATGTTCATCATACAGGATAAGTTTAAACTTGCATAAAGCAAGATAAAATTTTAATACGTATTAAACCGGTAAGGTCATTACCCAAACTAAGCAAATTTCTTTAAAATTAACAAAAGGCAGTACCAGTGATAAACGTTGTTCTTTTAAAAACATACCCTTCATATTTCCTTCTCCCGGTATAGAAAGCATACTTTCGGGTGGTTGTACTCTTATCTGGTCGCTGAAATCCACCTCGCCATTGCCATACCATTTAAAAACGGCTTCTTTGGCGCTCCATAGCAACGTTAATTTACGCAGGAAAACAGCTTCTGTTGCAGGATTCGCTGCGGAGAGTGCATTGTTTTCATTTTCTATAATGCTTAATTCCTGTGTATGCAGGAATTTATGGCGCACACGGGCAACCTTGAATGTTGGAATTTCAATATCAATACCCACCCGATGTGAACGGCTTACGATAGCGGCCGCATAATTGCCGCAATGTGAAATGGAGAAATGAAAGGCTTCATCGGGTAAAAAAGGCTTCCTGGTACTGGCTATTTCAATGAGCTCATGTGGAAATTCGGGAAACAGGAAGCGCAGGAGATAGCGGCCGGCTAAATGTTGCAGGCGTTTATGCGGATGGCTGATCTCCTGTTGCAGGGGAACCTGCGCCAAAAAAAAATCTTCAGGCTCAGCAATATGCCAAAGCCCTAATTTTGTTGACGCGTTGATATTATGTTGATAAAATAAGGGCATTACAAAAAACGAAATCCGAAATTCGCCGGCGAAAGAGATTCCGGAGCAAATAAACAAATAAATCAGGGAATGATACTATCTGATAAAAGAATACTGGAAGAAATAGGAAAGGGTACTATTAAACTGGTGCCTTACGATAGAGAATGTTTGGGCAGCAATTCTTACGATGTACACCTCGGTAAGTGGCTGGCCACCTACCGCGAACACATATTAGATGCCAAAAAACATAACCAGATCGAATATTTTGAAATTCCCGATGAGGGATTCGTTTTATATCCGCATATTTTTTATCTCGGTGCAACACTGGAATATACCGAAACCCATGCTCATGTACCTTTCCTGGAGGGCAAATCTTCTACCGGTCGCCTGGGTATTGATATACATGCTACTGCGGGTAAGGGTGATGTGGGTTTTTGCGGTAACTGGACGCTGGAAATATCTGTTAAGCAGCCGGTACGTATTTATAAAGGAATGCCTATTGGTCAATTGATCTATTTCCCGGTGGATGGTGAAATTGAAGTAAAATATAACCAGAAAAAAAATGCCAAATACAGCGGGCAGCCCGAAAAACCTATAGAGAGTATGATGTGGAAGAACAAGTTTTAAATTTGAAAGTGTGGTAATTTGAAAATTTGAAAATGGGAGAGAGGGGGGAGATTTGGAAATGTGGGAAATGCGGAAAGTAAAAAAGTATTTTCTGCGGTCGTTGCTCCTTTACGCTCTCTGCGTGAAATAAATTCGAGGTTCATAAATCTTAAACCCTAAATCTCCTGAAACTAAGGTTACTGCTCCAATAGTTTCATCACCGCTTCATCACCCATTACCGCGTTGGCGGGACGCGGATGAGCCGCGTTAAAAACTTCCAGGTCTTTCTGATCTAAAACTTTAGCGGGCGTTTCATCAATATCACCACTGCTATTGGTAACGGCTTTAAGGTTCAGTCCAAGATGCCCGGCCATAAAGGGGTACATGGCTTTTCGCTTGGAAGGACCATAATCATGTTTTTCATCTGCCAGGTGAACCAGCGCTACATTTTTTTCTTTCCTATACAAACGGTATACCTGCTGCATAAAAGGATATTCTACCATTGGATTATTTTTTGTCCAGTCATCACCATCCGATATCAGCAGCATGGGGCGCGGGGCGGTCAATGCGGCGATCTCCACATTGTTGGTTTGAAAACTACCTTTCTTATGAATGGGCATTCCGCTTTCGCAGGTACAGCCCCCAAAGAAATGTGCGGATACCATTACGCAGGGTACGGAAACCTTAATGCGCGGATCAAGCGCCGTTAGTAAAAAGGTTTGTGTGCCACCACCCGATTCACCCGTCATGCCAATGCGTTTGGGATCAACGCCCGGAATAGACAACAGGAAATCCAACGCGCTGGAACTGTTGATAGTTTGCAGTTTTACACCTTGTGCCAGGTTATGCTCACACTGCTTTGAATCGCCCTGACCGATCATGTCCCATACTAATACAATAGCGCCCATGCGGGCTAAAGTAGCGCAGCGTTTTTGGGTTTGTTCGCGAAACCTGCCCTCGGGGTTGCTGCCATGCCCATGGGGACAAAGAATACCGGCATAGGATTTTTGTGGTTTAAGGGGCCGGTAAAGGTTACCGGTGACATAAAAGCCGGGCAAACTTTCAAAGGCTACGTTTTCCACTGTATAGCCATCCATTATTTTTTTGCTGTGCATAATAGGCGTTGATGCGGGTTTAGCGGGCATGGTTTTTAATTGCATGCCTTCGCGTATGCGTGCCCGTATTTCTTCCGCACGTTGCTGCCATTCGCTTAACGAAGCAGGCTGATGTTCTGCTAAAAATGCTTTACCCTCCGCTTCGGTAAAATAAGCGCCTTTGCATAGTTCATCCTGGGCGATTAGATTGCCTGAGCAGAGTAAGCAAAAGCAGGCGAGAGCCAGTATTTTATTCATGGTATAATAATAAAATAGTTATTCTTTTTATCCTGGTAATGTTGGTTACAATGTAGTATTTTCTTTGTTAGCACCAAAGGGAATGCAATAAATAGAAAACTATGTGCCGGAATACTTATTTTTATTGAGTGATTTTGCAATGCACGATGGGTTAATTCAACAACAAGAAATTACAATGAACGCAAAGCCGGCAGGCATACAAATTATTTCTGCCATTGGCGCCGTTATGGCATGGACAGCGGTAATGCTTCAGTTATACCTGATTATGGTGAACAGGTTGGCTTCTGTTCCTGAAACCCTTTTGCGTTTTTTTACTTTTTTTACCATACTCTGTAATATATTAGCTGCTGTTTGTTTTACGGCGCTTTCCATAAAACCACGCTTCGGTAATGGTAATTTTTTTTCGCGGCCCGGTGTGCTAAGTGCTGTTACCATATACATTGCAATAGTTGGAATAGTATACCAGCTTATTTTACGGCCACTCTGGGATCCGCAGGGTTTGCAAAAAATTGTTGATGAGTTGCTGCACAGCGTTATGCCTGCTTATTGTATATTGTTCTGGCATTTATACGTACCCAAATTAACATTGCGATGGCAGCATATCTTCCGCTGGCTTGTATTTCCGTTATGTTACCTGGTCATCATTTTGCTCAGGGGGGCCGTGTCGGGCTATTATCCTTATCCTTTTGTAAATGTGTCTGTGCTGGGATATGGTAAAGTGTTTTTAAACTGCGGCATGTTGCTGGTTGCATTTTTGTTCTTTTCTGTATTGGTTGTAGCTGTTGGAAGATTTTCTAAAAAACATGCTGATTGAAAGGACTGCTTACAGTTACCGGCAATAGCAGCGCGCATAGCTATATTCCTGCTGTTATAATAAATGCAAATACGGTCTGACGCAGGGTGCGCCGATCGTATTTGTAAAAAAGATGCCCGTAATTATAATTCCCGTATCTGAATATTCTTATAGTACGCTTTATTGCCATGATCCTGCAAAGCAATTTTTCCTGATTTTGCTTGTCCGTAGTCAGGATAGTCTTTCCATTTACCTTCGGTTCTCTTTTTACTTTTCATTTGCCTTTATTTATTTTTGATGATTAAAAAATACTGTTTTGTTAGTTTGAGCAGAAGTTTTTGCGGCTTCCAAAATGCGCACTACAATAATATTATTAGGCAATGCATAAAGCCCATCATCGGCTACCGTAATTTTCTTTCGCACCACATCCGCGAGGTAAGTGAAAGGATTTTCATATACCGGGATATCTTTTGCGGTGTATTTACGGTTTTGTTCTGCTTTACCGTTTTTTTGTTTGATGCGCATATCACTGTTGTTCACTGTAATCACGTATCCTGTATTGCCATATAACTCCATGTCTTTCCGGCCAAAAGGCCAGTTCCATGAAGCCTGGATGATTGCCTGGGCTGTGGGGTATGTTACAATAATGGTGGCTTCATCATCTACTTTAGGATACACGTTGGGTTTGAACTGCCGGGTAACTGCGGTTACCGATAAGGGTTGTTGCCCTTTCATAAGCCATGTCATGAGGTTGGCGCCATAACAACCAAAATCTATAATTGCACCGCCCCCGTTTTGTACAGGATCCGTAAGCCAGTCGAAAAAAGCTTTGCTTACCCCAATTTCTTTCGGTCCCTCATGACCGTGATGAAATACCGCTTTTTTTAAGCCGCCTGTATAGTTGCTGTCGTTTACCAACTGGTATGCTTTTGCTGTGGCGGGATACCAGGAGGTTTCATAATTGGTAAGCAGGTGAATTTCATGCTTACGTGCAAGCGAATCCATTTGCCTGGCGTGCGCTACGCTTACAGCCAGTGGTTTTTCCACCATCACATGTATGCCTCTGGGCGCGCAGGCCTGAACCACCGAAAGATGATCGTAAATAGAGCCGAAAGCAACTACCGCTTCCGGTTTTACGGCATCCAGCATTTTGCCCAGGTCGTTAAACAGCAACTTGTCGCTCAGTCCGAATGCTTTAGCGGATTGTTGCAGTAATGGTTTACTGGGCTCATATACGCCCACCAGCGTAATGTCGCTTTGCGGTTTTCTGCCCAGTATCCAGCCGGAGTGTCCGTGAGATATACCGGCAACAGCCACCCGAACCGGCTGGGCGTTAAGATAAGCAGATGCCAGGAGGCAGATCCAGCAGAAAAGATAACGGACAGGTTTCATGATAATCTTTTTAGTGAGTAGTGAACTGTCAATTGTCAGTAAAAAAGCATTCCAGGGTAGGAAGCGGCCCGGCGCCGGTTATGATAATGCGCTATAGCTTAAAGGTATAGCATAAAGATGTTATTGCAAATTGACAGGTAAATAAATTATTGAAGGCGGTGCCCGCACTTTTAAGCTTCCCTTATCTTCTGCTTAGCAGGGCTTGTTGTATTTTATATTTTCAAACAAATTAGTAAAGTGTTTGAAAAATTGAATTTAATTTTTATCTTCAGCAACGAATTGATATGCATAACCTCAATGACAAAAAAAGAACTGGTAAAGCAAAAGATTGGAAAAAGCGCCATGCAGTGTTTTGTAAAGTTCGGGCTTGATAAAACCACCCTGGATGATATTGCATACGCCGTAGGGCTCAACAAAGCCTCATTATATTACTATTATAAAAACAAGGAAGACATTTTTATAGAAGCGGCTGTAAAAGAGGGGGAGGATTTTATCCTTACACTGCAGGAAAAAGCGTTGCAAAAAAAAGGTGTGGATAAGCAGGTATCTTATTATATGCAATCGCGGTTCAATTATTACAAGAATGTGCTTAATATGAACCGGGTATCGGTTGAAACGCTGAATAAAATATTGCCCCGCTTTTTTGAGCTGTATGAGGCGCTTATGAAACGGGAAAAGCTATTCCTGTCTCTCCTGATAAAAAAAGGAATAGCACAGGGAGAAATTGTACAGGCAGATGCTGTAAAAATTGCGTCAATACTCATTAACATCAGTGATGCGCTGAAGCACAGTGTGGAACAGCAGGCTATTTTGAAGATGGAAAACGAGGTAGACTATCAGCACAGCCTGCAGGATATGAAATTTCTGATTACCCTTATATTTAACGGGCTTAAAAAACAGGCATGACTGCCCCAATAACTAACGATACTGATTTGCTTTCTATGCGCCGCTTTTTTGAAAGCGGGGCTACCAAACCTTATGACTTCAGGAAACGGCAATTGGTATTGCTAAAACAAGCCATCCTGCGCTATGAGCCTGAAATATTTGAGGCATTATACACCGACTTAAAAAAAAGTCCGGAAGAAACATACAGCACGGAAACCGGTCTTATTCTCTCGGAGCTTAATTATACAATAAAGAACCTGCATCGCTGGATGCGGCCCCGGCGTTTAAAGAATAACCTGGTAAATTTTCCTTCTTCCGGCAAACTATATTATGACCCGCTGGGGGTAACGCTTATTATTTCGCCATGGAATTACCCGTTGCAACTTTTATTGATACCGCTTATTGGGGCCATTGCCGGTGGCAATTGTGCTGTGTTAAAACCATCGGAACTGGCGCCGGCTACGGCAGGTGTTGCAGAAAAAATAATTAATGCCATTTACCCGGAGCATTATGTAAAAGTGGTGCAGGGTGATGGAGCGGCCATTGTGCCGGACATGATGCGCAGGTTTCGTTTTAATCATGTTTTTTATACCGGGAGTATTCCGGTAGGGAAAACGATTTATCAACTGGCGGCAAAAGACCTGGTGCCGGTAACATTAGAACTGGGCGGCAAAAGCCCGGCTATAATAGAAAAGGATGCAGATATCGTAAGTAGTGCAAGGCGGATAGCGCTGGGCAAGTTTATTAACGCGGGACAAACCTGTATAGCGCCGGATTATTTACTGGTTCATGCAGATATAGCCGAAAAATTTATTGCCGCATTAAAGGCTACCATTCTGCTTTTTTGGGGGGAAGATGCGAGAGAAAATTACGATTACGGAAAGATTATTAATGAAAAGCATTTTAACCGGTTATTAAAATACTTACATAACGGGGAACTGGTTATGGGTGGGCAAACCAACCCTTCCGGGCTGTTTATAGCGCCAACGATTCTTATAAATGTGGCACTGGATTCACCGGTGATGGAAGAAGAAATTTTTGGGCCCATATTGCCGGTATGCATTTTTAAAACGATGGAAGACGCATTGCAGATCATTAAAAAAAATGAGAACCCCCTGGCTTGCTATGTATTTACTTCCAGCAAAAAAAAGGAAAAAGCATGGATGGAAAGTATTGCTTTTGGCGGAGGGTGTATTAATAATACCGCCTGGCATTTTGCTAACCACAGCTTCCCGTTTGGAGGAGTGGGTAACAGTGGTATAGGCGCCTATCATGGCAGGCATTCTTTCTTTACGTTCACCCATGCCAAGGCCGTAATGAAAACGCCTGTGTGGTTTGATCCCGATATTAAATACCCGCCTTTAAAAGGAAAGCTCAAATGGCTTAAACTTTTTATCAGATAATTCCCCGAACAATTTTTATATCAAAACAAAAACAACCGGAATGAGAAAAATTATCCTGATTCTTATAATCTTCCAGGCCCTGGTAACAGGCGTTGTTAGTGCGCAGCACATACTAAAAGGAGTAGTATACAACGCGCTTACAAAGGAAGGGGTGGCCGCGGTGTCCGTTACCGTAAAAAACTCAAATGAAGGAACCTATACAGATGACAGGGGGCGGTTCCGGCTGTCTGCCAAAAAAAGTTTCCCGCTTATACTGGTTGTTTCTTCCATAGGTTTTGGAACCAAAGAAGTGGAAGTTCAAAATGCATCGGAGCCGGTGGAGGTTCATATAGCGCCATCTTCATCACTTGGCGAAGAGATTGTTGTATCTGCAAGCCGCACCATGCAGCGGAAACTCAGTTCCCCGGTAACAATTGAACAAATCAGTCATAAAGAAATTACCAATGCACCCCAGTTAAATTATATGGATATGATACAGGGTTTAAAAGGCGTGGATGTAACGGTATCCAGTATTGGCTTTACCAGCATTACCACAAGAGGTTTTAATACAAGCGGCAATACTAATTTTACTCAAATTGTGGATGGAATGGATAACCAGGCGCCCGGACTGAATTTTCCCTTAGGCTCCGCCATTAGCTTAACACAGTTAGACGTAGATAACGTGGAGGTGCTTTCCGGCGCTTCTTCCGCATTATACGGATCAAGAGGATTGAATGGTACAATGGTAATGAACGGCAAAGACCCTTTTAAATACCAGGGGCTAAGCATATTGGTAACACAGGGGGTGAACCATGTTAAAAGTAAAAATAGCAATGACCCGGTAAGCGCTTCACCTTATTACGACTGGGCGGTACGCTGGGGCAGGAAAATAAATGAAAAGCTGGCCTTTAAAGTCAATTTTCAATACACGAACGCTAAAGACTGGGTAGCTACCGACACTACCAACAAAAATGGCGCGGGATCGAAATATACAGACCCTAATTACAATAGCCCTAATTATTATGGCGGCGCTACATCCACAGATATTAATCCGTTTTTACAAGGCGCCCTGGCGGGTGATGAATCATTGGCTCCCCTGATAGAGCCACTGCTTACCCGTGCAAACTATGTTGCCCGCACAGGTTATCCTGAATATGGTTACTTGGATAATAATGCCAGGCTATTTAAGGCAAATGCCGAATTAAGATATAAGATAACGCCTGGAATTGAAGCGATTATTTCGGGTACTTTTGGAACAGGAAATGTGGTGTATACCAACGACACGAGGTACCAGATCAGGGATTTTAAAGTAGGGCAGTACAGGGTGGAATTGAAAAGTGACAAGTGGTTTGTGCGTGGTTATACTACGAGTGAAAATTCGGGTAACACACTTATTGCAGGACCAACAGCGCAGTATATTAATGAAGGCTGGAAGCCAAGTTACGATGGCAATGTAGGTGGCTGGTATCCCGAATATACCATGGGCCTGATTACCGCACTCGCCCAGGGTGCAAGCCTTACCGATGCGCACCTTGCAGCAAGAGGTTTTGCTGACCAGGGCAGGCCCCTGCCCGGCAGCCCACAGTTTGAACAATTAAAAAACACTATTGCTTCTACCCCTATACCGGATGGAGGTACCTTGTTTTTAGACAGGAGCAAATTATATAATGCGGAAGCGCAGTATAATTTCTCAGACCACATAAAATTTATTAATGTAATAGCGGGCGTTAACTGGAGGTTATACAGTTTAAACAGCAGGAACACGCTTTTTCCAGATAAGGATAAGCCGATTAACGTTAATGAATACAGCGCCTATATCCAGTTATCAAAAAAACTCATCAACAACAGGCTCAGCATCAGCACTTCATTCCGGTATGATAAGAACACGCTGTTCAAATCGCCAAAAGTTACATCAAGGGCATCTATGGTGTTTGAAGCGGCAAAGGAGAATTTTATTCGTTTCTCTTATCAAAATGCGTACAGTTTCCCTTCCAATATACAGGCATTGCAAAATACGCTTAATGGCTACAATAGTTATTCCTCCGGAGGATCATCTCTTCTCCTGAACGATCATTATCATTTCAACCAGTATGCGCCTTATACTTTGGAAAGCGTATCGGCATACCAGCAGTCAAATGATCCTTCCGATCTTAAAAAATTCCTTTATAACGATATTAAACCGCAGTCGGTAAACGCGTTTGAGCTGGGCTACTCCGCATTAATTGCAAAGCGGGTGCTGATAGATGTATTGGGATACTTTTCAACATGGGAAAACTTTATAGGTTATGCCAATGTTGCCAACACACCGGGCAGCAACAACCCCGAAGCGTTCAAAGATCATAGTACCTATGTACAATATAATATTGCTTTCAACGGCGGGCAAACAGTAAATACGTATGGGTATGCCGCCAGTGTAAGCGTTGATTTAACGCATAACTTCCTGGCTAAGGTTAACTATTATTCCGATTACCTGAAAAATAGAAACAACAGCCAGGTCAATAATTTTAATACGCCTCATTATCATATTAACATGGAGTTTGGCAATAGCGGCTTCGGTAAAAAGCAGCAATGGTCTTTTAACACTTCTTTCCGGTATAAGCCTGGCTATTATTATGTAGTGTCCGGTGGCTTAGCCGCAGGCAGGGTACCTTCTTCGGCAGTTATTGACGCTCAAATAAGTTATAAACTAATAAAAGCCCGTTCCGGCATAAGGTTGGGCGCTACCAATATTACCAACAAATATTATTCAACCGGTATTGCAAATCCTGCTATCGGCGCCGTGTATTATGTAACCTATGCGTATAATATTTTTTAAAAGGATACAAAACGTTATAAAAAAAGATGTATGAGAAGTATATATGCGATAGCTTTCTTTGTTGCCATGAGTGCCGTATGCCTGTTTTATTCGTGCAAGCCTTCAATAGCTGATAAAGATGGTTATAAAACGGTAATTAGTTTTGAGCCCGGCGATGAAAGTAAAATTGTTGAAACGTTGCTGGCTTTAGAGGATAGTACCAGTGTTTTGCTGAAACAAGGCCTTTATCATTTTGATAACCTCAGCATAGCACAGTTAAAACACATTCTTATAAAAGGGGAAGGTCACGATAAGACTATCCTGGATTTTTCGGGCCAAAGCCAGGGAGGAGAGGGCATACGGGTAACAGATGTAAAAGGTTTTACCATAGCGGATATGGCCATCCGCGATTCGAAAGGCGATCTTATTAAAATAAATAATAGCCGCGATGTGGTGGTCCGCAACCTGCATGCCACCTGGAAAACAGCCGACTCATCCAGCGGGGGATATGCCATTTATCCTGTGATGTGCAAAAATGTACTCATCGAAAACTGTTATGCCGAAGGGTCTTCTGATGCCGGGATATATGTAGGACAAACAGACAGCGCAATAGTTAGGAATTGCAAAGCCGCTAAAAATGTAGCAGGTTGCGAAATAGAAAATACGACCAATGCATTAGTGTATGATAACGAGTTTTACAACAATACCGCGGGCTTTCTTATTTTTGATTTGCCGGGTTTATCACAAAGGGGCGGGCATATTAAGGCGTATAATAATTATTTTCACGATAACAATTTCAGGAACTTCGCAAAGAGCGGAAGCTTTGGCACCGCATGGGGCGTGGGTAATGCCTCGCCCGGCAGCGGTGTAATTATTCTGGCTGCTTCCCATATTGAATTATATGATAATCGTATCATTAATAATAATTCTTCCTGTATATCCATCGCATCTGGTTTTGCGGTAGATGATAAAGCGGCGGAAAAAATAAACGATCACTATTTCCCTGTTCCGCAGCATATAAAAATTTACAATAACACCCTTGAGATGGGGAATGAATTTCCGGCTCCGGCGTATGAACACCATATTGGTAAATTACTGGTAGCTATTGAACAAAAGCTGAACGCCGGTGGCGCGCAACGTACAAATAAACGAATACCTTTTATTATGTATGATGGCGTTTCTACCAATATACTGAATAAGGGAACAGCGGTTAACCCGGATTCTATCTGTATTCAGCAAACGGGGAGTAATGTATTTGTAAACGCAGATATGTTGAATATGAGTAAAAGCAGTTGGCATCCTACTATGGAAATTGCACCGTATAGCTGTAAGTAAAAGGCAAAATAACAATGGTTATGCAAAAGAAATATTTTTATGGCGGATTGTTTTTTTTGATTTTGGCATTATCTGTTGCCGCCATTCAAAGTTGTAAAAATAATGCCGCTAAAAACAAGCAGGCGGATAATGCCAAATCAATATTCCGGTTTAGGGAAAAACTATCTGAGTACGGATTTTTTAAGGACAAGCTGAGTGATTTGCATCCCCGGGAAAATGTTATACCATACCAGTTAGCTACGCCCCTGTTTACCGACTATGCAGTTAAAGACCGCTTTATTGTTTTGCCTGAAGGCGCTTCCATTACATATACTGCTGCTGGTCCGCTGGAGTTTCCTGATTCAACCATCATTATCAAAAATTTTGCTTACACCAATGTAGCGCATCAAAAAATAATGATTGAAACCCGGTTACTGGTAAAAGATCCTTCCGACAGTAAATGGAAAGTAATGAACTATTTGTGGAACGCGGAACAAACGGATGCGGTTAAACATATAACCGGTTCCCGGCAACCTGTTACATTGCTGAATGAAGAAGGTGAAAAAATTTCTACAGTGTACCAGGTGCCTAATACCAATGATTGCAAAAGATGCCATGTTAATAACAATATGCTCATTCCCATTGGTCCCAAAGCCCGGAACCTGAATTATGCAGTGCCGGCACAAAAGGTTAATCAATTGGCGCAATGGGCTGCCCGGGGAAAATTATCCGGGCTGCCCGATTCAGCTAAAGTGGAGCAATTGCCCGATTGGAAAGATGTTAAGCGGTTTAACATAGAGCAGCGGGCCAGGGCCTACTTAGATATTAATTGTGCCCATTGCCATACCAAAGGCGGGGATGCTTATAACACCGGTTTGTTTTTAGAATATGAGCAAACAGACAAGCACTATATAGGGATAATGAAGGCCCCGGTTTCAGCGGGCAACGGCGCGGGCGGATTTGATTACGATATTATTCCGGGCGATGCCGCGCATTCCATATTAGCTTACCGTATGAACAGTACAGAAGCTGGCACTGCCATGCCTGAACTTGCCCGCACCGTTATACATAAGGAAGGGGTGAAGCTGATTATGGATTGGATAAACAGCATGAAATAATACAGGTAGTTTTTCTATCCTCCTATCTCCCCGTATTTCTTATAGTAAGCAATTACATCCGCAACTACTTCGCTGTAGGTTGTCATACCCAGGGGCTGGTTATTGGCCTCAAGGTATTTCCCATACACCCAGGTGAAGAGCGGTTCCGCGGGGTTTTCATATTTTTTGTAATAGGCCTTCAGCGTTGCTATATCTTCTTTAACGGCCGGATGTAATAGTGCTAAAAAATCCTTTGCTGCAACGGAGTCGGCGCTGTACAGGTTACGGTTGGCATATAAAAAAAGATCAAAATAAGCGGAATACATAAAAAGGGAATCACCGGAAGCGGTAGCTACTATATAGCCGGCAAAACTGGCTTCGTTTTCTTTGGCATATCCTAACTGGTGCGCTATTTCATGACAGTTGATATAGGGCTGAAGAAAGGGAGGAACATCGGTATTAACCTGTGCTTCCCCGGTAAAAGGATTGTAGTAACCCGAAAACCCGAAATAGTTACCTGTGAAATTAAAAAGAGAGGACTTTACTGAAGGATGCGTATACTGCAGGAAAGGATATTTTTTTGCTGCCTGTGTAAATGCGCTGTTTGTTTTTGCAAACAATTCTTTTGTGGAGGGATAGCCTATATTTTGCTGTATTAAAGCCGCTTTGCATTGGTTAACTTTTTCCAGCAGTAAATTGTTGATGTGTACTAATTCCGCTTGTGAATATTGCTCAGGTTCAAAATTCATTTGATAGTGAATGCCTTTGCGGTTATAATTTAATCCCCACATCAAATTAAAAACAATATAGAGCAGCAAGGAAAAGCGCAATATTTTTAGCAAATTTGTTTTTGAAGGAATCCATGATCGTTTCTCTTTTCGCCGTCTTTTTACCCATTGCGTGGTTTTCCACAGTGTAAATAAAAAAAGGAAGCTATACAAAACGTCTCCCGCACTAAAGGGAAGTCGTCCGAAAACTATTCTTAAAAAAGCGCTGATATAAGGATAGATGCCGGAGGTATAAGATGATTCAACAATGCCGGAACGGGAGGCATATAAACGTATGCCCAATGCTATGCATATTAGAATGATAACGGATATGGTACTGCGCTTAACAGGTTTTTGCATGTTGGCTATTACCGGAAATACTGTTGATAGTAAAGCCTAAAAGTAAAATGTTTTTGCATAGCAGATGCAGGCTAATTACATTGATTTTTGAAAAAGTGAAATTAGATTGCGATCACAGGGTTGATTTACTTGCAGAAAGGAATTAAAAGCGTTGTAAACGGGTTGTGATTCCTTGGTGGACTTAGCGAAAACCTTTGTATTTCCTTTGCGGTTATATTCTTTACCGCAAAGTGCACTAAGAAAAAATATGCAAAGAATGCAAAGTCTGCCTGTGTGCCAACACCCCGGCTATATCCGGCTGTATGCAGCCTTCGACTTCGTACTTATATGATGGCTAATTATTTTGAATAAGTACGGACTTACTGCCAGGCAATAATATCCCTGCACGGCTTTCGTAAGCCGGGCAGGGATATTAAAAAGGTTCGGTTGAGGAGGGAAATTATTGCGCGATGGCGTGTTCTTCATCAGCGGGCATTTCTACTACATTTGCCACGCTGCCTTCGCCAACACGACATTGTCCGTTGAAGCTCACTGTAGGCTCAACCTGCAGTTTGCCGGCGCTGATATTGCCTTTTATAGCCGCTTTGCCTCTTAAGTTCAGTAATTCTTTGATGATGATTTTGCCGCTAACCTTTCCAAGTATATCGGCCTGTTGTCCCTCAATGTCGCCTTCAACCACACCTTCGGCGCCGATCAGCACTTTTGCCGAACCGGAGATGTTTCCTTTCAGCGTGCCATCTATACGGATATCTCCGCTGCTTACCACATCGCCTTTAATGATTGTACCGGTGCCAATAAGGCTTGTTCCGGATGAGGAAGCGGGTATTTCAATTTCAGATTTGGATTTTGAAGAGAACATAGTTATTGGTTTTAAATGATTAATCTTCGCTTTTTTCTTCCGATGGAATATTTAACTGGGTTGTATCCATAATTGTTGCTGTATTTCCTTTCAGCACATTTTGTATATTTTCCATGTATTTATCGCGGTAGTTCATTTGTTGTTCCAGTGAATCAACCTGCATTTTCAACGTTATCATTTCTCTCCTGTCTGATGCACTTCCATAGCCCGGTACATAATAACGTAATGGTGTAAATACTAATAAAGCCACTGTTATACCCACCAGCGCTACGAATATGGTACATAAAGTGATGTAAACGCTGAGCCGTGATAGCCTGAATGTTACCACTTCTTCATAGGTATCGTCATTCATTACCACCAGCCGGTATCGGTTACGAAGGTGCTGCAAGGTTCCGTCTGCATCAAATATCTTTGCCATTATCAGTTATTTGTGTTAAAAATAACCACTTTGGCTTAGTTGTAAGAACTAAAGCTTGAAAAAATGTACAATTAAAATAATTTCGCTGAAATTTAGTTTACTTATACGAACGAACTACGCCTACATGTCTTATAGTAAATTCCTTTTAACGATTATACTCACTGTTTTATTTTGTTGTGGCCATTATTCATCTGTAATGGCGCAAAAAGATGCTACGCTTGATGTGAAAAAGCCGGAGAAATATGATAACCGTATACTGGGATCAGATAAAACCTTTACTACTAAATACACTATTCCACGCAGGCTGATGCAGGGCATGAGTACACATTATAATTTTTTCTTTAATGCCAATGTTAAATTAACTGAGGTAGTGGCGGGAGCAAAACAGGGCTTCCAGGAAGATTACACCGAATTGCTGCCTTTTTATAATTATACGCTTGACGCTACGGCGGCGCAAAAAACAGAACTGGATTCTGTAATTCAAAAGTGTAATGCAGGTATTTTGCTTCACGACCTGAGAAATGAATGGATTGATGATATGTATTTTTTAATGGGCAAGGCCTATTTTTTTAAAAAACAATTCGATTCCGCCTATATCGCTTTTCAATATCTTAATTATTATTTTCAACCCAAAACGGATGAAGAGCTGGGTTTTAAAAAATATATAGGCAGCAATCTTAATGATGAAGGAAATGTGTATTCGGTTTCCACCAAAGAAAAGACGGGGATAACGTCAAAAATTTTCACCGAACCTCCCCGCCGTAATGATGCCTTGGTTTGGCAATTAAGAAATTATATTGAAGACAGCAGCTATAATGCGGCATCCGCCATGATACAAACCCTGAGACGTGATGAACTGTTTCCCCGCAGGTTAAAACCGGCGCTTGAAGAGGCGCACGCTTACCTGTTTTATAAAAATAAAGTATGGGACAGTGCCGCACATTACCTGGTACCCGCGTTAGATAACGCCGAAAATATGGCGGAGCGGGCCAGGTGGGAATACCTCATAGGGCAGTTGTATGCATTAAGTAAAAAAACAACGGAAGCCGGTATTTTTTTTGACCGCAGTATTAAACATACCATTGACCCGGTGATGGAAGTATACGCAAGGCTAAATAAAATAAAGCTGGCGCAGGGAGGTAATGAAGAAAAGATCATTGATGAAAATATAAAGCAACTGCTTAAAATGGCCAGGCGCGATAAGTATTACAACTATCGCAATATTATTTATTATATGGCGGCGCAAATGGAAATGCAGCGTAATAACTTTGACGCGGCTAAAACCTGGCTTTTAAAAAGTGTTCAGTATAATAAAGAAAACCTGGATCAGCGCAACCGGTCGTTTTTATATTTGGGTAACCTGGCTTTTGAAAAAAAAGAATATGAGCCTGCCTCGGGCGCTTACGATAGCTTAGACATCAATAGCCCTGTAGTGAAAGACGCCGGAATGATTTCCATGCGAAAGGATGCATTGAATGGAGTGGTTACCAAATTGCGAACCATCAGGCTGGAAGACAGTTTGCAAAAGGTAGCCGCCATGCCGGAAGACGAGCGCGAAAAATATGTAAAAGCCGCTGCCAGGCGTTTGCGTAAGGAGCGGGGCCTGAAGGAAAATGATTTGCTTAACATAAACACGAACAATCCGTTTGCCAATAGTTCAGGCGCGGATATTTTTTCCGGAAACGAAGGGAAAGGAGATTGGTATTTTAACAACAACGGATTGAAGTCGAAGGGCTTTACGGCCTTCCGTAATAACTGGGGATCGCGGCCAAATGTAGACAACTGGAGGCGTATGGCAGATGTTGCGGCACAGTTTAAAACACCTGAACCGGCAAACGACAGATCGCCTGATGGAATGGCGAATGCAGCAGATCATCCCGAAGACATCAGCTTTGATGGACTTATGAAAAATCTTCCGCTTACACCGGAGGCTGCACAGGTTTCAAACGACAGCATTCAATCGGCCCTGTTTGGATTAGGAAAAGCGTTTAAAGATCAGTTTGAAGATTATGCCGAAGCGATAAAGAACTATGAAACATTATTGAACCGTTTTCCGGATACGCGTTACCGGGAAGAAGCGGTTTTTGACCTGTATTATTGTTATACCAAACTGAATATGCCGGTTAAAGCCAAACAATATAGAGAAATACTGGGGAAAGTTGCACCGCAGAGCCCGTATATTGAATATATTGATAACCCTAAAGCGGTAGCGGAACGTAAAACCAAATTAAAGGACGATGCTACCCGCAATTATGAAAAAATATACGATCTTTTCCTGGAAGGTAAATTTGAAGAAGCTATTATACAAAAGGCAAAAGCAGACAGCATTTATGGAAATATTTACTGGCCGCAGCAATTGTTATATATTGAATCCATATACTATATCAAACAAAGGGATGATAACTCGGCCATCAATGCGTTGCAGCATCTTATTCAAATTAATCCCGAAGCACCTATCTCCAAAAAAGCGGAGCATATTATGGATGTGTTGAAACGGCGCGATGAAATAGAAAAGTATCTTACCAACTTAGATATAGAAAGAGCAAAAGAAGATTCTGTTGCAGTTATGGAAGAAAAACCCAGGACAGGCGTGCAGGAGCAGGTTAAAGCATCGGGGCAACCCAAAGCGCAGGAAGTAGCCGCTGCAAAAGAAAAAATAATAAAACCCGCAATAGATTCATCCGTATTCAACAGGCCAAAGCCGGCGCCACAGTCGGGCTTCAGCTATCATCCTGCCGAAGAGCATTATGTGGCTGTAGTACTCCATAAAGTGGATATTGTATTTGGCAATGAAGCTAAAAATGCTTTTAACCGGTATAACCGCGAATCATTTAATGATCAGCAAATAGAAATAACGATATTGCCTTTAGATGAGGACAACAAACTGATGCTGATGTCGGGTTTTTCAGACGCTGTTAGCGCGTTGGATTATGTAAATAAAGCAAAACGCGTTGCCGGCGCCCAGGTAATTCCCTGGCTTGCCGCCGGTAAGTATTCATTTATTGTTATTTCAACAGGCAATCTTAAAGTGCTGGAAAACAATAAGGACCTGGAAGGGTACCGGCAATTCGTTGAAGCTAATTACCCGGCGCAGTAAAAAATTAATTACAGCATGGAATTTGATGAAATATCCTGTTTCAGCCGGTATTAATGATAACAATAGCATATGACAAAGACAGTAAAATATTTCTGGAGAATTTTTTTTATCGGGCTTGGTTTTGCCGTTTTATTCCTCCTGGCCATTTCATGGGGTATTTTTGGAAAGCTTCCCTCCTTATCGGAGTTAGAAAATCCTTCCATTCTTTCCGCTTCGGAGGTATTGGCTGTAGATGGAAGGTTAATGGGCAAGTATTATGTAACAGACAGAACCAATGTGCCTTACAGTGAGATTTCACCCAATGTTATTAATGCCCTGGTAGCTACTGAAGACGAAAGGTTTTACAAACATTCCGGCATTGACGCAAGGAGCCTTGGAAGAGCTGTCTTCTTTTTTGGAAGTGAAGGCGGAGCGAGTACTATTACACAGCAGTTGGCAAAGAATATGCTTGGACAGGGAAGCAGGAATACCATTGCCCGGGTAATAGAAAAACTGAAGGAGATGATTGTGGCCATTAAGCTGGAACGGAATTTTACAAAGGAAGAGATCCTTGCGCTATATCTTAATACCGTTGAATACAGCGATCACGTATATGGCATACGGAATGCTTCCCGTACTTTTTTTCAAAAGGATGCGTCAAGACTTGATGTGGCCGAGTCGGCCGTGCTGATCGGTATGCTTAAAGCTACGGGTACATATAATCCGCGTACCAATCCCAAACAGGCGTTAGACAGGAGGAACACAGTAATAGATCAATTGGTACGTAATAATTATTTGCCGGCGGCAGAGGCTAATAAAATAAAACTGGTTCCCATAAAGCTCGACTATGAAAAGATGAACCAGAATACCAACCTGGCGCCTTATTTCATTGATGTGCTGCGCAATGATATCCGCCAATGGTGTAAGGACCATAAAAATCCCAAAACGGGCGAATCGTATAATATTTATAAAGACGGGCTGAAAATTTATACTACCATTGATCCGCGCATGCAGTTGTATGCCGAAATGGCCGTAGCGCGCCACATGCCTAACCTGCAAAAAGTATTTAATGCACAAAAGAATATAAAGGACGGAAGTGTATGGAAAACGAAAGACGGAAAAGCCGTATTGGAAAGAGCAATAAAGAGCAGTGATCGCTGGTCCGATTTATCGGATGCTGGTCTGAAAGAAGCTGATATCCGGAAATCATTCGATGTAAAAGTACCCATGAAAGTGTTTGCATGGAATGCCAAACGTGAAACAGATACGATTATGACGCCGCTGGATTCTATTAAATACCATAAGCAAATGCTGCAGGCTTCTTTTCTGCTAACTGATCCTTTAACCGGGGAAGTAAAAGCGTGGGTAGGCGGTATAGACTTTAAGACCTACAAATTCGATCATGTTAATTATAATACCAAAAGGCAGGTAGGCTCTACCTTTAAACCGTTTTTATATACACTGGCGGTAATGAACGGGTATACGCCGGAAACACCGGTATCGGTGGATCCTGTTGACCTGGGCGGCAAAATGATTGGTGATAAAAAGTACAGCGGAACACGCCCCCTGAATTATTGCCTGGCGGCATCTATCAACCCTGCCGCGGCAAATTTGATGAACGTAATTGGGGTAAACAGAACGGTTGATTTTGCCCAGCAATGCGGCATTACCAGCAAAATTCCGCCGTATCCTTCTATAGCGCTGGGCTCTGCCGACATCTCACTAATTGAAATGGTAGGCGCTTATAGTATGTTTCCTGCCGGGGGAATGAACACCAAACCCATTTATATTTCAAGGATAGAAGACCGCAATGGCAATGTGCTGCAATCTTTCACTACCTCGCATAAGGAAGTGATCAATGAGTCGGATGCTTATATTATGACAAGAATGCTGCAGGGTGTGGTTGATTTTGGTACAGGACGTTCGCTTAGGGGAACCTACGGCATTACCAGCGAAGTAGCCGGTAAAACAGGTACTACCAACAGCAATGCGGATGGTTGGTTTATTGGATTTACACCCCAGTTGCTCGGTGGAGCGTGGGTAGGCGCAGATGATCCTATTTTGCGCATCTCTAATAACTATGTAGGTCAGGGCGCCCAAATGGCCATGCCTATATGGGCTTATTTTTTCCAGGAAGTATATAAAGATAAAACCCTGGGAGTAGAAGCCGGCGCAAGATTTGTGCAACCGGAAAGCCTGAAAAGCGAAATGATATATGACTGGATTGATCCTGCTGCATCTGACACGCCCATATTGGAAGGCGAAAATCAGCCGGGTGATGCTAACCAGTATATTGATGTGCCCGTGAGCGATGGCAGGGAAAGAGTTACAACGGAATCGCAACTCAACGAGGAAGAAAAGAAAATACTGGAAGAGGCAAAGAACGCCAATAAAAAAAAGGATAAAGTGCAGTCCGATACCACAGATAAGAAAAAAAAAGGATTTTTCCGTAAACTCTTTGGCGGTAAAAAGAAGAATGAGTGAGAGGTAGGAAGTAAGAGGTGGAAGAAGGCGTTAGCTCATCGTTAGTATACTTTAGCTGATTGATCGCTGACTGCTGATCCCTGACAGCCCGTAAGAAGTGAGCGAAAGAAAAAAACATAGCCGCAGTTGGCAATCCTGGATGTTGAAAGTGGAACTAAATGCGAAAAATTATTTTATATGTGCTTCCCGCTGTAGTTATGTTGTGCATGCTATCCTGTACTTTTTCGGCTAAAGCTACCCGGCAATTGTTACAAAAAGCCGAAAACAGTGGACCGTTTGATGTTATTATTGTTCCGGGTATTCCTTTTAAAGACGGCAAATGGGATCATATCATGAAAGGGCGAGTCTATTGGTCTAAATACCTCTTTGATAAAGGGATTGCCAAAAATATCATCTATTCCGGCTCCTCCGTTTATACGGCGTATTATGAAGCGGAAATTATGGCACTGTATGCAAAAGCCATTGGTATTCCGGGAGCGCATATTTATACCGAAACAAAGGCGGAGCACAGTACTGAAAATGCCTATTACGGGTCTAAAAGAGCACAACAGTTGGGCTTTAAACGCGTAGCGCTGGCGTCCGATGCTTTTCAAACAAAACTATTACGGAGCTATATCCGAAAAAAGGTCAATAAGGATATGGCGCTTATTCCAATGGTAATAGATACTATGAAAGCTATTGAGCCTGCAATGATTGATCCCGAAATACATCATGAGCAAGCCTTTAATCCGGGTTTTGTTTCTATCAAAGAAAGGGAAAGCTGGTGGAAGCGGTTAAAGGGAACCATTCGCGGCAATATGGATACTACAGCCTATTCAGTTAAGTAGTAAAACGGGAAAAGGCTTTCAGGGGCAGTTATAAAAAAAATCCCGGTATGCACCCGGGATTCTAAAAATCTTTTACTTTTCACGCTCACCATTTACTACTCACTTCAATCAGTGCTGCATTTTCTTAGCATCGTCTAAAAACTTGGCTAATCCAATATCGGTTAAAGGATGTTTTAATAAACCTAGGATGGGTTCTAACGGGCAGGTGCATACGTTGGCGCCCAGTTCGGCGGCCCTTACAATATGCAGTGAACTGCGGATGGAAGCCGCCAGTATCTCCGCCTTAAATCCCTGCAGCGCATATATCTGCGCTATTTGACCAATCAGCTCCATACCATCCCAGCCGCTGTCGTCTATCCTGCCAATAAAAGGAGAAACATAGTTAGCGCCTGCTTTGGCGGCCAAAATCGCTTGTCCGGCCGAAAAAATCAATGTACAATTGGTTTTAATACCATTATCCGAAAACCATTTCAGTGCTTTTATACCATCTTTAATCATAGGCACTTTTACCACAATATTGGGGTGAATAGCCGCCAGTACTTTTCCTTCTGCAACCATACTTTCAAAATCAGTAGAAAAAACTTCTGCGCTTACATCTCCATCCACCAGTTCACAAATGGTTTTATAATGATTCCTGATGGCTTCATCGCCTTTAACGCCTTCTTTGGCCATTAACGAAGGGTTGGTGGTAACGCCGTCTAATATCCCTAAATCATGGGCCTCTTTAATTTGCGCCAGGTTGGCTGTATCAATAAAAAATTTCATAACCTTAATATTTACTTTGATTCGTTTAAATGGTTGTATAAAAATAAGAGAACGAATATAAGAATAAAAAAAGGCAAGTTACTTACATCGCACCGCTCAACCGCCTACCCTTGCTACCTTCCGGTCCTGGGGGAGTTCAGCAGGAGCTGGTCGTATAAGACTTGCCTTTGCAAAGATACAAAAGAACCCGATTGAACGGAAATTTAAAACTGCCCCGGCCGGTTCAGCAGCGAATTAACGACAGTTACATTCATCAACTGGTCATATCTTCCGCCTAACTCACGGTAATATACCAATATGGTATATTGGTTTTCTGTTTCCCATATATTGCCTTCCGTTTCATCTGTAATGAATTTGGGTGCATTGCTTTTGCTGTCTGCCAGGGCGTAAGCGTAGTCGTAATAACCCTGTTTTAACTGCAGGGTAGTTTCATATACGCTTTGTTGCTGGTTCCACCGCATTTTAGCACCGTCATCCGTTCCGTAATTGGTTATCTGACCAATGAGGTACAGCTCTTTTGCATAAGGCCCGTTGCCTGGTGGCTTGTATGTAAAATGAACGGTAGCATAATCGGCGTTCCAGTAGGGATTTACATTTTCGTTGTTTAAGGCCGCATATATACCATTATAGTCTTTGTAATAAATATACCGTTGTGTATTGCGCGAAGGATCGGGTATCACATACAGGTCATAAGCGGTATTGGTATTTTCCTGGCGCCTTACCCTGTCGCTGAGCAAACGAAAACTGGTAAGGTCAAGCCATCTCCATTCCCGCATGGCGGGCATAATACAATCCTTTTCGGTATTGTATTCATATATATTGTTTCGAACAATGCTGGGCTTAATATTTTGTATACAGTTGTCCCAGCGGTTGTTTTGCAGTATCACCACTTTTATTTGCTGCTGCGGGTAGCTTACATTTAATCGTCCTGCATTTACTGTAAATTGTATTTTTTGGTGGGTTCTGAAAAACTGCTGGCCAAAAGGCTGCTGAACCTGGGCCGACACGGCAATGCCGGCATCCGTAACCAGGAACCGTTTAGTGAACGCCAGTTTCGATGTATCGCCGTTCAAAAAAACTTTCACTACGTAATTTCCCGGCTTGGTAGGCATAATATCCCTGCCGGGGAAGGTTAACTGGTAATGCGTATACCTGGTGAGTACCTGCGCTGAGCGGCGGTAGGTAGATATGCGCTGGCTCGTATACCCTTTGGCGTAATCGAAATAGCCCATCTGCACTGCCGACCAGTCTGCATTGCGTAACTCAATATTATAATAGTAGTTTTTGATATCGCCATCCATATCATCAAAATCTAACTGCAGCAGGTCGCTGCTGTTCAGCCGTATTACCGGGTAAGCGGTTTGATCGCCGTAGGGGTTAAGCTGAACGGTTTTAATGTTCTTTTGAAAAACCTTGTCCGGCTCCCGCTGCGCCTGCAGCTCAACGCAAAGAAAGAGGAAGAGCAACCAGCCCGCGGCAAAGTAACGTTTATACATCGGCTAATTCTTTTATCTTCACAATTTAGTAAAATAGCAGGGATTGAATACAGCTTCATTTATAGCAAGGCGAATAGCATTTAACCGGCAACGCTCCTTTTCGCGTTTCATCATCAGGCTGGCTATAGCGGCAACCGCTATCAGTGTGGCGGTAATGATTATGACACTGGCTTTTGTAAATGGTTTCCAGGAAGCAGTTAGCCAGAAAATATTTAGCTTCTGGGGGCACCTGCGGGTACAGCATTATGAGCAGTATAAGGCGGCTATTGCGGAAGAAGCGCCTATTCATAAAAATGATACCATTGTTAGCGAATTATATAAAATGGAAGGGGTAAGGCAGGTGCAGTCCTTTGCTACCAAGTATGCTATTCTTAAAACGCCCGAATCTATTGAAGGCGTTCTTTTTAAAGGTGTGGGTAAAGAATACGACTTCAGTTCCATGCAGCAATTCCTTACCGCCGGAAGATGGATCAATTTTAATGACAGCACGTATAGCCGTGAGATCGTTATATCGGAGTATACAGCTAACCAGTTAGAGCTGAAAGTGAATGACAGGGTGCTGATCTATTTTTTTAAAGGGGAAGATCAGAAGCCCCGCCCCGACAAGCTTACTATTGTGGGGTTGTATAAAACCAATATGGAGGAGTACGACAAGCTGTATGCCATTGGCGACCTTACGCTGGTGCAAAGGCTGAACGACTGGGGTGCGGATGAGATAGGAGGGTACGAAATATTTTTGAACGATTATCATTCCATGGACAAGGTGAATAATGAAATATTTGAATCCCTCCCCAGTGAATGGGGAAGTAAAACCATCAGGGATATTTACCCCAGCATTTTCGACTGGCTGCGCCTGCAGGATGTGAACCGGGATGTGGTGCTGGGCGTAATGATTATTATAGCTATAATCAATTTGATCACCTGCCTCATTATAATGGTGCTGGAACGTACCCGGATGATTGGTGTTTTAAAAGCGGTAGGCGCCACGGACTGGACGGTGCAAAAAATATTTACCCTGCAGGGAGTTATCATTACCGCTGCGGGCATTTTCCTGGGGCTGGTAATAGGGTTGGGCGTTTGTGTAATACAGCAAAAAACAGGCTTTCTTACCTTCTGGGATGAAAATGCCTATTACATGCTGGTAGTGCCTGTTAAAATAATATGGTGGGAAGTAGCGCTGGTAGTTGCCGGCACTTTGCTGGTGTGCATCCTTACCTTACTGATCCCTTCATTGGTTAGCCGCAGAATACAGCCTGCCAAAGCAGTACAGTTCAGGTAAGCAGGTATATGGCTACGGAATTTACATATTGTTGCCCTGCTGCCCGGCCGGAAGATAACCCGCGGCAGACAGATCATATTCACCATTAATGGGTATTGTTTTTCCTGATGTTATCAGTAGTTTTTTTGTGGCAATATCCAGTACATCTTTGTAGTAATGATCTGTTATAATAAACCCTTTTACTGTTTGCAGTTCCCTTATTTTTTCTTTGATGATTTCCCTGTACACAGGTTCCACCATAGAGAAAGGCTCATCTAATAAAACAAAGGGATGGTGTAAATGAATAACCAGTAAAAATTGCAGGTATCGCTGTTCTCCCAGTGAAAGGTTACCCACTTTGGCAGTCTCCATACGATGTATCCCGGGCGAATAAAATATTTTATTCTGATCTTCCCCGCCGGGAAAATATAAAGGAATTACATTTCTGACCGTGATGTGCTGCGGCAGGAATATTTTTTGATGGCTATAGCCTATTTGTTTGCTGCTGATGTTATTCCGGAGATGCGCGCCATTTATCCGTATACTTCCTGATGCCGGTTTCAACGTTCCAAAAAGGATATGCAGCAGGGTAGATTTACCGCAGCCGTTTCGCCCAAAAAGCCCGGTTATATCACCTGTACAGCATTCAAAGCTAATGTCTTCCAGTATTTTTTTCCTGCCATAGTAATGGGTGATTGCGCTTATGCTTAGTTGATGATTCATTGTATGATTAAAAGTATAAGCGTTGAGCCTGTTACATTGATGGCTGCTGTCTGTGCTATTAATTTATTTTTGGAAAGTCCCGCGTTGGCGTAAAAGTAATACTGAATGTTGTTGTAATAACGGTATATGATAAACGAAACCACCATACCAACACTGCAGAAGCTGATAATGCTTACCGGCATACTTTGGCTGATCATTAATAGTATTAATGATATAAGCAGGTTGAACTTATTGACATCGCTATAATATTTCAGGAACAGGCGCAATTGATATTTTGTTGGAATTGTAGCTATAGGTTAGTGTACAAAAATTAATCCTCACTTCCGCCAAACATATAGCCAACTGAAAATCCGATAGCGTCAAGGGTTTTTACTTTATCACCGTTGTTGGCCAGGTTGGTAAATCCGAAGTTACAGAAAGTGCTTATCGCAATACCACCAGGAAACTGGAAACCGCCTTTTACGTGCAAACCTACATCAAGCGGTTTCCATTGACCGGGGTTACTGCCAAAGGAGATATTCCTGCTCTCGGACCCGTCTTTTGTTTTACCTGATAAGGCATACATCAGGTTAGGGCCTAAACCTGCAAACAAGTTGCTATTGTTGCCAAAAATATACGAGTACATAACAGGAATGGGAACGGAAATACGGGTCATTGAAATCTTGAAGTCGTCATAGTCTGTATTAGTCATGCTGCCCAATTTAAATAATACAGAGGGTCTTACAGCCAGGTAATTTCCAAATTGCAGATGCAGGGTTCCGCCAAAGTGTCCGTTTATCCCGGCAAATACATCATCATCGGCACTGTAAAGTCCCGCAGCGCTAAAACCAGCTTCCGGGCCAATGCTTAACTGAACTTGTGCTCTTATTGTTGTAGTTATGGTAATACAAATAGCTGCGGTCAGGAGTTTAAGGTTATGCTTTTTCATCTGTTAAAGTGTTTAAAGGTTGAGGGTTATTAAAAATAATAATTATTTTAATAATATTTAACTTTGGAATGCATCTTCTTTTGGAGATAATTTTATTTTGTAAATTAGTAGTATGATGGAGTTGCGTGAACCTGCCGTTGCTTATGGCAAAAACAAAATAACCCAGGAAGAATACTTGGAATGGGAGCGGGATGCTCCGCAAAAGCATGAGTATTACCGGGGAGAGGTATTTGCGATGGCGGGGGCCGGTACGAGGCACAATAAAATTTATGCTAATCTTTTTGGGGAATTGGCGATCCGGCTAAAAGGTAAAACCTGCCGGCCCTATGGCAGCGATCTGCGCATTCATATTCCGGAAAACATATTATTTACTTATCCCGATATTTCTATCATTTGCCGCGATATAATTGAAGAAGAAACAAACGATGATTATACCATTGAACCAACCGTGATCATTGAAATACTGTTGCCTTCCACTAAGAGCTACGATCGTGGTGAAAAATTCAGGCTTTACCGGGATATTCCTTCCCTCAAGTCATATATCCTTATTGATTCAGAAAGCGTTGCCGTTGAAGCGTTTCGCATAAATGCTTCCGGTCACTGGGAGCTGGAAGAATATAAATCAGTAAATGATATGCTGGCAATTCCGGTTGTGGAACCCACTATACCCCTGCACGATATTTATGAAGGAACAGAACTGTTGTAGCTTTATAAATATTTTTTGGTAACCCCATTCCCGGCATACTGTTTTTCTTAACAAGTACCCTATTCCTTCTTCGGGTCGGCTGGCATAAGAATGGCGGTATAATGATTTTTACCATTCAATAATAACCTGGCAGCTTCCTGTACATTTTTAGGGGTGAGCTGGTCTATGTATTTTTCAAAATGAATAAAGCGGTCAATGTTTTCTCCTTCTGTTTTGGCAGCCAAAAGATGGGCAGACCATGGCCCGTTTTCTTTCATCTCCTGTTTATGCGATTCGCGCCATTGCTGTTTTACTTTATTAAGGTTCTCCACGCCTGGCCCGTTATTAATAATATTGTTTATTTCATTTTGAAGGGCTTTCAGCAGGGTATCTGCTTTTTCAGGGCCGCAGGGCAATTGCGCTACAAACTGGAAAGAAGGGTAGGGCGTTTTATTCAATCCTCCAAAAATGCCACCGCCATAAATGCCCTGCACCTTTTCCCTGAGTTCTTCAATAATACGAATGTTGAGCACTTCGGTAACGGCGCTTGCTTTAAGCGCAAGGTCTTCAGAATAGGGAATATCTCCGTAATAAAAAGAAAGGATAAGACTTTTTTGCTCCTCGCCTTTATAAACGGTTAGCGCTCTTTTTCCCTGTATGGGCCTTACTTTCTGGTCAATGTAATTCGATTTCCTGGCGGTAGCCGGCAGGCTGGCAATATAGGTTTCAATGAACGGAATAATTTCAGCTTCTTTAAAGTTACCCGTGAAAACAAAATGCAATCCCCCGGCATCACCCAGCCGTTGTTTGTATATATTTATGATTCTGCCGATTTGTATACTGTCAAAATAAGCAGCCTTAGGCACATGAATAGGTGCAAGCGGGCTGTTGTTATAAAAAATGCGAAAAGCGGTATCAATAAATGCTGCCTGCGGATTGGAGCCTAATAATGCCAGTTGCGTTTTATTTTTTTGTATATACGATTTGAACAGGCTGCTGTCTGTTCGGGGCTGTGTTAGTTTAAGATAGGCCAGTTGAAACATGGTTTCCAGGTCTTTAACAGTTGAACTTCCGTTAATGCCCTCGGTAGTGCCTGCTATAAATGGCGTAGCCGATACGGTTTTGCCCGACAATGCTTTTTGCAGGTCGGTGGGTGAAAAATTCCCAAACCCCATGGCGTTTACTACCGGTATGGCATAGGCGGCGTTGTATTTATCGGGTTGCCTGTAATTGCTGGTGCCGCCGTAACGGGAGGCGGACATCAGTATTTCGTCATTCTTAAAATCTGTAGCCTTAAGCGTAACCGTAATGCCGTTTGATAAAGTGAGTTCCGTTGCGCCTGTGGCCGCATTGTTTTTTTTGCCGGTTACCCTGCCTGCTTTGGGTAATGCTGATAAGAGTTCGGTAGCTACGGCTTTTTCTTCATAGGGCTTTACATCGGCTTTTTCGGCAAGCGCTACCGCCTGTAAAAGCGCCTGGGGAGAAGGAAGTTGTACATCTTCCTTCTGCGGTCCCATAATAAATGCAAATACATGCTGGTCTCCTTTCAGAACGGATGCAACGGCATTTACATCTTCCCGGCTGATTGCCGGCAGAAAATCTTCGGCCATTTTATATTCCGTTGCTATACCGGGTATGGGCGATTGCTGCAAATAATGCTGGATATATTCGTCCACAAAATTGGATGACTCCCTTTTGTCCCTGTCGTTGTAGTTCTTTTCATATGTGGCTAACATATTCTTTTTAGCTCTCTCCAGTTCGGGAGCGGTAAATCCAAAACGCTTTACTTTTTCCAGTTCTTCCAGCGCAGCCTGTAAAGCGCTGGTAGGCTCCTTATCGCCGGAAACCGCATATAGCTCAAAATTTTCGTATCCCCGCGCAAAGCCGCTGAAAGCGCCACCGCCATATACAAAAGGCGGGTTTTCTTTTTGGGTAAGTTCCTGCATACGTTTATTCAGCATCGTTACAAACAGATCCCTTTGCAGGTCTTTCTTATAATCGCCATACGTAATAATCTTTTCCGATGGGTAGGCCGGAAATTCAACGATGGCCTGGAAACTGGTAGCTTCCTTATCGGTTACCACCAGGGCATCATTAGTAGCATAGGGAGGTACCGGTGTTTGCAGCCGCGGGCGTACACTGGCAGGGTTGGTTAAACTTTCAAAGTGCTTTTTTATCAGTGCTGTAGCCTTTTCTTTAGTAATGTCGCCCACCACAATTACCGCCATCAGTTCGGGGCGGTACCATTCTTTATAAAAGCGGCGTATGGCGTCATATGTAAAGTTCTTAATGATGCTGTCTTTGCCAATGGGCAAACGCTCGGCGTACAATGAACCGCTGAGCAGTTTGGGCAGTATCTTTTTAAACATTCTTTCTCCGGCTCCTTTCCCCGAACGGCTTTCTTCCAGGATAATGGCCCGCTCATTATCTATGTCGTCATCCAAATAAGTAACGTTATGCGCCCAGTCTTCCAGCACGCTAAACCCCTTTTCTAAGTTGCCGGGTTTATCGGTAGGGATGGGTAAAATATAAACCGTTTCATCAAATCCGGTAGATGCATTCAGGTCACTGCCGAAACCAACGCCTATATTCTGGAGAAAAGATATAATATCATTTTTCTTAAAGTTTTTTGTGCCGTTAAAAGCCATGTGTTCAGCCATATGCGCCAGGCCAAGCTGATCGGCATCTTCATTAATAGAACCCACGTTAACCACTAATCGCAGTTCTACTTTTTGTTCGGGTTTGTTATTGGGGCGGATATAGTACGTGAGTCCGTTGGGTAATTTACCTATAGTAACAGCGGTATCAACCGGTAGCTTATCCGCAGGATTAAGCTGCGCCCGCACAAATGCCATGTTTACCGTTAGCAAAAAGAGCAGTGTTATGTTTTTTATGTGAATTGTGTTGCGCATAGCTGTTTATTTGAAAACAAATGTATCATTTTCCTTTGGTGTTTAATAAAAGCGGGCATTCCGTTTTGCCGCCGGTATTTAGTGTGGGGCAATACCTGCTGGGATGAGCAGCTTAACAGCGTTACAGGCTCAGCCTGCCCTGGTAAAAATCCAGTATGCGCGTACGGAAGATATATTCGTACCAGGTTTGTGTAAGATTGAGCTTAGCCCTGTCGTAATTATTTTTGGTGAGCAGGTATTCTGTAGAAACGATAGTGCCTAAGTTAAAGCGGATTTCCGCGGAGCGGAATGATTCTTTATATTGTAGAACCTGTTGTTGCAGTACTTTGTAACGTTCGTAGGCCGATGACATATCCTGGTACGCTTTCTCTATACTTTGCTGCAGTATGAGCTTGGTATTTTCAGCTTCATATGCTGCATTCTTTTCGCTCAGTTTTGCTTTTTTTATATTGGTGCTTACCTGCAGGTTATTAAAAATGGGAATGTTGAGACTCAATCCAACATAGCTGCCCAGGTTATTTTTAAACTGGCTGTTGTAGGAAATTTTTTGTGCTGTATAATTTTGTTGTTGTACCAGCACCGGGTTTTTAATATTGTCTGTCATTACGTATTGTCCTGTATTTACTTCTGTAATGGTAGAGGGAACCGACATGGAGGAAACGCTGGAATAATTGGTATTAAGATTGCCGTTTAGCCGTAAATAAGGGTAATAGCCACCTTTTGCCACCCGCACACCCTTTGCCATGCTTTTTACCCGCAGATCAACCGCTTTAACCTGTGCCAGGTTTTGAAGAGAAGCCGTGTATATTTCCGCGGCGCTGCCGGGATACATTTCCAGCAATTCCGCTTCAGGCAGCCTTTCTAATTGCATGTTCTTGTCATAAGGAATATGCATTAACTGGCTGAGATTCAGCTTGGATGTTTGCAATGCATTATAGTTGTTAATGGCAGCCAGTTCATCGCCCGACAATTGCCCTTTCATATCTGAAAGCAGATAGCTTCCTACTGCTCCTTCGTTTACCATCGCCGTTAGTCGTTCCACCTGTTTGCGGGTTACTTCGGCTTGTTCAGACATGATCTTCCAGGTATCTTCAGTATTCAATACGGTTAAATACGCGAGCAGCACATCTAAGGTTAGCTTGTCTTTAGATTGCTGCCATTCCATTTCACTGGCATGATAGGCGTAACCCGTTTGACGGATCAGGTTCTGCAACTGCAATCCGCCGAACAATGTAAGTCCTGCACTTAACCCGGCGCCGGAGGAAGAAAAACGTTGATCAATATAGCTGTTGGTAAAAGGGTCAATGGCGCGTCCCTGGTTCCAGCCATAACCCCAGTTCCCATTCAGATCGGGAAGTAAGCCGGCTTTTGCTTTTTGCCAGTCGGCCCTGGCCGATTGCAGCAACAACTCATTTTGTTTAACCGGGATATTATTGTTCAGTGCTGTTTCAACACATTGTTGTAATGAGAAACTTCCATTTTGCGCATAGCTGCTTATTGATATTATGCATGCTATAATTCCTTGCATTAACTTTTGCATTGTAAAGTTGGTTTTTATTTCAGCAGCCTATATCCCTGCTGTTTGCTGTTTTATTGCAACGCTATTGCTTAGTAATCTCAAATATTAAAAACTAAATTTCAAATCAAACGATTTTGCCGTCTAACAGGTTAATGATCCGCGAGCCATACCCGGCATTTTTTTCTGAATGCGTTACCTGTATAATAGTTACAGCTTCTTCCTGGTTTAGTTTTTTGAAGCGGTCCATTATTTCTTCACCCTGTTTGGAATTGAGGTTGCCGGTAGGTTCATCTGCCAGCAGCAGGCTGGGTTTGGCTACCAATGCACGGGCAATGCCCACCAACTGCTGTTGTCCGCCCGAAAGCTGGGTAGGGAAAAGATCTTTTTTACCTACGATCTGAAAACGATCCAGGGCATCGGCAACTATGGCTTTTCGTTCAGATGATTTCATGTCCTGGTAAATAAGCGGCGTTTCAATATTTTCATACACCGTTAGTTCATCAATAAGATGATAGGCCTGGAAAACAAAGCCGATATATTTTTTATATAATTGAGCGCGCTGCTTTTCTTTCAGCAAATGCACGGCATCGCCCATAAAATAATGATACCCCTCGGATGGGTCATCGAGCATACCAATAATATTCAGCAGGGTAGACTTTCCCGAGCCGGAAGGCCCCATGATGGAAATAAATTCACCCTGGTTTATTTTCAGGTTAATGTCTTTAAGAATATAGGTTTTTGAGCCGCCGATGTTAACCGTTTTTGCAATGTTGGTAAGTTCTATCATACTGTTTTTTTAAAAGGTACCAGCTATCTGGAAAATGAGCTGTATCTCTCCCGCTTTCACTTTTACCTGGAATGGTATAAAATTAGTGCCACGAATTTAAGATACTGATAGCCAATATATTGTAAAGAATTTGTGCTGTACGCTGTACGGTTTTGATACACTTAAAGTATGATTATGATACAGGAGGTGTAGTGGAGATTGCAGGTCAGAGGTTTCAAGTTTCAGAGTGTAACCTGGCGCCCCCTGCAACTTGCAACCCCTATGACCCCGGAGCGGCTTCTATAACTATGGTTTGTTTTAACCGGAAGGCAACGGGCTGCTCCTGCCGGATAGCAGGTTTCCATTGCGGCATATTTTCAAATTTCTTTTCAATCAGTTCATTAATGTCATCATTACCACCTTTTATTACGCGGGCATATACCGGTTTGCCCTCTTTATCAATAATATAATCCACTACAAGATATGCCGCTCTTTGTCCTTCAGCTAAGAACGTTGCCAGCTCTCTTCCTGTTTCATCAAGAAAGTGCTGGAAAGCTTTTGAACCACCGGGATAAACAGGCTGATTATTAACTACTTTCGCCAGTTCATGTTCCGGTATGGGCACCTTTTTTTCGGGTAGCGTTCTTTTGGGCTTAACTGTTTTTTCTTCGGCTGGCTGTATATTTTCAACTAAGTATGCTCCCCTTGTATTAATCATCACTACGGGTACCTGCCTGTTTTTTTCAAAATAGTTATAGGCCGCCTCTAGGTTATCTGCCAGGGGTTTGTAATTGCGGTAAATTTTCAGGAAACGTTCTAAATAATTTACGCTTTTCGGATTATTGAATTGTATGGGAAATATGTGCACAGGAATATAATCCTGCCCCATAGCGCGTGCATAGCTTGTAATAACATACAAATCTTCAATTTGATCGTTGGTAATAGGTATACAACCTTCCGTTACACATGATCCGTGAATAAAAATATCTCCGCCGGGGTATAGCGAATCGCTCAGCATTTTATCTGATGCATTTGGGTAATTTAATCCTAACGATAAATGGTAAGCGCTGTTGGGTTTAAATTCAGTAATGTAATAAAAGCCTTCCGGTACCTGGTAGTCGCCCGACATTCTTTTAGGTCCCAAGGACCCTGCCATTGCACATATTTTAAAGGTTTTAAATAATTTGAATGGCTCCCGGGTATTGTTTTTTACCCATACTTCCAACTGGCTGTCGTATTTAAATGAGCGGATATAAATATATTTTGCCGGCCATTTCAGGCCTTTTGCTTCAAATTGTTTACGCAGCGTATCTTCCTTACGCCGGAAAACATCGGCAACTTTAGCGAATGATTTTTGATAATCAACAAATGAATTTTGCCCGTTTACAACGCAGGAAAAAAGAATGACAAAGAATGCGGTGAGAATGGATTTCAGTTTATTCATTAATATGGATTATAGCTTACTTCGGACTTTTATTATGTTACAATTTCCCCGCAGATAGTTTCTCTTCACAAATATCATGCTTATTGTAATACGATGTTGCAAATTTTCACTTTTACTGTTGTGTATATATTAACTTCAATGCATATGCTCATCGTTATTTTCTGAAACCGTGGCCTGTATATCGTACAAAAAAGAATGAATAATCTTTCCGGTGTTTTAAGTAACTAAAACAGGCGGCTTTCTTTCAACGCTAAAAGCGGTCATCTATTTTATTAATACCTGTTAAAACGCTGCATATAGCAATACCGCCCGGCATGCCGCTGCAAAAGAATAAATTTCACAAAATGATCCGGCAGGCATTCATTTCACCACTGAATTTCCATCTGTTTATTATCTTCACGGCTTATTTAAAAGATTTATGCTGAAAGTTGGAATTCTGGGCGGAGGTCAGTTGGGCAGAATGTTATTGCAGGCGGCCGCCAACTATCCTGTTGAAACCTATGTTATGGAAAATGACGCGGATTGTCCTGCCGCGCATCTTTGCCATCATTTTGTGAAAGGAGATATCCGGCATTATGATGATGTGTATAGGTTCGGGAAAGGTTTGGACGCGCTTACCATTGAAATTGAATCGGTAAATGATGACGCCCTGGCGGCATTGGAAGCGGAAGGGGTAAAAGTATATCCCCGTACTGCGGCCCTGCGCATCATTAAAAATAAAATTGAACAAAAACAATTTTATGCATCTCATTCCATTCCTTCGGCAGATTTTGTAATCACCCAATCGTTGCAGGAATTGGAGCAGTATGCACATTTTTTGCCGGCAGTACATAAACTGGCTTCGGGTGGATACGATGGAAGAGGCGTTCAGGTTATTGCAACTGCACAGGACACCGGCAAGGGGTTTGATGCGCCGGCTGTACTCGAAAAAAAAATCAATATTCATAAAGAGATAGCACAAATTGTTGCAGTTAACGAGTCCGGGCAAACCACTTTGTATCCGCCGGTGGATATGGTTTTTGACCCGGTGCTGAATTTGCTCGACTACCAGGTAAGTCCTGCCGAGCTTACCGAAAATATTTTATGGAAAGTAGAGGCCATAGCGCTTAAGGTAGTAAAGGCCTTAGCAAGTCCGGGTATCTTTGCCGTGGAATTGTTTATAGATAAAGTGGGAGAGGTATATGTAAACGAAACCGCGCCCAGGGTGCATAACAGCGGACATCATACGATAGAAGGAAATTACAGCTCACAGTTTGATATGCTCTGGCGTATTATATTAGGTTATCCTTTGGGAAATACGGCAGCGATTCTTCCGGCAGCTATTGTGAATGTGGTGGGAGCAGAAAATTACAGCGGCGTGGCAAAGTATGATGGGTTGGAAGATGTGCTGCAGATGGATAACGTGTTTGTACACATCTATGGAAAAAAAGAAACAAGACCGGGAAGAAAGATGGGGCATGTTACTATTTTGAGTGCCGACCGGAAGGATCTGACCTATAAACAAAGCCGTATCAGGCATGTGCTGAAAGTGGTGAGCGGAGGAGAAGTGAGTGGTGAGAGGTGAAAAGGGAAAGGAACTTAGCTCATCGTTAGTATACTTTGGCTGACGGCTGCAAGCCGAAAGCTAACACCTGACACCTCATACCTGATCAAATATATTTAAATCTAATCAGCATGTCATCCATACAGCCACTTGTAGGAATTATTATGGGCAGCGACAGTGATCTTGCTGTAATGCAGGACGCGGCCGCTGTTTTAAAAGACTTTGATATACCATTTGAGCTTACCGTAGTATCGGCGCATCGCACGCCGTTACGTATGGTGGCGTATGCCTCAAAAGCAAAAGAAAGAGGATTGAAAGTTATTATTGCAGGTGCTGGCGGGGCGGCACATTTGCCCGGCATGGTGGCCTCCCTTACCACATTACCTGTTATAGGGGTTCCCGTTAAATCTTCCAACTCTATGGATGGATGGGATTCTGTTTTATCTATTTTGCAAATGCCCAATGGCATACCCGTAGCTACCGTGGCCCTGAATGCTTCCAGAAATGCAGGTATACTGGCGGCTACCATAATCGGCGCCTTTGATAAAACTGTCGGCGAAAGCATTGCAGCCTATAAAAAGAACCTGGAGGCCGAAGTGCTTAAAAAAGCGGGGAAACTAAAAGACGGCGGCTGGAGCAACGATTTTGATCATTGACGTTGGATACAGGATAACTAAATGACATTTTGATTTTTTGCCGCAGATCCGCAGACTACGATTTCTAAGAATTTGATAGCTTCCTTCTGGCTTCTTCCGGAACTGAGGTTATTTTTTTGGTAGTATAATCAAAGCAAACCATACCCGTTTTGGCAGCCGCAACGGTAATGCTTTTTCCGTTCCTGAGCGTATCTAATTTGTAAAAAATATCAAAGCTTACCCGTTCAAATGCGGTAGCTGTAACAGCAATGTCTACCGCGTCTCCGTAAAACAGTTCCTTTTTAAACTCTATAGCTACATCATTCATGATAAGCCCGGCGCCTGCAAAATTTTTTTCATCATAGCCCTGCTGTTGCAAAAACTGCATCCTGGCTTCATGAATAATAGAAAGCATACTGTCGTTGCCGGCGTGTCCGCCATAATTAATGTCGGTAATACGAATGGGAATTGTTGTATGAAAAGAAAAGTGTTCCGGCAGTTCAAGTTTTATCCTGGGCATGTTTTGTTTTTTAGCAAAGATAAACCGGCAATGTAATGGAGCATTATTTGTTGCTGTGCTGCTGCAGCAGCTTCATTAGTTCGGAAATATCCATGAAGTTTTCTGCAGACGGAATAAAAGTGGAATGACCTACCTGTTCCTTCCATACTTTGAATTGATTTCTCCAGTACTGACTTTCCCTGAGAATAACATCCAGCAGTTCCTCTTTTCCGCTGCCGTTGAGGTATTGAATGGTATTTCTGAATTTGGAAGAAACCCTTACCGATTGCCCGTTGGGGCCGGTCATTAAAAAGTAGCTGTTGGGTAAGTCCATCAGGCGCACATCTTCTTTTACCTCTCCTTTTAAATTGCTGATCCGCCTGGCAGCGGTATGATCCAGCTTATAGCGGTCGGTAATGGCTGTATTGTCGTACGGCACCAATGAAACGGGAGGTGCATTAAAACCAGCCTCTTCCCTGTAAAAGTCATTTACGGCATTGGTAGATGCCTGCCTTTCATGCTTTTTGCGGGTGTTGTGCGAAGCGATCATTGGCCGCTTGTTGCTTTCCGGAGCGGTAATATCAGCATCTTCGTTATTGCCGGCAACAGGCAGATTGGCTGGGCGATTACCGGCTTTGCCGGCGGGTAATGCTTTTTGACCGGTAGTTTTGTTTTTACTGATGCCTGTTATAAAATAATTAGCTGTAAAAAAACAAATACCAATAAGTGCCGCGGCAGCAGCAATACGAAATCCTTTTTTTATACTAAAGCTTTTGGGAGCAGTGCTATACGGCGTATCGAGCGTGTGCTGAATCAGTTCCCAGCTATTTTCCGGGGGGGCAATTTCTGCATCGTATAACCTGTTCCTGAATACCAGAAGTTCGTTATCAAGATCATGCACTATCCGCTTCCACACCTGAACGGGTGGATTAACTTCATGATTATATAATTCATTTTTCCATTTCATGATCAGGGTTAAGGATAGAATTATGATAGTGTCCTTTTTGTTTTAATAATATTTTGCAGCACGCCCTTTGCCCTGGCCAACTGCGATTTACTTGTTCCTTCGCTGATACCCGCAATTTGCGCGATCTCCTTGTGCGAATAACCTTCAACTACATATAAGTTGAACACTGTTCTGTAACCGGGCGACAGCTCCTGGATCATCTTCATCAAATCCTTCATACTTAAACTGTCAAAAGCAGATAGTTCCTTAGTTTCAAGCAGGTTTTCATGGTTTTCGGTAACGGGGTAAAGATTCGCCTGCTTACGGTAATGCTCAATTGCCGTATTCACAAATATTCTTCTTATCCAGCCTTCAAATGAGCCATCGCCGCGATACATGTGCAGGTTTTTGAAAATCTTCACAAACCCGTCCTGCAAAATATCCTGGGCATCTTCGGCTTTACCCGCATAACGAAGGCACACCGCATACATTTTAGGTGAAAACCGCTGATATAAATGTTCCTGCATACGGCGATCTCCATCCAGGCAACCCTTTATCAAGTCGCTTTCACTGATGTTATGGTTGCTTGGTAAAGACATTTAATCAACAAAGATCAATTTTCTTCTTTTTTATTTTAATGATAAGGTGATAGTACGGTTATATTTTTATTAAAAACTGAACGAATCGTTCCACAGCCTTCCCCCGGTGGCTGTATTGGTTCTTTTCGGCCATGCTCATTTCGGCAAATGTACGATTGCTGCGGAGGGGTACAAATACCGGGTCATATCCAAATCCTTTTTCCCCGCGGGGTGCTTCCGCAATCTGTCCCTCGCAAATCCCTTCAAACTGGTATTCAATCCCTTCCAGTATTAATGAGATCACCGTTCTGAACCGCGCTGTCCTGTCTGCCTTGCCCCTTAGCTTGTTCAGCAATTTTTCCATATTGGCAGTAAAATCTCTTTCTTCCCCGGCATATCTTGCGCTTTTAACGCCAGGCTCGCCATTCAGCGCATGGGTCTCTAATCCGGTATCTTCTCCAAAGCAGCTTATTCCGGTTAGCTTATATATTGTAATTGCTTTTTCTTTCGCGTTTTCCTCCAATGTATCAAAAGGTTCCGGAATATCAATGTCAATACCCGCCTCCGCAAGGGTTATAATATTAAACCGCCCTTTCAATACGGAACGTATCTCTTCTGTTTTATGCCGGTTATTGGTAGCGAAAATAAGTTTTTGCATAAGGTTATATTACAGTTGGAAAACTGATTTTAAACTTACCCACAATTTAGCTTTAAGCGGCTTGTCTGCTTCAATACTGTCTAAAGCAGGAGCGCAAACATAAGTTGTATTGTTAAATGGCTGCACCTGGAAATGAGGAAAGTGAAGGGGTAATCCTATTTCCTGCGGAGATACGCCAAAAAGCAGTACGGTTTGTGGCCGGGTAGCGGCATTAAGGCTCAGGTAATGATTGTTTTTGGATTGATGTATGTTAATGATGGCTACATCTGCCACGTTCAGCCTGCAGGCGGTAAGCACCCCGGTTAAGAAAATAAAAGATTTGTCGCTGAGAAATGGGGCATCGCTTGCATTAACCAGGATGGTAATATGCTTTTGATTGGAGCCCAGGAATTTTATGTGAGCTGCGGGTGAAGCTGCACCGCCTGCCGCATTTGCCATACAAATAATGGGTGCCGAATACAGGCTTGCTATCACGTTTTCGGGTAGTATTATATTTTTAAGGCTCATATTATATTTTATAAGCAGCTTCCCTGCCATCGGGTTTTTTCGTTTCTTTGCAACAAAAATAGTGTTTTATGATTGCCGCTATGGATATTCAGGTTACAAAAGCAGAAAGGAGCAAGTTGCAGGATATTGACCTGGGAAACCTGCCTTTTGGAAAATATTTTACAGATCATATGCTGGAGGCAGAATATGAAGGTGGGAAATGGACGAATGTGGAGATCAGGCCCTACCAGCCCTTGCTGTTAGAACCTTCACTGGCGGCCCTGCACTACGGGCAGGCTATTTTTGAAGGTATTAAGGCTTATAAAGATGAGCAGGGCAACGCTTTTGTGTTCAGGCCATACGATAATTTCAGGCGGTTTAATATTTCGGCTGCAAGGATGAATATGCCTGAAGTGCCGGAAGAGATTTTTATTGAAGGAATGCGCCGCCTTATAGCAATAGATAAGAATTGGATCCCTGGTAAAAAAGATCATTCCCTGTATATCAGGCCCTTTATGTTTTCTACCGATGCTATGCTGGGCGTTCGCCCTTCCCAAACATATAAATTCCTGATCATTTTAAGTCCTACCGGCCCCTATTTTCCCAAACCCATGAATATACTGGTGGAAGAAAGATATACCCGTGCGGCGCCGGGCGGCGTTGGTTTTGCAAAAAACGCCGGAAACTATGGCGGCAGCCTGATTGCTGCAACAGAGGCGCAAAAGCAGGGCTACGACCAGGTATTGTGGACAGATGCTTCCGAACATAAATGGCTGCAGGAAGTGGGTATGATGAATGTTTTTTTTGTTATTGACCATACTGCAATAACGCCTTCCCTGGATGAAGGAACAATATTGGATGGCATAACCCGCAAAAGTGTAATTACTGTTTTAAAAGAGATGGGCATACCGGTGGAAGAACGGCGTATTAATATTGACGAGGTAATTAAAGCGCATAAGGAGGGAAGGCTGCAGGAAGTATTTGGCACAGGAACGGCCGCCACCATTGCTATGATACAAAAAGTAAAGTATAAAGATGATGTAATGGAATTCAGTGAAAAGGATTGGACGTTAAGTGCTGACATAAAGAAAAAGCTTGATGCCATCCGCCAGGGTAAATCACCTGATACGCATCATTGGATGCTGGCGGTGTAAATTGAGGAAAAAACGCCCCGTATTATTACAAAAGTCATTTAACTAATGACTTTTTTTATGCGCTTTGCATTTTCATTCCTGCTTTAAGTTAAACAAATCCTATAAAAGTAAAGTTTTAGACAACTTTTAAATGAATGCTGATGTAAATGATCAATCTGGTACGGAATTGTAGCTATAGCAGCAAAACAATTTAATTATGATAAAACAGCGTAACGGATCGAAAGTTTTGACCTTATTTTTTTTACTGTCGGCAGTTTTTGCAGGATGCAAAAAAGATAATAATAGCAATCCCGATCCCAATCTTGACTTCAGAACGTATAAGTTATTTAATTATTCAAGTGGCGCTGAAGTGGAAGCAGGCAATTTTCGTATTGACCAGTTAGCCGATGGAAATACCCGGTTAACCATTTCTATAAACGAGCCCTACCGGCAGAACGGGATAAATTTTGACGCCGTGATTAATACCAAAGATGAGACGGCAAATGAACTTGTTTTTTCCTACTTAGGTAATGTTAATGGCAAAACGGGCAGTTTAACGGTGAACCCGGTTATGGGGAGCGGATCCAACCTCCCTGTAAAATACAGTGATCTGATCAGTAAAACGGGCTATTACATAAAGATAATGAACGGCGCGAATGTGCAGGCTACAGGCGAAATTAAATAAACAGCGGCTTTTAATAATTTAAACTTATAAATTTTGGTATTTCCCAACAAGCCGCTTACCTTTGCCCTCCCAAAAATAAAAGGTAAGAATGCCTACAATACAACAATTAGTTAGAAAAGGTAGAGAGATCATCAGAGCAAAAAGCAAATCAAGGGCTTTGGATAGCTGCCCGCAGCGTCGTGGCGTATGTACCCGTGTATATACCACCACTCCTAAAAAACCTAATTCGGCTTTGCGCAAAGTGGCAAAAGTGCGTTTAACCAATAAGGTGGAAGTAATTGCCTACATACCTGGTGAAGGACATAACTTGCAGGAACACTCTATCGTATTGATCAGGGGTGGTCGTGTAAAGGATTTGCCGGGTGTTCGTTACCACATTGTAAGAGGCAGCTTAGATACCGCGGGTGTAAAAGACCGTAAGCAAAGCCGTTCCAAATACGGAACCAAGAGAGAGAAGGCTAAGAAATAGCCTTAAGGTATAACACAAGTAAACTGATTAGCGTAATAATATTTAACCAACATGCGTAAAGCACAAGCCAAAAAATTACCATTAGCCCCTGATCCAAAGTTTAACGATAAACTGGTTACCCGTTTTGTAAATAACTTAATGTGGGGTGGCAAAAAAAGTACGGCTTACGATATATTTTACGATGCTATTGATCGTGTTTCAAAAGTATCCGGTGAAAACGGCTATGAAATATGGAAACGTGCATTGAATAATGTTACACCGGGTGTTGAAGTACGTAGTCGCAGGATTGGCGGTGCAACATTTCAAATCCCCGCTGAAGTTCGTCCCGACCGTAAAATATCACTTAGCATTAAATGGCTTATCCGGTATAGCCGCGACAGGAACGGAAAAACAATGGCCGATAAATTAGCCAATGAAATTATGGCTGCCAGTAAAGGTGAGGGCGCTGCTTTTAAAAAGAAAGAAGATACGCACCGTATGGCCGATGCCAACAAAGCGTTTGCCCATTTCAGAATATAAAATCTTTTTTAATATTTTTATATAAATACCCTGCTGTTATTTTTCGGCAGGGTATTTATTATTTAAAGAAGTTGGTATTATATTACCCGGCTTTAATACCTGCCTGATCCTGTAAATTGTACGGAGATGAAACTGAAAATTACGATCATCCTTTTGCTGCTCTCAAAGCTTACTTTTGCTCAAAACAAGGAACTGGGTACCTGGCAGGTGGTTAACGCGCAATTAAGCTTAAGCCAGAAATGGAAGGTTTTTACAGAACTGCAGGCAAGGTCAAACAGTTTTTTCAATAATTTTTTTTACTACGAAATTAAAGGTGGACTGAGCTATAGCATTAATAACAATTTTTCATTTTTGGTTGGTACCGGCAGGTATGCCACTTATGCTGATGAAGGAAACTTTGCCAAGCCATTTGCCAGTGAAGAATTTCGGATATGGCAACAGGTTACCATGAACCAATATCTTGAACGGCTGAAAATAGAGCATCGCTATCGTGCGGAGCAAAAATGGACAGGCGATGGTTACCGGAACCGTTTTCGTTACCGTTTGAATATGATGCTGCCATTAAATAATGCCAAACTGGTACCCGGCACAGTTTATTTAAATGCTTATGATGAAGTTTTTTTGAACAACAAAGCCCCTCATTTTGAACGTAATCGGTTTTTCGCAGGTGCAGGCTATATATTAACGCCGGTTACTACCGTTCAGGCCGGATATGTAAACCAATACAACTATTCGCTCAGCAAACGCGGTGGTAAAAATTTTCTGCAACTTTCACTTATGCTGCAATTTAAGTATGACGATGATAGGGAAAGGATCCCTAACTTAATGGATTAAGCTAATTACTATTCTTTTTTCAGCGGTCTTATGATCATCCGGAGCGCCTGGTCTTTGGTGAAATAAGCAATCATCCAGTTATAAAGCGTGGTTATTTTATTGCGGTAGGTAACCAAAGAAATAAGGTGAATGAACAGCCACATAAACCAGGCAATAAACCCCCTGAAATGCAACGGGGGTTTAGGTAAGTCGGCAACGGCTTTATTTCGTCCTATAATAGCCATCGTACCTTTGTCTGTATAACGAAACGGCCGCAGTGGCTGCTGTGTTGTCATTCTTCTGAAATTAATCGCCAGGTTTTTTCCCTGCTGCAAAGCTACCTGCGCCACCTGGGGATGCCCCTGCGGAAAACCGGGATCGCTGGTTTGCAGGCAGGTATCACCAATAGCGTATATATTGGAACTGTTCTGCACTTTGTTAAACGCGTCTGTCAAAAGCCGTTTGCCCCGGCCATAGGAAGTTGCGGGCATGCCGGCTATGGCTTTTGCAGAAACGCCTGCTGCCCAAATGAGCGTTTTGGTTTGAATGTTCTCTCCGTTGGACAAAATAACCGTATCATTTACATAATCCTTTACCTGTATATTCAGCTTAATTTCAACGCCTAATTTTGATAAAGCGTTAAAAGTATCCTTTTGAGATTTTTGGCTCATGGGCGACAGTAACTGATCGCCGCCATCTATTAAATAAATATGGCTTTGGTCTTTTGCTCCCCTGAATTCGGGATAGTCTTTACGGATAATATATTTTCTCATCTCGGCCAACATGCCCGATACTTCCACTCCTGTTGGTCCCCCGCCGGCAATAACAATGGTTAGCAGTTTTTCTCTTTCCGCTTTATCCGGGGTAAGCGTAGCGTTTTCTAACTGCTGTAGCAGGTAATTGCGCATTTCCAGCGCATCATTCACTGTTTTCATGGGAATGGCGTTTGCCTTCACATGCTCCAATCCAAAATAATTACTTTCCGTTCCTGTGGCAAGCACTAAATAATCATATTCCAAATCGCCGGATGACAGTACTATTTTGTTCTCCTGCGGAATTACTTTCAATAGTTCACCCATCCGGAACCGGATATTTTTTTTCCCCTGGAACATTTTTCGGAACGGGTAGCTGATATTAGACGCTTCCAAAAAACCGGTAGCTACCTGGTAAAGCAGGGGCGGAAAGAAGTTATAATTATTTTTATCTGCGAGGATAACATTGAATCCGCTTTTATCTGCCAAATGCTTAGCCAGGTTAATACCTGCAAATCCTCCCCCTATAATTACTACTTGTTTTGTTGTCATTGTTACATCTCCTTTCTAAACAGGCTTGATTAGCAAGATGCTATAAAGCTACCAAACCTGTCATGGCTTTCCCTGTTTTTTCTATATAAAATTTTAGAATGGCTGTGCTATTGTTTTCACACTAATTTCGCTACCTTTGCGCCTCAAAAAAATATAATTGGAGCATAGTGCGCTTTAACTATATTAAAAGTAAAAATATTTAATCCCCATAAAATGGCAGACTTAAAATTTCAGAGAAACTTTGGTATTGCTGCACACATTGATGCAGGTAAAACCACTACTACAGAGCGTATTCTGCGCTACACCGGTATGATACACAAAACGGGGGAAGTACATGACGGTGCTGCCACTACCGACTGGATGGAGCAGGAAAAAGAAAGAGGTATTACCATTACCTCCGCGGCGGTAAGTTGCCACTGGAACTTTCCTACAGTTAAAGGAAAGGTAACGGCCGATACAAAAAAATACAGTTTCAATATTATTGATACCCCCGGCCACGTAGATTTTACTGTAGAAGTAGAACGTTCCATGCGTGTGTTAGACGGGCTGATCGCCCTGTTTTCGGCTGTAGATGGCGTGGAGCCCCAGAGTGAAACCGTTTGGCGCCAGGCAAACCGTTATAAAGTGCCGCGTATTGGGTTTGTAAATAAGATGGACCGCGCCGGAGCCGACTTTTTAAATGTGGTAAAACAGGTAAAGGAAATGCTGGGCGCTAAAGCTGTTCCGTTGCAGTTGCCTATTGGCGCGGAAGAAGGCTTTAAAGGCGTGGTAGACCTTATTAAAATGAAAGGTATTATATGGCATAATGAAACGGAGGGCATGACCTTTGATGAAATTGATGTGCCTGCCGATATGCTGGATGAAGCCAATGAATGGAGGGAGCACCTGGTAGAAGCGGTTGCTGAATATGATGACAACCTGATGGAGAAGTTTTTTGATGATCCCCATTCGATTACTGAAGATGAAATGCATACTGCCATTAGAAAGGCAGCCATTGATCTGAGCATTGTGCCTATGATGTGCGGTTCTTCATTTAAAAACAAAGGTGTACAAACAGCGCTGGACGCGGTTTGCCGCTACCTTCCTTCGCCTATGGATATTGAGGCCATAGAAGGGGTGAACCCGGATACAGGCGAAGTGGAAATCCGCCACCCCGATGCTAAGGAACCTTTTGCTGCGCTGGCTTTTAAAATCATGACCGATCCCTTTGTGGGACGCCTGGCCTTCTTCCGGGTTTACTCGGGTCACTTAGATGCGGGTTCTTATGTGTTAAATGTAAGAAGTGGCAAAAAGGAAAGGATAAGCCGTATCATGAAAATGTTTGCCAACAAGCAAAATCCTGTTGATTTTATTGAAGCGGGAGATATTGGTGCTGCTGTTGGATTTAAGGAAATAAAAACCGGGGATACGCTTTGCAATGAAGATCATCCTATTACCCTGGAAAACATGTTCATTCCTGAACCGGTTATTGCTATAGCAATAGAGCCTAAAACACAGGTTGACGTTGATAAGATGGGTATAGCTATCGGTAAACTGGTAGAGGAAGATCCAACACTGCGCGTAAATACTGACGAAGATACCGGTCAAACTATCCTGCGCGGAATGGGTGAGCTGCACCTGGAAATCATTATTGACCGTATGCGCCGCGAATTTAAAGTGGAAGTGAACCAGGGTGCACCCCAGGTAGCATATAAAGAAGCATTTACTGCTAAAATTGAACATCGGGAAGTATTGAAAAAACAAACCGGTGGTCGTGGTAAATTTGCCGATATTGTATTTGAAATGGGACCTGCCGATGAAGAATGGATGAAAGAAAATCCGGGTAAAGCGTTCCAGTTTGTGAATGATATTTTTGGAGGCTCTATTCCGCGTGAATTTGTGCCTGCCATACAAAAAGGGTTTGAAACTTCTATGGGTAACGGGGTTCTGGCCAATTATCCCGTACAAAACATGAAAGTCCGTGTGTTTGATGGCAGCTTTCACGATGTGGATTCCGACTCTATGTCGTTTGAGCTTTGTGCAAAAAGCGGGTTCCGTGAAGCGGGCCGTAAAGCTAAACCCGTACTGCTGGAGCCTATCATGAAGGTAGAAGTATTAACGCCCGATCAGTACATGGGTGATGTAACCGGCGATATCAACCGCCGTCGCGGTATATTAGAAGGCATGGATACCCGCAATAACCTGCAGGTAATTAAAGCCAAGGTACCATTGAGCGAAATGTTTGGTTATGTAACCCAACTGCGTTCATTAACTTCCGGTCGCGCAACATCTACCATGGAGTTCAGTCATTACAATCCTACGCCTAATAATATTGCTGAAGAAGTAATTGCAAAGGTGAAAGGAAAAGTAACGGCTTAGTAAGAGAGTGAGAAGGAAGAAGGGAGAAGGGGATGCTGAAAGGTGAGAGGGAAAAGGTGAGAGGTGAAAAACCTATCGTTAGTAATTTTCCGCTGACACCTGATACCTGAGAAGAAAATACATTAATGGCCCGTTCTGCTACATGGCGGAACGGGTTTTTGTTTTATTTGAGGTTTCCTGTTTCTTCGTATAATAGAAAAGCAAAAAATGAGCCTGCTTTCAAAGCCATATCATATGCTTGCCCTGTGGGCTGTTTTGCTGATCATGCTGTCTTTCATCCCCATCAGTCATGCTATGGATATGCCTGTACAGGGCGCCTCCTATGTATTGAGCTATGTTGATACGCTGCGGGCGGGCGCCATGCTTTTATTGCTGTTGTGGATATTATATATGATTACCATCCGGATTTTATTTTCCGCCGTATTGATCTGGATACATATTGTAATTACCCTGTTGCTGATGGCCTTTATCGTTTTCCTTTTCTTTCGTTTATCAGGTCATGATGCATCCGGCGAGGTAAAGGAGCTTTCCTTCCAAACAGGTATCAGGTATCAGATGATGGTTCCGGTTTTGATCCTGTTGCTTTTATTAACCCAGTTAATGTACATCATTAACCTGCTTCTGGGCGTTATGCGGAGAGTGAATTGACCTGAAAGATAAAAGCTGTATAACAAGAAGGCAAAAGTAGTGCGCGCCGCTACTTAAAATACTTTACCGTTGCCCCTGATAGCATTACATGCTGTTTTTTGGTGAGAATTATACTTCCGGGGCCTCTATGGTATGGGTTGTCACATCAATACTTCATTTTACTGTTCAAAAGTTATACCTGCATGAACCGGATGATCATCAAATTTGTAATAGCTGGCTTCGTATTTATGGGCATCACAGCATATGATAGCGTTAAAGCGCCGGAGATTAACCAGCAGACAGAAACAGGCCGGCAAAAACAGGGTCCCGGTAGTGGCGTGTCCACTTTCATTCCCACTTTTTCCTGGCATAATGCCACCCGTTTTTTAATACGTTGCGATATGACAGGTTCCTGCCTTACTACAAACGGCGGACAATCATATAAGCAGATCAATTTCCCCAATGGCGCATCGGGCTACGCGTACGATGCCCTGGATTCCAATACCATATCGCTTTCAGCAAAAAAACTCCCTGCCGCAGTATCGGCAGCATTTTCTTTTACGGGGGGTACAACCAAAAATAAGGAGCAGGTTATTTTTTATGCTTTGCGTTATGATCCCATGCAAGCCATTGACAACGAATTTGGGCATACTGAACTATGGCTTTCGAAGGACATGGGTGATAGCTGGCAGCAGGCCACAAATGCCACGGTGATGAATACCACAGCGGGTATTAAGCCCAGCTACTCCATGATAGCCTGTGCGGCAAACGATGCGGGAAAGGCCTACTTAGTAAGGAACAGGTATGAAGAGCGAAAAAACGGAGGCATGGTATTCTGGTATGGCGCGCTTAAAACAAATGACGCCGGCGATACCTGGAGCTGGGTTTGGAAAGGCGGTGGTGGCTCGGGGCAATATCATAGCCGTCAGCTTAAGAAACATGAACAATAAAATACCCCGAATGGGGTCTAATTTGAATAGCCATCGGTGCAACCGGTGGACAAATGAAATATTTTTGATATTGAACCCTTGCAGGGTTCAACAAAAATTTCGACATTTTTACCGTGAGTTTCTCTCACGGCCATTCAAATTCAAGCCCTCCGGGCTTAAGTTAACGGCTATGGGGGGACACCACCCGGGGCGGCCCGCCGTGGGCGGTGTATTCACCGCCCACATAAAGCAAAGCAATGCGACAATTTGGGATGCATCCACCCAGGGAAGGGAACGTTTGCATTGGGTGAAATGAAATAACTTTGCGGCCATGCAGGAGGTTTTCTTTGAAGATATGGGCGCTATTGCTTATAAAGACGCGTGGAATTACCAGGAGGCGTTGCTGAAAAAGAATGTAGAGGCAAAAATGCTGGCTAAAACCAATGCTTCAGATCCGGTCCATACAACTCTGCATGGGCCGGCTATTGAAACCATTGCCAATACCCGGCACCATTTGCTTTTATGTGAGCATCCCCCCGTATATACGTTAGGCAAAAGCGGTCATGCCGAAAATGTGCTGATCAGCGAAGCGGTACTTCGCCAAAAAGGCATTGAATATTATCAAACCAACAGGGGGGGAGATATTACCTTTCATGGTCCGGGACAAATTGTAGGTTACCCTATTATTGACCTGGAGAAGTATTATACGGATATAGGCAAATACCTCCGTAATTTGGAGGAAGTGATCATCCTCACCTTACAGCAATACGGTATAAGCGGAGAACGGTCGCCGGGTGAAACGGGCGTGTGGATTGACCCTGCCGTAAAAGGGCGGGAAAGAAAGATATGCGCTATGGGTGTACGTTGCAGCCGGTGGGTAACCATGCACGGGTTTGCATTGAATGTAAACACCCGCTTGGATTATTTTAATTATATCATTCCCTGTGGTATTGCCAACAAGCAGGTAACTTCTGTTGAAAAAGAATTGGGTTACAATCCCGGTATGGCATCCGTTAAAGAAACGCTGAAACATTGTTTTGAGGAGGTATTTGATTGTACGCTTGTTAATAAAAGCTGATTAAATAAGCAATTCCCAACAACGATTGTTGTTACCGGTTCTTTAATAAAACCTGCTAATCTGCAGGATCTTTTATGGGCAGGCATAACAGCAATTGTTTTTTAAACAGTTGCTAAGGTACTCTTACTTTGTTTTTTTCTTTCAGCATACCATCTTCCAGTAATTCAAACGTAAACCAGCCTGCATGAAGAAAGTTGGATTTATCTATTGTAAAAATATGTTCTTTAACAGCATTAACCTGGAATAACGCATTCCCGTTTTCTTCATAAAATTTAATTGTAAAATTGCTGAGTCTTCCCGGGGGTAAAACGATAGTAATATCACCGTCAGCATTCGTAAACACAAATCCTGAAGGGGTGAATGTTTCGGGTCTTACCAAACTAACTGTATCCGTTTTTAATCCATCGCTCCTTTTTTTGCCGGAAACTGCGGTAGTGGACTGTACCTGGTAAGATTTTGCTGATGCTCCTTCTGCAACGGGGGTATTCGTTTGGCCTGCCGCGTTACTGCCGGCTGCTTTTATTGGAACGGTTGCGCTTTCCCCGGCTGTTGCTGTTGCTTCCGGCGCTGCTTGTACATTTTCTTTTTTTACCGCAGGGGGCGAATATTTTTGTGGCTTTTGTGATTTGCTGAAAATATATGCTCCATTATCAAGCAGGATGTATAGTTTATAATAGGAGGAAAGATCCGGGGCATTATTGTCGAGGAACCCATTCGTAATGGATGAAGGGTCGGGCAATGTTAAAATGGTTTTAAAACCTTTCAGGCTATCCGGAGAACGCTGGATACTCAGTTGTTTTATTACAGGGAAATTATTTATCCAGCTCAGGATGATTTTGCCATTCCTGTTTGCTACCGTAAAATCAGGCAGGGTGTTCTGCGCCTGAAGGACATAGCAGTACGAAGTAAGTACATAAAGAATAATGATCCGGGAAACAATTTTCATAGTGATGAATATATGTCAAAAGCCGTAATGCTGCAAACCTAACAAAGATAATGCTACACTGATATATTTAAAATGCTAAAACCCCGGGTTTAAGCGACAGATTACCCTGCAGCCCTCCGCTGTGAATAGCTAATATGCGGGATTGTGGCAGGAAAAAATCTTTATTCATCAGATCAAATATACCGTACATCATTTTTGCCGTGTAAACAAAATCCAATGGAATGTTTGCCGTGTGAAAGAACCTGTTCATGAAGTTGGTTAACGCGGGTGTGTGTTTTGCGTAACCGCCAAAATGATAATCGTGTATCATACCAAACCTTTCGGGCAGCGGCATGTTTAATAAGGATTGAATCTCATCGTTCAGGCTAAAATTATGCTTCATGGCGCTTATACCTGTAATTTGCTGATGAGTACCTGCTGCCTGCATAATGCCTGCTATTGTTGTGCCGGTGCCCACTGCTGAAACAATATGCGTATAAGCGCTGGTATCTGTAATACGTAATATATCGGCAGCGCCCTGCATGCCTAACGGACCAAAACCTCCTTCCGGAATAATGTATGCTTTTCCAAACTGCTGCTCTAACTTTGAAGAGAATGCCATTCTTTTTAAGGCGTCATATTCGTGCCTGGGTAAAAAAGCAAATTGCATATGGCAGGAGGCTGCTTCCTGCAGGGTGTGCGACCATTGTTCCGGCTCCTCCCCCCTGATAACGCCAATGGTTTTAAGCCCGTGTTCTTTTGCCGCATATGCCGTAGCGGCTATATGGTTGGAATAAGCCCCGCCAAATGTTAGTAAGGACCGGAATCCTGTGCGCTGTGCTTCCCGGATATAATATTGAAGTTTGAACCATTTGTTGCCGGAAACAACAGGATGAACTTTATCGAGCCGGAGAATATCGAGTTGAACATTTTTTTGAAATGTAGCTTCGTTTTCAACAGGGTCTATTGAAGCATTATTCGTTTGCATCTTCGGCAAGCCGTTTTTTACTTATCAATAGCGGCTGCTGCTGAAAGATATTCCCTGTTTAATCTTGCAATGTTATCAACGGAAATTTCTTTAGGGCAAACGGCTTCGCAGGCTTCCGTCATGGTGCAGGAACCAAATCCTTCCTTATCCATTTGTTCTATCATGTTAAGTACCCGGCTTCTTTTCTCCGGTTCGCCCTGTGGTAGTAAAGACAGGTGTGCAACCTTGGCAGATACAAAAAGCATAGCCGAGCTATTTTTACAGGCCGCCACGCAGGCGCCGCAGCCTATGCAGGCAGCAGCGGCAAAAGCCGTGTCGGCGGTTTCTTTTTTAACGGGGATAGCATTGCCATCTACCGCGTTTCCTGTATTAACCGAAATGTAGCCGCCCGCCTGTATGATCCTGTCGAAGGCATGACGGTCAACGATCAGATCTTTAATTACAGGGAAAGCATTGGCGCGCCAGGGTTCAACAACAATAGTGTCGCCGTTTTTAAAAGCCCGCATATGCAACTGGCAGGTAGTAGTGCCGTGCCATGGCCCGTGCGGCCGGCCGTTGATATACATAGAGCACATGCCACAAATGCCCTCACGGCAATCGTGGTCAAAAGCGATAGGCTCCCTGTTTTCTTCAATTAGTTCTTCATTGAGTACATCAAACATTTCAAGGAACGACATTTCCGAAGAAATATTCTTTACCTGGTAGGTTTCAAAATGTCCTCTTTCGCTTTGGTTTTTTTGCTTCCACACCTTTAAGGTGAGGTTCATGGTATAATGTTCCATAGTAAATATGAAAATGTGACAAATGTGACAAATGTGGAAAATGAATTCTGCATACATCACTGAAATAATATAAAAAGATGAAAATGAAGAATAGAGGAATACATCCTTTACTTACATAATCATCAATCTTAATTTATATACTAAAAAAGCCAATGTAGGTATTGATCCGGGCAATATTCCACCAATAAGCCTGCTTTTGCCCGAAAGTATTATTTTCGAGATAATCCTGATCAATTCCTCTGCCAGAGGTTTTAAAGAACTATTTTTTGGATAACTTTCACTCCGCTCACCAATCACCAACCAATAAAGTGTTTCATTAGCTTCCTTTATAGCGATCTTCATTTTATGAATAAAATCTCCCCTGCTTTCAGCATGTTGCGCTTCAAAAATATTTGCTCCTATTGAAGTACCACTTTTAAGCAATTAATTTGCGAGAATGAACTTTTTATGTTTTTCCAGCAATTCACAGAACTGAATAAGATCAACTGAAAAATCTAATGATTTTTCAACAACTACATTTTTGTGTTTCATAAGTGTTCGCTTTTATAGTTAAAAAAGAATACTATTCTTTCTCTCTACATTTCTTACACCTGCCACATTTTCCATACTTTCACATTTCCACACTTTCACATTCCCGCATTATTTATAATTCCGCTGCGTTGGCTTGGCCAATTCAAATTCCAGCGCTTCCTTATTCAAATTCCAGCTATGTTCACCTTTGTATTCCCAGGCTGCTACATGCAGGAACCGGTCGTCATGGCGGAGGGCTTCTCCTTCCGCGGTTTGGCTTTCTTCCCGAAAGTGGCCGCCGCAACTTTCGGCTCTTTCTAATGCGTCTATACAGGTCAGTTCACCCAGTTCAATAAAATCTGCCACGCGGTTAGCTTTATCTAATTCAGGGTTCATCTCATTAATTTCGCCGGGTATTTTTACATTGCTCCAGAATTCTTTTTTCAGCGCTCTTATTTCTTCTATTGCCTCATTCAAACCTTTTGCGTTGCGCGACATGCCGCATTTTTCCCACATAATTTTTCCGAGGCGTTTATGAAAACTTTCCACCGACTGTTTGCCTTTGATACGCATGAGGCTGCTGATCCGCTCCCGTACTGCGTTTTCCGCCACTTCAAACGCTTCATGCGTAGTTGGAATAGGCTTTACTGAAATTTCATTGGCAAGGTAATTACCAAGGGTATAAGGGATAACAAAATAACCGTCTGCCAGTCCCTGCATCAATGCCGAAGCGCCCAGCCTGTTGGCGCCATGATCGCTGAAATTACATTCGCCCAAAGCGTATAAACCTTTTACCGAGGTCATCAGCTCGTAGTCTACCCATAGCCCGCCCATGGTATAATGCACGGCAGGGTAAATGCGCATAGGCACTTCATAGGGATTTTCGCCGGTAATTTTTTCATACATATCAAAAAGATTACCGTACTCTTCTTTCACTACTTCCTTGCCGAGCCGTACCAGTGTTGCTTCATCGGGGTTTTCTATGCCGTGCTTGCTTGCTTCGGCTCTCCCGTACTTATTAATAAGATTGTAACGGAAATCAAGATAAACCGCCTGCTTTGTGGTACCTACGCCGTAGCCCGCATCGCATCTTTCTTTTGCGGCGCGCGAAGCCACATCACGGGGTACAAGGTTTCCATAGGCCGGATACCTTCTTTCTAAGTAATAATCCCTTTCTTCTTCGGGAATATCATTGGCTTTCCGCGTATCGTTCTGCTTTTTAGGAACCCATATCCGCCCATCGTTACGCAGCGATTCGGACATGAGCGTTAATTTGCTCTGGTGATCGCCGGTTACCGGTATACAGGTAGGATGAATTTGAGTGAAGCAGGGGTTAGCGAAGAACGCTCCCTTTTTATGCGCTTTCCACGCAGCGGTAACATTGCTGCCCATGGCGTTGGTAGATAAATAAAACACGTTGCCATAGCCGCCGCTGCATAACAGTACCGCATGACCGAAATGTCTTTCCAGTTCGCCTGTAACAAGGTTACGGCAGATGATGCCTCTTGCTTGGCCGTCAATAATTACTATATCCAGCATTTCGTGGCGGGCATGCATGGTTACGTTTCCCAGTGCAATTTGCCGTTCCAGCGCCTGGTAAGCACCTATCAGTAATTGCTGGCCGGTTTGCCCGGCAGCATAAAAAGTTCTTTTTACCTGTACGCCGCCAAATGAGCGGTTATTGAGCAACCCGCTGTATTCTCTTGCAAAAGGTACGCCCTGTGCCACGCACTGGTCAATGATGTTAGCGCTTACTTCCGCCAGCCGGTGTGTATTGGCTTCACGGGAGCGGTAGTCTCCGCCTTTTATGGTATCGTAAAAAAGACGGAAAACGGAATCTCCATCGTTCTGATAGTTTTTAGCGGCGTTGATGCCGCCCTGCGCCGCAATGGAATGGGCCCTGCGGGGGGAATCCTGGAAACAAAAAGCTTTTACGCGGTACCCTAACTCGCCTAACGAAGCGGCAGCCGAAGCGCCTGCCAATCCGGTTCCTATTACAATAACTTCTAATTTTCGCTTATTGGCAGGGTTTACCAGTTTTACATGACCTTTATAGTCATTCCATTTGTTCTCTAACGGTCCTGCAGGTATTTTTGAATCCAACATAATTGTAAATACGTTGATGATTTTACCAGATTGATTCCCGGTCATTAATAAAGGTGAAGGATCATCACTAAGGATTTATTCATTTTTCCCCTTCACTACTCTCCAATACTTATTACTTATCACGTACCACTTACCACTACTTCACCCATCCAAGATATACAGACACCGGCATCATGGCAAATGCCAGTGGTACTATTACAGAAAATGCGGTGCCAGCCGCGTGAACAATACGTACATAACGTTGGTTATGCAGCCCCAGCGTTCTGAAAGCGCTGTTAAACCCATGCATTAAATGATAGGCTAAGGAAATGCAGGCCAGCACATATAAAATAACTATTGCAGGCGATTGAAATACGATAACCATTTCACCATACAGGTTATGATATGCTTTTCCATCGTAAGCAATAATACCAAGTTCATGAATATTACCGATACCGCCAAGGCGGCTGGGCGTCCAGAAATGATAAATATGCATGATCAGGAATAACATAATCAATGTGCCCAGTAGCCCCATACTGCGACTGTACCATTTGCTTCCGCGGCTGCCCAAAGGAACCTGGTAGCCGATACTGCGCTTGCTCCTGTTTTGTGATTCCAGTATCAATCCCTGTACAATGTGTAAAATAATACCAACGAATAATCCTACTTCAAGCATGCGGATTACTACTGTTGCCCCCATAAAATGAGCGGCCTTATTGAACATGGCGCCGCCATCGTTTGCCCAAATGCAGGCATTAATCCCAACATGCACTACAAGAAATGCAATAAGAGAAACACCTGTAAGCGCCATTACAAATTTTTTTCCTACAGATGAAGTGAAGAGTTGTTTCCAGGTCATATTCAGAAGAAGTGGTTAGAAAAAAAGTAGGACAAAAATAACACACAAAAGTTCATAAAAGTCAGGTTATGCTTTTTTTTATCCATCTATGCGTTTTGACAAACGGTCATGAATGACCTGAAAGAGGTGCTGGGGCTGCAATGTACGCCATTGAGGCGCATCCAGCAATTGAACATATCTGTTCAGTTTCGCCTTTTTAAAATCGTACTGAGACTGTTCGGGAAGGTTTAATATAACAATCCATCCGTCTTCTTCGTCCGTTTCCTGGAACCAATCTTCGTAATAACTGTCATCGCTGCTGTGAAAATTCAATACATTTTCTCCTATCAGAATAAATTTTGTTATACGTTCATAAAAAAGTACATCCGTAACTTCTCTGCGTAAGGTTTGAATATCATTTTCTATGGCATCATTCCATTCCCCTATTAATTCAATAATAGCGTACCCGTGATCGTAATCTGCATAGAGTATCTTCATGTACAGGGTACGTGATCCAAATTCGTCCCATTGGGGATGGATATAGTAATTGTAAACGGTTTGTGAAAACACAAACTCACTATATTCTCTTCCCAAAAAAGGCGACCGCAGATCTTCTTCCGAAGCGTACAAGTGCCGCCAGTTATAAAAAGGTTCAATATCATGCATAATTCACGTTTCTCTGTCTGCAAATATCGAAAGAATATACATAATATAAGCCGGGTTTCACATGACTTTTACAGCAGTTAGTGCTGCAATAAATAATTTTTAAGCGCGGGGTATGCGGCATCCGTAACGATACTGTGCTTAGGTAAGTGCAGTATGCTTTCAATAGATGGCGGAACAGGCACTTTTTCACCGGTTACGGGCTCAACCACATCGTAAAATTTTACGGGGTGCGCTGTTTCCAGGAAAATGCCTTTTTGGTGCGGATGCTGAGCCAGGTAGCGTTGCAGGCCAAGATAACCTACGGCTCCGTGCGGGTCGGTGAGATAACCGGTTTCTTCCCATACCTTCTTTATGGTATCTTTTGTTTCTGCATCGGTTACCGTGTATCCGGAAAGTATTTTTTTGAGGTTGATAAAATTATTACCGAACAACTGCAGCACGCGAACAAAGTTACTGGGATCGCCCACATCCATAGCGTTGGAAAGCGTAGGCAAGGCCTCCTTTACTTCGTATTTGCCGCTGTGCAAATAGCGGGGTACCACATCATTGGCATTGCATGCGGCAATAAAATGTGTTGCAGGCAGCCCTGAAATATGGGCCAGCAAACCCGCACAAATATTGCCAAAGTTGCCGCTGGGCACTGAAAATACAGGGGGATTTTCTTTTTCACTCCATTGTTTGTAAGCAAAGAAATAATAAAATTGTTGCGGCAGCCAGCGGGCAACATTAATGGAATTGGCTGATGTAAGCATTTTTTTTTGCGTTAAGGATTCATCGGAAAATGCCTGTTTCACCATACGCTGGCAATCATCAAACGTGCCGTTTACTTCCAGCGCATGAATGTTTTTGCCTAATGCGGTTAATTGCTTTTCCTGTACTGAGCTTACTTTTCCGGAGGGGTAAAGAATAACTACATCCACGCCCTCCACATTATAAAAGCCATTGGCAACAGCGCCGCCGGTATCGCCCGAAGTGGCTACCAGCACGGTTATTTTTTCACTTCTTTCTTTTGCAAAATAACCCAGGCACCTGCTCATAAACCGGGCGCCGGTATCTTTAAAAGCAAGGGTTGGTCCGTGAAAGAGTTCTAACGAAAATATATTGTGGTTTACCTGCACCAGCGGGGAAGGAAAGTTCACTGTTTCCATCACAATGCGCTGCAGTTCATCTTCGGGTATATCGTTGCCCACATACGGCTGTATTACATCAAACGCAATGCTGGCATTGCTCTTATCGTTAATGCCGGCTATCCAGTTTTTATTAAGACGGGGCAGGCTTTCGGGAAAATACAATCCTTTATCCGGGGCCTGTCCTTTTATAGTGGCTTCCTTAAAACTTACTTTGGGTGATTGCTTGTTAAGACTGTAATATTTCATTGTAATCGTTGCTGTTCTTTAAAAAACTGCGGTGCATGGATTATTGTATGATTCCGATATGAGCAGCGCGTTAGCGCATGCGTTTAACACCTTCCGTATTTACCGTAGTAACGTACGTATGAAAAGGGATACCTGTGTTCGTATATATTTCCTGCATCTTTTTTTCCACTTCACGCGCTGTTGCCTCATTGCGGCTCAGCATAAAAATGGAAGGCCCCGAACCGGATATGCCGCCGCCTAAAGCGCCGGCCTCCAAACTCTTTGCCTTTACTTCAGCAAAAGCAGGAATAAGTATACTGCGTATGGGTTCTATCAGCACATCTTCCAGAGAGCGGCTGATCAATTCATAGTCATTTTTCATGAACCCGGTAACCAGCGCGGCAATATTGCCCCATTGCTTAATAGCATCCTTCAGCAATATCTGTTTCCGCAGTATCTGTCTTGCATCTTCCGTACGCACTTCTATTTGCGGATGAACCAGTGTAACATACAGGGGAGGAGAGGGGATGCTGATCACATCTAACGGGTGAATGCTGCGGATAAGTGTTACGCCTCCATAAATGCAGGGTGCTATATTATCGGCGTGCTTAACACCTGAAGCCAGTTTTTCGCCCAGCATGGCCATTTGTACCAGGTCGGCATTGCTGAATATATTGTTCAGTAAATGGTTGGCTGCTACTACGGCGCCTGCCGAACTTGCCGCGCTGGAGCCGATACCGCTGCCCGGCATTATTTTTTTTTCTATGGTAACATCAAACCCAATCCTGTTTTCCAGTCTTTCAATCATTTCCAAAAGTGCAACGCCCGCTACATTTTTTAGCGGATCGGTGGGCAGCCCGTAGTCATCCACGTTATGAATAACCACCACAGGGTCTTCAATGAGCTTTACCGTCATTATATCATAAGGGTCATTCAGGGCCAGTCCAAGTACATCAAACCCGCATACAATATTGGCTACCGTGCCGGGCGCTTTAATAGTCAATGATGTATCTTTTGCCGCCTCTATTGCTTCATCTATTGTTTTCAGGTGCATGGTGAAATTTGAGATTTGAAATTTGAGATTGACCGTACGTTCATGACGCCGTTGCTCTTATGATATCGGCAAATACCCCCGATGCCGTTACCTCTGCGCCGGCGCCGGCGCCCTTTATTACCAACGGTTGCACAGGATAGCGCCCTGTGTAAAACAATACTACATTATCTTTTCCATATAAATGATAGAGGTCGTGCTGCGGAGGGATATGCTCCAGCCCGGCAACAGCTTTACCCTGCTCAAATGTGGCAACAAATTTAAGCTTGCTGTTTGCAGCCGCTGCATTGCTGTACAATTTTTTGAAATGCGGCTCATGCTTTTTCAATTCTTCATAAAACGCATTTACATCGCCCTGCATACAGCTTTCGGGTAAAAAGCCGTTACAGGTTATGTCTTCCATCTCCAGTTGCTCACCCGATTCGCGGGCCAGTATCAGAATTTTGCGCATCACATCTGTGCCGCTTAAATCCAGGCGTGGATCGGGTTCCGTATAGCCCTCATCCTGCGCCTGTTTTACCACTTCGGCAAAGCTTACCTGCCCGTTATAATGATTAAAAACAAAATTCAGGGTGCCGCTGAGCACCGCTTCAATCCGGTTAATTTTATCGCCGCTGCGCAACAGGTCATTCAGTGTGCCTATTACCGGCAATGCAGCGCCTACATTGGTTTCAAACAGGTACAGGCAATTGTATGTTCTGGCCAGGTCTTTTAGTTTCCTGTAATAATCGTATGAGGAAGAGGCCGCCACTTTATTGCAAGCAACTACTGAAACACTTTTTTGCAGCAGCCTGTCGTATACCTTTGCCACGGTATCGCTTGCCGTCATATCTACAAAAATGGCATTGCGGAAGTTTTTGCCGATAATAATATTAACGAATGCTTCTATATCCGCATCTTCGCCTCCCTGCAATTTTTCCTGCCAGTTATGGAAGTCAATACCGTTGTCATCTATTATCATTTTCCGGCTGTTGGCCAGTCCTGTTACCCTAACGTTGAGGCGCAGGTGCTTTGCCAGCCAGTCCTGCTGCTGCTGCAATTGCTGCAACAGTATGCTCCCTACGTTACCCGTGCCGGCTATAAACAGGTGTATTTCTTTACGGGTGGTTTCAAAAAACTCTTCGTGCAGGATGTTAATGGCTTTGCGCACATCCTTTGTAGCCACTACGGCCGATATGTTTCGTTCGGAAGAGCCCTGCGCAATGGCGCGTACATTAACACCGTTCCTTCCCAGCGCACCAAACATTTTGCCGCTTATGCCCGGATGGCTTTTCATATTTTCCCCAACCAGGGCCACAATGGATAATGCCGTTTCAACCAGCAGGGGCTGTACTTTCTCGATGGCTATTTCATGTTCAAACTCCGTATCTACTACTGCTTTGGCTTTATGGATGGCGGAGGCTTCAACGCCAACACAAATAGAGTGCTCGGAGGAACCCTGTGTAATAAGTATTACATTGATTTGCGCGGCCGATAAGGCCTCAAACAATCTTCTTGAAAAGCCGGGTACGCCTACCATACCGCTTCCTTCCAGGCTAAAAAGGGCAATATTACTGATGCTGGAAATGCCGCGTATGGAATTTCCGTTGGAGAAAGCTTTTTGCTGAATTACCGTTCCCGCATCGCCGGGAGCGAAAGTATTTTTGATGACCACGGGGATAGCTTTGCGCAACACAGGCTGGATGGTTGGCGGATAAAGCACTTTAGCACCAAAATGAGAAAGTTCCATAGCCTCCTGGTACGATATGGAAGAGATTACTTTGGCGCCGCTTACCCAGCGGGGGTCGGCAGTCATCATACCCGGTACATCCGTCCATATTTCCAGGCAGGCGGCATCTGTTGCCGCTGCCATTATAGCGGCTGTATAGTCCGATCCTCCGCGTCCTAAAGTGGTGGTTTCATTGTTGGCATCGGCGGCAATAAATCCCGGCATCACCACTAAGGCTTCTTTGCAGGAAGCAATATAATCCGCGATTCGCCGGCGTGTTACCGGCCCGTTTACCGTGGCGTTACCAAAATTGTCATTGGTTTGTATCAATGTTCTTGCATCCTTCCATGCGGCGGCAGTTCCACTATTGTTAAAGGTGGCGGCAATGATCCGCGATGAGATCAGTTCGCCGTAGCTGATCATCCGGTCGCGGGTTCTGGCAGAAAATTCACCCAGTAAAAAAATACCGTTACAAATATCCTCAATGTCGTTACACAGTTTTTTAACCAGGCTTAATACATGGCTTTGGTGCTGTACGGGTATTAACAGCTTAACCGTTTCCAGGTGTCTTTGTTCAATATGCTGCAACGCTTCTTTATATTGCTCATTACCGGCGGCGGCCATTAGTCCCGAATTGAGCAGCGCATCGGTGGCGCCACCCATGGCCGACACCACTACAATTGTTGTATCTTTTTCTAATCTTTCCTGTACTATGGATATTACTCTTTTAATATTATCAGCGCTTCCTACCGAAGTTCCGCCGAATTTCAACACCTGCATATGTTTGTTTTTGATAAGTATTATTATACCGGTTTCCCTATCTTTTCAGATGATCGTAGCCCTGTAGCCCAAAGGATTATATGCATGCCATTCACCCTCAAACGAGGGTCGTTGTTGTTGTAATAATAATGGCGTCTGCTGTATGATATGCAGCGGCAGCGGAAGGAAATGTATTTGATTTGTACTGTACCATTACTGTTTTGAGTTGCCGAAGGTAAAACAGATTTGCACAATAGCAAATAAAATGATAAAAATTATACCGCATTACTTAAGCGGAGTATGCAATAAATAATAGATCGCAGGGCCTGATTCAAAATTCACGCAAATTACAGCCATTTCGGTTAAAAACATTTAATGTAACGATCAATTCCTTTTTTTTTAACTAATTTCATGGCTTTAAAAGACGATTGCCTGTCAGTTAAAAACCTGTTGTGCCTTGTTGCCTTGCAGCAGCAAAGCCTCGATCTTTACAATTATATCTTGACGAATTAATCTTTAAGTAACCCATGCCAAGCTCATCTTCCCAAGCATTAACACAGTTCCAGAACCTTGTAGGCCGAAAATTCCAGATATACAACAGCCTGTTTACATCCTTACCCTTTCATCGTATTGAAAAAACAGGCATCCTGCTCTCCCTGTTACTGAGCTACTGTGAAGAAGGATATGATAATAAACAAAGTCCCTCGCAAATCATTGAGGATTTTTTTAGTAAACACACTTCTTATGCGAAAGAAGAAGATAAGTTAGACCTGCTGTTCCGGTTTGTGCAATACGTGGAAAGGCAGGTGGTATTATTTGATGCGCTTGAAGATGCCGCCTTTACCACGGTTAATGATATGAATGGCCCGGGTACGCTGAAGGGGCTTCAGTCGGAAGTAGCGCAGTTTGACAATGAAAGCCAACTGAAGAAGAAGCTGGAAGATTTCAGCATCAGGCTTGTACTCACGGCGCATCCCACGCAATTTTACCCGGGCGCTGTTCTGGGTATCATACACGATCTTACCCGGGCTATTGCTGAAAATAATATCAACCAGATTAACATGTACCTGCAGCAATTGGGAAAGACGCCTTTTTTAAAGGAACAGAAACCAACGCCCTATGATGAAGCGATTAGTTTAATGTGGTACCTCGAGAATATTTTTTACCAGGCTGCCGGCAGGATCATTTCATTTATGAAAACGAATTTGCCTGAAGTGGTATCTGCCGACAATGCCATTATGCGCATGGGATTTTGGCCCGGAGGAGACAGGGATGGCAATCCATATGTTAGAACGGATACCACCTTAAAGGTTGCAGGAGCGTTGCGCGAGAGCATTATGAGATCATACTACCTTGATGTGCGCCGCCTGAAAAGAAGACTTACATTTAAAGGGGTAGATGTTCCGCTGCAGCAATTAGAACTCAAGCTGTATAATAATCTTTTTGTACCGGGGTATAAAAGTGATATCAATAAAACGGAGATATTAAATACGCTTTTACAGATAAAAGAAACGCTGATTTATAAGCACAACGGACTGTTTCTCGACCTGATTGAATCACTGATCAATAAAGTGGAAGTTTTTGGATTGTATTTTGCGTCATTAGATGTGCGGCAGGATAGTTCTGTACACACCAGGGTAATTGAAGAGATTGTTAAAAAAACAAAAGCGCTTCCTGCCGGTTATTTGTCTTTACCGGATAATGAAAAAATACAGGCGCTGCTTAATGTGCATACCATAGTGAACAGCGAAGACCTGACGGATGAAATTCACAGGGATACGCTGGAAGTGATGGCTGCTATTAAAGACATCCAGGCCAATAACGGGGTGGCCGGATGCGACCGTTATGTTATAAGTCATGCCGATAGCGCCCTTACTGTTATTGAGGTATATGGATTGCTGCTGATGAGCGGCTGGCAGGCAGCATCGCTGCTGGTAGATATTGTGCCGCTTTTTGAAACCGTTGATGATCTTGATAATGCGGCCGGCATAATGAAGGAACTGTATGAATTGCCGGCATACCGGGAACATTTACGCCTCCGCAAAAACAAGCAAACCATTATGCTGGGCTTTTCCGATGGCACCAAGGATGGCGGTTACCTTATGGCTAACTGGAGCATATATAAGGCTAAAGAAGCGCTTACCCTGGTATCAAGGGCGTATGATATTGATGTTATATTTTTTGACGGCAGGGGTGGCCCGCCCGCAAGAGGTGGTGGAAAAACGCATAAATTTTATGCCTCCCTCGGAAAAAATATTGCTAATGAAGAAATTCAGTTAACCATCCAGGGACAAACTGTAAGTTCTAATTTCGGTACCATTGAATCGGCCCAGTTTAATATTGAGCAACTCATCAATGCGGGTATTTCCAACGACCTGTTCGCTTCCCAGAAAGTTATTCTCCAGGATACTGAAAAAGAACTGATACAGCAGTTGGCCGAAAAAAGTCTTACTGCTTACCTGGAACTGAAGAACCACCCTAATTTCTTAGAGTACCTCGGTCATGCAAGCCCGCTGCGGTTTTACGCGGCAACCAATATCGGCAGCCGTCCGGCAAAAAGAGGCGGATCGGGCAAGCTGGTATTGGAAGACCTGCGCGCTATTCCCTTTGTTGGCTCATGGAGCCAGTTAAAGCAAAATGTAACGGGGTATTATGGGGTGGGTACCGCATTTAAAAAAATGGATGAAGAAGGCAGGTGGGAAGAGCTGAAAAAGCTCTACGATAAATCTACTTTCATTAAAACGCTGATCGCCAACTGTGAAATGTCTATGAAGAAAAGCTTTTTTCCCATGACCCGTTTTCTTTCAAATCATCCCGTATACGGAGAAATATGGAATAAGATATTTGATGAATACGAGCTTACCAAACAATACATCTTTCGCCTCACTGGTAAAGATGAACTGATGGCGGATTACCCGGTAGAGCAGCTTTCTGTTCAAATGCGGGAGCGGATTGTGCTGCCATTGGTAACCATACAGCAATATGCCATTACCAAGGTAAGGGAAATGGAAGAAAGCGGATCCGAATCACCGCATAAGCAAACGCTGGAAAAATTAGTGATGCGCTGCTCTTTTGGTATTATTAATGCGGGAAGAAATTCGGCGTAAGGGGAGGTGTCAGGTATCGGGTATCAGGTATCGGGAAGTTTCCGGATAACGGCTGGAGGTTGTAAAACACACAGCATGTTGTCCGATGTTTGTGTGAAATCTGTGTTGCTGCGGATTATCTGTGTTTATGGTTAATTCGTATAAATTTTCTTTGATATTTGAATTGCCAATGTATCTCCGTCTTGCAACAGGCTTAAAACATAATTATCAAAGATATTGTTATAATTTTTTCGTGCTAATCCGGTATGATAGCTATTAATACCTCTTGTTATTTTGTATGTTAGCAGGGAGAATTCAAGTCTGCGCCTGGAACCGGTTGCGGTACATACAATAACGATTATTATTTTCTTCATTTTTGTAAAGGAATTGCCGGTTTTTTGTTACATACAGCTAACGTTTAAACATTGCTGCAAGCTGCTATTTTATAGCTTTCGGACGAAACTACAGTTTGGCGTTGTTGTGTTGAAAAGTTCAGAATTTCTGCATGGTTTATTTGCCTTGCCCGAACTACTTTTGATAATAATGCACAGGTAATGTTTTTCTTGCGGAGCGCTATTTGCTTCAATACTTTTATTGGGTGCAGGCATTAATCGTAATGTGATGTGTCACCCTGTGAGCAACCGTGCAAAAACTGAAACGATAGAATAAAATGGAAAATTTTGACAGAAAAAACATTGGGAGAATATCTATCTTAAAAAAGAACTTAAAGACCTTAGTTGGTTCCGGCCGGCACCATTCAAGATTTTGTTTTTTTGTAGCTTTAGAAAACTTCAAACAAATTAAAAATGAAATTTATCCTATTTATTATCTTGTTCATTTCAATTTTTGCTTGTAACCGGCACACAGGCAACAAAATTTTGCAAGATCGCATGGACAGTTTGGAAAGCAAACTTGCAAACACTTACAAACCTGGCTTTGGAGAATTTATGAGTGGCATACAAGCACATCATTCCAAACTTTGGTTTGCAGGACAAAATGAAAACTGGAAGCTTGCTGACTTTGAAGTTCATGAAATAATGGAAGCCATTGAAGCCATTCAGAAATACCAAACTGAAAGAAAGGAAAGCCGGATGATAGGAATGATAAATCCTGCATTAGACAGTATCAGTAATGCTATTCAACAGAAAAACGCTGCACTATTCAAAAGTAGTTACACATTGCTGACTAACACTTGTAACAATTGCCATCGTGCTGCCGACTTTGAATTTAATGTTGTTAAAATTCCAGAAACACAACCTTTCAGCAATCAGGATTTCAAAATCAGCAAATGATGTTCAATACATTTCTACATACAAACAATTCAAAAACAACCATACTTATTCGACTAATGGTTGGTGCTGTGTTTCTTTCAGAAGGTATTCAGAAGCTTTTGTTCCCCGACACACCGGTAGCAGGACGATTTGCAAAAATTGGCTTGCCTTCACCTGGATTTTTAGGAAGTTTCGTTGACCGTTTTGAAATTGTTTGCGGTGCATTGGTTTTAGGAAGCATTTTTCTTTTAATAGAAGGCGGTAGCTTTTGGCTGCTTTACAAAAGAATTATGAAGAATGAAAAGTAACACTGACCTAAAAGACATAGCAAACCTTTTTCTAAAACTTGGAGTAATTGGTTTTGGTGGACCTGCCGCTCATATTGCAATGATGCAGGAAGAAGTAGTTACAAAAAGAAAATGGCTGACCGAACAGCATTTCCTTGACTTAATCGGTGCAACAAATTTAATACCCGGCCCAAACAGCACCGAAATGGCAATTCATGTCGGACACGAAAAAGCGGGTTGGAAAGGTTTAATTATTGCAGGGCTTTGTTTTATTCTACCAGCGGTTTTAATAACGGGGATTTTTGCCTGGCTTTACAAACTGTATGGACAACTTCCCGAAGTACAACCTTTTGTTTATGGTATTAAACCTGCAATTATTGCCATAATTCTTGGGGCTGTTTATCCTTTAGCTAAAAAATCTTTAAAGTCATTACAGTTGGTAGTCATTGGAGTTTTGGTACTGGCTTGTTCCTTGTTAAGCTTCAATGAAATTTATTTGATGTTTGGTGCAGGTATTATTGCGTTGCTTTTGACTTCATTCAAGAACAACAAAAACACAAATGGCTTTTTACCATTTCCCCTTTTACAAGTTGCAAGTACAACACTTATTTCGGCAACTAACGTAAACCTTTTTTGGATTTTTCTAAAAATTGGGGCAGTACTTTATGGTAGCGGTTATGTACTATTTGCATTTCTCGACACAGCATTAGTTTCGGCAGGACTTTTAAGTAGACAGCAATTAATTGATGCCATAGCGGTGGGACAGTTTACCCCTGGCCCTGTTTTTTCATCTGTAACATTTATTGGTTATCAAATCAACGGGCTAACAGGTGCTATCGTTTCTACAATCGCAATTTTTCTGCCATCGTTTGTATTTGTTGCATTGCTTAATCCGCTTGTAAAGAAAATGCGAAACTCAAAACTATTTTCTGCATTCCTTGATGCTGTAAATGTAGCTTCGGTTGCAATTATTGTTTCGGTTTGCTTTTCTATGGGCAAAGACACAATTACTGATTGGCGGACTATTGCAATTGCAGTTTTAAGTATTATCCTGACGTTTGGCTATAAGAAAATAAATAGTGCATTTATAGTTTTGGGTGGTTCATTACTTGGTTACTTATTGACGCTTATATAACGACACGATGAAGGGTGAACGCATAACATTGGATCCGAAAACGGCATTGAATGATATAGTATTTCTGGTCTGTTCCTTTCTTGCCTTCTGCTTTATACACAAGCCTGTGCTCACCTGTAATTCGTCTTGGTCAATAATCTTTTAAATCGTATCTGAGTGGCTCAGGTTTCCCCGTTCCCTGAATGGAGTTTTTTTGATTAGCAAAAGCCATCCATAGAAATGGACGGCTTTAACGATTGCTTGCCCTGTAGAAAAAAAGTTTAGGCGTTAATCAGGTTGCAAGTTGCAGGAGGGTTCCTGATAACGAATGGAGGTTGCAAAATACATAGCGTATTGTTTGATGTTTATGCAAAATTTATGTTACAAGTTACAGGGCGCAAGTTGCATCCCCGGCACCTGCAACCTGAAACCTCCCTCAAAAGCTGAAAATGGCTGCCAGTATAAACGATCCTGTACTTTTAACGCCTGCCCCGTTATTTTTTGTGAATATGCGATCCTCCGCGCTGTCTAAGCGGAATTCGGGGATGATCATGAAATTGTTAACCGGTTTAATGTTAAAAGAAAGGGTGGTTTGGAAAATGCCTGATCCAAAAAGCGGGTAAACATCATCATATTCATCCATATAAGTTATTATTCCTTTCTTGTCGTTGAAATATTCGCCGCGAAGCGTTAGTCCGAATTTTTCTGCAGGATCAGCATTCAGGTAAACCGCAGAACCCCACCACGAACTGGAGCTACCGCCTTTCGGGTTATAAAATTTTACGGTTCCATCGTATCCAAGGCTACACTTTTCCGACAGCTTTGCAGTAGCCGTTAGCGCAAGCTGGTTATTGGCGGCGTTATCAAAATCCTTTCCACCCACATAATTCAGAAAAGCGCTGAATTGATCAAAGCTGGCGCTGAACTGGCCCAGAATAAATTTTTTGGAAAAACCGGCGCTGATATAATCGGTTGGATTGGCTACGCCTACCATTAATCCGAAATGATCGCCCAGCCCGAAGTCGGCTTTAACACCGGTATGAGAAAATGGACCATAGGAAAACATATAGCTCATGCTATAATTACGGTTAAGCTGCGGATCCAGTACTTCATAACCCACATGGGTACCCCATTTACCTGCTGTGAATTTTATTTTGGCGGAAGGAGAGTAACTGATATAGGCCTGCTTTATAGCTGCCAGGGCACCCGTTTCGGCATAGGAAAATTCCTGCGCCCTGCTTCCAAAACCAAGATCAATAGTTGCGGCTACTTTTCCAGTCTTATAATTGGCTTTAATAGAAGCCATACCCAGTTCAAAGGAGTTTTGTGAATTGGTGAAACTGGTATAATTGTTTGTAGCGCCCTGGTCTTTAGCGTTGGCAAAATTGTAACGGTAATAACCGTCAACCGATCCCGAAAGGGTTAGTTCTGCTTTTTTAGTGGTGGAGTCCTGGGAAAAGACAGGGGAAAATGAGGCCATGAAAATGGCAGGTGTAAGAATTTTTCTTAACATTGCAGTTGATTTTAAGTGTTAAATGGAAAGGGTACTGTTTTAAACCTGGTCAGAGGTTTTCTTAAAACTGTACCTTTTCTTTTTTTGAAAGCTTTTCTGTCATTTTATTATTGAACTAATCTATTACTTCTTCCTCGTGTATGGTTCCGTTATTGGTTACCAGCAAAGTTCCCTGCATGTATTTTTCATTATGTTGCGAAGCGTCCAGTCCAATTTCTTCTTCCTCAGCGGTTACCCGAAGTGGTAATATAAAATTGATGAATTTGAAAATGGCATAGGACACAACAAAACTATACCCGGCAGAAATAGCCATTGCTTTTAACTGGGTAAAGAAGAACGCGCTGTTGCCATAGAACCATCCGTCATTACCGGCGGCATTAACAGCTTTGGTAGCAAATATGCCGGTCATAAGCATACCTGCCATACCGCCTATACCATGACAGGGGAAAACATCAAGGGTATCATCGAGCGATGATTTTTGTTTATAGTAAATGGCAATATTGGAGATGATAGCGGCAACAAGACCAATGAAGATGCTTTGCGGGATGGCCACGAAACCCGCGGCAGGCGTAATAGCTACCAGGCCTACCACAGCGCCTATACAAAACCCTACCACAGAAGGTTTTTTGCCCCTTACCACGTCAAAAAACATCCAGCCCAGCCCACCGGCTGCGGCGGCAGTGTTGGTAGTGGCAAATGCCGAAACAGCCAGGGCGTTAGCACCTAAAGCGGATCCTGCGTTAAATCCAAACCAGCCAAACCACAGTAAACCCGTACCGATCAATACATAAGGAATATTTGCCGGGGGAATTTCCCTGTGCTCAATATGTGCTTTTCTGCGTTTTAATACCAGGGCGCCGGCTAATGCCGCACAGCCTGCGGAAATATGCACTACGGTACCACCCGCGAAATCCAGGGCGCCCATTTTAAACAAAAATCCTTCAGGATGCCAGCTCCAGTGTGCCAAAGGCGCATATACCAGTATACTGAACAGGGCAATAAACAGAATATAGGAAGTAAACCGTATCCGCTCGGCTACGGCGCCTACCACTAACCCCGGGGTAATAATGGCAAACATTAACTGAAATACGGAAAACAGTGTTTTAGGAATAGTGGGAGCGCCAACCCACGGTTCACCGGAGTTTACATCCTTAAAGAACAGGTGGGTAGAAGGGTTACCGATAAACCCGCCAATATCTTCTCCAAAGCAAAGACTATAGCCTACAAAAACCCACAACACACTTACTACCCCGGCGGCCACTACGCTCTTCATCATGGTAGAGATCACATTTTTACGATGTACCATTCCACCGTAAAAAAAAGCAAGTCCGGGTGTCATTAAAAAAACAAGCGTGGCAGCTACAATAACCCAGGCAATATCTGCAGGACTATAAACACCTGTATCTGCAAAATCGGTAGCAGGGGTAACAAAAATAGCAGCTAATGCTATAGCTGCCAGTACCAGGAAGGGTGCAATTTGTTTTAGCGTTCTCTTAGCCATGTAGGAAAATTTTAAATTAAAAATAATAATTATTTATTAATATTCAACAAATATACTGTATGAATTAATATTATTTCATTAAATAACTTATATATTATTATTTTTAATTTAAATCTTGTATTTATTGAATTTAATTTATTCTTGTGTGTTCTATATAATTATATTAATTTTTAGATAATTAGTATTAAAAACTACTATTTACAGGATATAATACATATATTCATAAGAATAATAGCATATATAATATATTTAAATAAATAATAATTTAATATATTTTAAATTGATTAATTTAAATATGTGTATATTTTTATTATAAGAAAATAAATATCCCGGCTTTTATGCCTGCACATACACATATGGTTTTTCATAGCTTTTAATTATTCTTAAAAGCCATTTGTCTTTTTAACTCCAGCGCATCAGACCTGAGTTTTTCTATTTCGCACTGCTGTTCCTTTATAGAGGCTACTAAAAACGGGATCAGTCCCGTTTCGTCTATTGTTTTAATATTGGCATTGCGGTATACATTTTTTCGATACCAGTATGATACTGGTTTATCATTTACCAGGTGGGGGAAACTGCCCGGATATCTTCAGCAATAAAGCCCTATTGTTTTCCTGCTTTAAGCTGCAGGTGCTTAAGTGAACCGGCATTATATTCAAACTGCTTTGGTTTAAGCTGTGTTATTTTCTGCAATGGATTATTAATTACTTCTATATTTTTTTGATGGAATGATCCGGTATGTCTTGTCCATAGCTTACTGCAGCAGTTATGAAGAGAGAAAATACCATACCGGCTTTTATTATAGCATTATTATGAAACATTATTATTGTATTTAGATGATGACAATGTAATTGCGGGGGAGCAACCCTTGTGCAGGTTGCCTGGTAACTTTATTGATTATGCGGGATAAATTATAAAAAATTGGGAGGGGGAGTGGCCACAGGAAAGAAGTTGGTTTGCCTGTAATCTGTTTGTCCTTTATTCTTTTTCTTTAAGGATGTATTAGGTATGTGCGCCGTAGTGAAAAAGGTATTTTTGTGATCTGCTATAAATGATTGCTCTCCTTCTCTTTCATAAGGTTCCTTTCCTGTATTATCTGTTTCGGTATCTGTAAGCAATACGCAAAAATAAATTATCTGTTCATGTAAAGAAGTGTATTGCGCTGTAAAATTTTGTGAATGCTATATTACATCCCTCCCCCTTTTGCTGTACATTTATGGACCACCTTATTTTTCAGCTCTTGAAAAACAAAAATATTATACTGGTTCTTCCCTGCATGTGCCTGGCTTTGTATGCAAAAGCCCAGCTTACGGATAAGGATACACCTCATTTTGATGAGAAGACCGGAAACTGGTGGTTGTATGGATGTATCCTCCTCGTGGCCGCGATAGTCATTTACTGGATCATTCATTCGTTACAGCAAAGATTAAAAGAAGAAAAAATAATCAGCGCTTTTGCTACTTCTTTATACGGACAAAAAACGGTAGAAGACATTTTTTGGGATACCGCTAAAAACTGTGTTGAAAAAATGGGATTTATTGATTGCGTGGTATACCAGTTGGATACAGCACGGGATATGTTGCTGCAAAAAGCCGCGTTCGGACCTAAGAATCCCTGGCGCCGAGAAATCATTAATCGTATTGAAATACCGGTGGGTAAGGGAATTGTAGGATCAGTTGCGCAAACCGGTAAAGCGGAAATCATTTATAATACAGCAGCCGACCCCCGTTATATAGTGGATGATGAAAGGAGGCTATCGGAAATAACGGTTCCTGTGTGGATAGATGGAAAGGTTTTTGGCGTGATAGATTCTGAACACCCCCAGCGGCACTTTTATAAAAAATATCATTTGAGGCTACTGAAAAAAATTGCGGCTATTTGCGCAGAACGTATTTCCAAATACATGGCAGAAGATAAACTGCGCAGTAAAATTGCACGCGACCTGCATGATGAAATTGGATCAACCCTTACCAGTATTAATATTCTCAGTAAAGTGGCTATGCAGGATGGGCTTGGAGAAGCTAAAATAAAAGTTTACCTGCAAAAAATAAAAGACAACTCCCGTAATATCATGGAGCGTATGAGCGACATTGTATGGGCAATTAACCCGGTGAACGACAGCTTCGACAAAGTGATAGTACGCATGAAAGAATTTGCAGCGGAAATACTGGAATCTGCCGGTATCAACTACTATTTCAACGAAGAGGGATCACTCGATAAAACGCAGCTTAACCTGGAACAACGAAAAGATATTTATCTTGTTTTTAAAGAAGCGGTGAATAATGCGGTTAAGTACAGTAAAGCCACTGAGGTGAACGTTATTTTGCAAAAGGAGAATGACAGGTTGAAAATGACCATTATAGATAATGGCGATGGTTTTAATGCTGAAGCGGAACACCCGGGTAATGGAATAAAAAATATGCAGAGCAGGGCCGCAGGCATGCACGCCAATTTGAGAATAGATTCCATAAAAGGCACAGGAACCACCATTGCCCTTGAAGTGATCATCACATGATTAGGGTATGGGCTGCTATAATAAAGATGAGTAAGTTGCATTACAGTCAACCCTATTTTAGTAAAAAGGTAATGCTATTGTTTTTGCAGCTGTATGTGCAGGAATAATAGCCAAAGAATATAAAGTACGTGCTCGAAACATATATGTCCGTAAGTATTGTTATATATGAAGATAATACCACGCTTCGTGAAAGTTTAAGCAGCCTGCTTGCACTCACGGGCGAATACACCGTTTTAGCCAGTTACCCCGATTGTTCAAACGTAATCAGCGATATTAAGGAAAGGCATCCCGATGTGATATTAATGGATATTGATATGCCTGGCATCAATGGTATTGAAGCCGTTAAAAAAATACGGACGGTAAATGCCGTTGTGCAAATTATTATGCTTACCGTTTTTGACGATAATACCCATGTATTTGATGCCATGTATGCAGGGGCTAATGGCTACCTGCTTAAAAAATATGTTTCCGATAAGCTCATCCATGCTATAAGGGAAGTGCTGGAAGGCGGCGCTCCCATGAGTCCGTCTATTGCGCGTATGATTATTTCCCGTATGCAGGAAAATATAAAAATTCCGGCTAACAATTACCTGCTTACCAACAGGGAAAAAGAAATTTTACACCTGCTTTCCAAAGGAAACAGCTTTAAGCTCATTGCTGCCGATTTATTCATCAGTCTCGACACCGTTCGCACCCATATCAAGCACATTTACGATAAGCTCCATGTTCGTTCCCAGGGTGAGGCCATTAGTAAAGCCATTAATGAGCGGTTAGTGTAGGGGGTATCAGGTGTCAGGTGTCAGGTATCGGGTATCAGGTTGTTCTGATATTTGGGCGTATGGCTAATGCCATTATTTTCGGATTTTAAATTTGCATTTTGTTGCTTTTCCGCTGTATCATGTAAAATCCGAAACCATTTTGGCCATTATTATCATTGTATTATCTTTAATTTAACCTGGTACTTACAATCTGCCAGGCTAAATTGCAGCAAAAACAGTGCTATTACGCTTCTTACAAAAAATACGTATGTGCTTTCATAAAAATCTATCCCGTAAATTATTGCTTTGCCTTTTATTACTGTCTTCTGCCGGTTACCTGCTTGCCCAGGATAAAGCGGAGCAGGCGCTGCAAACGCTGTTAGAAAAATATCCCCAGGAGAAATTGTACCTGTTATATAATAAAGAGAGCTATGTAGCAGGAGAAAATATGTGGTTTAACGCCTTTGCGTTTGAAGGATATAACCGTTCCGCCATTTCTACCAACCTCACCCTGGAATTGTACAACAGTAAGAAGGCACTGATCAGCAGAAAGCAGGTTCCGCTATTTGAAGGAGAAGGTCAGGGCAGCTTCGCGCTTCCGGATTCCTTACCCGAAGGACTTTATTACGTTAGAGGCTACACGCAGTGGATGCTGAATTTTGATGAAGCTTTTCAGTATATGCATTCGTTCAGGCTGTATAACACGGCTTCACCGCAAAAGCTGATCCCCGATTCGCTGGCGGCATGGACAGCCGCGGCTTTCCCGGAAGGTGGTACTTTTATTGAAGGGCTAAGCAGCAAGGTTGCCGTGCGGCTTTCATCGCCCGGCGTATTGCCGGAGAACTGGAGCGGGTATGTTATTGATGCGGCCAAGCCTTCAGAAAAAATTGCCAGCTTTACGGCTTTAGACCGGAATGTGGCTGTTTTTAGCATACTGCCGGAAAAGGAAAAAAAATACCAGGTGATTGTGCAGGATAAGAAAGGGAAAAAGCAAACTATAGCTTTACCTCCAGCGCAGCCATCGGGTGTAAGCCTTCAGGTAAACAGCACTAACCAGGCCATATTCTATTCCCTGCAGTTTAAGAACATGCCTGCCGGCGCCAAAGGGTATAAGATCATTGGTACTATGAACAACGTTTTGGTATATAAAGCCAATATCAATAAAATCAGCCCGGAAATAGCGAGCGCTATCCCGGCCGATAAACTGATCAACGGCGTTTTGCGTTTAACTGTATTTGACGGATCGGAAAATGTGGTAGCGGAAAGAGTATGCTTTGTTCAGCCGCAGCAGCTTAATACCGGGCGGCCATCTTTTCCGCCGCTTTACCTGAGTAGTACCCCCCGTGGTGTTAACGGCTTCGATATACTGGCCGATTCCAACTATCTTAAATATACGGTGCTGGTAATGGATGGAGGTGTACATGACTATTTAGATAACGATAATATTTTAACCAGTTTATGGCTTACATCCGATTTTACCGGCCATATACACGCGCCAGCCCGTTATTTTGATGCAGACGCAGACCCGGTGGCATTAGACGCGCTGCTGATCTCAGAAAAATGGAAACGCTTTGACTGGCGCGCGGTAATTGACGGAAAATTTCCGGAGATCCGCTATACTCCGGAACCCTATATTTCCTATAAAGGAACGGTTTATGGAGGGGGAGGGATTGTGGCTAATGAAACGGTAAACCTTATTTTCTATTTTGCCGACTCTACTACACAAATTCACCAGGTAACCACCGATGCGAAAGGGTCATTTGATTTAAAGAACCTCATTTTTGAAGAGCCGCTGAAAGTATATTACCAGGTTAATAATAAAAAAATAGCGCCAAAGGATGTTGCCGTAACCTTTGAATCGCTGAATAAAGTGGTACCCTATAAAGAGCCATTGCCGCCCGGCGGATATATATTAGTTAAACGACCACCCAATGATAAAATACAGGCGGATGTGGCCAGAGCCTTAATTAACCGCAATAATCAAAAAAAGGCCGATGAAAAATTTAAAACGCTGGAAGAAGTAAAGATCGTAGCCCAGGGCAAAAGCAATAAGGAGAAGCTGAATGAAAAGCTAAGCTCCGGCATGTTCAGAAGCATGAATGAAAATGTGTTTGATTTTGTAAATGAGAACCAGGATGCGATGTCGTACCAGAACATTCTTCAATGGTTGCAGGGGCGTGTAGCGGGTTTGCAGGTACAAATGCAGGGAGGCGATTATGTTCCCATTATCAGGGGCAGCCGGGTAGAGCTATATCTTGATGAAATGCGTGTTGATCCCGGCATGATCAGCAGTTTGCCCGTGAGCAATATAGCTATGGTTAAGGTCATCAAAGGCGGCTTTGTAGGAGGCGTGGGCGGTGGCGGAGGTAGCGCGGTAGCCATTTATACCCGCAGGGGCGATACGCAGGCTTCGAATGCGCAAAAGCCACCTTCTTTAAATAGCGGTGTGCTGGCAGGCTATGATAAAGTATTGCCTTTTTATGAACCGGATTATAAAGATGCCGCGGTAAAGCGGATAGAAAAAGATAGCCGGGATGCCCTGTATTGGAATCCCGCAGTAATGCGTGATGGAACTAAGCCTGTTCAAATTCGTTTTTATAATAACGATGATGCAAAAAGTATAAGAGTGGTTATCATTGGGTTTTCGAAAGATGAAGATATACCGCTGTTTTATAACGATATATTTAGATTATAGCATTTTGTGTATTGTCCGGGTTAAAATCCGGGCAATACATTTTATCCCGTCTTCACCCTCGGATCAACAATACTGTATAATACATCTGAAAGGATATTGATGAGAACGAATAATGTTGCGGTTACCAGCACACTGCCCATCACCACCGGGAAATCAAGTTTATCCAAAGCGTCTACCGTTATTTTACCGACCCCTTTCCAGCCAAAAATATATTCCACAAAAAAAGCGCCGGCCAGCAATTCTGCAAACCAGCCTGTAACAGCCGTAAGCACCGGATTAAGCGCATTGCGCAGGGCGTGTTTGAATATTACTTTTCTTTTGCTTAGTCCTTTGGCGTATGCGGTACGTATATAATCCTGGTTCAATACATCCAGCATGGCGCTGCGGGTAAGCTGGGTAATAATGGCTAACGGACGAATACCCAAAGTAAGCGCCGGAAGCATAAGGTTTTTGATAACAATATACTTTTCGCCGGTGTAATCATCATATTCAAAATAGCTGCCGGTAAGGTTAAGTCCTGTATATGGACCCAGTACAATTGCAAAAAAATAAGCAATAAGAATGCCCGTAAAAAACGAAGGTGCTGAAATGCCCAGTACGCTTGTAAAAACCGCCGAAGTATCCATCCAGGTATTTTGCTTAACCGCCGCCAGTACGCCCAGCGCAATGCCTGCAACGGAGGCAAATAACATAGCCGCCACGGCCAGCAGCAAAGTACCGGGCAGGGCTTCCATCAATATGCCCAGTACGTCTCTTTTGGTTTGATAGGAATGGCGGAGATAAGGCAGCTTTATGGCGAAATTGAACTTTTCGTTGCCAATGAACAATCCTTTTAGTTGCTTTTGTTCAATTTCCTGCGCGGAGTGGATGCTTACAGGTGAAATATCTTTTACATAAAATGCAAACTGCTTCCATTTGGGCTGGTCGAGATATAACTCTTTGCGTATGTTTTGAATGGTGGCGCTGTCGCCGGTTTGTCCTAATACCAGGCGCGCCGGATCGCCAAAGCCCTGGAACAAAAAAAATACGATGCACACCACACCTGCCAGAACAAGCAGCGCGTAAAAAATTTTACTGGTAAGGTATCGTATCAATGAATAGTATTTAATTCACTATAGCCTGTATTTCTTCCCTGGCATTATCCCAATCGGCATAACTCCACTTATTCCTGATCGTTCCGTTTTGCAGCAGGTACAAAGCGGGGTTAGTACGGGCTGCTGTTTTTATGGGTACTACATCACATTTTAAAAAGGTTACAGCAGGCGCAGTGCTGAAATAGCTGTTTATGCTCTCCGCGTTATTGGTAACAACGAACAGGGTTATTTTTTGCTGTTGCAATACCGGGTACAAAGATTCAAAATTTTTCATCCATTCTCCTTTGCCCGGGTCATCTTTTACAAACAGGAAGGCGCTGTAACCGGCATCGCTTAGTACCTGCATTGTTGTATCGTTCCCTGATAGGGTAGTGAGTACAAAATCCTTGATAGCGGGCTCGGCATTTCCTTTACGGATCAGCTTGTCGTATCGTTTTATAAAATGATAAACGGAATCATCAAAATCATCAGGAAAATTATCTGAAGTAAATTCAACCGTTGCACCGTCCTTTTCATATACAAAGCTGATCACTGTGCTATCCGGTATGGCGTTTGGCGGTATCTTCATTTTTTCAGGAATATTATTTCCTTCTTTAAAAGGAAGACAGTCGGCAACAGGCAGATGCTTTAATACATACCATTGCAGCCATATGCTAAAAGTCACAGACAGGAGGATAATACATATACTTCCGAATGCCGGCAAGGCGGGTTTTATTGTATTGCGCCATCTGAAAATAAAGAGGATCAGCAGCAACAGTACAATATCTTTTATAAATGATGTTTTTGGCGTAATTGGAATGCAATCGCCAAAGCAGCCGCAGCTTCTGAATTTGCCCGACAGGTAAGCATAACCCGTTAAAAAAGTAAAGAAGATGATCAGTATCAGCAACAGCCAGCTAAACAAACGCATCTTCCAGCCCACCAGTACCGCCACGCCGGCTACTATTTCAAATGCGATCATAATAACCGAGAAAGCCAGCGCGTAATCGTTCATGGCATGCATGAAGTTTGGCAACCAGCCCGACTGCGCCCACACTTCAAAAAATTCCTGCATTTTATAAGCCAGTCCTAAAGGGTCATTGGCTTTTACCAGCCCCGAAAAAATAAAAAGGATACCAACAATGTACCTGGAAATAGTTATGATTGATTTCATGCGTAATGCGGCTGGGGATTTGGATGGTTATGTTGTTAAAGGCTAAACTACATAATAATTGGAAGACTTGCTTACCTGCTTATGGTATATTCTGTTCCCTGCAGTTTGCAAACGGCGGCTGCGCTAACCTTTCCCTCACCGCTGCAGGTGCCGCAATTAACCTTTTGTGAAACAGTTTCTGTACGTTGAGGCGTTGTTTCTGTTATTGTTTTGTACTTTGTTATTGTTTTTACCGTTCTGTATCCTTTATAACTATTGGTGGAAGGATCCCACCTGGTGTCGTAAGATGATTCTTCAACCTGGTAAGGCTCCTCCCGGGTTCGTGTGCTGGAAGGAATGGTAACCGTTTCATTCTTATATACAAATCCATTTCCTTTACATAAGCCGCAGGAAATATTTTGTTCATGCACTGCAAATGCAGCCGGGTTGAACTGATCGGATATACTGCTTGCATTAAGTTTTGCAGGCTTGCCATTGGCAACAAATAAAAAACCGGAGCCATCATATTGTATGGCCGGTAAATAAGGGGCAATGATCTCCTTTCCATTGCGCCTGATGCCTACGCCGGTAGCTTTTTCAAACACCATATACTCCGCGTTGTCCTTTGAAATTTTTTGCAATTCATCGCCGCTTCCAAAAATGTTGGTGGGTACCGTGCGTTTATTTTTTACAAAAAACCAGTTGCCGTTAATTTTAAACGCATCTTTTGACCTTACCCTTATTATGGTATCAAATTCCGTAGCTTCTTTTCCATTGTGCAAAAACCAGCTTAAGCCGTGAAACTTCTCATCAAAATTGCTATTCGTAAATTGCTGCGCATGAGCCGCATTAAACAGGTTCCAGGTAGATTTTGACTTTTCGCGAAACCAGATGCAACTGTCGTTTACCGGTTTATACATATCGTAATAGGCGGGTACGATCCATCCTTTGGTGGTAGAAATGATGCCCCATCTTCCCAGATCATTTACTAACAAAAGCGGTGCTCCGAAAGCTTTAAACTTATCTTTAAAATACAGTTCAACCTTATTCATCTTCATAGGGCCACTGATGGCAGATGCTATTTTTTGATCTTTTGTAATAACACTCCACCATCCATACTCGCCATTATTTTCATAAATAACAGTACGCTCTTTTATATAAAGGGCTGCTTCGCCAGTTTCCGGATAAAGACTATAGTTATCGGCGGCGGTAAAAAGTAATTTGCTTTCCTGAACAGATAGCTGCTGTAAAGTGCCCAGGCGGCTAAATGTAATAAAATATCCTGTAGTTTTTTTGCCGGATTTTGCCAGCAATATATCGCCATCCAAATCAAAATAGTCGTATTTGTTTTTATCGGCTATGTGCAGCTTTTTATTGGCTTCATTTTCTGTCCATACAATATCAAATCCCACGCCGGGCAGGTAATGTACGGTAACCGGTGAACTCCAAATATTATATCTTTTGTAGGAAGCCATTTTATCTGGTTTTATAACCCATCCGGTGCTGTTAAATTCACCCTTTCCGCCATTGTTGTAGACGGTATAAACAGGGCCTTTGTTATAGCTGTATTGTATACTGTCGTAAGCGGCTTCAATCAATATGGAACTTCTTTTCTCATATCTGTTCATCACCCAAACGCCTTTCCGCCCCATGCTGTCCACAATCAGAAAGTTTGATTTTGGATCGGGTATAGTGATGTTCCGGTATATGCCCTGCGGAATAACCGAAAATGAATTTCTTGATTTCAGGAAGTTGTCAAACTTGTCATAGTAAGCGCCTGTTTTACCATTAATGGATGCCAGGTAAATATGGTCATGCCTGATAATGCTATCATACGAAGGTTCCAATACCCAGTAATCATATATGAGATTGTACATGCCCGTTTTCCCGGATTTTTTTACAAGCGCATTTTCTGTGTAGAATTTGTCTGTAGTATCCAGCTCAATCTGGTCATATTGCAGCGGCAGTATTAGTTTTCCGGTAAAACCATTATAAACGCCCCATTTTCCCTGTTTCAGCAAAGTGCAGAATCCCCTGGAATAATTAATTTTATCATAGTCGGTTTTTAGCAGCAAATCATGTTTTCCATCGCCTGCTGCTCTGAATAAACCTGCTGCTCCATTTTTATACACGATACTAAAATGAGGATATACGCCGGAAGTGTATGGATTTACAACGAAGGAATGAAGCATAATGGAATCATATTCAGGATCCAGTACCCATTTTGATTTTTTCGGTTTATAGTCCACCTTATCTCTCCACCATATACCATATTTTCCGGATGCACTTTTGGTTTCAATATACCCAACCTGCGCCACAGTTGTAAAGGAATAGCTCAATAAGAAAGCGCAAATAAAAAGTTTGCCCATTGCTTTTCTTCTTTTTCTTGCATATAACTTTAAAATCAAGAATTTATTTTATGCATATGCATTTCAACCCATTACAGGAGCATTGGAACTTGTGTGATGAGCCGGTGTTGTATCGTTTTTCGACTGCATGTTGTTATGAAACGGGTGAAGATGGGTTTGGTTTCTAATAATATGTATCCATTTATCGTTTATCATTAGTTTACATTTGCAACTCCAATGTTTAAAATTATCCTTATGAAGTACCTGCGTGTTTTTTTAGCGGTTTTAATATCGCTGTCTATATTTTCCATTGGCTGTTCCCGAAAGTCACATCCTTCAAAAAAAGTATATAAAATAAAACCACTGCCTCCCGGGCAGGCAAAAAAGATCACCGGCTCAAAATCCGCGAAGCCGTATGCACCCGGGCAGCAGAAAAAGGTAAATAAGAAAAAGGGGAACGGCAGATCCCGGGGCTAAGCTTCTGTTAGCGATGTCTCCTTTTCATCCCGTATATCTTTAATGGCGCGGCCGCCGGCAGTTTCGTATTTTTGCAGCTATGCAAAATAAATCGTATTCCTTACCGGAGGTACTTTCCCGCTTAAACATTGACGCCCTCAATGACATGCAAACAGCGTCTGTTGCGGCTAATCAACAGCACAATAATGTGGTATTGCTTTCGGCAACGGGATCGGGAAAAACGCTGGCTTTTTTATTACCTATACTGGATTTGCTTGATCCGGAAAACAAAAAAACACAGGCCCTTATTGTAGTGCCATCCCGCGAGCTGGCTATGCAGATAGAAAAAGTATTCAAATCGCTGGGTACCTGGTATAAGGTTACCTGCTGCTATGGCGGTCATCTGCGCGAAACGGAAGAAAATAATTTGCAGCAGCCACCGGCGCTGCTTATTGGCACGCCCGGAAGGCTGGCGGATCATATACGGCGGGGGAATATTACTACAGATACAATTGAAACCCTGGTGCTGGATGAATTTGATAAATCGCTGGAATCGGGTTTCCACGAAGAAGTGGCTTTTATTATCAGTTCCCTGCCGGCATTGAAAAAAAGAATGCTTACCTCCGCTACGGAAGCCGTAGAAATTCCTGAATTCATTGGGTTGAAAGACCCGGAAAAGCTGAATTTCTTATCCGGTGGTGCGGATGAAGTGCCTGAAAGGCTGGCCATGAAAATAGTGCAGAGCGATGAAAAAGATAAGCTGCAAACCCTTTTTAAGCTGATCTGTTTTTTGGGCAACCGTTCTACTGTTGTGTTCTGCAATCACCGGGAGTCGGTGGAGCGCACCAGCGAATACTTAACGCAGCAAACCATTACCAATGTATTTTATCATGGCGCTATGGAGCAGCAGGAAAGGGATAATGCCTTATGCAAATTCAGGAACGGTACTTCCAATATACTGGTAACAACCGATTTAGCCTCAAGAGGGCTGGATATTCCCAATATCCGGTATATCATTCATTTTCACCTGCCGCAAACGGAAGAGATATTTACGCACCGCAATGGAAGAACTGCGCGGATGGATGCCAGCGGCACTGCTATATTGATATTGTCGCCTGAGGAAAAACGTCCGGCTTATGTTGCACGGGATACGGAAAAAATTAATTTACCGGAAACCAATGTACTTCCCGAAAAACCCAAATGGTCAACACTGTTTATTGCTGCCGGCAAAAAAGACAAAGTGAATAAAGTTGATATTGTTGGTTTTTTGGGAAACAAAGCGAAATTGAAAAAAGAAGATATAGGACTGATAGAAGTAAAAGATTTTTTTTCTTTTGCAGCGGTGCGAAAAGTAAAAATGGGTGAGGCGTTACGCCTGATCAAAGATCAGAAAATAAAAAACAAAAAGGTGAAGATTGATATTGCGAAGTAAAGATCAGGCGGATAGTTTGTATTGTATTACTTAACAATTCTAATTATTCGGCCTGGTGAAGACACCAGACGGGGAGTAAATAACCGGCATAAAAAAGCTGCTGAAAAAATCCAGCAGCTTAACTAATTCTGTATTCACTCACTACTCACCACTCACTTCTCCTTCCACTCCACCCCGGTATCTTTCCAGCTTTTTGAATTGGCTGAATCAATTACCGCTTCGCACACTTTCTGCGTTTCATACGCGTCTTTAAATGTAGGGTGACAGTCTTCACCGGCTTCGAGTGACTTGAGGAAGTCGGCTACCTGGTGAATAAAGCTGTGCTCGTAACCAATACCTAATCCGGGTACCCACCACTTATCCATGTAGGGCTGGTCACCATCTGTAACATGAATGGAGCGCCATCCGCGAACGATGGACTCATCCCTGTGGTCAAAATACTCGAGGCGGTTCAGGTCGTGCAGATCCCAGCGAATGGAAGCATGCTCACCGTTGATCTCAAAAGTATACAGGGCTTTATGTCCGCGGGCATAGCGGGTAGATTCAAACAAACCCAATGATCCGTTATCGAAATGGCAATGGAATATACAGGCATCATCTATACCTACTTTTTGCACTTTACCGGTTACCTGGTGCATGCGCTCCTTGATAAAGGTTTCGGTAACAGCCGATACATCTTTAATGCCACCGTTCAGCCACATGGCCGTATCAATACAATGTGCCAGTAAATCACCGGTAACACCCGATCCGGCTGCTTCTGCATCTAAGCGCCAGGCAGCGGTTCCGCCCTGGGGCACATCGGCGCTGATCGTCCAGTCCTGCAAAAAATTAGCGCGGTAATGAAATATTTTTCCCAGTTTGCCGGAATCAATAATCTGTTTTGCCAGGCTCACCGCTGGTAAGCGACGATAGTTGTACCATACGGTATTTTTTATACCCGCTTTTTCCACGGCATCCAGCATTCCTTTTGATTCGGCCAGGGTTCGGGCAAGCGGTTTTTCGCATAAGATCATTTTACCGGCTTTTGCCGCTGCAATCGCAATTTCGGCATGCATATCGTTGGGCGTGCAAATATCCACCGCGTCAATATCGTCTCGGGCTATCAGTGCTTTCCAGTCCGTTTCAATAGATTCGTATCCCCACTGATCAGCGAAGGCCTGTACTTTTTCTTTATTCCTTGAGCAAACCGCCTTCAGCACGGGACTGTATTGCAGTTCTGGAAAAAAATTATCCACACGGTTGTAACCGTTAGAGTGGGTGCGGCCCATAAAGCCTGTGCCGATCAACCCTATGCGCAATTGTTTTTTATTTGACATGGTTAATTTTTGAATTTACTGTAAGCTTTTGCTGTCAGCAATCAGCTTTCAGCAATCAGCCGTTGGTTATTAATATAGTTTTGAAGATGTTGCAGGTTACAGGTTGCAGGTTAAAACGTTTCTAAATATCGAAACTCTGCTCTATACCTTTGCCTTTCACCTTATACCTTATCCCTTACCATTTCTACTCCGTCCACCCATGCTGATCCCGCACTTTAATCATGGCGGCCAGAATATCATTCCATGTTTGCTGCCTGTGCATTACTTCATTAGGAAACATGCAACCATCCCAGCAAATATGATTGAACGCTTTTGTAAGGTTACCTTTCTCATCGCGCAGCCAGTAGCCTGCATCGTGGGCAATATCCAATTTCCCGTTGGGGTCTGTAGCCAGGCAATGCCTCCCGGTTTTGTCGTGCGAGCCTGTGCCGTGTACGGTACCGTCATTCTGCGCCACATGAAAATCAATCGTCCACGGACGAAGTGCTGCCGTTAGTTTCTTCAATCCTTCGTTCAGTGCTTCCCGGTCGCTCCATTTAAAATCTTCGGGGAGTATGCGGTGCTCCGGCGCATTGTAGCCGAGCAGGTATAAAAAGGTATGCGACATGTCGGCCTGGAAACCAATATTGGGGCGATCCACTGCTTCCAGCGTATCAATCATTGTCTTCCAGCTATGCATGCCCGCCCAGCAGATTTCGCCTTCTGCTGCCAGTTTCTCACCATAGTCTGCTGCTACATCACAGGCTGTACGAAATGTTTCTGCAATTAACTTTGTGCTGTTCACAGGATCTTTATACCATTGATCCGGGCTGCTGGCAGAATCAATACGAATAACCCCGTACCGGCGAATACCTATATCATTTAATTTTTGTGCAAATACGCAGCTTTTGCGTACCTGCTCCACAAAAAACTTACGATCATCAGCACTGCCTAAAACAGGTCCACCCCATATAGGTGCTACAAGACTGCCAATGCTCAGGTTATGCCTGCTTACTTTATCCGCCAGTTTTTTGGGGCCATCAGCATCATCCAGGTCTATAGAGGGGTCAAATAATCCTACATCCACTCCATCGAATTTTATACCATTCACTTCAGCGGCGGCAGTATATTCAAGCATGGTATCTATCAGCAATGGCGGTTCTGAATCAGGACCTTTGCCAACGACACCCGGCCATGTGGCATTGTGCAATTTTGGATAGTTGTTCTTCTCCATATCATCTTTGTTTATGGTTTGTAGTTTATAGTTTGTTTGCTATTCGCCGCAATGGGCATATTCGTTTCTTGCTATTTGTGATTTGCTATTTGTTTCTTGTTATTTATTATTTCAGATTTATTATCCCAACACCAGATCAGGATTTCCGGGTCCAAAATGTTTTAATATTACAATAGGATCGTTTGCGGAAGGGTTTACAATAGTAACACCTTCTTTTGCCGCCTTTTCACTTACAAAAAACTCATCGTTGGTTAACTGCCCGTAGCGGATCAATGCCGGCGTTTCCATATCCCAAACACCAAACTTGCCATGGCCCTGCATTACAATAATACCATAGGCGCCACTGTCTTTGATGGTTACTGTTGCGCCGGGCATAACGGTAAGCTCTTTGGCACTGAAGGCATCCGATTTGTAGCATATCCAGTTCTCCACATACCCGTCTGCTTTCATTTGCTCAATTGGCTTCACGGGTTTGGGCGCCATAAAGCGGTTAGCCATGGTATTGGGATCCACATTCAGTTCCCAGTCTAATACATCCAGCAACGCGTCAAAATCGCCTATACTTTCTTTAGGTGTACCGTTCCATAATAATTCTTCCGGAATGATAGCTTCATTTACCAGCGACTGGTACATAGCAAACACATCGGAAGCTTTTTGCGGTTCGTAAGTACACATGCTACCGGGGGCATGCAGCAATCCCGGCGGCACATCCCATCCTGTGCCGGGTTCAAGCCGGTAGGCCTGCGAGTAATTCGTTATTTTATTATCGCCTTTGGTAAAGTTTACGAGGCATTCGCGAATCTGGTCTTTAGTGGTACCCGGCGCAATGCCGATAAAAGTATACGGATAGTCGCCACCATGGTTATTGAGTTGCGGTGGAAAATAATAGGCTTCGGGTTTGCCTTTTTGCCCGATCAGCGCGGCCTTTTCATCATTGTGATGCACATGGTGAGGGAGTGGTCCCATATTGTCGAAGAACTTGGAGTACATAGGCCAGGATTCGTGTTCCTTCCATATCCTTTCGCCGATCAGCTCACCCTTAAGTTCACTCACAGCGTCTCTCAGTAATATTTGTACTGTTTTTGATCCATCGTTAAATACTACAGGGCTCAGTCCTTCATTTTCCCCGGTGAGCGGCCCGTTCTTTGCCGGTGTTGTAGAAGAGAACCAGCGTTCGTCTATGCCTCCCCGTTGTCCGCCCAGTACATAATAATCATCGGGATGTAATTTAATTCTTCTTCCCGGCACGCAAAACGACCTGGGTACCCAGGTTGGCGCCAAACGCAGGATGCCTTTTCCCTGGTCTAAAGCTTTCTGTGCTACACTTGATTTTTCCATTGTGTGAAATTGAAATTGTGTTTAATCAGCTATTGTTATGTGTGTGTAAAAAATCGTTAATGCGTTCTTCCTGGTGCAGTACTTCAAAACGCAGATCGTATGTGCGTGTTTCACCCGGTGCAAGCTCAATAAGCGTACCCTGCGCCCTTGCCTTTGCCTGTCCAACGGGAGGGTTCGTTCCGGGTTCAAGCCCCGTAACGTATTCGCCTTTTCCCCAATGTTGCCAGTTGGTTAGCCAGGGTAATTGTTTTTTGGAAAAACGGATGCTAACGGCAATGCCTATCTGCTCATTGTACAGTCCGCATACACAGGCACCATTATGGTCTGCCGCAATATCAATAAAAGCCGCTTCTTCACCGCCGCCGTTGTGTTCCTCCAAAGGCGCCGGGCATTTGCGGAAATCATTTTCCTGTGTAAATATCTTGGCGCCGGTATCGCGGGCCTGCCATGGTCCGTTCCATACTAATCTTGCGCCTTCATCTGCCAGCGGCCATCCCAAATTGCAATGATACAGCAGCATGTGCGGTGCGGTAGTATTTCCCTTGTTGGTTACCTCGTCATGAATATGGATGTACGCTTCCCCAAGCCTTCCCGATATGGTTCGCCGCAGTTCAAGCCGTGTACCTAATGCCTGGCTTTGTTTCATTATGCCGGTAATATGCATTTCCATATTGCCTGCCATTGGGTCGGGCTGCACAACAGATTCAATTTGCGCAGGTATGTTGCTGATTTCTCCATGCAGGCCGCGCTCGCCGTATTCATCTGCTTCAGGCCCGCCCACATGGGTTAACCCGCAGGTAGTAACCAGTCCGCCGCCAAATGTTTTAAGCCAGTCTGCTCCTTTATTTGAAAACGGCTGTGGCGAAGTAATGCCCGAATAACTCTGCCAAGCCAGGCTATGCTGGTTATAAAATGCGTCTGCTATGTCCATAGCCCGGTCAATCACTACTTTATAGCGCAATCCTGTTCCGGTGGTGATCCATGCTATACGGGCACCCCGCTGCGGGCCGTTATCGGCAACAGCCGTTTCAATACCGCCTAATGCTGTGTGTGTGGAAATTTTATCGGTCCAGGTATGCCTTGCCAAATCGTTATACTTTTAAAACAATCGTTAATGATATATATGATTTCTTAAAATGCATAGCCGGAATGCTCCGTGCAGGTCTTTGGCTTCGCGCATTTTAAGGTTCCAATGTATGAAAATATGCTGAGAAAAAAATTGGATCGGATGGGTTAAATATAACTTTTCCATCTTCCTTTTTAGCGTAAAAGCCGGATAAAAAGAAACGGTATGTTTTCCCCCGCCGTTAAATGTATCGTTTTACTTTGTTAAGCCGTGCTGAATGAGGGTTTTTGGCATTTCTACAGCCAGTGAAATATAATAGAACGGTTACAGCAAAGGGTTGTTTTTACTGCATTCTGTCCTGTGCCGTCCTGTGCAGGTTATGCTGTCAATGGGCGTTACAAGGCAAAGAATGTGCAATTGAAAAAGTATATGCGCAATTGTTTTGCGCTGTCTCAATTTTTTTCATAGCTTGTTCCGGTTTTAAAAACTATCTTAAAAAAAATAAAAATGACAAGAAAAACGAACTATTGTCTTGGAATAATGGTTGCAGGTCTTTTGATGAGCAGTTGCAATTCAGCCACAACTCCTGATAATCTGCAAAAAGACGCTGACACAGTTGCCGTTGCGGATAATGATGGGTTTGAGCAGATATTTGATGGTAAAACGCTTAACGGGTGGGAAGGAGATACGGCTTACTGGAGAGCGGAAGAAGGTAGCCTGGTGGGGGAAGTAACGCCGGATAAATTGTTAAAAAGCAATACTTTTATTATTTACAAAGGCGGTGAGCCAAAAGATTTTGAATTAAAACTGGAATTTAAGATCACAGAAGCCGGCAACAGCGGCGTTAATTACAGAAGCGAAATGTTTCCGGGGGTGCCTTTTGCATTAAAGGGATACCAGGCCGATATTGACGGAAAGAACAATTACACCGGGCAGAATTATGAAGAACGCGGACGTACCACGCTGGCCTACCGCGGACAAAAGGTAACCATACCCAATACGCCGGGTGTATCGCAGAAGAATGCCTGGACAACGGCAGTGGTTGACGGTTCATTAGGCAGTTCCGACTCACTGAAAACATTGATCAAAAGCAATGACTGGAATACATGTCATTTAATTATTAAAGGCAATCATCTGCAACATTATATTAATGGTGTTTTAATGAGTGATGTAACGGATGATGATACCACTAATCGTAAGATGGAAGGCTTGCTGGGTATACAGGTGCATGTAGGCCCGCCCATGCAGGTGCATTACCGCAATATTATGCTGAAGAATTTGTAGGTGAACCGCCTGAATGGTTATTGAGCAGGTCATTTCAGCAGCAGCGGAATGACCTGTTTTCATTTAAAGTCTGCAATATGAAAAAGGAGCAGCTTCACTTAACCCATCCGGATAAAATATATTGGCCGGATGAGGGAATTACAAAAGGCGATCTTATTACATATTACAGGTCAATGTCTCCCTATATGCTGCCTTACCTGAAAAACCGGCCGCTTTCATTAAAGCGTAACCCGAATGGTATACGGGATGCAGGTTTTTACCAGAAAGATGCCGGTGAAATAGCTCCCGGCTGGATGAAAACGGCAGCCATTTATTCCGAATCCTCTGATAAGATGGTGCATTACCTGGTATGTAATGATGTAAAGAGTTTGTTGTTTATTGCTAACCTGGGTTGTATTGAAATAAACCCGTGGAATTCAGTAATTGCCAAACCTGGATATCCGGATTACCTGGTAATGGATATTGATCCGTCTGAAAAAAATACATTTAACGAAGTAATTGATGTGGCGCAGGCAATTAAAGCCATACTGGATAAAGCTAACGTTGAGGCATACTGCAAAACTTCAGGTGCAGGCGGCATGCATGTGTATATTCCGTGTAATAAAAAATATAGCTATGAGCAAGTAAGAGCCTTTGCTAAAGTAATAGCCATCCGTGTGCAGGAGCAACTGCCCCGTATTACTACGCTTGAACGTTCATTGGCCAAACGCAAAAAGAACGAGGTATATATTGATTATCTGCAAAACAGTATCGGGCAAACGCTGGCCTGTGTGTACAGCGTGCGGCCCAGGCCCTTCGCTACGGTATCTGCACCATTGGAATGGAAAGAAGTAAAACATGGGTTAAGTCCTGCACAGTTTACACTCAAAAACATGCATGAAAGGGTGAAACAAAAAGGCGATCTTTTTAAAGCCGTTCTGGGAAAAGGACTGAATATGAAACCGGCGCTGAAGTTGCTGGGAACCTAAAACTATTCCATCGGCATGTTATATGCATAATCCCATCTGGCTAAAGAACTGCCAATCAATCATCAATCAACAAATTCCCAATCAACCAATCAGGCGTTATCTGTCCGTCTCACCCGAAACATCCTTCTTTGAGATAGCGTCTACCTCCAAAACGATAAAAATTTAGCGCATGGATATGGTGAGGCTTATAGTTTTTTTCGTGCTGTATAGAAAACAGCCTTTTATCTGAAGCTTTAAAATCTTCGGTATAACCCTCTAACAAAAGTTTATTCAAACACAACGTCAGGGTCTTCATATCTTCTGTTATTGCGTTTTTTATCATCGGTAACGTTTTTTAATATTTGTGATCGGGCTTAGTATAGGATGATTAAAGTATTAAATGATTAAAAATCATACCAATACACGATGCAGTGAACCTCCTGTAAAAGACCGGTCAAAAAAGGAGAAACTGAGCAAATTATTCTACAACCGCGGTGCAAAGCGGGGTGCTTTTATGCTGAGCCATTGTCGAATGGGGCGGTTCAATAAATCTTTTAGTAAGAGCTATTGCGCCCCGGGAATATATAAACAACCAGTGAACTATTATTTATAAATTTGCCAATGGCAATAAACTTAAAAAATCCTGGCCAACTGTAATCCAAATGTTATAGGAAAACCCAATGAGCGTAAGCCACATAGCCCGCAACCGAAAGAGAACAGTTACAAAAATGGAAGTTGCCGTAAAGCTATTTTTGGGTAAAGAAATTTAAAAAATAACCGTATGCCAATTTATATGGACCGCCATGATGTTTCCGAAACGGTAACGGCAGAAAATGTGGCTCAATTACATCAGCAAGACTTAAAAATTCAGGATCAATTTGGTTGCAGAGGATTAACTTATTGGTTTGATGGAAAAAGAAAAACTGCTTTCTGTTTAATTGAAGCGCCTGATGTGGAGTCGCTTAAGAAAATGCATGATCAGGCTCACGGACAGGTTCCACACAGCGTAATAGAGGTAGACCCCCACATTGTGGAATCATTTTTAGGCAGAATTGAAGATCCTGAAAAAGCACAAAACAACGCATTAAATATAATTAATGACCCTGCCTTTAGAACAATAATGGTTATAACGTTACAACAATTAGCGCTTAAGCAAAATGATGATGCTCAATTTAAATCTTCATTACATCAATACAATAACGCTGTTCTTAATTTATTGAATGCTTATGAGGGTACACCTGTTAAGCAAACTGAACGCCATTTTTTAGTTTCTTTTAAATCGGTGTCCAATGCCGTGCAGGCCGCATTTGATATTCAGTTACTGTTTAAAGATCTCAGGAAGAATATTAATAATAATAATAAATTTCTTTTAAAAATAGGATTGAGTGCCGGGGTGCCGGTAACTGACAAGAAACTGATTTTTGAGGACACTATAAAATTAGCTGAACGGATGTGTAAGATTATTGAAGGAGAAATTATAATATCATCAGAGGTTAAAGAATTATACAATAGCGAAAATGTAAATGCTTTAAGTGAAGGAGAAAACAGATTGGTTCTTACACAGGCAGATGAAAGATTTTTAACCCTGTTAATGGATTACACAGAATCTGCGTGGAGCAATACAAATTTAAAAGTGGATGATTTTAGCAAACCTGTAGGATGCAGCAAATCTCAATTGTACCGTAAAATGATTTTACTCACAGGTAAATCACCCAATACATTTCTTAAGGAATACCGGTTAAATGAGGCTTTGCTATTGTTGAATAAAAACACCCGCAATATATCGGAGATTGCCTTTGAAACAGGCTTTAGCAGCCCATCGTACTTTTCTAAATGCTTTCAAAAACGATACGGTCATTTGCCTTCTGGTTATTTGCCTAACAAAGCGTAGCAATGTCAGCTTTGGATAGCTGAACTAAAATTACCAGCATTTGATCTAAATGTTGGGGTGTTCAAATTTACCGGAACGTAAATTTGATAAGAAAACTATTTTGGTATATACAGATTCATTAACCGGTAAATGCTAAAAGTGATTTGTGCTATCCATGCATCTTTTAATTTTTATTTTTAAAACATTCGCTATGACTAAAATTCTTTTTGACCGGCTTGGGGGTACCAGGGGTATAACGGCTATTGTTGACGATGTGGTGGAGGCACACATGAACAATCCCGCAATCAACGCAAGATTTTTGCCTTACAAAGAACAGCCGGAAAAATTAGCTGTGATCAAACAACATACCATTGATTTTTTTAGCGCCGGAAGTGGCGGCCCTGTAACCTATTCTGGCAGAGACATGCCTGCCACGCATAAAGGAATGAACATAAATCCAACCGAATACATGCAGGCTGTTGATGATATTTTGAAGGTTCTGGATAAACATCAAACTGATGATGAATCTAAAAAAGATGTGCTTGCCATTCTCTGGTCATTAAAAGACATGATCATTGCCAAATAAATAATTTTTTATAAAACTTTAAAAACTATTTATGCAAAACTTAGTAAAAAACGTAAACGCCTCTATTATTGAAGAGCCTGTTTCTCAAATCAGAGGGGAAATCATACCTCCCAAAGACCCCTGGTTATAATGAGGCGCGTAAAGTGTATAATGGAATGACAGATAAGCACCCGGTATTATCGTGCAATGCGTGGATGTTGCTGATGTTATACATGCCGTACATCCTTATTCGTCAGGCGGTGCCTATTTAAACTTTATAATGAACGAAGGCCAGGATCGTATAAAAGCAAGCTACCAACACCATTACGTTCGTTTAAAAAAATTAAAAAGAAATACGATCCGGATAATTTCTTCAGGGTTAACCAGAATATTTTGCCAGGTGCAGGTAGGCATGATTTTTAGATTCGCCAGCCCTTTTTATATTTTTAAATTAAAACAACATGAATGAAAAGATCAAAATTCTATTTTTAGACAGTTTCTAAGCAGACACAACCTCTTTTACGGATACTTCTTTACCTGAATCTGCACCTCCTCCCAGCATTGTTTTCTACAGCCCGAATTATATTCTTCTCCTTTACGAACATTAATGATAGTGGCGGGAAGCCGGAACATGTTATTGTTCATGCTATAAAACAAAGCATTTTTTTAAAAGACAGAGAAATGTTGGAATATTTACATTACTTTGTATTTCAAAGTGCTTTTGATTTATGGAATATTTTACGGAACAACAGTCTGTTGTAAGAAAAATATGGGGCAGGGCGGATACCGTGCTGTTTATTTTTGCCGGGGCCGCTGCTGAGTTTGCATTGAATAAGGCGGTCGATTGGTTGTATTTTACAGGAAAACTTCCTGCTGATCCCCTCGGGCGTTTATTTGCTACTGTAGGATATGCCAGGCAGATCATTTTTTCTGAAAAGGAGAAGGCCTATTCTGCAATTGATAAAATGTCGAAAATTCATTCGGCAGTGGAAGCATCACGCAGAATGGTTATACCCGATTATGCTTACCGCGATGTACTTTTTATGCTGATCCATTATTCTATAGCCGCATTTGAAATGCTGGAGAGAAAATTAACCCCGCCGGAGAAGGAAGAAATAGTGAAAGTTTTTTGTGCTGTGGGCCGGCGGATGAAAATACCCGGCTTACCTGTTGGATATATCGAATGGAAAGCAATGCACGGCGTGCACCTCGAGAATGATTTGCGTAAAAGCCAGTATACTACCGGTTTGTATAAGCAGTACAGGCGCAGTCTTGGAAATATCCGTTACCTGGTTTTGCTGGAAGTGCAAAAGCGCCTTGTTCCGCCTCGGGTGAAAACATTGTTACAGTTAAACGGGGTATCCTTATTATCGCCTGCCCTTTTCCTGTATAAAGCAGGCAGGGCCTTAAAAGTGGAATGGTTGCTGAAATTGCTTTTATTGCCCCCGGCTTATATAAAACAAATTAAGGCGCTTGAATACAAAACTTCTGCCTTAGAAACATAGTGAAAGCTATATCTTTATTATTTTATGATCAAACCGGGAGCATACAATTTGCTGAAAGTAATTCGCGCCGTTGCTATTGGCGTGTACCTTGATGATGAAAAGGAAGGTATTTTGCTACCCAAAAGATATGTGCCGGATGGAACGAAAGTGGGCGATATGCTGAACGTTTTTATTTATCACGATTCCGAAAGCCGCGTTATTGCCACCACACAGCAGCCTGCCGGAACGGTAGGCGATATTGTAATGCTGCCGGTAGTTACCGTTACGCCGCAGGGTGCTTTTATGGACTGGGGATTACAGAAAGATATTTTCGTTCCCAAATCAAAGCAGCGTTTAGGCATGTATGTGGGAGAGAAATACTTGGTGAAAATATATCTTGATGAACAAACGGGGCGGGTAGCGGCTACGGAAAAATTTGACGCCTTCCTGAGCAATGAGCTACTGACGGTAAGGGAAATGGAGCAGGTAAACCTGATAGTTTACCGCCGTACGGATATTGGTTATTTTGTGATCATCAATAATAAACATACCGGGGTGCTTCATTATAATGAGGTGTTTACGGAACTGGAACCCGGCGATACGTTAAAAGGGTTTATAAAGAAAATAACCGAAGACAATAAAATTGATGTGATGCCCGGCAAGCCCGGATATGAAAGAGTGACTGATGAAGGAGAAAAAATACTGGCCTTACTCACAGAAAATAACGGCTACCTGCCGTATAATGATAAATCGAACCCCGATGATATTTACAGCTTCTTTGGCATGAGTAAGAAAACGTTTAAAATGACGACCGGCAGTTTGTACAAGCAGCGAAAGATAACGTTCACCAAAACGGGTATTCAGTTAACGGATTTGAAATTTAAGATTTGAGATTTTAAATTTGATGTCTGCCACGGCAGACAGGTTTGAGATTGCTTTTGCATTATGCTGCGAAACAGGGAAAGGTTGATGATTTGTAAGCGCTGCTGTACGATGTCTCCAGACTTTGTACCTGTTATGTTCTTGCCGGACTCTGTCCGGAAAACACCGCCTGGCGGTTGCAATCATATTCTTAATTGTTCCACTCCGGCCCTATTTTTATAACTTTAGGAATAAATGATTAGGATTTCATAATCCTTTCAATCTGAACCGCTATAAAACCCGGTACTCAACCCGTGTATCCACTTTTAGGATTTTGGGCTAAGTGCAATAATAAACGAATATCCTTGTTATCCGTCTTTCCCCTATTCGCTTTACTTCAAAATTTCATCTGCTTCGACTCTTTAAAAAATACTACGGACAAACACCAAAACAATATCTTATTGAAAAGCGACTTGAACAGGCAAAAGAGATGTTATGCAAGGGAACCAATATTTCCGATACCTGCTATGACATTGGATTTGAAAGCCCCGGTTCGTTTAGCACATTATTCAAAGCACGTTTTGGTTTTACGCCAAGTGCCTTTCAAAAAAGAGCAACTTTCACAAAGTCGAATCATTTCTGATTTTAGATTTTTGCATCTTGAACTTAAAAAGTTACAAAAATGAAAGTAAAAGTAATTGGCATTCCGGTGCAGGACCAAGAAAAAGCATTGAAGTTCTACACAGGGAAATTGGGCTTTTTAAAAAAAATTGATGTTCCATTGAGCGAAAAAAACAGGT
>NZ_DATJEB010000054.1:0-112990 GCF_035497235.1 Agriterribacter sp.
AAATCGCCGATAACCCCGTGCAATCTCTCTATACCGTAATTAACAGGGTGGGTGAAAAAGGACGCTATGGCAGCTATAAACACTACGGTTACGGCTACTCCGAATATTTTGATACCCCAAATAAAAAAAAGAGAGGGTGGAAGTAAAAGCATCCGGACATTAAACGTTTATACTTTTAACAATAGATATCCGGAAATGGAGTTTATAATCTATTAATCCTATCTTATCCATATTGATTTAAACTGATTTATTATTCTTGTAAAAAACAAACTGGCAAATTCGCAGACAGGTAAGTTCCTAATCCGGAAAATATGCAATACAAAAAAATATTCGTAACCGGTGCTGCCGGCTTTATAGGCTTTCATCTCAGCAAAAAATTACTGGAGCAGGGTTATGAGGTGATAGGCTTAGATAACATTAATGATTATTATGATGTAAACCTAAAATATGCCCGTTTAGCTGAACTGGGTGTTAAAAAGGAAGATGCGGAAAGCTGGGGATTAATGGCAAATGCTAAGTCCTTCCCTCAATTTAAATTTATCCGTTTGAAAGTAGAAAACAGGAAAGCGCTGCCTAAACTATTTGAGCAGGAAAAACCTGATGCTGTTGTTCACCTGGCTGCCCAGGCAGGCGTTCGCTACAGTTTAGAAAACCCAGAAGCGTATATTGATAGCAATATTGTGGGCTTTTTAAATATTTTGGAATGTTGCAGGCATTATCAAATCCGGCATTTGGTGTATGCCTCCAGTTCTTCGGTATACGGTACAAATGCTAAAATACCTTTTTCGGAAGAAGACCGTGTAGATTATCCGGTAAGCTTATATGCAGCGACCAAAAAGAGCAATGAGTTGATGGCACATACCTACAGCCATTTATATCAAATCCCTACTTCAGGTCTACGGTTCTTTACGGTTTACGGCCCCTGGGGCAGACCCGACATGGCACCCATTCTTTTTACTTCGGCCATCACAGAAGGCCGAACCATAAAAGTGTTCAACAGGGGCGATATGAGCCGGGACTTTACCTATATTGACGATATTGTAGCGGGTATTATTATCACTATGAATAATCCACCTGTAAAGAAAGGAGAAAAACCATACTACCAGTTGTTTAATATTGGAAATGGCTCGCCGGTTTCTTTGATGAAATTTATAGAAACGCTGGAAAAAGAATTAGGACAGGTAGCGGTAAAAAACATGATGAGTATGCAACCCGGTGATGTACCCCGTACCTGGGCTGATACTTCGCACTTGAACGCTTTGGGATATAGCAGCACTACAAATATTGAGGAGGGGGTTAGAAAGTTTGTAGCGTGGTATAAGCAATATCATAATAGAAAATAAGCGATATTGAAATAATACCTGATATGGAATAAAAATAATTAAATGGGAGAAAATTTAACACAAAAAACCTTTAAAGGGTTCTATTGGCAGTTTGGCGGCGCCATATTTAAAACCTTCATACAGTTGGGTGTGCTTTTTGTTCTTGCCCGGTTAATTTCAAAAGCTGAATTTGGTATAATGCAATCCTCTTTAGTAGTAGTTGGATTTTCTAATTTGTTGAGTCAAATGGGAGTTGGCCCCGCATTAGTTCAAAAAGCGAATCTAACTCCCATACATATCAGGGTTGGTTCTACCATATCACTGATTTTAAGTGCAGTGCTTTTTCTGATTGTATTTCTCGGTTCAGGCTTAATTGCTGATTTTTTTAAAATGCCGGAACTGCAAAACGTGCTAAAAGTAGTAGCCGTACTTTTTATAATTGAGGGAATAACTACAGTTTCTCAATCTTTACTGCTCCGGGAAATGAAGCAAAAAGTGTTGGTTAAAATTGACTTCACTTCGTATCTGATGGGTTATGGTGTAGTTGCGATTACACTGTCTTATTACGGCTTTGGATTATGGTCACTGATTATAGGGCAACTGATGCAATCCCTTATCAAATGTATTCTTTCTTTTATAAAATGCAAACACTCTATCATGCCTTGTTTCAGTAAAAAGGAGACAAATGAATTGTTATACTATGGGGGAGGCTTTACCATTGCCAGGCTTTTTAATTACCTGGCCCTGCAAGGGGACAATATCGTTACCGGGCGCTATTTGGGACCAAGTGCGTTAGGAATTTACAGCAGGGCATATTCGATAATGGTTAAACCTGTTAGTTTGATTGGCGACTCAATAGATAAAGCCTTATTTCCGGCAATGGCTGCCCGGCAAAGCCAGCCTGACAGGTTAATTGAGGCATTCATTAATGGTTCTAAGATGATCTCATTCCTTTGTATCCCCATATCCTGTGTTTTAATTTTTAGTTCAAAAGAAATCATTAATGTTTTACTTAGCAGCAAATGGTCGGATACAATTGTCCCTTTGCAAATTTTAACCGCGGGATTGATATTCAGAATGGGATATAAAATGGGCGATTGTTTAAGCAGGGCTACCGGCAATGTATACAGCAGAGCCAAGCGCCAGTTTATATATGCCTTTTGCGTAATCTTCGGATGTTATATAGGATCCAACTGGGGGATCACCGGAGTTTCCTATGGTACTTTATTTGCGGTAACTGTGAATTATATATTAATGATTCATTTAAGCCTCAATATCTTAAAAATAAATTGGATTTATTTTTTAAAACGCACCTTTTCAGAATTGCATTTAGCCATACTACTGGCCCTTCTTTTTGTAGCGATTATTACTTTAACGCGTCAATTCATCTCATCTGACTTTATGATACTATTACTTTCATATGGTATTTATGGAACAGGTGTAATGGTTCTGTTCTATTTTTTTTCCAATAAACTTAGTTTTTTGGATATTTTGCCCTTTAAAGGAGTTCTAAATAAAATTACAAAAAAATCATAAATGGCTTTACAGATTGTTAACCTGCTATTAAATGATTTGAATTCCATTGGCATCAACTATTGCCATTGGAAAAGCAATGAGCATTTAGAAGCTGCGGTGAATGGGGATACGGACCTGGATATTCTTTTTGATAAAAACCAGAAGCAAAGGGTAATCGAAATTTTAAAAAGAAATAAGTTTCACTTGTTTGAAGCGGTATGGTATCGTAAATATAAAGGTATTGCAGACTATATTGGCTTTGATAAAGAAGTAGGAAAAGTCGTGCATGTACATACTCATTTTAATTTAGACATTGGAGAAGTAGGAATCAAAAGTTATCATTTACCATGGGAAGACCTGATCCTGAAAAACAGGATATTCGACACGCATTTTAACATTTATAAATCTTCAGCCAACATAGAATACTTATTGCTGGTTGTAAGAACAGCCTTTAAGCATGATGTAACAGATAGCAAATCAAACCGTTCCATTGCCAAACATTTTAATCTAGAAGCCGGATGGTTGTATGATCAGATTGATTTAGCAAAGTTAAAGCTCCTTTCTTCTGAGGTATTAGGCGATGAAATACCCCCTTTGATTGAACAGATCAGACTTGGCGGGCGTCATGATGAGAAGCTTTTTATTTCTTTAAAGAAACTGTTGAAACCGTATTTTGCCAGGCATAGAATTTTGTCGCCTCAGCGGGTCAGTTATCTTAAAGCTGTACATTTTATTAAACGAGTACAAATTAAATTGGAAAAACTGTTTCGCTTTCCAGTCAAATTCGAAAAAAGGAGCTTACCTCACCAGGGCGTTGTACTTTGTTTGATGGGATCTGATGGAGCAGGTAAATCAACACAAACTAAAGAGATTACCAAAGAATTGTCAAAAAAGGTGAACGTGTTGTTTATGTATATGGGCTCGGGCGATGGCGCAAAGAGCCTGCAACGACAAATCATTGAATACTGTATCCAACTTGGATCAAAACTAAGTGCTGCGAAAAAATCAAAAAATAAAGCTTCGTTTGAAGAAGCGGAAAGTGTTGTTAAAAGCGATATCTCGTCATTTAGTTTTCCAAAGCAACTCATCCTTTCCATAAAGGCTGTTTCTTTGGCTTTGGAAAAACAAAACAGGCTCAAACGAATTGATAAGGAAAGAAAACGGGGAGGTATAGTAATCTGCGATCGTTATCCCCAAACAAGTACCCTGGGATATAATGATGGACCCAAACTATATGCAAATGCAAATAGCTCAAATTTCATTTTAAGATCATTGGCAAAATATGAATTTTCATGTTATCAACTTGCTAAGCAAATCTATCCCGATTTAGTAATAAAATTAATTGGTTCTTTAGAAGTATTACATTCCAGAAGGCCGGAAATGAGCAAGGAAGAAATCAACAAAAAACAAAACGGAATTATTGATCTTCAATTTGAGCCGCCAACTGAGGTTACGATCATAGATATTGATAAACCTGTTTTTGAAATAAAAGGTATAATCTTAGATACTATTTCAAACAAGATAAATAAAATTTAAAAATATGCCTGGAGTTTTCGGATTTACCCAAAAGAGCGTACAACCACTCAACAAACTCGATGCGTTAGGGAAGCTGAATATTCACACAAACAATTCTTATCATATACGAAAGGATTACATCAATGATAGTATTGCTAACAGCATTGTATCGTTTGATTTCATGAAGAGCTATAATTTACACTATGAAATAAATAACCTGGAAATCTGGATATATGGTGATCCCTTAATTGATGGTTATACCGGGGAGAAAGCTATACAGCAAGTCGCAAAGCTTGCTGCTCAATCCTTCCCTGATTTTTCTAAAATAGCAGCCATAGATGAATTGTTTACTATTATTATCTTGCATAAAACAGCCAATAAACTATTCATAATAGGAGACAGAAATGGTTTATCCCATTTATATTATGGCGTTTTTAACGGGCAGTTGGTATGGGGGTCTGAATTAAGGGCGTTTTTAACCAAAAGCATTAATACAACAATCAGGAATAAATCTGTTACTACTTTTTTAGAGTTAGGATACCTGATAGGTGACAACACCTGGTTTAATGAGGTTAAGCTATTACCCCCTGCATCCTATTTGGAATGGGATTTAGAAGAAGCAGAACTGAAACAAATTACCCCCTATTGGAGCCATAAGCAGTTAAATGCTGAAAGCATAAGCAAAGATGAAAGCAAAATAGTAGCTGATTTAGCAGAACTGCTTGCAGAAGTTGTCTCCAAAAGAGTAGCAAAAGATGAAAGGATAGGGATCACCCTCAGTGGAGGGCAAGATTCAAGGGCTATTTTTGCCAACATACCTTACCGCGAAAACGGGCTGGTAGCCATTACACGAGGCATAAGAGGCTGTGGCGATATAAAATTAGCATCCCAGGTTGTAAAACTTCGAAAGGATTGTACCCATATTATTAAGGAAATGAATGAAAACAATTGGCTGAACGGCAGGGTTGATGCAATAATAGCTACTTCAGGGGAAAAGGATTTTTTTAATATGAATGCATTGGGATCCTTACCGATGCATAAAAATCACTTTGATATTAACCTGGATGGAGCAGGTGGCGATGGCATCTTTGGTGGAGGACATTTAAAATATGAAAATAAGGCCAATGCTGAGAATGCACTTAAAGACAAATATCTGAAAAGTATGTTTAGCGATAACAATACTTTAAGGGAACTTTATGAATACTACGAGCACATAGGTTCTGATCAGTATTTCTACACATACCAAAGAGTAAGAAGATTTACTATATTCGGTTCAATATTAGGTCACGATTATGGCATTATCAGTCGGTTCCCTTTTCTCGACCATCAATTGCAGGAATATTTATTTCTGTTGCCTAAGAAAACTGATTTTGGCAGATTATATAACAAAATGCTGATAAAATACTTTCCTGAATATTTTGTAAAGATTGACAACTTAAATACAGGAAGCAGACTGTTCGTTAGTAGTAGGTTAAACTACCTGTCAAGGGTATTTAGATACGCACAAAGCAAAGCAGGCTTTGAAAAATACAGAACAAGATATCATAATTACCCTTATTGGATAAAGAATCACAATGAAGGACTACTAGATCAGTATATCCTCTCAAAGGAATTAAAATTATACCAATATGCTGACCCTCAGCCAATAAAAAAGGCAATAGATGATTTTTCAAAAACGGGAGAACGATCAGGTACAATATCCAGACTTATTACCGTAAACGTTTTTTTAGAACATTATTCTAGATGATTAACATTTTACGAAATGTAATAGGGAGAAAAGGGTTCCAGCTAAGAAGGTCATTTTCAATCAATTTGAGAGGAAAAATCATTCATCCCCTCGAGGTTGTTTATAGCACTGGCAGTACAAGCGGATTCCCCACTGTGCTAATGGACATACCTATTTCGAAATGCCGTACACAATTGTGGAATACCCTTGAAGAAAGAAAAAATCCCTTTGTTAAAACAATTATTGACTATAGCAAAAACAAAGCTTCAGATTATGGGTCGGCTGCTATTAAAGTGTATTACGAAAGCTATGTGCCTAAAAATGCAGGAGAAGTACTCAGACTAAGCGATAATGACATATTCAAACAAATACCTGCTTACGGATATATGCTCCCCTGGGACAATCAAAATGTTGCTGAAATAATAAAGATACGGGAAGGGGATGCCCGCAGAGAGAACAATCGGGAGGGTAAATCATTTGGTCTATCAGCAGGTTATACCGATTTTGGCCCGGTGAGTACTGCAAAAGGGGAAATCGAATTTAATCGTTTGGTGAAAGTTTTTGAGAATATCAAAAACCACGGGTATAAAGAAAATTATTATTTGAATGATGGAGGTATAAAGGGTTATTTTTTAACAGGTGATAATGATGATTGGTGTTTTATTATTAAAGCAGGTAAACACAGGGCTTATGCGCTTTCCGCACTGGGATATCAAGATATTCCCGTTGTTGTTGAGTGCAATGCAGGAATGATTAAACAGGTGAATGATCTTCGTTTTTGGCCGCAGGTTAGCAACGGCGTTTTTTCAAAAAATGAAGCCTGTATTGTTGCAGGCAAAATACTCGATGTGTAAAATCAGATTTCACAAAGATTTAAATATCAGAAATAAAAGCTTCTCTCAAAAATGTGGTATTTGCTTAGAACCTTAATTATACAGCATTAGAAATGAAATGGCAAAAAAAAAGAGATAAATTCAATTGCTATATACTATTACTGTTGATTGTATTGTATTATTCTCAGGGAACATTGCTCCCTGAGGGCGAAGCAATTGGCCAGGTATTATTGGCTCTCACTTTTGCTATTTCCATCTATTATCTTCTAAAATTGTTACTAATCAAAAATAAATTCACCGACTTTATGAAAGTCTGGTTGTTTTTTATGATGATGTACATATTTTATTTTTTGCTTTACGGTGATTTTACTGAATACCGCATTCTTAAGATGGTACTTTTAAATTTTTTGCCTTTTTTCCCCTTTTATTATTTTTCAGAAAGAGAGGTATTAACCCGCAAACATCTGATGGCGTTTTTTTTAATCCTGCTACCCGTTTTAATCCTGAAATTTAATCAATCTCAAAGCGCGCTTCGACTAGAACGAATGAGAGATGAGGTTGTAGACAATACGGTATATCTGTTTATAGGCTTGTTGCCTTTTGTTTTTCTTTTCAGAAGAAAACTGCTTTCTTTTTTATTTCTGATGATTATCTGGTATTTCATGATTGAGAGCGCTAAGAGAGCTGCTATCGTTTGTGGAATCGTAGCCCTGGGCTTAATTGTATTTGAATATTTATACGCCTCTGAAGGGAAATCAAAAATTAAGCGATATATCGTTTCTGTTTTTTTACTTTTCGCAGTTGCTTATTTCGGATACGATTTATACGAGCGAAATCAATATTTGATGGAACGAATGCAGCAAATGATAGGAGGAGATTCTTCGGGCAGAGATAATCTTATCGAAACCTTGTTAGGGGTCTGGTATCAAGCTGATAGTTTGATACCCTATTTATTTGGCTATGGCTATAACGCGTCAGGGTTAAATTCGGTGCATGTATCTCATAACGACTGGGTTGATATGCTGGTGAGTTTTGGATTATTTGGACTATTGGTATATCTCGCTTTATTCAGGCTGTTGATCCTGCAGGTTTTTCAAAAAGACTGGTCAAAAGATAAGAAAATCATCCTGATATTAGTGGTTTGTATTGCAATAATTACCTCACTTACCTCCCGATGGTACTGGAGTACCTTTGCATATATGCAAATCCTGATCCTCCCATATCTATTGGCAACACATGAAAAAAAACTATAGTCCGGCATCCCAGTAAAAGCCAATGTATGGCCATCTTTTATCCATTATATCAGTAATAAAAACAGCAAATGGAATTAGTTGTTATCTCCGATAATTACCCCTCAAAAGAAATACCCAATAAAGGAGCTTTTGTTTATAATTTAGTTCAGGAATTAGGCAATTACCATAACATTACTGTAATAGCGCCCTTTAAAGTACACGAGTTATTTAATTCCACAGCTAAAGATGGATACGGTAAAGAAAGATGTAAAGTGTACAGACCTATATATTTGTCGTTTAGCAATAAGAAAATTTTAGGAATAAATACCCACATTTGGAGCCGGTATTTTAAGGCAAAAGCGGTAAACAAATGCTTAAACAATTTACCGGTTAAGCCTGATATGGTATATGCTCATTTTTTATCAAACGCAATACCAGGTCTTTCATATATAAATAAGCACTTGGTTCCTTTAGTAATAGCTTCCGGAGAGTCTTCTTACTCAGAATCTACCAAAGCGCTGAAAAAGGATTTACATGGATTAAAGGATTGTACCCATCATTTTATTTGTGTATCGGAAGGAAATAAAAAGGGATTGGTAGAGCTAGGATTTAGTGAACATAAAATGAGCATCATCCCCAATGCGGTGGATTATTCTTTGTTTAAGCCCATGGATAAAAACACATGTAAAGAAAAATTAGGCATCCCAAAAAAGAAGTTTGTTGTAGGATTTGTTGGACATTTTATTCACAGGAAAGGGCCAAACAGAATTATTGAAGCCATAACACAATTAGCCGATAAGGATATTCAATTGGTTTGCGTGGGTGGAAAAGAAAATCTAATAACCAATGACTTTACAAAGACGATACCTCCCGTACCTAATTATCAATTGCCCGAACTATACAATGCCTTTGACATATTTGTGCTTCCCACTTTAAATGAAGGACACTGCAATGCCATTGAAGAAGCAAAGGCCTGCTGTATACCTGTTGTTAGCTCATTGGGCACCACGGCAGAGTTACAAATTGATAACACTACCGGAATATTGATTAATCCAATGGAAATTGGTGAAATTGCAGCCGCCATACATACGCTTAAAAGCAATGATTCCATTCGCTCCTCTATGGAACAAAACCTTAGGTTAAAGAGAGGAGAACAATCTCTCAAAAACAGGGCACAAAAAATAAGTTCGCTGCTGGAAAATATTGTAAAAGATAACCAGAAAAAAAAATAAGCAGAAAAAAATAAGTCGCATGGCTTTGGAAAGACAATCAAAAATCTGATATCATACAAATGAGTTATTAAAACTGAAACATGGAATGTCGTTGTTGCTTTGCTTTTCTTTTGATTGCAGTTACTTTTTCACCACAGGCTTTCGCTCAGAAAAGTAGTCCCCCTTCTTATTTTTTGAAACTATTTTACAAAGATAGGGCGGAGATATTGTATGAAAAATCAATAGATCTTAGCAGTAGTGGAAATACACACGAATTAATGAGTTTAAGGGCTTATTTAGGAGCTAATAACGCATTGGTTTCAGTAAATCCTGACCCGGAAGTTATAGATTATCAAAGGAAGTTGATTAACAATATAATCAATACCGCAAGAATCTCAAAGGATATTCCGAACAACCAGTCTCCCTTCCAGGATGAATTTAAAGGTTGGATTTCAACTTCAAAAAAAAGCACTTATAATGAGGAGGTCATACTCTACGAAGGATATTCCTTTTTATATATAGCACAGTTTCTATTCCTTTTGCAAGAAAATCATTGGATTAATCTTTCTACGGAAAATGCTGACTGGTGGCAAAAAGCCGTATCATTTCTGGAGCAAAATATTTGGACAAAATGGCTAAACAGAAGTGAGATAATCAATAAAAATAATGATAGATATTTTTTGAGAGGAAGAACACACATGGCATCCCATTGGGCTGGTATAGCGATGTATCTAAAAAATATGACTGCTGATTCGCTCATAAAAAAGGAATGTGAAAAATTACAACAGGAATATGATTTATTATTGAAGCGGAATCTAAAGCCCAACCCTGCATATCCTTCTGCTTTTTACTGGAACACCACTTATGATAATACAGATGGAACAGACGCCGTGGAAACGAGGCCAGCTATAGTGCAGGATGTATCTCATGGAAATCATGTGGTATCCTATATTGTTGCAGCTTATAAAATGGGAGATAAAAACTGGCTCCCTGAGGACATTAATAAACTGTGTAATACGGTAAAACTTGTTTTATACAATAAGGAATCTAATAGCTTTCGCGATAATGTTGATGGCTCAACGGATCCTTCACGCCCCGGATGGGGCAATTTCGTTGCAGATGGCTGGGTGAAACTTGCAGATTACGATACTGCAGTACAGGCAATTTTTAAAAATTTTGAAGGCGATGGCAAAATGCTTAAAAAATATAACCAGGAATTACAGTTTAAAGCAAATTTGAATAAAAAACAACTCGCAGGTGGATAGGCAGAAAATAGTACACATAGCAAACGATTATTCCGGCTCTACCGTCTATAAAAATTTAATTAGAGAACTGAATTATCTTAAGATAGAACAAATTGTATATACGCCGGTGAAAACAGCCCTAAGTATTGGAAAAAACGAAATTGAACTACAAACAGCGGGTTCGGAAATCATTTATTCCAATATTCTGAACAACTCAGTTGACAGAATATTTTACAGGCTCAAAGTAAAAAAAATACTTAACGATATCGAGTCGAAAGTAGATTTTTCACGGGTTAAACTTATACATGCTCATACCTGGTACAGCGATGGCGGGGTAGCGTACCTGCTTTCAAAGAAATACAATATCCCTTATGTAGTGACCGTACGAAATTCTGACCTCAATGTTTTTCAAAAGTATTTGATCCATGAAAGGACATTCGGAAAAAAAATTTTAGAGCACGCAAAAAGTGTGGTTTTAATTGCAGCTTCTTATAAGCCAAGATTGTTGAGTTTGCCATCGTTGCAATCCATTAAAAAAGAGCTTGAAACCAAAATCGAAATAATTCCCAACGGCGTAGATCCATATTGGATTGAACACACAAGGGCAAGAGAAATTCCGGAAAAACCAAAGGATACTTTTAATATCCTGTTTATAGGGAAATTTTCAAAAGGTAAAAATATCACGGCTTTGCAAAAAGCGGCTATTCTTATACAGAAAGACGCAAGATTTAACGTGAAGCTGCACATCGTTGGCGGTGATGGTAGTGAGGTGGAAAAGGTTTTACAACAAATAGAAGCTTTCCCGGATTTGTTTAAATATTACGGAAAGGTTTATGATAAAGAGCAATTGCTTGGAATTTTTGGAAGCTGTGATATTTTCGCTATGCCTTCAAGGCATGAAAGTTTTGGTTTGGTATATGTGGAATCTATGCTGCAGGGCTTGCCCGTTCTGTACACCCACAACGAGGGTATAGATGGATTTTACGAGGAGAAGATAGGAGAAAAGGTGTTGGGTTTTTCAGCGGAAGAAATCAAACAAAAGTTAGAAATTTTAATAACGAACTTTAACAACTATATTATCCCAACGGAAAAAATGAAGCAAAACCATGACTGGGCTTTGATTGCAAAAATGTATCAGGCAATATACAACAATCAATAGGAAAGGTTTTTGCATCCATCGTTACCACTGTTTGATTTTGCGGGTTCTTTTCCTAATATAGCTTAAATGAGTATAAAACTATCGGTGATTTGCCCTGCATACAACGAGGAGAATTATATAGCTTCTTGTATAGATTCCCTAATACAGCAGGATGTAGACAAGGAGGAACTGGAAGTAATTTTTGTAGATGGGCTTAGTACGGACCGCACAAAAGATATCATCAGAGCATATCAGAAAAATAATGCGTGGATTAAGCTGTTGGATAATCCGAAGCGTATCGTTCCCTGTGCTATGAATATTGGCATAAAAAATGCAAAAGGAAACATCATTATCCGGATAGATGCACATGCAGCGTTTCCGGCTAATTACATCACTGAATTAGTCCGGAATTTAGAATTACTAAATGCAGACAACGTAGGTGCGGTATGTGAAACATTGCCGGTTAATGAAAGTATAGAAGCCAAATCAATAGCTACTGCGCTGAGCAGTTCTTTTGGTATGGGGAACTCTTATTTCAGAGTTGGTGCAAAGAAAATAATAGAGGTTGATACGGTGCCCTTTGGATGTTTTCGTAGGGAGGTGTTTGATACAGTGGGGCTGTATGATGAAGAGCTGATTCGCAACCAGGATGATGAATTAAATGCCCGTATAATCAAAAATGGCGGTAAAATTTTTTTACTCCCACATTTGGTTGTTAAATATTTTGCAAGAGATACAATAAAAAAAACCCGAAAGATGTTTTACCAGTATGGACTATATAAACCTCTGGTTAATCAAAAATTAGGTAGTTTTGCTACGATCCGTCAGTTCTTTCCTTTGTTATTTGTTTTAGGATTGATAGTCGGTTTTATTTTGAGTTTTGTCCATTATTTATTTATTTACATTTATCTTATTGTATTATTAATATACCTGATGGGTGCACTTTATTTTGGGATCAAAGACTTAAAGGACAAGAAAGAGCTATTTTATTTACCGTATGTGTATTTGAATATTCATGTAGCCTATGGCTGGGGATATTTGGTAGGTATATATAAAATCCTAATGAAAAGGCCCTTTGATGTAAAAAGTAACAGATAGTATCTATGAAAATTCCTTTTTCTCCTCCGTATATCAATGAGGATGTTATCAATGAAGTGGTAGATTCATTAAAATCCGGCTGGATTACTACCGGCCCAAAAGTAAAAGCTTTGGAGGATGAGATCAAAAACTACAGTGGAGCAAAAGAGGTATTGTGTGTGAACTCCTGGACCTCGGGGGCCATCATGATGCTGCGCTGGCTGGGCATCCGGGAAGGCGATGAAGTTATTATTCCTGCTTATACCTATAGCGCTACGGCATTAGCGGTTTACCATGCAGGAGGTACACCGGTAATGGTTGATACTACAGCAGATTTTAATATTTCCGTGACCGGCATTCGCAATGCCATTTCACCTAAAACAAAAGCTATCTTACCGGTTGATATTGCAGGCTTTCCTTGTGACTATGATGAGATTATGAACCTTGTTAATAAGCCGGATGTTAAAAAAATATTTAAGCCTGCTTCCGCTGTGCAAAAGAAATTAGGCCGTATTTTGGTATTGAACGATGCCGCTCACTCACTGGGAGCTACTTATACTAACGGAATTAAAACGGGAAGCGAAACAGATATAGCTATCTTTTCTTTGCATGCTGTGAAGAATATAACAACAGGAGAAGGGGGAGCTATTTGTTTAAACTTACCTGAGCCCTTTGATAATGAAGCTTTATACGGCAAGTTAAGACGAATGAGTTTAAATTGCCAGACAAAAGACGCTTTTTCAAAAAGCAAGGCCGGTGGGTGGCGTTACGATATTACAGGGCTTGGTATGAAAATCAATATGGCAGATATAAACGCGGCCATTGGTTTAGCTCAAATGCGCATATATCCTGAATTATTGAAAGAGCGCAAACGGGTGTTTGGCGTTTATAATGATGCGTTTAGCCAGGAAAACTGGGCTGTAAAGCCTCCTGCAATTGTGAGAGGAAAAGAGAGTTCTTACCATATTTACGCCTTACGTATTAAGGATATTACAGAAGCGCAGCGGGATCGGATTATTGATGAAATTGCAAAGACGGGCGTTGCGGTAAATGTTCATTTTATTCCCTTGCCGATGTTGACCTTTTTTAAGGAAAACGGATTTAACATAAAAGATTATCCCCAGGCATATAATAACTACAAGTGCGAAATTTCCCTGCCTATCTATCCGCAATTAACAGAAAAGGAATTGGCTTATATTATTAAAGCAGTAAAAAATGCTTATCAAAGCGTAGCAGGACAAACATAGTGAAGCGATTATTTGACATTATTTCAAGTGGCACAGGACTTATTTTATTAAGTCCTGTATTTTTAATTTTGGCTATCTGGATAAAATTAGATTCAAAAGGAACTGTGTTTTACAGGCAGGCCCGGGTAGGAAAAAATGGCAGGGATTTTAATATCTATAAGTTTAGATCTATGCGGCGGGGCGCTGATAAAAAAGGATTAATAACAGTAGGTAGCAGAGACCCGAGAGTAACTCAATCAGGATATTATATTCGTAAATACAAGCTCGATGAGTTCCCCCAGCTTATCAATGTTTTTATTGGCGATATGAGTGTGGTAGGCCCCAGGCCGGAAGTTCGAAAATATGTTAACTTATATACGGAAGAACAATTAAAAGTGCTGTCCGTTAAACCAGGTATTACAGATATTGCATCCATAAAATATCGTAATGAAAACGAACTATTGGAAAAAACTGATGACCCTGATAAAATGTACATAGAGGTTATTATGCCGGATAAGTTAAAGTATAATTTGGAATATATTAAGAAGCGGTCGTTTCTCTTTGATATCAAAATTGTTCTTTTAACCTTTAAAGAGATAATAACAGGGTAGTTCAGGAGTTGAACCGTTATTACCGGATTGCTTAAATAGCATCTTTTTTTGAACAAGAAGGAGGTTTGGTATAAACTTTGAGGTTCGAAGGCATAATTTTAATGAGGAGGCAGCATCAATAGACGCTTAAAATAATGGTGTTTGTGCTTAATTTTTGCCTGTTGAGTCTGTCATATCCCCCTAATCCATTAACTATATACATGAAAAATATAGTTCTTTTTGCTGCGATGTTCATCTTCGGTGTCAATGTAATGGCGCAAAAAAATTGGAAAGTCCTGTTTGATCAGGAGTATTCAGCAATATGCACTTCAACGGAAACTATACGCGAATATTACCTGAATAAAAGCATATCAGGAGATTCCTTCGATTTCATGACCATAAGTAACATTCTTGATGCGCTGCAATGTATGTACCTGAGTACCGGAGAAGATACCTATCGTAACGATCTTGTAAAGATTATAAATAATATCTTATCAACTGCAAAGGTTTCAAAAAACATCCCCGGAAACATATATGAATATAAAGATAATTTCCTGAGCTGGACTTCAAAAAATACACTGAATTCATACAATAATGAAGCCCCCCTTTACGAAGGCTACATATTCCGCTTTATAACCCAGTTTATTTACAATCTCCACCAGTCAGGCTGGACAAGTCTGTCGGCCGAAAACCAAAGCTGGTATAACCAAACTTTACAATTTATAGAAAAAAACATTTGGGGGAAATGGATTAGCCGAAGTAACGAAATCAATAAAAAACCCTACACCATCTTTTTAAGGACCCGGACACATACTTCATCTCACTGGGCATTCATAGGATTTTTTCTGAAAGAAATAACTGTTGACCCTTTAATCAGAACCCAATGCATTGAAATGCATAATATGTACGATCTGCTTCTGAAACGGAACTTGAAGTCCAACCCTGCAGTTCCCCAGGCGTACGTTTGGAACTGCAGTTGGGATGATGTAAGCGGAACACAGGCTAATGTTGTCGATGAAGTGGTACTACAGGATGTCTCTCATGGTAACCATGTACTCAGCTATCTTACTGTATCCAAAAAGATGGGAAACCCCAACTGGAGCGATAGTGAAATAGACAGCCTTTGTAATACACTTAAGTTAGTGGTATACAATAAGAAAGAGATTTCCTTTGCTGACATGGTAGACGGCAGCCCTTCACTCAGTCGCCCTGGCTGGGGTAATAACCAGGCGGAAGGTTGGATTAAATTAAGCTGGTTTGATAAGGAAGTATGGAACATATACGTAGATTTTGCGTTTCGCCAGGAATATGGAATAATGCGGCAACAAAATATGGAATTACAGTATTATGCTAACCTGCTGTATACCGAATATTTGGCAAAATAATCCTGCAAATTGATATTTATAAATACTGGCACTTAAGAGTTTTCGTTTTATATAAAACTCATATAAGAATATTTAACTTTAAGAATGAGAATTCTCTATATCCATCAGTATTTTAATACACCCCAAAAAAGCGGAGGAACCCGTTCTTATGATCTGGCATCGCAATTTGTAACAAATGGACATCAGGTTACTTTAATTACCGCTACGAGACAAAAGTTTGATCTTCCAAACAAAAAAAGATGGCAAATAATAAACATTGATGGAATTGAAGTGCACGCGCTACGCAATGATTATTCTAATAAAATGTCAGCTTTGAGACGTATAATCAGCTTCTTGGAATTTACTGCTTTTTCATCTATACATATTTTAAAATTAAAAGCAGATGTAATTTTAGCCACATCTACCCCACTGTCCGTTGCAATACCAGCACTTATAAAAAAATGGTTGCATAAAACTCCTTTTATTTTTGAGGTGCGCGATATATGGCCGGAGGCGCCCATAGCTTTAGGGATTATTAAAGGAAAAATGGCTATAAAAACATCATGCTGGTTTGAACAATACATCTATAAAAATGCAGCAGCAATTGTAGCCCTGTCTACCGACATGAAAACTTCGATTATTAAAAGGTGTAAGCAAGTTCCTGAAATAACGGTAATTCCCAATATCAGCGAAGTCAACAGATTTGAATCCGCAAGAAACAGCAATTCAATTAAAAATTTACCGTCTAAAAAAATTGTGTTGTATGCGGGCAGTGTTGCCATGGTAAACAATATCGAATATGTAGTTAAACTTGCAGAAGTACTTTTACCAATGGATAGTTCAATTGTATTTCATATTTACAGTACAGGCAAGGGAAACCGGTTTGAAGCAGTAAAGTCCATGGCGATAGAAAAAGGACTTATGGGGGTAAATTTTTTCTTAAAAGACGCTGTCTCCAAAAATGAGCTGACCGGTATTTACAGGGAATGTTCTGCTGGCAGCTCTTTTGTAGCCAACATTCCGGCACTCTGGGCAAACTCAGCCAATAAATTTTTTGACACATTAGCTGCCGGTAAACCCATTATTATAAATCATGAAGGCTGGCAGGCAGAAGAAATCCGTAAACATAATATCGGCTTTGTTTTAGACAGCAATGAAGATAACCTGGAAAGAACCGCAAAGGATTTTGCTGACTATCTAAACAATAAAGCTTTATTAATATTACAAGGACAAAATGCATATAACCTTGCAAAAGAAAAATATTCTTTAACAATCGCTGTTGCGAATTACGAAAAGATATTTAAAAAAATAATAAAGCCGGGTAAAGAAAACCCGGTTACCGGCAGAATACACACACCTGCCACTTAAAGCTTTTAAATTTACTTTTAAAAAAGAAAGTAACCCATTCATACATCAGAATGAAAATTATCTTATGTAGTATTGGAAAAGAGGATGACGTGTCTTTAAAAGCGGGCATCCTGGATTTCTCTAAACGCATCAGCCATTATTACCCTGTGGAATGGAAAATTATTTCTCCGTCTAAAAAAAATAACCCGCTATCAGGAGATGCGCTAAAAATAAAAGAAAGCAGCCAAATATTAGAAACCCTTAAGAAAGATGATTATTTAATTGCTTTAGACGGAAAAGGAAAATTGATTGATTCAAAAAAACTGTCCATCATAATTCAGACAAGAGCCAATGAAAGCGTAAAGCAACTGGTATTCTTAATTGGGGGGGCTTATGGTTTAGATGAATCCGTTATTAAGCGGGCCAATTTTGTATGGTCTTTATCTCCGCTTACTTTTCCGCATCAGTTAGTCCGATTAATATTATCCGAACAGGTGTACCGGGCCTGCACTATTATTAAAAATGAAAAATATCATCACGCATAATTTTAACGGAAGATAAATACACTTTATGGACTTTCCATTATCTTCATCAAAAGCCTGCCCATGTCGGTAACACTTATTATACTAATAACTACCTGTATTATTTCAATTATTGCTTTTAAGAACCAGCAGTTAATTGATGATCTTATTTTTTACCCACCCGCGGTAACAGAAAGAAAACAGTATTATCGCTTTATTACCTGTGGCTTTATACACGCTAATTTTGCCCATCTGGCATTTAACATGTATTCCTTCTGGATATTCGGGGAATATGTGGAAATACTTTTCATGACCCTATTCGGCCCTGTTGGACGGTGGTATTACCTGCTCATGTATATTTCCGCCCTTGTAGTTTGTTTGCTGCCTACCTATTTTAAAAATAAAACCAACTACCACTATAGAAGTCTCGGCGCTTCCGGCGCTGTTTCAGCAGTGATATTCGCATTTATCTTTCTTAACCCGTTACAGGGGATAGGGCTCATTTTTTTGCCAAGGGAATTAATGATCCCCGGCTTTATTTTTGGCTTTCTATATCTTGTACTATCGTCCTACTTAGATAAAAAAGGCGGTGGTAATATTAACCACTCCGCGCATATCTGGGGTGCTGTGTATGGTATCGGCTTCCTGGTGTTAACAGGATATCTTTTTTCCGAAAAGAATGTATTACTTAGCTTCCTTAATGCAGTAAAATCATACTTCGGCAGTTTTTAATGCTATCTTCAGTATTGTTTTTGTTCCGGGTAAAACCTTAAAGCGTTCATCAATTCTTTTATTTACCACCCATACTATTTTTTTATTCATTTCTACAACCCATGTATTTTCTTTTTCAGGCAGCGATAATTTCTGATCAATAAAAAACCTTGATAGCTTTTTTTTCTTTTTCATGCCTAACGGATAAAAATAATCGCCCGGCTTCCATTTCCTGAGGAGAAGCGGAAATTGTATTTCCTTCATATCCAAGCAGGCAACCGAAGGAGCAACTGGTATTTCCCACTCATCTTTTCTTTCCCGTATTGTTAATAACAGCTTGCCCTTTTCAAACATCACTTCCTTTTCATTTTTGTCTATAACTATTACAGATGATGCATTTTGAGCCAGAGAAGAAATAACCAGGCAATCCCTGTTCCGTAATATCCGGTGAGTGGAAGATAATACGAACTTCCCCGTCTCCGCATGCAAAAGCCCTATAACTTCTTCGGCTTGTTTCGCAGTAAAACCGTAAGCTTTGGTAATCTCAAAAACAACTGTTTTGAGGGGATCCGTTTTTAATAGTTTGCGTACAGCAATATATACTTCATTACCCCGCTGTTCTATCAGGTTTTTCTTGTGTACCGCAATGGATTGCGTATATAACAATTCTATTTCGCGGAAGCGCTCAATATTAGCGGTTATATTACCCGCGGCTCCGGGATAAATTTCCTCAATGAAAGGAACAACGTGGTGGCGTATATAATTCCGGGAATACTTATCGGATGCATTACTGGAGTCTTCCACAAAAGATAATACCTGTTCTTTAGCAAAATCAATTAATGTCTGCTTTTGGGCAAACAATAAGGGCCTTGTTATTTTATGCGTTTTAGGCAACATCCCTCTCATACCTGCTATACCTGTTCCCTTAAAAAAATTCATTAGTACGGTTTCTACATTATCATCGGCATGATGAGCAGTAAGGACATGCACCGGTGTTCTTTCCCGGGTTTCCAGTTCCGCAGTAAGTTCATAAAACCATTGGTACCTCAGCTCCCTCGCCGCTACCTGTATAGAAGTTTTATTTTGCAACGCATAGGCTTCTGTATCAAACCGCTTCAGGAATATTTCCTTCCCGTAATGTTCAGCCAATCCTTTCACAAAACGCTCATCCCGCTTACTTTCCTCCCCTCTTAACTGAAAATTGCAATGGGCTATAATAAACCTGAACTTTGCCAGGTGGCACAGTTCACATAAAACAACGGAATCTACTCCCCCGCTTACAGCAAGCAACAGTACATCACCGGTTTGAAAAAGCTTTTCTTTTTTAATATTTGCCTTAAATAAATGCAATAAGTCATTCATATACTATTACTACTCATAAAAATCAAACGCTAAAAGGTTCTATTCATAGCTTAACTCCTCCCAGGCTGCCTGCAACTCATTATATACCTTACTGTTATCAACGGCTTTAGCGGCATCCATTCCTTTCCGGTAACAGTGCAAAGCTGCCGCTATTTCCCCATTGCGCTCTAATAATTTTGCAAGATGATAATATGAGCCAATATACGAAGGCTCTCTTTCCAGAATTTCTTCAAAAAGAAACCGTGCTTCCCGGTCTTTACCTTCTTTAATATACTCTAAAGCAAGCGCATGCTGCAAGAAACTATCGTTGGGGGAATCATTTAAAAAAAATAACAGCTTTTCAATCCTTTCCATACTTTTATTCCTATATGCTAAAGATAAGAAGTATGAATGTCCGCAATGCAGCCTAATTCTTATGACCAGAAAAGCATGATTCGCAAGCATTCAGCTTTTCCTTGTTAAGATTTAAATAGCATTAATAGCATTTTATTTAACTGTTGTCATATACAAATAAATAAAACAATATGTTTATATTATTCTGATTATAACATCATTAAAAATACTTTTAGTAAGTTTTCCCATGACATTGATGAGATTTTCTAACAGAGAAGTGTGCGGCTTCGGGTTTTATTAATTTTTTGCACACTTTTTGTGTATATGAGGCCTAATTAAAAATTGATAGTCCCGGCTAAATCCTAAATCACTGTGAAACAAAAAAAAGCTTTTATTTTCTTTTTCTTACTCTTACATTTCTCTATTAAAGCCCAGGTGAATATTGGAGATAGTCTTGTTTTGGTAGACTTATATCATAGTACAAATGGTATAGCCTGGAAAAAAAACTCGAACTGGCTTAATAAGAGGGTAACTGAATGGTTTGGCGTTAAGGTAACCAACAACAGAGTTACCGGACTTTATTTGATTAATAATCAGTTAGAAGGAAGCCTGCCGGCATCTTTAGGTAATCTTACCGAAATAAGTGATTTATATTTGAGCAGTAATAACCTAAGCGGCACAATACCCAATAGCATCGGTAATTTAGCGGCACTTGCCTTTCTTTACTTAAATAATAATAAGTTAGAAGGGAGTATTCCTGCTAGTATAGGCAATGCTACCGCTTTAAGAGAACTTCATCTGGAACATAATAAACTAACAGGGGAAATACCCATTTCAATAAGATATCTTAGAGAACTCAGAGAAGTTGTATTATCATACAATCAACTAACCGGCAATATTCCTGAGGAACCAGGCGGGAAACAAATTCAACAATTGGAATTAAATAATAATCAGCTAAGTGGCGGTATTCCTGCAGCATTACAGAATATCCGTAATCTAAGAATAGTAAAATTAAACAATAATCAATTAACAGGTGTAATACCATCAGGATTAATCCCTGTAATATGTTATTTAGTTGACCTAAGCTCAAATGGTCTTACCGGAGGCATCCCTTCAGACCTAAGCAATAATAGCACTTTAGCTCATATTAATCTTAGTAACAATGCGCTGACAGGAAAAATTCCCTCTTTAATTGGAATGACAGGTTTACAATCACTGGAACTTGATAGTAACCAACTTACCGGCTCCATACCTTCTTCATTTAAAAGTCTGAACAGGCTTATACGTTTAAACTTAATGAATAATCAACTTTCGGGTAGTATTCCTGACGGGTTGTGCGGTTTACCTGATTTACAGTTCTTGCAGTTAAGCAACAATCAATTCACGTTTGAAGGTATGGAATGTGTAGGGAAGAAAGATAATATCTCTCTTTTTGCCAATTATGATTATCAAAATCAGAAAACCTTAACACTTAACCAAAATAATTCAATACTCTCTCTCACTGCCGGTGGAAATATTGCCAATAATACCTATTATTTATATAAAGACAGTGTTTTGATAGAAACCATTAAAGGAGATTCATCTTTTCCCGTATCAGAAGGCGGGAAGTACCGGGTGGAAGTTACCAATGACCAGGCTGATAAGTTGACCCTTTACAGCAACCCGATTGATGTAAGCAGTAGCATTATATTACCGCTCCAATGGCTGGGTTTTACCGCTGTAAATTGCTCCGGCAATGCTTGCCTGCAATGGGAAACAGAAAATGAACAAAATACCTCGCATTTCGAAATAGAAAAAAGTACGGACGGTAACAACTTCGTTAAAATCCAAAGTCAGGCTTCCAATAACAGCCCGGGCAAGAATACTTATAATACAACAGACCAGGCTCCTGCAATTGGCTCAAATTTTTACCGTATTAAACAGGTGGATTTAGATGGAACGTTTACCTACAGTAATATTGCCTCTCTAAAAATAACAGAAACAGGTACGTTAGCAATAGTACCTAATCCTGCTAATGGTTTTTTTATACTCAGAGGAATAACAAAAGCTACAAACGTGTCTGTTTATAATATAGCAGGGCAATTGCTTAATCAATGGAATAATGTAAATAGCAATAAACAATTGAACATTGCTAACCTGCAGCAAGGTTTATATATTATTAAAGTACTGCAAAATGGTAAGGAAACTGTACATAAGTTAGTAAAACAATAATTCCCAAAATTCTTTCGGTTATAATAAATTCCCTTATTATATTTGCAATACACAAATGGTTGCATAAACAACTTTAATGGTGAATCCATCAGAAAGTATTCAATATCCGTCTAACCGGAGCCTAAACACAAACAAATGAAAATACTAGTTTGTATCAGCAAATCACCCGACACTACGGCAAAAATTGCCTTTACCGATAACAATACAAAATTCGCCACCGAAGGCGTGCAATGGATCATCAACCCTTACGATGAATGGTATGCCCTGGTAAGAGCCATTGAAATTAAAGAGAAGGATCCTTCTGCTGCACTCCATCTTGTAACCGTAGCTGGCGCGGATGCAGAACCGGTTATCCGTAAGGCGCTGGCATTAGGCGGCGATGAAGCCACGCGTGTAAATGCCGATAGCCAGGATAGTTTTTATATTGCTTCGCAGATCGCGGAAATAGCCAGGCAGGGTGCTTACGACCTGGTATTTACCGGCAGGGAAACCATTGATTATAACGGCGCCTCTATAGGAGGCATGGTAGCGGAACTATTGAATCTTCCCTATGTTGCCCTGGCAACACATTTCGAAATAAGCGGTAATACAGCCACCGTTACCCGGGAAATTGAAGGCGGCGAAGAAACAGTTGAAGTAAGCACACCTGTAGTAGTAAGCTGCCAGAAAGGAATGGCTGAAGCAAGAATACCCAATATGCGGGGCATCATGGCTGCCCGTACCAAACCCCTGAACGTGGCAGAACCCGTTGCTGCAGACAGTTTAACCGGTATTATTAATTTTGAATTACCTCCTGCAAAAGAAGGTGTGAAATTAATTCCGGCCGACAATCCGGGAGAACTGGTAAGATTGCTGCATCAGGAAGCTAAAGTGATTTAAATACCTTATCTCCTTATTAAATCTTAAATCTTAAATTTCAAATTTATATATGTCGGTACTCATATTTATAGATCAGGCGGAAGGGCATATAAAAAAAGCCTCCCTGGAGGCATTAAGCTACGGTTCACAACTTGCCGCACAAATGGGCATGGCCGCCGAAGCTGTAGTGCTGGGATCGGTAAAAGATGACCTTACCGCATTGGGTCAATACGGAATTAAGAAAATACATCATATAGCCGGTCAGCAATTAGATCATGTGGATGCACAGGTATTTACCAGTGTTATTGCACAGGCAGTACAGGCAACAGGCGCCAAAATAGTGGTATTTGCAAATAATGCGGATGGCAAAGCAATAGCCCCGCGCTTGTCGGCCCGCCTCAAAGCTGCCCTGGTTTCAGGTGCAGTAGCATTACCCGATACTGCCAATGGCTTTGTTGTAAAAAAATCTGTGTTCTCCGGAAAGGCGTTTGCCCATGTTGCGCTGAATACAGACATTAAGATCATTACGCTCAATCCTAATGCATTTCCGCCCGTTGCTTCAGCAGATGCCCAAGCAACAATTATTCCATTTAATGCAACAATAGATGCAACCAAAGTAAAGACAATATCGGTCAATAAAGTGAAGGGCGAAGTGCCTTTGAGTGAGGCGGAAATTGTGGTAAGCGGAGGCCGCGGGCTAAAAGGCCCGGAAAACTGGGGCATGATTGAAGAACTGGCTAAGTTACTAGGCGCCGCTACCGCGTGCAGCCGCCCGGTAGCAGATACACACTGGCGCCCGCATCACGAGCATGTGGGACAAACTGGTTTGGCTATAGCGCCTAATTTATATATAGCTATTGGCATTTCCGGCGCTATACAGCATTTGGCCGGTGTAAACAGGAGCAAAACAATTGTTGTTATTAATAAAGATCCCGAAGCGCCCTTTTTTAAAGCCGCCGATTATGGAATTGTTGGTGATGCTTTTGAAGTAGTGCCCAAGTTAATAGAAGAAGTTAAAAAACTGAAAGGCGTAGCATGAGAAAACACGTTCCTTTACACTAAACCGCAGGTCATCTGCGGTTTTTTATTTTATGCCTCCCGGCCCTTATCCATTTTATAAAATTCTTGTACATTCGCAACAGATTATGAAGAAAATAGAACTGGAAATAGTAGCACTATCGCACAGTATTACTCAAACACATTCTTATGCCGTTGTACTAGGCGAAACAAACGGGTTGAGGCGCCTGCCCATTGTAATAGGCGGGTTTGAAGCTCAGGCCATTGCGGTAGCTTTGGAAAGAATGCAACCCAGCAGGCCGCTTACACACGACCTGATGAAAAATTTTATGATGGCATTTAATGTAGATCTCCATGAAATCATCATCAGCGACCTGCAGGAAGGCATATTTTACTCGAAACTTTTGTGTAGCAACGAGCATGATACGGTGGAGATAGATTCCAGGACCTCCGATGCCCTGGCGCTTGCCGTTCGTTTCGGATGCCCCATCTATACTTACGAACACATTTTAGAAAGCGCGGGTATACTGATGGAAGATTCCGGCAAAAAGAAAAAACCGGAGGAAGAACAGCAATTGGTACGGGAAACAGGTTCAAAAGACGATCTTAAATCCATGTCGCTGGAAGAGCTCAACCAGTTACTGGGTGAAGTACTTGAACAGGAAGATTATCTCAGGGCAATTGCCATCCGGGATGAAATCAATCACAGGAAAAAATAATATTAAGCACATCCTTATTAAAATAATGCCAGCCCGTGGTTCTTTTCCCCAATTGCAAAATTAATATAGGGCTTAATATCACCTCAAAAAGAGCAGACGGCTATCATAACATAGCAACTATTTTTTATCCGATCAACTGGCACGATGCGATAGAGTTGATCCCGCGATCTGCCGTTACACTTTCATCCTTACCTGTGGCACCGGTACAGTTCTCATACTCCGGGCTTCCTGTGCCTGGAAATACATCTGATAATATATGTTTGAAAGCTTATCACCTGCTAAAAAAAGATTTCCCGGAACTCCCCCCGGTATTTTTGCACCTGCACAAATCCATTCCAACGGGCGCCGGGCTGGGTGGCGGATCGGCCAACGGTGCATTTACCTTATTACTGTTCAATAAAAAGTTCAACCTCAACCTGTCGCCGGAACAACTTACAGGCTATGCATTGAAGTTAGGCAGCGACTGCCCTTTTTTTATTATTAACACACCCTGTTATGCAACCGGCCGCGGAGAACAGACAGAGCCGCTCCCACTTGATCTTTCCGCTTATTCTTTTTTGATCGTACATCCGGGAATCCATATACAAACCGCATGGGCATTTTCAAAACTCACGCCTGTTCAGCCCTCCAAACCCATTAAAAGCATCGTTCAGCAACCTATAGAAACATGGAGTAATGAACTGCTTAACGATTTTGAACCGCCGGTTTTCCGTGAATATCCACAGATAGCAGAGGTTAAAAAAATACTCTATGCCAATGGCGCGCTTTATGCCTCGCTTTCGGGCAGCGGCTCCTCGGTGTATGGCATATTTAGTAAAAACAAAGCGCCTGAGCTGAAGTGGGATAAGAATTATACACATAAAATAATACAGTAAAAGCAGGTTGTTGCAGGTATCAGCGCGTCCTTGTAACACTTGCAACTTGTAACCTGTACCCTGCAACTCGTGTAAACCGTAAACTTCCAAACCATAAACTTCTAAACTATTCGTATCTTGCGGCACAATTCATTACTATCTTAATCAGGGCACACATATTATCCTTTCTTGATCGTAACCTCGATTTTCTCGATCACCAGTAGCTTCCGGTTACCTTCCTTCAGCTATCCAGGCACTAACCTGCCATTTATTTCTTTTGTATCCAGTTTGTTCCGTTGTTTTAAAACCTTAAAACAATAATTATTATGCCAGTTACCATATCACTTACTGAAAAAACAACCTATTACTTAACCCTTGAAGAAAAGTATGGCGCACACAATTATCACCCCATTCCTGTAGTGCTTAACAGGGGAAAAGGAGTGTTTGTGTGGGATGTGGATGATAAACGTTATTACGATTTCTTAAGCGGGTATTCTGCAGTTAACCAGGGACATTGCCATCCCCGCATCATTAACGCGCTACTATCGCAGGCACAACAGCTCACCCTTACTTCAAGAGCCTTTCATAACAATATACTCGGAGCATATGAACAATTTATAACACAATATTTTGGTTACGATAAGGTGCTGCCTATGAACACCGGCGTTGAAGCAGTGGAAACAGCGCTCAAACTTTGCAGGCGCTGGGGATATAGGGTAAAAGGCATACCCGAAAATAAGGTGAAGATCATTGTTTGCGCCAACAATTTTCATGGACGCACCCTGTCTGTCATCTCCTTTAGCAGCGACCCTTCGTCTGCCAAACAATTTGGACCTTTTACGCCGGGCTTTGAAATTATTCCCTATAATAATGTTGCCGCGCTTGCCACCGCGCTGGAAGATAAAAATGTTGCCGGATTCCTGGTTGAGCCCATCCAGGGTGAAGCCGGGGTAGTGATACCGGATGAAGGCTATCTCAAAAAAACAAAACAGCTTTGCGAAGAAAATAACGTATTATTTATTGCAGATGAAATTCAAACCGGCCTATGCCGCACCGGCAAATTACTATGCTGCGACCATGAGGATGTTAAACCCGATATCCTTTTATTAGGAAAAGCATTAAGCGGCGGCACATTGCCTGTAAGCGCAGTGCTGGCCAACAACGACATTATGCTTACCATACAACCCGGTGAACATGGCTCTACCTATGGCGGAAACCCCCTGGCCTGCAGCGTTGCCATAGCGGCGCTATCCGTTTTAAAAGAAGAAAGAATGGCTGAAAACGCGGACGAAATGGGTACATTATTACGATCGGAACTAAAAAAAATAAATTCTCCTCATATTCATACCATTCGTGGAAGGGGTTTACTGAATGCCATTGTTATTCAGCACACCCATACTGATGCGGCATGGCAACTGTGTCTTGAGCTAAAGGAAAACGGCTTGCTGGCTAAACCCACGCATGGAGATAAAATAAGATTTGCGCCTCCTTTGATAATTACGGCAGCACAAATAAAAGAGTGCGCCGGCATTATAGCAAAAAGTATTGCTGCCGCTTTTTAGCAACACGGTGCGGAGGGTATAGTTTATAGAATATGCACGCGATTACCGATTTTTGCAAAAATTATATTCCTGATGAAAGCTTTCGCAGAAAAAACCAGGCTTGCACAACAGCATATCACTCAGTTTAAAGCTATTATTGGTGCTGCTTATGTGCTGGAGGATGAAGCAACCCGGTTGCATTACGGGCATGATGAAACGGAAGCGCTATCCTTTCCTCCGGAAGTAGTACTGAAACCGCGTACAGCCATTGAAATAAGTGAAATACTTAAAATTTGTAATACAGAAAAAATTCCTGTAACACCAAGAGGCGCCGGAACGGGGTTAAGCGGAGGCGCGCTGCCGCATATTGGCGGTGTATTAATCTCTACCGAAAGGATGAACAGTATATTGCAGATTGATGAAAGCAACCTGCAGGTAACTACCGAGCCGGGAGTAATAACGGAAGTGCTGCAGGATGCGGTTAAGACTAAAGGTTTGTTTTACCCTCCCGACCCCGCCAGCCGTGGTTCCTGTTTTATTGGAGGCAATATAGCGGAAAACAGCGGCGGACCCAAAGCGGTGAAATACGGCGTGGTAAAGGACTATGTGCTCAATCTTGAAATTGTGCTGCCCAATGGCGAAATTATATGGACGGGAGCCAACGTGCTTAAAAATGTTACGGGCTACAACCTTACCCAGTTAATCATTGGCAGCGAAGGAACCCTGGCCATTGTTACTAAAATAGTATTAAAGCTGATCCCGCTTCCCAAATATGATTTGCTGATGCTGGCGCCCTTTCATTCGCTTGAAAAAGCAGGTGAAGCCGTAAGCGCCATATTCAGGGCAGGATTTACGCCCAGCGCCGTTGAACTGGTTGAAATAGATGCCCTGCTGATTGTAAGCAATATGACCGGCGACTCCACTATACCCATAACCGCCGGAACAGAAGCCCACCTTATTATTGAAGTGGATGGTAACCATATGGAAGCTTTAATAGCGGAAATGGAAGCAATTAGTGAAGTTTTAACAAGTTATGATTGCGGAGAGATTTATTTTGCAGATGATGTGCAGCAAAAAGCCGCCCTGTGGAAACTCCGCAAGCAGGTGGCGGAAGCGGTAAAGCTAAAAGGCTATATGATTGAGGAAGACACGGTAGTGCCGCGTGCCGCTTTGCCTGCGCTTATACGGGGTGTAAAAGCACTGGGAGAAAAACATCGCTTTCATGCGGTATGCTACGGACATGCGGGCGATGGTAACCTGCATATCCGCATTAAAAAGGAAGGCACCGCAAACAGCGCAACAGAGCCGGTGATGGTGGAAGGTTTACGCGCTTTGTTTGAACTGGTAAAAGAACTGGGTGGCACTATTAGCGCGGAACATGGCATAGGGTTGGTGCAAAAAGGCTATATGGATATTGTAATGAGCGAAACTCACTTACAACTGATGCGGGGTATTAAAAAAGTATTTGATCCCAATAATATTTTAAACGCGGGTAAAATTTTTGACTGATGAAAAAAATAATGATGTTGTTATTAGTGATTACAACGGCGCTAACACAAACCATATACGCGCAGGGTGAACCGGAAGATACATCACCAAAAGGATTTGATAAATCAAAATTGTTTTTTGGAGGTAATTTTGGGCTGGGATTTGGCAGTAACACTTCTTCCATAAACGTTTCGCCCCAGGCAGGTTACAGGTTTAACACGCATTTTGCGGCAGGCGCCGGGGTTAATTTTAATTACTATAGTTATAAAACATTCTGGGGTAACGGACTGGAAACAAAAACCAGGTCAGGTTATACAGGGCTAAATGTATTTGGCAGGGTGTATCCTATCCCCTATATATTAATACAGGCGCAACCCGAAGTTAATTATAGCTGGGGCTCTATAAAATATTCTGATAGCCATCCTACTGAAAAATTAAAAGGGCAGTTTATTCCTTCCTTACTAATTGGTGGTGGCGCTGCTATCCCCACAGGTGGAAACGGCGCATTGCTACTCATGCTTCAATATGATGTGCTGCAGGAGTCGCGCTCGCCTTATGGCAATAAACCATTCTTTACTATGGGCTATAATTTTTGAGTCTGAGGTATCAGCTATCAGTTAAGTAGCTACTAACGATAGTATGGATACCCGAATGGTGAGGTGTCAGTGGTCAGCAGTGAGTAGTGAGTGATTCCTGATTTGAAATTTATAATGATAATCTCCCTCCCTATGCCAGCTTCCTTTTTAAGTGAACCTTTGCTGCCTCTGCCATTGTTACTACACTTGCGCCCATCATAATTACGTCTTTTATTACAAGCCGGCCGGCTCCACTAAGATAGGGAAACCCATGCTCAGCATCGCCTAATGCCGGCACCCATGTTTCCGGAGTAGTTATTAAAAACGAAAGCGTTACCAACGACATCCCGAAGCATAAAAAGCTGCCTGCGGCAGACACGCCGGGGAATACCGGATAGAGCGCAATAAGGATACCGATAAAAACAATTACCGCTCCCAGTCCGTAGGAAAAAGCATACGTATGGTTTTCCTGATGCCATGCAATGTTTTCCGGCTTATACTCTCCTTCTTTATTCATGTGCTTTTTATATTCCGGGGCATCATACTTATATAAAAAGTTCATTGTAGGGCTGTTTGCTACAAAGGGTACAATACCTACCGCTTCATATTTGAATGCTTTTAATCCACCAATCCACACTAAAACAATTACTAATCCTATCCTGGTAAGCTGTATGCCAGCATGCTCTAACCGGGCAACATAATTAAAAAAATTTTTCATCACCTTTTTGTTTGGGTAAAAATATTGATTATATATCTAACCTTACCTGTGAACTTATGTGTAAAAGCAGCTTATTTTTTTTAATATTGTATTTATGAAAATATTCAATATCACCTTCTGCGTCTTATTCCTTATTTCCGCGGCACTGCAATACAATGATCCCGATCCCTGGCTATGGATGCCCATATACCTGTACGGTGCAGCACTGTGCTGGCTTGCATTCCGGAACAGACACTACCCCCTGGCCTCCCTGCTGGGAATGGCTGCATATGCAATATATGCCATCTATCTTTTTTTTGAAAAAGATGGTGTATGGGACTGGCTCACTAAACATCATGCAGAAAATATTGCGGCCAGCATGAAGGCTGAAACACCGTGGATAGAAGATACCAGGGAATTTTTTGGACTGGCTATACTGATAGCCGTACTGCTTATTAATTACATATATGCAAAAAGAAAAGTAAAAGAGCTATCAGCTTTCAGCATTCAGCCGTCAGATAAAGTATACTAATGATGAGCTGATAGCTCCTTCTTTCACTTTTCACCCCTCCCTTACTTCGCCGTCAGTTCAAGCATACCCAATCCTATAGTGCTGCCGTCATCTTTATCTTTCGGCATGCTTATAATATAAAGGTTCTGTTTTTTCTCTCCGGTAATTACATCAAAATTAAATTTCAGCTTCGCCATCTTCTGTTTATCCTTAACAGCAGTTTTATCAAGCACCGCTTCTGCTATCTTCTGGCCATTGGGCGTACCCAGCCTCAGCTCAAACAGGTACCCCGCCTTTGGCGCGTCATTATCATTCTGCCAGCGGGCCAGCAGTTCAGCGCCGTTTACGCCCTGCAAATCAATACTGTCAATACTGAACCAGCCTTCTTTATCAGCAGGCACAACCATAAATCTCATGCCACCGGCATTCATAGCACTATACGCTTTCATATTGGTTACTCCTCCAAAAGTTAGCTTACTGCTGCGCAATGCAAAAGCCGCATCTCCCGAAAGTGGTTTTATAGAAGCGCCGCCTTTGTCGGTGTATGTGGCGGAAATGTATAAGGCCTCGTTTTCTTTTACCGCTTTAACAGGAATTGAACCCTTTTCAGGTAATGATTTTTTAATAGTAGCCGGGTTTGCCAGGGAAAGCACCCACTGCACAATTTGTTTTGCATCGTCCTCCGGCAGGTTGGGATGCGCCGCCATGGCTACTTCTCCCCAGGCGCCGCTACCTCCTTTAATAATTTTGCCTGTGAGATAAGTTACCGCGTCTCCATTTTTATGATAACGTTTTGCCACTTCGGTGAAAGAGGGCCCGATGGATTTTTCATCTGTTTTATGACAGGTTTTACAATCCAGCGAAAGCATAATACTTCTTCCGCTTACCGTTGCAGCAGCGGTTTGGTGTCCCTGGGGTATGGCCGCTTTATCTGCGCCTTCTAAGTAATCGGCTGTAACATAAAGATGATCGGCATCAATAACGCTTCCCTCTTCCTTATCATTAACCGTAACAGCATAGTTCACAGGTTTGCCAGGAAAGTAAAAAGACTGGTTACCGGTAATTTGCACGGTTATCTCCGGCGCCGTGTTGCCCGCATATATATTTATCGTATTGCTTTTTGAAGCAGCACCTTTTTTATCCTTCACCTCCACCGATAGCACATAATCGCCGGGCTTGTCTAATACAAGCTCCGCGTCAGGCGCCTGGGTTTCTTTCGTTTGCCCGCTTCCGGTAGTCCATATGTAGGTCATGGCATCATTTTCGGGATCTGTTGCTTCAACAGTAGCCTTAAGGGTTAAAGGCAGGGTCCCGGAAGTTTTATCTACCTTAATGGCAGCTATTTTGGGCGAACGGTTACCGCCGTTATAATCAATGCGGCTCAGTCCGGCGTCTTCATTTTTTGCAAACCACCCGCTTCCATATTCAAGAATATATAGCTTTCCATCGGGACCCAATTCAATATCAATGGCATTATGGAGTTTGGTATGCTCCATAAAAGGTTCCATCTTGTCAAAATCGCCGTTAGGCAGCATGGTTACCACTTTTATCCATCCTCTTATCCAGTCGTAAATAAATAATTTCCCATTGTAATAATCCGGGAGTCTTGTTTTTGAAGGCCACATATCGGTATAATATACCGGGCCGGCCATGGCATTGCGTCCGCCGGTTCCTACCTGGGGGAACTCTGCTGATGCGGCATAGGGATACCATATAAAAGGTGGCGCCACGGCAGGCAATTCTTTTAGTCCCGTATTGTTGCGCGATTCATTCAAAGGCTTTTCCGGATCAAAGGCTTCTCCGGAAGTTCCTGTAGCATAATCGTAGCGGTTATACCCATAGTTGTTTCCTACAAACAAAGGCCATCCAAAAAAGCCCGCTTTGCGCGCCTGGTTCAGCTCATCATACCCGCGCGGACCCCGCACGCCAAAACTATCCGTGCTGGCATCCGGGCCTACCTCACCCCAATACAGGAAACTGTTTTTCTGATCAACAGAAATACGGTATGGATTACGGTTACCCATTACATATATTTCAGGCCGGGTTTTATCGGTTCCTTTAGGAAACAAATTCCCATCGGGTACTTCGTATGTGCCATCTTCATTTACTTTTATCCGCAATATCTTTCCCCTGAGGTCGTTGGTATTACCCGAACTTCTCCTGGCATCGTACTGCAGGTGTCCGGGGCGATCATCTAACGGACCATAGCCCCTGTTGGTATAGGTTTGACCGGGTTCATTAAAAGGTGTGGAATTATCGCCTGTGGATACATACAATAAGCCATCCGGTCCAAACGCGATAGAGCCGCCGGTATGACAGCATATTTCTCTCTGCGAATAAAATTGCAGGATCACCTGTTCTGTTTTGTTATCAATAGTATCATTCTCAAATTTAAAACGCGACAGCCGGTTTACCGAAGTATCTGCAGGACTGTAAAAAATATATACCCAGTGATTCTTGCTAAAACCGGGGTCTTTACTGATACCTAATACACCCTCTTCCGCATTGGCGCCGGCTGTAGTTGTTTTGAAGTACGCGTTTAAAAAACCCACTTGCTTCAATTGTTTGGTTTCATTTTTATACAGCATGATTTCGCCCCTGCGTTGTGTAATAAGGATATCAAAATTGGGGAGAATAGTCATTTCCGTAGGTTCAAAGAATCCTCCCTGCACCAGGGGTGTTTTAGTAAACCGGTCTTCATCGGGAGGGTATTTGGATACCACCCCGCTATAATCTAATTTTTCATTGCCACCTATGGCATATTGGATACCACCCAGAATGTGCTGTAAATACAGGGGCTCGCTGTACGATTCATCCGTATGTCCCAGTTCCGTATAAAAAGCCCGTCCTCCATCATATTCATGATACCAGGCCATGGGATGATTGTCGCCATTTTTACCGCCTTCATAACTTTTTTCATCAATAGTAATGAGCACATGAACATCCTTATTCAGCTTCTTAAAGTTATACCATTCATCTTTCCTTGTCCATACATCCGGCAGGTGCTGGGTTGACGCGTGACTCTTGTCTTTTACTATTAATTTAGCTTCCTGCTGGCGGGGATGGCTTTCAAAATTAGCCCCGGCCAGGCGGGTATACCAGCCCCAGTCGTACTCCGCATCGGTAGCGGCGTGTATACCCACGTAACCACCCCCTGCCTGCATGTATCTTTCGAGCGCAATACGCTGAACAGTATTAAACAAAGGACCAGTAGTATTCAAAAAAATAATAGCCGAATATTCGCTCAGTATATCATCCGAAAACATATTGGCATCAGATGTGGTATCTACATCAAAATCATTCGCTGCACCAAGCTTCTGAATAGCGGCAACGCCTGCCGGTATGGATTGATGATGGAATCCGGCTGTTTTGGTAAACACGAGTATCTTTGGTTTACCACTACGTTTGTTACAGGCAGAAAAAAGAAAGAGCGCAACGCAACATAAGAGAAGGGGAAAGTTTTTCTTCATTGTGGAATCGTTGAAACGTTTTTTAAGAGAGATAAATGTAAGTTCATTTCTTCAAATAACATTATTCACCGGGAAAATTGTTGGGTACCGGCACAGGATGATTCACAGAAGCACGTATATAACCGGTATCAGTAATCATCCCCAATGCATTAAAGAAAGTTGCACTAACTTTATAGAAATAAATAATATACGATTCCTATTCCGTGTACCACAACTATTCCAATACGTTAACGTACTTAATATAATTAAGAAATGAGTAGCCCCTTAATTGTACAAAATAGTATTACCATCAATGCCGCTCCTGAAAAGGTTTGGGACGCTTTAGTTAACCCGGAGCAAACAAAAAAATACATGTTTGGTTGCGAAACGGTTTCCGAATGGAAGCCGGGGAGTGATTTGTTGTGGAAGGGAAACTATGAAGGAAAAGAAATGGTTTTTGTAAAAGGTAAAATCATTAACATTGAACCCAGTATATTGCTGGCATATAGCACCATCGACCCCAATTCCGGTATTGCCGATATACCGGAAAATTACCTTACGGTAACGTACGCCTTAACGCCTCAAAACGGACAAATCCTTTTAACCGTAACGCAGGGCGATTATGCAACGGCGGGTGATGGTGAAAAGAGATACCGTGATACGATGGATGGCGGTGGCTGGGATCCTGTATTAACTGCAATTAAAAAATTAGTGGAATCAGCATAGCTGGACTGAAGGAATACCGTAATTACTTTTCCCGTTCGCCTTATTTCAATTGAATAGCATGAAGTTCACAAGCTTATTATTATTGTTGAAATATAAAACAGGGTGGTTGCTGACAGGCGGTGTACTGCTGTTCATCAGCGCTTCGGGGCAATCGTATCCTTTCGATACCATTATGAACAGGATTAACGCGGACCTGCACATTGTTAGCTCTGTTGGAGGATTAGACCGGTTGGTAAACAATTCCAAACACACATTAACTTATAATGACAGCGCATGGCGGGATATTGACTATATGAATGAGACTGGCACCCATTTAAGCCGCATAAAAACTTTTGCCATAGCCTATACCACACCGGGAAGTATTTACTTTCATGACCACGCCCTGCGATCCGCTATTATAAAATCTCTATATTACTGGTATAAACTGAATTTTGTAGCCAAAAACTGGTGGTATAACAGAATATCCTATCCGCAGTTTACCGGACAGATATTAATTATTATGCGTTATGCACCGGAGCCTTTGCCTGCCCCATTGGAATCTGACTTGATAAACAAGATGATGAATGGGGATCCTTTTATGTATAGTGGCGCAAATAAAACGGATATCGCCCTGCATTATTTATACCGTGCATGTCTTACCCAAAACAAGGGGTTGCTGGATACGGCCGTTGATCAGTCCTTTGCCCCATTACGATTAAAAAACCAGCCGGAAGGCTTACAATATGATTATTCAAACCTGGAACATGGCAACCAGTTGCAGATATCCAGTTACGGATCCGTTTTTTTATCTGATGTGCTGAGGATCGCCGCTTATCTTTTGGGAACACCTTATGCTTTGCAGAATAATAAACTGGATATACTTTCCGGGTATTACAGGAATACCTATTTACGCACGATCCGGGGTAGTTGTATTGATTTTAATACCGAAGGACGCGGCATCAGCCGCCCCAATATGCTTAAAAAAAAGGATGAAATATTACGTCTGCAAAAAGCCCTGTTATTAGACCCCACATACAGTGATATATGGAATGCGGCCATTGCAAGAACCGGGGAACTTCAGCCATCCGCTTATAAGATCACTCCAACCCACACCCATTTTTGGAGAGGCGATTATGATATCCACCAGCGACCCGCCTATTCGTTTAATATACGCACCGTTTCTACACGTACGATAAGAACGGAAAGAGGAAATAATGAAAATATCCTTGGTAAATTTTTGCCGGACGGCTCTACTAATATTCAACGCCGGGGAAGTGAATATTATAATATAATGCCCATATGGGAATGGGACAAACTACCAGGTGTTACCAACCGGGATTACGATTCGGACGAAGGTGCGGTCATACGAAAAGAATGGGGGATAAAAGGCACTACAAACTTTGCAGGCGGTGTATCGGACAGTGTATATGGTGTAACCGCCTATATGCTGAATTATGATAGTGTTGCCGCCAAAAAAGCCTGGTTCTTTTTTGATGATGAAGTGGTATGTCTTGGGGCTGGCATCAACAGTACCACACCGGAAAATATTACTACTACTGTTAATCAATGCTGGTTAAACGGTAAAGTAACCATAGCTGAAACATCAGAACATACCCTGACAGCACAGGACAACAGCTTATTGCAGTATAAAAATCCCCGCTGGATACTGCATGACAGCATTGGTTATTTTTTTCCGGCCGGCGGTAATGTACAGGTAAGTAATGCGAAACAAACCGGCAACTGGTACAAAATCAATTATCGTAATTCAAAAAATGAAATAGCAGGTAATGTGTTTAAGCTCTGGTTCACTCATGGGGCGCAGCCCACTTCGGCCACCTATGCTTACATTGTAGTTCCGGGAATCGGGGGCCAAAATAAAATGCAGGCTTATCCTCTGGCGGATATCCAAATAATAAGAAACTCAGATTCTATCCAGGCAGTAGCGCATTCAAAGTTAGATATGCTTCAGGTAGTATTTTATAAGGCCGCTGCATTAACTACTTCCGCCTTAAGCGTATCGGTTAACAAACCCTGCATAGTATATCTGAAAAATAGCAGTAACCCAAAGAAAGCATCCTTATATATTGCAGATCCCACGCAGCAATACAGCAGCATAACCGTTAACATAAAATTACCCGGGGCTAAAAAGGAAAAAGAACTTATATGCTACCTTCCCCAATTGAACTATGCAGGTGCCACCACTTCTGTAATGATTGAGCCCGGATAGAGCGGAAGGGTATTTAAACAACTATCATACATTGGCACAGGAAAGAAGTATCACACTCCAATACGGTAGAGTTATTGCAGCTATTCATTCCATAGTTCCCAACTGGCTTCAGCCTGTGCAATCAGCATGTCATGCCCGTTCTGAACAGCCGCACCACGCTCTGCTCCTTTTTCCAGGAATAAGGTTTTTTGAGGATTATAAATCAAATCAAAAAGAAAGTGCCGCTCTCCTATGCCCTCATAAGGAATATCCGGGCATTGATTTACATCAGGAAATGTACCCACCGGAGACGCGTTAATGATCAGCAAATTACTTTTAATCATTTCCGCGTTGAGCATGTTATAGCTAATCGCATGCTCCCGGGCACTTCGGCTTACCAATGTATATGCAATGCCCAGTTGCTGCAACACATATTCAACAGCTTTGGAAGCACCTCCCGTGCCAAGTATCAGCGCTTTGGTATGATACGGTTGTAGCTGCCGTAGGAGCGACTGCTTGAACCCCATAGCATCTGTATTAAACCCGGTAAGTTTGCCATTGCTTATCCGGATAGAATTGCATGCGCCAATTTGCTGAACGCCCGGAGATAATTTATGAAGAAAGGGAATGACCTTTTCCTTATAGGGAATAGTTACACATAACCCCAGCAATGAAGGGTTATTTTGCAATACGGCAGGGAAAAGCGCGATATTTTCTATAGCAAAATTTTCAAACCGGCAGTTGAGCTGCTCTTTTTCAAATTTTTGCGTAAAGTATTGCTTTGAGAAAGAATGCCCGAGCGGGTAGCCAATCAGTCCGTACAATTTCATTCCACATCATCTTTATTTAAAAACAAATGAAAAGTATCTCCCCGCAGGCCGATACGCATGGATTCCAGCGGGATCACTTCCGATGGAGCAATATTACCCAGGTTGGCATTGCACCCCAGCAGCTCAATAAAATACAACTGCTGTGCTTTTTGCGGCGCTTCCCAAATAATGCGTTCTTCCGGAATCTGAGTCAGAATTTCCTGCACCAGGCCTTCCCGTACTTCACCCGTTCCCCTGTAAATACCCACATTTCCGGCTTCCCGCGCTTCAGCGATTACATAAGTTGAACCTGCATTCAGCTCAGCTTTCATTAGCTCTATCCATTTATAGGGAGGAATAATATGTTCTGCGTCTTTACTTCCCACTTCACTAAACACTACGCCGTATTTGGTAAGCTTTTCAATATAACCGCACTTTTCGGCATGCGGAATGGTAATTGAACCATCGCTTACCTCCATATACGAGATATTGTAGTCTTTAAGGGTATTAACGTAATCCTGGAACTGGTTTCGGATCAAAAAGGCTTCAAATAAAGTACCCCCGAAATACAGGGGTAAATCATAGGACTGGTACACTTTAATTTTTTCACGAAGCTGCGGCGTAACAAATGAAGTTCCAAAACCCAGCTTAACAATATCAACATACGGGTGAGCTATACTTAGGAAATTTTTTGTCTCTTCAATACTTAAGCCTTTATCCATTACCATTGTGATACCTGAACGACGGGGTTTACTTTTTCGTTCGGGTATCTGACTTAGATTAAAATTCATGAAAGATGAGATGTTTTAAAGAATGCGCAAAAATAAGGAAGATTATGTTTCCCGGTGCAGGTTATTCCATGTCAGATGGAACGTTTTCGTTTGTAATAGGCAATAAGATCAACCACCTGCTGATTCTGAAGTATGGTAGGATTCAGTTCTATAAATTTTTTAAGCAGCCTTGGTGCTCTTTCCATAGCGTTTTGCAGTACCAGCAGCGCCTCCTTGCTTTTACCCCTAGCAAATAAAACAGCGCTTTGGTAAAACAGGAACAATGGTTTATCTCCCGCAACCTGCTGCGCATTGTCAAGCTGCTCTGTTGCTTCTGTCAGGAAATCTTCCTTGTATAAGCAGCGTATAAGCGCTTCCCACCCGGCAATTCCCCGCGGTTTAGCCTTTACTACATTGGAAAAGTGTATGATGGCATCCTTAATATTTCCTAATTCCAGCAAACATTCGCCCATAGCCAGGTTATACTCCGGTTGCATGCGATGTATGCGCATGGCCGACTCTAAGTATTGCACGGCTTTACTAAACAACAGTTCATTAATATAGGTACAGGCAATCTTATAATACAATTTGCTGTCATCGCTGTTAAGGTGTGAAGCTTTTTTATAATAAAATCTTGCCTGGGCATATTGCTTAAGTTTATCGTAACAATGACCAATAGCTTCGTAAATTACATCCTCCGGCCGCGCCAGCTCAATTACTTTTTCCAGCGATTCAATGGCATCGCGGTATTTCCTTAACCTGATATACGCATCGGCCATGTTCCTGTAGGCATAGTCAAACTTTTCGTTGATGGCCAGGGCATACTTATACGCGTCAATTGATTTTTCAAATAGCTTCAAACCCTGGTATGCCGCGCCAAGGTTAAACCATGCCAGTTCATTGTATGGATACTCGTCAATGATGTGCTGGTGCAACCTGATGCTTTCTTCACTCCTTCCGGTAAAATCTGTCCAGAAACATATTTTATAGAGCGCTTCTTCATTGTTAGGCTCATACTCCAGTATATGTACCAGGCAGTCAAACACTTTGCCGAACTCCTCGTAATCGTCATACACATCTGCCAGTTCAAACAACAGGTTAATGCGGTTATCTCCTTCAAACAGGCTGATGGCTTCTTCCAAAAGTCCTACGGCTTTCTCATGCTCGTCTAACGCAAGAAACACATCGGTTTTAAGAATGTAAATATCAATGTCGGAACTGTCGAGTATTTCGGCCTTTTCTAAAATTTCTAAGGCATCATTATACTTGCGGGTAACTATTAATAAATCGGCCTTTTTAACCAGTAAAGAGGCGGAGTAGGGGAATTGTCCAACGCCCAGTTCTGCGGCTTCCAGGGCCCCGGCAATATCATCTTTATCGTCAAAATAATCTATAATCTTTTCAAAAGATTCTTCTTCCATGAAACCATGATGGCTCAGGCCGGTCCGGAGATTTTCAAATTGCTTTAGTAAATCTCTCATCTCATCTCTGTCATTACGATAAGAATTATCCTGCATTGCGATGTAAGTTAGTGAAAGTTAACCCTTTATTCAGAATAAAAGTATTTTTGTAACTTTTTTATTGTATAAACGTTAAATAACATGTAAAATTTATGATGAACGGTATAGGAAATACTGAATATAAATCATTATTTTTGCTGAACGATGAAAATAAACAAAAACATACCTGCAAGAATTGTTAAAAATAGCTGCATACTGGTGGCTATGTTTGCAATTGCCCAGTATGTATTTGCAGTGAGCGGGATCAGGATAAAATCCGGAGAGAAAGAAAGAAATACGGAAACAAGGCATACCTCCGGCGTTTTTTCTGATCTTAAATCTACTGTTACCTTTTCTATAAAAGATAATTATACTTTTAATAATAAAAACTACGGCAAAACAGATTTTAAATCGTCTGAACAACCCAAGCCTGCCAGTTCTATTATTTCTTATAAAAAAGGCAATACGATATATATATTACCTTACAAGCCGCAGCCTGGTCTCAAATTGCCCGGCTTTATCAGTATGAGTCCGTCTGAACCGGTTTCCAGGTAGCAAACACTCCTGCATCATTCCCCGCAATATACTTCTGCCGGAAAATCTGTAATGATATTCCACCTAATATGCAAAAAACTGCTGCGAACTTTGCGTTAAAAATTAAACGAATTTGATAAACACATGCTCCAAAGGAGCCGGCGTGCATTAGTGGCTATTTTTAAGTTGTACCCGTAAATCAGCCTGCTTGCGGGCCGCTGAAATTTGTGGCATCGAAAGAATAGATATGGCAGTTATTGAGCAAACCCTAATCAGGATTCCTGTGTCCAAAACGGGATATTATGAATATATTAGCGGAACTATAAAATATAAACCATCAAGGCACAGGTATGAAAAATTTATTACTCCCCATCGCATCTTTTCTTCTCTGTTTTAATTCACTTTCGGTTAATGCGCAAAAAGTTACATGGACAAAACTATTCGATGGCAAAACACTGCAGGGCTGGAAACAGCTTGGAGGCAATGCAAAATATACTGTTGAAAAGGGTGTTATAGCAGGCACAACCGTAGCCTCCACCCCAAACAGCTTTTTAGTAACCGAAAAAGAATACGGCGATTTTGTTTTAGAGCTGGAAGTGCTTATACCCGACACTGTTACCAATTCGGGTATACAGATCAGAAGTCATTTTAACCCTGACGCCAATGACGGAAAGGGAAGGGTATATGGCTACCAGTATGAATTAGATGCTTCCTCCCGGGCATGGACCGCCGGAATATATGATGAAGGCCGGCGGGGCTGGTTATATCCTTTAGATTTGAATTCAGCAGCCCAAAAAGCATATAAACGGGGAGCGTTTAACAAAGTGAAAGTGGAATGCATTGGAAATACGATCAAAACATGGATCAATGATGTACCCGCCAGTTACCTGGTAGATGATGCGGATGTTAAGGGATTTATCGCCTTACAGGTACACAGTATTGGCAAAGCCGCAGATGCCGGGAAAAAGATCCTTTGGAAAAACATTCGTATTCAAACCGCCAACCTTTCCCCGGCGCCATTTCCCGCCCATGTTTTTGTAGTGAACAACGAACCCAATACATTAACCACCTTTGAAAAAAACAATGGCTGGAAGTTATTATTTGATGGGGTAAGCTCAAAAGGATGGAGAGGTGCTAAAACGCTGAGCTTTCCGGAAAAAGGATGGAAAATAGCAGACGGAAATATTTCCGTATTATCCTCACAGGGACAGGAATCTGCCAATGGCGGTGATATTGTAACGGATGATTTATACAGCGCTTTTGATTTTTCTTTTGAATTCAAGCTTTCCTTTGGCGGAAACAGCGGCGTGAAATACTTTGTAACGCTTTCCGAAAACAATGTAGGATCAGCCCTCGGCCTGGAATACCAGGTATTAGATGATAAAAACCATCCCGATGCCAAAATGGGTATAGCCGGCAACAGAACGCTTTCTTCATTGTATGATTTAATGGCCGCAAAAAAAACAGATCGCTTTGTAAAACCTGTAGGCGAATGGAACCAGGGAAGGATTATTGTATATCCCAATAATCATGTGGAACATTATCTCAACGGTGTAAAAGTATTAGCATATGAAAGAGGGTCGCAGGCTTTCCGCGAGCTGGTAGCCGGCAGTAAATTTAAAAATCGGCCTAATTTCGGTGAAGGAAAAGAAGGCAGGCTATTATTACAGGATCATGGCGATGAAGTAAGTTTCAGAAGCCTGAAGATTAAAGTATTGAAATAACATGATCCGCATTAGAAGTGAGGTGGTGAAGCGTAAATGGTGAGGGGTTAAATTCGCTATTCACCATTGCCTCTTCACCTCTGTCCGCTCAGTTTTCACTATAACATACACGCATTATTTGCTTTATGTAACACTGGAAAAAGGGGCTGTTATACTATAACAGCCCCCAACGGTTAAGGTACAGATGCTTTCTGATGTTGCGTTGCTTAATACTGGTCCAGCATATATTTTATGATATCGGTAGTGGTAACAATACCTTTCAACTCTTCATTGTCAACTACCGGAAGTGAATGATATTCTGCGGTGCTGAAAATTTCCGCCACTTCCCTCACAGGCGTATCACTGCTTACCGTACGTAAATCGGCAGTCATTACCTGTGGAATGGTGAGCATCTGCAATATGGCATCATCAGCCCCTTCCTGGTTATCAAAAAGCGCACCGAATGTAAGCCGGTTAATATCGTTACGACTTATCATTCCGGTTATCTTACCTCCTTTTTTAACCGGTAAATGCCTGATGCTTTTTTTACGGAAAATGGCTACTACCTCGTCTAATTTATCGTTTTCCGCAACACTAATAACATCTTTAGTCATAATGCGGGAAACAGGCTCTCTCTTTTTCATATGCTTTACTTTAGATTCAGGTTCAAAATTAAACTACTGCGCATTTCCGGCAGATGATGAAGATCAGGCTCCCCTGCAATTAATGTCAGGATAAAAGAAAGAACGTACGAAACTTTCTTTGTACCGCTACATGCGTCCTTATTATTTTCTGGTATTATGAACAATAAAAGCAGGCGTTATGAGTTTATTTTAAAATATAAAAATAGCCCTGTGATGAACCAGTTAAAACCAGTTTCGCTTATCTTATTTGCCGCTTTATTTTTTACTGCCTGCAAAAAAGAGAAAACCTCCTCGGATATTACAAAAGAAAATATTTCGGGAACCTATACACTCAAGGCCGCTACAGCCACGTCTGCTTTAACCGGATCACAAACGATTAACCTGTATGACATGATGCTGCCTTGCGAAAAAGATGACCAGGTTACCTTAAAAGCAGATTACACCGTGCTGTATACCGATGCGGGAACCAAATGCGAGGAACCAGGTGATGACACCGGCACATGGAGTTTGGCAGGAAATACAATAACGATTGATGGTGAAACAGCAACTATTGAAAAGTTTGATGGTATTACGCTCATCATTACTGCGGAGGGTACCGAAAGTGGGATATCATTTAAATATACTTCTACTTTTACCAAACAACACTAAAGCAGACGCTGTAATAACATGACAATTCAAAAGGGTGCAGTGTAAGAAACGTTGTTAATTCACCACGTCAAAGTATAATTTTTCTGACTTCTGATTTGCCGCTATTCATTATTATTTTCAATAAATAAATCCCCGTACGAGTATGTAAATTTAGCGAGTGCAAGCCAAGAACATTTCCTTTATCAATAATTTGTCCCCGGTAGTTGTATAAAAAGTATCTGATCTTCTCATCCCTGAATGTTTCAATGGTAATTTTTCCGCCCATAGCACTAACTCTATAAATGAGATTACTATCTTTATCGAAAATTACCTGTTTAATTTCGCTGTAGTGAATTTCACCACTTCGGTATTTAATTGCAATACGATAGTACAATACAGATGAAATACTTCCTGAATTTAAATGGGTATAAGTAAAATGTCCCGAACTCATTTGTGGCTGATTATCTGTATGCAAAACGCCTGCCTGCTCCCAGTCTACTCCATTTTTACTGAATTGAATATTGAAAAACGTCTCCCCCTCCAATCCATTGGCAATCCATTCAAGCCTTGTGCCATTGTTTCTTCTTTCCACAAGAAATTTTTCAATCTCAACCGGCAATACGATGTTACAAATCTCTGTAACCATTCCACTATTTTTTACTCTTTCAAATAAAATGGCATGTCCGGCATTATTCAGGTGAACACCATCTCCGGAATTATACGCGGCAACAATGGTTCCGTCAGCGTTTGCAATACCTGTCCAAAAGTCAATATATTTTGAAGTAAAAGTAGTCTGAAGCCAATCACGCATCAGGATCAAATTAGCCCTTCCCTCTTCAGTAATATTCCGGGGCTGCGTAGAAGTAATCCATACCGGAACATTTGCCGAATCCGCTTTGTCAACAACTCTTAAAAAATTGGACTTCTGTTCGGCAATAGGAATATCACGATCGGCATCATTGGAAGGATAGTTTAATAATATACCATCGGGGCTTAATGCAAGAGCTGCGTCAATGTTGCGTTCCGGATCTACAGGATAAGCTGTGGGTGGACTATACCATCCAGGTTGCATTTTATAGGTTGTGGCGCCACCAATTGCAAGGTTGGTAACAGTACTACCTGAATTTACGGAGTTAATCAGGTATTGTGTAAAAAGATTTACATACGAATTGCTTTTAGGCGAAGCGCCAGCACCAGCAGCGGTAGAAGAACCAAGTACAACAATATGAAATGAATTGGAACAAGTCTGTGCAAATATTGATATACTACACAGCAAAAATGAAATTGATACAAATAGAATTTTATAGCAGTTTTTTTTCATCACTTTTATTATAAAACCAAACACAAACCCTACTATAAAGCTATCCCAAAAATTTATAGTTTAAACTATTTAATTCAGTATTTTTATTTAGATTTTCCAGAAGAGTCTCTTACAATCAATTGTGAAGGCAATACAATATGTACCGGGTTATCTTTTTTAGCAGCGGCTTCCGGATAATTCAGGAATATCCTGGCAGCTTCTTCCCCGATCTGTCTTCCGGGCCGTGCTACCGATGTAAGGGATGGTGATATATAAGCTGAAATAGGCGAATTATCAAAACCCACTACGGCAATATCTTCCGGAACCCTCCATCCTTTTTCTCTTATCACTTTCATAGCTCCAATAGCTACCTGGTCGTTTACGCCAAATATAGCATCGGGGCGCTGCTCCAGTTGCAGCAATTGAGCAGTGGGCTCCAGCGCGCTCTCTACTTTAAAATTGGTATTTATAATCAATTTTTCCTCCACAGGTAATCCATACTTTGTAAGACATTCGGTATATCCTTTAAAGCGCTGTTCGGTAACGGCCATTCCGTTGGGGCCTTTTAAATGAGCGATGCGTTTGCGGCCGGTGCTGATGAGGTGTTCCACTGCCGCAAAGGCGCCATGATAATCATCTATGGTTACACTTCCTGCGGAAAATCCTTCATAGTCGCGGTCAATAAAAATTAATGGCAGATTCCTTTTACCCACATTTTCCAGGTGTTCGTAATGCCCGAAATCATAGGTCTCCTGTGAAACAGAAAGGAAAATGCCCTCCACGCGGTTCGACAATAGCTTTGTTACATATTCCGATTCCAGCAGGTATTGCTCATTGGTTACACATATATTCAGCGTATAACCCAATGGGTGCAGCACGGCATCAATACCTTCAATAATGGCCGATTCATAATAATTATTGATGGTAGGAACAATAACGCCAATGCTCGCTGTTTTTGTATTGAGCAGGTTTAAGGATACCTGGTTACGCTGGTAACCTACTTTTTGTGCATATTCCTGCAAATTGCGCCGGGTATCTTCATTAATAGAAGGATGGTTATTCAGCGCCCTCGATACCGTTGAAGGTGAGCACCTGAATTTCCTGGCAATATCTTTTATAGTAACTGGCTTATTCATATTTTATGTTGACCTAATCACCGCTCAAGTTCCGCTTTTTTCTTAACTCAAAAAATTTCAAACGTTTGCAAGCCACATAAACCATTTAAATAAAATTATAATGGTAAGTTTACCAGCGTAAAATATTGCTAATGCCAGATCAGAAATTGCTTGTCAGGCCCGATCCGGGAAACCGGAGGTATCATCATTTCACTGCACAGGATGCGGGCTGGAACTATCTTAACTTTGAAACAAGGTTATTAGATAAAAACGAATCATTCTCCCAACATACCGGCGATTATGAATATTGCATTGTGTTGCTGGGTGGTAATTTTAAGGTAAGCTCCGATAAGGGCGAATGGGAAACCCGCAATGGCAGGAAAGACGTATTTAGCGGCATTGCCCATACCTTATACCTTTCCCGCAATACCCATTTTACACTCACCGCGCAAACCGGTAATACGGATATAGCCATATGCCGGGTAGCCACCAATGAAGATCATCCGCCTTATTTAAAACAACCCGAAGAGGCAGCGATTGAATTCAGGGGCGGCGATAATGCCAACCGCCAGATCAACAGTTTACTGCAGCCGGGATTCAATTGCCATAAAATTGTATGCGTGGAGGTATATACCCCTTCAGGCAACTGGAGCTCTTACCCTGCGCATAAGCATGACGAGCGCAAAGTAGACGCTAATGGCAATCTGTTAGAAGCGGAACTGGAAGAGATCTATTTTTATAAAATAGACAAGCCCAACGGCTTTGCCATTCAGCAGGTATATACAGCCGACCGTTCCTTAGATGAAGTAATAAAAGTGCATAATAACGAAGCGGTGCTTGTACCCAAAGGATATCACCCTGTTGTGGCAGGACACGGGTATAATGTATACTATCTTAATTTTCTTGCGGGCAGCGATCAGTCGCTGGCGAACACGCCCGATCCGCAGCAGGAATGGATTTTCGGCACATGGAAGGGACAGGATCCGCGACTGCCAATGGTTACAGCGAAAATGAACAATACAATTTGATATTTGAAATTTCAGATTTGAAATTATGAGCATACAAAGGGAATACGATTTGCTTACTATCGGGAGATCTTCTATTGACCTGTATTCTGCCAATGTAGGTAGTCCCTTTACGGACATTTCAGCATTTAACGCATTTGTTGGCGGATGCCCAACCAATATCGCGGTAGGCGCAACAAGACTTGGATTAAAAACCGCGCTGCTTACCGGCATTGGCAACGACCAGGTAGGTGCTTTCATTAAAAATTTTTTACAAAAAGAAAATGTAACCACCGATTTTATACCCACGATAGCGGGTACCCGAAGTTCGGCCGTTATACTGGGCATTGAGCCGCCGGATAAATTTCCATTGGTTTATTACCGCGATAACTGTGCAGATATACAATTAGATATTGATCATGTAAATGCTGTTCCTTTCAGCAATTTTAAAGCGGCTATCTTTTCGGGAACGGCATTAAGCAAAGACCCCAGCCGTACGGCCATGTTTTACGCGCTGGAGCTGGCGCAAAAAAACGGGGTTATAAAATTGTTAGACCTTGATTTCAGAGCCGACCAGTGGCACGACCCGCGTGCTTTTGGAATTGTGATCCGTACACTATTGCCACAGTTCAATATTGTAATAGGAACAGAGGAAGAGATATTAGCCGCTTACCTCACCGATAGCAGCCAGGTATCCATCAGGCACCAGCAAATATCGGCTCCCGAAATAAAAGGCAACATTAATAAAGCCATACAAAATATTATGGCTACCGGCATTGATACGCTTATCGTAAAAAGAGGAAAAGACGGTGCTTCTGTATTTGAGAGGGGAAAAGAAGAGGTGAAAGTACCGGGTTTCCCGGTAGAAGTATTGAATGTGCTGGGTGCAGGCGATGCATTTGCCGGAGGATTTTGCTATGGTTTTTTAAAAGGATGGAATCTCTTTAAAAGCACAAGGATGGGCAATGCCTGCGGCGCCATTATTGTTACGCGGGAAGGCTGCGCTAACTTTATGCCAACACTGCAGGAGGTGATGCAATTTACAGATGAACGGGGTGGGCTGTGAAAATGCTGTGGTCGGTACGCGATGAAGAAGCGTCAGACCGCGGGGGATTGTTGCAGGGTGCAGGTCACAAGTTGCAGGTTTCAGGGGGAAAAAGCATTCCGAAGTAAGTGAAAGGGTAACAGGGTTCGATGCCGCTGATAGCTGATTGCCGATAGCTAAAAAAACATAAAATCAATATGGAAAAATTAAGAAATTATATTAATGGGCAGTGGGTAAGCAGCAGTGCAACCACGTATGTGAATGTAATAAACCCGGCCAGCCAGGAAATACTCGCCCAGGTTCCTTCGGGCACTGTAGCTGACGTGAATGCTGCGGTACAATCATCCGAAAATGCTTTTGCCATATGGAAACGTTTGCCCGCCGGAAAACGGATCCAGTATCTTTTTCATTTAAAAAGATTGCTGGAGGAAAATATAGACGAGCTATCCAAAATCATCACGCTCGAATCGGGCAAAACATATGCCGAATCAAAAGCTGAATGGGTTCGTGCTATTGAGAATGTAGAAAATGCGTGCGGCATACCCGCATTAATGCAGGGCGATTTTTCGGAAGATATTTCTTTGGGTATTGATGAATACATGATCCGCCAGCCATTGGGTGTTTGTGCCTGTATATCTCCCTTTAACTTTCCCGGCATGATCCCCTTCTGGTTTTTACCCTATGCCATTGCATGCGGCAACAGCTTTCTCATTAAGCCTTCAGAAAAAGTGCCGCTTACCATGACCAAAGTAATGGAACTGGTAGCCAAATTAGATTTACCCCCCGGCGTAATTAATATGGTGCATGGGGGAAAAGCGGTTGTTGATGGCATACTCGAACATCCCGGTATTAAAGCGGTAAGTTTTGTAGGTTCGTCTGCTATTGCCCGTTATGTATACGCCAAAGGCGCCGCTAATGGCAAGCGGATGCAGGCACAGGGCGGAGCAAAAAACCCGGTGATTATTTTACCTGATGCAGACTTAGACATGACTACCCAGATTGTGGTAGACAGTGTGTATGGATGCGCAGGACAACGTTGCCTTGCCGCCTCTACCATTATTACTGTGGGAGAACATACAAAGATTACGGAAAGCCTGGTAGAACTAAGCCGCAAGCGTACTACGGGGTTTGGCTTGGATGAAGCAGTGCAGATGGGACCGGTAATTACGGCAGATAGTAAAACACGGGTAAACAGCCTTATAGAGAAAGGCATACAGGAAGGGGGCAGGTTACTATTAGATGGCCGGAATACTTCCATTTCGGGATATGAAAAAGGTAATTTTATACAGCCCACCATTATAGAAGATATACCGCTTCATGGCGAAATTGCGGGTACCGAAATATTCGGCCCCGTGATGAGCCTGGTGCATATTAACAGTATTGAAGAAGCTATTGCCTATGTAAACAGCAATAAGTATGGCAATATGGCCTGTATATTTACCAGCAGCGGGCTGCATGCCCGCCGGTTCAGGAATGAAGCAGACGCGGGTAATATCGGCATTAATATAGGCGTTGCGGCGCCGGTAGCACAGTTCCCTTTCAGCGGATGGAAAGAAAGTTTCTTTGGCGATCTGCACGGACAGGGCAAACATGCTGTTGAATTTTTTACACAAACCAAAGTGGTAATTGAAAGGTGGCTGAAAGAATGGACCAGGAAGTTTTAGCATCTCAAATTGCAAATCTCAAATCTCAAATTGCAACATCAATCATGTCAAGAAAATTAAAAACCGGCGTAATCGGACTTGGGCGCATCGGGCAAATACACCTTTCCAACCTGCTGTACAATACACAAAACGCGGAAGTGATCATTGCATCTGATGTTTCCGCCGGTGCGCATGAATATGCCAAACGCCTGGGTGTATCACAGGTAACCGCAAGCGCAGAAGATGTGATTAACCACCCGGATGTGGAAGCCGTTATTATTTGCGCACCTACACCGCAGCATGTGCCTTATACTATCGCCGCCGCGCAGGCGAAGAAACATGTGTTTTGTGAAAAACCGCTTGATGTTACGCTTCCTGCCATCCTTTCGGCCCGGCAGGCGGTAAAAGAAAACGGCGTAAAACTCATGCTGGGCTTTAACCGCCGGTTCGATCCCAATTTTGCCAGGATCGGATCATTAGTCAGGAACAACAGCATTGGCGATCCGCATATTTTGCGGATCACCAGCCGCGATCCGGCGCCTCCGCCATTAGAATATGTAAAAGTATCGGGCGGACTTTTCCTCGATATGTCTATACACGATTTTGACATGGCGCGCTTTATCACAGGCAGCGAAGTAAAAGAAGTATATGTAAAGGGCGATGCACTGATAGATCCCCGCATCAAACAATATAATGATATTGATACCGCCATTATTGTACTTACGTTTGAGAACGGCGTCATTGGTGTAATAGACAATAGCCGTAAAGCAGTGTATGGATATGATCAGCGCCTCGAAATATTTGGCTCAAAAGGAATGGCAAAGGCGGAAAATAATACGCCGGATAATGTAATTCAGCATAATAATGAAACGGTACAAACCGCTTTACCGCTTTACTTTTTCTTAGAACGTTATGAAAAAGCTTACCGTACCTGCATGCAATCGTTCATTGACTGCGTGTTAAATGATACGCCTTCGCCGGTAGACGCGCACGATGGACTAATGGCCACGGCTATAGGACTTGCCGCGGGCCTGTCTTTAAAAGAAAACAGGGCTGTGAAGATGGAAGAAATAATAAAGGTATAACAGAGGAAGAAGTGAAACGTGAAAGAGAAGAGAAATAGAGAATGAATTACCACTCACTATTTACAACTCACAACTTACCACTGACAACTCACCACTCACTACTGACCACTCACTTAATAACCCCTGACGATGAACCAAACTGGCTTGCACACATTAGATTACCTGGTTTTTTTTCTGTATCTCGCTATCATTGGCGGTTACGGATACTGGATATATAAAAAGAAAACCAACAAATCCAATACCGCCTCAGGATTTTTCCTTGCGGAGGGATCGCTTACCTACTGGGCTATTGGCGCTTCACTCATTGCTTCCAACATTTCGGCCGAACATTTCATAGGCATGTCGGGCTCCGGTTTTGCTATTGGATTGGCCATCTCTTCCTACGAATGGATGGCAGCGGCTGCGTTAATTGTAGTTGCTGTTTTCTTTTTGCCCGTATATCTTAAGAACAAGATATATACCATGCCCCAGTTTTTGCGGCAACGGTATAACCCTGTTGTAGCCACTACCATGGCCGTCTTCTGGTTATTATTGTACATATTCGTAAACCTCACTTCCATCATTTACCTGGGCGCCCTGGCCTTAGAAGTAACAGCCGGTATCAATTTTAATGTAGCGGTTGTGGCGCTGGCGCTCTTTGCGATATTAATTACTATTGGCGGTATGAAGGTAATCGGGTATACGGATGTAGTGCAGGTGATAGTGCTTATTATTGGCGGGTTGATCACTACTTATTTAGCGCTGGACCTGGTAGCGAAAGAATTTGGGAAACCGGATATACTGGGCGCTTTCGGAACATTAAAAACACAGGCCGATACGCATTTTCATATGATACTGAAACAGGATAATCCATACTACAAAGATTTACCGGGTTTAACTGTTATTATTGGCGCCATGTGGATCAATAACCTGAACTACTGGGGTTGCAACCAATATATTATTCAGCGTACGCTGGGCGCCGACTTAGAAACGGCCAGGAAAGGAATCCTTTTTGCGGCATTTTTAAAACTGCTGGTTCCATTGATCGTTGTTATACCGGGTATAGCAGCATTTGTGCTGCATCAAAATGGCATGTTCCAGCAGGAAATGGTGGATGCGGCGGGAACCGTAAAACCGGATCATGCTTACCCCGTATTGCTGAACCTTTTACCTATGGGGCTAAAAGGCGTAGCTTTCGCAGCGCTTACCGCTGCTATTGTGGCATCGCTGGCGGGCAAGGCTAATAGCATCTCCACTATTTTTACTTTAGACATTTATAAGCTCTATATAAAACCAGGTGCGTCCGAAAGGCACCTGATCCGCGTAGGCCGTATCGCTGTTTGGGTATCTATGCTCATTGCGGTTTTAATTGCTCCGCAGTTAAAAGTGCTGGAACAGGCCTACCAGTTCATACAGGAATATTCAAGCTTTATTACACCAGGCGTATTCGCTATTTTCTTCTTCGGCATGTTCTGGAAAAAAGCCACATCGGCGGCAGCCTTAACTACAGCGGTACTTACCATACCCCTATCCATCGCGTTCAAGTTCTGGCTTCCCGAAATACCTTTCTTAAACAGGATGGGTATCGCTTTCCTGATATTATCGGCGGTAATGGTTGGCATCAGCCTTACCTCAAAAAACAAAAATAACCAGGGGCAGATTGAGATAGAAATGCCATCGTTTAACCTGAGCCGTTCGTTTATTGTTGGCGCTACTATTATATGCGGTATTCTGGCAGCTTTGTACATAGCGTTCTGGTAAACAAATTTGAGATTTGAAATCTCAAATTTAAAATTTAAAATATAAATTCGGTTATGTTACTAACTACAAAAGAAATATTCAGCAAATGCTACGGACAATATGCCGTGCCGGCGGTGAATGTTTTTTTTATGGAAGAGATACATGGATTGTTTGCAGCAGCACAGGAAGCCAAAGCGCCGTTTATTGTGCAAACCACGCCTTTCGCCCGCGACTATGCGAATGCGCACATGTTACTGGCAATGATACAGGCAGCAGCGAAAATATATCCGCAAACCGTATACGCTGTTCACCTCGATCATGGATATGAAGCACATATATGGGATGCTATTGAAAGCGGCGGTTATACTTCTGTAATGATTGACGCTTCGCATGATGACCTGGAAAAGAATATCGGCCGCACGAAAGCTGTAGTGGAAAAAGCCCATGCTAAAAATATCAGCGTGGAAGCGGAACTGGGTGTGCTGGCGGGCGTGGAAGATGATCTTACCGTGGACGCGGCGCATTCGTTCTATACCAATCCAAAAGATGTGGAGACTTTTGTAAACGAAACCGGCTGTGATAGTTTGGCCATTGCAGTGGGTACCAGTCATGGCGCTTATAAATTTTCAGGCGGACAGGGCTTACAATTACAAATACTCAAAGAAATACAGGAACGCCTGCCCGGCTTTCCTTTGGTATTACATGGAGGATCGAATGTAAACGGGGAAGTAGTGCAAAGAATTAACGCCGCCGGCGGCAAACTGAAAACGGATGCTAAAGGCGTGCAGGAAGATGAATTAAAAAAAGCGATAGCGCTTGGCATTTGTAAAGTGAATATCGCAACAGACACACGCCTGTTATGGACAATGGTAAATCGTGAATTTTTCCGCGACCGCGCGGATGAGTTTGCACCCACAACGCCTGGCAAAATATTTATGGAAACGTATAGAGTATTTATGCTGAAGAAGTTTGAATTGATGGGGGCAGCAGGAAAGGCAGGGCAATTTGGAATTTGAGATTTTAAATTTAAAATTCATAAAATCGTTATGAAAAAAAGATTAACCGTTGCGCAGGCAACTATCGCATTTTTGAAAAACCAATACACGGAGCGCGATGGCATTGAGCAGCCGTTTTTTGCAGGCTGCTTTGGCATCTTTGGTCATGGCAACGTAGCCGGACTGGGGCAGGCCTTACAGGAGAATCCTGATTTCAGGTATTACCAGTGCCGCAACGAGCAATCCATGGTACATACTGCTGTTGCCTATGCGAAAGTAAAGAACAGGCTAAGCGCTTTTGTCTGTACTACATCCATTGGCCCGGGCGCCACCAATATGTTAACCGGCGCCGCCCTTGCCACCATTAACCGTATCCCTGTATTATTATTGCCGGGAGATATTTTTGCCACCCGCGAACCTGCTCCTGTATTACAGCAATTAGAAAGTTCCTTTACGCAGGATATATCGGTGAACGATTGTTTTAAACCGGTTTCCAAATACTGGGACAGGATCAACCGTCCCGAACAATTGATTTATGCATTGCCTGAAGTAATGCGGGTGCTTACTTCTCCGTCTGAAACGGGAACCGTTACCCTTTCCATGCCACAGGACGTACAAACGCATGCCTATGATTTTCCCGCTTCACTTTTTGAAAAAAGAGTATGGCATATCCCCCGCTCCAGGCCAGACAGCAGCCTGTTGAAAAAAGCAGCGGAGTGGATCAGCAAGTCCAAAAATCCCGTTATTGTTGCCGGTGGGGGAACCATATACAGCGGGGCAAGTGAAGCATTGCACCGGTTTGCCACACAAACCGGCATACCCGTGGGTGAAACCTTTGCAGGCAAAGGCTCGGTGATGTATGATGCGCCGTATTGCCTGGGCGGACTGGGTGCTACCGGCACCAAATATGCCATTGAAATTGCCAATGAAGCAGATGTAGTAATAGGAATAGGAACACGCTACAGTGATTTCACCACCGCTTCCAAATCCATTTTTAAAAACCCTGATGTTACATTCATCAACATCAATGTGAGCGAATTTGACGCCCATAAACACAATGCCCTCCCCCTAACCGGCGATGCAAAAATTATACTGGAGGAATTGCTTTCTGCACTTGGAAATTACAAGGTAGCTGATGGTTACCGGCAAAGAATAGCCCAAATGAACAAAGCCTGGGATGATGAAGTAACCCGGATTTATGCTGAAGGTAACGGAACAGTACCCCCTATTGACCAGGCGGTAGTAATTGGAACGCTCAACAGCTTTATGAGCAGGGAAGATATTATGATCAACGCTTCCGGCAGTGCCCCCGGCGACCTGCATAAATTATGGAGAGCAACCGATCCTAAAAATTTCCACTTGGAATATGGCTACTCCACTATGGGCTATGAAATTGCAGCGGGGTTAGGTGCAAAAATGGCGGCGCCTGAGCGGGAAGTATATGTTATTTGCGGTGATGGCGGCTACCTGATGAACAACCACGAAATCATTACGGCTATACAGGAAGGCGTGCGCTTTACCATTTTATTGCTCAACAATAACGGGTATGCCAGCATTGGCGGCTTGTCGGAAAGCATAGGCAGCGAAAGATTCGGTACCCAGTACAGGTTCAGGGAAGATCAGTCGGGACAATTAAACGGTGCAGTATTACCTGTTGATCTTGTCAGGAATGCGGAAAGCCTGGGCGCTGTGGTAATAAAGGCTACGGATGCAGCTTCACTGAAAGCCGCGTTGGCATCGGCAAAGCAACAGCAACGCACAACCGTCATTTATATTGAAACGCATTTGCACCGTACAGTAAAAGGATACAATGCCTGGTGGGAAGTGCCTGTTGCGGAAGTATCCACATCGCCTTCGGTACAAAAGGCCTATGAAACCTATAAAGAAAACAAAAAACAACAACGCATATTCTAATTACATGAACTTCGAAAATATACAGTTGGGCATAGCCCCCATTAACTGGACCAATGACGATATGCCCGAACTGGGCGCCCAAAACACTTTCGAGCAATGCATCAGCGAGATGGCCCTGGCGGGATTTACCGGCTGCGAGGTTGGCAATAAATTTCCCCGCGATATTGCCGTTTTAAAAAAAGCGCTCAGCTTAAGGGGCCTGCAGATCTGTAACCAGTGGAACAGCTATGAGCTAACAACGATATCGTTGGAAGAAAACAAAAAGAGCTTTACGCAATTGCTGGATTTCTTAGAAACGATGGGCGCCAAAGTAATTGGCGGTGGCGAAACGGGTAATAGCTGCCAGGGGAAAAAAGATGTACCTGTACTGGAGGGAAAAGGTATGCTGAACAACAACGAAGAATGGAAGCGCTTTACTTATGGCTTAAACGAACTGGGCAAAATAGCCCGCGACCGGGGTATTAAATTAGCCTTTCACCATCATATGGGTACCTGCATCCAAACGCGTGAAGAAACCGAAAGGATGCTGAATGAAACCGATCCTGAAAATGTGTACCTGAATTACGACTGCGGTCATTTTTATTTTGCCGGAGAAGATCCGGTTGCCTGTTTGGAACAGTTTATATCCCGTGCCGCGCATATACATCTGAAAGATATTCGACCCAAAGTTTTACAGCAGGTAAAGGATAAAAGCATGAGCTTTCTGGACGCGGTGAAAGACGGTGTATTTACCGTGCCCGGCGATGAGGAAGGCTGCATTGATTTTCCGGCACTGGCTGCTGTTATTAAAAAAAGCGATTACAAAGGCTGGATGGTAGTGGAAGCCGAACAGGATCCGGCAAAAGCGAACCCGCTGGAGTATGCGCTGATAGCCAGGCAGTATATAAGAAAAGTAACAGGGTTGTAAAACATATCTCATTACAATTTAGCTATGCGTGGCGTTGTGGCATCTTCGCCACGTATTTATTTATTATCACCTCTGGCGATCGGTAAAATTGTATTACCGGGACACAGTCCCGGAAGAACATAGAAGTAACGAAGTCAGAGACATCGTCAGCAGTGGTTTTATAACTTCATTAATATCTTAAATCTATAGCTCAATCATCGATTGAGCGCAAGCTAAAAATTTTAAAATGGATAAATTCAATTTCGAGTTTTTTGAATTCGTAGGAGCCGTGATACCAGGCATTCCATTATTTATACTCTCTTCCTTTTTAATAAGCCATGCGCCCTATTCATTTGAGGTATTAGCATTATCCATTAAAAATGCGTCACTTGGAGAAGTGACAATTGCTATTCTTTCTTGTTATTGCATTGGCTTTTGTTTGCATCATCCAGCTTTTGAACTTTTTCAACCTTTAATAAAAAAATTCTGGAAAAAAGAATTAGAAGGATTTCCAGTAAGCATAGGAGAAAGAGAAAAAGAGCTAGTCGAAATAAGGCAAAAAAGCCCTAATAATTTTAAAATAATAAGCAAATTCCTGGCGTTGCGCCAAATGTCATACTGTATGTTTTTTTCACTACTTATTTGCTTTTTTGCTTTTTTAATTGCTATGTTATTTTGCAAGGATTATAATCGAGACATCTTAAGTGGTATATTACTATCATTAATTTTCGGATTTTTATTTTTAAGGAGATCAGTTGCATTTCATCAAAGAATACAAAAAATGATTTCAATATCATTTGAACACGTAAATGAACCCCGTACCCTACATTAATCTTTTATTTGTAATTTCACCAAAGACATTAGTGGTTGTCTGCCAAGGTGGAACGAAATGAAATAAGTGTCTATTCCTTTAATTAAATTAAAATGTATTATACTTTGACCGAAACTCAGTCGAGAATGATTGTATTCGACTTTCAACATTTAATAGGCAAACGTTTGCATAAGAAATTAGACTTACTTATAGAGGAAATGGAAGAACAAATAATGCAAGATGGCACATGGCAAGTATATTTAAAAACATATTTGGGTGATAAAGAAGGTTTTTGGCAAACTGCAGGGCATAGTTCAATGATGACCAACTTCTTTTTCTACTTAACGGAGAATGATTTAATCCATGAATTTGATCCAACAAAATATGGTCTTACACCACAACAAAAAGTCCATTAAGAATATAACACCTTATCGCATTTTATTAGTTTTACATAAATGAAATCTATTAAAATTATTTTTATCTTGCTTGCAGCCATTGTTGCTCTATGGTTTACATTAAGTGGAGCAGATATTTTTATATCCCGATTCAACATCCCATATTGGCTAAGAATAATATACAATATCATAACTTTTGCATTTTCAATTACGGTCGCAAAAGCAACCTTTGATTATTACTATCACACTCTTATTTCTAAGCAGGAGTAAAAATCATCTGGTATCTCCTGAACCGAACAAGAAGGCTGTGAACTCCGGGAATAAAAATTTGTTACAGCCTGCAGAGATTAGATTAAATTGTATTATCTGAACACAGTCCCGGAACAATACTGCTGCACAAAGTCGGAGACATCGTGCAGCGGGGGACGTAACGTATAGCGTATAGCGGATAAATATTTAGGCGCACAATACTAAAAAACATCACCAATAACTATGAAGTCATTTGAAGAATTAAAAAAAACAATCGAAAAATACGATAAGAACAAGGAATATGATAAAATAGTTGAATTACTTGATGATCGAACTATGCAGCATAACTTAAATGATTATAGAGTTTATTTAGTAAAGGCCATTAATTATTACAAGCTAAACAACTTGAAAGAGGCAATTAATTTAGCTGAGCAAGCAATTAACTTACTGGAACGAAATACAACCAGTGACCTTGAAAAAAGAAGCATTATAGACAAATGGAAAGAAAATATTAGTGATTTCCGAAAGTGGGAAATTGATAACTATTACAACCAAGCATATGGCTATTTAGAGACTAAAGAATATACTAAAGCGTACGAAAATTTCAGTTTATATTTTGACTTGAGCAAAAACGACTTAGAGGTAGTTCCACTTCACTACCCAATTATAAAATATACAGTTACCAGTATCGATCAAATGAAAATTAAAGAAAAGAGTGAAATTATCTTAGTAATGTGCTTACTTTATTTAGTTATCAAAATTCATAACATCATAAAGTATAAGTCAGAGGATGTATCTGCAGCACACTATACAAATCTATCCGTAGCACAATTCATCTTACAATATGATAGTAAAGAAAATAAAGGTGAACACACTGGCAAATTTCAATTTTGCTATGCACCGCTAATGAATGACCCGGAAGAAGGCGATATACTTATTCAATTTATTGACAATCCTTTCGTGGACAATGTTTTCTCTAACAACATACAAAAAGACAATCTATTGCCATTTATTGGTTCATTTATGCCGGCAAATAATAGTGCTGATAATAATCCCGGCATAACTTCTCACGAGGATGATTTAGTAATGTGGCGTACCTATGGAAAAGATGAATTGGGAAGCGAAGCCAAAGGCTGTAGTATTATTCTTGATAAATCTTTCTTTGATGAATACGAAGGAACTCGGTTTCCCATTAACAATGTATCCGATTATCCTTTTAAAAGGTGTGATAGCCTTTTTAATGTAATCTACTATAATAAAAGAAAAAAACATTTCATTATCAACCAGGAAAAAAATGAACCTCTTAATAATATCATGACTGAATTTAAAGATAAAATTTCTATGTTAGTTAAGTTATTCGAGAATGAGCTAACAACTGTTAAAAATAAGTATGTTAATGATTTAGTTTTTACTTTCATTTCATGTATCAGATACTTTATGAAATCTGCTGACTATGCTTATGAAAATGAAATCAGGGTAATTCATTTCGAGGAGCCAAGCAGTGATAGAATAATAATGAAGGACAAAAGAACGTATGTTGAATCAGATAAAGTCGCAAGAGACTATATTGTCCGAATGAATCTTGGGCCCAAAGTGAAGGATCCTGAAAAGTATAAATTCTTGGAAGTTTTTGTTAATAATTCTGGAAATAGAAAATTTAAAATTTTCTACTCACGTTGTCTCTTTAGATAAAATATCTACCCAATTCAAATATCTCCTGGCGCAGGTCCTTTATTTGTGCAATACAGCTTAACCAGACTGGTGTATAGTTTACTACATTTTCTTTCTCTGAGCAGTACCGCCCCTACAGATTTTTCACGCGTGTAAAATTATACTCAACCCCTTAACCGGGCGACCTGTTCAAAATGACAGGAGAAAGTGAAGTATTGCTTCTATAGATTTTTACTTCCTTCAAATTCCTCCCAACCCAAAAACCCCTGGAAAAAAATAAATAACAAATACGTCAAGCGAATAAAAACCCTAAAGCTTGCTATCTTTAAGCTATTGCATTATTACTCCTAATACTTTTTTATATGAGCCAGCACAATTTTAACCGCCGCCAGTTTATTCGCGGCGCATCCGCAGCCCTTGCACTCGCTTCTCTTCAGGCCAATGGCATGGATTTTTTAGCGTCCCCTTCAGCAAAACCGCGGCGTGTAGCCCTGATTGGTACCGGGTGGTATGGCAAGAGCGATCTGTTCCGGCTGATACAGGTTGCGCCCGTTGAAGTAGTAGGATTGTGCGACCCGGATAAGCACCAGTTGGAGAAAGCCGCGGAAATGGTAAGCCAGCGGCAATCCAATCATAAAAGGCCGGCTACATATGGCGATTACCGTAAGCTGCTGGCAGAACAGAAACCAGAGATCGTGCTGATTGGCTCACCCGACCACTGGCACGCCCTGCAGGCCATAGACGCTATAAAAGCAGGTGCGCATGTGTATGTGCAAAAACCCATTAGCGTTGATGTAATGGAAGGTGAAGCCATGGTAGCCGCGGCACGAAAATACAACCGCGTGGTACAGGTGGGCACACAGCGCAAAAGCACACCGCATTTGATTGACGCAAAGAAAAATATAGTAGACACCGGCCTGCTGGGGAAAATATCGCATGTAGAAATGTGCTGCTATTACCATATGCGCAATAATGGTAACCCGCCTGTGCAATCGGTACCTGACTTCTTTGATTACGAAATGTGGACAGGCCCCGCCCCCATGCGCCCTTATGACGGACTGCCACATGTACGCTGGTGGCGCACGTTTATGGAATATGGTAACGGCATTATGGGCGATATGTGTATTCATATGTTCGACACCGTTAGATGGATGCTGCAATTAGGCTGGCCCAACAGTATCAGTTCTACAGGCGGTATTTACGTTGACAAAACCGGCAAAAGCAATATAGCCGATACGCAGTCCGCTATTTTTGCATACAATGAGCTTAATTGTGTATGGCAACACCGGAGCTGGGGCACACCTGCCGACCCGGAATACCCCTGGTCGTTTAAGCTGTACGGCGAAAAAGGCACTTTGTGTGCCAGCACCATGCAATATGATTTTATACCACAGGGCAGGGGCGAAAAAATGCATAAGGATGTGGTATATGAAAAGGAAAAATACCCCGAAGATCTTACAGAACCCGATATTGAACTGAATGCAGCTCCGGCCACGCGATTGCACATGCTGGATTTTCTGAAAGCCATTGACAACAAAACCAGGCCCGTAGCCGATATTGAAGAAGGGCATATTTCTACAGCAAGTTGCATTATCGCCAACCTTTCCATGAAGCTGGGGCGGCCATTAGTTTATGATCCTGTAAAAAAGCTGATCGTAGGTGACGCGGAAGCTACCCAACTGTTGCAACGGCCTTACCGGCAACCCTGGGCACACCCTGCAATATAATTGCCGCTACAGATGTTATAGTTGCTTGTACAGTTTTAAAAGAAAGTAGCGGTAACGCATACGTGATTTTCAATACCTTAATACGTTAGCATAGTGAAAATTAAAATGGCTTCGCCAGGTCTGTTTCCACGCTTTCCTTTTTAACCACATGATAGGTCGTTCCGTCTTCCGTATAACTATATTCATCTACTGAATGGGTAATGATCTTCATCGAATGATCGAAGCCTCTTACCGTACCGCCCTGGGGCAAAGTCATGGATGTTCTTTCTTCCCCGTTAATATCGGGTATTGCCATAAGCGTTCCTGCCGGAAAATAAATAGAATCCTTTCCTATAAGCTGAAAGGGCTGCTGAGTGCCATAAGCTGAATCCATATAGCTTGTAAACGGAGTTTCTACACTATCCTCGTCAGTATCATCGCCAATATAAAATGAAAAATACGCCTTTGTTATTACATCAAAGCGCACACCGCTGCCCTTCATATTGTTGCCTGCTATGGTAACAGTACCCTCATTGTTATAGGTAATATAATTTGCAGTAATTTTATTTCTGTACACTATATTATCAACAGTATAGGTAGTAATGGCTTCCGTTGAAACCGTATTGGACATAAATATCCATTCGCCCGTGATAGTAAAAGGAGGAGCTGCATCTTCTTCTATTTCTTTATTACAGGAAAAAGAGAAAAGTATAAACAGGAAGGCATGACTTTTTAAAATGTAACGTAAACCAAATCGCATATTAACGCAGTTTGTAGTTAAAGATAAAGCACTATAGAGGTTGGTTCCTGTTTGCGTATTGAATCGTTCCAGCCTGTTCAAAAACTAAGCTAAATTGGTTTTATACAGTAAGAGTAAATACTTATGCCGCTATGCAAAAATCTGCTCTGCCGCTTCATTCTTCCACTGTTAGTATACGAATCTTTTCAGGGAATGGTTTGGTCAAACGATTAAAACCTCCCTGCATAAAACAACGCTCTTTCATTTTTTTTCATACAGCAGGAAATGCTGCATGGGCAGAAAGTTGCCCTTATAATATAAAGTGAAACCATTGGCCGACAATTCTTTATTGAGTTGCGCAACAGTGGTTTTATGCAGCGCCTTAATGTGTACCGCAGGGTCTTCACCACGATATTCTATCAGTAAAATCTTCCCGTCTTTTTTTAATGCGCTCTTTATGGATTGAAGCATTTCATAGGGGTACTCCAGTTCATGGTATACATCCACCATAATAGCCAGGTCAACGGAATGAGCAGGCAGGTTCGGCGATACGGCGCTACCTTTTATGATGGTAACATTACGGTTACGCGAGGCCGCTTTTCGCTTTTCAAGCGCGGCAATCATTTCATCCTGTATCTCTACCGCATATACTTTACCCTTTGGCAGCTTTTCACTTAGCTTAAAACTGTAATACCCCGTACCGGCGCCTATGTCTGCAACTATAGCCGAAGGAGATACATCCATTTTTGCAATAGCCAGCGCTGTATTTTCTTCCTGCTGGCGGTCTGCTCTTTCCAGCCATGCCGAACCTGCAGCACCCATCACATGGGCTATTTCCCTGCCTAAGTAATACTTTCCTATACCGTCTGCTGAGGTATCACCATAAGTATATATCGCATCATTTACCGGTTTTGCCTCTGCCCTTTTTTGCTGTGCACGACAGCCCGTTACACCAAACAAACTGAAAACGGGTAATAGTAGCCATATTAATTTCATACAACAGCAATTGAAGGATAAAGTTCTTGAAAATGTACAGGCAGGATCATTTTTCAAATGTAATGGTATTCACAAAACATTAAAAATGCTTTACGGCAATATATAGCTGACCTGAAAAGGTAAAAAATGGCTAATTTTCAGGCCGGTCTTCTTTTCACCGGTAAAAGTGATGCTGGTGAGAAGATAAGCTATAAATGGAGAATTTTGCAGATGAGCCATACCACAGCACTATTAAGAACGGTTAACGTTACCCGTTATGTTACCCCTCTACGGGAAGGCGGGTCACTGCCTGCTATTGCCGAAGCGGATGACGGATTTTTATATGTACTGAAATTTCGCGGGGCGGGTCAGGGTATTAAAGCGCTTATAGCAGAACTGCTTGGCGGCGAAATTGCCCGCGTACTGGGATTAAAAGTGCCGGAAATTGTTTTTGCCTATGTAGATGAAGCTTTTGGCCGGACAGAGCCCGATGAAGAAATACAGGATCTGCTGAAATTCAGCGAAGGACTTAATCTTGCGCTTCATTACCTTTCAGGAGCAATTGCTTTTGATCCGGCCGTTACCATAATTGACGCAAAGCTGGCTTCGCAAATTGTTTGGTTAGATAGCCTGATCACCAATGTAGACCGCACTTCCCGCAATACCAATATGCTGATGTGGCATAAAGCATTATGGCTTATTGACCACGGCGCTTCACTTTATTTCCATCATTCATGGGATAATTGGGAAGAGCAGGCCATTCGGCCATTTACACAGGTTAAAGATCATGTATTACTGCCATGGGCAAGCGAACTGGAATCTGTAAATGAAACTTTCCGCTCCATGCTTACCCCTGAGCGTATCCGTGCTATTGTTTCAATGATACCGGATGATTGGCTCACTACCGGGACTTCACCCGGATCTGCCGGCGAAAAAAGGGAGGTATACATTCAATTTTTAACAACTCGCGTTGCCCATTCAGCAATTTTTGTAAAAGAAGCACAGCATGCAAGAGAAGCATTTATTTGAATACGCGGTTATTCGCATCGTGCCCAGGGTTGAACGTGAAGAATTTCTGAATGTTGGAGTCATTATGTATGCTTCCAAACAAAAGTTTTTACAAGTCATGTTTGAATTAAACGAGGAACGGCTGCGTGCATTTTCATGCAAAACAGATATGGAAGAGCTGGAAGCGCATCTTCGTTCTTTTGAAAGAATTTGTATGGGTGCAGCCAACGGCGGCCCCATTGCTCAATTAGACATGGCTTCCCGCTTTCGCTGGCTTACGGCAACAAGAAGCACGATTGTGCAAACCTCCAAAGTACACCCGGGGTTTTGCATAAATCCCCAAGAAACTCTGGAAAAACTATTTAACCAACTGGTATTGTAACTTACCTCTTATCACTTACCACTTACCTTGTGGAGTGTGAGCTCCCTATGCGAAACAAAAAGGAGTCCATACAACAGCTTCGGAAAAGCGTGTATTGAACGCCTGGTTTGAATTGCCCCTTGAATCCTGATCCCTGAAAAAAGCTATAAAAAATCAGAACGTAAACCTTGCCGTTGGCACAGGAAAAAATCCCTGCTGGTACAGGTAATATAATTTACGTTGCCTGATATTGTAATCGCGTGCAAATACGTTTTTATGATTGGTTATATTTTGAAAGTCCATTGAAAACTCAAAAGTGCTGCGCTTTAGCTCCCGGCGGAATCCAAATTTCAGATCTGCTCTGAAATACGAAGGGCCCTTTTCACTGAACGCCTCTTCTTCCCTGAACTTAAGCCTGCCGCTCCTGTCGGACCATTCCACATCAATAGGCGTCATATATTTTCCACCCACTGTGCTTACTCTTATATTCACCGAAATAATATCATTACCACGCACCTTCCACTCTTTGCCGCCCAGTACATTTACCACATGCCCGGTATTAAACGCGGTGTTTCTTTTTATACCATCGCTGCCCCTGTATTTTGAATTTAATGCGGAAGCGGTAACCATGAAATAAAATCCTTTGTGGAAAGATTGTTCAAGGGTAATATCCAGTCCATAATTATACCCGCTGCCTTTATTAACCAGGCTGTCATTATTGGCCAGCTCAAAACCAGCGCCCATGTTAAGAGACGAATAGGAAGACAGAGTTTGTTCAACCGGCACTTTACCCAGCCTTTGATAATACCCTTCCGCCCTGAACCGGGTAGTAGGGCTGATATTCCAGCCGTATGTAAGTATATAATGGTCACTACGGGTAAACTTCAGGCTCTTATTCGTGTACTGCACACCGTTATTAACAGGTGTTTGAAGATAATATACATACATATGCTGTGCCTGGTAATGGCGGCCATATCCAGCGCCCAGCACATGACCGGGGCTGATGGCGTATTGCAGTCCTGCCCGGGAACCCGATGCCATATTATCATTGATAGCCAGGTATTGGGCATGTAATCCGCCGGTAAGGGTAAAGCGGTTGCCAAACCTGCCGCGCCACTGCAGGTAAGCCTGTGCCAGTCCCAGGCTTCCGTCATTGCTTACATACATTATATCCGGCTCACCGGGATGCATTTCTTTATTCATCATTGAAAAGTTCGTATGATCGTACGACATACCTGCCTGTACACTATGCCTGGCATTGATTTTATGAATACCATTAGCAGCAAAAGAAAACTTGCCTGTACGGAACCGCGCATCAACGGATGGATGTACCGAACTATCTATATAGCTGATGGAGTCGAGGCTGTATTTTTCAGCAGTGCTGCTGTAGCCCGCTATAAATTTGAGGGTTGTTTTTGAACTTGCCTGGAAGGTGTAATGAATGCCGGTAACCGTGGTGAGGAACCTGTTGTACGAATTCCGGTAAATATCGCCGTAAATATCCTGCCTGGTGGTATCTACTTCGTGACCAAGAAAATTTACATCACTGCCGCCCATTATTCCAAATACACTGATCTTTCCATTTTTACCTGCACGGGAGCTTATTTTATAATTAATATCCTGGTAAAGCGGAACAGCGGAACCGGTTCCGAAATCAATTCCCAGCGCTTTAAATACACCCAGGGTAGAATAGCGGTAGTTTACCAAGTAAGATGCCTGGTTTTTTTTGCTTACCGGCCCTTCCGCCCCCAGTTCAAAGCCATTAAAGCCCACCTGCGCCACAAATTCATTTTTTTCGGTGTTACCGCTGCGCAGGTTGATGTCGAACACGCCCGACAATGCGTTGCCATATTGTGCGGGAAAAGCGCCGGTAAAGAAATCGGACCGGGCAATATTATTACTGTTGAGCATACTTATGGGCCCGCCGGTAGTATAAAAAGTTCCAAAATGATTGGGATTGGGAATATTGAGTCCTTCCAGTTGCCAAAGCATCCCCGTTGGACTGTTGCCGCGGATCACAATATCGTTCCTTGAATCGTTACCGGATATTACCCCGGCAAAATTGGCTGCCATCCTGGACGGATCGCCTAATGCACCCGCAAATTTCCGGGTATCTTCCATGTTAAAAGACCGGCCGCTTACCAATGCCATTTTGTTTTTTGCCTTTGCATCCTGCGCTCCGTCAATTACAATTTCCGTTAATTGCCGGATAGCTTCGGTAAGTACAATATTCAGGAATACCGCCTTGCCGGCTGTTACTACAATATCCGCAATGATACGTTCCTCATATCCCAATTTTGATACGGCGATCGTATGTCTGCCCAGCGGTACACGATCAAACCGGAATTTCCCGTTATGATCTGCTTCTGTTCCGCGCCGGGGTTCTATATTTCCAATAATAATTGTTGCACCTTCCAATGGCAGGCCGGAAGCCTCATCATGCACTTCGCCGGTTACAACCTGTGTTTGAGCACACAATGTAAAGGACAGGAAAAAAGAAAAAAGCGATAAAACTGATTTTTTCATGAACACTTTATTATCATTTATATAATACTGCATCAACCCATTTTACCATAAGGCAGATCCGTTAACCTATAGATAAAACTACCTGCTTCATGTTTGGGCAGCGAAATTATAAGAGTGAGTGATATTTCTATCTCCTTATTCTACGAACTGCATATTTGGCCGATAAACCGTATATTTTTGCTTTCCGGCTGTTTGCTACGGTTTGACGAAATGAAAAGTATTCATTTCAATTATGGCTATTCTTAAACAAATTTGTAATTTACCGCTCCGTTCGCAGGATTACCTGTTTGTATAACAAACTGTAATCTGTTGGAACCAGTAAATATTCCAATTATTTTTTTATTCACTTCTTTAAAATGTACAAATGAAACTGATCAACAGCTTTTTTCTATCCCTGTTGTGCATGTTTGCTGTTACATCGTGTAATAACAGCAGTAATACAAGTAATGCTGACACTACCGCCACCACAGCAACAGCAAATGCTGATAGCGTCAATACCGGCAGCGTAGACGGCTTTAAACTGGGCGTACAAATGTGGACGTTCAGAATGTTTTCTCTTACAGATGCCTTAAACAAGGTTGACAGTGCAGGTATTAAAAACATTGAAGCTTTTTTCGGACAACCTTTAGGCGGGGATATGAAAGGTAATTTCGGACCTGAAATGTCGGCCGATACCCGTGCCAAACTTAAAGCGCTGCTGCAATCGAAAGGCATCAGCATTGCAGCTATGGGCGTAATTTCCCCTGACGATAAAGCGGGATGGATCAAAGCTTTTGACCTGGCAAAGGAATTTGGCTTAAGCTATATTACCGCAGAGCCAAAGAAAGATCAATGGGATGCGGTTGACAGCCTGGCTGGTGCATACGGCATAAAAGTGGCTATACACGATCATCCCAAGCCAAGCGGTTACTGGTCGCCCGATTCTGTACTTGCCGCTATACAGGGGCATAGCAACATTGGCGCCTGCGCCGACATTGGTCATTGGGCACGCAGCGGATTAGACCCGGTTGAGTGCCTGAAAAAATTAGACGGGCATCTTATTGGCGCACATTTAAAAGATATTGTAAAGTTTGATGACACCAAGGCAGCCGACACCGTGGTAAGTAAAGGTGTAATAGATTTTCCGGCTGTGTTTAAAGAGTTCAAAAGGCAAAACTTCAGCGGAGTTTTTTCCATTGAACACGAATCCAACTGGTATCACAACCTGCCCGATGTGATTTTTACCAAAAAATATTTCGATGAAGAAGTGGCTAAGCTGAAATAAGTAACACTTAACGCAGGATACAATGATCCGGTGGGAATAAAGACCTGCCGGATTTTTTATTGGGGAATCAGCAGTTAGCTAAAGTATACTAACGATGAGCTGATAATGCTTTCTTTCACTTCCCATCTCTCACTTCTCTCCCCTCACAAAAAGCCCGTAAAACCGGCTGCTGGCGGTATCGGCGATCGTTCCGCTGGGCGTTTTGTAAATAAAATATGCGGCAATATCTTCCCTTTTTTCCGTAAAGATTAATGCTTTTTCCAGTCCCATTGTCATCAATACATTATCATAGGCATCCGCGGTAATCGCATCTTTAGCAAAAACAGTAACACTAACCAGGTTGTTCTTTGTGGGGTAACCTGTGCGGGTATCTATGGTATGACTGAATTTTTCTCCATTGCTTTCATGAAATTTTCGGTAGTTGCCTGAAGTAGTAACCGCGCCTTCATCAATAGCAATAATCTTCTGTATAACAGGAGCATCAAATCCATAATCGCCCGGGGCTTCAATGCCTATTTTCATTTTTTCGTTACCCGGTTTCTTCCTGCCTTTAATTCTGATCTCACCGCCTATTTCCACTATATAATCAGTAATATGATGTTGCTCCAAAAAATCCGCAACAACATCTACGCTGTAACCCTGTGCTATGCCGTCCACATCAATAGTAATGCAGGGTTTTGTTTTGATGAGCCGGTTGCCTTCTAATTTTATTTTATCCGTTCCAATACTTCGAAGTAATGTACGGACCTTAGCGGAGTCGGGATATTTTTTTACAGGTTTGGCACTAAAACCCCAGGCCTGCACCAATGGTTGTACGGTAATGTCGAACAGTCCGTCCGACTGTTGCCAGGCTTCTATGGATTTAGCTGCAACTGCGGCAAAATGATCGTCAATAACAATTCCTTTTTTTGACGCGTTAAACCTGCTGATCAGCGAAAAGGGTTTATATATGGAAAGTGAACTGTCTATGCGGTTTAAGATACTGTCTACCTGCGCTTTCCTTACCATGCTGTCCTTTGCATAATAAGTAATGTGCCAGGTGGTACCCTGGGCCATACCGTTCATTTGTATTTTCAGGAAATCATGGCTGCCGTTATATGAACGGAAAACAAGAAAGAGAAAAACCAGTGGTGATACATACCAGGTCATGCTTCAAATATAGCGCATACAATGTTCGGGAATCGTTAATTTATAACAGGAACCAAAACAAATGGTGCAGAAAAAAACTTATTATTTCTGCCGGAAGCTGTCACCTATGAAAGCCAGTGCATCGGTAATACCGGTGCGCCAGTAGGTCCAGCTATGCGCGCCATCACGTACGCGGTACTCATGCGCTACCAGTTTGGAGCGCAGGGCTATATGCAACAAAGAATTTCCTTTGGCTAAAAAGTCGTCATCGCCGCAATCTATCCAGTAACGTACCTTATTGAGCTCCGCTCCCGATTTTTTTTCAATAATGGATAGCGCCGAATTATCATACCATGCCTTACTTAATCTTGCCTTGCCTTTCAACCCACGCCCATACAATTGCCCAAATGTACGGTCCCATTGCGCATCAGGCATGTTGATCATTTCGTCATCGCTGAAAACTGCGGCGCTTAAAGGGGCGGCAGCCACAAAATACTGGGGGTACTTTAAGGCATACATCAGCGATCCGTAGCCGCCCATGGAAAGCCCTGCTACAGCGCGGTATTTCTTCTGCGATTTTATGCGGTACGTTTTTTCAATGGCGGGAATAAATTCCCGGATAAAAAAATCTTCATACTTCTCCTTACCATCATACGCGTTAATATACCAGCTCGAATCCGCATCGGGCATAATAATGATCATAGGTGGTATTGTTCCTTCCGCAATGGCCTTATCTGCATAACGGTTTATTTCGCCAAACTGCAGCCAGCCGGTATTGTCATCGGTATACCCGTGCAGCAGGTATACCACAGGGTAAGTTCTTTGCGAATGCTCATAATCGGCAGGCAGGTATACCGTATAGCTAACGTTCCTGGCCAAAACCGTACTGGAAACCGAAGCATCTTCTATTACTTTTCCGGTTTGCTGGGAATATAATACAGGTGCTGCGCACAGCAAAAGAAAGAGTAAAAGATAGGGCTTCATATTGGTTTACATTTCAAATTTAAAATTTGATGTTTGAAATAATTCTTATTGCGCCGGTGTAAACGTATAGTTCAGTACCCTTTCTTCATAATTAGCCAGCGTATAAACTACCAGGGTGCCGTTTTTACGGATAAACGTATACCGAAACCTGTCGCTGTTCCGTTCTTTTTTACTGGGTTTTCTGAACCAGCGTTCCAGATCGTAACGCGTGGTATTATATACCTGTATCTTCTTTAATTTACCGGTATTGATCTTTTTATTGTTATAGTCAGTATTGCCTTCAACAGGCTCAAATGTTGCCGGGCGGTATAAAAAACTGCCTACCGTTTGGCTGCTGTCGAAAGTTACGGTTAAGGTATCACCCAGGTAGCCGTATACATACCGTTCACCCCTGTCGCTGATATTTTTTTTAGTGGGTTCGCCAAAAAGCCTCATTGTTTCACCCGGCGTGGTTACCCCCTTCTGCAGTTTTCGAACGCTTTCTTCTGAGATGGGATGGTAGATGGCAAAAGGTGTGCTGGCAGGGTTATATCGTTTACTGCATCCCGTTATTAATATCCCGCACGTAATGCACGCCACAAGTAAGTGTTTATTCATAAGGAAAGACTTTTGATGAATGCAAATTAACTGAAACTTATGCACTCCTTCAACTCTTTTTCGGTATAAGCCAGTCCGTATTGCTTCAATACATCATCGGGCACGCCATTCCATTGGTTGGGCTGGTTACCTTTATACCCGATATCTTCAATGCCAATTTTAGATGTATAAAAACCAGTGCAGGTAAGATTGCGCATCAGTGTAAAAAAGGAAACACCCTGCGACATTTCCGGTTTTGCTTTTTTAGGCCAGGCAATATCATCCACCACCTGTATACGCTGCGCCTGGTCGCTATCCTTAAAATTTTTCCCGAAACGCTGGTAGCATTGCCTGTCTATCCAGCGTAAACCGCCGCGCATAGGCACCTGGTAACCGGGCATATCTTTTACAATAAATTCTATAAAGTCGGGAACACCCGCATCGGTGGCACTGCCACTTACATCATCTTTCGGAATAATGATATCCGACAGTATAGCAATGGTTGCCATTTCATGTTCGGTGAAAAATTTAGCAGACACTACCTTATTATAATGCGCTATTTCTTCCGGCTGCCTGTCGGGACCCGCGGCGGGCGTATTACCTGAACCTGCTAAAGTTGCAGCAGCATCCGCCTTTTTTTTGTCGGGTAATTTGCAGGCATCGAATAAAACGGCGGAAGACAGGGAACCTAACCCAATTATTTTTAATGACTTTCTTCTGTCCATAGCTGAAATATTTTTCGAATAATAGTTTTAAATGTTTACGAAAATCAGAGGTTCTGCTTCTTTAATTCATCAATGATATACTCGGAGGCACGCATAGATAATGCAAGGATGGTCCATGTGATGTTTTTATCAGCCTGCGATGTGAAGGCCGCGCCATCAACAACAAACAGGTTTTTACAATCGTGCGCCTGGTTCCATTGATTGAGCGCCGAAGTTTTAGGATCACTTCCCATTCTTGCCGTACCACCCTCATGAATGATCTTGCCGGGCGATTCGAGTCCGTATTTATTTTCCGGGCCGTCATTTCCCCCCCAGGTAATTACAGCGCCCATATTATGCATGATCTCCTTAAAGGTTTCCTTCATGTGCTTAGCCTGCTTCACTTCATAATCACTCCATTTTACATTGAACCGCAATACAGGAATACCGTATTTATCTACTACCGTAGGATCTATTTCACAATAGTTATCGCGCCTTGCAACCGCTTCTCCCCGGCCCGCCATACCTACGCCGGCGCCATAAAAAAACCGCTGATCTTCTTTTAAAGAAGCGCCGTAGCCGCCGGCCTCTTTTTTCTTTCCGTTCACTTCATATGCGCCGTTCTGACTTTCAATACCAAATCCAAAACCATAGGAAGGCATACCCATACCGCCCCAGTATTCAATATGATAACCACGCGGGAAATCTAATTTTTTATTATCTCCCCACCAGGGCGAATACACATGCATACCGCCTACGCCATCTTCGTTGTACCGCTTTCTGCCAAATAGTTTGGGAAGATACCCTCCCAAAGCCGCACCGGTAGAGTCGTGCAGGTACCTGCCCACCACATCGCTGGAGTTGGCTAATCCGTTAGGATGACGGGCTGATTTGGAATTGAGCATCAGCCGTGATGTTTCGCAGGCACTGGCAGCCAGTATCACTACTTTGCCCTTTACCTGGTATTCGTTCATATCCTCTTTATTTACATAAGATATGCCGGTGGCTAACCCCTGGTCATTGGTAATCACTTCCCTCACCATAGCATTGGCAATTACATCTACATTTCCTGTGGCCAGCGCGGGGTTCACCAGTACGGAGCCTGAAGAAAAGTCGGCATAAAACTGGCACGATCTTCCACACTGTCCGCAAAATACGCATACGCCCCGTTCGTTATTAACGGTTTTAGTAAGCATGGAAAGCCTTCCGGGTATTACCGGCACACCTGAACCTACAGCGGCATTTTTTATAAAAAGCTCATGCAGCCGTGGCTTGGGAGGAGGCAGGAAAAATCCGTCAGGATCATTCTCCAGTCCCTCATTGGTACCAAATACACCAATTAACTTGTCTACCCTGTCGTAAAAAGGCTTAATATCTTCATAGCCTATAGGCCAATCTTCTCCCAATCCGTCAATACTTCTTCTTTTAAAATCTTTAGGACCAAAACGCAGCGATATTCGCCCCCAGTGATTGGTTCGTCCGCCCATCATGCGCGCCCTGAACCAGTCCCATTCCGTTCCGGATGCTTTGGTATAAGGCTCTCCGTCAATTTCCCATCCGCCATAGCAGGCATCAAAATCACCGAACGGACGGTATTTTGTGCTGGAACCACGGCGCGGCGATTCGTAGGGCCATTTAAACTGGGTAACATTTTTCTTAGGATCGAATAAAGCGCCGGCCTCCAGCAGGCAAACTTTAACGCCTGCATTAGCCAGCATATAAGCGGCCATACCTCCACCCGCACCGGAACCTACAATAACCACATCATAATTTTTGGGGTTGGTCTTAATCTGAAAATCTCCCATACAATAATCTGAATTAAAAAAGTTCTTTAAAAGTGAATCCTAAATGTAACATTTTATCTAAAATGAAAATCGCTTTTTTTGTTTCGTGTAAACTACAATTACCGGTATCTTGGCAAGATAAAGGCCACGCAACTTAATTTTACCCCAACTTCAGTACATATGTCAATTATCATTGGTGCAGATATCGGAACTTCAAATATAAAGGTTATTGCTTTTAAAAATGATAAGGAAGTATTACTATCTGAAATATCCTCCTGCACTACCATACAATCCTCCTCCGGAAGAGTGGAACAGGATCCCGAACTGGTTTTACGATCTGTTAACAGATTGCTGAAAAAAGTAATAGCACAACTGCATGACAAGCCCGTTGCAGGTATTTGTTTTAGCGCTGCCATGCATAGTATTATAGCTATAGATGATCATAACAAACCGCTAACCCATGCTATTTTATGGGGCGATACAAGAAGCATGCTCCAGTGTAACCGGCTGAAAGAAAATGGTATGGCTGAAAAGCTGTACCTGCAAACCGGTGTACCCCTGCATCCCGCATTACCATTATGCAAAATAATGTGGATGAAGGAAAATGTACCCGGCATATTTGAGCAGGCGTGTAAGTTCATTTCATTGAAGGAATATTTTTTCTTTCAATGGTTTGGAAAATACATTGTTGATCATTCCATTGCGGGGGCTACAGGTATGCAGGATATACACCGTTTACAATGGAGCGAAACCGCCTTGCACGCTGCGGGTATACGAGAAGAACAACTTTCGCGGATAGTACCTGTAACACATGCCGAAACACAACTGACCGGATGGTACAGGAAATATTTCGGTATGGAAAACATTCCTTTTATCATTGGTTCCAGCGATGGTTGTTTGGCCAATACGGGCAGCGGGGTTTTTAATGCGGATGAAGCCGCGTTAACTATCGGCACCAGCGGCGCAGTACGCACCACGGTTTCTGCACCGGCGCTGAATAAGGAACCCACATTATTTTGCTACCCGCTGCTGAAGGATGTTTTTATAAAAGGCGGCGCAGTAAACAACGGGGGAAATGTGCTGCAATGGTTCGCCGAAAGCTTTATGGATCATAAATTACCATCAGAAAGCGCTTATACGTTACTGGTAGAACAGGCCCATACCGTGGATGGCGGGGCAAACGGACTGCTTTTTTTACCTTACCTGCTGGGAGAACGGGCGCCTGTATGGGATGCGGCTGCAAGGGGCGTTTTTTTTGGCATAAACCATTTGCATCGCCAGCCGCATTTTATACGCGCTGCATTAGAAGGCGTGAACTATGCTTTATATGATGTTTTTCGTGAACTTACCAAACATCACGATCCCGTTAAAACAATATATGCCAGTGGCGGATTTGTGCAGTCCGGGTTTTGGATTCAAATGGTATCCGATATTTTTAATAAAGAAGTGGTGGTAAACGACCAGGCAGATGCATCGGCTACCGGGGCGGCTATGCTTGGATGGTATGCAACCGGCGCTTCAAAAAACTTTAAGCCTTTATCATCCTCATTAAAAAAAGGAAAAACATTTTACCCCGATAAGGAAAAACACACAACGTATATGCGGCAGTTCGCTGTTTTCCGCTCCCTGTACCTGGCGCTGAAAAACGAGTTTCCCAAGCTGCAAAACCTGTGAGACTTGCTGCGCAGGTACGCAGCCCCGCAAGCCTCACAGGTTTTGCGCGACTTTCTTAACCAAGTCAATAGCATATTCAGTTTCCTCTGCGGTGGTAAATCTTCCCAACCCGAAACGGATAGAATTTTTAGCCAGCTCATCGTTCAATTGCATTGCTTTTAAAACATGCGAGGGCTCCGGGTTGGCGGAAGTGCAGGCGGAGCCGGAGGATACAGCGATGGTACGATTGATTTCAGTGAGCAGTTTATTACCGGGTATACCGGCAAAAGCCAGGTTGGTTACATTGGGCAGGCGATGCATAACGCTGCCATTTATAGTAACGTTCTTCATTTGTGTTAACCCTTTCTCAAGCTGATCTCTCAGCGCGCCAATGCGATGCACCTCTTCGTTCATTTGCTGCATACATATTGCACAGCATTTGCCCAATGCCACTATGCCCGGCACATTAAGCGTTCCGCTGCGCATACCTTTTTCATGGCCGCCGCCGTCTATCTGCGCTACCAGCCTTACCCGCGGATCTTTTCTGCGTACATATAAAGCGCCCGCGCCTTTGGGGCCGTACATTTTATGTGCAGACAGGCAGAGCATATCCACATTATCCGCCTGTACATCAACAGGTATTTTCCCCGCAGCCTGTGTGGCATCGGCAAAAAAAATAATACCCTGTGCTTTAGCGATAGTGCCAATAGCTTTAACCGGTTGCAACACGCCCGTTTCATTGTTGGCCGTCATAATGCTGATGAGGATCGTATTCGGCCGAATGGCAGTTTCCAACAAGTTCAAATCCATTATTCCGTCACTGTTCACCGGCAGGTAAGTTACCTCCGCACCTGATTTTTCCAAATGTTTACAGGTATCCAGTACAGCCTTATGTTCGGTAGTGCAGGTTATAATATGATTACCTTTCGTGGAATACATTTCATATGCGCCTTTCATGGCTAAGTTGATGGCTTCGGTAGCGCCGGAGGTAAAAACAATTTCAGAAGGATCGGCATGTATTAATTGCGCCACCTGTTCCCTGGCCTGGGTTACGGCTTCTTCGGCTACCCATCCAAAACTATGGCTGCGGCTGGCGGCATTGCCAAAATGTTCCGTGAAATACGGAAGCATAGCTTGCAGCACTTCCGGATCAACCGGTGTAGTTGCGTTATTATCTAAATATAGGGGTAGCTTCAACATATCCGTTCCAAATGAGTATGCCCAAAATTACTTGAAATAAAGGGGAACGGGGGAAATGTGATGAATGTGGAAATGTGAGAATTTGAAAATGGGTAATCAGTAGTCAGCCCTCAGTACTCAGCAGTCAGTAGTCAGCTAAAGTATACTAACGATGAGCTGAGAGTTCTCACCTTTCATTTTTCTTCTCACCACTCACTTCTCCACCATTCACTACTCACCCCCCAGCTTCCAGTTTCCCCTGTACTTTCTTCTCACAAACTGGTTTGCCGGTTCAAAATTAGTGATGCGCATGTTTTCGCCATCCCAGAGCAGTTGCTTTCTGCCATTGAACCTGCGGTTGCCTTTGGCATCAGTTTCAAAATGATTATAGCTGTGCACGGCCAGGTTGCCCATCAGCACCGTTTCCGTTAGAGGTCCCGATTTATCGAATGAAGAGCTGGTATAGGCGCCATACCCCTGTTTGCATGCTTTTACCCATTGCTGCTGATGTCCTTCGGTACTGCCTTCCACGAAACTGAATTTCGATTTGGGCAATTCCGTTTCCTTCATGTTTCGGGTAGGCAGCAACGTTGGGTTGCGGCCAAAAAGCCCGGCCATGATCTTGCCTTTAGTTCCTTCAAAAATAATACCGCCATCGTATTCGCCCATTTCTTCATCGGGTAATAATTCAACAGGCCGTTTAGGCCGGATGCCGCCATCGTACCATACCATTTCAACCGCCGGCATGTTTTCCCTTGCAGGGAACTGGATATGCGTTTTTGCGGAAGGAGGGTAACTGTCGGGGTAAATAGCTTCCTGGAAAAACCCGGTATATACAGACCCCACACTGGTTTCTACTGCAACAGGATAGCCCAGATTCAATGCACGGTAGGGTACATCAATGAAATGACAGCCCATATCACCCAGCGAGCCCGTTCCAAAATCAACCCAGCCCCGCCATATCGCAGGCAGGTAAGTAGGGTTGAACTCCCTGTAGGGAGCGGTACCGAGCCATAACTCCCAGTTTACCTCCTTGGGTATGTCAAATTTTCCTTTAGGTGTAGGAATTCCCTGCGGCCAGGTAGGACGGTTCGTCCATACGTGTACGGTATGCACATCGCCTATAACACCATCCTGCACCCATGTTTCAATAAGCCGGGTATCATCGCCGCTGCTGCCCTGGTTGCCCATTTGTGTAACCACTTTGTATTTTGCCGCAGCGCGGGTAAGCATACGGGCTTCATAAATATCGTGGGTAAGCGGCTTTTCGCAATACACGTGTTTACCCAACTGCATGGCGGCCATGGCCTGTACAAAATGCATGTGATCGGGTGTAGTAACGATCACCGCATCAATATTTTTATTTTCCTTTTCCAGCATTTGCCGGAAATCTTTATAGTAGGGCGCTTTGGGCCATCGCTTGCGGCCGTTTATTGCCTGGCGGTCGTCTACATCGCAGAGCGCAACAATATTATCCGACCCTTTGTTAAAAGCATAAGGCAGGTTCACCTCCGCTTTTCCGCCTACGCCTATACCGGCAATATTGAGCTTATCGCTGGGAGCGGTATATCCCTTCCCTAATACATAACGCGGTACAATAAAAAAACCGGAAGCGGCAAGCGCAGTGTTACGGATAAATTTTCTGCGCGAATTATTTTTTCTATGAGCAGGCATTCCTTAAAATTTTGTGTTAAGGTAGGAAGAAGTAGGGAAAGTTTATGATTTGTAGTTTGTTAGGCTATGGTTTTGATTTTGTAGTTTTTTCGATACAAAGGAAGATTCTTCCATCTATTGTGACACTGATTTTGTATTGTCATTAGCAGGCACGAAGTATCTATCCATCCTGTGTTGTTCCCTCATACCGCACGAAATGGCAAATCATCTTTTTTGATCGAAGTGAATGCAGATTCTTCCTGCGTCAGAATGACAAGCAGTGGTGCATGTCCAAACGTTTATAACCGCAGGAATAGAGCAGTATTACGACCCTGAAAGGATTGAACAATAAATGCCATGTTGTTTGATTGAAGCAGGAGGGCCGCTTTTTTACTAACTTTGCTGCGGGATGATGATGGAATTGAAACACTATGCCATGAAGCAACTGCTCCTACTTACTTTATCCATTTTCTTCGGACTAACCATTTGTGAAGCCCGTGGCGGAAAAGAAGGAATCGCCATTGAACTGGAACCACCCCAAAACGATATTATCCGGATGACGGTTTCTGCCGATGGAAATGAAGATTTATTCAACCTCGTTAAAAATATTATTGCCAAAGCGCCTGTAATTAAAGGATGGCAGTTTATTGCTTTCCGGCAAAGGATGCACCCGGAACAGGTAAAGGGAATGAAGCTAAAGGCACAGAACCATGAATTAGATCCGGGACAAATGAAATTCTTTCCCGTCATTAACGGCGATACGCTCGATCTGATCATATATGCAAAGGGCATAACCACAGAAAACTATAACCAGATAGCTTATGGTGCGCTGCTTTTGCTTGATAATATACTTGGTGAATACGATTGCGCTACAAAAGTGCGGAGTTACGACTTTCACGATATGCCTCTTGCAAAAGAAGCGCTGGAAGATTTGCTTCCCCTGTTGGATTTGGCAGCCTATGTTGACCAGTTTCATACATCAAAGAAGCAGTAGCACGGCGAAAACGGATAGGCTATCATTACAACTATAAAAAACATGAACCATATCAGGGAAAACTTAGCCGTAGTACATCAAAGAATACTGAACGCATGCCGGAATAGTAACCGGAACCCGCATGAAGTGTCCTTATTGTTAGCAACCAAAACGGTTTCGGCAGAAAATATAAAAATAGCCCTGCAACTGGGCGAAACCATCATTGGCGAAAATAAGGTACAGGAACTTAAAGAGAAATTTGATGCGCTGAAAGACATCCCTCACCAAACGCATTATATAGGTCATTTGCAGACCAATAAAATAAAAGAAGTAATAAAATATGCTAACTGCATACAATCGGTTGACCGGATTGAACTGGTTCAGAAACTCGACCAGCGCTTACAGCGGGAGGGCAGGAGTATTGATATGATGCTCCAGGTGAATACCTCTTATGAAGAAAGTAAATTTGGCTTGAATCCTGAAGCGGTGATCAATTTTGCGAAGGAAGTATGCCGCTACGACACGCTAAAAGTAAAAGGGCTGATGACGATTGGATTGTTCAGCGCAGAAAAAGAAAAAGTGCGAAAATGTTTTCAATTATTAAAAGATATCCGGACGGAATTGATAGCACTGGCACTACCAAACTTTGAAATGCAGCAGCTTTCCATGGGCATGAGCAATGACCTGGAAACCGCCATTGAAGAAGGTTCAACCATGATCAGGGTGGGAACCGCCATTTTTGGCAGCAGGATATACCCCGACAGTTATTACTGGAATGAAAAGACAACCATACAATGAATAGATTAAGCATACATTATTTGCAGCACGTTCACTATGAAGGTTTGGGCTGCATAGAAGAATGGATATTAGCCAACGGACATCAGCTTACTTCTACCAAATTTTATGCGGATGGTGATTTACCTGAGTTGGAGAGTTTTGACTGGCTTATTATCATGGGCGGTCCGATGGGCGTAAATGACGGGCAGCAGTATCCCTGGATAGAAGCGGAAAAAGCGTTTATCAGGAACGCCATTGACAAAGGCAAAAAAGTTTTAGGTATTTGTTTGGGTGCACAATTAATCGCCCATGTGCTCGGCGCAAAAGTATATCCCAATAAGGTAAGAGAAATTGGCTGGTTTTCTATACGGAACCTGCATAATGAAAATTTTTTGTTCGGGGGTTTTCCTGAGTATTTAACTGTATTTCACTGGCATGGAGATACCTTTGAACTACCCGAAAAAGCGATGCACATATTCAGCAATACCGCCTGCGCCAACCAGGGTTTTTTGTTTCATCATAAAGTACTGGCCCTGCAGTTTCATTTTGAAGTTACGGAAAAGGCTTTGCGGCTTATGGTAGCCAATGGAAGCCATGAACTGGTTCCGGGAGATCATATTCAACCGGCGGAAGTACTGTTAGCTTATCCTGAACGCGTCAAGGAGAATAATGAAAGCATGTTTCTCCTGCTAAATAAATTTGCCGCGTTGTAGCTTGCCGCTGCATATCCATTCTTCTTAAAAGGCTAATTCTATTTTATTCTTATGAGCATTTCATGGAACGATTTTGAAAAAATTGATATGCGGGTTGGAACCATCACAGAAGCGGTACCATTTCCTAAAGCTAAAAAACCCGCCTACCAGCTTGTTATTGATTTTGGCGAGCTGGGTGTAAAAAAATCATCTGCGCAAATCACTACGCTGTATACTGCAGATGAGGTTATTGGCAAACAGGTGATCGCCGTGGTGAATTTCCCGGTTAAGCAAATAGCCAACTTCTTCAGTGAGTGCCTGGTGCTGGGTGTATATATAGATAGTAATGACGTGGTACTGCTGCAACCGCAGCAAAAAGTTATCAACGGTAGTAAGATAGGATAGGAATTGCCTTAAATTTGCCGGCTTGTATTGAAAGCATTAATCAAATGATTGCAACCGGATTGTCTGTAACATATTATACTTCTCCTGTTGGTATGCTGGAAATTAAAAGCTCCGCTGAAGCAATCCATGCCATACTGTTTGTAAACGCGTGGAAAGGGCCGAAGCTAAGTGCCGATGAAATAAAGAACAATGCAGGTAGCGGTATAGTACATACCTGCACTACACAGTTGGATGAATATTTTGCAGGAAAGCGCCGCATATTTGATTTCCCTTTCAGCCAGGAGGGAACTTCTTTTCAGCAAAAAATATGGAATGCTTTGCCGGATATACCTTTTGGAAAAACCATTTCCTACCTTGAATTATCCAAAAGAACCGGTAATGTAAAAGCCATTCGTGCAGTGGGAACCACCAATGGTAAAAATCAATTGTGTATTGTAGTACCCTGCCATCGGGTTATTGGCACTAATGGTAGCCTGGTTGGCTATGGCGGTGATCTGTGGCGGAAAAAATGGCTGCTGGATCATGAAGCAAAATACGCCCACGGCGTGCAGGAGTTGGGACAATGGTGAGAGGGCTGCAAATTGCAGGGTGCAGGTTTCAAGTTTCAGGGAGATAGAACCTGATCATTTGTTAATCCGGCTTTATTTTCACATTTCCATATTTTCATATTTTCACATTTTCACATTAATTTATGCCTCTTTCTAAAAAAGCAGCCTTAGGATTTATATTCATTACGCTGCTGCTCGATGTTATTGGATTTGGTATTATTATACCGGTAATGCCTACCCTCATTGAAGAACTCATCCATGGCGATCTGAGCGCCGCATCGCGCTGGGGTGGCTGGCTCACTTTTGCTTTTGCCTTCATGCAGTTTTTATGCGCCCCTATTTTGGGTAACCTCAGCGATAAATACGGAAGGCGGCCGGTATTATTATTTTCCCTTTTGGGTTTTGGGATGGATTATATACTTATAGCCCTTGCACCTACTATCGGGTGGCTGTTTGTGGGAAGAATTATCGCCGGCATTACCGGCGCCAGCTTTACCACCGCGTCTGCCTATATTGCCGACATCAGCGCCCCGGCAGACAGGGCTAAAAATTTTGGAATGATTGGCGCCGCATTCGGGCTGGGCTTTATTATTGGCCCGGTAATAGGCGGACTCCTGGGTAGCATGGGCTCACGCGTTCCTTTTATTGCCGCTGCTGTTTTATCGCTGCTGAACTGGTTGTATGGTTATTTTGTGCTGCCCGAATCGCTCAGTAAAGCCAACCGCCGCAACTTTAGCTGGAAGCGGGCTAATCCTATGGGATCGCTGATGCATTTGCGAAAATATCCCGCGGTGAGCGGACTGATCATTTCATTAATGCTGATTTATATAGCGGCGCACTCCGTGCAAAGTACCTGGGCTTTTTTTAATATGGAGAAATTTAAATGGGATGAAAGAATGGTAGGCATTTCGCTTGGAGTGGTAGGACTGCTGGTAGGATTGGTGCAGGGAGGATTGATTCGTATTGTTAATCCAAAGCTGGGCAACGAAAAGAGTATTTACGTGGGACTGGCATTTTATACCCTTGGCTTAGCCTTATTCGCTTTTGCATCGCAGGGCTGGATGATGTTTATTTTTTTAGTTCCGTATTGTCTTGGCGGTATTTGCGGGCCGGCATTGCAGGCTGTTATTTCCAACCACGTGCCATCTAATGAACAGGGTGAACTGCAGGGCGCTTTAACTGCGCTTATGAGCGTAACCACTATTATTGGCCCCCCGGTTATGACCAACCTGTTTGCCCACTTTACCAAACAGGACACACCGGTGTATTTTCCGGGAGCGCCTTTTCTTTTAGGCGCCGTATTAATGCTGGGGAGCACTATACTGGCTTACCGCATGTTCAGAACAGAAAAAGCAATGGCGTGAACGGCTCCTTTGCAGATGAGCGGTTGCAGTAAAACAACTGTGTTGTAGCAGTGTGCAAAATCAAAAACTGTTGTTGAGTATATATTCATCAAAATAAACTCTTTAGAAAAAGCCTACTTTTGGAAGCACATTAAAAGATTGTATTAAACAGTATAGCATGAAACCTATAGTTCAAATTTCTTTAGACCTTACGAATATTGATGAAGCCCTTGAAACCGCTGCCCTTGCCATGCGGGCGGGTGTAGACTGGTTGGAAGCGGGAACGCCATTGATTCTTGCAGAAGGCTTGCATGGTGTAAAAAAATTACGGGAGGCTTTCCCTGGCATCCCCATTGTAGCCGATTTAAAAACTATGGACGGCGGTTATCTTGAAGCCGAAATGATGGCTAAAGCCGGAGCCACGCATGTAGTAGTAATGGCAAGAGCGCATGAAGAAACCATTAAATGCGTGGTGCAGGCCGGGAGAGATTTTGGCGCGAAAGTAATGGGTGACAACTTAGGCTGCCCCGATATGGTGGCTGCCGCCAAATGGCTGGAAGACCTTGGCTGCGATTATGTTATTCATCATATTGGTTACGATGAAAGGCGCGGCATAGCGGCGCAGGGTAAACGTATGCCCAGCCCGCTGGATCAGCTAAAGGAAGTAGTGCAGGCGGTAAACATTCCGGTGCAGGCCGTAGGCGGGCTAAGCCTTGAACAGGCCATTCAGTGTCCCGCATATGGGGCACCGTTAGTAGTACTGGGTGCCCCGCTTACTATTGATGCCGATGCATTTAAAACCGCAGACGGCGACCTGGAAACCTCCCTTCGTTTGATCTGCGAAAAGATACATGCGTATGGGGAAAGCAATTTTAAATTTTAAATTTAAGATTTGAAATTTGAGAGGGTATCCGTAGCAGCTGGTAGCTTGCCGTTTAAGGTTTGCCCAAAAGCTCAACCTGAAACCTGATACCTGATACCTATTAACAACATTACCAGTTTTGAAATATCAAATCTAAAATTATAAATATCAAATCATTATATGAAATCAGCAGCGGTAGTTAATTATGCACCCGAAAAAGGATCGGTTGAGATACGTGAAATAGATAAGCCGGAGATCGGCGAAGAAGACGTATTATTAGAAGTAGTAAACGTAGGTGTTTGCGGCAGCGATCTGCACCAGTGGACGGCCGATCATAGCTGGCATGTAAATTACCCGGTGGTATTGGGACATGAATTTGGCGGTCATATTGTGGCGTTAGGCAGCAGGGTTACCGGCTGGAAAGAAGGCGACCGCGTGGTAAGCGAAACGGCGGCAGTGATAGACCCCAGCAGTCCCATGACCAAAAGCGGTTTATATAATTTAGATCCCTCACGCAAAGGGTTTGGCTATGGCGTAAATGGTGCCATGACCAGGTATGTACGTGTACCTGCCCGCTGCCTGCACCGCGTGCCCGACCAGTTGGCATTTGAACAGGCCTGCTTAACGGAGCCCTGTTGCGTGGCATTTAACGCAGTGGTAGAAAACAGCAGGCTGAAGCCCGGCGACAGGGTAATTGTACTGGGCCCCGGAACCATTGGCATTCTTTGTGCCGCAATGGCCCGGCTTTGTGGCGCGGAGGTAGCCATTGTGGGTTTGGAAGCCGATAAGCACCGCTTGGATATTGCAAAGCAATACGGTTGTGAAACCATTATAGGCGATGCCATGCCCTGGGCAACGCAAAGAGATGGATTGGGTGCAGACTGTATTATAGATGCGGCAGGAGCAAGCATTACTTTAAAAATGGCCATGCAGTTGGTGCGTCCTAAGGGGCATATTGCTAAAGTAGGCTGGGGGCCGCAACCCTTAGGCTTTTCGCTTGATCCGCTGGTGCAAAAAAATGTAACCCTGCAGGGCAGCTTCAGTCATAACTGGCCGGTATGGGAAAGAGTGATCGCCCTGCTGGCAAGCGGCCAGTTGAATGTAAAACCCATTATCGGCGGCGTATGGCCCGTAACCGAATGGCACGAGGCATTTGAAAAAATGCATAAAGGAGAGGTAGTAAAGAGCGTGTTGAAACCCGTATGATCCCTTTCAAATCTCAAATTTGAAATTTCAAATTATTAAGATGCGTTTACAAAACAAAGTCATCATCATTACCGGCAGTTGCACGGGTATTGGAAAAGCCATTGCGCAGCGCTGCGTGGCGGAAGGCGCCCGTGTGGTAATTCATGGGCTAGAGAAAGAATGGGGTGAAGCCGTTGTGGCTGAACTGGGAAAAGATAAAGCGGTGCTGCTTATAGAAGATATCAGCAATGAAGGCGCTCCGCAACGGCTGGTAGATATAGCTGTTAATACATATGGGCAATTAGATGCCGTAGTAAATAATGCGGCTGTTGTGGCCTCTTCCAATATACATACTACTGATCTTGATTTCCTGAGGAGAATATTAGAAGTTAATACCATTGCTCCTTTTGCGTTAATAAAAGCCGCACTGCCGCATCTTCGCAAACAAAGCGGCTGTGTGCTTAATATTGGATCGGTGAATGCGTTTAGCGGTGAGCCCAATTTAATGGCCTACAGTATCTCCAAAGGGGCATTGATGACCCTTACCCAAAATTTAGGCGATACACTTTTCAGGGAAGACGGGGTAAGAGTGAACCAGATCAATCCAGGATGGGTGCTTACCGAAAATGAGGCTATCCGTAAACGTAAGCACGGGCTGGCAGACGACTGGTATAAAGACCTGCCCAATGTGTACGCACCCGCAGGACGCATTATTTGGCCGGCGGAAATAGCCGCTGCCGCTGTATACTGGTTAGCCGATGAGTGCGGCCCCATAAGCGGGCAGATTATGACGCTGGAGCAATATCCTTTTATTGGCCGCAATCCGCCAAAAGATACTTCTACTATACCGGTGAATACAAAATCCGGAGACTGAAATGCAACGTCCGAAGCCAATTGCAACCATAAGTGAAGGTGAGAAGTCAAGTAAGAAGTGAGAGTCTGTCCATGAAACCTGTAACCTGAAACCTCACACCTACTTAAACAAATTATACCGCATCCCCAAAAAGCTTCTTATGCCCTGTAACGGCGCATAATTATAAGATGGATCGAACGTATACCCATGAGGGTTAGTTACCGGATCGTTTACGTATTTATTAAACGGATCAAACGGCCGCATGATGGGATTCTCCGGCAAAAAATTAAAAAGATTTTTTACACCGCCGTATAGTTCCAGTCCATTGCCAATTTTTTTGGAAAGCTGCAGGTTAGCTATGCAAAACCAGGGCGAATATTCCGGCCGGTAATCATTGGGTACAACGGGCAAGCGCATGGGGCCTTCCCATTTGCCTGTAAAATCAAGCGTAAGCCGGTAAGGCAAAACATAGGTAACAACAAAATTCCCCGACCATTCCGGTGCATTAAGCTGTATGTTCTTACGCGGCATATTCAACCTGTCTTCTATTGAATACACGTTCATGTAAGTTACACCGGCTAATATTTTTAATGGAAAGATAAAGCTTACATCCGCGTTCAGCGCCACACCGCGCGATATGGCATGCCCTTTAAGGTTGTCATAAATGATCTTACCCGGATCCGCGTCAAAATCGCCTACGATTTTGTTGGTAAAATAAGAGTAAAAACCTGTAATATCAAATCCCGCAAAGGCATCCCGCATGGGAATCTTTAATACATAGTTGAGATTGCCATTGTAAGACCTTTCGGGTTCAAGTGCTTCGGTAATCACTACTTCCCTTGCACCGGTTAAAGCCGCATGATCTTCCGTAAACAGGTTAACTACCCTGTAGCCCGTACCAAAGCTGGCCCTGACGGTATTGCGGCTGTTAGGCGCCAGCTTATACGCTATCCGCGGCGAGTGCACATTACCGTGATGTTCATTGTAATCGTACCGGTAGCCTGCCAGCAGCGTGCTTTTTTCATTTATCATCCACTCATCCTGTACAAAAATACCCGGCAGCGGTGTACGCGCAACAGCGTTCTTTACCCCATCGGCCGAAGCGGTAGCAGGCGTATTATCATCATAAAAAGTGTAGCGGTAAGAGCCGCCCAATAAAAAGTTGTGCCTGCTCCCCCACTGCTTGTCCCAGTACATTTGCGCAAACAGCACCTGCTGTTCGGCTAAGTAGGGCGTAACACCGTACCATGAATCCTGCTGGTGCAGGTTGTAAGAGAACTGCGTTAGTATTCTTTCTTTTACGGGCAACTGGTACATGCCTATAGCTTCCCACCGTTTCGTGTATATGCTTTCACCATAAATGCTATCGCTGCCCCGCCAGGTTTTGTTCCACTCCATTTGTCCACCCCACCGGTTTTCCGAAACATGCCGCAAAGCGAGGCTTGCCAAACGGTTATCTTTTCTTTCTATATTCCATTTATTAAAAACCGAAATACGATCCTGCAGGGTAAGGTCTGTAAAGCCGTCTTCATTTTTATCTACCGGATGCTGGTAGTTAAAATAATTGACCCCCAGCAACCCGGTAGCTTTTCCCATTTTAAATTTCGCTGAAGCATCAGCGCTGTATTCGCGCCAGGACGTAGCAAATATATCGGCACTGATAACAGGCGCTTTAAGCGGGTTTTTGGTAATTACGTTAATGATGCCGCCCATGGCTTCGGAACCATATAAAGAAGAGCCCGGCCCTTTTACTACTTCAATGCGCTCTACAATGCTGTTGGGAATGCCATTTAAGCCATACACCGTTGATAAAGCGCTCACAATAGGCATGCCGTCAATCAGGATCATGGTATAAGGGCCTTCCATACCATTAATATGTATATCGCCTGTATTACAAACATTACAGTTGAGCTGGGGTTTTACGCCGTTTACCATACCAATGGCTTCAAAGAGGCTGGGCGTTGGATTTTTTTGAAAGAGTTTGGGCGTGATCACTTCTACCGGTACGGGGCTTTGCATACGGCTTACTTCTTTCATGGTACCTGTAACTACAATTTCCGACAGGTCGGCTGCAACAGGCTGTAATTCAATATTAAGAAGATCATCTGCAGCGTTTTGCAGGATAACCTCCCGTTTAACGGTTGCAAAACCAATAACAGATACCTGTATAGTAACGGTTTCTTTTTGAATACCGGCCATATTGAAATAGCCTGCTGAATCAGTAACCGTAGCCACGAGGCTTTGCAGCACACGCACCGTTGCCCCGCCTACCGGTTTGCCGGACGCCATTACCCTGCCTTTTACTATCACCTCCTGCTGGGCAAAAAGCGGGGTGGAATAAAGAAAAAAAACTAAAAGCGGAAAAATACACTTCATATGAACCTATTAATTACTTTGGTAAAAATAGTAAGTTAGATTAGACTAACAAAATTATTTTATGCATTTATTTCAGTATTGCCTGTCTGAGCAGTAATATCCACCGCAGGTTCACAGCGTAATACCGCCGCCCTACTGTTATTTCTGCTTACGGTTCAGGTAAAGAAGAGAATCTTTTATCTTTGCCGTATGGTTTCACTTACAGAAGAAAATTACCTGAAAACACTTTACCGGCTGGCTCAGGAAAACCAGGAAATTTCGGTTAAAAACATTGCGGAAAGCCTGAACATTAAAATGCCTACGGTAAACAGCATGGTAAAGAAACTGGCCGAAAAAAAATTTATCAGGTATGAAAAATACAAGGCCATAGAACTCACGGAAAAAGGGAGGAAGCAGGCTTTGTATATTTTACGCAAGCACCGTTTAACAGAACTTTTCCTGTCGGAAGTAATGAGTCTTGGCTGGGAAGAAGTACACGATATTGCCGAACAGATTGAACATATCCAGTCCGACAGGTTTTTTGACCGCATTGACGAAATGCTTGGCCATCCGCAATTTGATCCGCACGGCGAACCTATCCCCGATGTCAATGGCAAGCTGCCGGTATATCAATCCTTTCCACTATCGGAGGGACACCTTAACACCACTTACAAATTAGCGGGTGTTGCCAATCATGACGCCTCTTTTTTGCAACTCCTCGACTCCTTAGGACTTACCTTAGGCTCCGCCATTGAAATAAAAGAAATACAGGAATTTGATAAATCAATGGGCGTGAAGATCAATAATAAAACCAAAACCATTTTTAGTTTTATGGTATGCAGGAATTTAATGGTAGTGTAAGATGAAGCCCGAATATTGAAGCCCGAAATCCGGATGGAATACAAAGCACCAGGAATCAAATAACAAGAACCAAATAAATCATAAAGCCCGAATAAATAAAATTCAAAATCCGAAGTAGAATCCTGCACGAGCAGGACGGAATCTGAACGAAATGCAACAATAAACCACAAACGATAAACTACAAACCGTATTTCCATCTCAAGTTTTAAACCTGTCTGCCGTGACGGATAAATCTCAAATTTTAAATCTCTAATCCCCTCATGCCTGAACTCCAAACACTATACAATTTGCTCGACCTGGCAGGTACTTTCGCCTTTGCGATCAGCGGCGCCGTTGCGGCAAAACAAAAAGGGTTAGATATGTTTGGCATTTTTGCTGTAGCCTTTACCGTAGCTTGTGGCGGCGGAATAATCCGCGACCTCTGTATCGGCGCTATTCCACCGGTTGGATTATCTGACTGGCGCTATTTAGTAACCGCCATGTTGGCCGCATTAATGACCATGGGATTGCATGCATTGGTGGAACGAATGTACCAGCCTGTATTACTGTTCGATGCACTGGGCTTATCTTTATTTGCCGTTTCGGGTGCACACAAAGCACTTTTATATGGCCATAATGCGGAAGTGGCCATTCTGCTGGGCATGATGACGGCAGTGGGTGGCGGCGTGCTGCGCGATGTGCTGCTTAACCGTATTCCTGTTATATTCCGAAAAGAGATATACGCTTCCGCCGCGCTTATGGGCGCCATAGTTGTAGTGGTGGGATCCTATTTTAAATGGCCGGATGGAGCAATATCCCTGACAGCCATTGCACTATGTTTCAGCCTGCGCTTTTTAGCGCTTCGTTACCACTGGAACCTGCCGGTTTTTAAGGATAAAGAAAAAAATGATTCCTGATATTAATAGTGGTTACATGTGGTGAGAAGTAAATGGTCAATATGTTAATTGTGAATGGCCCGCCATTAATATACTTTAGCGATTGCCAACGGCTGACTGATGGCTCATAGCTGGTGCCTCACACCTCACACCTGGTACCTGCATCCAATATTAGCTACCTTTAAAGCACAAACCAACAGTTATGCCGGCATTGTATGAGCTAAGCAAAGAAGAAGTAATAAGCCAGTTTAAAACGGATATTTCCGGATTAAAAAAAGAGGTGGTACCGGCGCTGCAAAAGGAATTTGGGCTTAATATCTTACAGGAAGCGAAGCAGAAAAGCAGGTTGTCTATACTCATTGCACAGTTTACGAATATTATGATCATTATACTGATCATTGCCGCTGCTATTTCATTTGTTGTTGGAGAACACACTGATGCCTTTGTTATTCTCGCCATTATTGCCGGTAATGCGTGGATGGGCTATTCGCAGGAATACAATGCGGAACAGTCTGTGCGGATGCTGCAAAAAATGCTGGCGCAGCATGCCCTGGTACTCAGAGATAATAATCCTTCCAAAATAGAAGCGGATCAATTGGTACCGGGCGATATCATTTTAGTAGAAGCAGGCGATATTGTGCCTGCAGATGCCCGGTTAATAGAAGTGAGTTCCTTAAAAACAGATGAAGCATCCCTAACCGGGGAAAGCCATTCTGTTGAAAAAAATACCACCTCACTTAAAGCATCCGGCTTAGTTCCAGCCGATCAGCAAAATATGATTTTTAAAGGAACCATTGTTAGCAACGGTTCTGCAAAAGCGGTAGTAACCACTACGGGAATGCATACTGAAATGGGTAAAATAGCCGGGCTGATGGAAGTGGAATTTCAGAAAACCCCGCTTCAAAAAAGACTGACGGTATTTAGTAAGCAATTAGCCGTTATTGTTGTTATTATTTGCTTAACGGTTTTTGGTTTTGGCTGGTGGCGCGGAGAACCTCCTTTCCAGATGTTTCTTACTGCTTTATCACTGGCCGTTGCCGCACTGCCGGAGGCCCTCCCTGCCGTAATAACTATAGCGTTAGCCCAGGGCGCCCGCAGAATGGTGAAACAGAAGGCCCTGATGCGGAAACTGCCCGCCGTAGAAACTCTCGGTTCCGTTACTTATATCTGCAGCGATAAAACAGGAACCCTTACCCAAAATATAATGACGGTAGAAAAGCTGCAGGCTGTACCCGGTAAAGAAGACTGGCTGAATTATGCCATGATATTAAATAATGAAGTAAGGTTTTCGCAGGAAGGAGACTTACTGGGCGATTCAACAGAAACGGCCCTGGTGAAATATGCTTTGGGAAAAGGTTATTCCAAAGCGGAAGCGGATGCGGCATTTCCGCTGCTGGAAAAATTGCCTTTCGACTCTGTAAGAATGCGCATGAGCACGTTGCATCAGCACCAAAATAAATGGGTGCTGTTTGTAAAAGGCGCTCCTGTAAAAGTAACGGAAGCACTATCTGCACAATATAAAACTCAAATTCCGCAACGGCTCAATACCAACCGCGAATGGGCCGCGGAAGGTTTAAGGGTTCTATTTTTCGCATATAAGATTTTTGATCAAAAACCATCCGGCATACAAACCGATATTGAATCGAACCTCAATTTCCTGGGTATGGCGGCAATGATAGACCCGCCGAGAGAAGAAGTAATTGAAGCCATCAAACAATGTAAAACCGCGGGCATTAAATCGGTAATGATAACAGGCGATCAGCCCCTCACAGCCCATGCTATAGCGGAACGCCTGCAATTAACCGGAAAAGGAAATGAAGGTATAAAAACCGGTGCTGAATTAGAAAAGCTGACAGCAGAACAACTCAGCAAAGAAATAAAAAACATAGCCGTATATGCACGGGTATCGCCTGAACAAAAACTAAAGATTGTAAAAGCATTACAAACTAACGGTGAATTTGTGGCCATGACAGGCGATGGAGTGAATGATGCGCCATCGCTGAAACAGGCAGATATTGGCGTGGCTATGGGTATAACAGGCACAGACGTATCGAAAGCGGCTGCGGATATGATTTTGCTGGATGATAATTTCAGTACTATTGTTAAAGCCGTGCGGGAAGGCAGAAGCATCTATGAGAACATTAAAAAATTTATTGTGTATGTGCTTTCCTGCAACCTGGGTGAAATGTTAACCATTTTTTTCGCTCCCATCCTGGGTTTCGCCATCCCTTTGCTTCCCATTCATATTCTTTGGATTAACCTGGTAACAGACGGCTTACCCGGTTTGGCCCTTGTTGCAGAGCCCGCGGAAAAAGACATTATGAATCGCCCCCCACGCCCGCCCAAAGAAAACTTGTTTGCCGGGGGCCTGATACCAAGGATATTATTTACAGGAGCCATATTGGCCATAGCCGCCATCTTTGTTCAGTGGTGGGTGGCAAAACAGGGCTATGATGCGCGAACACAGCAAACCGCTGTATTTACCACCTTATGCTTCGTTCAATTAGCCAATGCACTATCTGTGCGATCTGTATATCATTCCATGTTCACCGGCGGCATATTTGCCAACCGCAACATGTGGGGAGCCATTATACTTACCATTGCTTTGCAACTACTGATTGTGTATGTTCCTTTTTTGCATCCTGTCTTCAAAACAAAAGCTTTAGCATGGAATGTGATGAGCAGTATTCTTTTCGTTACACTTGCCTGCGTATTATGCCTTGAACTGATAAAATATCTTAACAAGAGAAGATTGCTTCACAGGTAACAGGCAAAACGTTTATCATTTTTGATATTCCTGTCGTTTAAAGATGTAACTTTAGATACCTATTCTTTTTTGAGTAAAGACCGGTTTCATGTATCATTAACAAAAAATAAAATGATACCGCATTTACAATTCATTAAAGTTTTGGGGTTATGAGTGAAACGATTAATACGGTAAAACGCAGCAGCAGGCAACCCAGCATGCTTACTATTTTGAGAATTGCATTGGGTTTGATCTTATTCTGGAAGTCTATCAATTTTATCCGCGATACGGCCGCTGCCCAAACACTTATTGAGCATACAGGTATTGGTGTTTTTTCGGGTAATGCGGAAATCCTCGCCCTCATCATAACCTATCTTGGATTATTATGCGGTTTTTTTATATGCATAGGGCTTTTCACAAAAATAGCCGCGGTGGTTCAAATTCCCATTCTTATTGTAGCGGTATTCTTTGTGAATATTCAAAGTATTGGTGAAAATAAATTTGAGTTCTTCCTGTCCGTCATTACACTGCTCCTGCTTATTGTATTTGCCATAAAAGGAAGCGGTGTTTTTTCTGCGGATGAATATTTCCGGCAGGGGGCGGCGCGGGACAGGAAGGCGAAAAAAGCCCTTAATTAATTTTATAACAACGGCGATACCAGTCTCGCTATTTTTTCCGGTAATTTTTTCCAGGCAGGACGATTGATCCATTCAGCCATATTAATTTTTTCCGCCTCCGCAATGTCTTTATAAAAAACCTCAGCCAGTTCTCCGGCAGTATCCCGGTCATACACTATGGCATTCACTTCAAAATTCAGATCGAAGCTCCTGTAGTCCATATTTGCCGTTCCTACTATAGCGATCTTTCTATCGGTAACCATTGTTTTAGCATGAACAAATCCTTTGTTATATAAATAAATTTCAACACCTGCTTTCAGCAGGTCACCATAGTAAGAGCGGGCCGCTGCATTAACAAGCTTGGAATCCGAAAGTCCGGGCACGAGTAATTTTACAGCAATACCTCCCAGCGCAGACACCATTAATGCATCTATTAAACTTTCACCCGGAATGAAATAAGGCGTAGTGATCAGTATTTCTTCTTTTGCCAGGTTAATGGCCTGCAATAAGGAAAATAAAATGGTGGGCATATCAGAATCCGGGCCGCTCGCCGCTATCTGCACCACCTTATTTCCTTTAACAGCCAGGGTAGATGACTGCGGGAAAAAAAAGGCATCGGGCTGCAACTTATCATTTGCGCAAAAATTCCAGTCGCACAAAAAAAGATACTGCAGGTACAGCACACCGGGGCCGTCAATACGCAAATGGGTATCGCGCCAGAACAGTGCCCGGGTGCCGGCCGCATGGTTAATATACCTGTCGCTTACATTAATGCCGCCCACAAAAGCAGTACTTCCGTCTATCACAATAATTTTTCGGTGGTTGCGGTAATTGAGCCGGTTGGCAAATGCTATAAAAATGATCTTGTAAAATGGGAAAGCGCTTACCCCCCCTTCTCCCAGGCGGCGAACTATTTTTTTCCGGATAGACCGGCTTCCAAAATCATCATAAATAAAACGAACCGTTACCCCTTCTTTAGCTTTTTTGATCAACGCATCGGCTATGGCGCCGCCTATTTCATCGTCTTCATAAATATAATACTCCATATGAATATGATGCCTGGCATTCTGTATAGCCTGCAAAACTTCAGGAAACTTGCGCTCCCCGTTCACCAGCAACTTTACTTCATTATGGCCTGTAAGCGGACTCATATTGTCTTTAACCAGCATAACGGCCAATTCCCTGCTGCTTTGCACATCGGCGCTGCTTTCATCAAACATATATTTTGAATACCGGTATATGTTCTCTTTTAATTTTGCCGATATACTGTCATCAGCAATTAGTTTTTTACTGTACATTTTTCTTTTCCGGTAGTTAATGCCGAAAGAAAAATAGAAGAGCATGCCCGCAAACGGAACGAAAATTGCCAGCAGCAGGTAGGCTAAGGTTTTAGTTGTGCTGCGGGTGTCGTAAATAATACGCAGGCAAACCAATACCAGGATGATGAGATAAGCGATTTCAAAAATGAGCAGCCAGTTCATATACTTTTTTGAGTGAAACAGAAAACAGGGGTCTACCTGTTACGGTATTCTTTTAAAGTTATTCCTTCAATCCGTTTAAATAGTTTTATAAATTTGACTATTCCTTTGCGATCAGAAAAAAAATTATGTAAATCAATACATGAACTCCTATAAGCTCTATCTATACAGCCATCGCATTTAATAGTTGTTGAATTCATTTCCGCATAATGCGTATCCCCTCTTCCGGGCATCTGCATCAGGTTCCGAGAGAGAAATTAAAAGCTACTCTTGAACCATCGGGTGCAAGGCCGAGTATTTGTACTGTTTTATTCCCCGACTTCACCAGGGCCTCGTCTATGTCTTTAGGATTATTAACGGTTCTGCCATTAATATAAGTGATGATAATGCCCGGCGGTATTCCCAGGCGGTCAAAAAAGCCGCCATCACGCACTTCCGTTACCACTACCCCGGAATTAATATTAAAGCGCTGCTTAACAGCAGGAGTAAGCGGTGCAAAAGTTGCGCCCAGCTTATTATATATTTCTTTAAGTGATCCCGAATCGGTTAAGGATTTTGATTCTTCTTCACCTTTTAATGTAGCGGATGTACTGTGTGTTTTTCCGTCACGTAAATAGATCAGTGTAATTTGATCGCCCGGCCGGCGCCTCGCTACTCTTTCTGAAAATTCCGTTGACGAAAATAATTGTACACCATCTATACTTTGAATAATATCGCCTTCTTTTAATCCAGCGGAAGCCGCCGCGCTGCCCTTTTGTATGTCGGTAATGAATACGCCTTTTACCGATCCGGGATTAATGCCCAACTGTTTGAAATACTGGTCTTCGGCCGATGGGGCAGGAAACGCAACGCCGAGGATACCCCGTTTTACCATGCCGAATTCTTTTAAATCTTCCAATACTTTTTTAGCCAGGTTAACCGGAATAGCAAAGGCGTAACCCGCATAACTACCGGTTAGGGAGGCAATAGCCGTATTAATACCGATAAGCTCGCCATTAATATTCACCAATGCACCGCCACTATTACCGGGGTTGATGGCAGCATCTGTTTGTATAAAAGATTCAATAGCCGAATTGGTTTGAGCAGCACCCTGGCGGTAGCCTTCACTACCCGGCTGGTTAATAATGCCAATGCTTCTTCCCTTGGCGCTAACAATGCCGGCTGTTACAGTAGTGTTCAATGAATAAGGATAACCCACTGCCAAAACACCCTCTCCTACTTCCACATTATCAGAGTTCCCAAATTTTACTACCGGCAAATCCGCGGCTTTTACCTTAAGCAAGGCCAGGTCGGTATTGGCATCACGCCCTACCAGTTCCGCAACAAACTCCTGCCTGTCCGGAAATATTACCGTTATCGTTTCCGCATCCTCAATAACATGGTTATTAGTAGCAATATACCCATCGGAACCAATGGTAACGCCCGAACCTGATCCCATAGGCTGACTGCGTGGTGCGGAACCCCCAAATAACTGCTCGAGCGGATTGCCTGATCCCGAAGCGCTATTATAGGATGTTTTAATGTGTACAACACCGGGAGTAACCGCCTTTGCAGCCAGTACAAAGCTAACCCGCCCTGTTAACGCAGGGCTTTGAGCCGGCACAACTCCGGCTTCAGGCTGCTGAAAGCCCTCTGCCCGCACCGGAGGCTCACTATCCGGCACAGACGGGCCGGAGGCATTGCCCCCGCATGCACAATACAGCACGGCAAATAAAACAGCAACAAGGATAGCAGATGATTTGTTCATAAAGCGTTTTGTAATTTTTATTATTTGATGCGGTACCTGAACCCCGTGTAAACCAGGCCTCCGCTAACTGGTTCCCATATCACGGAAGCGTTAAAATAAGCGCCGAATGGCTGCATAATTGAAAACTATTGGAATACGATTTTCCTGCTAAATTATAAAACTTCAACTGGCGCATATCTTCTATACCGGCTACTGCCTGGTTGGTGAACTCGTTCCTGAAAATCAACGCGCAGCATGGCCTCTCTTACAAACAGGGTGAATAGCCGGCCAACACTAATACAACTGAAAGGTAACCCCCGAACTGGAAGCCCCATACAGCATAATCAGCGCTATGGCAAGCATTTGCTTCTTCTGTAACTGCAAAAGTAAAAAACCCCGGCTTAGCCGCATATGATATTTGTCCATATCCGGCAGCTTTTATAATAACACGTTAAGCAATAGTGATATCCTTATCTAAATACACATCCTGTATGATCTGCAGCATCTCAACGCCTTCACTGAAAGGCCGCTGGAATGCTTTTCGTCCCAGGATTAACCCCATACCCCCGGCGCGTTTGTTAATTATCGCGGTAACTACAGCTTCCTGCAGATCGCTTTCTCCTTTGCTTTCACCGCCACTGTTAATTAAACCTACCCTCCCGCTATAGCAATTCAATACCTGGTAACGGGTTAAATCAACAGGATGATCTGAAGTTAGTTTGTCGTATATCAGCGGGCTGGTTTTGCCATGCTTTGTTGCCAGGTAGCCGCCGTTGTTGGTGGGTAATTTTTGTTTTATGATATCTGCCTGTATGGTAACGCCCAGGTGATTGGCTTGCCCTGTAAGATCGGCCGAAGTATGATAATCTGTACCACCCACTTTAAAAGCATTGTTGCGGGTATAGCACCATAAAATGGTAGCCATTCCCAGTTCATGTGCCATTTCAAAAGCTTCTGCTACCTCTTTAAGCTGGCGGGCGCTTTCGGCGCTTCCCCAGTAAATAGTAGCGCCAACGGCAACAGCGCCCATATTCCATGCACTTCTAACGGTTCCAAACAGCGTTTGATCGTATCGGTTAGGAAAGCTTAAAAATTCATTGTGATTGATCTTTACAACAAAAGGAATCTTATGCGCATACCTGCGGCTCATGATTCCCAACACACCAAAAGTAGAAGCAACAGCATTACAGCCGCCTTCTATAGCCAGCTTAATAATGTTTTCAGGATCAAAATAAAGCGGGTTAGGCGCAAACGCGGAACCCGCACTATGCTCAATACCCTGATCTACCGGGAAAATACTGCAATAGCCTGTTCCACCCAAACGGCCATGATCCAATAAAACCTGCAGGCTGCGCAATACCTGGTTACTGCGGTTGCTGTTCGCCCAAATTTCCGATACGTGATCAGCCGAAGGAAGGTGGATCGTTTTTTTATCAATAGCGGTGCAGGTATGATCTAAAAAATAGGCGGCTTTATCGCCTAATAAAGCAATGATATTTTCATGCTGCATAACCTGTTTTTTTAAAATGAATGCAAATCACCATGCCGTTGCCGTTCTTTCTTTATATTATAAAGTTACAAATGCCATTTTGAAACCAAGACTACATATTACCCTCCCGTATAAAATTATTTAATGGGACCCGGTTTTTCAACCTGCTTCATGAGGCTGTTATCCCATTCCCCTTCTATTTTTATCTGGGCAACAGCCCCAAAAGCAAAAGCTTCTATCAGGTTATGATTTAAATATGCGTAAGTACCCGGTTCACGGAACTTATATAAGGCGGCTGCAGCAGAACCACCGGGTACAGCCCAGGTTTCGAGATCGGTATAGGGCTGATTATTAAATTTTCCTCCCGGCCAATACAGGTCAGCATGACCGCCAATCAGGTGGATACGGGTATCGCGGTTGGCCTGCGAAGTAATAAATAAAACCTTTTCTCCCACTTTGGCAGTAAGCGCGTTTTTTCCTGTTAATGCCCCTTTTTTTCCATTAAAAACAATATGTGTAGGAGTAAGGGTTTTGATAGCCGCTTCCATTTCCTGCATGCTCTGCTGGGGCGTGGCAATATTTTTAAATTTCCCATCGGCGTCTTTGGGTAAATAAAAATCCTGCTCCGCAATATAAAAGGCCTTATCGTAAGTAACGGCGTTGCCTTTCTCATCTTTTAGTCCTTCGCGTGGCAGCACCATTATGGCGCCATTCATGCCTGAAACAACGTGCATAGGTACCATCATTCCTCCCGGTGCGCAATGGTATACAAATACTCCCGCCCTGGTAGCCCTGAACCTGAATTTCACTTCCTGCCCGGGGTTAACCATAGATATATCGCCTCCGCCCATCTCACCTGTTGCCGCGTGAAAATCTATATTATGAATCTGGGTATTAGTGGCGGGGTTTTTAAGCGTTAGCTCTACAAAATCATCCTGATGTACAACAATCATTGGCCCGGGTACTGAACCATTAAACGTCATTGCCCAAACAGAATCGCCGGGGGCTACTGCTATTTTCTTTTCGGCTATGGTTAAAGTTACCGCAATGATCTTCGGACCACCAATAGCCGCCTGGTCGTGCTTTGGCAAAAGCGGGGGAGCAACCATTTCCTGGGTAACCCTTTCCAGGTTATCACCTTCGTACGTTTTATCTATTACCGCAACAGAGCCTCCCTGTTTACATGCGGCAAATAAAATTACTAAACCAATAGCAATAAATAATTGTAAAAGCAGGTTAACAGGAGGTACTGTTTGTTTAAATGTGTTTTTTTTCATCGTTTATATATTTAAATGACTGTTCAGTTCAGCTTTTCGGCCTTATAGCCCGCTTTTTCCACTGCTGCTATCACATCCTTTTCATCTGCATTGCCTGCAGTAACCGTTAATATTTTTTTAGGATCTGCAGTATCCACCTTCCAGTTGGCTTCACCAAAAGTTTCATTCAGTGAAGGTGTTACTTTTTCTACACATCCGCTGCAATGGATATTTGTTTTGAGTTGTATTGTTTTCATGATTTTTTGTTTTATAATTAAATTACCTGTTTATGGCAATGCGTGCTGCATATATTCCTTTTGTAATCTGTTATACTTCATTAGATGCATAATACCAACCGGTTCACAATTTCAACCACTTTAATCTTAAGCTGTTCGTTACCACGCTTACGGAACTTAAAGCCATTGCCGCTCCTGCAATCATTGGGTTTAACAGAAAGCCGTTAAAGGGATAAAGGATACCGGCAGCTACAGGAATACCAATAAGATTATAAATAAACGCCCAGAACAGATTTTGTTTAATGGTGGCAACCGTGCGTTTTGATAATTGAATGGCTTTGGGAATTTTAGAAAGATCGGATGAAATGATGGTCATTTTAGCCACATCCATTGCAATATCGCTGCCTTTGCCCATAGCTATACTTACATCTGCCTGCGCCAGCGCGTTGCTGTCGTTAATACCATCGCCTACCATGGCCACTGTTTTACCCTGCTGTTGCAGGGCTTTTACAAACTCCGCCTTTTGCGCCGGTAATACTTCCGCTTTAAAATGCTTTATTCCCACCTGGCCGGCAATAGCTTTTGCCGTAGCGGCATTATCGCCTGTAAGCATATACACGGTTATGCCGGCATCCTGCAACTGCTTTACAGCTTCCGTGGAAGAGGGTTTTATGGTGTCGGCAATGGCCACCGCCGCCAGCGCCTGTTTTTCATTGGCAAAGTAGATCACCGTTTTAGCTTCTGCCAGCCATTTTGCAGCCGCATGCCGTAACTGATCCGGAACCGTTATATTGTTTTTTTGCAATAATGGCAGGTTGCCCACATACCAGGTTTGATCATTTACCTGCGCTTTTGCGCCAAATCCCGTTAAACTTTCAAAATGCTGCACAGGTACATCACGCACGGCATTAAAATGTTTCACTACCGCTTCTGCCAGCGGGTGTTCCGATTGTTTTTCAACAGATAAAAGAACCGGAAGTTCCTTTGCATCGTTATTCAGCCAAATGATACCGGTAACGGCAGGTTTTCCCTCGGTTACGGTTCCGGTTTTGTCGAGAATAACAACGTCTGTTTTTTTTGCCAGCTCCAGGCTTTCGGCGTCTTTGATAAGTATACCATTTTCGGCACCCTTACCCACACCCACCATAATGGCGGTTGGCGTGGCCAGTCCTAACGCACACGGACAAGCGATAACCAATACGGTAATCATTGCCAGTAATCCGTGGGTAAACCCATTGTTGCCCCCTGCAATAATCCATAATACCAAGCTAAGCAATGCAATGCCTATTACTACAGGAACAAAAATACCGGCGATCTTATCTACTAATTTTTGTACAGGCGCCTTGCTGCCCTGGGCTTCCTGTACCATTTTAATAATATGTGCCAGCACCGTATCGCCGCCTACTTTGCCGGCAATAAACTGAAAACTTCCTTTTTGATTAATGGTTCCTGCAAACACTTGTTCACCCTTTATTTTCTCAACCGGTACAGGCTCGCCGCTGATCATGCTTTCATCTACAAAAGAATTCCCGGCGCTAACTGTTCCATCCAGCGGTATTCTTTCTCCCGGCTTCACCAGTAAGACTGTACCTACTGTTACGCCGGCAACGGGCATTTCCGCCTGGCTACCATCTTCATGGATTACAGTAACCGTTTTAGGCTGTAAGCCCATCAGCCTTTTGATGGCGGAGGAAGTGTTTCCCTTCGCTTTTTCTTCCAGTAATTTTCCCAGTAATATAAACGCAATGATTACTGCTGCGGCTTCAAAATACACATGCGCATGCAAGCCTTTGCTATGCCAGTAAGCCGGGAATAAAGTATTAAAAGTACTGAATAAATACGCTACCCCTGTGCTTAATGCTACCAGGGTGTCCATATTAGCCGAGCGGTGCGTCATTTGCTTCCAGGCGCCCACGAAGAATTGTTTTCCAAAAATAAAAATAACCGGTGTGCTCAATACCCACATGATATAGTTGGCGTAAGGCATAGCCATAAAGAACATGCCGATTATTACAACAGGTACGGAAAGCGCTGCAGCAGCAATGGTTTTCGCCTTGAGCGCTTTGTATTGCTTTTGCTGCAGCGCTTCAAGCGCATCTTTCGCATCTTCACTTTCATCAATCACCAGGTCGTACCCTATGCCCTGTAGTGCTGTTTTAAACCGGGCAGGGCCGGTAACCGTTGGAAGATATTCCACCAGCGCGTTTCCATTGGCATAATTAACCGACACCGTTACAACGCCGGGCTGACTTTGCAAAATACTTTCGGAACTTGCAGCACAGGAAGCGCAGCTCATATTAAGCACCGGGAAGGATTGTTTTATGGTGTCTACTCCATAGCCCAGGTTGCGGATGGCCTTAACCGCCTGTGGCAATATTTCCACTGCATCGCCGGTATCAATAACCGCTCTTTTGTTGTTTAATTCCACTTTATGCGTGGTAATACCTGCTATCTTGCTTAAGCCCTTATCAACAATCAATGCGCAATGTTCACTTTCCACTCCTGTTAAAGGCAAACTATACGTATGGTTCTTTGTATTCATCTTGTTGCAAGTTTAATGATACAAAGTTCGAAACTATACTATAGCCACTGTTACATTGTTATGGATAAAATGTACATCTAATTGCAGAACGGATCATTTGTGAATGGCATCAATAGCTTTGCGGTGCGATGCTCCTAATTGTTTGAATTGTGTGGGTGTCATTCCTGTTAATTTTTTAAACTGGTTGCTCAAATGCTGTGTACTGCTGTAACCCAGGTTAAAGGCAATCTGGCTTAAAGACAGCTCATTGTACATGAGCCATTCCTTTACTTTTTCCAGTTTTTGCAAAATGAAGAATTGCTCGATGGTGATACCTTCTACTTCTGAAAATAATTTGCTGAGAGACGAATAGTCTCTGAATATCTTTTCACCCAGGTATTTGCTTACACTAAAATGATCTTCTATATTTCCATGCTGTACTTTGCCGATAAGCAGGTTTTTTATTTTTTCGATCAACTGCATTTTCTGGTCGTCCAATAATTCAAAACCGTTCCTGTTAAGCGCCGCTGAAAATTGCTCCAGTTTCTTTTTCCCCGGGTCTTTGGTTAATTCCACTTCTCCCAAACGAATATATTGAGCCTGCAATTTATTGTCTTTTAAAATTTGCTCCACCGAGCTAATGCATCGGGGACAAACCATATTTTTTATTATAAGTTTCACGTGCTGTAATTTGTTTTATGCATGCTGTTATACCATTCATTCAACAGCCGGATGTAAATTTAATGTCATTTTTTTCAGCGGATGGTCTCTCATCTTTCCTGGGGTGTATTTACCTTCGGTGAGAGAAGTTCAAATTGTTGCACGGCTTTGCTTCATGTGGGCGGTGAAGACACCGCCCACGGCAGGCCGAAATGCACCCTCTTTCCCGCAGGTTGAAAAAGTATTTTCTTTTTACACGATAACCGTAACCACTTCATTAGGCTTGCCTAACAGCCGGCTAACCGGGCAGGCTTTGGCGATCTGTAATAATCTTTTCTTTTGATCTTCGTCCATATCACCACTTACATTCACCTCACAATAAAATGTATTCAGTCCCGCCGGTGGTTCATTACTCCTCACCAGGTTTACTTTTACATTAATCACATCCATATTCCATTGCTTGCGCAGCACATACATACGCAGTGTAATGGCTTTACAGGATGCCAGGGCCATACACAGGTAGTCGCCCGGCGCGGGACCTGCATTTTTTCCTCCGAGGGCTTCCAACTCATCGGCCAGCCAGGTATGTTTACCTGACCGTACGGGCGTAGTGTATCGTTCTCCGTTATTTTCCGCTTCCGCAGAAGCGATGATCTTTCCGTTGTTCAACAGCGTTATTTTTATTGATCAGACTTATACCATACATCCGCATACTCATCGTGGTGTCGTTTAAACTGCGCATGCACATAGGGGCATAGCGGAATTACCTTCAATTGATTTTTACGGGCATGATCTACCATGGCAGCCAGTAATTGCTTTGCTAATCCCTTGCCTTCCCCTTTTGGCAGCACTTCGGTATGATACACGGTAAGCATACCATGAGCAACGCTCACTACCATTTCCGCCACCTGCTCTTCTCCATCTGAAATATAAAAATGCCCATGTCCTTTTTCATCCAGCTTTAGTTTAACATCATTCATAAAAAAAATTTAGAAGTAAATATTCCGCCTCCTCTGCCGCAGCATGGTATCAGCCTTTTTCACGACCCGTCAAAACTCTTTCAATACGCAGGTCAGGAATAAACCAGATAATGGCAACCAGCAGGTAAAGCATTAAACTAATAATTGTATTTATAAATGCCAGGCTGATAGCTACAGCATAAAGTAAAATAGATAGTTTGCCTTTGCGGTCGTTGCCAAATGCCTTAGAAAGTTTACTCTCTTTCCCTTCCCGCTTCATGAGTATTGCCGCCAGAACCGTATAAGCAATAGCAGTCATGATCAAAACAATACCATACATTACAACAGGCCATTTCGTGAAATGATTCTCACCCATCCACGCAGTTACAAAGGGGATTACAGACAACCAAAAAAGCAAATGCAGGTTTGCCCACAATACGGTACCATTAATCTTTTCTACAGTAAACAGCATGTGATGGTGGTTATTCCAGTAAATACCCACATAAATAAAACTGAGCATATAGCTCATCAGCACGGGCAATAATGGTTTAAGCGCCGTAATATTATCACTATGCGGAACCTTCAGCTCTAAAACCATAATGGTTATAATAATGGCGATAACACCATCACTGAATGCTTCCAAGCGGCCTTTATGCATAATATTTATTGGGAGGGTAAGTTAAATTTTTTGATGCATTTTGCCAGATCAAAAATCTAATCTCCTGATTCCAAATTTCGGTTTTTTAGGAAAGAAAACAATGCTACAATCCGGAGTAATGTTTATACCAGGAAAAACTCCAGCCATTTTTTCCCTTTTTCATCTGTCTGTTCATTAATATCATCATCAATTTCATACATGTAGGTATATATGCCATCATCCTTTACATGCACGTATGTACCCGGTTTATTCATGCTTACCGGATACTTCCCATAGTACTTTTCAAAGTATGTTCTAATTTCCTGCTGTTCGGGGCGAATGGCATCAAGATTAATCACCCTGTCTGTATTATCAAACAATTCCCCGGCGGTAATAACGGATCGCCGTTGCTTCTCTTCTTTCTTTTTATGCAAGGTACGGTAATGCGGCGCTTCTATACGTGTAAGATAGGTGGCATGAGCAGGCAGATCCTCATTGACCTCCTGAACAAAATAAACAGCCACGGCCACATTCTCCCAGGGCTTCGCATTTTTTTCAAGATGTGTAATTACTGCAAACAGGCTCAACGCTTCCGCATCCAGTAAATAACTCAGCATTTCATTAATGGCCGCAGGTATATACCCTATTTTCTTACCCTGCCAATGAAGGGCTATAGCGCAATCATCGTGTATATTGCCCGGCTCCCTTGCCAGCTCCAGCAAGTCGCCAGCTTTCATACTATCCAGCAACTGCATACCTTCATAATGCCTGAAACCGGCAATAAAATTTTGCAGCAGATAAATCTTCCTAAATCCCTTAGTAAGAGAAACAGGAAGCTTTCCAATAGTAACGGAAGCGATCAGGCGCTTTAAAAAATCGGAACGATCCATCAGTAAAGGGTTGGGTATAGCTGTAAATTAAGGAAATTATTGGGTTATCCGCGTACCTATTACCTGGTTCCTGGATATTCGCATAAGGCACACTTAATCAAAGTATTATATTTTCCGTCCAGGTTAAACCGCTAATATCGGTTAACGTTAACTGGTAGTTCCCTCCCGGTAAATTGCCAAGGGCGTTATCCCGGATCGTTAATTTGGCCTTTGCCCCAAGGGGTATCACCAGACTATGCTTGCCCGGCTTTACTTTGGCAACATATGTATTGGTGATGTTATTTTCCGGAAATGCGGCTAAATCTCTATTATTCTTTTCCAGAATAATATTCCCGTTGCTGCTGGTTAAAGTTATGCCAATCAAAAAGGAACCGTACACATCTGCTCCTTCTACTCTAAATACACTAAAGGAAAGTATATCCTGATCAATATCCGCTTCCATTATTTCAATTTTGGGCTTTACGGATTTATTGTGCAACGTTCCCCAAACACCACCATGAAAATATTGGTTGGTAAAAAGGCTAATCATCAAAATAATTATGGCTCCTGAAAATACTATTTTATGCAGGCGGTTCGGTTTAGTGGGTAATACGCCGGAACCCAGCCACGCAAACCATTTTTGATGCGTTAGTTTAAATGACTTTGAACTAAGCCAGTAGTCCAGAGAATGCTTTCCACCGCCGGAAAAGAATATCGTGAACCCTGAGGCTAGCCCCAATATTCCGATCTGCCATTCATCCAAACAGGTGGTGCCCAGCCATCCCGAACCCAACAAAATACCCATGGCAAGACTGAATACGCCAATGCTCATAAGCCTGGTAAACGATCCAAGCATAAAAAGTAAGCCCACAATTCCTTCAATGAGGGTGAAAGCGGCCATTGCCCACCACAAACTATCGGGGTGAGTTACCAGGTACTCTATTACGGGTTTTATACCTAATGCGTTAGGCAAAAAATGATTGAATTTTTCACCGATATAACCCGCTGCATCGGGATCTAATTTGTTTTCCAGAATTAATCTCCGCCAAAAAGCGGAAAAATAGGTCCAGCCCGTAACCAGACGCAGCGCCAGCGTAAACAAGCCTGCCATCATAAATGCATGTTGATTGCTATTATTGTAGTTGTTATTGTTCATGTGCTATTGTTTAATGATTCTCCTTCCGGATTACAACCCGGTATAAAAATAGGTGAAGCCCGTGCTTATTATAATAAAAAAATGGACTAAGGAGAACGATCAAACCCGTATCTTCCTGTGATAAAGAAATAAAGGAGTGTTACACCTGAACGGGTCGCTAAGAAAGCAGTTACCAGCACTCTTTTGAAATAAATGAATGAGCAAGAAAGCGGTTGCGGCAAACAAAATACTTAAAAAAGGAAACGCCTTTTTAATGTCTGCCGGTACTGTAGCGTCTCTTAGTCCGCTCAAAGAAGTACAGTTATTTACCATACTGATTGTAGAAGAACTTTCTGACGGAACAGGCAGGTTCAACGAAATCTTAACCGCCCGTTTTAACTGGCATGGCAGCAAAAAAGCAAGCATGAACGCTACGCATGTAAAAGCAATTCTGAGTGTGTTATGTAAGTGAGATTTAGTAATTATTTTATGTTTTTTGCAAGGGTACAACTTATTTATTTTTTTGAATCCGAAGGTTTGTTAAATATAAAAACATGCAGGTTGATCTATTTCTTTAACGAACGCTGCAAAATGTTTTTTCTATGCAATATTCCCCACTTCTTTAACGATTCAATTACCTCATTAAGCGATTTACTATGCTGTGTTAAGGCATACGTAACTTTAACAGGGTAAGCGTCTTCCACCGTGCGTTTTACAAGCCCGTTTATCTCCAGGTCGCGCAGTTCCTTGGATAGCATTCTGTCGGTAATGCCATGCACCTCTTTCGATATTTCTCCGAAACGCTTTTCGCCGAAGGTTAACGCTACAATGATGGGAAGCTTCCATTTACCATTTAAAACATCTAATGCATCCCTTATCGGGCGTAACATCCCCATACATTCTGAGTGCACGGGTTCCACCGGTTTCTTCATTGTTTTTTGTCTGGCTATCATATAGTATAGTGCTATACATTGGTATAGTACTTACAAAGGTATAGTAAATAATGGTAAATTTGCAGTAATGAATTAAAGTTGAATATATAACATTAAAAGAAAATACTATGACCACCAAAAGAAAACTAATTAACGTTCAAACTCCCCAGCCTCGTCCGGGATTTTTGGGGGCAGGACATACAGCCCGCGCTGTTATTCAAACCGACTACAAACAAAGTGACCCTTTCATTGTATTAATGGATGATATGCTTGATAAGAAAGATGAAGTGCCAGTGGGTGGACCACATCCACATGCCGGTTTTGAAACTGTTAGTTTGTTGATTGAAGGCGAAATGGGTGATGGCGCTCATAAAATGAAAGCTGGCGGTTTGCAGATAATGACAGCAGGTAGCGGAGTTGTTCACACGGAAACAATTGATAAGAAAGTCAAAATGCGTCTTATGCAGTTGTGGCTAAATCTCCCAAAAGATAAAAGATGGACTATGCCAAAGCTGCAGGATTTATCATTGAAGGATGTTCCAATAGTATCTGAAAATGGATTGAACATAAAGATTTACAGCGGTTCATTTGCAGGCGTTACATCACCTGTATCCAATTACGTTCCCCTGATACTTGCAGACATTCAAATGCAGGCAGGCATATCAACGCTGCAAAATATTCCATCATCCTTCACTACTTTTTTATATGTATTGGAAGGAAGTTTAAAAGCAGGTGACGATGATAAAATTATTAGTCAAAACCAGGTTGGTTGGCTGGATAGATATACTGACAACACTTCAAGTGAATTAAGATTGACTGCCGGTGATACCGGAGTTCGTTTTCTTTTATATTCAGCACAACCACAGGGCAATCCTATCGTTTCTCACGGACCCTTTATTGGAGACAGTCAGGAAGATATTTCACGACTATACAGCGAATACCGTCAAGGCAAAATGAATGACATTTCATTTTTTACAAAGGCTAACTAATACCTGAAATAAAACCTCACTGTTAGCAATGAACAGTACGGCAGCCGTTAACCACATACAATTTAAAAACAAAAAAAATGACAACAACCAAATGGGCAATAGACCCCACACATTCTGAAATTCAGTTTAAAGTAAAACATTTAATGATCTCAACCGTAACAGGGCAGTTTAACCAGTTTGAAGGGAATATAGAAATGGAAGCTGAAGATTTTGCTACGGCCAAAGGGCTTTTTACCGCAGACGTAAATTCTATCAGTACCAATAATGAACAACGGGATACGCATTTAAAGAACAGTGATTTTTTTGATGTTGAAAATCATCCTCAGTTGATTTTCGAAACGGAAAAAGTAGAAAATACAGATGAGGAAGCGTATAAGGTTCATGGCGTGCTGACCATGAGGGGCATAAGAAAAAACATTGTGCTGGATGCTGAATTTGGCGGAATTACAAAAGATCCCTGGGGCAATACCCGCATTGGCTTTTCGCTGAGCGGGAAAATAAACCGTAAAGATTTTGGCGTAAGTTTTGGCATGTTTACGGAAACAGGAGGCATTGCATTGGGTGAAGAGGTAAAACTACTGGCCAATGCGCAGTTTGTAAAACAAGCAATAGCAGAACCCGCCACAGTATAAAAGGCGTTAGATTTATAGTGTCCTTCTTTTTAGAAAAAAGCAATTAAAATATCAAAGGGTCGTATGTTGATATGGCGGCATATCATCACTGCAAAAAACCCGGCGAACTAAAATGACAATGAAGCGAAAGCATATACCGTATTCCATATTAGAATTGGCGGCTGTTTCCAACGGAAGCACCGCGACAGAAACCTTTGAAAGGAGCCTCCACCTGGCGCAACAGGCAGAAGCTTTTGGTTACCATCGTTTTTGGCTGGCAGAGCATCACAATGCTATTGGCATTGCCAGTTCGGCTACAGCGGTACTGATTGGCTACATAGCAGGTGGAACAAAAAAGATAAGAGTAGGTTCCGGCGGGATCATGCTGCCCAATCACTCACCACTTATCGTGGCCGAGCAATTCGGCACTTTAGGGTCACTTTATCCCAACCGTATTGATCTGGGACTGGGAAGGGCTCCCGGCACAGACCAGGTTACAGCTCAGGCCATCCGCGCCGACAGGATGCAGTCGGTGTATAAATTTCCGGAAGAAATAAGCCAGATTCAACAATATTTTTCACCGGCAAACAGTGCTGCCAAAGTACGGGCTACGGTTGCTGAAGGGGTGGATGTTCCCCTGTACATTTTGGGGTCCAGCACCGACAGTGCACATTTGGCGGCAGCAAAGGGGTTGCCTTATGCTTTTGCCAGTCATTTTGCAACTACCCATATGTTTGAAGCGCTCAATATTTATTACAATAATTTTCAACCATCGGAATTTTTGCAGGAGCCTTACACCATTGCCTGTATCAATGTTATGGCAGCAGATACAAACGAAGAAGCGGAAAGAATTTCAACTTCTTTGATCCGGATGTTTCTTGCTGTTTTTACAGGAGTTTCCGCATACCTCCAGGAACCCACCGAAATGACGCCCGAACTGCGAGGGCTATTGGAAAACCCTGCTTTACAGCAAATGTTGAAGTACAGTTTTGTGGGCAACAGGGAAACAGTAAAGAAAAAAACCGAAACCTTTTTAGCGCAAACGGGAGTGAATGAAATCATGGTTGTTTCCAATATATACGATCATGAAGACAGGGTGAAGTCTTACAGGATATTTGCTGAAATAATGAAGGAAATATAAGTGAAGAGACGGGAATATCAGAGGCGTATAAATAGGGTTAGGGTAAGCATAAATTATTAAAGATATAGCTACGAATTTCAGCGTCCTGCGGGCAGGATGTTTTTTGTATACAACAGTTTGCTTTACCACGAACACACGAATAAACCTTTTTTCGGTTCATCGTTCATTCGTGTATCTGTGGCTTTCCCTTTCTAAGAATATCAGGAATTATTCAGGATAATTTTTGCAACAGGAATAATTTGTTGTACAGAATGCCCGCCTGAACGGACGGGCAGGCACAAATAAACATTCTTGCATTCGTGGCAAGAAATACGTCATTTTATGATAAACATGACACTAGCTGAGTGAAGGCAAAGCCTTCTCAATCTCTGCTCTTGACGATTCGTACTGCTTTGGTAGTTTGAGGTGAGTGCCCAGCTCATTCAACTGTTCATCCCTCGTAAACCCGGGATTATCTGTAGCCAGTTCAAACAACACGCCGCCGGGCTCACGGAAATATAAAGAGAAGAAATAATCACGGTCAATTTTTGGCGTAATGCTTAAACCCCTTCCGGCAATTTTTTCACGATACGCCATTAAAATAGTATCATCCTTTACCCTAAAAGCAATATGATGATTGGTTCCTGCAGCATTATAACCGCCGGCCGTACCGGGCAATTCCAATATGTCTACGATAGCTGCATTCTCAATAGCATCTGTAATAAAACGATAACGGTTGCCATCCTGTTTCAGCAGTTTGTAACTCAATATATCCGTCAGTATTTCAGCAGTGGCTTTTATATTTTTCAGGGTCAGCGTAATATTGTGAAAACCTTTTGTGGCCACATCCGCTTTTACTTCTTCCATTTCCCATGGCTTTCTTATGTCGTCATTATTGGAAACAATAAGATCAATATTCAAACCATCGGGATCCCGGAAAGCAAGATATTGCTCACCAAACCTTTCCGCCGCTTCACTATGTTTTATATTAAATTTTTTAAAGCGGTCTGTCCAAAATGCAAGACTGTTTTTTGGAACGGAATAACCGATATCCGTTGCCATCCCTGTACCTGCTCTCCCCTGCCCGATTCCCTCCCAGGGAAAAAAGTGAGTATGCTTCCGGGTATTCCTTTTTCATCGCCAAAATAAAAATGATAGGTGCCGGGATCATCAAAGTTCACGGTTTTTTTAACCATTCTTAAACCAAGCACCTTTGTATAAAATTCATAATTGCGCTTTGCATTACCTGCAATGGCCGTGATGTGATGAAGACCCAATATTTTATTTTCCATGATCAGGTTTTGAAATTGTTTATAAAGGTGTCGGTATTTTATTGCAGATGGTATTTCAGCTCCATAGGAGCCTCCTGCAAATAAGCTAATCAAAAAAATCAAACAGGTATTTATCTTCAAAAGATATATCAAATTTTTTAAGGAGCGTTGTGTATTCTTCCCGGAAGGTTGTTTTTTTATGATGCTCCTCCTGGTTATTTCACGGCTTAAACATTTCCATAAACATTCGATTCTCCGCCATCAATTGCAATGGTTTGTCCATTCAAATAAGACGCATCCTCACTTAACAGAAATGCAACTACTTTGGCTACCTCGTGCGGTAAGCCCAATCGCTTGACAGGGTTACGCTGAGCATATTCTGTTTCTGCCGCTTTTGGGTCAGTTGGATTAACTTGTCTGAAGGCTTCAGCAACCATTGGTGTAAGTATTGCACCAGGTGCAATAGCATTTGTATTGATCCCGTCCCGGCCGTATTCAAGAGCGGCATTTTTTGTCATGCCCGAAACCGCATGTTTACTGGCAACGTACGGCATTTGATTTAGCACACCACGGATGCCACCAACAGATGCAACGTTTACAATACGTCCATATTTTTGTTTCTGCATAACAGGAATAACATAACGCATGGCGTAATACACGCCCATCAGGTTGATATCAATAACTTTTTTAAAAACGTTCACATCATACTCAGTAATGCTAGCCTGCTTACCTTCAATACCTGCATTGTTGTATAAACCATCAATGCGGCCAAAGGCTTTTACGGTTTCATCTACATAATTTTTTACGGCATCTTCCTGGGAAACATCGGCCACAACGGTAATGACTTTTACATCAGGGAATTCTTTATTGAGTTCTGCCCTGGCATCATCCAAACTTTTTGCATTATAATCTACAAGAGTGAGATTGACTCCCCGTGAAGCAAGTTCTTTTGCGGTTGCAAGACCGAGTCCCATTGCAGCACCTGTGATGATGACTACTTTACTTTCTAATCTTTTCATGATTTTATTTTTAATTTGTGATTTAAAATTATGCCCCAAGCTATTGTTTCTTCGCCAGGTTGATCCCTGCAAAACCTCCGTCCATAACTACCATTTCTTTTTTCATGATTAACTTTTTAAATGTTTTATAGCAACAACTATGCTTAGTTTCTTACTTTCCATAAAACACCGTTCTTCGAATCATGCTTTCCTATCTTTTGCTGCAGGTACAAATCATTTAAAAAAACTGCTGCATCTTCTTTGGGCTTATTAGCCAGTACAGCAAATTCCTTGGTAGTAAGTGTAGGATAATGGCCGAAAAGGTTTTCCCAGGATGAGTCAATGCTCTTTTTTACGGCGCCAGGATATAGTTTCAGTAAAGCCTGTTCGTAGTGTTCGTAAGATTTGGAACCATACACCAAAAACCGGTTATTGTCTTCATCGGTAAAAAATATACCTGGAAAACCTCTCACGCCCAATTGCCTTGCCAGCGCGAGGTCTTCTTCAAATAATGCTTTCGCGCTGTTTTCAAAATCATTTTTAAATTTTGCAGTATCCAATCCTGTTTCTATAGCAGCCTGCAGCAGGTGTTCCCATTTGGTAATATTCTTCTTCTCCAGAAACACCATTTCCTTTATCCTTCTTAAAAATTTCATTCCTTTTTCCGCTCCCTGCAATTGCGCGGCTTTAAAGGCAATGGAAGGCGGATAGGAGGATGTCAAAGGATCTTCTATCCACAGATCGCCATCAATGGGCATATCGTAATAAGCACTTGCTTCGTCCCAATGTTGTGCAACGCTTGTTGGTCCGCTCACATCTTTTCCGCTATACACATCCCATCCTTTCAGCAGGCCACCCATTCTGTATTCTATATCAAAATATTCGCCGTATTCCAATTTCAGCTTTCGCAGTTGCGGTTCAATACCCCAGCAGGATGAACAGATCGGATCGGTAAAATAATGGATACGAACTTTATGTTGTTTGGCGGCAGCATTGATATCATTACGGGATGTAAGCGCCCCAGGTATTTCACAAATACCCGTTTCGGAATCGCACATCATCGGATTGATTTGTTCTATGTTATTCATCTCATTCGTTTTTTTCAATAATAATAAAAGTTGATATAGCAAAGGTACAGCCACCAAAAAGCCGCGCCATTGCGTACGGACAATAAATGGCATAGACAAACGTCAATGAAAACGCCTGATAAATATCAATACCTTAATATCAGTGGGTTAATGATCTGTTGCAGGAT
>NZ_DATJEB010000055.1:0-60123 GCF_035497235.1 Agriterribacter sp.
GGAATTTTATAAAAACATCCGTGCCATACAGTCCCGGGCCTCCGCCAAGATCACTGTATCCGCAATATTATTTTTACTGTGCTTACAAGGTAGGTAATGGAAAAATCCTGCAGGAGCCTGATGCCTGGATGAATGATGTTGGCGAAAAAATCCCTAACTGGTTCGAGTCGGCCCGCCTGTATTACGCGTATACCGGCGATACAACGGTAATGCATATTGTAGAAAAGCTGGCGGAGTACGCCATTGATCATGGCATAACGCCTGCTACATTTGCCTGGCCAAACTTTCCATATACCACTACCAATGCCGGCGATATGGAATTTAAAGGCTTTGACGCTGCCAAACGTTTTGTATTACATGAGGTACAGGTTGATCACGCAGCCGAAATGGGGTTAACATTTTACCGGCTTTATTTATACACCGGAAAGGAAAAATACAAAAAGGCGGCAATTAGTATTGCCAATACATTAGTGAACAAGGCAACGACAGGAAATGCAGATACATCGGTTTGGCCTTACCGCGTAGTAATGAATACCGGTGAAGTAACCGCACCCTACGGCGCCAACTGGATAGGCGCCTATTCTCTTTTGGAGCATTTGGTTAATGACAGAACCGGCAATATTGTCGCATACCAAAGCACTATGAATAAAGTGCGGGATTTTATGCTTCGTTTTCCTATGCAAACCGGATATTGGGCCGATGGGCATACAGATACCGATGTAAGAAGCAATACTTACAAAAGCAATATGGGCAAAAGTAACACGGCGTTATATATACTGGAGAATCCTTCCTTTGACCCTGAATGGAAAAAGGACATACCCAAAATGATACAATGGACAGAAACTAATTTTGTAACGCGTTGCAACGAAGGTGAGCCGGCTACACAATGGGGCGCTAACCTCGTAGGCGAGCAGGATGATTTTTTGCCTAAGATGGATTATCAAACTGCACGGTATGCGGCCGAATGTGCGAAATGGTATGCCATTTCAGGAGATGCCTACTATAAGGGGAAAGCTTACCGTTCGTTAAACTGGGTTACTTATTGCAGCGATTCCATTGGGCTTGCATATGAAAGCCCCGTAAGCAATGGCGTTGCGAGCTGGTGGTCGGATTGTTATGGAGAAGGGCCCAGAATGTTTTATCATGCATTAGCAGCGATTCCTGAATGGGCGCCGCCACATGAAAATCACATCCTGTATTCGCAGGGTATATTAAAAAACGTATGGTACGAAGCTAAAAAAATTCGATACACTGCAACTGGTGAAAATGGCACAGAATTCCTGCGCCTGTCGTTCAAACCCGCAAAGATTTTGCTAAACGGGCAGCGTATCTCTGCTCAAAACAAAAAAACTGGTTATTCAATAAGGTTACTTGGAGGCGGAGATTATGCCGTAACGATTACAAGGGAAAAAGCGGGGCAAATTATTATAGAATGATCGTGGCCTTCAGTTATTGGAAATAGGATAGAGTATTTCTGTTATCTAAAAATATCATCACTTACATAACCCGCGTTCGTATAAGGTCTTAAATAAACAGTATCCTTATTTATATTATTCATCCAAAGTTCTTTATCATCTAATTCTTCAGGAGGATACTGAGAGGTGTTGCAAGGCATAGCTTCCCTGGCAATTTTGTTTTCCGCTTCGCTGCACCATATATGTACGGGCAAATACTTTTTCTATACCGGTTTATAGCCTCTGTGATAACCCATTGATATCTCAGACTTATACGGAGGTTCATCTCTCCAGTGCTCCGTTGGTATCGCAGTATAAAATAATTTTTCAAATTGGGAAGACTGGCCAGACTGGAAAATTTCGGTAACCACCGCGCCAACCATCCTGTGATCCGGATGACCTGAACCACCCTGTCCCCATGTAATGACGATATCCGGCTTATAGATAGTAATAACGCTTACTTATGAATTGACGAATATTTTTTACTACATAGACATTTGCTCTTTTCTTTTTTGCTTGCCCAAAAAAGAAACAAAAAAAGCCCCGCCCGACTGAACATCGTTCGTCCGCCCGGATGACCCAGTCGGACGGGGGCGGGCAGGGATTACTGCCCGTTTTCGTGATTGTTCCCTGATGTGACTTTTGCTCTACTGTAACTTCAACAACAGTAATCCCATTGCTGGCATCGGGTTCAACAGATGGACAAAACCGGTTCTTCCGGTTACCGTCAATAAATTTATCCTATCCGTAACTATGTTTCTATGCTCCTATGTGTTTACACTCCTTCGTTATATCAACCATCATTTACCGGCGCTCATAATACCTGCATAATAATCTCTCGCCTGCCGATAATGCATCCTCACCTGGGCAAGTGTTTCGGGAAAAAATTTTCTCCATTTTCCTTCATCAGCAATATTGGCTAATATATGATCTATCCATCTAACAAAATACAACGCATCTTCTTTGTCTGCCATTATATTTTCCCCGCCAATATATACATATACCGGTGAGGTATGTGTATGATACTCGTTGCCGCTTACCCGCCTGGCAGCAATCCATGAGCTTTTATCAACCACAAAGTTTGATTTCAATACTAAAGGTTTACCGGGCGTAGCGGCGCCACCTGCATTTGCAATAACCTTGCCGTTACACAATATTTCAATTTCACCTTTTGCATCACTCTCCACATTCCATGCAACTTCAATGTTTACTTTTTGCTTATCAGAAAACTGAATGGATGAGCCAGGCGCCTGATCACCATTCACTTTTAAATCCAGAAATTCTTTATCACCCAACCTTGATATGACCGTCTTCCCTTCGCGTATCGCTTCAATCCAGTTGTTATAAGTGAGATTGGTATTAACATGGGCGTAAGTTCGTACGGTTCCCAGCGGCTCAAAATTATTACACGGAAAATCCGTACCGGCAGCAAGAGGCAATTGAATACCGCAGTTGAGCATTTTATAATATACATCAAGGGATTGCTTCCCAAAATACGATCCGTAATTGGGAGAATACGATCCAAAAACATCTGTTGAAACAAAATCAATATTCTTTAATGCCGCTTCCACCGGCAGGTCAACAGGAATGCAGCAGTTTAGCTCCGCAGGTATATTTTCATTAAGATATTCCAGGTGAGCGAATCCTCTTACCGCGTTTTGTTTTTTAGCCCATTCCAATATTGTATAGGGAGATTCTGCCCATATTTGTTCAGCATGCGATAAGCCGAGCATTACCAGGTGTCCGCCCAATGCCTGTTTAGCGAAATTCGTATACGTTGCATCCCAGTGCCATTCAGCATCCCAGCGAACAATGGCTTCGGGAGTTGATTGTGGAGCGTCTTTACCTGTTACCAGTTTCAGATCTGTTTCGGCATTATACACTTCTCCGTTCCCCATATCTGCCAGTAAGGAAATAACCGACAGTCCATTCTTTTTCATAGCAGCCGTTAACGAATCTACTGAATATACGGGAGTGCCTCCACCGCAATTCCTGTGCACATGTATGTCGCCCGCATACCATCCTTTCGCCTTTAGTTTATGGTTTAATATTCCTGCATTTGCAGCCGTGGCAGGTTTAGCAACAAGCGTATATATACAATTAGCCGGAACTACTATTTTTAATTTGCCATCCTTACCAGGCAAATATGTTTTTTGAGTTTTGAGATTATTAAGACTATCCGTAAAAATGAGCTGCGCCGATTCAATTCCCTGAAAATTATCCAAAGATATTTCAAGCTGCGCCGCCTTATTGTATGTATTTAGCCCAACTATTACAGGAGCATTCCGCGAGGGATTGAAGAAAGCAAGCGCAGGCGCTTTACTATCGCTGCTTTGCAATTCTAATAACCAGGAACCAGGCGTTACATATTTTGATATTTGGGAGATGGCAAAAAAATGTTTTCTGGGCGTATAGGTTTTGTTTTCTTTATTATATCCCAAAATCCCCCAATAGCTAAACAGGCTGGGCGCATGATGATCATAATAACTGTCATACCCTTCCCATACCATTGCCGCGGCCGCGCCATTCTTCAGCAGATCCAGCAAATATCCCATGCATTGCGCTGCGAACTGATAATTATAGGCCGTCATAATGCCGTCATCCAATCCATCTCTCCAGGCATTCCATTCGGTTACCCAGAATTTTTTACCAGGAAACGCGGAGTGCTTAATCAGGGAATCTACAGGAGCATAATAACCGCTATAACTATGAACGGCAAAGCGGCTGATGTGGGACATGATGAGCGAATCCTTCATCATCGCCGGAATATAGCGGTTCACACTATTGTTCATACCGGCTGCATCGGGACCAACGAATTGTATATCATTCATCCCGCTTTGCTTTACCCGCATTATAATTTTTTTCATGATGGCCACATACCTGAACTCATTGAGCTTTGGACCTTCTTTTTGAATATCAGGCTCGTTAAAAGGGGCTACCAGTCCAAATTTTAAATGTTGGTTATTCCTGGCATACTGTAAAAAAGAAATAAACATCTCAACAAACTCATCTTCCTGCCCGGGATCTACTGTCTCCCCTCCCATCCACGCGGGAAGATACCCCATCAGGTTGATCATGATATTATGAGAGATGCCTTTTTTATTGAGGTATGCGATTGTTTTCCATACGCTGGTAAACTTTGCTGTTCCATAAAGGCTGTCGTAGTATTTCCAGTTATATACAAACGGGTCATCATTATCATTAACGTCTTCCCATTCTTTAGGCGTTTCTACAATTACACGAAAAATTTTTGCCTGCATGGAGTCAACCAACAGATCAATAGCAGGCTTCAGCTCATCCTCTTTCCAACTCCGCGAATTGATATTAACGCCTATGCCATCTATGGTCTGCAACCGGTTAAGACCACTTACAGCCATTTTAATGTTTTGCTGTGAATAAGAATATATACTAAAAACAAAACAGGCAATCAGCAAAGTAAATTTTACAGGCATATAGAAATTGTTTGATAATGTTTAATTTTCTTCTACTCGTTGTTCCATATTTCACCTAACTAAAATTAAATGCATCAACGCATCAACTGTTAATCAATTTGTGCAAAGTGGTAACCTATTTTGTCTTCCATTTATTAGAGAGAGTACAATCAGAGGGTATTTTTTAGTATGAGCCTGGCGGAATTACTACAGTGGAATCCAATTGCCCGCCCGGATGATTCTGTCCGGACGGGCATCGCACGCTTCAACGTTTGGTAATACTATTCAGCAATGCCAAAAGCATGTTACTTTCAAGGAAATTTTTTATATACAGAAGTTCTTTTGTAAATAAACATTCATTACTCCGGCAACCCTGTCTTGAGCCATCCCATATAATTGTTTCGGTGAATAACCGAAGTGAGGGATGGTTTGTATGCTTCTACAAACGACTTCGGAAAACTTACTTTTTTATAGTTGAGCATAAAATAGAGACGATAATTTTTATAGTTAACTATAAATTTATCGCGTAAATATAGAAAATTGCAGAAAACACAGCTCTTGGGTGATAATCGTTAACCGGATGTGCAATCCGGCGCTGATCTGAACTCCCTGTACAACTATACACATTGGTTGAGAACCTGGAAAATCTTGCTCAAACAGCTATCCATAGCCCCATATACCGTTTCATCAACAATTAAATTATATACCGGAGCTCTTTTTTTTTAAAGAAAACAGCAACATGAAACCTTCTAATTTAAGTAGCAATTGCAATTTTATTCTGCTCTTAAATGGCTGCGTACATTTAACCCTGGGTGGAATACATTGACATCGGTAGCCTGGGCGATTGGGGCGAAGCACACACTGCATATTCAGGCTGGAAGGATACTCCGGCGGGGATGCTGAAACAACATATTGATCTGTATAAACGCTGGTATAAAAAACAACCCTTATCATCAGCAATGATGCAATAGGGCAACGCGATACGGATGACGATCGGATTATATTATATTTGACTACGCCTTAAAAAACGGTATTGGATTCAGGGATGACAGCGGGAATGTGAACAGGAATTAAGCAACTCCGATTGCCGCAACTGGTTGCCGGGAGAAATCATTGCCGGGCAGCACCCTGTCACCATACACAAAAACATGCAACCCGGCATTTACGATATAGCCATTGGTTTACGGGATGAATGCGGCTTTCATAACAAGCTATTGAGCTGCTCATAATAGATAGCAGGAAACTACCGGGAGGATTGTATAAAATAGGAGAAATTGAGTACATTGATTAAGCCAGGCCCTACATGTCTTTTTTTCACCATACAGGCACAATAGAATTATAGGAAAACATGGGGTATTGTTTTGTTTCAAAAACCCCGGGGTAATTATAAAAAAGTGGTAAGTGATAGAATTGCTGCAAAATTTGACAACGAGGTACTCTGGCTGGGGCTATCGTATTCGGCCCACCCGGTAAGCTGCGCTGCCCCACTGGAAGTATTAAAAATTCATGAAGACGAGAACATGATTGCCAACAAAAAAACGGCCGGCATTAAGCCGGCCGTTAAAAAACAATATCTTTTCCTATTTGCTGATAATGATCTGCTTTGAACGGGCAGGCTGGTTTCCTTCCAGCACCTGCAATATATAGGTACCCGCGCTAAGATGCTTATTTAGCTTCAGTTCCGTTATTGTATTGTTCGAGCTCATTTCCTGCTGTTCAATTATTTTACCCGTAATAGTAAGCAGGCGCAGTGTGAGTTTGCCTTGCCCTGTTCTGCCTGATTCCACGCGAATTACATTACCGGCAACCGGGTTGGGAGAAACAATAAAGCTCCGATCTTCCGAAAACCGTACGCTCAAAATATCGGAATACAACGTTTTTTCACCGGTTTCCGTGTACTGCAGCCGGTAATAGTTTATGCCTGCAAGCGGCGATTCATCTACAAAACCATAGCTATTGGAAATGCCATTGGTGCCGGTGGGGTAATATAATTTTCCGATAGTAGCAAAATCAGCCCCATTATTGCTGCGCTGCACATTAAACCGGCTTTCGGCATCCATGCCTGCATTCCAAAGCAATTGAACCGCATTATCTTTTTTTACTGCTGCAAAATCATTGAGTGTAATAGGAAGAATGACATTGGGACCATACACCTCAAACTCATATAGAGAATACCCATAGCTTGCATTATTCCTGGTCAGCCCATTCATTCTTACATGTCTTGCAGGTATACCCGCAACCACATCCCCAATAACAATGGTACTGATATATGCATTAACCGGATTATCAGTAATCGTTGCTACCGTTGTCCAGGTTGTAGCACCTGAAACAGCTTCATCTGTAGTCACTTCAATGTTGAAGTTTTTTCCAATCGCCACTTCCCAATAGAGCTTCACCTCTTTCACTTCATACACAGCGCCCAGATCTACTGCAATCCATTGCGGGTCTGCAATAAGACTTGACCAGCGTCCGTATTCATCACCATTCCCATCAAGCGCCTTTCCGGTTCCCGGATCTACACCCTGTCCTGCACCATCAAAAGCCAAATCAGGGGTATAGGTTCCGTCCTGAATAGATGAAGCTGTTCCTGTTTTTGAAAGTGCAAGGTTAATATCCTGGCCGATTGCCTCATTAATAAACAAACAAGAACCCCAAAGAGCAAAAAATAAAAAGTAAAATTTTGATTTCATAATTATCAAATTTTATCAATTAGTTAATGGTAAACCCTAAAAGAGAATGGGGTTGTGGAATGAGGTTTCAAAGGAACATTAGGAAATGAATAACAAAAAAGCACATACATTCTAATATTATTAAATGTATATGATTGCGTAAAAGTAGCAAATTTTATCATATATCAAGTATAAGCATGTATTTTGTGAATCGCTATATAAAAATACCAGCAGCATAGTAAAAAAGAGAAATGTATTAATTCATGACATTTATAATTGGTGCAAAGCATTTTTTTATACACTTTCGTCATCACAGGAAATAAAGGCTATACTAAATATTAGGGTTAATTTTGCGATTCTTTAAGCCATCATTTATGCGTAATATTAATATCGGACTCATTCAACTGAGTTGCACAGCAAACAAAGCAGAGAACCTGGAAAAAACGATCATAAAAATTCGTGAGGCAGCTCAAAAAGGCGCGCAGATCGTATGCCTGCAGGAATTGTTCACTTCGCTTTATTTCTGCGATGAGGAGGATTATGAAAACTTCAAACTGGCAGAACCTGTTCCCGGGCCTTCCACAGACGTACTTGGAAAAGTGGCTAAAGAAACAGGGGTAGTTATTATAGCATCTTTATTTGAAAAAAGAGCGGAAGGCTTATACCATAATACTACCGCCGTACTTGATGCAGATGGAACTTATTTAGGCAAATACCGGAAGATGCATATTCCCGATGACCCGGCCTACTACGAAAAGTTTTACTTTACACCGGGCGATCTTGGCTATAAAGTATTCAAAACAAAATTCGGCACTATCGGCATATTAATTTGCTGGGATCAGTGGTACCCGGAAGCAGCCCGTATAACAGCGCTTATGGGAGCCGAGATACTGTTTTATCCTACCGCTATTGGCTGGGCCACTTCGCAGAATGAAGCCACCAATACAGAGCAATATAATGCATGGCAAACCATTCAGCGCAGCCATGCCATAGCCAATGGAGTACACGTGGTAAGTGTAAACAGAACAGGCTTCGAGCAAAACGGGGCTATGCAATTTTGGGGTGGATCCTTTGTTGCCAACCCTTTTGGAACAGTATTATACCAGGCCACACATGATAAGGAAGAAGTGCATGTAATAACGCTCAATACTTCAAAAACCGACCAGTACCGTACGCATTGGCCTTTTTTGCGTGACCGGAGAATTGACAGCTATCAGCCTATCACAAAAAGGTTTATTGATGCGGATTAGACAGCGCCTGCACAACATTAATGCGTTCATGCCGATGACGATGATTTCTGATTATCTAACTTTGCATCCAGGGAGACACCTAATAAATTTTCAAAAACAAATAGTAGAACTTTTATGAGAAGGGATGCTTTATCAAAGGTGTTTTTGTTTTGTATTTGCATATGTATAACTGTATGTACAACTGTGTATGCACAGCCTAATGGGCATACCTATAAAACAGCATTGGGCGTTAAATTCTACCCGGGGGCAATTACCGTTAAACACTTTATCAAAAAAGATGCTGCTTTGGAAGGGCTTCTTTATTTTTGGGAAGATGGCTTTCGCCTTACCGGTTTATACGAATTTCATGGAAATATTAACGGTGCGCCCGGATTAAAATGGTATGCAGGATTTGGTGCACACGCAGGATTTTGGAATGAACGGTGGAGAGAGCATGATGATGATGATTATCGCTACAGAAATGATCATGACTTTTATTTTGGAATAGATGGCGTGCTGGGAATGGATTATAAGTTTAAAGGCGCTCCCATTAATATTAGCCTTGACTGGCAACCCTCATTTAATTTTGGTGATGGCCCTTATAATCATTATTATGGCTTTTATTCAGGCTTTGGCGGGTTGGGTATAAGGTATACAATTAAATGAGATTACCGCGCTAAGGTCAGAAGTGCTGTTACGATGCGTAAATAATCGCCGGCAAAAGTGCTTAACTTCACGCGTAAACTATAACTAAAAAAGAAGAGAAATTGGAACGTACACATACATTCTTCCGTTCATTAGATACAACTGCTTCGGGGAATTTAAAAGAAAGCGATTCGGATATTACTGCTCCCGGACTCCCCGCATTTAATACGCCTAAAAAGCTGGGCTACTATTTCCCGGCGGAGTTTGCGCCGCACAGCGCCACATGGTTAAGCTGGCCGCATAAAGAAGCATCGTGGCCGGGAAAGATAAATAACATTTATCCATATTATGGCCAATTTATTAAAGCGGTAAGCGAGGGAGAAAAAGTAAATATTAATGTAAATGACGAGGCTATGAAGTCATTTGCCATTAAATGTCTTGCAGATGCAGATGTTGATCTCACTAAAATAGCCTTTTTCATCCATCCTACCAATGATGCCTGGTGCCGCGATCACGGGCCGGCATTTCTAATTAATCCAAAAGCAGACCATAAAAAGATCATCATTGACTGGGGCTATAACGCCTGGGGTAACAAGTATCCGCCTTACAACCTGGATGATATTATTCCAACCTTAATAGCCAACGAATATAACATCCCGGTGTTTCATCCCGGCATTGTTATGGAAGGCGGCTCGGTTGAATTTAACGGGGCAGGCACACTGCTTACCTCCACAGCCTGCCTGCTTAACCCTAACCGTAATCCACAGCTTAACCAACAGCAAATTGAAGCCTATTTACGCCACTACTATGGGGTTGAACAAATATTGTGGGTAAGCGAAGGTATAGTGGGTGATGATACCGATGGACATATAGATGATACGGTTCGGTTTGTAAATGAAGACACCGTGCTTACGGTTGTGGAGCAAAACAAATCAGACGAAAACTATGAACTTCTGCAAACCAACCTGAAGGAACTGAAACAAATGCGCCTGCCCAATGGCAAGCAACTTAACATCATTGAGCTGCCGATGCCCGATGCGGTTGTTTATGAAGATCAGCGCCTGCCTGCATCCTATGCCAATTTCTATATTGCCAACGCGGCGGTTATTGTTCCAACCTACCGGTGCAGGCAGGATGATATAGCTTTGCAGCTTATCCAGGATTGCTTCCCCAACCGAAAAATAGCGGGTATTGACTCTACTGATCTTATATGGGGACTCGGAAGTTTTCACTGCCTGAGCCAGCAGGAACCGAGCGTGTAGGAAGTTTATGGTTTGGATTACAGGGTGAAAGGTATAAGTTGCAGGTGAAAAGTAAGAAGGGGCTGCCTTCTACCCTCTATCCTACACCCTCTACCCCCACCACTCTGATACCTGATACCTTCACCCCTTTTTACCAAAACTTTAAGCACTAAGTGGCTCTATTTACCGTTCATCAAAAAGCATTGTTTGTAATTTCGTTATCTTACAGTATCACGCATGAAAAGCATATTTCTATACCTTTTTTTATTATGCACAGGCAGCCCAGGCCTTAGCGCCTTTGCCCAAACCAGCAAAAGCCACTTTCCTGCAGAAATGGCCTTGCGTGAAGATTCCATGAAGTCTTATGCTTTTGATATTGTAAATGCGCAACGAGCAGCAGAACGGTTCCGCGCCGACAGTATTTTTACCCGTATGCTGGTAAGGGCCTTAAAAGAACCGCATTCTTTCTCCTATCCTTTCGATTCATTGCAAACCATATCGCGGCTATATGCGCCCGACAGCAGCTTCCGCATTTTTACCTGGCAACTGGTACAGGATGAAACCACATTTCGCAGGCATGGCGCCATACAAATGCATACTGCGGACGGTTCCTTGGTATTATACCCGCTCCTTGATAAAACACAACTGGTAGAAGATATTCAAAATGCCATCACGAACAATGAAGAATGGATTGGCGCCATTTATTACAAAATCATTCAAACTTCCTACCGGAACAAAAATTTCTATACGCTTTTGGGTTACGATGAAAACAGCTTCAGAAGCACAAAAAAGCGTATTGAAGTACTCACCTTTAATAATGGCAAGCCTGTTTTTGGAGGCCCGTTTTTTAGTTTTGAAAAAGACAGCTTGCATAAACCTGTTCAGGCAAGGTTTTCAATAGAATATAAAAAAGAGGGTAATGCCAGTATAAAGTACGATGAGGAATTAGGCATTATTATATTTGATCACCTGATTTCAGAAAACAACCAGCCTGCAAAAAAATATACGTATATACCCGATGGAGATTACGAAGGCTTTAAATGGGAAAAGGGAAGATGGGTGCATATAGATAAAGTATTTACTTTTAAACTGCAGGATGGACAGGCGCCCGTTGAAAAACCAATACGGGAAGGCAAGTTAGATATACCTCCTCCGGGAAAGAAAAAAAACAGGTAGCCAATACCTGCATACGAACCGCTTTTCCCTGCAATATTTTCATGATAGGGCAATCCGTAAATCAGTTGCCGGCCATTTGTGCAATTGCTTTTGCGGCTATCCACCCGCTCGTCCAGGCATGCTGAAAATTAAACCCGCCGGTAATGCCATCTACATTCATTATTTCACCGGCGAAGAATAAGCCGGGATGCTTTTTACTTTGCATGGTATTTACGTCTATTTCAGCTACATCTATTCCTCCACAGGTAACAAATTCTTCTTTAAAAGTGGTTTTACCCTTTACTTCAAACGGCGATGCGGTAAGGAGTTGTATTAATGTATTCTGTTGCTTTGTCAGCAATTCGCTCCAGCGTTGCGTTTCGGTAATATTACTTTGCTGAAGCAGGTAGTGCCATAAACGGGCGGGCAATGCAAACGGATTACGCTGGTATATTTTGTTTGCACCATACTGCTGCCGCCACACCATCCACTCCCTGCGGAGTTGCTGCTCGGAGTAGCCGGGCGCCCAGTTTACAAGCAGTGTAAAGTGATACTGCCTTTCCGCAAGTTCTTTTGCACCCCAGGCGCTTAAACGCAATATACACGGACCGCTCATGCCCCAGTGGGTTATTAGTAACGGACCTTCCGCTATGCGTTTTGTTCCCGCAATTTTAGCAATAACATGCGCTGCACTTACACCCATTAAACCGGTAATGCTGTTACCCGGCATATTAAAAGTAAATAAGGATGGAACGGGAGGTTCAATATGATGTGCGGCAAACTGCAACCAGTTGTACTGTGATGCTTTTGGATATCCCCCGCAGGCTAAGCACACAAAATCTGCCTCCAGAAATCCCGTATCTGAATAATAAACACCAAATTTTTTTTGCTTTGCATCAGGCACCTGCTGCTCATTATTGAACATACTGATCTTTTTTACCGCTGCATTCATACGTATATCAACCCCATAGCGGTTAGCTTCTTTCAGTAAACATTCAATAATAGTTTCGGAACTGTTTGTTGCCGGAAACATGCGCCCGTCATTTTCTGCTTTAAGCGCCACACCCCTGTCTTCAAACCACTGAATTGTATCGGTTGTAAAAAACTGATGAAACGCTTTTTTTACAAACTGAGCTCCGCGGGGATAGTTTTTAATCATTTCCCCTATTTCAAAGCAATGATGCGTAACATTGCAGCGGCCTCCCCCGCTCACGCTTACCTTTGACAATAGTTTACTACTCTTTTCCAGCAAGGTTACCTGCAACGCCGGATGCATCCTGGCCGCATTTACCGCGGTAAAAAAACCTGCTGCTCCGCCACCAATTACAACCAAATGTTTTTGCTTCATTTAATTTTACCTAATTTAACCTCATCTATTTTAAAAATTAAAGCTAAGGCTGATTTGTTTTACTATTGCATAAAATTGCTTGCCCGGTGCAGCTTATTGTTCTTTTTCAGAAAAAAGATCACCTGTGGTTTTCCGCTGCATGCGCTAAAGGGGCCGGCAATCATTGCATCCAACCATCCTAATTCGCTGCTGGATGCCGTTGTTATTGCCTGCCAATGCCGGCAACCTGTACATTTTACGATCAGGAGCGATATGTTCAATAATCCGATGTTCCGTTTATTATTAAAATTTTTAAATGGTATACCTGTTTACAGGGCATCTGAAGAAAAAGAAAAACTAAGAGCAAATTTCAGCAGCATAGCACTTTGCAGTAACATATTAAAAAACCGCGGGATCATTATCGTTTTTTCGGAAGGCATTACCCTGCACGACTGGAAGTTAAAGCCGATAAAAAGCGGAACAGCCAAAATTGTACAACACGCCCTGCGTGATCCCCAACTTATACAAACGCTTCAGGTAGTGCCTGTGGGATTAACCTACAGCGATTATGCACACCCGGCTAAAACCATTATTATACAAACCGGTGAAGTTTTTTATCCTGGAAAACTTTTGTACACTGAGCATTCGGGGGTATGGAAACAGGCATTCAACACCCTATTGTTTGAACGGCTTCAGCCGCTTATTCCGGCAATGGAAAGGGATGAAGCAGGGGTTAAACTCATCTGGCAGTCTGTTATTGCCAATATAACGTTCAGGGATAACTGTAACGCGGGTATGGAACACCTCCAATACCAGGGAAGGCTTTTATCAGCAATAGATATTAAGCCCGCCATAGCGCAAAAAATAAAGTACCCGTTCTTCCACCTGCATTGCACAAACTATTACAAAATCTATTTTGCAGCAGCGCTGTTTGGCATGCCTGCACTGGCAGGACTTTTACTCAACAGCCTTTTTTATTTCCCGGTAAACTGCTTTACAAGGATCAAAACAAAAAGCACTATTTTTTACGATTCTCTTTTTTTTGGATTGCTTACTATCCTGTACCCGGTATATATACTAATAGCTTCTATATCATTGGCATACCTTACCGATATACCCCTGACGTTGTGGGTGCTAACTATTCCTTTCTGTGGCTGGTGTACTGTACAATTTTGGGTGTATGCGCTGAAAATTAAAAATCATCTCACCCTATCGCCCCCGGAAAAAAAATATATGCAGGCGTTTATTACCGGAATGGAATATAGTGTTATATCAAACGCAAAATTTAAGCCATGAATGTTCATTTCACCTTTCACATCTCACGATAATATACAGCTATAATTTGATTGACCCAACGCTAGTAGTACGAAGCATCAAGATACGGGTTCGCCCGCTCATTTGCTTCTATTTCAGAAAAGGAAGATAGTATATCGGGTTTGTTTTTTTGCACACAAACCGTATGTTCGTAATGTGCCGCGGGTTTACCATCCTTCGTTTTTACGGTCCAGCCATCCTCTTCATAAAATACATCTTTCTTCCCCATATTGATCATGGGTTCAATGGCTATCACTAATCCTTCCTTCATTTTTAACCCCGTGCCTCTTTTACCGTAATTAGGCACCTGCGGATCTTCGTGCAGTTGTTTGCCCAATCCATGGCCTACAAGCTCACGCACAACCCCGTAGCCGTGTTTTCTTTCCGTATGCTCCTGAACGGCATAAGATATATCGCCTACCCTGTTACCTGCAATGGCTTTCTCCACACCCTTATATAAGGATTCCTTCGTAACCTTCAGCAGTTGTTTTGCATCTGGGGCAAGCGTACCTAAAGCAAATGTATAAGCGCTGTCGCCATGATACCCGTTCATAAACACGCCTACATCAACAGATACGATATCACCTTCCTGTAACACTTCGTTATTGGGAAAGCCATGCACCACGGCATCATTTACGGAAATACAGCAGGTAAAAGGAAAGCCTTTGTAATTTTTAAAAGAAGGGACTGCACCATTATCGCGGATAAATTTTTCCGCTAATATATCTGCCTGCATTGTAGTAACACCAGGCTTTAAAAAGGTAGCCACCTCGGCTAAGGTGGCGCTAACCAATAAACAACTTTTCCGGATCAATCCTATTTCTTCGTTCGTCTTATAGTAAACCATTTTTATATCGAAACGGGTGATGTAGTTTGCCTTCCCTGGATGCGTCCGCTTTTCATCAATCCATCATATTGACGCATCAGTAAATGTGTTTCAATTTGCTGCAGCGTATCCAATATTACAGCCACCATAATTAAAAGGGAAGTACCTCCAAAGAAAGAAGCGAATAATGGTGTAACCCCGGTTCTTTGAATAAGTCCGGGTAATATACCGGCAATAGCGAGGAAAAACGCACCAGGCAAAGTAATTCTATCCATGATCTGCCCTATATAATCGGCGGTAGGCTGACCGGGTTTTACGCCCGGAATAAACCCGTTGCTTTGTTTTAAACTATCTGAAACCTGCTTAGGGTTAAATATTAATGCAGTATAAAGGAAGGTAAAGGCAATTACCATTACGCCATATACAAGCATATACCACGGGTTACTGGGATCAGAAAAAATTCTGGCGATTCCCTGCCCGCTTTCAAATGAAGAAAAGGAAATAAGTGTAGGCAGGAACATAATTGCCTGTGCGAAAATGATAGGCATTACGCCGGCCGCATTTACCTTTAAGGGAAGAAATTGCCTTGCTCCTGTAAATTGCCGGTTGCCTACTATTTGCTTGGCATAGTTAATAGGTATTTTTCTTACCCCCTGTACCAGGATAACCAGTCCAAGTATAACGGTTATCAGTACAGCAATTTCTATAAGGAAAAATATTAAGCCGCCGCCGCCTTTTACCTGCTTTGCTCCAAATTCCTGAAATAACGCTTCGGGTAGCCTGGCTAAAATTCCCACCATGATAATGATGGATGTACCATTACCTAAACCTTTATCCTGAATTTTTTCTCCCAGCCACATTACAAATAACGTACCCGAAGTAAGCAGTACTACCGTTGATATCCAAAAATAAGGCTGGTAAGCTTCAATAAGCGCATCGCGGTTTTGGTTGGTAAGATAAGCTACAAATGTACCCGCCTGCAGTAAGGTTACCGCAGCAGTTAGATAACGGGTCCACTGGTTGATCTTTTTCCTTCCGGTATCACCTTCTTTCTGTATTTTCTGCATTTGGGGAACCAGTATGGTCATCAATTGCATAAAAATAGAAGCGGAAATATAAGGCATGATACCTAACGCAAGAATAGAGGCATTTGAAAACGCGCCCCCTGCAAATGTATCAAACAGCCCCAGTAAGCCCTGGCTGGCTTTATGTGAAAACTCGGCAAGCTTATTGGGATCAATACCTGGTAAAACAATGTGTGTGCCAAAACGATATATCAATAACAACAGTAAGGTTACCAATATCTTGTCTCTCAGTTCTTCAATAGTCCAGATATTCTTCAGTGTCTGAATGAATTTCTTCACGAAATGTGCGTTTTAGTTTGAGCGCCAAATGGAAAATAACCCATTTAAAATGCGTGATGCAAGGTAAGGAAATTTACTTTACTATTTCAACGGTTCCGCCAACAGCTTCAATAGCTGTTTTAGCTTTTTCGCTAACCGCATCTACTTTAAAATTAAGCGTGGCTTTTAAGTCGCCATTACCCAAAATTTTAACTTTTTCGCTTTTCTTTATCAGCCCGTTAATATACAGGTTCTCAATTGAAATTTCCTGCATATCATATTTTGCCGACAGTTGTTCAATTTGTCCCAGGTTAAATACGGCGTATTCAACACGATGCGGGTTTTTAAATCCGCGCTTGGGCAAACGGCGCTGTATTGGCATCTGTCCGCCTTCGTGCGCCATCTTGCTCTTGTAGCCGGTTCTTGCCTGTTGGCCTTTATTTCCTTTTGTTGAAGTGCCGCCATGCCCTGAAGCTTCCCCGCGGCCTAAACGTTTGTCTTTATGTGTGGCGCCTTTTGCAGGTCTTAACTGATGCAGTTTCATGTTTATCTTTTTTTACTCAACGCCCGGAAAACATTCGGGCTCGCTTTTAATAATTTTAATATCCAATTTTCCAAAGTAAATGAAGCCGGTAGATATTGCTCACATTCCCATATTTCCACACTTCCGCATTCTTTATGCTTCTTCTACTTTTACCAGGTGATTTACTTTATTCACCATACCCAGTATTTGCGGGGTAGCTTCTACTTCTACAGTAGCATTTAATTTCTTGAGTCCAAGCGCAGCCATTGTTCTTTTCTGACGTTCAGACCTGTCAATAATGCTTTTAACCTGTGTAATTTTGATCTTTGTCATGATTGATTATCCGTTGAAAACTTTTTTAAGTGGTATTCTCCTGTCTTTAGAAACTGCTATAGGCTCACGTAACAGCGATAATGCCTTGAAAGTAGCTTTTATCACATTATGCGGGTTAGCGGAACCTAAGGATTTGGCCAGCACGTCTGTTAAACCGGCGCTTTCCAATACGGCACGCATACTTCCCCCGGCAATTACACCGGTACCATGAGCGGCGGGTTTAATAAGCACTTTGGCAGCGCCTTCTTTTGACCACTGATCATGCGGAATGGTTCCTTTCATTACAGGTACCCTGATCAGGTTTTTCTTTGCATCGTCAATGCCCTTGGCAATAGCCTGCTGCACTTCTTTTGCTTTTCCCAAACCATGACCCACCACGCCGTTCTCGTTGCCTACCACAACCAATGCAGAAAAGCTGAATGCCCGTCCGCCCTTAGTTGTTTTAACCACACGGTTAATAGCAACCACCTTCTCCTTGAACTCGATCTCGCCGGCTTTTACCTTGTTTAAACTTACTTTTGACATTATAAATTTGTTATTGGTAATTATAATTTCAGTTATCAAAAAATTAAAATTGTAATCCGCCTTCCCTTGCGCCATCAGCTACCGCCTTAACACGGCCGTGGTATAAATAACCGCCCCGGTCGAACACAACCGAACTAATACCAAGTGCTGCCGCTTTCGTAGCAATGGTTTTTCCCACCAGGCTGCTCAATATCACTTTGGGCGATTTCTGCGCACTGATATCTTTATCCTTTGTAGATGCAGATGCAAGCGTAGCGCCGTTCTCATCGTCTATCAACTGCGCGTAGGTATCCTTGTTGCTTCTGAAAACAGATAATCTTGGTCTTTGTGCGGTACCAGATATCGTTTTACGAATATTGTATCTGATCTTTTGTCTCCTGATAACTTTAGCGTCCATTTTACTTTTATTTTTTTGTCCGATACTGCCGGACCGAATGTTCAAATTATTTACCAGCAGCTTTACCAGCTTTACGACGAAGCTGCTCACCTGCGTATTTCACACCCTTTCCTTTATAAGGCTCAGGCTTACGAAGGCTGCGTATTTTAGCTGCCACCTGCCCAACTAACTGCTTGTCTATACCTTCCAGTGAAATGGTGGGGTTCTGACCTTTTTCCTGGGCGGTAGCCAGCTTTAATTCTTTAGGTATTTCAAAAACAATATTATGTGAAAAGCCTAAAGATAAGTCAAGCAGGTTGCCCTGGTGGGAAGCCTTAAAACCTACCCCTACCAGCTCCAGGTTCTTTTTGTATCCTTCGGTTACACCCTTTACCAGGTTGGCGGTAATAGCGCGGTATAAACCATGTAATGCGCGGTGGCGGATCTGATCGGTTGGGCGCGAAAAATTCACTGTTCCGTCTTTCACTTCCACTTTAATATCACGGTCAATCGTCTGCTTCAATTCACCCTTTGGACCCTTTACCGTTACTACATTATCGCTACCAACGGTAACTGTAACACCTGCAGGAACTATAACGGGTTGTTTACCTATACGAGACATGTTATTTTGAGATTTAAAATTTTAAATTTGAATTCCATTCTGTTGAAAGTGTTCAGTTCCGTATAGAGAACTTAAATTATCAGTCAACTTTTCTTATATGTACTGCGCCCTGCTGTCCGGCAAAACGCATCGTATTGATTAGCAAATATAACAAAGCACTTCTCCGCCAACGTTCTGCAACTTCGCCTGTTTATCAGTCATCACCCCTTTTGATGTACTTACTATAGCAATGCCCAGTCCGTTCATTACTCTTTTAAAGTCTGCCGGCCTGGAATACTGACGCAACCCCGGGCGGCTTACTCTTTCAAGCGACCTGATTACAGGCTGTTTTGTGTGTGCATCATACTTCAAGGCGATCTTAATTACGCCCTGTTTATTATCTTCCTCAAATTTATATTTGAGGATGTAACCCTGATCATACAGTATTTCAGTAATACGTTTTTTAAGATTAGAAGCAGGGATTTCCACAATACGGTGTCCCGCCATCTGAGCATTACGCACCCTGGTCAGGAAATCTGCAATAGGATCTGTTACCATTTTTATGAATTAATCAGTTCAAAATTATTTTTAATCTTCCCTTCCTACCAGCTCGCTTTTTTAACGCCCGGAATAATACCATTTAAAGCCATGTCGCGGAAAGCAATTCTCGACAACCCGAAATAACGGATATATCCCCGTGGGCGGCCAGACACCTGGCAACGGTTTTTTAAACGCACTTTTGATGAATTCCGGGGCAGCGCATCAAGCGCTTTCCAATCACCTGCAGCTTTTAATACAGCACGCTTTTCAGCGTATTGCTCTACCAGCCTTTCCCTTTTTCTTTGCCTGGCTTTTACTGACTCTTTTGCCATAATTAATCTTTTTTAGCATTTTTGAAAGGCATTCCTAATTCTTTCAGCAGTTCATAAGCCTCTTCATTTGTATCGGCCGATGTTACGAAAGTGATATCCATGCCTGTTATTTTATTTACCTTATCAATATCAATTTCAGGAAAGATGATCTGCTCGGTAACCCCCAGGGTATAATTACCGCGGCCATCGAAGGCTTTTTCATTAATCCCTTTAAAGTCACGCACACGGGGTAATGCCGCCGCAATAAGCCGGTCAAGAAATTCATACATTTTTACACCACGCAATGTTACCCTTGCTCCAATAGGAACGCCTTTACGCAGCTTAAAGTTAGATATATCCTTTTTTGATGTGGTAGATACCGCTTTTTGACCTGTAATGGTTGCCAGTTCTTCTACCGCTATATCCACCAGTTTTTTATCGTTTACCGCGCCGTTTACGCCACGGTTCAAACAAATTTTTTCTAACTGCGGAACCTGCATCACGCTTTTGTACGCAAAACGTTTCATCAAAGCCGGTACAACAACTTTTTTGTACTTATCGGCTAATCTCGGAGTGTATTTTGTTGTGCTCATGTTGTCAAAAATTTATTATGCTGTTATCATCACAGCATCATTAAATGGCGGCGCCTGATTTTTTGGATACGCGAATTAGTTTTCCGTTCTCTCTTGTTCGTTTCACTTTAGCCGCTTCACTTCCTTTAGCATCCCAAAGCTTAACGTTACTGATATGAACGGAGGCTTCCTTCTTCACCAAACCACCTTTTGTATTTTGTGCGGAAGGCTTGGTATGACGGGTAATAATGTTCGCGCCTTCTACCAGCACACGGGACTCGTTGGGAAATACTTCCAGCACTTTACGCGGTTTTTTTACATCTTTATCGTCTCCGGTAATAATTACTACCGAATCGCCCTTTTTAACGTTAAATTTGGGTTTAAATCTTTTGCTCATTTTATTTGGCTTTTGGCTATTAGCTTTCAGCTATCAGCCGATTAAGTTCATATAATAATTTGCTAATAGCGCATGGCTAACAGCTCATAACTATTCTTATAATACTTCAGGCGCAAGAGAAATAATTTTCATATATCCCTTATCACGCAGCTCTCTTGCCACAGGTCCAAAAATACGGGTACCCCTGGGATCATCTGCCTGGTTCAGCAATACCACCGCATTATCATCAAAACGGATATAAGATCCGTCTTTACGCCGCAATTTGTTTTTGGTACGAACAATAACCGCTTTTGTAACCGTTCCTTTTTTTATGCCGCCCGCAGGAATAGCGTCTTTAACTGTTACAACAATCTTATCGCCGATCTTTGCATAATCCTGCCCGCTATTGCCCAGTACACGGATACACAGTACCTCCTTAGCGCCACTGTTATCTGCTACATTTAACCTGCTTTCTTGCTGAATCATCTTTTTAGTTATTAGAAATTTGAAATTTGAAATTTGAAATTTAATTTGAGACGATCCATAGATATATATTCTAATCTCAAATCATCAAATCTCAAATCAGAAATAATTTATTTCGCTTTTTCCACTATTTCTACCAGGCGCCAGTGCTTTGTTTTACTCAGCGGACGGGCTTCCATGATCTTAACCGTATCGCCAATACCACACTCGTTTTTTTCATCGTGAGCATGGAATTTGGTTGTTTTCTTCACAAACTTACCATACATGGGGTGTTTGACCTTTCTTTCAATTTCAACCGTAACAGTTTTTTCCATCCTGTTACTGGTTACTACCCCAATCTTTGTTTTGCGCAAATTTCTTTCAGCCATTTTATTTAGCTTTTAGCTTTTTTCTTTAATTCAGTTTTTAACCTTGCAATATCCCTTCTAACCGCTTGTATGGTCATGGGGTTCTCCAGGGGAGATGTAGCATGAGCGAATTTTAATTTCTTCAGGCGCATCTCGTCTTCGCTGATACGCACCTGTAAATCCGCTTCACTCATCGTTTCCAGGCTATTTAAAAAATCAACTTTCTTTGACATTACTATTCGGTTTGAATATTTAAAACTTTAGCTGCTGCGCTTATTGTCCGGCATAATCACGACGGATAATAAACTGGGTTTTGATCGGCAATTTTGCGGCAGCCAGTTCCATTGCCTCTTTTGCCACCTGAATGGAAACGCCATCGGCTTCAAAAAGAATACGGCCCGGTTCCACCACTGCTGCCCAAAATTCGGGGTTACCTTTACCTTTACCCATTCTCACTTCGGCCGGTTTACGCGTAATAGGCTTATCCGGAAAAATACGTATCCACACATTCCCTTCACGCTTCATAGCGCGTGTCATGGCCTGGCGGGCAGATTCTATCTGGCGGTTATTAAGCCAGATGGGTTCGAGTGCTTTCAGTGCAAATGAACCAAAAGATATGGTTGCTCCCCGTTTCGCCACCTGCCTGATCCGTCCTTTCTGCGCTTTTCTGTGTTTTGTTCTCTTCGGCTGTAACATTTTATATTACAATTTGAAAATTTTGAATATTGTTCTTACACCTTATCGCTCACACCTTATACCTCATACCTTAATAAACTATCTCCTGTCTCCTCTTCCGCCGCCCCGTCTGTCTCCACCGCCGCCTCTTCTATCATCGCGCCTGTCACCTCCACCTCTTCTGTCTCCACCACCACCTCTTCTGTCATCACGCCTGTTGTCGCCTACGCCACCGCTAATTTCGCCTTTTCCGTCAATTATATTCGGGTTAAGATCGCGTTTGGTTAATACCTCACCTTTACATATCCAAACCTTGATGCCTATTTTTCCATATACGGTTAAGGCAAACACGTTGGCGTAATCAATTTCCATACGGAAGGTATGTAACGGAACGCGGCCCTGCTTAAGTTCTTCCGTACGGGCAATTTCAGCGCCACCCAAACGACCACTCACTTTTATCTTGATACCTTCGGCGCCCATGCGAAGCGCTGACGCTATGGATAATTTAATAGCACGTTTATAGTTAATACGGTTTTCTATCTGCCTTGCAATGGTATCGCCCACAATATTGGCATCCAGTTCAGGACGGCGAACCTGCAGAATATTTATCTGCACATCTTCTTTACCCGTAAGTTTCTTTAACTCTTCTTTAATATGGTCTACTTCGCCGCCGCCTTTGCCAATAATAATACCTGGCTTGGAAGTATGTATAGTTACGATAAGCTTATTAAGCGTACGCTCAATCACAATTTTAGAAATACCGCCTTTATTGATACGGGCATTAAGATAGGTTCTGATCCGGTTATCTTCGATCAGCTTTTTGGAGTAATCCCTCTTGTTACCATACCAGTTGCTTTCCCAGCCACGGATGATCCCTAACCTGTTACCAATTGGATTTGCTTTTTGACCCATGTTTATAATTTGAAAATTTTCATTTTTATTTCTGGTCTACAATCACAGTTACATGATTGCTGCGTTTGCGTACCCGGTAAGCCCTTCCCTGCGGCGCGGGCAACATTCTTTTGAGCACTCTTCCACCATCTACAAAAATTGTTTTTACTATCAGGTTGCTGTCTGCCGCGTTCGTTCCCTGGTTTTTTTGCTCCCAGTTACTTACTCCGCTCCTTAATAATTTATACAGTGGCGTAGAAGAATGCTGCGGATGATGTTCCAATATTGCCAAAGCCTTCTCTACGTCCATACCACGGATAACATCTGCCAGCAAACGCATTTTGCGGGGCGATGTAGGATAGTTTCTGAGTTTAGCTACTGCTTCCATTTTTTATTGTTTCAGGTTTCAGATTGTCTGTTTGTTACAACTTATAATCCGCCACTAATTTTTTAAGCTATTTTTTTGCTTGAGTGTCCTTTAAAATTACGGGTAGGCGCAAATTCACCTAACTTATGACCCACCATATACTCGGTTACATACACGGGTATAAACTTGTTACCATTATGTACCGCAAACGTATTGCCCACAAAGTCGGGGGTAATAGTGGAGCGGCGGCTCCAGGTTTTGATCACTCCTTTTTTAGCTGTGCCCTCGTTCATTGCCAATACCTTCTTTTCTAAATAATCGGCTACGTAAGGACCTTTTTTTATTGAACGACCCATAATCTATATTTCAGATTTTAGATTTATTGATTTCTGATTTATCTTACCACTTACCCCTTACCACTTATTTCGCCAGCTTCTTTCCGTTTTTGCGCTGAATGATCAGCTTATCTGAACCTTTTTGCTTCCGGGTTTTCAATCCTTTCGCATACTTACCGGTTCTTGATCTCGGATGTCCTCCGGATGCTCTTCCTTCGCCACCACCCATTGGGTGATCCACAGGGTTCATAGCCACACCACGCACACGGGGGCGAACGCCTTTCCAGCGGTTTACACCTGCTTTACCGGCTCTTTCCTGGCTATGATCACTATTACTTACCACACCTACAGTTGCATAACAATTGATCAGTATTTTCCTGAGCTCACCACTGGGCATTTTTAACACCCCGTATTTTTCTTCCTTATTGCTCAACTGTGCGGAAGACCCGGCACTGCGCACCAACTTACCACCCTGCCCGGGCTGCAGTTCAATATTATGTACGTTTGTACCTAAAGGCATATACTTTAACTGTAATGCATTTCCTATTTCGGGCGCTACGCTATCCCCGCTCACTATTACAGACCCTACCTGCAATCCCTGCGGTGCAATGATGTATCTTTTTTCGCCATCAGCATAATGCAGCAAGGCAATAAAAGCAGTACGGTTAGGATCGTATTCAACAGACGCCACGGTAGCTTTGATGTCTTTTTTATCTCTTTTAAAATCTACAACGCGGTATTTCTGCTTGTGTCCGCCACCAATATAGCGCATGGCGCGGCGACCCTGGAAATTACGTCCTCCCGATCTTGGTTTGGGTTCCAGCAAACTTTTTTCAGGCGTATCCGTAGTAATTTCGGCATATCCATTTCCAATTCTCCAACGGGTGCCCGCTGTCATTGGTTTGTATTTTCTTACTGCCATTGTTGTTTCTTTTTATTGCGAACTTTTCAGCTTCGCCAGCTTTAATAATGTAATATCTGTTGGACTATAGTGTGCTGTACAGATCAATATTCTCTCCGTCCGCTATGGTTACATACGCCTTTTTGTAAGCAGGCTTACGTCCAGAAATAACGCCAGCCTTTGTAAATCTCGACTTGCTTTTACTTGGAACAACAACTGTATTTACATTCACCACACTAATGCCATAAAACTCTTCTACCGCTTTTTTTATTTCCAACTTATTAGCCTTGCGTCCTACCCGGAAAGCATAAATATTTCTTTTTTCAGAAAGCTTATTGCTTTTTTCGCTTATGATCGGTTTAACAAGTACATCTGCCAGTTTCATTTCTGTTAATTTGAAAATTTGAAAATTTGAAAATTTGAAAATTCGTCCGCTTCTCTGGTCTAAACCATTTTTTCAAAAATTCTCTTATGCCTCTGCTCCGGCTGTTGTTTCTTCTTCAGAAAATATTTTAGCCGCATTTTCTGTAAGCACCAGCACATCGCTGTTTATAATATCATACGTATTTACATCAGCCAGCAACACCCCCAGTACCGTGGGCATATTACGAAAGCTCAACTGTACATTCTCATTATAACCGGGTAATACGAATAAAGTCCTTTTCTTGTTCAGGTTGAGGCTTTTAATTACGCCGGCAGCTTCTTTGGTTTTAGGCGCGTCCAAAGAAAAATCTTCAATAACCACAATGGCATTTTCTTTTGCTTTATAGGAAAGCGCCGATATTTTAGCCAGGTCTTTTACTTTACGGTTCAGCTTAATGTCATAGCCGTGCGGCTTAGGTCCGAATATGGTACCGCCACCTTTATATAAAGGGTTGCGGATATTGCCTTTACGTGCGCCGCCTGTACCTTTCTGACGATGCAGCTTACGGCTGGATCCTTTCACTTCGGCACGGGTTTTAACCTTGTGTGTGCCCTGGCGCTGCGCTGCCAGGAACTGCTTTACAGCGAGGTAGATTACATGATCGTTTGGTTCAATTCCAAAAATCTCATCAGGCAGTTCCGCTGTACGACCTGTTTTTTCACCTGCTTTATTTAAAATATCTACTTGCATTGTATAAAATATTTTGCCGGTACACAGTTACCTGTGTACCGGCAGTGACTTTACTTTTGAATTAATACAATTGAACCATTATACCCCGGAACAGCTCCGCTTACCAGCAGGTAGTTTTTATCGGGGAACATTTTCACCACTTTTAACCCTTTCACTTTCACCCTGTCGCCACCCATACGGCCCGCCATACGCATACCTTTAAATACACGCGATGCATCGGAAGAGTTACCAATGGAACCAGGCGCTCTCTGGCGGTCGTGCTGCCCGTGCGATTGTTCACCCACGCCATGAAATCCGTGACGTTTAACCACACCCTGAAAACCCTTACCTTTTGTAGTGCCGATTACTTCCACTTTATCGCCCTCGGCGAAAATGTCGAGTGTAACCGTTTCACCAATATTTTTTTCAATAGAAAAATCGCGGAATTCTTTTACGAACTTTTTAGCGGGAGTATTTGATTTGGCGTAGTGACCGGCTTCTGCTTTTGTAGTATGTTTTTCCGTTTTATCGCCAAAACCTAACTGAACTGAACTGTAGCCATCGGATTCTTTTGTTTTAACCTGCGTAACCACGCAAGGACCAGCTTCAATAATAGTAACGGCAGTTTGTGTGCCATCGGCAGGATTGAAGATGCTGGTCATCCCGATTTTTTTACCAATAATACCTTTCATTGTTTTGTTTTTATACCCATTTGGTTAAAGAGACAGACCGGACTATAATTTATATCCAATGCTTCAATCCCCGTTTGCCGCCGACCTTTTCCTTTGTTTCCCACTTGTGAAAGCGGAAGTACCAGCGGTAAACTAACCTCGAAGGGCTAGTTCATATTTAATTCTCCAAAACCGGAAATCATAAACTGATATTTATATTTATGACCAAACGGGTTTTACCCCCTTTCGCTTCCGGCAATCCAGCGCTGCTTTTTTTTGGTTTCCCGCAATTGGCAGATGGAATATATTAAGAACTAAGTTGCTTTATCTTTCCCCGCCGTTGCGGGGGCGATCAAAAATTACGCTTTGATCTCTACATCCACACCGCTGGGCAGGTCTAACTTACTCAGCGCATCTACAGTACGGGAAGACGAAGTGTAAATATCCAGCAAACGCTTGTGGGTGGAAAGCTGGAACTGTTCACGACTCTTCTTGTTTACATGGGGTGAACGCAATACCGTAAAAATCTTTTTTTGTGTAGGTAAAGGAATAGGTCCTGTTACCACGGCACCAGTACTGCGTACAGTTTTAACGATCTTTTCGGCAGATTTATCTACCAGGTTGTGATCGTAGCTCTGTAATTTTATTCTGATTCTTTGAGACATACCGTAAAGTACCCGTTTTGATTTTGGGAGTGCAAAGGTATGTGCCTTATTGTTTATTGCCAAATAGTTGGGAAAGAAAATTTAAAAATGTTTTAGGGGGCTGCAAACTGCCACCGGTAAGGGTTCATTTCAGGTGGTTTACTCGGTAAATCTTCACTTTCCCCTTTTAAATTTATCCATCATTATACATTTTATTATTTTTAAATAAGTAATTGTTTGCTCAACCTGAAAAACATACTATGGATATCACCATCATTCAGCAAAAAATATATAAATTAAGGAACCAAAAGGTAATGCCCTGCTTTGACCCGGCAAACCTGTATGGAGCAGTGACTAAAGCGCTTAATCAGTCTGTTAAGCACAATTTTGGAAGATTCCCGTCCGATTTTATGTTTCAGCCTGCTTTTAATGCGGCAACCTGTTCCTGAAACGTCCATATACCCAGGTACCCGCCACCGCGCTTAGTAAGGTTACTATAATTACCGTAGCACCTGTTCCAATTTGGGCAAACAAGGGTCCGGGACATGCGCCGGTAACAGCCCAGCCTAAGCCGAAGATCAGCCCCCCATAAATTTGTCCTTTATGAAAGCGCTTGGGTTCCAGGTGTATTTTTTCTCCTTCTATTGACCTTGCATTATATCTTTTAATCAGCGCCACACCAATCATACCCACCACCACAGCCGAGCCAATAACGCCATACATGTAAAAGCTTTGCAGCCTGAACATTTCCTGTATCCTGAACCAGGAAACGATTTCCGCCTTCACAAATACGATCCCGAAAAAAATACCCAATACCGCATATTTAATATTAGAAGCAAGCGGCCTGTCAAGAGTGCTTTCATTTACGCACATGGCATTTTGTGAACGCACTTCATAATCCGTATATACCAGTTCTTCTTTTCCAGACGCCTTGCTTATTTTTTCTTTTACCAACATATAAATATTTGAGATTTCTGATTTGTGGATTTCTGGTTTACTGAACCCATAGTTGAACTCATAGATCATAACTGAAGAATATAGGGAAGGATAAGCCAGGTCATTACAAAGCCGCCTATCATAAAGCAACAGGTAGCTACGAGTGATGGCCATTGCAGGTTGCTCAGCCCCATAATGGCATGCCCACTGGTACACCCCCCGGCATAGCGGGTGCCGAAGCCAACCATGAAGCCCCCCACTACTATCATAATAAAGCCCCTCGGGGTAAATAACTCCTGCCACGAAAAAATATCCCCGGGAACAATGCCGCTATAATCTGTTACGCCATAAGCCGCCAGATCTTCCTGCAGATGAGGGTGAACCAGCACCGGTGCCGGATTGGCCAGCCACTGCGCCGCCACTATACCTCCGAGTAAAATACCTCCTACAAAAAAAAGATTCCAGGCCTCTTTCTTCCAGTCGTACCGGAAAAAGGGGATTTTGCCGGGAATACAAATAGCACAGATATGCCGCAGGGATGAGGATATACCGAAGGTTTTGTTGCCAAGCAGCAGTAAAACGGGTACGGTTAATCCAATTAAGGGTCCGGCTATATACCATGGCCAGGGTTGTTTAAGCCATTCAAGCATAATTGTAATTATTTATAAGTGCAATTTACGTAATTAGCTTCAAGGAGGTATCAGGTTTCAGGGTGTCTATTAGCATTTATAGTTTTAGCTTATCAGGAGAGTACACTCTTTTTCAAATTTTCAAATTGCCACATTTCCACATTCTCACATTAAATCTTTATAGCTGATAAGCTGTATGTTTAATTTTTTAATCAACGCTATGATCACAGCATCTGTCCATATATCCACTCCCCCCGGCAGTTTGCAGCTACATCTTTGTAACCGATATGACGTTCTGTCTTTAATGCTTATTTTTACTATTAACGGCATCATCTCAGGAAAAGCATTATGCTTGCCAGGCAATATTATTTAAACACAAAGGGTCATGATCAAAGTTTTTATTCCGCTATTCTTTTTAACTATTACAGCATATACCGGCCTGCCTGCACAGGAACAGCTTCCAGTTGGCACGCACCCGCCTGCTATTGAATACGAACACTTTCCCAACCGCGTGTACGCGCTGGTTTGGCGGAACTGGAACCTGGTGGAACCGGAGCGCATGGCTCAAACCATTGACTGCGGCACAAAAGACATTATAGCGGTTGCGGAATCTATGGGATTACCACCGGCACAATCTGTTTCGCCTGATTTTAAAAAGAGGATATACATTACCGTGATACGAAGGAACTGGCACCTGCTGCCCTATGATCAGTTGCTGACCCTGCTGGATATGACTGCGGATGAACTGGAATTTGCGCTTAAGGAAGACGATTTCCTGTTCGTTAAATTAGGCAACCTTAAACCAATGTGTTCAAAGATCATATATACAAAACCCGATAAAAAAACATTGGCACGTGCAAAGGAGATCAAACAATTGGTACAGCAGCATTTCAAAGCTTCCCTTGCCCGGCCAACCGCCCCCAGGTTTGCTTTTGTAAAGGATCTGCAATCAACAGAAGGTTTACCCAAAAAAGAAACAGCGCAGTATTCAAATGAAAAGGGGTTGCGCTTCATCTACTCTTATTTTGGCATTTTTGGCGACCCTTTAATTGACACCCTCCACGACCCCTACCCCGATGGATTGCTTGCCAGGTTAGCCTCAAAAGGTGTGAACGGAATATGGATGCACGTTGTACTGAATCAACTGGCTCCAGGTGGCAATGATTTCCCTGAGTTTGGAGAAGGACACCTTACCCGGCTTCATAATCTCCGCCGTATTGTGGAAAGAGCAAAACAATATGGCATTTCGGTTTACCTGTATATGAATGAACCCCGGGCCATGCCTCTATCTTTTTTTAAAAACAGGCAGGAGATGATGGGTACGCAGGAAGGTGCATTTGCCGCCTTATGCACCAGCAATGAAAAAGTGCTGAACTGGATCAGTCATTCGCTTGCCTATGTTTTTAAACAGGCGCCTGAACTCGGTGGCGTGTTCACCATTACCGCATCTGAAAATTTCACCAGTTGCGCATCACACGGTAACCAGAAAGCCTGCCCGCGTTGCAGCCGGCGCAAATATGCTGATATAATTGCCGGAGTAAATGAGGCTATGGCAAATGGCGTGCATGCGGGCAATGCCAATGCCAGGGTTATTGCATGGGACTGGGGATGGCACAACCATGGCGATGCGCCGGATGTAATTGCCAAACTACCCAAATCAGTATGGCTCATGTCTGTAAGCGAATGGGCAAAACCCATTGAACGGGGAGGCATCCCTTCACAGGTTGGGGAATATTCCATCTCTGCAGTAGGCCCGGGCCCGCGCGCTACACGGCATTGGGCACTGGCAAAGCAGGCCGGCTTAAAAACGGTGGCTAAAGTGCAGTTCAATAATACCTGGGAGCTATCTGCCGTACCCTGGCTGCCGGTTTCAGATATTATTGCCGAACATGCTTCCAACCTGGCAAAAATGGATACCGATGGCCTCATGCTGAGCTGGTCGCTGGGCGGATACCCGTCTCCCAACCTGGAGATAGCGCAGGCATTTGCTAAAAACCCTGCTGCTAAACCTGAAACAGTGCTTAATGAACTGGCTTTGCAGCTTTACGGCAATGCTGCCGCGCCTTTTGCCCGCCAGGCCTGGACTGCATTCAGCAATGCTTTCCGCGAGTTTCCCTATGGCGGCGGCGTAGTGTACAATGCACCGCAGCAATACGGTCCGGCCAATTTATTATTTGCAGAACCTACCGGGTACGCATCAACCATGGTAGGCTTTCCGTATGATGACCTTAAAGGATGGCGAAGCATTTACCCGGCAGCAGTATTTGCAGGGCAATTTGATAAAGTAGCCAATGGCTGGAAAGAAGGACTCGGTTACTTTAAAAAAGCAATTGAGGTTGCAGAACCCGGCAAACGGGCTATGGCAAAAGCGGATATGGGAATAGCCACAGCGGCATGGCTGCATTTTGCATCCGTTGCCAACCAGGTAAGGTTTGTTATGGCCAGGGACAGTATACGGAATCATCATTTGCCGTCTGCTGAAAAACAAATTCAAATTAAAGCGATCAACAACATACTGAACAATGAAATAACTTTAGCCAGGACACTGTTTGAAATCACGCAATCCGATTCCCGCATCGGGTTTGAAGCATCCAACCAGTATTATTATGTACCGCAGGATTTAATAGAGAAAGTGATCAATTGTGAATTTGTACGTACGCAATTGGGCTCCATGTAAATAACATTTTAGTATTAGGCGCATAGGCCGGAATCATAGTTACAGACTTTGCAAAAGTTAACTGGTAATTGATTGTTCATTTCAAAATGATAACTATTACCTTCAAAACCAATATAAGCTATCAAACTATTTTTTCTTTGTTAATTTTTGCGAAAAAAGTAACCAAAATCCCCGCCATACTGAACATGGTTCGTCCGCCCGGATGGTGCCAGTCGAACGGGGGCGGGCGCCGGAAAACGAATACCCCCGTTTTTCGGATGGTTCCCTGATGTAGCTTTTGCGCTGCTGTGGTTTCAACTACAGGAAGTCTATTGGAAGTATCTGGCTCAACCATCTGCTCAAATTCAGTTTTTTAAATGCTATAGAAGAGACCAATGGATAAATTAACGATAGAAGTGAAAGGCAAAGCTGATAAAAACAATCGCCCAAAAGAAATAGGGCTATATAAATATTTCCACAACTTAAACGACTAATTCTACAACATTTCATAATTCCGAAGAAAGCAAAAGAAAACCAGGGTTTGCAGGTATACCGTTTCTTATCTTTACTACATGTTAGAATTACCTGTTACCGTGCGCATTCCGCTTGCCGGAGAAATGCCCCACCGGCCGGATATAGAAGAACTGCTGCTTAAGAGAAAAAAAGCGGCGATAACAGAAGGGTACAAAATAACGCCCAATACTACCCGCCAGCTTTCTTTTGCTTTCCAGGCAGAGATCAATATTAATAATTCCAAACTTTGGCGCTTTGTGCTTGCCCTTGCCCATTTACTGCCGGAAGAAATATGCTGCGAATACGGCTTATCGGGAGAAGAAACAGTAACCACCGCATACTTTTCTAAGGATATGGTATTACAAAAGCTTGCCGCGTACCAAACGGAATTAACGCAGGATTGTGTGCTTGAATTTAATTTATATGCACATACGGTTAATGCGCTAACAGAGATAAACGTTACTACGCTGAAGTATATACGGTTTTCAGGCAGCGATAAAAATGCTTTTCTTCAATGCATGCAGGATTTTAATCTCGTTGAAATACCCTTGCTTGCTTTTGCAGATGACTATCCTAAAATAGTAGAACCCTTAAGGAAATTTATTGCAACGGCCCGGCGGCCCGAAGATGTGATATGGCTGCTTAACCGTGCATTTGGTATAGAGGGATGATATTCAGGATGCGCTGTATCCTGCTTTTTAATCATACATTATACAATTATCAATAAACCTGTATCAATACATCTGCAGGTATCTTTAACTTGTCGTGTAATTGGCGTATCATGTCTATAAACAACTTTCTTTTCTTATTCAAAATTTCACTTACCCTGCTTTTAAACCTACTTCTTTTGCCAGGCCGGAGACATCGTACAGCAGCGCATTTTATATTAGTTCCAAATTTCATTCATTTCTGTCAATACAATTGGTTTTCCGTCTGTAACCACAATAGTATGTTCGTGCTGTGCCATAAATCCGCCTTTGTTTCCAACCATTGTCCAATCATCTTCAAGCGTTTCGGCATACGTTGAAGTTGTCGTAATAAACGTTTCAATGGCAACAACAGAGTTCTTTTTAAATCTTGTCAGATTAAAACGGTCTCTGTAATTTGCTATGTTGCTTGGTTCTTCGTGTAAATTCCGTCCTATTCCGTGTCCTGTTAAGTTCTTAATTACTTTGTAACCACGTTTCCTGGCTTCTGTTTCTATTAAAAGTCCAATGTCTGAAATGCGAACACCGCCTTTAATGTTAAAGATTGCTTTCTGCAAAATTTGTTTTGAAGCGTCTATAAGTTTTTGATGTTGGTTAATGTCTTTACCAAGCACAAAAGAGCCACCGTTGTCCGACCAAAAGCCGTCAAGTTCGGCAGAAACGTCAATGTTCACCAAATCGCCTTCTTTCAGTATGCTGTTGTCAGACGGAATGCCGTGACAAAATTCATTGTTCACACTTATACAAGTCCAACCCGGAAAACCATAAGCCAGGTACGGTGCTGATTTTGCTCCAAAGTCTGAAAGTATTTTTGCTCCATAGTTGTCCAATTGTTTTGTCGTCATACCGGGCTGAGCATATTTTCGCATTTCTTTTAAAGTATAAGCAACCGCTTCACTTGCTTTTTTCATTCCGATAAGTTCTTCGTTTCTTGTTATTGACATAGTCGTTTAATTCGTTTGTTCATTTGCTTACACCGCCGGCCGTTGCCTGACAGCTAATGTTCATGGCTTGCTGAAGTTGTGGCAATAGAATTCCATCCGCCCGGCTAACTGAAGCTAAATATAAATAAAAGTTGATGATTTGCACATAGCTAAATTAATAACGTTCTGCTCGGTATGAAGCCATATGGAAAACAAAAAGTTGAAACACGGCTTCCGTCCGCCTGCATTTTGGCAAACCTATATTGTACGTTCGCCCTTCTTCTTGGTCTGTCAAACTCCATACTGTGTCCAATGAAGTAGGGTGTGTCCCGGAAGCGTAGGAACAAGGCAGGCTCTTTTGCAAGATTGGCTTTTGTGTGTCGGTTTTGTGTGCCTTGCAAATGTGCCCGATTTGGTGCGTTGGCTAAGTTTTAATGATGTTAGTTAATTCCTCAAATGATGATATGCCGTGAATTTCTTTGGTGTCTACCCAATCAATACCATTGTCAGGCATATAACTTATAATTCCTGTTTTAAAATTATGCTGCTCATTAAATTGCTGCAAGTCGATAAGCCAATTCATGGGCAGCTTTTTAAGTCGTAATATTTCTTGGAAGTCATTTGAAAGTTTATTTATGCCACTCCCCTTTTGTACTAACAATAGCAGTCCAATGTCTATAGTTTTTGCGACTTGCAAATAACCTGATAGTTGTGAATAATCTTTAAGGCTTAATTGGGGTAAATATTTTGCTTCAATTAATATTAGTCTTGCTGTATTATTTTCACAAACAGCAAAAACAATATCAACTTTTAATTTTGGGATGTATGAATTTTCTGGCTTAATAGTAATTCCTGATTGAAGTTCTAAGTCTTTAACAAGTACATCTAATGTATTATTGCATGAGTAGTAAATTTTAAAATCGCTACCTAAGTATGAACTTAAATATTGAGTAAACTTTTTTGAGAATTCTTCGTAGTAACTAATTTCATTCATCCTATTGAATATTTACGTTTAATCCTTTTACTGTGATTTTCCTTTTAATCATTTCTTGGTTTAGCTTGTTTGAAACAGAAGAACAAATAAAAGCCCTTTGATTGGAAGTATTTACAACCAATAATGGGCTATTGAAGCCACTGCCAATAGTAGAAACCAAAACAATATTTTCAGTGCATTGGTTCAAAATTTTACTCATTGAGCCTATATGCCTTTTCCCACTCAAAGATGTTGCAAATAAGTATGCGATGCCTTGGTCTAATCCAGCAAAGTCAACGAATGTTTCATCTTCAAGCAACTTGCTTATTTTAATTTTTTGCTGTGATATTTCTTCGGCAGGAAAATATGTTGATTGAATTTTCTCAAATATTTTTTGTAATTCTTTCTTCGAACCTTTTGATAATCGAGGAAAAAAATTTATCAGGCTGTTTTTCTGTTTAATTAATTCCTCAATTTCTTTTTTTGGGGCATGAGGACAATTTAAAACTGCACAAAAATGATGGTAATGGAAAAATATTTTATTTCTCACTTCGATAGGAAGTTCCAAAGAATTTTGGTCGCCATGAACTGTTATTGGGCTGGGCTTACGAAGTTTTCTTAAGTAACATGGAATTTGTTCTTCTTTCTTCTGTTTCTTTTCAATTGTAGTTACGTCAATTGATTTTGCCTGCAACGCAAATGAGTGTTGTGCTAAAAAAGATTTCACAAGAAACCTAATCTTAAATCCTTTCTTCCAGCCTTTATAGTCGGGGTCAGATGCTGCATGTTGATTTGGATGATTGTACAAAATTTGGTCAGTAATTGAGCCTAAATCAGTAAGCCATGAACACAATTGAACAACAAACTTGAAATTTTTTGTACTGCCGGGAATTTCAACTGATACAACAGGTGCTTCATCTGTAAAACGCCTGTGAGAAAGCGTAAGACTTGCTCTTGTATCAAAGATACCTGAAAGAAAACTTTCAACACTTATTCCTGCAAGTTTAGTTTTTGCAATTGATAAATCAACTGTTGATAATAGAAAACCACCAATTGGTAAATTTAGGTCTTGCAAATCTTTTACTAATGGTGAAATGTCCGCACCTGCAATTGGTGTAATTAGCCATCTGCTATTACCAATTTCGTAAGTAACATCGAAATTATAAGTAGTGCTAAAGCGTTGGCGGATATTGGTAAGAATATCAGTCGCAATAATATTCATTCGCATTGGGGCCATTCCCCACTTTTTAAAAGGAAGGTCAATAACAAAAGTATTTGTGTCAACTTTACCACCACCAACTAACAGTCCTAATAAATACGCTTTAATGTGATTGATATTACCCATTGTCTATGTGCCTGGTTAAGGCTTTTGCAATTACCCAACCAAATATAGGCGGAACTGCATTTCCAATTACTTTGTATGCGTTCGCCATAGTTTTGTAAGGGAAAGTGAAATCGTCAGGGAATGATTGTATTCTTGCAGCTTCACGAATTGTAAACCGCCTGTTTTCAAACGGGTGGGTAATGCCGCAATTTTCTGGTTGGGCAGAAGCTGTAATTGTTCCGTTAATTTCACCTAGAGCAAATCTTCTGTAAAAATTGGGGGCTCTGTATTTTTGTGGATTGTCCCAAATTTTTAAAAATCTTTCAGACATATCTTTTGGGTTCATGTTTTTCCATGACCTTCCGGTTGTAATTGTATTTGAAATTTTATGTAATGGAATTCTTTTTTTAAATTTTTGCAGTGCTTCTTTACCATCAAGGCAAGCACCGATTTTGTCAACCATATATTGTCCGCCTGGCGAATACTTCCAATAGTCTTTGTATTGTGGGGCATTTTTCGGTATATCACATAGGGCTGAACCTAAATACAAGTCATAAGGATTTTCCTTTTCATTCGGAAGGTTATATGCTGCAACGACTTGGTCTAAAAGAGAATAGTCAAAGTAACCAATGTCTTTACGGATCCCAACAATTATTAACCTTTGTCTGTTTGAAGGTACACCATAATCACATGTCTTGAATAATTTATAGTTCGTTTTAAAACCGAGCTTTTCTGTTCTTTTAACTATTTCATCAGGGATACTTGTTCCATTATCCATTTTTGAAGAAAGAATTCCCTTCACATTTTCAAATACAAATCCAATCGGTGGGTTTTTTCTTTTGAGAGCTTGCTTTAAAAGGTTTTCACATTCTTCAAATAAATTACCTCTTTCATCATTGATGCCTTTTCTTAAACCAGCATTTGAAAAAGGCTGACAAGGAAAGCCGGCAAGCAAAAAATCGAAATCAGGAATATTGTTTATATCGATGTTTTTTATGTCATCTTTTACCAAAGAATGTTTTCCGAAAAATGATTTGTTGGAATTATAAACTAATTCAGCGGCAGGGTCAATATCGTTTGCAAATTCAATTTTGAATTTATTTTTTCCAAAGTGTCTATCTCTAAAATTAAAGCCGCCTGTAAATCCTAAATCCAAACCGCCACAACCGCTAAAAAGTGATACAACTTTGTATGTCTTTTTTGCAGAAGCTGTTGCATTACTTTTTGTTGTTTTAAAATCAATCAGAATTTGCGGTTCTTCAACTACCGAAAATTCAGAATTTTCGTTATACGATTTATACATGAATTAGATTTTTAGCTTTCCTTGTTTTGTTGATTTTAATTGCAGGTATTTTACTTTTTCTTCGGCTAATTGAAATAATTCTGCCAAGTTATCCACTTTTTCATATATGAGGATTGCGATTTTTTCGCTGTAAAACTCTTTATCTAATTTTTTTCTGTCTAACTGAAAGACCTTTGCAAGTTTTGGTAGTGTTTCTTCCGGAACACTTCTTTTATTGTTCTCAATTTTTGATAAAGTTGACTGGTCAATATCGAGAGCTGCGGCAAGTTTTGTTAATGTCAAGCTATTGTCAACCCTAAGCTTATGAATGTACTCTCCAAATGTTTCTTTCATGGTCTTGAAATTTTAACCTTGACAATTTTGTCAAATTTAGCAGCCTTTTTTGAATTGCCAAAATTTTTAGCTAAAATATTTGACACTACTTCATTAGGTTGTTGATGATAATTGTCTTGTCCAGGTTTGCAATGAAGTTCATAAGAATTCCTTCCGCCGGGTGGTGGGTGTGAAGGCTTGCTTTGTGTCGGGGTTTTGCGTGCTTTGTCCCGCAAAAAGCGGGATGCTAAAATAGCGTGGGGTTGGATCGGCAAAGTCATGTTAGTTTGAATTTAAGTAGTATGCTGTTTAAGGTGACGTACAACACCCCGCCTTACGCAACTGAGTTTATTTTTGCACTAAGCCAAAAATCCCAAAAGTAGGATAAAACGGGTTAAGTGCCGGGCCTTATTGCGGTACAGATTGAAAGGGTTATCAAACCTAATTATTTATGTCTAAAGTTAAAAAAATAGGGCTGGAGTGGAACAATTAAGAATATTATTGCAACCGCCGGACGGTATTTTCCGGACAGAGTCCGGTAAAAACATAACAGGTACGAAGCCTGGAAACACCGTACAGCAGCCATGCAAAGGCCAACCACTACCGGCGATACCAATGTTAGCTGTTCGCTCTTCTCGTTCAGATTATGATTTATGCAATTTCAAATTCTTTGCAATCAATTCTTATGTCCTGTGTTAATAGTTTTAGGTCAAGCAGATTACAAAAATGGTGTTTGTTTTTAATGGAATAATGTTTACAGTTAAAACAAGTTCTCTGTACACTTATTACTTCCAGTTTATTTAAGCTTATGATAAGGCTTGAAATATTATCCCATAAAACTATTTTGTCAGAGTCTTTTGCTTTTGAAATAATTGTTGTCAGCGGGTTTGCAAAATTTTCTGTTTCCAAAACAATTTTCTTGCCTGCAGCAGTTAAATTTATAGTATAACTTCTGGCGTCAGATGTGTTTGTAACCTTTTGAATTAGTTGCTTTTGTTCCAGAGTTTTTATAGCGTCACTAATTGTTGGTTTTGTGAAATTAAACTCTTGTGCGAGGTAACTTACAGTAGTTTTGTCGGCCGAATGATGCCGGATGAAAATTAATAACTGAATTTGGAGTGGACTCAAACTATGTTCTTTGGCTTTCTCCCAAAGTAAGATTCTAAACACCTGTGATAAGCGTTCCAGCCCTGCAACTATTTTGTTATCAAGATTTTTATTTTGATTATCTAAATTAAATACCGACAAATTTATTTACAGTTTTCCATTTCCATTATGTAATAGCCTCTTTGTTCAATACTTAAGGCCATTTCATCAGTCGCTCTCTCAACATGGCAAAAGTTGCATTCTTTTGCTGTTAAAGATTGGGTTTCCTGATTTTTTGCCAGTAAGTATTCCTTACCAAAAGTATGAATTGTTTTTTCATCTTTTATGTGATCGGGCGTAATAATGTCAAAGTGCATTACAGTGCCGTCTTTTTTTGTAACATAAGTGTCCCAAACTGCTACTTGCATATTCCTGTATTGTTTTGAATGAAAGGAAAATAACAGCCAGTCTGTTCTACCAAACTGGCTGTAAAAAGATTTTTAAGCTTTTACATCCGCCATTGAAGCGCCAAAATTAATGTGAAGCACATTTCCATTTGGAGTTACCAAAGCCGGGACAGACTTTACACCTGCCTTTTCTGCCTCATTAATTCTTGATTTGTCATTTCCAAAATGAACTACCTCAACATTGTTTGCTCCTATAAGATTAACAATGTCATGTTCTGCGCTTACACATACAGGGCAACCTGCATGATAAAAAATTGATTTACTCATTTGTTTACTTTTAGTTGTTGCGGACATTATTGCCCCGGCAAATATAGTAAGGAATCCTAATTAAATATCATCATGCTACAGTAATTCTTTTTTGTCTAACAAAGTGGGGGTGAGAAAAGATTGATTTGGTTATTTACGTTCTTGAAAAATTAAATTGCAGCAGAATGGTATTAGGATGACCGCCAATGGGAAAGTATTGCTGCAGGCGGGATATTTTATAACGTCCAGCCCGGAATCTCAGCCGAGCCAGCAAGTATTCCAATAATTCCGTGATAAAGCCCTTCAAGATTATTTGGAAGAAAATACCTTGGAAGAAAATTCAAGGTAGACGTAAAAATGAAAGTAAGCACAATGAAGACAATACAGAATATTGAAGCCTTGAAGATATAATTGGTTTTGCTTTGAATTACAGTCTGCATATTTTGGTTAAGTCTGTTAAAATTACCGCTAACGTCCAGGGCTTTATGCAGACTGGGAATTAGAATTGTATCTGCCGAGGCCGCTGTTGATTGAAAATATTTTGATGAAGCTAATACTAATGCTGAATAAAGTTTGTGCAGCCCGAACCAATGCCCGGATTTGCAATTTGCTGAAGCTTAGTTTGTCAATCCCAACTTGCATAAACCTCATAGCAGCAGTTTTTATTTAAATTGCTCTATTACTTTCCTAAGTCCAAATTATACTTTAACACCAAAGATATACCCAACTAGTGCAGATAGCCCCATCGCAAGTGTACCCCAAATTGTAATACGTATAATAGCTTTTCTTACATTTGAGCCTCCTGTCTTTGCCGAAATGGTTCCTAAAATAATTAGAAAAACTATCGTGAAACCATATAGGCAGTACTCCATAACTTTTACTGGTGCAAAAAGCACAACCAAAAGGGGTAATATACCTCCAACTGTAAATGAAGCACCCGAAGCTATTGCTGCTTGTATTGGGTTCGCCTGGCTAATCTCGTTTATGCCTAATTCATCTCTAATATGTGTCGCCAAAGCATCTTTTTCTGTTAGTTCAATTGCCACTTGCAAGGCAGTTTCTTTTTTAAGTCCTCTTTTCTCATAGATTTGAGCTAAAATGTTCAACTCTTCTTCAGGCATTTCTTTAAGTTCCCGGCTTTCTCTTTCAATGTCTGCTTTTTCTGTGTCAGTTTGAGAACTTACAGAAACATATTCACCAGCAGCCATAGATAAAGCGCCCGCAACAAGCCCAGCTATTGTTGCCAAAACAATTGGCTCTCTTGTTGAACTTGCTGCAGCAATGCCTATTGCAAGACTTGAAACGGAAATAATTCCGTCATTTGCTCCCAAAACAGCAGCTCTTAACCAATTACTTCGGTGTATGTAATGATTATCTAAGTAGTTGTCAATTGTAATCACTTTCTTGTGTATGTTTGGTGTCTTAAAATTACGCCCAACGATAGCGGCTTGCTGCAGTACTGGCTTTCATAGCTTGTTGTGCTGAAACCGAAGCCCAATTTATAAATAAAAAGCTGAAGTTATAAACAAATGACAGAAGAATTCCGTTTGCCCGGGCCAATGCCTAACAAAGATAAAATGATGAAATTTTATTCGTCTGCCAGCATTGTAGCAAGACGCTTAGTTATTGGCTGTTGTTTTTAGTCTACAAATGTTTCTTTAATTACGCTTTTAACCTGGTCAGTTTCTTTGTCAGTTAAGGTTTCAAAACGTTTTACAATTCTTATTCTGTCAATCGTTCTTATTTGGTCAATTGCAATCCAGCCTTTGGTGACTTTATGTTTCACTTCCACTCTTGTTGGGTAAGGTTTTGAACTGCTTGTCATAGGTGCCACCACAATTGTTTGAAGATATTTGTTCATTTCATTTGGTGATAGTATGACACAAGATCTTGACTTTTTCATTTCACTGCCAATCGTAGGGTCAAGATTAACTAATACAATTTCATACTGATTTACTTGCTCCACTCTTCAAAAGTTTCGTCTTCAAAAATGTCATTCATCAGAAGTTGATCGTCTCCATTTTTGTACATTTTCTCAAATGCTTTTTCCCAATTTTTTCTTGGTTCAGGTTTAGGTTTCAAAATGATAAATTCTTTTTCAAGAATTATTTCAATTTTATCACTTATGTTATACTTTTCAAGAATAGTTTTAGAAAGTCTAATTCCTTTTGAGTTTCCAATATTTATAATCGACAATTCCATTTCTAAATTATTTTGTTATCACAAAGTAATTACATTTATTTGCCAAGCCCTAATTATTGAGTAAAACTTATTGTAAAATAACAGCCAGCTCATCGCTTTGCGCAGCTCCGTTTATTTTTAAATAATTTTAAATGTTTGCAAGCACTTATAATCGCCTCCAAGCGTTTACAAACGGCTAACAGCAATTATTCCGTTATTAACATTAGTTCGGATACTGCACCAGTCTGAAACCGCCGCTATCGTCTTTATAATCCTGCTTTACGCTATTGCGGGTAGAGGTGCGGCAATTGATGGCCTGTGTAAACCACGATCCGCCCCGCCGCACACGTGCCGCTCCCGATGCCGGGCCGGCAGGATTATTGCTTTCGCGAAGCTCATAATAGTTTTTATTATACCAGTCCTGGCACCACTCCCACATATTCCCCGTCATGTCGTATAAGCCCAGTTCGTTAGGCGCCTTTTCTCCTACCGGATGCGGATGCCTGCCGCTGTTGCCGGTATGCCAGGCTACAGCATCAATATTATCGCTGCCGCTATAACGGTAGCCCTTGGTTTTTAACCCTCCTTTAGCGGCATATTCCCACTCAGCTTCGGTGGGTAAGGCATATTTCTTACCGGTGAGTTTGTTTAAGATTTCAATAAATCGCTGCGCATCCTCCCAGCTTACCCTGTCTATGGGGCATTGATCGCAGCCCACAAATTCACTGGGGTTATTACCCATAATTGCCGTCCACTGGCGCTGGGTTACCGGGTATTTGCTGATGGCGAACCCGTCAACAATGACTTCATATTCCGGCTTTTCATCTGCTTCTCCCGAACGGTTGCCCATTATAAACCTGCCACCCGTTACCCATACCATGTTGCCGGATATGCTATCTAATAATTGCTGACTTACCGATGGCAGCTCGGTTTCAGTTTTTTTATCTTTCTTTTTCTTCTTTTTACCAGCGCCTTCCTGTGCCACTAATATATTTATAAAAGCAAAACTCACGGCTACTATTAAAGCATACCTTATCATTAATTTCATACAAAAGGGTTATACCTTCAAATATAGGGGAATTTTGGAATTTGAGGGAATACAGAAGAGGTAACAGGTGCCAGGTTGTGTAATTACTAATAACGGGCTGAGTACTCCTGCTTTTCTATACTGCCTCACCATTTTCTTCTCCTCTTTATCATTTTCTCTGTCAGCACCAAAAAAAATCCCGCCTCTTTGCAGAAGCGGGACCTGTTGTTTTATTTCCCTTAAGAAAAGGAGCTTTGTATTAATAGCCCATTCCGCCCATATCGGGTGCGCCATGGTTATGTCCTGCTGCTTCTTCTTTCTTAGGTTTGTCGGCAATCACACATTCTGTGGTGAGCAACATACCTGCAATAGAAGCCGCGTTTTCGAGTGCAATACGGGTAACTTTGGTAGGATCAATTACACCGGCTTTAAACAGGTTTTCATATACTTCTGTTCTTGCATTAAAGCCGAAATCGCCCTTGCCTTCTTTTACTTTTTGTACTACAATGCTGCCTTCAATACCGCTGTTGATAACGATCTGGCGAAGTGGTTCTTCGATAGCTCTTTTTACAATAGCAATTCCGGTCAGCTCATCTTCATTCAGTCCCCTGAATTTTTCTAAAGATTCGATAGCGCGGATATACGCAACGCCACCACCGGGAACGATACCTTCTTCAACCGCAGCACGGGTTGCATGTAATGCATCATCTACACGGTCTTTCTTTTCCTTCATTTCCATTTCAGTAGCAGCGCCAACCTGTAATACAGCCACACCACCGCTTAATTTAGCCAGGCGTTCCTGTAATTTTTCTTTATCATAATCAGAGGTCGTTACTTCAATCTGCGCTTTGATCTGGCTAACACGTCCGGCGATATCTGCTTTTTTACCTTTACCACCAACGATAGTCGTATTATCCTTATCAATAACCACTCTTTCAGCCCTGCCTAATGCAGTAAGATCAACAGCTTCGAGCTTATGACCCATTTCTTCACTTATTACAGTACCGGCAGTAAGAATACCGATATCTGTCAGCATTTCTTTTCTCCTGTCGCCAAAACCGGGCGCTTTAACGGCTGCTACTTTAAGCGTACCGCGTAATTTATTTACCACCAGGGTAGCCAGTGCTTCACCTTCCAGATCTTCGGAAATGATCAGCAAAGGAGCGCCCTGCTGTGCTACTTTTTCCAGAACCTGAAGAATATCCTTCATGGTGCTGATTTTTTTATCATAAATCAGGATATAAGGCTTTTCCAGCTCAGCCTGCATTTTTTCGCTGTTGGTAACGAAATAAGGAGAAACATAACCCCGGTCAAACTGCATACCTTCTACTACTTCTACAGTTGTTTCTGTACCGCGGGCTTCTTCAACGGTAATTACACCGTCTTTACCCACCCTGCCGAAAGCTTCGGCAATCAGCTTACCAATGTTTTCATCATTATTGGCAGAGATAGAAGCTACCTGCTGAATTTTTTTACTGTCGGAACCCACAACCTGCGACTGTCCGCGCAAGTGTTCCACTACTTTTTCAACCGCTTTGGTAATACCACGCTTTAAATCCATTGGATTAGCGCCGGCGGCTACGTTCTTTAAGCCTTCGCTGATAATAGACTGTGCCAGAACGGTGGCGGTTGTAGTACCATCGCCTGCAATATCGGCAGTTTTGCTGGCCACTTCTTTTACCATCTGGGCACCCATATTTTCTATAGGATCTTCCAGTTCAATTTCTTTAGCAACAGTAACGCCGTCTTTAGTTACAGCGGGAGCGCCAAATTTCTTTTCCAATACCACGTTACGTCCTTTGGGTCCGAGGGTAACCTTTACCGCGTTGGCAAGGATATCCACCCCTCTTTTCATTTTATTGCGGGCTTCTACTTCGAAGAATAATTGCTTTGCCATAATTATAACAATTTGAAAATTTGTGAAATGAAAATTTGTAAAATGAAAATTATCTCCTGTTCAGAGACAACCTGATTCCGTATACTTTAAACGATCGCTAAAATGTCGGATTCTCTCATAATAAGATAATCAGCACCTTCAATCGTAATTTCAGTACCAGCATACTTGCCGTATAAAACGGTATCACCGGATTTTACGCTTACCGGCTCATCTTTTTTGCCTGGTCCTGCTGCAACAACAGTTCCGCGCTGAGGTTTTTCCTTAGCGGTATCAGGAATAATAATGCCACCGGCAGTTTTTTCTTCGGCAGCAGCGGGCTTCACAATCACCCTGTCATGAAGTGGAGTTACATTGAACTTTTTAGACATAGTTAATAATTTTTTGTGTTGATTAAAGATTGGTTTAATAAATCTTTAAGGCTGCCAAAGGTCATCGAATAACATGCCAAAGCGTCAAGCCCGGAAAAAATTTCAGGTTTTGGGATTAATTACGGGTTAAATCAAAAAGTTGGCAGGGTTTGATACAAAACGGTATGTCAAATTTGCACAACGGAACAAAGTCTGTTTGAGATTTACGATTTGAAATTTGAAATTAAGACCCGAAGCCCAACCCCATAACCTGAAACCTGAGACCTGAAACCTGCCTCAAATTTCCTATCTTCGCCGCCCTATAATAAGCTCTTTAAGATGATTAGCAGAAGAAATATCCGGGTTAAAGTAATGCAAACGCTGTATACCATTGATACAGCCGAAGATCAGAAAGATAAGGCGAACAGGCTATTGGACAAACACCTGGAGCAAACGCGGCAATTATTTGTTTATATCCTGCATTTTATAATACAGGTGGCGCGCTATGCCGAGAAAGATTCCCATCACAGATCGTCCAAGCACCTGCCCACCGAGCAGGACCTTAATGTAAATATTAAAATAGCCGGCAATGAGTTCATATGGAAGATACAGGAAGACCTTTCTTACCGGAAAGCCTGCAGCGATATTAAACCACAGCAATGGGACAACGACAGCCTTATCCGGAAAACCTACCTGAAACTGGCTGAAACGCCTGTGTATAAGGAATATATTGCACTACAGGAACGTAATAAAAAATCGGAGAAAAACATCCTGGAATTTATTTTTACCGACCTCATGCTTGCCAGCGATGGCTTTACGTCAGAAATGGAGGATATTTTTATTCATTGGGATGACGATGCGGAAATGATGAGCCAGTTAATACTGAACTTCCTGCAAAAACCTGCACATTGTAACTTCCAGGACATGCTCGGCGCCGAAAAAAGAAAATTCGCCAATGACCTGCTGGATGCCGTAATCAATAAGGAAGCCTACTGTATGGAACTCATCAAACCCAAATTAAAAAACTGGGATGCCGAGCGAATAGCAGTACTGGATATGATTTTGATGCGGATGGGCATATGTGAATTCCTGTATTTTGAAACCATTCCAACCAAGGTTACCATTAACGAATACATTGATTTGGCCAAAGCCTACAGCACGCCCCAAAGCGGGCAGTTTGTGAACGGCATACTGGATAGCATCCATAAAGATTTGCTGGCGCAGGATAAATTACACAAAACAGCTTATAAAAAGCCCTGAAATTAGTGCCGGGAATGCAGCTATGATATACCTTCAAATACCTACATTTGCAGCTCCAAAGTATTTACGATGATGATAAAAAATCCTTTTTTACTCCTGGCTGTTTTGGGTATTGGATTTGCAGCCTGTCAGTCTTCGGAAAATAAACCGGCGGAAAGCAGTATTACCACCGCCCCGGTAAATGAGCCGGCGCCTGTTACCACTATTCAATGGCTGGATTCCGCGTTTAATAAAGGAACAATCACCGAAGGCGAAAAAATAGAGATCGTTTACCGCTTTAAAAATACAGGCGAAAAACCGCTGATCATAAAAGATGTACGCCCTTCCTGCGGTTGTACGGTAGCCGAAAAGCCCCTTGAACCTATTGCACCGGGCAAAGAAGGAAGCATTAAAGCGGTGTTCGACAGTCAAAACAAACCCGGACCTTCTCACAAAACCATCACCGTAATATCAAATACCCGGCCGGAGCACTATGCATTAACCTTTAATGTTATAGTAAATAAAAAAAGTTAGTCTTTAATATTTAAATTACACACATGAACAATTATTTCGTTTTATTGCAAAGTGGCGGAGGCAATGCACAGATGATGCAGATGATAATGCTTGTTGGTATTATTGCTGTATTTTACTTTTTTATGATTCGCCCCCAAACTAAAAAAGCAAAAGAAGCCAAGAACTTTCAAAGCAGCCTGCAAAAAGGTGATAAAATAGTAACCATAGCCGGCATACACGGTAAAATTGATAAAGTAGAAGATAATACTATTCAATTAGAAGTGAGCCCCGGAAGTTACCTGCGCATTGAAAAAAGCGCGGTGAGCATGGAATGGAGCAAACAACTGAACAGCGGAACTGCAGGCGACAAAAAATAAGCTGCTGTAAAACCTTAGTTTTATATCCGGAATCCAATATAAAATGGATTCCGGATTTTTATTTTACATTATCTCAATCAATACTTGTGCTGAAAGCAGGCTTAACAGGTGGTATCGGATCGGGCAAAACCCTGGTTGCCCGCGTTTTTGAACTATTGGGTATACCCGTTTACAATGCGGATACCGCCGCCAAAACCATGATGAATGAAGATGAAGGCCTTAAAGCATTAATGGTGGCACATTTTGGAGAAAGCGCTTACGTAAACGGCATACTCAACCGGGCGTATATTTCGTCTGTTGTTTTTGAAAACAATGAAAAGTTAGCCTTATTAAATTCACTGGTACACCCGGCTACAATACGGGCAGCCGAACAATGGATGCAACAACAAAATACGCCCTACGTAATTAAAGAAGCCGCCTTGATCTTTGAAAGCGGCTCACAGGAAGGGCTCGACCTGGTAATAGGTGTTTACGCTCCCCTGCATCTTCGTATCCACAGAACCATGCAACGCGATAATATAAACCGCGAAGCCGTTCTGAAGCGCATGAGCCACCAGGTGAATGAGGAACTGAAAATGAAGCTCTGCGACTTTGTATTATATAATGACGAACAACGATTGTTAATACCACAGGTCATTGCCTTGCATGAACAGTTGTTACTGTTAAGCAACAAAAGGTAATAATATACCGCATAACAGAACCTTTGTTGATCTGTTATTGGCAGCAGGAATCTTCTGCATTCGCCACAATGATTTTATTTCTCATTTTTCAGCAGTCCGCACTTTAGCTATTTTTTTTAAGCACTGAGATTGCATTTCACTTCGTGTCCCGGCTTCGGATTTAATTTATACGCAGCCCGCTATAATGGTTTACTTTGCTTATTCACTATTTTCATGTCGGGAAAAAGCGCTGCCGCCAGCATAAGCACAGATCCGATCAGCACAATATATAACCCATACTTCCTTTCCGGACAGGTACCCATTTCGCAGCGGGCATAGATCAGGAAATTACGCACCGCCCACGCCAGGCCCAGCGCGCAAAAAAACCAGTTTACTCTTTTTGCCCATATATAAGGCAGAAGGAATAAAATGCACGCCGGTACACAAAAAATAATATGCAGCTTGCCGGGCTTACCCAGGTTGGTACCCTGGCCATCCATTCCGGTAAGTATGGTTGATAAAGCCGCGATTTCAATCCAGGGCAAATAACAGGCAATGATTACCAGTATAGTGCAAGCCAATCCTATCCATTGAGAATATTTCATGTATACAACAGGTTAAGAAATACAACTACGATCAGGCTGCAAGTATACTATTTTTAAAAACACTTTCCACCTTTGCTGGCATGGTGAATCACTTCATCAAAAGATTAATGGGCCGGTATTGCGTAAATTTGTACAAATTATCACATGCTTTGTATTTACCACCATTCCACAGATCCCTATTTTAATATAGCCACAGACGAATATATTTTTAAACATATAGCGGAAGACTGCTTCATGCTTTGGCGCAATGACAATGCCATCATCGTAGGCAAGCATCAAAACACATTAGCGGAAATTAATTTCGATTATGTAAAGCAACACAACATCCGTGTGGTAAGACGGCTTTCAGGAGGCGGCGCCGTGTATCATGACCTGGGAAACTTAAATTTTTCTTTCACCAAAACAGGAAAGGATTCATCCCTGATGGATTTTGAAAAATATACCCGTCCCATTGTGGAAGTGTTGAGAAGCCTGGGGGCGAACGCGAGGTTTGAAGGCCGGAACGATATTACGATTGACGGTAAAAAAATTTCAGGAAACGCAGAGCATATTTATAAGAACAAAATACTGCATCACGGCACTTTATTGTTTTCTTCGGAAATGAAAAATGTAAGTGAGGCATTGCGGATAAACCCTCTAAAATACAGGGATAAGGCGGTGAAATCCATTCCCAAAAGGGTTACCAATATCGCGGAGCATCTTGCCACGCCATTGAGCATAGAAGCATTCACGCAAAAAATCATGGACCATATTATTGCCACCAATGCAGATTGTGTGCCCTATGCGTTTACTGCAGCAGACATCAGCGCTATTGAAAAGATAAGGGATAAAAAATATGCTACCAACGAATGGAATTACGGACAGTCGCCCCATTACAGCTTCAGAAAAGAAGTAAAAACCGATGGCGGCATGCTGGAAATGAACCTTGATGTTGAAAAAGGAGTTATTCAAAAAGTGAAGATATTCGGCGATTTTTTTAATGAGAAAGACATTACTGAAATTGAAAATGCATTGGAAAACAAAGCGCATAACGAGCCTGTGCTCCGCGATGTTTTAAACAACTTTACTATTGATGCCTACTTCAAGGGAATGACAGCGGATGACCTGGTGTCTGCTCTTTTTTAACTATGCTTCTTAATAACCTGAATCAGTCAGCTATACGAATCTCCGACTTCGGGAAAATGCGGTCTGACGCTCCTTCACCGCGTGCCGGCTGCATCCGGGAAAAGTCGTTTAATCTTTCATCAAATGTTTATCAAACCCTAATGCAACCAGCCTTTCATAAGCATCCCAGATTTCCGCAGGTATCTCCTGGTAAACCTGGAACCCTTTTGAGGGATAGTGCTGGATCCGTTGCAAATCGCCCGTCATAATATGAATTACCCGTTCCAACGGTATTTCATTTGTTGCGTATTCATCAAAGGTCAGTTGCGGAGAGGTGATCAATACATTTTTATTGGGCCAATGTTTTTTAAAAGTGGCGTAAGACCTTCTTTCCATATAGGGCTTTTGCACCACAATAAAACTATTGGGATCAAGCCCTTTTTCTTTCAGTAACTGCGCGGTAAATGAAATATTTTCCCCTGTATTGGTTGACTTGTTTTCCATAAGCAGGGCTGCAGCAGGTACGCCTTTTTGTATAGCAATGGCCGCAAACCGGTCGGCTTCCGGTTCCGTCCACATCCCCTGTGTAAAATTTCCCAGTCCGCCGGACATGATAACCAGCGGCGCCCATCCCTGCAAATACAATTCTGCTGCCCGGTCTGCTACCCGCAGGTCATGACTGCCCAGCGCCAGTATGCAATCAGACTTTGCAAGGGTATGGTTCATATGGTGATAGTTCCATAAACGGCGGGCAAGGAACAAAGCTTCTGCTGTAATCATACAGGTTGTATTTAAAACCAATAATAGCATGGTATGCTGACTGTCAAAAATATTGGCAATAAACGTCAAATAAAAACCGGACTGACCTATAATAGCCAAAAGTTACTTCTTTACTACTACTTCTGTCCTGTTCCGTCCCGTTTCACCCCTGTTTCAAATGCCAACCCACCGGTATAATACAGAACCCATGCACAGCACAAACAGGCTTAAAAATAATTTGATTTCATATAAATTCAAAAGCGTGCGTTTTTTTATTATATTGCCTGAATGTTTGCGTTAATCTTTTGAAAAAAATTCCATAACTCACTAAACCAAATATTAATGAACGAGAACATTAACAAAAGCGCTTTATTTAACGGGAGCTGCTTTGCACTGATCACTACCGCCTTTACTTTCAGCATCAGGGCGGGTATTTTACCACAACTTGGTACTGAATTTAATCTTACAGCTGAACAGCTTGGGTTTATTAACCTCATGTTTTTCCTGGGATTTCCTATTTCAATGATCCTCGGAGGATTGTTCTATCACACGTTCGGCGCAAGAAACATTATGAGAGTAGCTTTTATTACGCACACCCTGGGTATTATATTTACCATCTATTCCGGGGGGTATGCACTGTTGCTCATTTCAACGCTTTTCATTGGCTTTGGAAACGGTTGTACGGAAGCAGCCTGTAACCCAATGATTGCCGATATGTATTCGGGCAATAAAATGAGTAAGATGCTCAACAGGTTTCATATGTGGTTCCCGGGTGGTATTGTTCTCGGAAGTCTTATTTCCAAATTTATGACCGATGCAAATTTGGGCTGGCAGGCACAGATGTGGATTACCATGGTTCCTACCATTATTTACGCCATTCTTTTTTACGGGAAAACCTTTCCTAAATCAAAAATTGAAGGCGCTACCCATCTTGGTAAAAACTTTAGGGCTATGTTTACACCAACCTTTATTTTCCTGTTTGTATGTATGTCGCTTACGGCTATTTCTGAATTCGGTCCGCAGCAATGGGTAGGATTGATCATGAGTAAAAGCGGGGCAAGCCCAATGCTGATTCTCGCCTTAGTTACGGGATTAATGGCTGTTGGAAGATTCTTTGGAGGTCCGGTTACCCATGCTTTAGGCCAAACAGGTGTTTTACTGGGGGGGGCTATCTTCGCATTAATCGGAATATACATGTTCAGTACTGTTACTGGCTCTATGGCTTACGTAGCGGCTATATTTTTTGCGATAGGCGTTTGTTTCTTCTGGCCTACAATGGTAGGTGCAGTTGCACAACGTGTTCCGCTAAGCGGCGCGCTGGGCATGTCAATTATCGGCGGCGTAGGCATGTTTTCCACGGCAATATGGCAACCCATCATCGGTAACTGGATTGATCAGGATAAAGCTGCTGTAGCAACAACCGGCTTAACCGGTGACCAACTGGAGCTGATTGCAGGGCAGGCAACGCTGTCTAAAATGGTTGCTTTCCCGGCTATACTGATTGTACTGTTCATTATATTTTTCTTCTGGCAAAAAAAGGTAAGTCCCAATAGCGCTGCTGTGGCAGCAGCGGCTGCGCATTAAAGGGGTAAGTGGTGAGTAGGAAGAGTTGATTTTACCAAAAAAAAGCAATAGCCATACAAAAGTGGTTGTCTTAACAAAAAAGACAACCACTTTTTTTATGCGAACGTCAGAATAAGTGTGGGAGGAGAGAAGTGAAAGATGAGAGGAGAGTGATAAGTGGTAAGTACTAACCTGATAGACTGACCGCTGACAGCCGATAGCTTTAATGCAGCACCTTATATCCTATACCTTCAGCTAAGCCACAGAAGCTGTCACTACTGTTTGTTTCACAAAAACGGCCTTCTTTTTCTTTTTCCGTCCCAGCCAGATATAAAAACCCGTTACGGGTAAGCTGGCGGCAATAAGGCTTGCAAAAAAAGCCAGTATCTTTCCCGGAAGGCCCAATATAGCGCCTACATGCATATCGTAGTTCATACGTACAATTTTATCTGCCAGCGGCGCATCTTCAAACTTCCCGGCATAGCTGCCGGTAGCCGGTAATTCTTTGCCGGTATATTGATCGTAATGATAATAATCGGAATTGTAATAGGTGCCGGGTTTATGATTGATTGCTATTTCAACCGGGTCGGTTGGAATGCCGGCGAAATACACACCAATGCTTTCATTTTCTTTTAACCCTGCGCGGTGTTCCTGCCATAAATGATCGGCCATATTGGCAAACGATGCCGTTTTTGTGGTATCCGAAACCGGGTGTGTATGTTCAACCATTGTTTCACCGCCACTTGTAATCCAGTATAAGGATTTAGCGAACCATTGAAAACCGAATACCAATCCTGTAATTGCCAGGAAGATGGCTATCCAGGTCATGTAAAAACCCAGCACATTATGCAGATCGTAATTTTTACGCCGCCATCCTGCACTCCATTTAATGGTGAATCTTTGCTTTTTTGCCGCTTTGTTCTTTGGCCACCAAAGGATCAAACCACTGATCATCATCACCAAAAAAACAAGTGTGGCAGATGCTGCAATAGGCTGCCCGATATCATTTGGCAACCACAAATAATAATGACCATCCAATACAATACGGAAGAAATCCTTATTCATGTTTTTATGCTTCAGCACTTCCCCACTGTACGGATTCATGAAAAGAAGTTCATACTCTTTTTCATCATAATAGGACGCAACGGCTGCTTTGTCTTTACCCGGGTATTCAATGCCCAGCGCTTTTTTTGATGTTAAGTGTTTTTCCGCAATGGCTTTCAATTCCGATGGTGGTAAAACAGCTTTATTCTCCACTTTTACGTTCCGAAAAGATTCGGTCATGTTCCTGATCTCCAGTTCAAATACCAGTATACAACCGGTAATGCCCAGTATCAAAACAACCAGCCCGGAACTGAGTCCGAGCCAGAGGTGAATTTTTCGAGTAAGTTTCTTAAATGTCATGCCTTACAAACAATAGCATTGTGGAATTAAAATCTATACAATACGCTAAACCGCATGTTCGTTCCCGGCTCTGCCTGCCAGTAATAATAATCCTCGTACGGCGCGCCAGAATATAAATATTTGTTCAGAATATTATTCACCACCAGGTTAAAGCCTATCTTTTCTTTTTGGTAAGAAAGGCTTCCGTCTAAGCGAAAGTAATCGGGCAGGCTGTTTTTTGAATTATCAAAAACATACCAGGGAGAACGCTTTACCTGGTACTGGTAGCCCACTGAAATACCAAAGCCGGTTAATGCTCCCCTGTCCATCCTGTAGTTCAGCCACGCGTTCTGGATATGACGGCTGGAGCCGGCAACCTGTGTGCCGATAACTTCTTTATCGCTGTCTTTGGTCACTTTGGCATCCGTGTACGCATAGTTAATGATCACATCAAGCCCTCTTACGATCTGTCCTCTTATATCAACCTCCACTCCTTTCGTTTTTTGCTGACCCGATTGACGGGTATAATAACCACCTGCGGGATTTAGGTGATCAAAATCGGTAGTCTGCACATTATTCCGGGTGATCTGGTAAACCGAAACGGCGGAATTCCATTTGCCATTCACCCAGTCTTTTTTTATCCCCGCTTCAATATTTCCGCCTGTAATGGGATCAAAACTTTTTCCCTGCCAGTCGGACCCAAAATTTTCTAAAAAAGATTCATCCTTTACAAAATAAACGGCTGTATTCTTATCTATCGAATAGCTAAGGCCTAAACGCGGCGTAAACCGGCTGCTCTTAAAATCCCCGCTGTACACATCGCCGGTTTTAAGGGTAGTATAGCGGCCGGCTACAGTGAGGCGCAATGCATCGTCAAAAAAGCCCAGTTCATCCTGCACATACAAACCGGTATACCCATCGTAATACCGTACACCTCTTTCCCTGATGTTTTTGGTTCGGTCGAACACCGGCTGGGTGGCATTTCCATATGCAGGAGCGTAAATATTAAATTCACCTCCCAGTGCGCCACCCTGGTTCCAGTCGTGATAATATTCCTTATTGCTCATATCCAGCCCTGCCAGTATTTTGTGCGATACGGCGCCTGTCTGCACTTCACCATTAACAAACATCTGCCCTATTTTACTTGTGCCCAGCACATCCCATATAGACATACCCCGGTACAATATGCTATCATTCTGCGGATCAAAAGCTACCGGCCACTGCGGCCATAATGAAGCCCCCTGCTGCTGGTAATTAAAATAGGCAGCCTGCGCTGTCATTTTCCAGTTGTTGCTGAGCTTATGATCAAGGATCACGAGCAAACTTTTATCATTCATTTTAGTAGGAGCCAGATTGGCTTCGGCTGTAGTAAAATCTCGGGGAAGGTCTGCATACCCTTTTTTGGAAAATAAATAGTTGGATCCAATTACATTCACTTCAGAAAACTGGTGTGTATACTCTAAAGTAACAGATGTTTTATCGTCTATTAAATATTTCAGTACGGGCACAACAGAGTAACGGTTATTAAAATCGAACTGCCGGTGCGAGCCTTTTAACTGGCCCATTACATTGATGCGGTATAATAATTTTCCATCTTCCGAAAATTTCCCATCGAGATCAAGGTTGGCTCGATAAAGGTCAAAGCTGCCCATTGATATGCCCACTTCTCCTTTGTTACGGCCGCTGGGCTTTTTGGTTACCACGTTATAAAAGCCGCTGGGATCGCCATTGGCCAACATAAACCCCGCAGGACCTTTTACAAATTCAATTCTTTCCACCATGCTCATATCTTCCGTTAAAGGCCCCCATGCCGTAGATACATTCATCCCGTTTCTAAAAGCGCCCACATTGCTTCCCCGCATGGTTATCCGCGCGTAATTATCCCAGTGCTCCACCCTGCTGGCGCCGCTCACATTGCGGGTTACCCCTTCCAGCATATCAAATATCTGCTGGTTGCCGATCTGTTTGGCTGTTACTACCTGTATATTCTGCGGCACTTCTAAGATGGGGCTTTGCAGCCGCAGGGAGTTGGAGGTACGATTGGTTTTAAAGCTGTTCCTGTTGGCTATTACCACTACTTCATTCAGTTCCCTGTTTGATAATGTGAGCTGAAAAGATACGGTTGTGGCTTTCCCGTTCTCAACAGTTACTTCCTGCTCCGCATCTTTATACCCCACAAGGCTTACGGCAAGTGTATAACTGCCCGGCTGAATATTTTTAATTTCAAAATTGCCGCTATTATCAGCAACTGCATTCTTCACCGTATTTTTTAAAAGTATTGTTACACCTTCGGCCGGTTTATTATCGGCCGTGGTAACTTTCCCTTTGATAGAGCCGGTTGCAGGCTGTGCGGAAATACCTGTGAGCAATGCCAGCACCGCAACCATAAGCAAATTAATTTTCTTCATTTCGTTTTACGTTGGTTTGTTTAAGACAAAGCAAAAATATGTGCAGGGGAAAAAAATGCACTACTCAATTGGGAAATCGTGTTACGAAAAGAGGAATTTACAGACCCGGTAATAAAAGAGAATTGGCCGGTTATGGGAATGTGCGGAGGCGAGAAAGTGAGAAGTGAAAGATGAAAGTAAAAGGGAATTTTGTTTATCCTTTGCCTTCTCACTGCTCACAAAAAAATATAACATACCAAAACCTGCGGTCTGACCCTCCTTCCGTTGGGTACCGACCGCATGATATCTTATTTGTTTGTGACAACGGTTGCCCCGTTTTCAGTCCAGAACTTTTCCAGTATGACTTTAACTGATGCATCAATATTTTTTTCTTTTAGCATCCCCGGAGTATACTCCTTTGCCAGCACAAACAAGTGATCATGCAGCTCTTTGTCATCAACCGAATTCTTTAATGTAAGAGTAAAATAATTTAATGATAAAGCTGTAGGGCTGTCTGCATATTGTAACTCCAGAATCTATTCCGGTATCAGGAATACTATGCATCATTTAGTGCCGTAGAGACGATGCATGATCAGCCACGCTATCATTTTTATTCCTGGTTTACCGGCAAGCGCGACATTACTACTCTTTCCGCCAACTCTGTGCCGGTCTGCACAAGCGGGTTGAACAGTGTATTAACGCCGGCGGCTTTCAATATTACAGCCTGCGCTTCCGACTCCGTTACCGCGCTAACTGCCCCAATAAATCCTCTTTTACGAAGCGTTTCAATAACATTAAGTTTAGCCGCCTCTTCGCGTATAGCAACTACCACACCCTGTAATTCATCTATGTCTAAGTTTTCCCAGAGCGTTTTACTGCTGGCATCGCCGTACAGTATTCTCCGTTTGCCGGCGCGATGTTTTTCCAGCACACCCGGGTCCGTATCAAAGCCCACTACTTTTTTGCCACTTTTATACAGGTAGTCGTAGGCAGCGGTACCCATTCTGCCCATGCCCACTACAATGAAATTGGCAATGCCTATAGAATTAGGTTCTGCGTCACTGCGTGCTTTTTTTCTTTCAAACCGCTCTAAAAAATATTGCAGCCGGTTGTAAATAACAGTAGCCTTTTTGTTCATGGGCGCTCCCACCAGGAAAGATAAGGCCACCGTGGTGGCCAGCGTAAGGAGCAGCGATTCGGGCAGCAGGCCGGCACTGATGGCAACAGCACCTGTAATGAGTGCAAACTCACTGAAACTGGCCAACGATGTGGCCGTAAGAAAAGCAGTGCGTGCACGCAACCGGAAACCGGTGAGGATGCTGAAGAATATACCCACTCTTAACGGCAGGAACAGCACGAGCGCTGAAGCATATGCCAGGTCGCGCCAAACCGGGGTTCCGGTAAGTCCTATCTTCAGAAAGAACCCGATAAGGAAGGCCTCCCGAAGCCCCCACAATTTTTCGGTCATTTCATCCGATTTCTCTTCCCCCGCATGCAGCACGCCAAAACAAAAGGCGCCCAGCTCCGCACCCAGGTGCAGCCATTCAAACAGAAAGGATCCCGCCAGCGCCATGAATATCCCGTATAACATCAGCAGTTCGGCGTCTTTAATAGAACGAAGCAGCCAAACGGCAGCAGGTTTAAGCAAGGGCAATAGCAGTAATGCCAGTGCCCAGGGGGAGGGCGCCTTAAGTCCTGTAAAAGCGAGGATACCAATCAAAATAATATCTTCCATTACAAGAATACCGATGGCCAGCCTGCCATGGTAAGCATCCAGTTCTCCTTTATCTTCAAGTCCCTTGGCAGCAACAACGGTACTGGCTACCCCAAGAAGTATGGCCAGCAGGGCAGTTTGCGATATAGAGAACCCTGCTGAAATACCAATTACGAAGAATAAACCCGAAAGCACAAAAGCACTGATGCCGATCTGCAGCAACCCGGATACGGCCACTTCGGGTTGAAGAAAATTCTTTAGCCGGATCTTTAGTCCAAGTGTAAACAACAGGAGTATTACTCCTGTATGGGCCAACTGGTCTAAAACAGGCGAGCTGCTATAGCTAAAGGCCGATAGCAGGAATCCTCCCGCGAGGTATCCGAGCAATGGAGGAAGACCGAACTTTAAAAAAATAAAGCCAAGCGCAAATGCAACAGTGATAAAGAGAATTGCTTCCATAGTCATTCGTTTCCGGACCTGATCATAAGAAGATGACTGGCTGGCAAGCTCCCGCGTAAAGCTCAGCTTCTTATACCCCGGCAACATCGCGGTAATGCCACGAGCCCGAAATTAAATAATCTCAGCCATTCCGGAACACGCTATCATTTTCACCGTTAGCTTATCTCATAAGCCAATATCCTCAGTGCCGGGTTTCATGGCCGAACATATAATCCCTTTATAAAGACCCGGCACGACAATGGTTTGCAGTAAAAATATAACCGCGAAGGGAATACAAAATTTTTCCTGCATTTACCGTTTCAGCAACCAAACATCCGAAATGCGGGAGTGCAGCCGCCAGTTCAGGTCAGACTCTTCCGGCTCATCGAAAGTTACTGTTATTTTTCCATCACCGGTAAGCGATAAGGGAACGATCCATTCTTTAAAAGTATCCGCTTCTTTATTATATAGTGCAGGAGAAAGCCTTACCCCGTCAACACGAAGCAGCGCATCGCCATAACCACAAACGCGGATAATATACCGTGCACCCGGTTCCAGGTTACCGTAATCCAGCACGGGAGCGCCCTGGAATAATTGGGAAGAAAGGCGCTTGCGGCTGAAACCATTATCCCACCAGGCCACATCGGTAGCATCATAAGAAATTGTTTTTACCCGCGGACCTTTACTTACGCTGGAAATATCATCGTAATAGCTGCCATTGCCGGTATTTTCCCAGGTGGCAATGGTTTGCAGGGCAGTCATTTGTTCTTCCGGCGTTTTCATGAACCCTATTTTTTTAAACTCATCCGCCAGCCACCAGCGGTTATTTAACGGGTAATCTACGTGATCGAGCACTGCTCCCCTTTCATAATTTTTTGCTTTGTATTTAGGCACGCTGGTTTGTAATCCTACAGACACGAACAGATCGGCGCATAAATCTTCAATCCTTTTTCTAAGCCCAGGTGCAACCGGCCGGGTTTCTGCTTTATCTACAGTTGCCAGCGCCATATCCATCGTTTCTTTGATGTTTCCTGGTTTAACCGCGGCAAGCAACTGGTTGGCCTGCTGTTCTAAAGATTGTTCGTACAGCAGCCGGCGGCGGATATACGCATCGTAGTAAGCCCGCAGCAGCAACATCTGCCAGCGCCAGTTCTTTTTGAATTCAGGATGATCTGACTCCAGCTTTTCCCAGAATGAGAAAGTAGCTTCTACCCCGCCGTTTTCGGCCAAAGCACCTTTCCAGTTACTTTCCAGCGCGGCAATACCATCAGCCGCCGGCGCTTCAACATTTCCGCTAAAGAAAAATTTACCGTATTGTTTCAAAATTTCATTTACATCTATTTGCGGATCCCAGCCCCGCATGCTCCAGATCACTTTATTAACATCATCATGACAACCATCCGAATAGGAAACGAACCCATCGGTAAAAGGCGCGTAGGTTTGATGGATCTTCGCGAACGCATGGGGCCGCGGGTTTACCGATTCGCGGCCTAAGGTTAACGCATAGGCCTGGTCGAACCGTTCAACAGGAAATTCGCAGCGTACAGAATGCGTAATATCGGGATACTGCCTGTGCTGGTATTGTTTGGGCAGCCGGTAACGGGTTTCGGCTATGGGCGGACTACCCGGCCCGGATACCACACCCTGCAGCCAGGTGGGTTTTTCCCGGTCAAGATAACGGTAAAAATAATCAACCTGTTCTACACTAAACCCCTGCAGCGAAATCCATATTTTAGCGTTAGGATGGTATTTGATCAGCCTCGTATGTAAATCTTTGAGAAAAGGTATTACTTCGGACGGATGATTATCGCCGGGGTCGCCTCCGGGGAAAAAGATATGATCAAGCCTCGGGCACTGGCGGTAAAAATTTTCATGTATGTCCAGTTCAGCTTTTCGTTTTGCCGTATCCGTGAGGTCGAAGGTAGCCGGCGTCCATACCCAATAGTCCATATCGTATTTCCGGCATATTTCACTGAGCCGGATATTCATTTCGGCGGCCGGTATAGTAAAAAGCGGACTGGGCGTTTCCTCTTCATGAAAAGGAATGCCTTCAACCGCGTTGGTTCCAAAAATGGCCAGCTCGCGGATGTACTGGTCATATTGCGCTACCGTCCATGCATCGTAAGAATTAGCGGTGGTACGGTACCCCAACTGGTGGCCGCGAATGGGATATGCGGGGAAAGAAGCGATAGCTGTTGTGTCATTAAGCTGTAATTTGTTAGGCCCCATATCAAGGTTCCGCAACAACCATCCCGCCCCAAACAATATACCCCGGTCATCGGCGCCAATGATCCATACTACGGCCCCATTGGCAGTAACGCTGCTCACTATGCGAAATCCTTCCTTTTTAAATTCTGCTCCGTTCTTATCCTGCCGCAGGGGAATGGCAGCGCCCATCAATTGCTCATCGGCCGATAACACCAGGGCAATAGCAGGCGTTCCCTTTTTGGGCCAGGTGGCGGTATTTTTAAGCATAATGCCGGTGCGTTTGGCAATTTCTTCCGAAAGCACCTGCGAAACCGTTGTTCGCATGCCAGGCGAAACGGATGGGGATGTTAGGATAACCGCCTTTTTTAACTGCACGGGTTGGGCAGTTGTTTTTGAATTCAATATAATAAATATTATTGTTAAAAACAGTGAGAAAAAATATTCACGTT
>NZ_DATJEB010000056.1:0-13215 GCF_035497235.1 Agriterribacter sp.
GGATTATGACGCGCTGGATGCTTCCCAACAAAGCAATCCCGATGTTGCACTGAATAAAGTGCTTTCTGCTGCCGGTTTGAGATTTGAAAAAATTAAAGATGTGTATGTCATCAAACAGGCTAAACAAAAAAGAACCGAACAAAATTTCGCCATTCCCGCTGCGGTGATCACCACTGCTGCCGAGTTTGCAGACTTTGCAGTAAGAGGTAAGGTAACAGATGAAAATGGCGGCGTAGCCGGTGCAACTGTAACAGAAAAGGGTACCAGCAATGTTACTACAACAAATAGTAATGGTGAGTTTGCAATAACCGTAGCCAACCCTAATGCAGTGCTGATAATAACCCATGTTAGCTACGATACAAAAGAAGTTGCCGTATCCGGTAAATCAGCATTGGACATTAGCCTTGCGGCATCGAGCAGGGAGTTAGAGCAGGTGGTAGTAACCTCTCTCGGTATGAAAAAAGAAAAGAGATCCCTGGGATACAGCATTTCTTCTGTTGAAGCTAAAGATATGGAAACCGGTGGCGCCTCCAACGTATTGAAATCGGTGGAAGGTAAGGTGACCGGCGTACAAATGAACAGCGTTACATCCTCACCCACCTCTTCTGTAATGTTCAACATACGTGGGGCTACCTCATTGAAAGGTATAATGGGGGCAAGTAATATTAACAACGAAACCCAGCCCCTGATCGTGCTGAATGGTGTACAGTTGGGTTCCAATGCCGTAGGAGCCACCGCAGGTATTGATGCCGGCAACTTCATCTCCTCCCTTAACCCCAATGATATTGAGAGCATCTCTGTGCTGAAAGGCGCCAGCGCTGCAGCGCTTTACGGATCCCAGGCAGGTAATGGCGTGATCCTGATCACCACCAAATCGGGTGCAGGAGCTAAAAAAGGACTCGGTGTTTCGGTAAGTAGCGCTACTTCTTTCGACCAGGCTTATAGTGCCCCTCCGGTGCAAAGAAGATTTTTCCAGGGCGATGAGGACGGAAGCGCATTGACCGATGACAAAAAGGGACTCGGCTGGGCAATAGATGACAAGGTGAACAATAACGAACCTGTGTGGAGGTGGAATATCCTTACACAGGAATGGGAAGAATCGGTGCTGGAAGCCCGCGGAGATAAAAATCCGCTACTGGCTTTCCTGAGAACAGGGGTGATGACCGACAATAACGTAGCCGTAACCGGCAACTACGAAAAGGGTAACTACCGGCTCAACCTCGGTAACCTCGTACACCATGCCGTAATACCTGGCAACAAAACAACCCGGAACAGTGTTTCCTTTGATGCTAAATATAATATAAACGACAGGCTTTCGGTTACTTCCCAGGCATCGTGGTCTCATACGTTTGTACCTAACCAGTCGCACGTTCAGGATAAAAGAGAAGATAACCCGCTGGCCCATGCCATGTCAATGCCTATCAATATGCCCAAAATGTCGGAATGGGAAAAGGCCGACCCCTGGATCACCGACTGGGAAGGGCAATACCAGAATACTCCATATCTGAAAGGACCAGGACAAGATCGCCTGAGGTATAATGCAGTTGGCAAAAACGGACCCTACTTTGCCGCTGAAAACATTATCAGAACCTATACCAAAGATATATTTTTCGGAAAAGTACAATTAGATTATAAAATAGGTGAGCCATTCCTGCTCACGCTCCGCTCAGGCATCAGCCATGAAAACTTTGCGTTTGAAAGAAAAAGCCCGTGGGATGCGGAACGCAGGCCGCAAGGCATATACGAACAACGGCACAGCAACAATCTTAATGTAAGAAATGACCTGTTACTTTCTTACAACAAGCGTTTTCTTGGCAGCAGGCTGTCGCTTGATGCTTTAGGCGGCTTTTCCTATAACTATGGTGAAAGTAACAATTCCGGGTTTGGTGGCGAAATACTGGCAACTCCCAACTCCTTTACCTTTAATTCATTACCAGCAGCGGTAAGACAGGCTGCCGAGTTCAAAAGAGATTACCCCGGTCGCAACTACGGTGCTTATGCCACTGCCAGCATCGGATGGCAAAATATGGTTTACTTAGAGTTGTCGGGCCGTAACGACTGGGTAGGTATACTGGGCCATGAAAAGGATAACCATTTCTACCCCGGTGCATCCTTAAGCTGGATAGCATCTGAAACGTTTAATATGGGAAGCGTATTTAATTTCCTCAAACTGAGAGGGGGGTATGCAGAAACCGGATATGGTATTGGACGACCTGTTAACCAGGACAGCTACGGTATTTCAGGAAATACATGGAACGGCGTTGCTATGGGAACCATCGGCGGTGACCCTGTTGACGCGAATATTAAGCCCGAGCTGAACGTAACCAAAGAAGCAGGTATAGACTTCAGAGCGCTTGATAACCGTATATCGGGAGAATTTACCGTTTATTCTAAAAATCATATCAACCAGATCCAGACCCTGCCGGTGGTAACGTCTTCAGGATTTGGCTCGATACTTACCAATATGGGTGCGGTGAAATCAACCGGTCTGGAAGCAGCCTTAACGGTAACGCCTGTACGCAACAAAAACTGGGTGGTAAACCTCACCGGTAACATCAGTACTTTCAAATCTGTTATTGATGACCTGGACCCACGCTTCTCAGAGCGATTCTATAACTATGACGGAGCTTCCTATTTGGCTTTGTTCAAAGGTTCACGCGTAGGAGACATGTATGCACGGCAACCGATTGGCTATATCCAAAGCGGCAAATACCAAGGAATGATGCTGACCGGTATTGACGGTATTATTGAGGAAGCCGTTACCACTACAGACTATATCAAAAAGAACGGGTACTTAGGCAATATGAATCCAAAAGCCATCTATGGGTTTGTTGCGGATGCCAGGTACAAAAACTTCCGGCTCAATGTTGTTGCCAGCATGAGAGTGGGTGGTATATTTATTTCCGAAACGCAGAAGATCATGATTGATGATGGTATGGCAGACATCATGGCCCTCTATGGCGATAAATACAATGAGTACTGGACAGGCGGTCGTTTCGCCGGTGGCTTGCCCAGTATGCCGAATCCCGATGATATGTTCACAGAGCCGGGCTTTGAAAACTACAGGGAAAAAATGCAGGAACTCATGACCATGTACAATGGCGACCCGCGCTACTTTGGCTACTGGAATGCGGTATTTATCAACCCTGCCGTTGACCAGTCTCAAATGACCCCGGAAGAAAAGCTGAGCCTCTCGGATGGGGATTATATCAGGAATGGAGATGATCCTGCCAGAACCCTCTTTATGAACCCTTATAACATGGAAGGACAGGAATTATGGTCTGGCGCCCAGTTCAGAACGCATGACGCTACTTCCTTCAAGATCAAGGAGATCAATCTCACCTATTCCCTTGATAGGTCCCTGGCGCAGCGGTTGCGTTGCCAGGATGTTTCTCTTACCGTTTTCGCCAAGAACGTGATGTTCTGGGCAAAAAATAAAATGAATGAAGATCCGGAAACGGCTTTCTACGATGGTGTAAGAGGTATGGGTGTGGCAGACTTCGGATTACCTCCAATCCGCACTATGGGTGTAAGATTGAATGTTAGTTTTTAGGAGTAATCAAATAAAATTTGTAAACCGAATATTATGACGATGAAAACAATAAAATATATCATGCTTGGATCGCTGCTACTTGCCGGCGTATCCTGCAGTAAGGACCAACTGCGAATGGGCGAACGGGAAACGTCATTCAACGTTAATTACTTCACTTATTCACGATACCAGCTTACTACAGCTATTGTAGATGTTGCATACCAATATGGCAAAGGAGTAATTGATGAGCCGGTGGAAGAAGCAACCCTGTACTTTTTGGAATGTTATAACGGTGGTTCGCAGGCAGCTACGCTCTACACCAATGCTGCCCAGAACTGGGATTACCAGGGGAGTAACCCTTATACTCAGCAATTAAGAACACTGAAAGCACTCTCATTGCTGGCAACCAATGAAGATAACATGGCGAATGTAGCAGTCGCTAATATCCTGAAATGCGTTGTAGGCGGATCTGTTACCGAAAAATACGGAGATATTCCTTTCAGTGAAGCTATGCAGGGAAGAGACGGTGACCTGTTTCCCAAATTCGATTCCCAGAAAGAAGTATATGAGCAAATGTTTACCCTGCTGGATGATGCGGTTTCTATTTTGTCGGATGCCGGCAGCAAAGGATTACCAGCCGAACACGATGTTTTGTTCAATGGAGACAGATCGAAATGGATAAAATTTGCCAATTCCCTGAAGTTCAGGCTCATGGTACATTCCTATGAGGCATTTAAAAAAGCCGGCAGGGACCTGAGCGGCGAAATGCAGGCGATTGCCAGTGGTAACAACTATATGTCGGCTGTAGCCGATAATGCAGGGCTTGAGTTTTCGGGCGTTAGCGAGCGGGAATCGTGGTACCTGCAAACAACCTGGGGAACAGGGAACAACTTTACTGAGCAGAAGCCTTCCAAGTATTTGATTGATCAGATGGTAGCCCTCGATGACCCGCGTATGTATGTGATCTTTGCCCCGGCGCTTTCCCCCATATCAGCCAAAGCCACGGAATCCAGTGAAGACATCAAGATAAATGGCTATACTTATAATATCACTTATTACCCTTCTTCGCTGTATGAACCCTCGGAAATAGTCGCATCCGGAAGAGACCTGGATGGTAATGTTATATCAGTGCCCTATCCCCTGGATGCAAAATGGGTAGGAGCTCCGAACCCGATAAACGTTCAGACACAGTATGCAAGCTCCACCAGCCTTCCCGGAACCAACAGCTTTTATGACAACCGCCGTATTACAGGACTTTCAAGGCTGGTAGCAGGTACCAACGGCCCCAGCCTCAAAGGAGTGATAATGGAGGCAAGTGAAATGATGTTCCTTCTTGCTGAAGCACGTCAGAAAGGATGGATATCGGCGGGAAACACTAAAGATTACTATGAAAATGGTATAAAACTGTCGTTCGAAAGATGGCAGATTGAGAACGGAACAAAACCGGCGACCCAAATTGGTTCAGACAAGATAGTGGATAATTTCAGTGCCTACTACGCAAAGCCTGCCGTAGCATTGGATGGCTCTGCTGCCGATCTTGATAAAATCGCTATCCAGAAATGGCTGTCTATGCTTATGACCAATCACACAGAAGCATATACCGACTACAGGAGAACTGGTAAGCCTGCGTTTGTCGGCAAAATCGTTACGTCATTTTCTACATACGAATACCCTATGCGGTATCTGTATCCGTTAGATGAATCGAGCAACAATAAAGAACAATATGACGCTGCCGTGTCTGCAATGGGAGGCAAGGATATAGCTTCTGTTAAGATGTGGATATTGCAATAGTTATATCAACGCATAATTTTAAGAACCTGCAGGGCTTACCCAAGTAACCTTGCAGGTTTTTTAGAAATCAACATGCTATGAAACAGCTTCCCCTTTACTTTCTCACATTTTTTATATCAATTTCAGTTCCTGCACAAGATGCCGTCCGCCCTATTCTTATTGAGCCCTATTTGCAATATGCCACACAAAACAGCATCCGCATTTTATGGGAAACTTCCGACAGTTGCACAAGCTTTATAACATACGGCCCGGCTCAATTTAATACGAACTCCTCTTCGCTTTCGCTCCGAAAAATTTTGGATGGCAAAAACATCATGCATCATATTGAACTAACCGGGCTGCAACCCGAAACGCATTATATGTATCGTGCATTTTCGGTTTTACCCGGTGGCGATACGCTTGCATCGCCGGTAAGCACCTTTCAAACCGCAATAAAAGACAGTACAGCTTTTGCTTTTACCGTATTCAGCGATTCACAGTTCGATCCCGCAGATCCGGGCGCATGGGGCCGCGTTAGCACGCAGGCATGGAAAGAACGCCCCAATTTTGCATTGCATGCAGGCGACCTTGTAGACCTCGGTTATAGAAAAGACGATTGGGTGAATGAATTTTTCGCCCCTGCCAGTACACTAATGAAACGCATTCCTATCTATTCCATACCGGGTAATCATGAACACGATGCGGCACTCTATTACCGGTACATGTATGTGCCACAGCCTTATTATTATAGTTTCCGTTATGGCAATGCGGAAATCTTCATGCTCGATACCAACCAGTACCAGGAAGAAGGAACGGATATGTATAACTGGTTAGAGCAGGCGCTGGCCAGGTCAACCGCTTACTGGAAATTCGTAGTGCATCATCACCCCCCTTATTCATCGGATGAAGATGATTTCGGGGATACTAACGTTGAAGCATCAACGCTTGGAGATAAGGAGGCAAGAGGCTTAACCTCCCTGTACGATACATACGGTGTGGACATCGTTTTTTATGGTCATATTCATACCTACGAAAGATCATGGCCGGTACTGCAAAATAAAACCGTAAATGAAAATGGCGTAATCTACCTGAATGTGGGTGGTGCGGGCGGACGGCTCGAAAATCCATCCCCCATCCGTTCCTGGTTCACCAATAAACTCAGCACCATTCATCATTTCGGGTATGTAGCTATTAATGACAATACTCTTCAATTTCGGGCTATTGATGAAAATGGCGCGTTATTCGACAGCTTTTCACTAACCGGCAGCAGGAAAAGTAAAATGCCGGCACACTATACACCTGCCGCGCCTGTTGCAACCAATGAACGAAAAATATTTGCGGATACTATCCAGGTACAATTGCAAGCCGCTTTACCCGGCGAAGCCATCAGGTATACATCAGACAACAGCGAACCCGGTAAAAACTCGCCATTGTACAAACAAAAAATTGTGCTGGATAAAACAACTACACTTAAAGTTGCTTCATTTAATAAATCTGGCAAAAGCCGTGTTAATACCATTCCTTTCACAAAAGAAAAAGCATACGCCGCTGTTACTGTAACCAGTCCGCAGCAAGGTCTGTATTATCATTATTTTACCGGAAAAATAAATGATAGTGATACAGCTAAATTTAAAGATATTACTTTCAGCAAAACGGGAATAACAACCGGTTTGGATTTTACGCAAATACCGCATCGCAGGCAATACTGGGGTGCTGTTTATAAAGGATATATAAAAGTACCCACAGATGGCTACTATCATTTTTCCGGCCACGCCGATCACATACTACGGTTACAAATACACGATAAAATGCTGTTTGAAGAATTAGACCGCGAGATCAACTACAAAGGAGATATCTATTTAAAAGCGGGCTATCATCCTGTAAAAATAGCCTATTACAATAGCCGCTTAGACAGGGCTTTTTTAGAACTGTATTACAGTGGTCCGGGCATTGAAAGGCAGGCTGCGCCTTCGGAGATTTGGTGGAGGGAAGGAGATTTGTAGTTTGATATCTGATATTGTATTCCTCCGGGTTCCGAAATTGAATATCCGGACTTTGTCTTTTACCGGGCTCTTGTTTTTTGTGATTTGATTCTTTGCAGATGCGCTCTGACCCTTCTTACATCGGGTACCGGCCACATCCTTTACATTCATACAATATGAAAAATAAATTACTCCTCTTCTGCTTATTATGCAATGGTATTTTACCATGTACCGCCCATGCCCAGCTATCGTATACGCCAGCCGGCATGAAAGACACGGCTTTCTGGCAGGAATACCATGAAGCGTACCGGGTAGGAAAAAATGCGGCGGAAAATGAAATAAGAAGCATCGCCGTTGATGATGCATCCAGCGTGTGGGTGGCCACAGCAGCAGGCATCTATATGAAAAAACAGGGAGCAACAGAATGGACGGGCATGATCAGCAGCAACAATAAAGGTCCGGCCTATGCGATAACTACCGGTAATGCACATACCGTTTGGCTGGGCACATGGAATGGCGTTTATCTTTTCAAAAACAATATCCTCCAAAAAATACCCGGCACAGAAGGACCTGTTTCCGCATTATGCGCTGCAAAAAATGAGTTGTATGCTTTTGGCCCGAAAGGGGTATGGGTATACAGCCAAAACCGTTTCGTTAAAAAAGATTACGCTATTGCCCGTTCTGTACGGAATACCGTTGCCGATGCGGGCAATGGCATATGGGTAACCAGTGATGTTGGGCTATATCACATGGCAAACAATAAGCTCCGGCATTTCATGGATACCGGCACGCTCATCAGCGCTTATACAAAAGGACTGGCATTGGACAGTGAACAACGCTTATGGGTAGGCGGACTGGGCGGCGTAAGCATTATTCAAAAAAACAGGAAGGTACAAACACTTCAGCCAGCCGATGGGGTACCTTCTGTTTATGTTAATTGCGTGGAACGTTCCCCAGATGGCGTAATGTGGGCAGGTACCGATGTGGGTGTTGTAAGATATGCTCCGGATGGCTCGCATACCCTGCGTTTTGGCCGGCGTTGGTTAATAGACGATAAAGTAACCGATATTGCTTTTGATAAAGAGGGCAACGCATGGATTGCTACCGCTAACGGGGTAAGCGCTATAAAGAGAAGAAAAATGACTTTAGCGCAAAAACAGGATTTCTTTTATGACATTGCCATGAAACGCCATATACGCGAACCCTGGATAGCAGGCCCGGCCCGGCTAAAAGACGCCGGAGATTTGAATAACTGGCAACCTGAAGATGACGATAATGATGGAGAATTTACCGCCAGCTACCTGGCTATGGAATGCTTTCGCTACGCGGCAACCAAAAGTAACGATGCGAAAGAGAAAGCGAAAAAGGCTTTTGATTTTTTAAAACTGTTACAAACCATAACGGGTACCGATGGGTTCTTTGCCAGAACAATTGTACCGGTCGCATGGGATAATAATGTACATGACCCCAACAAAAAATACACGGAAAGAGAACTGGCTGAAGAATTAGTGAAGGAGCCCCGGTTTAAGCCTGTGGAAACAAGGTGGCGAAAGTCGAAAGATGGCAAATGGCTGTGGAAAGGCGATACCAGCAGCGATGAATGGTGCGGGCACATGATGGGCTATTACTTTTATTACGAACTGGTGGCGGATAAAAAGGAAAAAAAGATCGTTGCCGCGCACATTGCCCGGCTTGTTGACCATTTGATCAATCATAATTTTAACATGGTGGATATAGACGGCACGCATACCCGTTGGTCGGTATGGAGCCCGGATAAACTCAACCGCGACCCGGAATGGCTGCCCGACCGGTACCAAAACTCGATGGAGCTGCTAACTTTTTTAAAACTGGCCTATCACACAACAGGAAACACCCAATACCAGGAATACTATCTGCGGCTAATAAAGGAGGAACACTACCTCGAAAATATGGCAAAACTTCCAGAACAAAACCCCGCTTTTTTTATTTATTTTGATGTTATCCTTCAGTCTTACCTGTATCCTATACTCACCGGCTGTGAAAAAGATCCGGAGCTACTGGCTTTTTATGAAAAACATTTCGACAACTGGATGGAGAAAAGAAAAAACGATAAAAGTCCGCTGATTAACTTCCTGTACTGTTATGCCAGGAATAAAAAGGTGGAATTGCCAGCGTCTGTTGAGTTCCTGACAGATACCCCGCTCGACCTGGTAAACTGGAGGTTTGACCATAGCAAAAGGGAAGATGTAAAAATGGTACGCGAACCGGTGCTGGACGATCTGCAGGTAAATGAATTGCCGCCGGCCGGCATTCGCACTGCGGTGCGGTGGGACAAAAATCCCTGGTCGGCTATAAACGGCTATCCCGATATAGAAAGGGAACCGGTATTCTGGCTGCTGCCTTACTGGATAGGAAGATATTTAAAAATGATTGAATGAAGGCAGGATGAAAGTTACAGGTTGCAGGGTATAAGGCAGAGGTTATAGTTGAGGTTTTATTCCTGCTTTTGCGGAACGAAATGTAGCCCAAAGGAAAGTGGATAAACACAGGTCAATTGTGGTTGCATCTATAGCAAAAACATTCTCTTTAAGTTCTATTTCTAACTTGTTATCATTTATGTATAATTGCTTTGCTTCTTTAATAAGCAGCATCGCAAGTTCTTCATAAATCTTGTATAATTGATTTTCATTTGCCCGGGTTAAAGTACTTACGGCAACTACTTTTCCAATACCGAGATGATACATTTTATTGGCGTTAGCGTTTAAGCACATCATTGTATCACTAATACTTTCACTATGAGTAAGCTGACCGAAAGCCATGCATAAAAACTTGTTTCCAACAACTTAATTCTTTCACCTTATAGTCGCCAGAGTGCCTGTTAACAAGCGTTTGAAAAGAGGTGGAGGACACTAAGCCCATTAATTGGGCAAACACATATTTACCTGTAAACATAAAGCATTGGTTTACAAATAAATGCAGAACTTTTAACCCCAAAAAAATCAAGTCGTCTTAGGGGTAAAACCCATTGTAACTCAATACTGACAATATTTTCAAAGAACTATCTATTATAACAACGCAATGCTAATGATCGTATTTAAAAGCTAATCAATATTCCGGTCAGAAAAATACAGGTTTAAGGGAAAATTTATTTCTTCCTGAAAAACACCCGCACCGGCACGCCTTTAAAATCAAAATTCGCCCTTAGCTGATTCTCTAAGTAATTTTTGTAAGGCTGTTTAATATCATCGGGGTAATTACAGAAAAAAGCGAAGCTGGGTACAACGGTGGGCAGTTGTGTTACATATTTTATTTTTACGGTATTACCTCTTACTACCGGCGCACGATAAGCTGCTACAGCTTTCAGCATTACCTCATTAAGTTTGGAAGTAGCCACCTTACGCCGGCGGTTTTCATATACCTGCAGTGCTGTTTCAATTACTTTAAAAATGCGCAGTTTATCTTTTACAGAAATGAATAATACCGGCACATCGGTAAAGGGAGCTAAACGGTTCTTTAATTCTTTTTCATAATCCCTGGCCGTATGCGTCTCTTTCTCCATCAGGTCCCATTTATTCACCAGCAATACAACGCCTTTTCCTTTTCGTATGGCTAAAGAAAAAATATTAATATCCTGCGCGGTAATGCCTTTGCTGGCGTCTAACAGTAACAAACATACGTCCGCTTCATCCAGCGCCTTTATAGCCCTTATCACGGAATAAAATTCGAGGTCTTCTTCTACCTTATTCTTTCTTCGTATACCCGCAGTATCTATCAGGATAAATTCTTTCTGAAATAAATTATAGTGCGTATGAATCGTGTCTCTTGTGGTGCCGGCTATATCGCTTACTATCGTTCGCTCTTCGCCTACCAATGCATTCAGCAGCGATGATTTCCCCACATTGGGCTGACCAATAATGGCAAACTTTGGCAGTTCATCTTTTTCACCCGCTTCGTCATCATCCGTATCCGGAATCAGCTTTACCAGGTCGTCCAGTAATTCTCCCGTACCGCTGCCGCTGATGCTGGAAAGAAAATGAATATGATCAAAGCCCATACTGTAAAATTCGGTGGCATCCAGCATACGCTCAGGATTATCTACTTTATTCACTACTAAAAAAACCGGTTTTTTAGACTGCCGCAATATATCAACCATGGCTTCATCTAATGCGGTAATACCGGTGGCCGCATCGCACATAAATATCACGGCATTGGCTTCATTAATGGCGATGCCTACCTGCTTGCGAATCTCCGTTTCAAAAATATCTGCACTTCCGGTCACGAAACCGCCTGTATCAATAAGATTAAAGCTTTTTCCGTTCCATTCCGCCACGCCGTACTGCCGGTCGCGGGTAACGCCACTGATATTATCTACGATGGCCTTGCGTTCTTCAAGCATGCGGTTAAAGAAAGTACTCTTGCCTACATTCGGTCTTCCTGTTATAGCTACTGTAAAACTCATAAATAATTTAGGTATCAGGTTTCAGGGTACAAGTTGCAGCCCGTACCTAATATCCGTATTCTTTTAAATGTATATCATTGTCTCTCCATTTGGGCCGCACTTTCACAAATAATTCGAGGAAGACTTTACTACCCAGAAATTTTTCTATCTCCTGCCGGGCTGTTGTTCCGATTTGCCGGATCATTTTCCCTTTTTCTCCCAAAATAATGGCTTTCTGCGATTCCCGGTGAACAATGATCTCTGCCGTTATTTTAATTAAACTGATTTTTTCTTTAAACTCCCTTACTACCACTGCCGTATGATATGGTATTTCATCCTGGAACAGGTCGAATATTTTTTCACGTATCATTTCGCCTATAAAAAAACGGGTAGGCAAATCCGTCAGGTCGTCTCCATCGTAAAAGGGCTCCCCTTCCGGTAAAAACTCCAGTATAGTACTAAGCAGCAGGTCTGTATTCATTTTTTTAAGTGCCGAAATAGCGATTGTTTTTTTACAATACGGTTTTGTATTAAAAAAATCAGCCACTTGTTTTATTTTGTCCTGAGAGGTGCGGTCAACTTTATTCAATACCACAAAGGCGGGTACTTTCAAGCGGAGTCCACTAAAAATAAGGTCTGTTTCTTCCGGGTTTTCATTTACATCTGCCAAAAGCAGGGCAAGGTCTGCATCTTCTAAGCTGCTTTTTACCGAATGCATCATTTTTTCATGCAACTTATACCGCGGTTCTATAATACCCGGCGTATCGGAAAAAATAACCTGGTAATTTTCGCTGTTTAAAAAACCTTTAATGCGATGGCGGGTGGTTTGTACCTTGGGCGACACAATAGCCAGTTTTTCGCCTATGAGTGTATTGAGCAAAGTGCTTTTGCCGGCATTGGGTTTACCAAAGATATTTACAAATCCAACTTTCATCCGCATAAAAAATTCCTGCAAAGGTAACAGAAACAAAAATTGTTTGGCTGATTAAATGCATACACCTACCTTTGCGCCTCCTTACTGCTGAAGCGGATGAGTGAATTGAGGGCTTTATTAGTACGAAGGAATAGAAATTTAAAAAATATTAACTTTATACCGCGAGGTAGAGCAGCGGTAGCTCGTCGGGCTCATAACCCGAAGGTCGGTGGTTCGATCCCATCCCTCGCAACAGCAGAAGCGTCATCGTAAAAGGTGGCGCTTTTTTATTCCCCCCAATATTCCATATTAAAGGAAATGCGGTTAACCTGTAAAAAGGTATGTGATGATACGAAATCGTTTGTACATTTGGCTGCTTCTCTTCCGGCTTGTATGACGAACTTCAGAGCAGCAGTTAATAATTTACTGAATAGTTCCCTGTTTTTGCCAGCGATTCAGCGAGTAAATACTATCCTTATCCACCAGGGGCTTCAGAGCGGTACTAAAAAATATTCTTCGGGCTGATTCGTGTGGGATTGGCGGGTAGAGATAAAAAATCCTTGCGGGCTATTATAATACTTTTAAAGTATATTTGTTACCC
>NZ_DATJEB010000057.1:0-9757 GCF_035497235.1 Agriterribacter sp.
GAAAGAATAAGAAAAACTATGTGTACCTATGTGCCTATGATCCTATGCGTCCTGCAAAGAAGGGAAAAACACATAGACGCAGTAGAAACAAAGGATCACAATAGAAAGAATAAGAAAAACTATGTGTACCTATGTGCCTATAATCCTATGTGTTTAAATGATTCTATGTGTTTAGAAAACAAGAAACCGGAAATCTATCTGTATAATGGAATTTGCGATCTTCTCCTTTTTAATTTTATCTTTGACCGCCACCGGTTTCCTCCACTTTTTAATAACATATGCGAAATGAAATACTTTTTATTTACCGTTGTTTTATTGGGCGGTTGCTTCACGGGCAGCGCCCAGTACAAAAAATATGTTCAGCCTACCGATACCGCCGTATTGAATAGTATCGCCCGCTGGCAGGATATGAAATTCGGCTTATTTATGCATTGGGGAACCTACAGCCAGTGGGGCGTTGTGGAAAGCTGGAGCATTTGCCCGGAAGATGAAGGATGGACGCAACGGAGAGGCCCATATGCAGACAATTATTTTGAATATGTAAAAGCGTATGAAAACCTGCAAACCACTTTCAATCCTGTACAGTTCAATCCGCAGAAATGGGTAAACGCGGCTAAGCATGCGGGTATGAAATATATGATCTTCACCACCAAGCATCACGATGGTTTTAGCATGTTCGATACCAAAGAAACCGATTATAAAATTACAGACAGTAAAACACCCTTTTCAAAAAACCCGAAAAGTAATGTAACCAAAGAGATATTTACTGCATTCAGAAACCAGGGGTTTGCCATAGGCGCTTATTTTTCAAAACCCGACTGGCATAACAAAGATTACTGGTGGCCTTATTTTCCACCTAAAGACAGGAATGTAAATTATGAGCCCACGAAATATCCCGAACGCTGGGAATCATTTAAAAGTTTCACCTATAACCAGATCAAAGAACTGATGAGCGAATATGGTAAAGTAGATATCCTTTGGTTAGATGGCGGTTGGGTGCGACCGTTATCTACTGTTGATACAACCGTGGAGTGGCAGCGGGGAATAAAAACCAACCAGGATATAGATATGAAACGGATCGCTGAAATGGCAAGGAGCTATCAGCCCGGATTATTAATTGTAGACAGAACCGTGACTGGTCCGTATGAAAATTACACTACACCCGAGCAGGAAGTGCCGCATGAATTGTTACCGTATCCATGGGAAAGTTGTATTACTATGGGCAACTCGTGGAGCTATGTGCCCAATGATGAATATAAGTCTGCACACAGGATCATTCAGATGCTGATACAGATCGTATCGCGCGGGGGAAACCTGTTGCTGAATATTGGCCCCGGTCCAAATGGCGACTGGGATCCGGTAGCCTATGCACGATTAAAGGAAATTGGCGAATGGATGAAAATAAACGGCGAAGCGATACACGGCTCCAAACCCTTAGCGCCTTATGAATCGGGCAACATACATTTTACCCAGGCCGATGATGAAAAAACGCAATACGCTTTTTACTTGTCAGATAAAGATGATGTTGCGCTTCCGGCACAAGTGACTTTGCAAAAATTTGAAGCCCCCGCCAAAGCTAAGATCAGTTTACTGGGCAGCGGTGCAAAGCTCAAATGGAAAGTAGAAAACGGCAATACCATCATTGAAATTCCTGCCCTCGTTAAAAGCAAGTGGAACGGTAAGCATGCGGTGGTGTTTAAGATGATGAGGTAGGTGAATTTGAAAGTTTGAAAATGTGAGAATGTGGAAATATGAAAATGTAGCAATTTGATAATGCAAGAATGTGAGAATACGGCAGCGTAAAATGGGCATTGAAAAGGACGCAATTTTCAGTTGCTGAACAAAACAATAAACAACAAACTATAAACTTTCATAGTGTGAAAAGTAATTTAGATTAAGATACTTTGCTACTTTTTTTAGTATATTCTTAGTATCTTCGCTACCTTTTATGGCAAAAGCAAAACAAAAGGCAGTGCCGGTTACCGATATCGCGGCACCTGATCATGAATATATAGAAGTGTTTGGTGCAAGGGTACATAACCTGAAGAATATAGATATCCGCATTCCTAAAAATCAACTGGTGGTTATTACAGGTATCAGCGGCAGCGGCAAATCATCGCTGGCATTTGATACGATCTATGCTGAAGGGCAGCGGCGGTATATGGAAACCTTTGGCGCCTATGCCCGGCAGTTCATCGGCGATATGGAAAGGCCCGATGTAGATAAGATTACCGGGCTTTCTCCTGTTATTTCTATAGAGCAAAAAACCACCAATAAAAATCCGCGTTCTACTGTTGGTACCGTAACGGAAGTATACGATTTCCTCAGGCTTTTGTTTGCCCGCGCGGGAGAAGCGTATTCCTATAACACCGGAAAACGAATGGTAAAATGGAGCGAGGAAGAGATCGTTGAGAATATTTTTAAAAGGTTTAAAGGGCAAAAAATTTCCATCCTGGCTCCCCTGGTGAGGGGACGTAAAGGGCATTACCGGGAGCTGTTTGAAGACATACGGAAAAAAGGCTTTTTAAAAGTAAGGGTAGATGGCGAAATAAAAGATCTGGCTCCTAAAATGCAGGTTGACCGGTATAAAATTCATGATATAGAAGTGGTAATTGACCGCCTGAAAACCGATGATGAATTTAAAGTACGCATCAGCCAGAGTGTGCAGCAGGCATTGCGTTTGGGTAAAGACCTCCTGTTTGTAAGTCCGGTTAGTGATGCCGGCTCAAAAACAACTACTCCTGAAGCCGCTTATTCCAAAATGCTGATGTGTGAAGAAACGGGCATTTCTTATGAAGAGCCATCACCCAACAGCTTTTCTTTTAATTCACCTTATGGCGCTTGCCCTGTTTGTAAAGGATTAGGCGCTGTTTACCAGGTGAACATGGATGAGGTAATACCTAATCACAACCTCAGTATTAATGAAGGAGCCGTTGCTCCGTTAGGCGAAGAACGGGAGGCCTTTGTTTTTAGACAGGTGCAGCAGCTTGCCAAAAAAAATAAATTTAGTCTCGATAAGCCGGTGAAGGATTTGCCGGAGAAAGTAATGAACCTGCTGTTGTATGGCGATGCGGCCGGCACGGTGGAAATGGATATGAATTTTGACGGAACCGGAAGTAACGGGCAGGTATATGCGACCGAATTTGAGGGTGTTGTGAACCAGTTAAAAAGATGGTTCGCCGGCGGATCCAGTGAAAGCGTGCAGCAATGGACGGAAAAGTTCATGGAGCTCAAGCCCTGTGCTGCCTGCGGTGGCGCAAGACTTAAAAAAGAAAGTTTGTGGTTTAAGGTAGATGGGAAAAATATTTCGGAACTGGGTGCTTTAAATCTGAACGCTTTAATGCAGTGGTTTGAAGAGATAGAAGAAAGGCTTTCCAACAAGCAAAACGCTATTGCCAAAGATGTGGTAAAGGAAATAAGGGAAAGGCTGAGCTTCCTATTGGATGTAGGACTCACCTATCTTACACTTAACCGTCCTTCACGTACATTAAGCGGGGGCGAGTCGCAGCGGATAAGGCTGGCTACACAAATAGGGTCGCAGTTGCAGGGCATCACCTATATTCTTGATGAACCTTCTATTGGCCTGCATCAGCGTGATAATCATCGTTTGATAACGGCCCTGCAAAATCTGAGAGATATTGGCAACAGCGTGCTGGTGGTAGAACACGATAAAGATATTATGCTGGCGGCGGATTACCTGGTGGATATTGGGCCCCGTGCGGGCTTTTATGGCGGTGAAATAGTTGCCCAGGGCATACCCGCTGAATTGCTGAAATTAGATACCTTAACCTCCTCCTATCTTAACGGGCACAGGCAAATTAAAATTCCGGAGGAAAGGAGAAGAGGAAACGGAAAAATACTCGAATTAAAAGGCGCCAGTGGAAACAACCTGCAAAAAGTAAATGTAAAATTTCCACTGGGAAAGTTTATCGTGGTAACGGGGGTAAGTGGCAGCGGAAAGTCAACATTGATCAATGAAACATTATATCCTATCCTCAGTAAACATGCTTATGGCTCCAGGGTACAACCCTTGGAGTACGCATCTGTAAAAGGACTGGAGCATATTGATAAGGTAATTGAAATTGACCAGTCGCCTATTGGCAGAACCCCGCGCAGCAACCCTGCTACCTATTGCGGGTTCTTTACCGAAATCCGCCAGTTGTTCGCATCGGTTCCCGAAGCTAAAATTCGCGGCTATCAACCGGGGCGTTTTTCCTTTAATGTAAAAAGCGGCAGGTGCGATGTGTGCGAGGGCGGCGGCATGCGTGTAATTGAAATGAATTTTTTGCCGGATGTATATGTGCCATGTGAAAAATGCCAGGGTAAGCGGTATAACAGGGAAACGCTGGAGATACGGTATAAAGGAAAATCCATCAGCGATGTGCTGGATATGACGGTAGATGAGGCGGTGGATTTTTTTCAGAATGTGCCTTACCTGTACCGCAAAATAAAAGTATTGCAGGATGTGGGGCTGGGTTATATAACTTTGGGTCAGAATGCAGTTACGCTCAGCGGCGGTGAAGCGCAGAGGGTAAAGCTCTCTACCGAACTGGCTAAAAAAGATACCGGCAAAACGTTTTATATTTTAGATGAGCCTACCACAGGATTGCATTTTGAAGACATACAGCATCTACTCGCGGTATTGAATAAATTAGTTGACCGGGGTAACACTGTGCTGGTTATTGAGCATAATTTAGATGTGATTAAAGTAGCTGATCATGTTATTGATATTGGTCCAGAGGGCGGAGATGGCGGCGGACGGATATTATTTGAAGGAACGCCTGAAGCATTAACTATATGCGGGGAGAGTTACACCGGTAAATTTTTGAAAGAAGAGCTTAGCCATAAAGGTTAACCGGGGAGGCCCGCTGTGGGTGCCGCCTGCCTGCAGGTCTTCACCGCGCAAAAAAATAAATTAATGCCGCAATTTGGCAAGCGGTAAATAGTCAGTGTTTGAAGTTTTATTTCAAATTTCAGATCTTAAATCTTAAATTATAGCGTGAAAAGAATAATTATTGATATGGATGAAGTGATGTGTGATACGATGGGTGCAATGGTTGCCTGGTATGAAAAGGAATACGGGCTGGATGTAGATTATACTAAAATGAAAGGATCGTGGCAACTGGGTTTTCCGGAGCAGCATAAGATGATCATACATGAAAGGTTGTTCAGCCGGGGGTTTTTCAGAAACCTGGCTGTAATGGATGGATGCGTGGAAGTGATAAAACAACTGAATGAGCGATACGAGGTATTTATTGTATCGGCAGCAATGGAATTCCCCAATTCTTTAAACGATAAATTAGACTGGCTGAATGAGCACCTGCCTTTTTTAACCTGGCGGCAAGTGGTGTTTTGCGGCGATAAGCGCATGATTGAAGGCGATTACATGATTGATGATCATACACGCAACCTTGTTCATTTTAAAGGGAAGCCCTATTTATACAGCACCGTACATAATGCCGCGGAAACAGGATATGAAAGGATCAATAACTGGAAGGAGGTAGCGGAGATATTTCTATAGTATTTTTGATTTTCTGATTTTTAGATTTATGGCATCAACGATCAAATGATCTAACTTCAGTAATAGTGGCATATGGATATTACCGACATGCATAGTTTGCCCGAATGGGATGATCACCGGATGCTGCAACGCCGGTATGAAGGGGAGGAGTGGAAAATGGCGCCCCAAATGGAAGCGGCAAAAAACTTATATAATAAATGGCGGGATATTTTTTTATATGTAGAATCTTATTGTGAAACCCTGCAGGATTCCAAAGAATATGATCACGCAGAAAAAAACAAAGAACTCATCTGGCAAAACCTTTTTATTGTAGCGCCTAAAATCATTGGTGCAGCGGGAATTGATCAGTATGTGCAGAAAATGGAAAATGCTTCCATTATACGCAATAACTGCCGTGAACTGATGGAGCAGGTGAGCTTTACCGCCATGGTAGGTGCAGGCGAAGAACAATATGCCGAAGCCATTGAAATCGAAATGGACATCTTCCGCGAATTATTTAAAACCTGGGTGGCCACATTCGTAAAAGATGACTACGAAGATGAATGGGGGCTGTTTGTATGATTTTCTCTTTCAAATAGCATAGCATATTCGTACAGGTTTACACTCATAATAGTATTTTCAACTATATTGTTTATAACATTCTGTGTGATTAACAGGGTTTTTCTTAAATTCATTTTCTAAATGTTAATTAATTGCTGGGTGCTTGTAGAAATAATGAAAAAGAATTGATGCTTCGCATTTCCAACGATGATGCACAGGCATTTACTGTTCTTTTTAACCTTTATAAAGACAAGGTTTATACCATCGCCTTTAAATTAACCGGGTCAGCTTTTAAATCGGAAGAAGCAGTACAGGACATATTTATGAAATTGTGGATAAAGCGAAAGGAACTGCCTGAAGTGGATCATTTTACTGCATGGTTCTATACCATTACCCGCAATCATCTTTTTTCTTTAATCAAGCGCAAGGCTGCCCGAGAAAACAGAGAAATTATTTTTGCGAATAAAATGCCTTCTATTTGTAATAATACTGATGAAAAACTGCTTCTTGAGGAAACAGAAGAACTTTTAAAAAAAGCGCTTTATCTGTTGCCTCCACAACAAAACAAAGTATATCGGCTTATTAAAGAATGTGGAATGAAGAAAGAAGAAGTTGCTATTGAACTAAAACTTTCAACTGAAACGGTTAAGGTTCATCTTGCCAAAGCAATGAAAAATATCCGCAACTATTGTCTTGCCCACATGAATAATCCATTAATATGGATTCCTCTCTTCTTTTTTTAAAATAATTGACTCCACAGCTAACCCTTTCTTTCAGCGGCAGAGTCTCATTAAAGGGAAGCATTTGTATTCCCTAAACAAAAGGGTTGCATGCAGGCTCATAAATATATTCAACTAAATAATTCAGATCCTTCTATATGTTCCAGTCCCGCTTGGCTTATTTATTTACCACGTATATTAATAAAGCGCATACTCCTGAAGAAAAAGCCGAGTTGTTCAGGCTGATTGAAGCAGAAGGTTTGGATTCCGAGTTGAGGGATCTGCTTGATGAAATGATAAGCAACACGGAAGCAGAAATGTTATTGCCGGAAAAATCCGGTGATATCATTTTACAATCAATCATTGGCAACCAGGCAAGACATGCGGTAAAACTACCCGTACACGACAGAAAAAAGATAACGTCTGTATGGCGAAATATTGCGGCAGCTTCGGTGATACTAATTGGGTTGTTGGCGTATTTTATTTTCCCTGTTAATAGAAATGGTGAAGCCGATGGCGCTGGCAACCTGATGGACGGAAATTTTTCAGAGCTACTTGTCAGTACAACTACAGGCGAAAGAAAAAACATACAACTGGCGGATGGAACACAGGTTTGGCTTAGTCCTTCCAGCAAGATCGAATACCCTGCATCATTCCGTGGAGGTTTGAGAGAAATAAAGCTTTCTGGTGAAGCGTTTTTTGAAGTAGCTCATGATGCGGACCACCCTTTTATTATTCACAGCGGCAACATAGAAACAAAAGTATTAGGTACATCTTTCAATATACAGGCTTACGATAATCAGGAGGAAATAGCTGTGATGGTAGTAACAGGCAGCGTAAATGTGGCTAATACAGATAAAATTGAGAACGTTGAACTTATTGCCAACCAGCGTGCCGTTTTTCACAGAAATACAACAGAACTGGTAAAAGAAAATACCAATGCCGTTGATGCACCGAATATGTTAAAACGCAAAGAAGGCATGTTTGTGTATAAGAATGAGCGGTTACAGAAACTAATAGATGATTTGCAGGAGTATTTTGGTATAGGTATTCAGGTGGACCAAACGATAAAGGAATGCAAGGTTACAGCAAATTTTTACATTACCGATGATCTTCGGGACATATTGGAACCCATTGCCATCATGGTAAATGGCAACTTCCATAAAAGCAACAATGAGTTTGTTATTGAAGGGAAAGGATGCCCTGAATAAAACAAATGAGTATCCATACCAGCAGCCATTTAAGTATCATTTTTAATAAAACGGCAATATGCTTATGAATCAATTACATCATCATCCCACGTAAGTATATATAAAACCCGGATACACCATGTACCCGGGCATATATTATACGCTTTGCAAAAATTGTAGTAAATCCGAAAGTTGTCGAAGGCCAACGGATACTACGCATTTATAACATATAACTATTCAAAAATATGCAAAAAATTTGTATAGGCAGGACTGTACCTATAATAATAAAACTTATGCGATTATCCCTGCTTGCTGTGATTGTGCTGTGTAGTTCCATAATGTCTCTGTCGGCTGAGAGTGTGAGCGGACAGGAACTGCTTAATAAGAGAATATCGATTTCGCTGAAGAATGAAACGCTTTTTGGTGCTTTAGAAAGGATAAGGCGGCAGGCAGATATTCAGTTTTTTTATGCAGCAAACATTATAGACCCCTCAGATAAAGTTAACATTACCGCAAAAAAAACAAAACTGCGCGACCTTTTAACGGAGCTGCTTGAACCATATATGCTCTACTATATTGTATCCAACGATAAAGTAGTTATTCGTAAGGCTATTAACCTGGTAACAACACCTGTACATGAAAATGCAGGTACGGTATTAAATGCCACAACACCATCACTGGAATACAATAATATTGACGTAAGCGGACGTGTTATGAACAGCCTTGGTGAGTACCTGTCTGGAGTAACGGTTCAGGTAAAAGGAGGAGGTGCAGCTACCAAGACAGACATGAATGGTTTCTTCCGCCTCTCTGTGCCGGAAAACAGTATACTGGAGTTTACCTATGTAGGATACATGAAAGAAGAAATATCTGTGGAAGGACGTAATTCCTTTGTCGTGGTGATGAAGCCGCTGGATTCAAAATTGGAAGAAGTAGTTTTAGTAGGGTACGGAACCCGTAAAAAATCCGACCTTACAGGCGCGGTAGGGACAGTGCGGACTGAAGCACTCGCGGAAAGGCCTGCAGCATCTTTAAATCAGAATCTGTCTGGTAGAATAACAGGGGTGAATGTTTCTTCCAATTCAGGAAGGCCTGGTGGCAGGGCTAATATTCGTGTAAGGGGTGCAACTTCTATAAGCATCTCCAATAATCCCTTATATGTTATAGATGGGGTAATTTTGAATGCCACTGATTTACAAAACGGAAGCACGCCTATTGATTATATTAACCCCAATGATATAGCATCCATTGAGGTGCTGAAGGATGCGTCTTCAACTGCCATTTATGGTGCCCGTGGTGCCAACGGTGTAATACTTGTTACAACCAAAAGAGGTTCAACCGGAGGTGGCAGATTAACATATGATGGAGATTTTAGTATTGGTGTTGCACCAAAAAAATTAGCTGTTCTGAATGCAAAGGAGTTTTTAGAAACAGAAGAAATAGCCTATGCCAATGCTCAGAAGTACGATCCTGTTGGCTGGGCCTCTGGAACAAAATATGTTGATCCCCGCACAAAGAGAACTAACCCTTTGTTATTTGATGAGAGTGGGAATCCACTTTACGAAACAGACTGGCAGGCAGAAACTTTCAGAAAAGCCTTTACACAAAACCATCAATTGGCTTTTACAGGTGGCAATGAAAAAGGGAGTTATGGCGCCTATTTAAATAATCGTACAGAAAATGGTATCGTAAAAGGGTCGTGGATAAAGCGTTATGCAGCCCGTTTCGTTTTTGACTCGCAAATTAAAGATTGGCTTAAAATGGGTGGTCACCTTGGCTACACTGAT
>NZ_DATJEB010000058.1:0-126879 GCF_035497235.1 Agriterribacter sp.
GCGTGATCTTCTTCGGGGCGGCCGCCGTCGCCGCGGCGGGGCCCAGCGCCAGCAGGGCCACGGCGGCGCTCGCCTGTACCGTATAGCCTTGTGCGCATTCCTGCTACAATTTCATCTATTGGCGTGTGCATAATCTCTCCACCAATCTGTGTCATTTTTGTAAAAAATCCTCCCGAAAAAGTGATGCGTGAAAAAAATGGATGCCGGCCATTCAGGCTGTTTGCATACTCAGTTTTGTTGCACATCAGGTATTGTGCGTAAACTACCTTCCTGAGATTTTCATACGCTTCGGAATTAATGAGAAATGAAGTGCCTCTGAAGGTATACAAAATCGGATCTACAATTGCAGCAAAAGTGTAAGAATAGGCATTGTAATGGCTATAGTGGTGAAAGGCAGTTCCATCAGGTTTCATGCCATCGGTATTACCCATTTGTACCTGCAGGAACTTTTCAATATAAAGTGTCAGACGCTGAATATCCCGTACAGCGTGGGCATCATCGGGACTAAATGCTACAAGGCAGAGATAGGCATCCTGCAATACATAAAAATTATCTTCATCAAACTTGCCATCACTATTGTTCTCGCCACCCAGGTTTATACCCATGCTCCATTGCAGCCAGTCCCATAGCTGGAATTTTAAGTCTTTATCAACAAAAACTGAAGCATTGATTAATGCTTTAAAAAACACCATATCATCGTATCCCCAGGAACTTCCCGCAAACCACCTGCCGCTGCCACCGGCTAATCCTCCATCCAGCATTTGCCTGAGCAGGTTAATGGCCTTATCCCTGCTGTCTGTATTGTTAGTGTGGATATAGCTCCTGGTAAAAGTGGAAAACATATCTCCTATTTCCGAGGGATCTGCAATGTCCTTCCCCCTAATAATATCTCCTTCCACCTCAATGTTATACGTGGTATATTTAAAATTGGCATCATTTAATTCAGCTCCGGAAGGTTTTTCTCCTTTCCCCCTTTCCAGTATTCGTTGTTTTATGGTACCCACTTCTTCCATTTGCTTTGCAGTAGGTGGTATTACAGGCGGGGTTGAAGATAGCGTATCTAACCTATAATAAAAATCACTTGAGTAATAAGTTTCGCTGGCTAATGCATAGAGGTCGGGCATTTGCCTGTCGGAGTACTTCATTTCTGAAGTTCGAATGTATTGTATATTATCAATATATATTGACCCGTTTCCTGTAGTTGGAGCGAGTACGTAAATTTTATCTACGTTCCACCAGTATTTATCATATTGTACATACTCTTTCAGCATGTCGTGCCTGTAACTGCGCAACAACCTTCTCCAACCGTTATAATTTGTATTGAAGCTAAAGCGAAATTGGTCGCGTCCCTGCCAGTTAATAAATTCAATATTAAAAGTGTCTGTAGCAGGTGTTTCATTGTGCACCCACATTTCAAAATGGTTTTGGCCCCATATCAGCAAATTGGCATTTACCAGTTTCTCTTCCTCAGCATCCAGGTCTATAATAAGCGTATCTCCGGCAACCCAGTCCCAGCGCAAAGATTGCATTCCCAGCCGGTAGTGCCGGTTGCTTATAGAAAGAGTTCCTTTTTTTGCTGTATAATTTAAGGGAACAGCTCCTTCCAGGTTGGGCTGGGCGTAACTGAGTGTACTGGTTATAGCCAGCACCATTCCCACAATGATAATTTTATATATCATGTTAAGTGTCAGCCTGCGCGGAATGTGCCATATTACCGCTGCTAATATTTTTGAAAAACGGAGAGAGGGATTAGCCTTAATGGTTAATTGCATGATGCGTTATATCTTCTGTTACGTAACTAAAGTAATAGTATTGAAACCCGGCAGATTATTTTATACTGTGTATACCTTTTCCTGTTCTGCCTGAATATGGTTTTAAGGGTATTGTGAATAATTGTACTATATCAATTATTAAAAGAGGAGAGTTCCTTATAAAAGGTTTTCACTCCTTAAATAATTAAAGAATACTTAAAAATTCTAATTTGTATGAATCGGGGTAATGCAATTATTTATGACCTTCCTGTTCGCCATTCAGTTCAACATCTACTTTTCCCAGGCATAATTGTATGCCTGATGTAGAAAAGACTCAATGCAATAATCATGCAATATTTATGATAAGATAAATTCAGGGAGCTATTGTAACTATGCCTTTGTTCAACATAATGTTGGAATGATATGGGATGCCTGGATGATGTGACAATAGGCATAAAATCCATAAGCATTAATCTTTCAATGGTTTATGCGTTTGCAGGTATTGCTGCCTTGTTACTTTTGCCGTTTTATGTTCCCCGGTGTGGCTCCATCCCGGGGGCATAATTAAATACAATAATTTATTTTTGAAACCGGGCGCCCTGCGAATATCCTGCCATAATACGGCAAACTCACCAAAATTTACATCCGCAAAGCTGTTGGCATTCATGGGCCGGGTAATGCCGTATTCGATGGGCATTTCTTTGTGTTCATTTTCAAAAGTTCCAAAAGCCTTGTCCCATATATTCAGCAGGTTGCAGAAATTAGTATCCATATACAACGGGTTCCTGGCATGATGTACCCGGTGATGTGACGGGGTAAGGATGATCTTATTTAGAAATCCCATGCGGCCGTCTTTCAGCATATTTTCTCCTACATGAATAAACGCGCCCCATGTGCCGTCAATAAACATAATAAAGAACAGGAGCGGTGGATTTACTCCTGCAAGGATGCAGATTGAAGTTCGTATTACATCGGCGTATGGCGCTTCAAGGAAAAAATGGGTGTATGTAACGGAAAGGTTCATGGTTTGTGGCGCGTGGTGCGTGGAATGCAGGCACCATAATATTCTTACTTTATGCGCCAGGAAATGATAAATGAAGTGCGAAAACTCCCATATAATATACCCGTAAATCAGCCAGTACCAGGTAAATGACGTTTTGAAAGGCGCATATTTTTCAAACAATCCTATACAAAAGGCAACGGCGGCTATTGATATAAAACGCGATACAAACCGGTTGAAAACATAAATCAGGAAAGGTACTTTATAGTCTTCCACCTTAAACTTTTTATACGCGGCGCTTCGTATGATTTCAATAACCAGCAACAACGGAATAAATGGTGAAATGGCGCCGAGAATACCCTGTAGTGTAAGTAACCGGCTGTAATCGCCGGATCTGAACATATCTATGAGCTGGCCCATGCCAAAAAAACCAATCACTTCATGGTATAATGTTTCAAAAAAATTCATAATGCAAAAAGTATAGGGTTAATAAATATGCAGGTCAAACACTTTTATTTAGCACAGACTTGGTATTTTCACACAAAATTACAGATATATGGAATTGCAAGAACTGTTTGATCAGGCTGCAACGGAAAGTAAGCGCCTTACTGCAAAGCCAAGTAATGAAACCCTGCTGCAATTGTATGCTTTATACAAGCAATCAACAGAAGGCGATCATGCAGGCGATCCGCCGTCTAATCCTTTCGATTTCGTTGCTAAAGCCAAATACGAAGCCTGGCTGGGCATAAAAGGAAAAACAAAAGAAGCGGCTATGCAGGAATACGTCAATCTTGTAAATAAACTAAAGGAAAACTGACCTGTTTTTCTGTTAGCTCATTACTCCCCTTATATATCCTGCCGATTCAGCAATTCCCGGCAACGCATCTTTCATGTCTTTTTCAAATTCTATACTGCATACTCCGTTATATTTTATTTTACGTAATGCCGCTACCAGGGCCGGGAAATCAATTGCTCCCCGTCCTGCCTCTATTGCCTTACCTTCCGCTTTTGCAGCGGTAACATCTTTCATATGCAGGTCAAAAATTCTTGGTGCATAATCAATTACCGCCTTTTCCGGTTTAATGCCAGCGCGAAAAGCATGCCCTATATCCAAACATAGTCCCATGCGTTTGTCCATTTTGCTGATACGGGTATACACATCCCCGGGTGCGGGATACAATTTATCTTCCGGCCCGTGATTATGAATAGCCATCCTGATACCCGACTCCTTTACTTTTTTTTCTGTATACCGCAGCAGGTCGTAACCCGGAACGCCAATGATGAGGTTTACACCTACCCGTTTTGCATAATCAAACGCGCGGTCAGCTTCGGCTTCCGTTTTCATATAAATAACGCCTACGGCGTATACATGTATACTTCCGTTTTTAAATTTGGTCAGTACCTCATCAATGGTTTGCTGTGAACTGTTTAATGGAAGATGGAAGTCTTTAACAGACAGGTTATTTATGGCCACCCGGTTCATTATGGCAATGGTTTGATCAATAGTGTAATTAACAAAGGAATAACCCGCCATTCCAGTTTGCAAAAATTCTTTTTTCAGCAGGCGAGGGTTCTGTAACGGATTGGCAGTGCCAGTAAATGATGATAAAGAAGATACAGACAAGGCAATGGCGGAGGCCTGAATAAATTTTCTTCTTGATGACATGCGGTATGCTTTTATAAATTCAAATTTAAGGTAAGCAATTTTTGCTTATTGCCCTTATCATGAAAATGTGTTCCTGACTGCGGTACCTGTTTGTTTGCTCTGCTCCATGGTGAAGATGCAGCGGTAAGGTTTGCCGTTTGCCTTATGATCTTTACATTTACAGGAGGGTTAGCGCAGTTGATGAATATAAAACCATATCCATGCCTTTAAGAAATTTTTCATTCAGGAACATCGCGGTAGAAACATTTAACCAGGCAACAGAATCCATTATCCTTACCTGGAAGGAAATTGCGGCTATATTAGGTTTAAAGCAGGATGTTTATAAAAACCCTTTGCACCGTCCGCTCAGCAAACCGGTAAGCGCCATATTAATCGGGGCAGGTAACAGGGGCAATATTTATGCAGATTACGCGCTTATTCATCCCGGTGAATTAAACATGGTTGGCGTTGCCGACCAAAATGCCGTGCGTAACGGGAGGTTTGCGCGGAAGCACAATATTCCCGCAATGAACCGCTTTTATGACTGGGAAGATGTTTTTGCGAGAGATAAATTTGCCGATGCCGTAATTATTGCTACACCCGATGCTTTGCATGCGGCTCCCTGCCTGCGCGCTTTAGATGCGGGTTATGATGTGTTGCTGGAAAAGCCCATAGCGCTTACGGAAGAAGAGTGCAGGCTGATACACGAAAAGGCAAAAGCTACGGGCCGGATCGTGGGCGTATGTCATGTATTGCGCTACTCTCCTTATTTTAAACAGTTAAAGGAGATCATTACTTCCGGCACCATCGGTGATATTGTAAGCGTGCAGCATATGGAACCCATAGGGTTCGATCATATGGCGCATTCCTACGTACGGGGTAACTGGCATAACAGTACGAAATCTTCACCCATTATACTGGCAAAATCCTGTCATGATACCGATATTCTGCGATGGCTTATTAATGAGCCTATAGAAGATGTGCAGTGTTTTGGAGGACTCAGTTTATTTACGAAAGAAAATGCGCCGGCGGGCAGCACAGAAAGATGTACTGATCATTGCGCTGTGGAAGCAACCTGTCCCTTTTCTGCCCTGCAGATCTATTACCGCGACAGGAAAAGGTTGTATGTTTTTGATTTGCCCGAACAGCGCCGTAACTGGGATTATATTATTTTAAAAAAATTAAAGACCACCGATTACGGCCGCTGTGTATATCGTATGGATAATGACCAGCCCGATCATCTCACCGTGAATATGCGTTTTGGCAAAAATATTACCGCTGCCTTTTCTATGGAAGGGCTTACTTCTTATGAAGGCAGAGCCACCCGCATAATGGGCACAAAAGGCGATATTGTTGGAGATATGGAAGCTTATACCATTACCGATTTCCGGACAGGACAAAAAACAACCTGGAGTTTGAAAACAGATTTTCATGGTGGTGGCGACCATCGCCTGGTGCAGGACTGGGTGCAGGCTGTGGGCCACCAGGATGCACAAATACTTTCTTCAACTATTGATGTTTCGGTTGTAAGCCACCTGATGGCTTTTGCCGCCGAAAGGAGCAGGCTGAATCATACCATTGAAGAGGTGAAATTGCAGAAGTGAGGAAGATGAGTGTGAAAATGTGGGGATGTGAGGAATTTGAAAGTGTGGCTGTCGGTACGCGATGAAGGAGCGTCAGACCGCAGGCAGGAATTTGAAAATGAAGGCTGTATGCTAACGATAAACTATGACGCTAAAGGAGAGGTGAATGGTGAGAAGTGAAAAGGAGCAGTTGTATTATCTCATAGCTGATGCCTGACACCTACTTCACCCAGCTTACTCCATAATGCAATAAACCTTCCTCCATTTGTGCATATACTTTTTGTTTCAGCGTTTCTATATCTTTTATAGTTAAGCCATCCACATCAATTGCATCCATAAAAACGGCCCTGCTTTTGCCTGGTGTAAGCGACAGTAATTTTCCATAAGGCATTCTGTTGAATACATCAAGAAACAAAACCGGCTTAATGGGGGTTTGCGTTTCAATGGCAATACGAAAAGCGCCATCGAAAAAAGATTTCAGGGCGCTGCCTGTTTCATTAAACGTGCCTTCGGGAAATATTAAAATAGAAATACCGCTTCGCAACACCGCTTTTAGCTTGCGCACGCTTCTGGAGCGGTCTGCCGCACTGACCCGGTCAACGGTTACTATGGCATGCTTATAAATGTACCCAAACACCGGGATACCGGCGGTTTCCTTTTTACCTAAAGCGCGTATAGGTTGCCGGTAGGTTTTAACAATTACGGCGGCGTCAAGAAAGGAAATGTGGTTGCTGACGAAAATATAGGATCTTTTTTTATCGTGCGGCGATTCATAGATGTTCTTATGCATAATACCCACCAGCGGAAACCATATGTCGCCCCATAACATGCAAATACGGTAGATGGCATTTCCTCCCCATACAGGTCCGGCCAGGGAAGCAATGATTACAAAGGGAAACAGGATAAGCATCAGCAATACAAATAGAAGTATTGCATATATATTGTAGAGCCACGAAAGTGCTTTAGCCAGCAGGTGCATGAATAATCATTGTGCTTTGTGATAAATAGCGCCGGATTCAATTGCAGTTACATTCCCATGCTTCATCCAAATCTATACAGGTAATAACTACCATGCCGCTTTTGGAAGGAGCAAAAATAATACGTACCTGCTGATTATCGTGTGTTATGCCTTCCAGTGCATATTTGGGATCGGGCTTTGAATGCAGGTTACTTTTACTGTAGTTGATCTTACCTTTTTGCAGTATCTCTTTTATTTCGCTGTCGTCAATATGCCGGCAACCCATTCTGCAGCGGGCATGACGGGTATAAATAAGCGGTGTAAGATTCCGGTTAAAGCTGCTGGTTTTTTCCGTAGCCTGCTGGGCGGCATTATTGCGGTAATACAGCCAGAACAAGCCGCAGCATACCAGCAGTAAAATAAAGTACCGCACAAAACGTCCCTTCTTCATTTTAAGGTATTATCGTACCCCATTGCACCGGCAAGTGCAAGCAGCTCCGTTTGCTTATAGCGGTTATCCCTGGTGTCGAAACATTTGGCCAGCTCTTCCAGCAAAAATTGGAAAATACGCCTGTGATCCATGGGTTTGAAATAGGAACTGGTGATGGGAACGCCTATTTTTTTAAAATAGCTTTCTACGTCTTTGTGCGTGTATACCTGGCCGTTCATGGGATCAATATAAAAAAGTATATTATTACCATTTTCTTTTTTCGGATTGAAATAGTCGTAAGCGGTATCAAAATAAGCGAGCAGGTACTGGCGGGGTATTTGAATTGCTTTTACGGGGATATCAAGTAACCCGCACAGCAACTGGAGTAATATGCCATTAATGATTGAATTGCCGCGTTTGGTTTCCAGTACTTTGTTGATGAGAAATTCTTCCGGGTGCTGGTAAGATACTTCAACGCCTTTAAATTTATAGTATGTAAAAAAGATGCGGTTAATAATATTAACCTGTTCCAGCGCGGTAAGATAGCTGTTGAGTTCAAGCCAGATATTACGTTTTATTTTTTCTATTTCCTGTAAAACAGGCGTATCTGCCATGTCGGGGTATTGGTATCTTGCAACCAGCAATGATCCTTCTAACAGATCGTGCCGGGTGGATTTTGCATATGCAGACATGTTGGCCTGTAATTCCTGAAAGTGGAGCCGGTGTATGAGTAATTCTATTTTCCCCTGGATCATTTCATCAGGGGTATTTTCCCATAAATGTTCCAGGTTGGGAATGATGGGCCTGCCATAGCTTACAATTCTGTTGCTAACGGTATCAAATACCTCATGATCCGGATCATCTATAAGATGCAATAGCGCATTTATTTCACGGGTTTCTTCCATGGGAAATCTTGAATAAGGTATAGACGAACGAATCCCCCTTTTATTGTAAGAGAATCGGGATAAATATCGGTTGTACAGGTGGATATATACTATTCTTTTTTTCCACAGGAGGTGGACAAGTAGCCGTAAGCAGGCACCGGATGACTCAATTGCTGTATGGAATGCCGTTACTTTTGTATAGTACTGGTATTATAATACATTAATTTAATCGTATCGGCAGGGGCCGGTTTGCTGCTCCAGTGCGGATGTATGGCCAGCGCCGCTCCAAGCGCGGTTGCCTGTGCTATGGATGCGGCATATACTTCAATGCCTGGAAAGGCTTCCGCCAGCAAATGCATGTACAGCGGATTTTTACCAAACCCTCCGTCAACAAAAATCCGTTTTACATCAGTGCCTTCCAGTACCAGCCCCGTAGAATTGATTTGCCTGCTCATAATATCCAGCATGAGCTGGTGATAAGCCCGCTCGTAGCTGCCGAATGCATTTATATCTCTTTCGGGGAAAACGGTTATAGACGCTGCATCTTTTGCATGCACTTCAGGCAGCAACTGCAAGGCGGCAGCAATGCTTTTATCAAATTTTACAGTAGTATAATAATCCGCAGGCTTGTTAAAATGCGCAGCCAGGCGTTTAACCTGCTGCTCATGCTCGTATCCTGCAAATAAACGCGAAGCTTTTACCGGGCTGCCCTGATAGGTCATATAACACAGGCAATCCTGCTGCAGTTCTTCCACCGTAAGGGGCAGGCTGTTAAATGGGTTGAAGCTGATAGACCATGTGCCTGTGGAAATCAGTATAAAGGGTTCCCTGAAATTGGTGAGATAGGGAATAAGCGCTGCTGAACTGTCGTGTAAGCCAACGCCGGCCCTGAACATTTTCCCCGAAAGCGTTATTTCTTTTACGCCGTCTGATGCAAAAATGGGCGGTAGCTTATCCATCACCCCTTCCCTGTATACCCATTCGTGATAATTGTGTTGCGGGAAATTCCAGAGGTTGGTATGGCAGCCAATGCTGGTAATATCCGAACAGGTTTTTCCGGTAAGCAAATAACTTATGTATTGCGGAAGATGCAGGGAGTAAGCAATTTGGTCGAATACCGCTTTTTGCTCATACTTTAAACGGTATAATTGCATGCCCGAATTTAAACTGCCCAATACCGGCGAAGCGGTATGCATGGAGAGCATTATTTCTCCGCCGTACCTGCTGTAGAATTTCTTTTTTAAATCTTCCGGATAGGGTTTAAGATAATTGTATAAGGGGGTTAACGGGTTGCCATTCTTGTCAATGTGTACAAAACTGGCGCCGTAAGAAGTGAAATTAACGGCTACTATATTAAACGCCTTTAACCCGGTTATTTCACTGAACGATTCCCTGATCCATTGTGTCAGCAATTCCAGGTTTTCACAGGGATACCCGTCCTCGTCTGTTGTTTCGGGAAGCGTGGCGCTTTTTTCATATACTACTTCGTAGGCTTCGTTAAACAGGAATACTTTTTTGTTGGTTTTGCCGATATCGTAAATAGCTATAACTGGCATACTATTGCTCATCATAATATAAAGATAGGAGGTGGGCGTTGAACAGCAAAAAAGGGATAGTGCTTATTTTACTTGTGTTCTGCTCCGAAAAAAAATGGGAGTGAGGGGTGAAAGGTGAGTTACCCTCCGCTATTTTAACTGACTACTCCCTACTGACCGTTGACAGGACAAGACGCTTACTACTTACCACTTTTACAGCCCCGTAGCTACCGTTTTTGTACCCCTGTTTTTGATAAGTTGTTCCCGTATTTTTTCATTGCGGAATAAAGCTATAGGGTTTAGCGCTCCTCCTGCACGGAGCCTGGCTTCGGCTACTAACGGTCGCACATCGGTACGAAAAGCGTGCTGCAATATTTCCTGTGCCTTTACCACATCGTTATTTTGGCGGGCTTCCTGCAGGGCTTTACTGTCGGTTAATAAAGCCTGCGCATAGGCTATAAGTATAGCTTCAACCGATTGCGCCAGGTCTTCCAGCGGATCTTTTACGTTGTGCGATGCGTCAATCATCCAGCCCAGGCCGGTAGCATGGTTCATGCCTTTGGCATCCATACCTTCTACCAGCTCATTAAAGATGAGAAACAACTGGTAGGGTTTAATACTTCCTGCTGTAAGGTCATCATCTCCGTATTTGGAATCGTTGAAATGAAAGCCGCCCAATTTTCCTTCCATCAGTAAAAGAGAAACAATTTGTTCAATATTGGCGTTGGGCAGGTGATGACCCAGGTCAACCAGGGTATAGGCTTTATTGCCCAGCTTGCTGGTATACAAATACGATTGTCCCCAGTCGCCAACTGTAGTAGAATAAAAATTAGGTTCAAAAGCTTTATATTCTACAAACATTTTCCAGTTGTGGGGTAATGCCCTGTAAATTTCCTGTAAGCCGTTTAATGTATGTTGAAAGGCTTCCCGGAAATTAAGCTGTCCGGGAAAGCAGGAGCCATCGGAAAGCCATACGGTTAAGGAGGTGGAGCCCAGCTCCACGCCATGGCGGATAACTTCAATATTATGATCAATGGCCTGCTGGCGGATGGCTTTGTTTACATTTTGCAGCGACCCGAATTTGTAGCTGAACTGCTGGCCGGGCTGATCCTGGAAAGTGTTAGAATTCATGGCATCGAACTGCAGTCCGTGCCGGGCGGCCAGCGCTTTAATATGCGAAGGATTTTCAGGAATGTCCCATGGAATATGAAGCGATATGGCGCCGCTTGATTGGTTGAGTGCGTGCAGCAAGCCAATATCTTCTATTTTTTCTTCGAGGTTACGCGGCTCACCGCCACCCGAAAACCTGCCAAACCTTGTACCGCCGGTTCCCAAAGCCCAACTGGGAATGGCTACCTGGAAGTTGGTAAGTTTTTTTACAATACTTTCCGCTTGTTCAATGTTTGCACTGCTATATGCAAATTTGCTGCGATGTACTTTCAGCAAAGATTCGTTATGGCTTTCCAACTTATATTTTTCTATCTGCATGATCTTATTTTTATGGCATGTAAAAAACCTCTTTCAATGGTATGCTTACCGGCGACTCATCAGCATTCACTTCCATAATATCTTTCATATAATGCCACCACCGTTGCATAACGGGGTGTTGCGGTAATGCCTGCATGGCGGCTTTGTCGTTAATCCTTAAATAACCGAACAGGCTTCCGGTGGCTTCCTCCAGAAAAATAGAATATTCCGCTATGCCGGTTTCTTTTAATAATGCCTGCAATTCCGGCCATATAGCCTCATGCCGCTTTTGGTATTCGGCTTCAAAGCCCTTGTGCAATTTCAGTTTAAACGCCAGGCGGTGCATGCGAATTTGAGATTTAAAATTTGAGATTTGTGGCTATAGTTTATAGTTTATAGTTCTTGGTCTGCAAATGTTACAGGGTTCAGCCGTCAGATTCTGTGTTAGATAACCACTAATGACTGGCTGAATACCTCTTCTTTTTGTATTGCTCATTACTGAAGGCTGATTGCTGACAGTCTTCTTCGAATTTCCTCCCGCCCGTGCGAAAATTTCGGATTTGAATTTTTATTTGGTTCTTCATGTATTCCTTCGAGTTTAGGTTTTCCGCCTTCGGATTTAATATTGCTCTTATCTTACAAAAGCCATGGCAACGCCACCGTCAATGTTCAGCACATTGCCCGTGGCCTTGTTTAATAAGCCCCCTGTAAAAGCAAAGCAGGCGTTAGCGATATCTTCAGGTAAAATAATTTCGTTCAGTAAAGTACGTTTGGCGTAAAACCCGGGCAACTCTTCTACTGTTACGCCGTATGCTTTGGCACGGCCCTGCGCCCATGCGCCCGCCCATATTTTGCTGTCGGAAATAACGGCATCCGGATTTACCACGTTAACGCGAATATGATCCTTTCCTAATTCAGCAGCGTTTAAGCGGCTTAAATGTAATTGGGCTGCCTTGGCCGACCCGTAGCCTGCATTATTAGGCCCGCTCACCAGCGCGTTTTTACTTACAATATTAATAACATCGCCTCCCATATCCTGTTTGCGCATAACGTTTACACCTTCCTGCGTAATAAGAAACTGTCCTTTTACCAGCACATCATACAGCAGGTCCCAGTCTTTTTCGGTATGCTCTTCCAATGGCTTTGAAATAGATAAACCGGCACAGTTAACCACAATATCAACACCGCCAAAAGCCAGGGCCGCAGCTTTAAACGTTTTACGAATCGTATTCGCATCGGTAACATCCAATAGCTCTGCAGAAAAAACGTCTTTACCATAATGATCAGCGAAATCTTTTTTTGCATTCGCCAGCCTTTCTGCATCGTTATCATTTACCATTACTACCGCGCCTTCATCTGCAAATTTTTTGGCAATGGCTTTGCCAATACCTCCCGCGCTGCCTGTTACTAATGCAATCCGGCCGGATAAGGCTTTAGGTTTTGGCATACGCTGCAGCTTGGCTTCTTCCAGTAGCCAGTACTCAATATTAAAAGCTTCCTGCCGGGGCAGGGAAGTATATTCAGAAATGGCTTCAGCGCCTTTCATTACATTAATAGCATTAATATAAAACTCGGCGGCTACCCGTGCTGTTTGCTTATCTTTTGCAAAAGTAAACATGCCCACGCCGGGGTATAATATCACTACCGGGTTGGCATCGCGCATGGCGGGACTATTGGAATGTTTGCATTTTTCGTAATAGGCCGTATACATCTTCCTGTAAGCCTCAAATTGCGGCTTCAGCTTTTCTTTTACAGCGGCAACATCCGCTACACTTTCGCCGGCAGTAAGGTTCAGCACCAGCGGGCTGATCTTTGTTCTTAAGAAATGATCAGGACAACTGGTACCCATCGGGGCTAATCTTTCCAGGTCATTGGAATTGATATATTCCAATACCCTTTCGTCATCCGTAAAATGACCGATCATTTTTACACCGGAAGAGCAGAAGCCCCTGAGTACGGGCGCTAAAGCCGCTGCTTTATCCAATCTTTCTTCTTTGGCTAAAGATTCCAGTTTGGCGCCGCCAAATACGGGTTTGTTTTTTATATTTTCTTCAAGATAAGCTGCGCAGCGTTCAATTACTTCCAGGGTATTGATATAGCTTTCAAAGGCGGTGTCGCCCCAGGTAAACAAACCATGCGAGCCAAGCATTATGCCCCGTATGCCCGGGTTCTCATCCAAACATTGTTTTAATTGTAAGCCAAGGTCAAAGCCTGGGCGTTGCCATTCTACCCAGCCTATGGTGCCGTTAAAAAGTTCCTGCGTAATGCGTTTGCCATCTTTGGCAGCGGCAATGGCAATAGCAGCATCAGGATGCAGGTGATCAATATGCTTAAACGGAAGAAAGCCATGCAAAGGCGTATCTATGGAAGGTGCTTTGGAGCTCAGATCAAAAATGCAGTGATTAAACAGCTCCACCATTTCATCTTCATGATCAATACCACGATATACATTCGTCAGGCTTCTGAGGCGATCTGTATACAAAGCCGCCAGCCCGCTTTTCTTTAACGTACCCAAATCTCCTCCGGAACCCTTTACCCACATCACTTCTGTTTCTTTGCCGGTAAGCGGATCTTTTGCCATTACTTTGCATGAGGTGTTGCCGCCGCCGTAATTGGTAAGCCGCAGATCGGCGCCTAATAAATTAGAACGGTAAATCAGCAAACCCACTTCATCTCCTGCAAGTGCTGCTGCTTTGGCATCATCCCATAAATAGCTCACGTGCTTAAATTCATTTGTTGTAACAGAAGGCATATTTTTTATTTTAGTGTTTTATTAATTTATTTTAGTGAATTGCCGTAACCCACCAGTAAAACGGCTATAATGATGGTAATAATACCCAGCGTAATCATGGCTTTTGTTTTGCTGCTCACATCTTTCCATTCTTTCAGCACAATACCCCAAAAGTTAGCTACTAAAATAATAAAGGCCATGTGCAATATCCACGAACTGGCGCCATTGCCCATCTTGCTTTCGCCCATGCCGTAAAAGAAAAACTGGAAGAACCAGGTAATGCCGGCTAAAGCGGAAAAGATATAATTAGACAGTAGCGGTGTTTTTGCATTGGTGTAATCGCCAAAAGTTTTGTTGCGGGCGTTTAGGATCATACACCATATAAAGTTAGTGGTAAGTCCGCCCCACAGTATTACCACAAAGGTTACATTGTTCTGAAATAAAAACTCTCCCTGCCCCGGATGCGCTGTTTTCCATAATTCATTGGCGGTATCCGCCATTGATTTTCCGGATTCTATACCAAAGTTAAAACATGCACTTAAAATGCCGGATACAATGGAAACCAGTAAACCCAGTCCAAATTTGTATTCGGTTTTGATTTGCATGCCGTGCGGATCGGTACCGGGTATATTGAGCGTTTTTTCTTTCATGATTCCTGCTTTACCGCAGAAAACAATTCCCAGCACACACACCGCCAGCCCTGCAAGGGCATATAACCCCCATTTTGAATGGATAAGCATACTAAATGTATCCTTACCCTCTTTCGGAAAAAAATTATAGTATACAGAAGGTATAAGCGAACCAAATACCATGCATAAACCTAATATAATACTGGTACCCAGCGAAATGCCTAAGTAACGCACACCCAGTCCGTAAGTTAACCCGCCGATGCCCCAAAGCACACCAAACAAATAAGTAATGCATAGAATGCTGCCATCGGTGCTTTTAATGATTTCCGCAAAACCGGGAATGGTTAAATAAGCAGCCAGTGGGGGAACAATTAACCAGGAAAAAATGCCTCCTGCTATCCAGTAACTTTCCCAGGCCCAGCCCTTGACTTTCTTAAACGGTGTATAAAAACTGCCTGACGCGAAACCTCCTATAAAATGATATACAATTCCTAAAATTACCTGCATTCTTTAATCTTTTCTAATGGTATAAGCAATCTGCATTCAAAAGTATACTATACCCCTGTTAAAGCTGTCATGTGCTGTCATGTGTTATTAAAGGCTTGTGCTAACAATTAAAAATAAAGGATACCGAAAGTGGCGGTAAGGTTTTATATGGAATGCCGGGTTGAAAAAAATATCTGCCGGACTGTATATTTGAATTTTACCGCGAAAAGATAATAACAATCATGCAATTATCGGGTGTTTGATGTAAAAAATAATTAAATGCCGGCAAAAAATGCCGCTCACTTTTATATTGCAGCACAATGTAAACCGCTACCCGGCGAAACCGGTTTGATGAAGCCATGTACATAAAGCGGACCAACGGCAACCCGTTTTGGGTGTATATTTAGATTGTAATTGTTTGCTATGCGCGCATATTCCCTGTTATGGCTGTCATTTTTTTTTGGACTTCCTGCTTTTTCCCAGGAGTTTGGCGCTAATCCGCCTTCGGTTAAATGGCGGCAGGTAAATACGCCTGAAGCCCGGGTTATTTATCCCCGGGAACTTGATACAACGGCGCAGCGTATAGCCGGCATTGTTCATTATCTTAACCGGCATACCAGCGCTACTGCGGGTACTGGTCAACGTAAGATCAATATGGTATTGCAGAACCAAACTACCCTGGCAAATGGTTATGTTGGACTTGCCCCCTGGCGCAGCGAATTTTTTCTTACACCCCAGTTCAACAGTTTTCAATTAGGCAGTTTGCCCTGGGCCGAAAATTTGGCTATCCATGAATACAGGCATGTACAGCAGTATATGAATTACAGGAAAGGGTTATCAAAGCTCGCGTATATTATCCTGGGTGAAGAGGGGCAGGCCGTTGCCAACAGCGCGGCTATACCGAACTGGTTTTTTGAAGGAGACGCTGTTTTCCAGGAAACAGCCGTAAGCGGACAGGGAAGAGGGCGGCTGCCCGGTTTTTTTAACGGCTACCGGTCGCTTTGGGAGGCAAATAAAAAATACAGCTTTATGAAATTGCGCAATGGCTCGTTGCGGCACTATATTCCCGATCATTATGCATTGGGCTATTTACTGACGGGCTATGGCAGGGAAAAATATGGAGACCGGTTTTGGACCGCAGTAACCGATGATGCGGCGCGGTTTAAAGGATTGTTTTATCCTTTTCAAAAGGCAGTAAAAAAGCATACCGGAATAGCGTATGGTGATTTTGTAAAAAATGCCCTGCAGTTTTATAAAGAACAATCGGCGCTTTCTGCCGGAGATTCTTTTATTACTACAGGTAATAACCGGTATGTATCGGATTATTCGCTGCCTTACTTTGCAGGTGAAGATTCAATGATCGTGCTGAAAAAAACATATCGCAGCCTGCCTGCCTGGTGGCTGATTACAGCAAACGGAAAAGAAAAGATCAGGGTTAAAGATATTGCACGCGATGATTATTATGCTTACCGTAATGGCAAAATAGTATATACGGCATACGAACCGGACGCACGGTGGAGTGGAAGAGATTACAGCGTAATAAAAGTGCTGGATATAACAACAAAGCAGGTGGTGCAATTAACGCATTGCAGTAAATACTTCCAGCCCAATCTGTTGCAGGATGGTACGATGATTGTTGCCGTGCAGTTTACACCCGATCAGCAGCAGGAACTGCATGTGCTGGATGCAGCCACCGGGGCGCTGTTGCACCGGATGCCTCAACCTGCGGAGCGGCTCATCTATACCTATCCTGCATTTTATGATAAGGATCATGTGGTTTCCTGTATAAGAAATACGCAGGGATTAATGACTGTGGCCATGGTTAACCTGCAAACGGGGAAAACGGATAACCTGCTGCCCTGGAGTTATGAAATAAAAGGGTTTCCCTTATTAAAAGGAGATACGGTATATTTTTCGGCAGGCAGCGGTTACCAGGATGATATTTTTGCGGTGGATATTAAAACAAGAAATCTTTTTAAGCTCACTAATGAACTGTTAGGCGCTTACCAGCCTGCCATTAATAATGCAGGGCGGTTAGTATGGAGCAGCTTTACCGCAAAAGGTTTACAGCTAAAGGGAAAGCAGTTAAAAGCGGAAGACTGGCAGCCGCTAATGCATATTGCTACGGTAAATGCGCCTGATTTGTATTTACCCGGCGCTTTGCAGCAAACAGGCGGTAATATTTTAGACAGCATTCCATATGGTCGGTACCCGGTTTCAACATACGGCAAATTATCGGCTCCATTCAATTTTCATAGCTGGCGTCCTTATTACGAGCAGCCGGAATGGAGTTTTACAGTATACGGACAAAACATCCTCAATACTTTTCAATCGCAATTGTATTATACCTATAACGAAAATGAAGGAAGTCATAAAACCGGCTTTGCCGGCATGTATGGCGCCTGGTTTCCATGGGTAACGGGCGGTGCGTCTTACACATTCAACAGGAAGGTAAACGACAGCGTAAGAACGATACGGTGGAACGAGTTGAATGCTAATGTAGGTCTGAGCCTCCCGCTTGATTTTACGAAAGGCCGGTGGTATAAAAATCTTACGCTCGCTTCTTCTTTTAATGTGGAGCAACTGAATATAACGGGAAGGTATAAAGACAGCATTGCGGGGCCGCTATTCCATTACCTGCAGTTTTCGGTTAACTGGGGTAGTCAAACCCAGCAGGCGGTACAGCACATTAACCCGCATTTTGCACAAAGTTTTTTGCTGCGGTACCGCACCGTTATTAATGATCATACCGCTCATCAATTGCTTACATCGGCATCATTGTATTTCCCGGGCATAGGTGTTAATCACAGTATTGTGCTTAGCGGCGCTTTTCAATTGCGCGATACGGCCGATCAGTACCGTTTTTCCAATAATTTCCCTTTTGCCCGTGGTTATAATGGCATTGATGCGCCACGCATGTGGAAGGGGAGTGTTAATTATCATTTTCCGCTGGCTTACCCGGATTGGGGCTTTGCGCAACTTGTGTATTTCTCCCGTATAAGAGCCAACCTGTTTTTTGATTACGCACAGTCAAAAAGTTTACGTACCGGTGATGTTTTTTCATTCAGAAGTACCGGAACTGAAATTTTTTTTGATACCAAATGGTGGAACCAGCAGGCGGTTAGTTTTGGTATACGGTATAGCAGGCTGATAGATAAGAATGTGGTTGGCGCAAATAACGCCAACCTGTGGGAATTTATTTTACCGGTAAATTTGCTGAGCCGCTAAGCGCTTTGTGTTTTTTGGCAGTTTATGGGTTGTTATTTAAACGATATTCCGTTTATATTGTTCAGCCTGTATACCGCAATATCCCCGGGACCAATTGCTACAGATGAGGAATGTTTGCGGGTATTTAGCATAGTACCATTCTTTGATACTTTTTCAAGGGTGCTGCGGCTTTTGATCGTTAACTTCATAGGATTCACAAAGTCTCTATTCACAATTACCATATAACGGACACCCTCTTTTTCAAGTACCGACACAATTGCTCCTTCTCCTTTTATACTGATCTTTTTAACGCCTTCAGGCAGTTTAGCAAGGCGTTGCGTACCATCCGGAATCTCTTTGCCGGTATGTTCAACAGATATTACTTTAGATGATAGCAATATTCCGGAAAGATTTTGAATTTCCCTGTTTACTGTCCTGATCATTTCATAAACTCCTGTTCTTTTCTTATTGTCACCTATAGGACCGTTATGGTAGGCGTATTGAGATTTATTTTTGGGAGTCCAGTAGGTGAAATATTGTATTCCCTGTGCACCATACGCAAGGTTGGCAAATACCTGCAATCTTATTTCTGCCAGTGTTGGAACCGGGTATAAACCATGTGCCACGCTTAGCGCAAAAGCCCAAAAAGGTTTGTTTTCTTTTTTTGATTCCCCGGCGATGATTTCCAGGTTTTCAAACCATTCTTTACGCAAAGATCGCCCGCCTTTATTTTCAATTACGGGATAATGATCGAACGACAGGAAGGGTACAGGAACACTGTTCATAAACGCCCTCACATGTTGCTGATAAGAAGCTGTACCCAGTTGAGCAGGAACGGCGTAATTAGGTAGCAGGTTCAGATAACAGAAATGCTGGCTATCTATAGCTCTTATACGATTTGCCCATAGGCCTAACGCTTCAAACGCCAACGCGGATGGTTCATCCGTAAGATAATATCCCCCAGTAGCGGGATGATTCATAAAGCGCCTTACTGTGCTTTCCGGATTGGTTTGAAGTTCGGGACAACGTACAATTAATTGAACACCTGCTTGCTCCGCCATATCCAGCATCATGGCCATAGAATCTATTGTAGTGCTGCGTGTAAGGCTGATGGTGATTCCCGCGTTCTTCATTTCTTCATAACGGGCTGCACTGGTTTCTTCAGGGGGAACCCCACCCCAGGCAAAAATGGGTATTTGCGTGGTATCTGCTATCCCGGCATATAGTTTTGCTGTAGTTATTAAATAAAACAAACAGCTTATCAGCACGTTGAATCTCATTACGGTAATTTGAATGTTAAGGATTAAAAAAATGAACACTGGTTTATGCTATCTGTGCTAAGATGTGAGAGGAGAGAGACGTGAAATTCAATCTCTCTCCTTCACGTTTATCGTCTCACGAAACTATTTCCAACCCGGGTTTTGTGCCAGGCCTTTATTCAGCACAAGCTGATCCTTGGGTAAAGGGTATAAATAATAGTATTCCAGCCAGCCTAAGGGAGTAGTATTGTATTCCACATAACCCTCGTTGCCCCCGCCGGATATAGTGAGTTTATTTCCATATTTTGAATTATCTATCCACAATCCCAATTGCTGCTTGTTTAAGTAATTGCCTTTTTTCCAGCGACGCAGGTCATTAAAGCGAAATCCTTCCCCCATCAGTTCTACCCGCCGTTCGCGGCGTATTTCCCATAATACAGGTTCTACATCTGTATCGCGGTTTATATCAAAAGCGCCATCTATACCGGCAATGATCATATTGGGCATATTCACCCGTTTACGAATTTTATTAATGGTAAGATCAGCGATCGCCTGGTCAAAATCCCCCAATTCATAACTCGCTTCAGCATAATTTAAAAGTGCTTCCTCAACCCGGAATATAGGTGCATCGGTAGTATTTACAAAGCCGGTAGCATCGGTGGTAGAATTATAGAATTTATAAAAGTAATATCCCAGTTGAGATACTGCAAATCCCTGCCCTTCATTGAAATTTCTAAAATGAGGTACGGCACGCAACACATTGCCTGCCCATTGCAGGTAAGGTAGTTCTTTGTACCCGGGTGAAGAAATAAGAGACATGGTATCCATATACGCTTTATCAGCCTCTACTCCCGTATGTTTCCAGAAAATTGTGTTTTTAGAGGTGATTTCATTGCCGGTGGCATCTGTAGTGGTAAAAACTCTGTAAGGAGGGGTTACGGTAAAATATAGTCTTCGGTCACGATGTCTGAATTCATCACTGAGAGAATGGTCGCCCTGGTATAAAACGCTTGTGCTGATCGGTTTACCATCCTGGCACAAATAACTTTCAACGGCATCCTTTGTTAAATCGAAATACCATGCTGCTGTACGAAGGTATCGTTGTACGCCATGTACGTTCTGACCGGCTGCATAAGACCTGTACAAAATAATCCCTGCTTTACCTGCAAGGTCCTCTGAATTAAAAATATGATCATAGTCGGGCAACAATGCGGAAAAGTCTGCTGCCAGTTTCGCAGAAGCTGTAACGCAGGCATTTAAATACTGTTCGGCATTACCAATTCCATGGTACTTTCTCCAGGTCCCTTCAAACAATCCAAACCTGGAGATCAGCGCACGTACAACGTGCACATTTACGGTGTTGGCGCCATCTCCCGCTGGATTGATATGCGTTTCTGCCCATAAAAGGTTATCAAGAATGTGCTGTGCAACAGTGTCTCTTGATGTACGGGATGCATACAGAATATCTTTATTATTATCCTTTACCACATGCTCAAGCCAGGGTACATCGCCAAACTTTGACAGCAACTGGATATATCTGCCGCACCTGAATACATAGCCAACACTTCTCCAGTGATCTTTTTCTTTTTGCGACATCTTCGACTGGTCAATATTATCAAGCATAATATTAACACGCCTTATAAATGAAAAATCCCAGTCACCGCCCGATGAAGGCACGGTTTTAAGTTGATAAGCCCATTCGTTTGAGTTGAGAGATTCATTGTAACAAAGATTATCTGAATTGGCTTCTTCAAACAGAAAGGTGGCTGTATTCAGTATGGGGCCTTGCCCATATCCATCAAAAAGGTCGTACAAGCCCCAGGCATAGGTTTTAAAGTTATTGTAAGTTTGAAAAGAGGTTTGCTCTGTTTGCTGATCTAAGGGAACTTTATTCAGGTAATCTTTACTGCAGGATGCGGTTTGCATCAATGCAAATAGTAGTATATACAATCTGATTTGTTTCATAATGCTACGCTTTTAACCATTAAAAATTGAGAGAAAATCCAACGCTCATTTTTTTCATAATGGGATATTGTGCACCATATCCCATATCGCTCAGTTCGGGATCAACTCCCCGGGGAAGATGTTTACTTGTAAGCAAATCATCTCCGCTTATAAAAATTCGTAAAGTATTTATTTTTACTGTAGACAATATTGCAGGAGAAATACTATACCCCAAAGTGACGTTTTTAATCCGCATATAGGCCCCGTTTAACAGGAACCGGGTTTGCGGATACATATTGTACATTTTGTTACCGCCATCTACATAGGTACGGCCGTAATGTGCATCGGTATTATCACTTCTCCAGTAATTCAGCAGTTCGCTGTAAATAGTACCATAATTGGAGGAATATGGAAAAGTGACATCGTTTACAACATAAAGATCCCTTTTGCCTACACCCTGAATGAAGAAGGAAAGATCAAAACCGGAATAAGAAACACTCCCGGAAACTCCATATTGATACCGGCGGTTATTGTTGCCGATTATTTTTCTGTCGCCCGGGTTATCCACCGTATTATCGCCCGTAAATATCACACCGTCTTTATCCAGGTCTTTGTATTTGATGTCACCGGGATTGGGGTTCTGCCCCTGGTATTTAATTACGCCGGGTAGCAGGATTCCACCCATAAGATTTCCGTTAAGGCTGCCTTCTTTAAAATCTTTAACCGCATAAAATCCATCAGTTTCGTATCCCCATATTTCTCCTATTTGCTGCCCCACGTAATACTGCGATAGAAGGCGTGTTTCATTAATATCATATTTTGTGATGAACGCTTTGTTATCTGAAAGGTTAAACGCAATTTGATAGATTACTTTTCCCACCTGGTCTTTCCAGGCAGCCTGCAGTCCCCAGCCGGTTGATTTCAGATCAGCGGTGTTTTGCAGTGGCGGGTTTGCCCCTAACACCGCGGGCAACTGAGCGCCTGGGATCAGCATCCCTGTTGTTTTTCTTTTAAACAAGTCGAAGCTCCCTGTTAGTCTGTTGGCAAACATTCCCAGGTCTATCCCTATATTTTCTGTTGTTACTTTTTCCCAGGTAAAGTCGGAGCTTATCAAACCAGGTGCATTCAATGTGAGGTATCTTATTCCGGAAGCATCTGCCCAGTTTGATGTTGGCCGCGTAGCCATTCCGGAATAAAACAAATAATTACCGATGGACTGATTTCCAACATTGCCATAGCTGGCCCTGATTTTCAGATCAGATAGAACGGATTTTAACGGCTGCATGAATAGCTCATCGCTTATTCTCCAGCCAGCAGAGACCGAAGGGAAAAACCCCCATCGCCTGCCATCCGGGAATTTAGAAGAGCCATCGTATCTTCCCGTGGTTTCCAACTGGTATTTTTCTTTGTATGCATAGCTGAACCTGTAAAAGTAACCACGTACAGCATATTCAGAAAATCCGTCAAAGCCATTCTGATCGGGCTGGATGGTTCCGGTGCCTCCATCTAAGTAAGGAAGGTTAGGATTAATCATATTCGACATCTGCGCATTCAACAATTCGAAGTAGGAATTTTCCTGGTTAAATCCGGCCATAAGATTAAACAGATGGTTGTTGACTTTCCGCTCATAAGCGCCATAGATGTTCAGCGCTCTGTAATCGGTGAAATCGTTGTACTTATAATATCTGGCCTGATCTTCGGTAACACTGGGTGTGGGAATAGTGTTGTTTAGGGTAATCATATCAAATGCCCGGTTATACTGTGTAAGTGTCGTATTGATCTTATCGTAGGTATATTCACCGGTAATATTGAACCCTTTAAAAATTTTCAGTTTTACTTTGCCGGAAAGCCTGATATTGTCAAGCCTGTTGCCGGTGGTTGCACTATGCGCTATGAGATTTTTAGGAGTAGCATAAGGAACATACGTGCCGTTAATGAGAGAGTCTCCCACTAAGGTGTAAGAAGGCAAAACAGATGCTGATCCAAATATACCATAGGCATAGCTGCTGTAAGGGAAGCTTTTATTTGAATTGGAATACATTGTATTTAACTGAACCGTAGCCCAGGGTGTAACCTGCGAACTAATGAAGCCTGTAAGGTTGTAACGCTTATAGCTGTCTTTATTGGTAACAAGTATACCGTTTTCATTTGTATAGGCGCCTGCAATGCGGTAGGATAGATTTTCTGTTCCACCACTGATTGCCATATTATGTGTTTGCTGAAAGGCATTTTTGGATGTCATCTCTTTCCAGACATCATTTTCACGTAAAGGGTAAATAACCCCGTTTTTTATAGTATATCCCGAACCATACGGCCCGGGATTTTTGGCGTAATCGTTTAACAGGCTTAGCCATTCATCTACATTTTGCCCTGCACTCGGTACATAATTCATGTCTTTAAAAGACTGAACAGTCTGTAGGGGGGTGGCTTTTTCCGGTATTTCCAGCGGTTGGCTGAAAACAAAATTATTACTGTATTCTACAGTTGTTTTTTTCAATCCTGCACGATTTTTACTGGTAAGCAGAATAACGCCCCAGGCCGACCGGGCGCCATAGATTGCCGCTGAACCCGCGTCTTTTAATACGGTAACCGTTTCAATATCATTTGGGTTGATTAAAGAAAGTGATGCTACCGGCACATTGTCGAGTAATATCAGCGGTGATCCATTGGAGCCGGAACCGATGCTCGTAGTTCCTCTTATATTCAGTTTGGTTGAAGCTCCCGGTTCTCCTGATGAATAGGTTACCTGCAGGCCGGGCACAACACCCTGCAGCAACTGGGCAATATTTGTTGTGGATCTGCTACCGGTTACTTCTTTCATATTTACAGTACTTACAGCGCCGGTTACATTGCCCTTTTTCTGCATGCCGTATCCCACTACAATAACCTCTGTTTCCGCGGTAACCTCAACCTGCATCCTGATCACTATCGGGGCACCCGGGGCTATAGCCGAAGTGATCATTTTGTATCCTATACGGGTGAACTCCAGTATATCATCTCTATTGGCTTCAACCGTAAATTCGCCGGCAGCATTAGTGCTTACACCTTTGCCGGTTCGGCGAACAACCACGGAAACACTTTCAAGAGGGATACCTTTATCATCGGTTACCACACCGCTTATTATGATATTCTTTTCTGCCTGTTCTTCTGCTTTTTCCACGGCCGGATGAGGTACAGGTTTCTCTTTTATTACCACCGTTTTGCCTGTAATAATATAGGTAAGCGGCTTCCCTTTCAGCACCTCTTCCATAACTTTTTCCAGGGGCATATTACGGATATCTACCGTTACCTGTCCCGCCTTTTCCACTGTCTCGTAGGTGTAAAAGAAATCAAAACCACTTTGCCGCTGAATTTTTTTAAAGATTTTTTGCAGCGGCGCATTTCTTTCCGAAAGCGTAATCTGGGAGTAACTTTTTGCACCTGCCGATAAGCAAACGCAAACACAAAAAATAACAGTTAGTTTCATCGCCTTCAGCAATTGTTTGATTGAATGGCTTCGATTATGCGTTTTGCTCCCGGTAATTGTTTTACACCGGAGAAAAATGCCTCCCTGCATGGGATTGGTGAGGCCAAAAGCCCTTAATTCCATAACTTTGATTTGTTTGGGTTAATGAATAAATTGATCTCGCTGATTGTATTTATGGTGTTAATTCAGGCTATGGCCAGCGTGTTCCACCACTGCTGGCCATTTATTATTTGTTTTTGAAAGGTTATACGGAAGGTGTTGCCGGGTTTAAGGTGTTATAATCACTTTTTGGCCTTGTACACTGCATTTCACATTTCCTGTGGCTTCCAGAATTTTAAGCACTTCTGAAATATTTACCTGCCTCGTTATTGTGCCTCCAAAATGAGAAGTTACTTTTCCCTCGTATGCTATATCCACATCATACCATCTTGACACCTGGCGCATAATCGTTTCTATATCTGCCTTTGTTCCAAAAATAAATTTCCCTGTTTTCCATGCCATCACCTCTTCAAGGTCTGCATTAGCGGTAACAACTATTTTATCGGCGATCTGTGCCTGCTCGCCCGGCCGTAAAACTTTAGCAGCGCCCGAACCGTTCACTTTTATGGCGCCTTCCAGCAATGTTACCTTTGTATTCGCCTCATCGGTATATGCGTTTACATTAAAATGTGTTCCCAGCACCGTCACTTCCATTTTATCGCTTATTACTTTAAAGGGCATAGCAGGATTATGTGCCACTTCAAAATAAGCTTCGCCGGTTATGGATACTTTTCGCTCATTTCCTGTAAATGCTACAGGGTATCGTATAGAGGAACCGGCATTAAGCCATACCTGCGAGCCATCGGCTAATTTCATATTTATTACATTGCTGCCACGGGGGTTAGATAGCGTGTTATACTGCGGTTCCGCAGTCATTCTGCCATCTGCAGTTTCATAGGCAATGTGCCCATTGCCGAGTTTTAGCAATTTCATATTGCCTTGCATGGCTAACTGCCCTTTACCGGCACTATCGAGGTACAGCAGGCTTCCGTTGGCCAAAGTAATCACAGCTTTATTGGTCTTCGGCGCTTTTACATCATTAGGAACAACAGCCTGTACGGTGTCTCCCGGTATATTTTTGTTAGAGAATAAGAAGAAGTAACTGCCCAGCCCGGCAGCTATTATAATAGAGGCGGCGGCTACCCAGCGCTGCCATCCGGTTTTTTTAACAGGTATTGGCTCCTTAACAGGCGAGCCCAGGATATTTTGCAATATTGCATCACCTTTCCTTGCAGGCATATCATTTTCTAATGGAGTTTGTTCCCAGGTAGTTGCTAATAATTTTTCAAGGATCTTTTGATTTTCAGGCAGCAGGCAAAGTAAGGAAAGTTCCTTCCTTTCCTCAGGCGAGCAGGTTCCGGTACGGTAGCGGTTAAACAAATATTGTATGCGTTCATCCTTCATATATGGCCTTGTTGGAATTAACAATGCGTATTCAAGTGAATACTAAAAAACTCCCTGCTAACGGGTATATAACGAACAGGGTGAAAAAAAGGATGAGGGGCAGTACAACTTTTTTAAATAAGCTGGTACAAGACCCAAATAACGGTGGACTGTAGTTTGTATTGCTGACCCACTTCTTCCCGTAAGAACCGGAGCGCTTGTCCCAAATGGGTTTTGATCGTATTAATAGATACACCAAGTTGTTCGGCTATCTGCTTATGCTTTAACCCGTCATGGCGGCTGAGCAGAAATATTTTACGTTGCTGAGGGCTGAGCTTGTTTACTGCCTGCTGTATGGAAATCCGGATTTCTCTTTGGCTGGCAGGATCAACGTTGGGAAGGGGTAGCATATTTTCCTGCTGCAGTTCAGCCAGGATCAGGGTTTCTTTTGCCATTCGCCGCAGTCCACTGATGGCCTGATTATGACAAACCCTGTACAGGTAGGCGTTCATATTTTCTATATTAGCCAGTTTCTCCCGGTTGGTCCATATTTTCAAAAACACATCATGCACGGTATCCTCCGCCATTTCCTGAGAGGCTGTAATGGTGAAGATGTAGTGATAAAGCTTGCCCCGGTATTGATAGAAGAGGGCGGTAAAGGCTTCTTCACTACCTTTTGCTAACTGTAGCAATAATTCTTTTTCATGATGTGGTTGGATATATTCCAATACCTTTTTTTCCAAAAATAATAGAAATTTTAGAAAAGGCCGTACCGGATTTTTCCGTTGAAATTCAGTTTTCTGGTGATGTGCGGCTATTTTTTATTGGATCACTTTAAATGTAATGGCAGGCGCCATTATTTTGCTGCCGTTTTTCAATTGTACAATCATATTGTCCAGTATCATCTGGTCGCCTTTAACCATATTATCTTTTATGCTTTGCCGCCATAGTTCGGGCATTATACTGGTGTCGCTGAAATCATTGATGCGCATGTCGTTGGTTGTTTTGCGTTCTCCGGTAGCCGGATCTTCATAGCTGCTTTTAAATTTGTAAATGGAACGGAAACGAACAATCGCGTATTGATTTCCCTTTTCATCGCGGGCTACTAAGGAGGAATCAATGATACGGGATAGTATAGCCGAAGTAATATCGCCGCCTTTAAAACCGCCAATGGTTATGGTTACTTTAGGCAGTGCAGGTGGGGCGATTGCAGGTTTTTTATTGTTTTGCGCCGGCAGGCTTGCTGTAGAAAAGCATAATAACAGGTATACCAGTTTCTTCATAGAAGGAAATTTGCGGAATATGGCTTTATAAGTTACAAAACGCCTGCAAAATAGAATTTATTATACAGCAATTTTGTTAAAGCTGTTTGGAGTGAAGGAGGCTTCCTGTAATGCGTAAGCTTCAGCCTGGTTCCATCAGCTTCAGGAAATAATTCAAAAGCTTACGAAGGAAGTTCCTTTATATCCCTTTTATTTATAAAAAGCCTTTTAGCTGCGCTTCTCCAAAATCGGCCAGGCTGTTTAGTTTCAAATCGGCGGCATTCCATCGGAGCTGATCCCGCATAACCCGGTCAGGTATAACCACGCATTTCATCCTGGCGGCCTTGGCAGCAATCATACCATTGAACGAATCTTCAAAACAAATACATGTAACGGGGGATGATTGCAGTTCCGCGGCGCAGGCAAGGTAAACTTCGGGGTGGGGTTTGCCAAAGCTTAAAAACTGGGCAGAGGTCATGGCCTGCAGATAGCGGCGGATATTTAATTTATCGGCCACAACATGCACCACTGCCATTGGAGAGGATGTGGCCAGCCCTATTTTATATTGATGCTGCTTTAACAGTGCAAAAATTTCCTGTACGCCGGGCATGGCTACACCCCGGGCATCAATCTTTTCAATTGCTTTTTGAATGGTTAGTTCAATAGCATTATTAATAAAGCCGGGCTTTATTTTAAAATGATGGAACCAGTGGCTAATCCACTCCTCGGTGCGTAAACCCCTGGTATCGTGGTATTGTTTTGTTGTTAGCTGAATATTAAACGCCTGTAAAACTTCTGCTGCCGCTTCTTCCCATAAGGGTTCAGAATCAATGAGCAGTCCGTCCATGTCAAAAATTACGGTATCTGTTTGCATGCTGCAAATATATAGTGAATAGTGAATAGTGAGTTGTGAGTTGTGAGTTGTGAGATGTGAAAGATGAAAAGTAAGATGTGAAAAGTAAGATGTGAAAAGTGAAACGTGAAAGATGGACTTCTGTGTATTCCTTCGGATTTAGGATTTACGGCTTCGGGCTTAACACAGTGAATGTTTGCATCAATGAATCATCTGCTCATCGTTAGCATGCTTTAGCTCATGGCTGATCTGCAAGCTGACAGCCCGGGAAGGCGGAAGGAATGGGTGGAAAGTGCCGCCGGTAATTTATTCCCGGCGGCTGCCCGGCTGAACTTATTGCAATGCAAAAATGGTTTGTACTTCAAATTTCAGCCTGATCTTTTTGAAATCAATATTACCGCTTTCTGTGGCGTCTGCATAAGGCGCGCTTTCTCGGAGCATCATATTGGCTGCCGCCGCATTTTTATATACAGGCATAATGGAGTACTCCACGGGTTCCTGGATGGAAATTGCCGCTCCCGCTTTTTCGCCAATTGCTTCAGCAAGGTAAATAGCTTTATCCTTTGCCTCCTTTACGGCCTGTATTTTTAATTGCCTCCTGAATTGCGCTATTTTACTGTGCGGTGTTTTTACAATATAAAATCCCTGTGTGGCTTCATCGTCTAATTTTTCAACCATCGCGTCTATCTTTTGCATATTGTTGAACTGAATGATATAACTGATGGTTGCCATCATGCCTGGTGTTTTTTTCTTTCTCTGCTGCCAGTATAAACGGTCTGCTCCCTGGTATAATGCAATACTGATCAAAGAATCGGGAATGCCCGCACTTTTACACTGCTCCAGGAATTTCTTTTGAATGGCTTCAATGCTGATTTTGCCTGAACCCTTTTTTTCATACTCGCTTAAGGTAACCTGCACATATATTTCATCAGGTACGATTTCCATTTCTGCGCTGCCCGTTACATTAATCGTTCGGGGATAGGGGTTGTTGTATACCGGGTTATTTACCTGTGCAGCGGCTGCGCTTATAGCAATGGCTAATGCGGATGTGAATACCAGTTTTTTCATAATTATAATTTCAGACAAGATGTTATTCTTTTACTGATTACATATTTACAGGAAAGCGTTGCGCAAGGGTTAACAAAGTTTTTGCAAATAGCCTATATTGCAAAGCAAATGAGGAGCATAAATATTTACTAATGGTTTCATTTTTCGAAAGGCTACGCTATGTAAAACTGGTGCGGAAGATCGTATATGTTATCATCGGAACCCTGTCTTATCCGGGGCTGGCCATGATGAACCGTATTAAAATTTCCGGTGCAGAACATCTCAGGAACTTACCCCGCAGGAATGTATTGTTTGTGAGTAATCACCAAACCTATTTTATGGATGTGATCGCTTTCCTGCATATTTTTTGCGCGGTAAAGTGGAGAAAAGAAAATAAACTGGGCGTTCCCTATTACCTGCTTAATCCATTTACCAATGTATATTTTGTTTCGGCGGAAGATACCATGAGAAAAAATTTCATGAGCAGGTTAATGTCCCTGGCGGGCTCTTTAACAGTTAAACGTACATGGGTGGAAGACGATAAGTCGGTAAGAAAAGGATTAAACCTTTCTGATACCAAAAAAATTTTAAAGGCACTCAACCGGAGCTGGGTGATCACTTTTCCCCAGGGAACTACTACAGCCTTTGCCCCCGGGCGTAAAGGCACGGCTTTTTTGATAAAGCAAAGCCACTGCGTGGTAGTGCCTATAGTAATAGATGGTTTTAATAAGGCGTTTCACAAAAAGAACCTGAAGCTGATGCGCAAAGGCGTGTTGTTAACCGTAAACTTTAAGGCGCCGCTTGCCATTAATTATGAAGATAACCTGGATCATATACTGGATCAGTTGATGGATGCGATAGAGCAAAGTGATAAGTATAAAACTAAAACTATTTAGTTTCTGATCCGTTAAAAAAAAGCGCCTTCAGCTCAAGCGCTTCATCGGGCTTCATTTTTCCACCTAATACCAGTCTCAGTTGCCTTCTTCTCATTGCACCGTCATACAATTTCTGTTCATCTTCCGACTGGGGCATAAGCCGGGGAACGGGAGATGGTGCTCCGGTTGCATTAAGCGCCACGAAGGTATAATACGCTTCATTACTTTTGTATTTATGCTGCCGTTTTAAATCTTCTCCCCATACATGTAAATGTACTTCCATTGAGGTAGTGAATGCCCGGCTTACTTTGGCTTCAATATACACGGCGTTTCCCAGCAGAATGGGCGCTTCAAAAGAGATGTTGTCAACGGAAGCTGTAACTACCGCGGCATTGGCGTGTTTTTGGGCGGCCAGCGCGGCAGCAATGTCCATCCAGTACATAAGCCGGCCACCCATAAGATTTCCAAACACGTTGGTATCATTAGGGAGTACCAGTTCCGTCATTATTATTAATGATTCGCTTACCTTTTTTGAAATGGGTTCCATCAAAAAAATTTGCACAAAGATAAGGATTGGGAACGGGCAATGATTTGTGTGCCGGTGAATATACCCTTATGCAATTAGAAAGGGAACGCGCTGATCAGGTTTGCTTTTACGCGTTGGCAATAAAAGTGTAAATAATCAGCAGGGCTATTAAAGCAACCCTTATGGTTACAATGTTGGAGGTAATACTTTTTTTCATGGTGTTTATATTTTGGGTTTATATTTTGAGAATACGGACTATTAAATACGTTAAAACACCATCGGGCAGCGTAAAATACCGGATGAACCACCATTGCCTCCCAGGCGAATGCCAACTTTAATAGTAGCGGCATAGTACGAATCATTACGGGTAGGCGTACCCCGTTTGTTACCTTCATTATAGTGGGGGATTCTTACGCCGGGACTTACCTGTTGTGCTTTGTTATGCATTTGTTTGGCAATGGTTGCGGTTCTTGATCCCGCACCAAAATAGCTGTCGAAATCACTGTCGGCAATAAAGTCTGTTCCTATATCATCAATATAGTCGGTAAAGGTTTTCCTGTTTACGATTTCAAATGCGGCGCTTACTTTATCGGAGAAGTAATAGCGTATGCCCACGCCGTAGGGAATATTAATCTGTGTGAGGCTGTATTCTTTTTTGTCGGGATATTGAGGCATGCCCTGACCTTCAGTACGCAGGGGTTTCAGGTCAACCCAGGTTTTTGTGCCATTAGGCGCTGTATATTGACCCTGCGGGTTAAAATGAAAAACGCCTATACCGATTACTCCGTAAGGACGGAATTTATGATACAGGTCTTTGTCATCATTTTCAAGAAATACCAGGGGATATATTTCACCTGTTAAAGTAACTTCCTGTATAGGGATACGGGCAGAAAGATTCCTGTTTTTGCGGGCAACTTCGGGGCCGCCTTTATCTACGATAATACTGTCGGCTCCTTCAAGCGTAGTAAAATTTGCGGCAAGTGTTATACCCAGAAACTCGCTTGGACGAATGGTGAGATAAGCACCTTTCATCAGTTTGGTCATTTGAATGTTATTGTCTTTCAGGAATGTTTTACCCGTACCATAGCGTCCGCCTAAATCGCCAAGCAAATTGGAAGGGCCTATATTGATCCCTATTTCGTATACCGGCTTATCAAAAAAAATATACTGACTATACGATTTTACAGAAAAAAAACTTATAGCCGTAATAATACAGGCACGAAAAACCAGGTTGGGTAATTTTTGTATCATGAGAGCGGATTTATGCTTTCAAAAAGTATTGGACTGACCTAATTAACGGGCTATGCTGTAAAATAGTATAGTAAAAAAGAGGCAAGCAGGGGAGGGGCAGATAGCATAGCAATGGCTGCGAAGCAGAAGCATGCTTTAAGGAAGGATCATTTTAATATGTTCAATCTTGTCTTCCAGGTAGATACCACTATCCTGTATAAATCCTAAGCCTTCATAAAATTTTTTGAGGTAGAGCTGGGCGCCGATCCTGATGGGAACAGTTCCAAATAGTTGATACACAGTAAGAATAGAACGCTCAACCAACGCTTTGCCTATGCCGGTTCCCCGTATCTCCGCTGTATTTACCACTCTTCCGATCGCCGCTTCCCTGTACACAATTCCGGGTGCAAACAGGCGGGTATAGGCTATAAGGTTATTTCCGTTCCATGCGCATAAGTGCCACGCTTTCTGATCGTTATCATCGGCATCAACGAAAGCGCATGCCTGCTCCACTATAAATACTTTCATGCGCAACTGCATTATTTTGTACAACTCATGAACCGTGAGTTCGTCAAATGTTTTAGCCTTCCACTGCAATTGCATAAGAATTTGATGTATGGTAACAAAATACAAAGCTCAAAATTCAAAATAAATGCATCAGGAACCAAATTATATACAGATGCCTTGTACCTGCCAATAACATATTTTCTGGATGATTGATGCCCTGCACTGTAAAATTCAGTGTGATTGCCTTATTGATTAGGGGAGCTCTATTGGAGAACTCACCATGACAGGTTGAATCCGAAGGAGAAAGTTCGAAACCCGAAGCCAAATGCAACTATAAGCTACAAATTAAAAAAATCACAGGGAGAGGGGAGTAGGGAGAAGAGGAGTACTCAGCCTGCGGTTAGTAGCTACACACCTGATAGTTCTCATACTTCACACCTGATCATACCTCTCTTAATACGCCAAACTTTTTATCGAAGGTGGGAGCATGCTTATACAGCATATCAATAAATGATTTGCCGTACCGGGCGTAATAGGGCAATATATTTTCAACTCTTTCCTGCAGGGTATTGCGGGGAAACAATGCCGATTTTAATTGGTGAAGTTGAGCGCTTTGCACGGTATACTTTCTTTTTTCGGCCCTGAGCATTTTCTTTTCTACGTTTTTCAGCGCTTTTACCGCTTTTGCTTCTATGGCGTTAACATGCTGTGTAAGGGTGGTATCCACCGGGTGGGTAACTGTTTCAATATGCTTATAAAAATCTGCCATCTGGCGCATTTCTTTTTCAAGTGTTAACTGGAGGCTGCTGCGGGCATTTACAATATCCTTCAGCAACAGGGCCTCATCTTTAAAAAGCGCTTCGGCAGAAATACCGAGTTTATCCATGAGCTGCCCCATTTTTTTTTCTACGATCAAAAAAGAATTGCGTTGCAGCAGCACAGGGTAAGGTACTTTATAATGCGTGAACATTTCTTTTAATTCAAGCCAGTAAGCCACTTCAGAGCCGCCTCCTATAAATGCCACATTCGGTAAAATGGTTTCCTGGTATAAACCGCGCAATACCACATTAGGACTGAACCTTTCGGGATGCGCATGTAATTCGTCTATTATTGCCGCGGAAGAAAAACAGGTATTCGTATTATTAATTGTAAAACTATCGTTGGTTTTAATAATTCGCTCCCGGGTACCATCTACCATATAGAACAGGTTAATGTTCCTGGGATTAACCTGGGCATGGTAGGTGCCGGCGAGTTGTTGCGCCGTTTGTGTAACAATTGTTGCGGGGGTATGCCGGAAAAGATCGTCTTCAAACACCCCCGTCATTGTTTTTTTTAGTGTTGCGTCATCGGCAATCAGCACTAACAATCCGTACGATTCAAACAAGCTGTTCACCAATTTTAATGTAGCCTCCTGCACGGTAGAAGACTGGCAGTAACAATTTTTTAGCAGTGTAACCAGTTGTTGCCCATGCTCCAATACCCCCAGCTCTCCGCTGATGCGATGGATCAAAGCATCCATCCCTTTTGTATGCATTCTGCCAACCGCGCCTGTTTGATGGGTTTCCCATACCAGCTTATCATGGTTTAAAAAAATATGGTTGAGTTCTTCCAGGTCGTTGTCTTCACTGCCCATGTAATATACCGGCACAAAATAATTTTGCGGGAACGCCGTGTTCAGCTCATCGGCCAGTTTAATGGCATGCACAATTTTATATATAAAATAAAGATAGCCGGTAAACAGGTTAGGCTGGTGTGCGGTGCATACGGTAAACGTATTGGAAGCGGTTAATTTTTCTATATTGGCTCTTACCTTTTCGGAAACCGTAATGCCTTTATATTGTGTTTTGAGTGCGGCTACTAAAGTAGTACGATCGGTGCTGAATGCTTTTCTTGCATCAATAGCTCCTGCAATTCCCTGCAGGTCGGGCGTATATTGATAAAAGGGTTGTAGCGATGTATGCTGATGCAGGTAATCTATAGCCAAAGCAGAAAAAGCTTTGGTACTGTCGTAACTGATCCATTCGGTGGTAAAATTCATATCATTCACGATAAAATATAGGGCAAATTAGCTAATTCATATAAATGGATGGGGAATTTACATTTTTATTAAGAGAAAGCGTGTATGCGATAGCTATAAAAAAGTGCAACCTCCTGTATGAGGAGGTTGCACCTGAAGTTGATTGACACTAACCCACCATATATGTTGAATAGATTACCTCAGGAGAGGCATACTGCATGGGTTCAATTTTAAACACAATAAAGATACGGCCATTTTTGCCCGGTATCAATACCGTAAAGCGGGTATTACATGTTATTTTTTTTTACGAATAAGAATGCTGCTGTTCCTGTAAAAATCTTAAAATCAAGCAATTACCGCCTGGTTGGTGAACACGCGAACTAAGGTATTTAATCACTACCGGCTTTTTCAGCAAAAGCCGTAGGAGCAGAGAAGCCGGTGGTTTAATTAAAATGAACTCCTTTTACTATGCCCAGTTCCAAACCGCGTAATTCAGCCAATCCGCGTAAACGGCCAATAGCGGAATAACCCGGGTTGGTCGTCTTATTCAGATCATCCAGCATTTGATGACCATGATCCGGCCGGAAAGGGATAGGTTGTGCAGCCTGTTGCTGAATAGTGAGCAGGGCTTTCATTACGGCATACATATCCGTATCACCATCAAGATGATCTGCTTCATAAAAGTTTCCCTCCTCATCTCTTTTTGTGTTGCGTAAATGAGCAAAATGGATGCGGCTACCCAGCTCCCTGATCATTGCCGGCAGGTCATTAGCCGGATTAGCGCCCAGCGATCCTGTACAAAAGCAAATGCCGTTTGAGGGTGTTGCTGAATAAGAAATAATATCCAGGAAGTCTTGTTGCAAACAGGCGATCCGTGGTAAACCCAGTATATCAAAAGGAGGATCGTCCGGGTGAATGGCTAACTGAATGCCCAACTCGGCTGCTGCGGGGGCTACTTGTTGTAAAAACCAGGCAAGATTGCTTTTTAATGCCGCACGGTCAATATCCTTATATTTTTCCAATTCTTTTCTCATTCCTTCCGTGGTACGTTTTTCCTCTCCCGGAATACCAAACAAAATAGTATTCACCAGGCCTTCCTTTCCGGCTGCTGTGTAAGTACTGTTTTTTTTAGCCGCCTTTTCAATAATAGCGGCTGGATATGTTTTTTCCGCATTTTTTCTTTGCAGGATGTGTATATCAAACAATGCCAGGTCGCTCCAGTTAAAATAGAGCGCTTTTGAGCCGTTGGGCATGGTATAATTAATATCTGTTCTTGTCCAGTCGTTCACCGGCATAAAATTATAGGTAACTATTTTTACACCGCAGGCAGCAAGGTTGGCAAGCGATTGTTTATATTTTTCAATCAGTTCAGCGTAATTGCCGCTGCGTGTTTTTATGTTTTCGTGTACAGTAAGACTTTCCACTACGCTCCATTCAAAGCCCCCCGCTTTCAATTCGTCAATACGTTTATTGATCTCTTCTTTCGTCCATACTTCCCCGTGAGGAATGTGGTGCAGCGCGGTAACAATACCGTGAACGCCCGCCTGTTTAATATCCCGGAGACTTACCGGATCATTTGGCCCGAACCAGCGCCATGTTTGTTGTAATTGTTTGGTATGCATGTTATTGTTATTGTTTATAGCCTTATACTAACTTTTAAGTCAACGCCCCGGTTCGTATCACTTCGAAACGGAAGATGGTTCGTGCGGACACGAACAAGGACATTGTCACTAAGACGCGAAGAAAATAAAACCTGAAGTTCAGAACTTTGTGTCTTTGAGTCTTAGTGGCATATCTTCTAAACCGGCCCTTTCGGGACAGCCTCTTCAACATTGTGCGGAAATATACGTTAAAAAGTGAAAAGCGAAAGATTTGATCTTCCGCTTTTCAGTATAGTCAGGAGTCATGGAATTATTCCGCTGGTATTTCTGTCAAAGGCGGCACATTATTCTGAAAGCCGTCATAACCTTCATTCTGGTTTAATATACCCTCCACATTACTGTTTATGGCGCCCTGGGGTATGGGCCAAAGCACATGGTATGGGCTCATTGTATACCTGTCGCCATGATTGGTTACCACGCCTTTGTTATAAAAATTATTCTTCTCCATGATCCGGTCATAAAAGAAATTATCGGTAGTGAAGTTTTGCAGGTTATAGGTTTTGCCATTGTAAGCAGTTTTTCCGGTTTGGGCAAACAAATACGATATGCGGGTAAGTTCCACCTTGCGTGGTTCTTCGTAATACAATTCCCTGCCGCGTTCATCTAATATAGTGCCGATATTTACCTCTGCTGCAGTTATGGGTGCTGCACCTGCACGGGTTCTTACTTTATTGATGTCTTCAGCGGCAAGGTCATTCTGATCTTTCCAGTAATAGGCTTCAGCTCTCAGTAAATAGGTTTCTGCCAGGCGAAATACATACCAGTCGGTATGTCCGCCGCTGGGGGTTGCATTTTCAATGTCCGGAATGTATAATTTGTAATGCGGCCAGTCGAACCAGCTTCTGATGGTATCGGCACAAAGAATACCGCCGGAAGAATTGTAGAGTTGCAGCGGTTTTCCGTAATAAGGGTCGGGAGGATTCATTGTTTTTAATGCGGGGTTGTTGTATACCAGGTCTTCCATCCGCATCCAGTTGCCCGGCGCATGACGCAGATCGTTCGGATCGTCCCACAAAGTATGCGTGCTGTACCAGGTGGCGCGGCAACGCCCTATGGCCCTGCCAAAATTAGTGGCCTGGTCATAATCAATATTGGGATTATTCTTTTTTAAAGCATCTGTTGTTCCCCTGTTGCCTCCGGGTGTAATAATATTATTGGAAAACCAGTAAGGTGCGGCCTGCCGCATGGTAGAACCACCACCGGCGAAATCACCATTATCTTTATATCCGTCCCTGTCTATCACCAGCATTAAGGCTTCGGTGTTTTCTGCTCTTGCTTTATTAAGCGGACGATGCATATCCCAGATTACATTTTTAGAAGCGTCACCCTTATCAACGCCAAACCGCTGGGTCATGAGGGCATGTACGCCGCCATCTATAACGCGACTGGCCGATGCAATAGCGTCATCGAAGTTCCCTAATGCAAGGTTCACTTTGGTAAGCAAATGGCTTACGGCGCCTTTGGTTACCTCGCCTCCACTGGCTTTTGCCGGAACCCATTGTTCCGCGAATTCCAGGTCTGTCTTCATTTTTTGAAGGATCACTTCCCGTTTTACCGAGTAAAAATCAAGCCGGGGTGCTGTTACTTCCTTCATTACCGTGGGAACATCACCAAATTCATTGGTGAGCATATAATACCGGTAAGCCCTGTGAAAATAAGCTGCTCCCAGTACGGCATTTTTTTCTTCTTCTGACTTCCATTTAGGCTGATCAATATAAGATATGGCTGTATTGGCGTATTTTATACCCTTATAACCCTCGTACCAGTACCAGCCAATCCTGTTAAAATCCGTATGGTTTAATTGTGCGGTAGGGGTAATCTGCAAATTCAAGTCCTGCGCCGGTCCCGATTTATCCGTGGTGCCTTCAATAGCCATCTCCGAAAAAATCAATTGCGTAATAATAGGAGCGCCATCTCCAAACCATTCGTAACGCAAATTACGCTCGCATGCCACTAAAACACTTTTTAACCCTTCGGGCGTATTAAACGTATTTTCAGGCGTATAAAAAGATAATGGTTGCGGTGCTAAAAAGTCTTTCTTGCAGGAACCCATCAATGTAATTATCGCAATTGCCACCAGGGATAATGCAGGTTTATATATTATTTTCATTTTCTGATATTTATGTAGTGATTGGATATAGTACTCAATTCTTTACTTCACGAAAAGATTTTATAAAGTAAGATTTAAGCCCAATGTATATATCCGTGGCGTAGGACCACTGTTTTCCGGATCCCAGTATGTCCATTGCTGTGCATACATTCCTGCATTTTTTATAGTGAAAAAGAATTTCAGGTCCTGCGTGCTGATCCTTTTCAGCAGGGCTTTTGGAACTGCATAAGCAAGCGCCACATTGTCTAAGCGGATAAATGATTTTTTCCGGTACACGCTGTAACTCGCACTCCCATCATTTGAAGCCAGCCGGGCGTAGTCGTTTGTTGGGTTGTCGGCTGTCCAGAACGGGAATGCATAGGAATTTACACGATCAGGGAACGCATTGCTCCTGTTCTTTGCCTGGTTATAGGTGGCCATATGACCCCAGTACGAATACATCATAAATGAAAAACTAAAGTTCTCGAAGAAAGTAAACTCATTGCGTAATGTCCACCGGAAGCGTGGCTCGGTATAACCCAGGAACTCCCTGTCGTCATCAGTATACTTGCCGTCATTGTTTACGTCTTTGATCTTAAAATCGCCGGGGTAAACACCATATGCACGTGCCTGGTCAAATTCAGCGGTTTGCTAGATACCTAATGCGTTTTGATCCCATATCGCATCTAATGGATGGCCTATAAACCATTTATTGGCTTTATCATCCGCTTCTTTTTGCCCTATCACATTTCCATTGGCGTCTTTTATATCCGTTTTAGCGCCATAGAGATGCACGATTCTGTTGCGGTTCAAAGAGAAGTTCAATGAGGTGTTCCAGGTAAAATTATTTCTCTGAATATTCCTGGAGTTAAGACCTACTTCTATTCCTTTATTATCAACCTGCCCAAGGTTGTCCCAAACAAAACTAAAGCCCAGGATGTCGGGTAATGTGCGTTTAACCAGCAGGTCATTTGTTTTGCTTTTGTATACATCAATGCTTCCATCTATCCTGTTATTGAGCAGGGCAAAATCAAGTCCCACATTAAAAGCGGTAGTAGTTTCCCATTTCAATAATTTATTCTGCATGTTATTCACATACAACTGCGATACCTGCTGGATATTTCCGTTGGGCAGTACGTGCAAATACTTCCCGGTTTGCAAATCAGCTAACGCCACGTAACGCCCGATGTCCCTGTTACCATTGAGCCCATAACTTACTCTCAGTTTGCCATAATTCAACCAGTTGGATTTCAGGAATGGTTCATCACTGAAAACCCAGCCTAATGCCGCAGAAGGGAATGTAGCTCTCGGGTTGCTTTGTCCGAACGCTGAGTAGCCATCGCGCCTTGCCGTTAAAGTAAGCATGTAGCGGTCTTTATACGAGTAAAATAAACGGGCCATTAAGGCATCCGCGGTACTCACCTCATCTCCGAACTGGGTACCATCGCCCTCATCGCTGTACACACAGGTATTGCATGGAACGGTAATGGTTGCGGCTCCCATATTGTGGTAGCCCAGTACATCACTGGGTTGAAAGCCGGTGCCCACCACTTTGTTACGCCATACCTTGTATTTTTCCGCATTGGCCAATAAGGTTACATCTACATGATGATCCCTGCCAATATTTTTACTCCAGGTAAGCAGGTTATCTACCTGCCATTGATAGATATTGCGGTTTTCTCTTGTTGCAATACCTCCAACATTTGTCCAGTCCTGGTATTTTGAAGACTGCCCGTTAAAATAATTATACCATTCAAACCGTGGTGTAAAGTTTAGCTGGTATTTTATATCAAATGGCAGTGAAACCTTTGCATAGATACTGGAATTGAGGGTGTAATACTTTTTCAGGCGATCGGTATATTTTGGAACGGAAAAGGGATTTGCTCCGCCGCTGGCTTCATCGTTGGGCCTGTAACGATAATCGGTTGAGTCGTTATTCCAGAAAGAACCCCAGGGAGAATTTGCTGTAATCAGCGTCCAGTCTACCGGAACGGCGCTTTCGTCTCTTACGCTAAATTGCGTATTGGTACCCACACTTAGGAAGTCGGTTACTTTAGCATCTATATTAATACGGCTGCGCATTACATTATAATCATCACCCACCACAACGCCTTCGTTTTTCATATAGCCCATAGACCAGTAATAGCTTATCCTGTCCTGCCTGCCGGAAAGGCTTATATTATAATCCTGGCGCTGGCCGTTATGAAACATCATGTCGTACCAGTTTTGTGTACGCCCGGCTTTGTAATTGGCAATTTCAACCGGTTGCAGGTTTAATCTTTGCAGCCAAACGGTGAGGGGGTCGGCAGTAGGATTAGAATTGTCGTAAGCCAGCCAGTCGGCTACGGGTATGCTTGATGGTAATTGGCGGGGATCATCAAACTGGTAAGGTTTAGCTTTTGCAATGTTCGTGCTGTATTGCGCGTTTCTTCTCCAGGTATATAAAAATTCCTCGGCATTGTACACTCTTTCATTAACACTCATGGTAGCAAGCCCGGTGCTTGCATTGAAATTAATAACCGGTTTGCCTGTTTTCCCTTTTTTGGTGGTAACCTGAATTACGCCACTGGCCGCTTTTGCGCCATATACTGCTGCAGAGCTTGCATCTTTTAATACATCAATGGTTTCAATATCATTGGGGTTAATGTCGGCCAACGCACCATAATAAATAATGCCATCTAACACAATAAGCGGGCTGGAGCCTGCATTCAACGTGTTTTTTCCTCTTACCTCCAGCGATGCATCTCCTTTGGGAGAAGCGGTAAACCCGATATTCAAACCCGGAATATTTCCGCGTAAGATATCCTGGATGGATGATGGTCTTTCGTTTTCCAACTGGGTGGCCTTTACTGAAGACACGGCTCCTGTAAGATCTTTCTTTTTGGCCGTGCCATAACCAATCACCACCACCTGTTCTAACTGGGAAGCTTCTGCTGCTTCCAGCTCCACGTTAATATTTGATTGGCCTTTTACGGCAATGGTTTGTGTTTTGAAGCCAACCGATGAAAATACAAGCTTCCCTGAGCCGGGTACTCCGGTTAACCGGAATCTGCCTTCATCATTGGTGGTAGTACCATTAGTGGAACCCTCCACGCTAACGGAAATTCCGGGAACGCCATTGGGGCGCTCGGCCGTGGTTACCCTGCCCTGCACAGTAATATCCTGTGCGAGGGTAGTTTGCCACTGGCAAAGCAGGAGGATGCATAAAAGCACCGGCAGCCTGCGAAGTTTTCTCTCCTTCATAATAGCAAGTTTTGTTAGTTATTAATAATTGGTTTTGGTTTGGCGCTTTTCTCAGTCAACGGTATATCGTTAGTTTATTAATTTTCTTTCTTCCTGGCAGGCTGATAGCTCAAAGTTGTCGGCTCATACCCGATACCTCATACCTGATACCTCCTCTAAAATCCAATAGCATTACCTCCATCTACCGGTAGCACTATGCCGGTAATATAGGCTGCCGCATCAGATGATAAATACACTGCCGCATGCGCTATATCTTCCGGTGTCCCTAATTTGCCCATGGGTGTGCGGGATAAAACCCGTTGCTTTCTTTCTTTATCGCCATTGAGCGCTTTGGAAGACATATCCGTTTCAATGAAACCGGGGGCAATACAGTTTACCCGTATACCCAACGGAGACAGCTCTACCGCCAGCCCCCTTGTCATTCCTTCTACCGCTGATTTTGCTGATGTGTATGCAATTACTTTTGGTATACCATACTGCGATGCCATAGAGCTTATCATAATGATCACTCCCTTTTTGCGTGTTACCATTTTTTTTGCACACTCCCGGCTTAGTGCAAATACGGCCTGCTGGTTAATGCGGATCACTTCTTCATATTCTTCATCACTTACTTCCAGCGCATCTTTTTTTAAATGAATACCGGCATTGTTTACCAGTATGTCAATAGCGCCATGTTCTTTTTCTATAGTAGAAACAAATGTTCCGATGCCTCCTAAATTGTTAAGATCAAAAATGAATCCTTTACATTTTTCTCCCAGCGCCTTACACGCTTTGTTCATGTGTTCCTTATTCCTGCCTGTAATAATCACTTCTGCGCCGTATTCAATAAATGCTTTTGCAATAGCAAATCCGAGTCCCCTGCTGCCACCGGTGATCAATGCTTTTTTTCCTGTTAAATGAAACTTGTTGGTTGTTGTCATAAAAATGAGTTAGATCAATGTTGTTCGTCTTTTACTTCACCCGGTTTAAGTGGTTAGTGCAGACAATAACCACGGCTCAAAAGGGCAAAGCTCCGCCACCCGGCACATATAGTGTTTTTTCCCGGAACGTCTTTAGCGGCTATTATGTATACCTGAACTAAAAGGCAGTTATTGTTTTGTTGCTATTTCTAATGCTTTAGTTGTAGTGTAATACTTTGCTGTCATATTGGGTACTTCCCATTCCGGGAGCTTACCTTCTTTTATATATTGTAAATATCTTTCCATTACCTGTCCAAAGTGGGCTTCATGCCCTATGTCGTAGGATGCGGGAATAATTACTTTCCATTCCCTGCCCTGTTTTTCGATGGTTACACCGGGGTATTTTGCGGCAATGGTTCTTATAGCTTCCTCCACCGCTGTGCCAAAATCGTCATCCTTATCACCGGCAGGTATAAGGTATAGCATGGGTTTGTAATTTTCTGCTTTGCCCTGGCGTATTTCCAGTGTGGCTTTGGTACCTTTTATGATTTCATGATGCGTGTCGCCGCCTTCAGTGGCTTTATAATCCCAGCGGGTAATGATCTTAACGTGAATATCTTTTAAGGTATAATTCATTTCGCCGTTGGCATGCGTATTTAAAATGGAATCCTTAACGATATCTGTTTTCAAAAATTCGGGATAAGTGTTTTTACCTGTAATGGATGCGTATTGCGACAAGGTTAGAGGCGTTGGCCAAACGCGGGCAGTATTGATCTGAATATCTTTTGTATAATCCAGTGACACTCCGGGGAAACACTGCCACTGTACAAGATCAACAAGGTGTGTTCCTACATCGGCTATGGCATCTCCCTGCTGCGCTGCATCAAAAAACCATTCCGGCCGCACCAATGGTTTACCCGATACGCTTTTAAAAAAGTAGTGTACACTTTCAATCATAACGGCAGGGTCTTTTTCCGTTCCTTTTTGTAATTCGCCAAACAAGCCGGGCATATGCATCAGTTCCTGCTGCAGTATATTGGTAATTTCCGAACGCTCTGTCATAATATCATAAAGAAGCACATTTTTCTTTCCCGCATCATCAAATGCCTGTACCAGTTTGGTAAAATTAGTACTGTTGATGACCATGGGTTTATCGGCCAGCACATTCAACCCGGCAGCTACAGCCCTTTGTATATAATCTGTTTTTAACCGGTTGTTGCCCGACAGTACCACTACGTTGCCTTTCTTTTCCTCCAGCATCTTTTCGGCAAAATCAGTTCCCGTATATACCTGCTCATTCCAGTGCGTGGGATTTTCCGTCCTTTGGTTATATTGTTTCACCAGGTTAAGGTAAGATTGCAGTTCCGGTCCATCCGGCGCATATACATGCACGGTAGTATCTACACCGGGATAGCCCACCTTTTGCACCAGTGCGGCATGAAAATGGCCGGGATCGAGTGTGATGAGTTTCACCATGCTGCTGTCTTTTATGGATTCATCTTTTTTATCGCCTGAAGACTGGCAGGCCGCTGCTCCTATCATTAAAGCCGAAAATAGTATGGTTGTATATCGTTGCATAGTGTTGTTTTACCTCACCTTCTTTTCCTCTCCGCACAGCAGAGAGGAACGGCGCTTTAGAATAATTTCAAACTTGTGGTTCTTCCACTTCAGCTTAGAATATAGCCAAACAAAGCTGTAACCCTTTCTTGATTTTCAAATTACCACATGTCCTCTTTAGCCTCATCCCCGCCCGGCTGAACGTTGTTCGGGCGGGCTCTTATCCTTCTCCTTGTGGCGAAGGACGGTGCTGCAGAATAATTTCAGGCTATTGGTACTTCCCAATCTTCTTTAGAATATATCCCCGTCCATATCCTTACAACACGGGCGGGCAATCGTTCAGCACCTTCATAAACAATAAACCCCAAACCATAAACTGTATTCCAATTTCAAATCTCAAATTCCAAATCTCAAACATTATATCATCGTTCTTACATTAAACCCTTTTTCAATCTGGTACGGCCATCTTTGTGAACGCACAAGCATGGCATTGGCTTCATCGTCATTTTTAAAGCGTTCCGTTACGGGATCCCAGTATAGTTTCCTGTTCAGCTTCATGGCACTATGGTTCAGCAGGCAAACCGAGCATGCCCGGTGACCTACTTCTATTGGTGCAATATTGGGCACTCCGGTAATGATGCTGTTCAGCCAGTTGGCATGATGATCTTTACTGTCAACAAGATGAATTTCATTTTCGCCAATGACTGATGTAAGGATTTTTGGATCGCTTGCATCAAGCGCTTTTGCATTTTTGCCTTTTACTACCGGATCGCTGGTTGTTGCGGAATAACTGCCCCGTGTAACGAATATCCATCCTTCGGTGCCCATAAATTTTACGCCATTGGGATAGTCATTGCTGGCCAATACTTTTACTCCATTTACAAACAGGCTTTCCGTTTTGTAATTGCCATGCACATCCCACAAAGCTTCTTTAGCAGGCCAATCAGACTTACCTGATATTTCAATGGGGCCTGTATTTTCTGTTCCCATTCCCCAGTTGGCAATATCAAAGTGATGAGCGCCCCATCCGGTGATCATGCCTGCGCCAAACTGCTCGCAGCGCAGCCATCCGGGGCGGGAGAAATCTTTTTGCGGATGTACTAATTTTTCGGTGTAGGGAACGTATGGTGTGGCACCCAGCCATTTTTCATAATTTAAGTTTGGCGGAACCGGCATTTCTTTTTCCACGGTGCTTTCTTCCGGTTTGTCAATTGGAAGCCCTACATAAATGGTATGTAGTTTTCCTATGCGGCCATTGCGCACCAGTTCACAGGCTTTCTTAAATTGCGGCATGGAGCGTTGCTGGCTGCCCACCTGAAGTACGCATCCCGACTTCATTACTTCATCACTCAGTATTCTTCCTTCGCTGATGCACAGGGAAGCGGGTTTTTCCATATACACGTGTTTACCTGCCTGCACGGCGTGAATAGCAGGAAGCACATGCCAATGATCGGGCGTTGCAATAATTACGGCATCTAAGTCTTTATTGGCCAGCAGTTCTTCGTAGTGCTCATAGGTTTTTGTGCTGTTGTAACCCAACTGGCCTTTTTTTATATAATAATCATCCACTAATTTTTTAGCGCTTTGTACCCTGTTGCTGTCTAAGTCGCATACCGCCAGTATTCTTGCACTATCCTGTTTTATTACGCCGGGAATATCCCAGTCGCGGGCAATTCTTCCGTTGCCGATAGCGCCTACATTAATACGGTTAGACGGCGCGTATTTTCCCAATACTGATGCAGGTACTATAGAAGGTATATGGGCAAGCATAGCAGTGCCTGCCGCACCTTTTAGCGTGTTTTTAATAAAATTTCTTCTTGAGGATATTGTTTTTTTTCTGCTCATGATAACTGTTTTTTATTGAACGTTTCTTATTTCATATTAGCTCTAAAAATTTCCAGTTGATCTGCGTCATCAATAGGGCAGGGGATCGCCCGGGCTTTTTGCCCTTGCTTTTGAATAATCTAACGGCTTATTATTGTCAACAACCCATATAATGCCGCCCATAATATGTTGTTGAAATTCGGCTGTGGCGTAGGTAGCAATGTCGTGTCCCAATGAAGTATACCATTGCCTGCCGCCATCGAACTGGTGACACCATACCGAAGGAGAAGAAGTGCCACCATAATAGGTTGGCTTATCTTTGTCATCCAGCGGGGCAAGATCATGCACTATTAATACATGAATATCGGGGTTGTATTCTTTAAAGAAGTAACATTCATCATCTCTCTCCCACACCTTAGGTAAAAATGAAGTAGAAGGATGATCTGCATCAATGATGATCTCTTTGAAAGACTGATGCTTCGCATGGCGCAAAAATGAAGCGCCAATTAATCTTTTAAACCAGGGCCAGTTTCTTTCCGTGCCGGTTGCGGAGTGAATGCCCACAAATCCGCCACCTGCCTGCACGTAGCGCATCAATGCCACTCTTTGTTCATCGGTGTCAAAAACATCATTATTGGTATTGTTGAATATAATCAGGCTGTATTTTTTCAGATTGCTTTCTGTAAAGTCGGACGGGTTTTCAGATACCGTTACAGAAAAACCATACTGGTTCGCCAGTTGCTGAATGGCGGCTACACCGGCTGCCCTGTTTTCATGCACATAGCCGTTCCCGTTTTTGGTATATACCAGCACATTCACTTTTTTCCAGTTCACTTTGGAGCCACCCTTTGATTTGTTTTGCGCTGCAGCAAATAATGCCAGGCATATACATGTAATAAATAGCAAGCTTTTTTTAGTCATATTTTTATATTTCAACTTATACTTTATCTGGTATTTCCATGCGGTCTGACGCTCCTGCATCGCGTACCGACCGCAATATTCCTCATATTCAGATTTTCAAATTCTTCAGATTTTCACATTTTCCACCTTCACCTCCGGTGGATGCGCAAAGCTTTTCCAGGCTTCTTCCGCCTGCTGCGGTGTTATCGTTCCATCATAAATCAGCATCCTGTATTTCAGCACATAGTTTTTTTGCGGTTGAAGCGCCCAGTCTTTATTGCGGGTTGGACTGAAGCTAAAAAACACATCGCCCCTTTTATTAGCGTCTACGGGCCAAACCCGCATGGGTTCGGGGAAATTGTAATTAGCAGGGAAGCTCATGAATAAAATGCCGGCATGTCCTTTCTCCAGGTCGCCGTCAATCATACACCAGCGGGCGGTAGATGCATCGGCTTCTTTTCGTGTTTTACCTTCAGATGTAAGGACTTTGCTATTGGCGTTATTCCATTCTTCCGTACCCCTGAAGCCAAAGCCGCCATAGCGGTATTCTTTTAGGGTAACAGGGCTGTCGGTGGCGCAATTCAAAATGGAAGTAAAGTCGCAGAGCCACATATTGTTCCCGGTATTATACACTCTTATATCCCAAACTTCATTCATTGCCGTTTTTTCCATGCCTGCTGCGGGCAGGTTAAAAGCCACATGTTCCTGCAGGGCCTTGAATCCCGCATATACATTACCGTTATTTGTTGAAATGAAGTTCCTGAACCGAACCGTTCCTTTTTTATCGCCTATATTCCAGAAATCCACTTCCTTATTTTCAAAAAGCACATGTGTCCAGGGGTTCCATAGGCCCATGTGGTGGTGGTGATCGGGCGGATTGATGCGCGTAAGCACCGTTCCGGAAGGCGCCCATAAAGGATGAATGAAGCCGCTGCGTTTAAAAACAGAATCTACGCCGGCAGGAGGATACTGTATAGCAAAATTATATTGCAGTACATTTTTACCGTTCTCTTTGATCAGTACGGCTTTATCATTTGTAGTTAATTGCAAAGAAGCTGCTGCAGGAGGGGAAGGACGGCTTATTTTAACCAGTTCAAAAATTCTTTTTGCAGCGCCGCTTTTCCTGCTCACCATCCACCACAGGTAGCGGTGATAGTTGTTTTCAACCTGGAAAGCTACTGCTGTGCTGGTTTTACCTGTGATTTCGCGGAGCGATAACAGGGAATCCGGCAGGCCGGTTATGGCATCCAGGTTAATATACACAGGCGCGCTGATACTGTTTTCAACAGCGGGAAGCGTTAGCCTGGCAATAACCTGGGCTCTGGTTGCGGGTAAATACCATAGTATCAGCATAGCTATGGCTAAGGGCAATTTTATTTTCATATGTAATCAAAAAGCAATCGCTGCAAAATCAACAACCGTTCTTTAAAATTAATGTTAAGGTAAAAATAAGGAGATAGGATGTTCTTTCCAACAGGTGGCGTTGATGAATGACTATCCTGTTTGCCGCACTCGTTCCCGGCAACGTTTGCATTACATTTACTTCAGCCAAAGGGCTAATAATTTAGAAAAGATTTATTCCTGCAGGTAAATATACGCATGAATGACAAAGGCAGTATATCTTTATCCTATGCAAACCGCACAGCCTGTAACCATAAAAGATATTGCACGTAAGCTGGGTATTTCGGCGTCTACAGTTTCCCGTGCGTTAAGGGGAAGTACTGAAATTAATGATGATACGCGGAAATTAGTGCAGGAGCTGGCTAAAGAGCTGAAGTATACACCCAACCCGATTGCGCTTTCCTTAAAAGAAAAAAGGAGTAAAGTAATAGGCGTTATCGTTCCCGAGATCGCCAATTACTTTTGTTCGGCCGTAATAGCAGGTATTGAAGATATTGCTTATAATATGGGCTATCATGTGGTGATCTTTCAGAGTCATGAAAAATACGAAAGGGAAGTAACCAATATTAACCTGCTGGCATCGCGCCGGATAGATGGTTTGATCATTTCTGTTTCCAATGAAACAAAAAAAGGCGCTCACCTGGCTGAGCTTATTGATAAGGGCGTTCCGGTAGTTATGTTCGACAGGATATGTGATGAAATAGATACGCCCCGCGTAGTTACCGATGACGCGGGTGGTGCTTATAACGCTACCTGCCATCTTATAGAGCAGGGCTACCGGCGTATAGCCCATCTTACTATGGCACCCTATTTATCGGTTACCAAAAACAGGATGAAAGGATATATGGAAGCCCTGAAAAAATATAAGATACCTGTTGAAAAAAAATGGATACTGCATTGCGATTTTGATTTTGCGGACATTAAAAAAGCACTCGTTAAATTATTTAAGAACGGTCCGAAGCCAAATGCCGTGCTGGCTACCAGTGAAAGAATTGCTATTGACTGCTTTGAGGTATTAAAAGAAATGGAGCTCCGGATACCTGCGGATATTGCAATGGCGGGCTTTTTTGATAATCCTGTCTGCCGTTTTATTGATCCGCCTTTAACGGCCATACATCAGCCCACTTTCGACATCGGCCAGTCGGCAGCCCGGCTGCTTATTACCATGATTGAGAACAATATGCTGCATCACCAGTATAAAACCATTGAATTAAAAACAACAATGGAGGTGAGGGCCTCTTCGATGAGGAAATGAATTTGCTATTTAAGATTTGAGAGGTGCAGTTGCAGGGCACAAGTTGCAAGGACAGCCTGAAACCTGAGCCCTGAAACTTTTTCCCTACTTCATCCTCGACCATATTTCATAAATGGGATCGCCTTTAGAGCTTAAGCCGGAGTGTATCCAGTTGCCGTTTTCTATTTTGCCGTCAAAACTAAGTGAGGCTCCAACTCTTGTACTGTCGCGCGAAAAAAATTCGATGTGTTCCGTGTATTTTCCGTTGGCAAAAGTATAGGTGCCGCCGCCTGTACCCGAAAATTCACCTGTTTCTATATTAATGGCTGCCCATTGAAAGCGGGTTGCAGTTAACAATTTTAGTGTTCTCCTCGGTCTCAGGGGTATATCTCCCATTTTATCATCTTGTTTTCGCTGCGTGATGCGCCAGTTGCCGGCTAAATCGCTTTTCCCGTCATCCGTTCTTTTCCATTGCATTTTTTTCCCGCTGATGGTGCTGGAAAGTATATTATTGCTGATGCTGTATTCGTGGCTCAACGTTTTTCCCACCTGCAATTTATCGCTGCTGTTAAACTCCACTTTAAGGATAATACGGTTACCTGAAGCCGTTAGTGGTCCTCCAAAGCTATGGATGAATTTTTTATTGACCTTGTCGTAGCGGGTAAGCATGCAATAACCGTCTGCAATAATGAGTAACTGCTCAATGCTGCCTTCTGCGGTATGCCAGGCGCCGTTAAGCGGGGCAGGATCGTTGTAAACACCTGAAAAGCTTCCGGGAACAAAAAATCCCGCAAACAGCAATAAAAGGAATACCGTTTTTACGGCATGTTTGGGCAGGTGGCTCATAAAAAATGTTTTAATCGTATTATGGATGTTTCTGCAGGAGTTATGGATCAGGAATTGCAATAAAGATACCCATCCACAAACGTTTGACCAAAATTTTGGCAGATATAAAATGAATGCATTTTTCCTCCTATCTTGCAGTTTCCTCCTATACGCAATTATTTGAATAATTAAAATATCTAAATTCCAACTGATCATGAGCATGGTTGATTCTTTTGAAAAAATTTCGTGCCGGATACTCCCCGATTTTAAGGCAGGCTCCCGGTTCGCTGCGCAGGAAGTGGTAAACCTTATTAAAGAGCGGCAATTGCAGGGCAAAACATGTGTTTTGGGATTGGCTACCGGTTCTACGCCTAAAACCTTGTATGCCGAGCTCATCCGGTTGCACAAAGAAGAAGGCGTGAGCTTTAAAAATGTAATTGCTTTTAATTTAGATGAATATTATCCTATTGATAAAAATGCCCTGCAAAGCTATCATCGTTTTATGCGGGTTAACCTCTTTGATCATATAGATATTGACCAGGCTAACTGCCATATACCCAGCGGCGAATGGCCCAAGGATAAGGTAAAGGAATATTGCGCCCGCTATGAGCAAATGATTGATGACGCCGGTGGTATTGATTTGCAGATATTGGGCATTGGTGTAAACGGACATATCGGGTTTAATGAACCCGGCTCAAGCGTATATTCCAAAACAAGGCTGGTAACGCTTGAAAACTCAACAAGGCTGGCTAATTCGTATGAATTCGTTAATATTTCGCAGGTACCCCGCCTGGCGGTTACCGCAGGTATAGGCACCATCATGAAGGCTAAAAAAATATTGCTGATGGCGTGGGGGCAGTCTAAAGCCCCGGTAGTAAAATCCGCTGCGGAAGATAATATAACGGAATCCATCCCGGCTTCTTTGCTGCAAAACCACGATAATTGTGTTTTTGTTTTGGATGAACTGGCGGCTTCAGAGCTTACGCGCATTAAATCGCCGTGGCTTACGGGCGACTGCGAGTGGACACCCAAGCTCATTCGCCGTGCGGTAATTAACGCGGCAATCAAACTGAACAAGCCGGTACTGAGCTTAACAAACAGCGACTATACCGATAACGGGCTGGGCGATTTGCTGGTGGAAAAGGGTGATGTATATGAAATTAACCTGCAGGTATTTTATATGCTGCGCGACAGTATTACGGGCTGGCCGGGCGGCAAACCCAATTCAGATATTCCCCAGCATCCTGAGCGGTCAACGCCTTATCCTAAAAAAGTGGTTATATTTTCCCCGCATCCCGATGATGATATCATTTCTATGGGAGGCACTTTTCAGCGCCTGCACGACCAGGGGCATGAAGTACATGTAGCCTACCAAACCTCCGGCAATATTGCGGTTACCGATGAGTTCGTGACGCGCTTTCTCGATTTTGCGGTAGGGTTTGAAGATATGTTTGGCATTGACAGTAAAAAGTCAAAACAAATATCCAAAGAAGCGCGTGAATACTTTGCCGGCAAAAAAACGCGGCAGTCAGACACACCCGAAATCAGGAACATCAAAGGGCTTATCCGCCAGTGCGAGGCCAAGGCTACCTGCCGGTATGTGGGGGTAGGAGATGAGCGCGCTCATTTTCAGAACCTGCCATTTTACGAAACAGGCACTATTGAAAAGAAGCCGATGGGCGAAGCCGATGTGCAAATAACCATGAAGCTGCTGCGGGAGTTAAAGCCACAGCAGGTATATTGTGCCGGCGACCTGGCTGACCCCCATGGCACACATAAGGTATGCCTTGAAATTGTTTTTGAATCGCTTAAGCGTATTAAGGCTGCCGGCGATGAATGGGTGAAGGATTGCTGGGTATGGTTGTATAAAGGCGCCTGGCAGGAGTGGGATATTACTGAAATTGAAATGGCTATACCCATGAGTCCGGAGCAGGTATTGAAAAAGCGCTTTGGTATTTTTATACACCAGTCGCAAAAAGATTCCGTACCGTTCCAGGGAACGGATGCCCGTGAGTTCTGGCAGCGGGCGGAAGAACGCAATGCCAATACCGCCGACCTGTATGCCCAGCTGGGACTGATTAAATACGCGGCAATGGAAGCGTTTGTAAGATGGCATTATTGAGAAGTAAGTGGTGAGTGGTGAGAGGAGGATTATCACTGCATCGTTAGTATACTTTAGCTGATTGCTGAGGGCTGAAGGCTGACTGCTCAGGAGGAGAGGCGGAAGGAGGAGTTATCACCTGTCTTATTATTCTTTTGGCATTTTTAGGTTGCCGCCTTATCTTTGCCGCCCAAACGACCAAAAATGGCCCCGTAGCTCAACTGAATAGAGTATCTGACTACGGATCAGAAGGTTTCAGGTTTGAATCCTGACGGGGTCACAGAACTACATTGAAAATCAATTATTTACGTTGATTGGGGTAAAGGTGGGGGTAACCCCTTTTTAAAAAAGTACTTGATTCTGATTTTCTAAAAGAATTAATGGCTGTGAAATCTCACAGCCATTTTTATTTAAAATGGAATGTAGTAGGTCAGCCGGTTTAAAGTAATGATTCACGGACCATTTTAGCAACAGATTTTTTAATCAATTTCTTCTCCTGCTCTGAGAAGTCCAGGCTATCCCCGCGGGAACTTAGCCCGCTAATTTTTCTTTTGAAGTTTTTAATGTCGGGCAGGTAGTCAGTAAAAAACCTTTCTGCCTTTACGTACCGCCACAAATATAAATCCGGGATCTTTTTAAGCGCTGTATTGATCTGCTTAATTTCTACCTGGGAAAATTCCAGCGGCTTGCCCTTGGTATTGGTACCGGCAATTTTCCTTTTATAGTTCTTAATCTCCGGCAGCAGGTCCAGAAAGAAGCTATCCGCTTTAATGTAAGTCCAGGTATTCATAAAAAAAGTGCGTTACAGTCGCACCCCTGACAAATTTAATGATCCTTACCCGGCTATTCTACAATTGAATCAATTTTACTTTTGATTTTATCTATGCAGGTTGACAACAATGGCTTACCATGTATCCTTGCATCCAGCATAGAAGCAAATGCCGCTGTTTTGGGCTCATTACGGGCACTATAAGCCAAAGCGGTAAGGTGTGTGCCATTGTCGTTTATTTGTATCCGTAAGCCCTTGTATTGTTCTTCATGTATTACAGTGCTAAACCCTGATCTTTTTACATTCTCATGATCCAGGCTGATTAGAAACTCACAGGGATCAAATGATACCGTGGTTTTGCCTTTAGGGCTCTTAATGCCGTGCATATCTGCCATTAGCTTGTTAAGTCTGTCCTTTTCTTGCTGTGAGGGCTGGCAGGTCTGCCAAATAATTTCATCTGCGTTATCCTCCGGATGGTATGCTTCGCCGTTATGGTGCAGGTCTATAAGCAGGGCTTTTGCCTGCTGTATTGTATTTATTGATTCAGGTAATATCGTTTTCATCTTATTGAGTTTAGAAAGTGAAAGAATATATTGCATCCAGCTATTGAAATCTTGTGCTGGGTCCTCCGGGTATGTGGTAGATTTTATTTTTATCATTGTTAAACAATTTCGGGCCTTATTGAGAGTGACCGGTTAAAGGAGTGTGTTAACTTTTACTTCTTCAAAATGAAATTCCCCTTCGCCTGTGTAACCCTGGGTTTGGCATATAGTGTGCAGGTTAAAAATATCATCGCTTGTAAGCGTTTCATTTTCTTTGAGTGCTTGTAACCGACAAAGCCGCAATACTTGCGGTTTCGTTGTACACACGGCCAACAGGTCGCGGGATGCATAGGAGTGCCATGTATCTGTTTTATATAGTAGAAACATGATATTAAGTTTATGTAAGTTTTTGAAAATGGGCCGCCCTGCAGATTAGCGGCCCTGTTTGCAGTCGTTAAAGCAATTCCCTCTTTAAAATATCAAGTTTTGTTTTAGGGAATATCCAGCCTGCGCCACAGGTAAGCCGGAAGTTGAAGCGGCCACCCAGTTCTTTTAATTTGTCTTTAATGGGCTTGGTATCACCTATCACCGCTACTGCACGGTCACTGTAATCAATGATATGTACAGAGCCGGCCGGCACCTCAGTGCTGTTTGCTTTTTCAGTTTTGGTAAGTGCTGGTATAAAGTAACGGCCTTCGCCTGCAGCCAGTTGAAGGGCTTCCAGGGTTACCCCGTAGTTTCCATTAAAAGAAATATTGGCCTTGCTTACCTGCCAGCCGCTATACTTTTCACCAAGGTAGTAACCATGGCCACCGCTATACTTTTCGCGGTTCTCTTCACCTTCTGCTAAGTGTATTGTATCCACGCAGTTAAGCGCTGCCTTTTTCATTTCCTCGAATAGGTCCCGTGTATGAGTGCTGAAGGCCAGGTAAATTGTTTTGGTGCTATGGAAGGCAAAATAATCTGTCATAATATCGCTGTCATCTTCCATGAGGTTGGCAACAATAACGGCTTTAACACCTTCAGGAATAGCGGTTATAACTTCTTTACCACGCTCAATAGCTTCCCGAGTTGTATTGTCCTTCTCTTCCTGCTGCTTCTTTTCAGTGGCTTTCCTGTCTTTAATAATCTGTGCAACATCAATAACCAGGTTGTTTAATTCCTCTTCGGGCATGATCTCACCCTCTTTGTAATAGGTGCCAATGCCAAACTTTTCGCTCACTGGTTTCAGGTATTGTACAGTATGGAAGTCCTTTTGTTTAATGTCAACACATTTGTAATGAGTGCCCCAGTTCCCAGTAGTATCAACATCATAAACCACGTACTTAATAGCCATGTCATGACCGTAACCTTCAAATCTCAACAACTGCCCGCGTTTGATCTCATATACATCTTTAGCTGTAGGTAGTTCACCGGCTTCGTTCAGTTCATCAAACTTTGCAAGGGCTTCCAGGTGTGCAGCCTTAATAGCTGCTTCGGTTGCCATCTTAGTTACGGAAAGCAGGCTAATACTTTTGTCTGTAAAAGGGGAATACATAAAGCTGCCATCCCTGTTACCCTGGACCTTTTGAGCATTGGAAACTATTACACCGCCATGGCGTTTCATAGTGGTGATCTTCCAATCAATACCATTGAGTTTAAGAGATGTTTCACCGGTCCAAACGTGAAAACTTTTACGGAAAGATGTGTTTTCCGTTTTCTGAAAATGAGTTACATTTGTCATACCATTAAAAATTTGAGTGATTGAATTTTACCGGCTGTTAGCGCAGCCGGTTTTATTTTGTGTCTACCTCATAAAGGTAGTGAATCTTTTTCGTACCACATAATAAAACAGTAACTATTTTCAAGGAAAGGTTATTTTCTTAATCAAATGTAACGTAGGCCGGTAAAGGATTTCATGTTCTCTTTCGTTAAAGAGTTTATAGCCTTGTTAATAGTCGGTTTCTCTTCTAAAGAAGGGTTTACTTTCCCTGATACATATGAAATCAAATGCGGGTTTGTATTCGCATTACTATTTCAGTTTCTTATACTGCAGCGGCTTTTTCTTGTGCTATTCCCTTTTTAATTTCAAATCCTGAAAACGGACCCCACCCGGTCAACGAAAACGCGTTTCCTTTTCAGAACAGACCCCTACCTTATATACATATACACCAATATTGTATGCAAATGCAATAGATGAACATTTATATAATTTACTTCTGTTAATCGGGAAAACTTTTCATCCGAATCAGTATCTTTATTGTGCCAAGGGAGAGTTGGCATTAAAATTTACAAACAAACTTTAATGGCACTCTCCATGGACGAAAAAGAATTAAAAAAACTATATCAGGCTGTATCGTCACAGTTGGATATTGGCGACTACGACACATTCAGAGGCAAAATGCAGACCTCCGAAGATCGAAAGCGTTTTTATGATGCCGTTGGCGTAGAAGATTTTGATCTTGGTAAGTACGATGCTTATGAAAGCAGATTGGCTGGTAGCCAAAGAAAGATTCCTACTCCACAGGAAGTTTTTAGCGATGAAGGACCTGCTCCAAAAAGAAGGATACCAACTCCGCAAGAAGTTTTTGGTGATGAAGAACCAGCTCAAAAAAGAAGGATACCTACGCCCGAGGAAGTGATTGGCGAAACTCAAACGAACGATTCTTCCACAGATCCCGTGTTAAGACTTTGGAAGGGATTAAAAGAAGACGGCAATTACACCAAAAGCCTATCGGAGTTTAAAGCAAAATATAGTACTCCTGAAACCATTAATAACCTTTATAACGGGTTAACGCAGGACGGCCAATATTCAAAGAGTAAAGAAGAATTTTATTCTCAATACTTTCCCCATTTAACATCTAAGAAAAAAGCAGGTTCACCCGCTTCGCCGCTTGGGTTCGAGATTTCCCGGTTTGATTTTCAAAATCCATATGCTTCAATTAAAAAGAATTCTATTGAGGTTGCAGGGCAGCAAGTAGATATGGGTAATACGTTTGGTCCTATACCTCCACAGGAAGTAGATAAGAAAGTAAAGGAACTCAGGGAGAAGGTGAGCCAAGGCAAGGCAAGCAAAAGCGAAATCAATAACATTTCTTTGGTAACAGGGATGGCGCCGAAAGCAATTGAAACGGCTATAAAAGATCCGGAAACTTTTAAAACCATTCTGGCAGATACTAACAAGCAGGCAAAGGTTGAATATTACGCAACACTTGACAGCGGTGCGAAAGCAAGGCTGGCTCAGTGGGGCATTGATACAAAACAGCTTGTTGAAAATGAGCATTATGCCCATGCTGTTCAAGTAAACCTGAATGATAGTAGAAAGCAGGAACTAAAAGCGCTATCGGATAATCACCCATTCTTAAATCTGCGTGCCAATGCAATGGTAAAGCCTGTGAGAGACGAACAGGCTGAGTACGATAAAAAGGCCGCTGAGATTAATAAGTCATACGATTTGCTGTTTGAAATGGTAGGTGAATCTGCTGCCAATGATTATGCCCGGATGAATCCTACTGCCGATCCAATGGAGATAGGGCTGGAATATGAAAAACGTGCAAACCCTGACAGATATAAGCTGAGACAAAAAGCCGGTGGTTCTTCACCGCATGACCGGGATATAATGCAGAAGGGTATAGATGCTTTATACGCAACGGGAGATCCACATGCAATTACTCTTGCTGAACAGGATGAAAAAAATATTGATGATCGCTTCCCTGACAAAAAGAATGCAGAGATATATCATAAACTTGGTGCCATCATTTATAAGCAGGGCAAGAACAATCCTATTTTTAATGAAAACCCAACACCCGCTGATTTGGTAGTGGCTGCCCGGCAACTGGATGAAGAAGATAAGCAACATTTTTACAAGCACATACTACCATTAGAATCCAGGATCATAGGTAGCAATGTTCCTGTAACCGGCGCTGTAAATAAATTCGGTGAGGCTATTGCTACCACAGGAACCGAAATGTCCAATACGGTAAGGGATATACCTATTTGGAATGACTGGATTAAGCGCACAGAAAAGGATCAGGCGAAGGACCAGCTTAAACAACCTTATGAAACACGCTTTCAAAATGTAGGAGAAAATCCTGAAAGTGTAGCAACCTTAAAATACCTTAATAGTAAACCTGAGTTATCTGATGCTGAGAAGGCACAGAAGGGGGAATTAGAAAAATATACCAATGTCAGGTCCACTTTGAATGAGATCATGGATGGCATGGGTAACGTTGGCGGGCAGGTGTTCATTCAGGCTATAGGAACCCGCGGGCTTGGTAACGTATTGACCAGGGCAGCCAAAGGAGCGGGTTTATTAAAGACGGGGAGGGCATTACAGGCTATTGCCAGTGAGGATGCTATTGCCAATGTTGCCACTGATATAGGTGTTACACGGGGAACGCTGGATGCCATTGCTTCTACCATTACTTCTTATGCTTCCAGTTACGATGCGGCAAAGAGGGCATCACTTGAACTGTTCCCTGATGATAAGGATACAGGCAGCCGCTATGCGTATGCAAATATTGTTGCAGTAGGAAATGCTGCCAGTGAGAGAATTTTTAAGGACGAAAAAATACTTGATGCTTTTGGTAAAAGTATTTCCCCCGGTGTTAAGTCCGTGGTTAAAAGTGTTGCGGCCGGTGACCTTCCAAAAAAAGCATTGCTGCCAGAGATTCGCAATGTATTCAGAAATGGATTCAGGCTGCTGGGGCATGGCTTTGTTGAAACCAATAAGGAAGCTATCGAGGAGGTTGCTGCAAGTGGTGCAGATAGCGCCGCAAAGCTTTTGCTTGCTCCTGGCAAATTCAATGAAAAGGAGGCTTTTGACGATGCGCTGAGCACTTATACCACGATGATGCTGCACGGTGGACCAATAGGTCTGCTGGCAGGATATAGCAACTTCAAAGCTTCGCATGCAGCATTGCCCCTACTTTCCCAACTTGGGCCAAATAAATCCTTTACTGATGATGTTAAGAATGAGATTAACCGGCAGGTACTGTCCGGGGAGATTTTGGACCAGGAACACACCGATAAAATGGGACTGGTAACTGAAGCAGTGAGGATTAATGAAAAGGATATGCCTATGCTGGAGGAAAGGGGAGTGCCTGAGAAAGCAAAGATGAAGTACCTCAGCATACTACTTCACGAAAAAGGACTTCAACAAAAAATGGATGCTGCTACTGATCCTGTTATCAAAACATCCATTAATAAAGAGATTAAAGCGGCACAGGAGACACGATTAGGTATTTACGAAAATAAGCTTACTGTTGATGATAATTATATCCCGGTTGAAAATAAGCCTGAACTCATACAGCAGGATGACATAAATACTGAGGAATCACCTCTTTTACAGATACAGGCAGGCTTATCAAGCGAGGCAACACCGGAAGAAATTAAAAGCTACCACCAAAGGGTAAAGCCCGTCACAAGTGCCATCCGTAATGCAGCTAAAAAGATTCGTGAATTTGAAATGAAGGATAGCAGTGGTGAAAAGATCACCGGTGCATTCATGGACATATCGGGAATTCCCAGGCATGTTGTCGCAAAGGGGCTGGAAATAGTGGCTGATAGCATTGAAGCCGGTGCAAGCCTTGCAGATAGTATCAGGTCGGCTGTTCAACATATAGCAGGACTGCATCCTGATAAGAACCCCAATGAGATCAGGGAAGTAGTTGCCAACCATCTTGAAGGTGTATGGGGACAGAATACAACTCCACACAGAGGTACAAAAGCAGGTATCACCCAGGCAACCCAAACTGGTAAGATTACCGGTGATAAAATTTCAATGACGCCCCGCCAAGCTTTGCATAAACAAATCAAAGATTTTATTCGTGGTGAGAAGGTGGGATTTAAAACAGGTACTGAAACTGAAAAGGCGAAGAGTGTAGCAATGGCGGGAAGGATTAAAGAATCTCTGAATGATGCAAAGAATAAAGGCTTCATTGCACCGAAACAATGGGAATCATTATTTAACCGGGCAAATAAGATCGGGACCAGTGGCAAGCGCTTTGATAAATATGCCGACTACCTTGACAAAGTGCTTAATGATGCAGATTATGAGGCAAAGCTTGATACCGGTAAAAAATTAAAGGATAAAATTACCGCTGGTGTCAATACAAAGGCATCCGAAAAGTCAGCATATACCCAGCAATCAGTAAAACGTTTTTCAAAAATAGATCCATCCAAAGTTGAAAGCATTGATGATTACAATGCCATAGCAAGTAAGGTAGTGAGTGTAGCTGAAGGATTGAAGGCTTCTACACGCAACGGCATGGCTGTAACTAAAAATGAAGCCTTTGAGGTTGACCGCAAAGCAATTGATGATTATGTACAGGCACATGAAGCATATTCAAACCAAAGGGCAAAGGATAGGCTCTCAGAGGACTATTCAGACCTGGTGACCGCCGGTGTGATTGATCCTAAAACCATGTCGTTAAAAGACATGAATGAGCTTATTGATGCGATCAATGGTGAAGACCAGAACGCGGTACAGCACGCGGCTGAATTGTTTGAGGCCAGGGAGCAAAAACTTCAGGCATTACGCATTGCCGTTGACTATAATCGCATTGCGTTGGAAAATGATCCTTCCTATTCAAAAAGCGAAAATGAGATTATAGCCAAACTTAAACAACTTGACACCTCCGCTATGGATGCCGGCTCTCTGGCAAGTCTCAATGATATCATTAACAACATCGTTGTAAATGATGATTTCACTGGTTCGGAAAAGATGGCAATCCTTGCAGATACCCAGGCTGATATCCAAAAGGCACAGGAGGATATAGAAAAGTCCGGTATTAAAAGTTTAGGGAGTATTCGTAATACACTGGTTCAGGGTTTTGCCAGCATGGCCCAACAGCATGATTTTATATTTAAGTCCACCAAGCTTGCTTCATTGATTCAAAAGCATGCCGGTATTTCCGGCGTTTTTGATGGCCATGCAAAGGCCAAGGTGCTCCAGGATGAAACTGTAAATGCTACTACTAAAATGAAGGATGATATGGGTAGGAACATTGATTACCCTATCAATAGAATCCGCAGGGGTGTCCTGGCTGATGTTACAAACAACTATGGCGGTACCACAGAAGAAATAGCTGCTGAATTCAACCGCAGAAAAAACTGGATCAGGCAATCAGCCGAAAGGATGATGCAGTCTGATATACCTGAAGAGGTTAAGGAAGGGAAGATAACAATGGAAGTATATAATGAACTTCTGGAAAATTCATTCTCAGCCCAAGATGTAGAAAGGAAGTCCTCCAAGGACAATATTAGGATTGTGAACTTTTGGCGTAACCAATTTGATAAACGAAAGGATTTAACCAGACAAAATGCTGAGCAGTTCAATAATAAAATATGGGAAGACGTTGAAGGATATACCGCCACCAAATTAAAAAATCCGGGTGGGAATGCTGGCATAACGCCGGAAGAAATAAAAGAAGTATTCACTGCTACATACATCAGCAATAAAGTCACTCAGAAAATTGCGGGTTCAAAAAATAGAAAGGTCCGGAGTGTTAATCTTCCTGCTGGTAGAGTTCTCGACCTGGATTTTGATAAAGTACAGTCACAGGTTTTCTACAGAACTAATTACGATGTAGAGACCAGCAAGGCCATTGAAAAAGTAAGGACATTCTTTACTGATCCACGTGCTGATAAAATATTTGGAGGCGTGGGCAACAAAAGAATAGTGATGAACTCCATACGTGAAGCAGTAAACGCACAGAGAGGGCAAATGCCGCCATTAACTCCTGGTGACAGGATTGTGAATGGGCTCACCAATACGATCCGGGCAAAGGGCGTACGAATTGCATTGGGATCAATTTCCCAGGTAATTAAGCAATATCCCTCGGTTGCAATTAATACAGTGGTTAACCTGGGAGCAGATGCACACCTCTTTGGCAAGGCGTTCATGATACCTAACAATATCAAACTGTTTGATCAGTTTGCCATTGCTCTGCGGGGAGAAGCCAAAGCCGGGTTTAATAAAGATGTGCAGCTTGGTGAGATTACTAAATTTGAGTTAGGATCAGACATTGCCGTGCTGAAAATGACAATAAAGCAAAAAGCCGAAAAGCTTTCTGATTTGATAATGGCAGCCCTGGTTCGGTCAGATGTATCAGTAGCGAGGACATCATGGCTTGCATACTATATGCAGGATTTAAAAAAGCAGGGAATAAAGCTGGACAATATCAACTGGCAGGCCGAACATGAAAATCCGAACCTGGAAGCAGCAGCGTATGCTGAACAGCAGGTCAGCCGTACACAGAACCCCAATGATGTAAGTTCGGGCAGTTCATTCTATAGGGATTCCCGGGGTACCAGTGGGTTCTTTAAGAACCTGGTGCTTCCATTCTCCACCTTCGTAGTAAATACCCGGGTGCGCATGACCAACGATGTACAGAAAATATTGTATGGTGGCAATAAAGCTGAGGCATTTAAATCCCTTGCCGGCGCGGCTGCCGAAATGACTGCCTTTAATGCGGTAAAAACCTACATCATTGCATACCTCACCACAATGGGCGCCAGGGGTGTTGCAGGGCTGTTTGATATGTGGGATGAAGAAGATGAAGCAACAGCTCAAAACAGGGAGCAGTTGACTATAGAAACATCTCAGGGTAATTTAAATGTATCTGCCAAAACTAAAAAGATGGTGGCTAATTCAGTAAGTGATTTCTTCTTCTCCGGATTGGGATCCTTAACACAGAGTTCAGCGAATGAAGGGATGAATGCTCTATATAAACTGGCAGCCACGGAGTACTTCGCTGATGGCAGTATCAACAAATACCCGTCATTGTTCTACAGCCGGTCTGTTACGGACAAAACACCTGACTATGCTCCTTACGGCTTGTATGGCACCCTGGCATCAAAAATAGCCTCTGCTAAGAACAGCGCCCGTTACTCCTTCACCGGCAATTATCCAGGCGTAACGAGGGGATATGAGGACGTAGACATAGTGTTGACTGAAGAGGAACGTAAGCTGTATACCATATCATTTATCGTTGATGCTTTGGGTATAGTTGGTGTGTCCGATGCTGACCTCCTTATGCTCAACCAGCGGTTAAAATGGATAGCAGACAAAAAGCTGGCTGATAAATACGGGGTACAGGATAAGTTGATGGAACGGAATGTGAAGCCACAGTAAATATTACTATATTTGTTATTGTATGCCTATCTCAGGATACATAAATTGTCTGTCCCTTATGTTCATATTTCGGTAGTCAGTATTACTCCGGTAGTCTTTGTAAAACTTTTAGCCCTGCCCACCAAATTTTACAAAAAAATGCACGCGTAACAGCACTTTTTGACATTTGTTAATGATGCGACATGAATTGTTTTCAATATTACTTCTTGTTCTTATTACCGGTTTCTCCGGGGATGAAAAGGAAGTGGGAAGATGTTCCGGGGATGCTTATTGCACTGCCTGCAGTTCATGCAATTATTGTAAAAATTGCAGTGTTTATGGCGGAACATGCGGTGTATGTGCTCCAATTAAGAAAAAGCCAAAACAGCAAATATATATTCCGCAAGGCAGAAAGTTGAAAACAACTGCCGACCAGAATACATCCGAATCAGGTGTAAGCAGATACTATCAAACCACGCCAAAGAGTAGATCAAGCACCCCATTAGGAAATCATTATTATGTTGAAAAGACGTATTCGGGCATTAATATCGGGGGGATGCTTTTTACAGTCTCAGTACTTCGTGATAAATACATTAAAGGCGTTGAAGAGTACAAAAGCTTCGGTTATCCAAACCTTACACAGTCCCCAATCACTCTAAAAATTGTTAATGAACTACATCCCAGCATTAAGCTCTACACGAATATTGATTACAGCGGAGCAACGTTTTTCAATCCGATAACTTACTATAATATATATAGTTTAAATTCAAAAAGCAGAGGTCAAAAAAATGCATACTTTTTTACTTTTAAAAGGATCGCCACAGGGACGCCAATAGTTGAACATTACGTTTTGCAATTTGTAAACGGGAAACTGTCTGTGATGCCTATTCTTAAGTGCGATGAATTAGGTTATGCTATTCCAAATAAGAATGACAAGGAGATGCTGCTGCTGCAAGGAGAGTGGAATAAAACTGCAGGGGAAAGGGAAGATTCACACCACAAGTACAGCATATATAAGTATGAATACCATTCCCAACGGGTAGAAAAAAAACTAATTGGAACCACAAAGTATAAATATGCTGCAGCCATGAATGCTACAATATTGGATATATTTAATGCTATAAAAAGGCAAGAGCCTGCTGTCGTATCAGATATTGATATCTCTGATTACGAATGGTGAAAGGAAAACCGCAATTCTGATTTTATAACATTACACATGAGCGCACTATTCCCGGACCAACCATTCCAGATTACTTATGGCAGCACTGTGCTGACAATACGCCCGGTTGACATGCCGAACCGGCTGGCATATCACATTACTTTCAGCAGTGAACGCAAACCCCTACTCATTGTCCGGGCAAAGGACTTCAATGCAAGTCATTTCTGGACATCAATGCCGGAAGGCAGGCAGAAAGAAGCAGAAGGTGTGGGGAAACTTATTGAGGAGTATCTTGCAGGTCAACAAAAGAAACCGCAATAGAACTAACGATAAACCACATTCGCATGAAAAAATCCACAGTTGACTGGCCTGCCGCCATGAAACCTCTCATAAAAAAGTATGAAAAGGCAAAGCATCCGCTGGAAGCAAAAAATTTGTATGAGATGCTGGTAATGGTAGTGCTATCCGCACAAACGACAGACGTGCTGATCAACCAACTGGCACCTGCACTGTTCAAGGCGGTTCCTACAATGGCTGCACTTGCAAAAGTCCAACCAGAAGATCTGTATCCCTATATCTCCAAAGTCCGGAGTTTTGGAAACAAAGCCAAATGGTTGGTTCAGATTGCAAGCGTGCTGAAAAAAGATAGTGCTATCCCTTTGACGATGGATGAACTGGTTAGCTTACCAGGTATCGGTAGAAAGTCTGCAAATGTCATCAAACGTTTTGCCAAAGCAAAAGCGGAAGGAATTGTGGTGGATGTTCATGTGTTACGAGTAGCGCCAAGACTTGGTATTGTGAAGGACGACAAGCCCGATAAGATGGAAAAAGAGATGATGGCTATTCTCCCGGAGACTGAATGGGACGCGGGCATGTGTATGTCATTTTTGGGGCGTGAAATTTGCCGTCCAGAGCCACTGTGCGAATCTTGTCTTATGAATAAGGTTTGTGCCTATTATCAAAAACTAAAAGCAGGTTAATGCAGTATGATATTGATATTTTGGAAGTACAGAAACAGACGCTAAACGTTGAGTATAGAAGTATGAGGGGTGATATGATTTTATCCTCAAATTACATTCATGTAAATCCTTTCATCACTCCCTTGCCAAAGGACATTGGTGGTTACAAAATCGTTTTACAATGGATCGGAACAATGGATGATCAATTCACGGGGGCAAAAATTCTGGAAATGGAAGCGCTCCAGGCAGTTTTTATCCTACCTGAAGGAGAAAATGATGACATCCAATTGCAGAAAGTGATAGCACTATCCCAACAGGCATTTGCTGCCGAAGTATCAACGTTCTGTGCAGGTACACCACTCAAAGATTTTCGATTTGAGGAGATGGACTTTGCAGAGATTGCTGATGAAATCATAGCCTATATAGAGAAGCGATAGGCTATGAATATACTAACTCCGGCACCTCCTGATAGATTACTTCCTCATGCGGGTTATCACGTTTCAGGAAATCTTTGTGCAGCGGTGTGGCCTTCATTTCTGCTGATGCTACCTGGTAGTTGGCGATATCTAATATTTCCTGTTCGTTGAGGTCTTTATACAGCCACGCCTCAGCTAAGTCACCTGGTAGGATTGTAGGCTGCCTCTCCTTGCTGTTATGTATCTGTTTCATCAGCGTATTTGCGTTGGTTGTCACCATAGCAAAAGTGTTGGTAGTAACACCTGTGTCAATGTTTGTATTGGGTTGCCAGATGCCTGCCATATAGAATTCTGGCTGATTGACCATTTCGATATGGTAAGGGAACTTCTCTGGTGTCTTTAGGAGCTTCCCTGACTTGCCAACTACCTGCACGTGCCGCCATTCATAGAACCCTGCAGACGGTATAAGGCAACGCCTGTGCAAAGCTGCATCCTTGTACATTTTGTCAAGTAACTGTTCACTTGTCGCATTTAAGGTTGTGTAGGCCGGCTTCCATTTGCCGGAAGGGTCTTTATATCCGAACCTGAAGTTCTTTATCTTCTCTGTTGTATTTACATAAGGTGGCAGGAACCCCCACTGCATTTCCACACGTTCAGTTTCATGGGTACCGGCTTTAGGTCTGATAATGGGATAATCTCCATAGTCAAACCCTTTGTGAATTGCCATTTCATCATTTAGAAAAGCGAAGCGCCTTTCCAGCGCTTTCAACCGGATGTATTCATCTCTGGTTACTTTGATGCCGTTGTAATAACACATATTGAAATTATTTTGTTAGTACCTCTTCAAAAAACGTACTTGAAAATAACGAATATCCAGTAAGGGATTTCTAAAAAGTAGAATACAATCAGAATCGAGCTGCCAACAGTTAATACCTTTTGCGAATCAATCCGTCCCATCTTCCTCATCAAATTCAGGCATAAAGCAATGAAGTATGCTACAAATGGAAACACGAAAAACTGAACTATCAATACCATTATTACAGTTGGATAAAATTCCGCTGTTTTATAGAAGGGATGTCCAAATTTGAGAAACACCATTTGCAAGCATGCCATGACGGTGGCAAATGCTGTTATCCTAATAATTTTTTTCCTTAATTTTTTCTTCTCAATTTGTTCAAAATCTACCTTAATGTCTCGTAGTAAATCAGGTACTCCCTTCAGCATAGTTGTATTATTGGATTTACTAAAGTATTAAAATCTCTCAACTCCTGCCGCCCTAAACAACAACTTCTCCCCGAATTGTTTTTTTACACTATCAATGGCCTGGTAAAGCCTGATATTCTCTTGTGTATCATCAAAGAGGCTGATCTGATAATTACCGGGAATAAGGTTGGTGAATCGTATTCCTATCAAACGTACAAGCACCCTCCGCTGGTATAATTTATCAAACAGGTCCCTTGCCGTTCTCAGTAAAACATGATCAGCATTTGAATAAGGTATTGCCTTCTGCACGGTATGGGTTTCAAAGTCTGAATACCGGACTTTAACCGCTACACAGCCAGTAAGCTTATTCTGGCTCCTGAGCTCAAAGGCGATTTTTTCAGTCATGCGGACCAGTTGCCCATGCAGGAAGTGAATATCAATGGTATCTTGTGAAAAAGTGTTTTCTGTTGAAATGGATTTTTGTTCATGATAAGGGATAACAGGAGTTTCATCAATGCCATTAGCTTTTTTGGAAAGTTCAATGCCATTTTTGCCAAGGAGGTTATGCATCATTTCCGTCGGTATATCTGCCAGCACCTTCACCGTCTCAACCCCCATTTTCAATAAAAGAAAAGCGGTTTGTTTTCCTACGCCAGGTATTTTAATTACACTAAGTGGAGCCAGGTATGATCTTTCATTGCCGAATGGTATTTCAATCTGCCCGTTGGGTTTTACTTCATTGGTGGCAACCTTGCTGATGAGTTTATTGCTGGCAAGGGCAAAGGAAATGGGTAGGCCGGTTTCCTTGGTTACTCTTTTACCAAGTTCCTTACTGAACAGGGAACAGCCAAAGAACTTATCCATTCCCGTGAGGTCAATGTAAAATTCATCAATGGAAGATTTTTCAAACATAGGAGCCGTATCCCTGATCACATCGGTAACCAGGTTGGAATACTTACTATACTGTTCCATATCGCCTCTAACAACAATGGCATGCTGGCATAAGCGCCTGGCTGTCTTCATGGGCATGGCGCTGTGTATACCGAATTTCCGGGCCTCATAGCTGCATGAGGCTACCACACCCCGGTCACCACTACCACCAATAAGAACGGGCTTACCTTTCAGCTTGGGGTTATTCAGGCACTCTACCGATACAAAAAATGTATCAAGATCCATATGGGTGATATGCCGCTCAGATGCCAGCATAGCTTCTCATTTTATAGCCCACTTTTTCCATAAAATGAACTTCCAAACTACACACGTCAAAATCTGCTGTTACCTTTCCTTTAGCACGGTAGAAGCCGCTCTTACTAATCGGGTATCGTCTGAATGAATCAGGGAAGTGAACGGTGTCAATCCAGTCAAGATTAGCATCTATGAATGTGCCAAAACTCATTACTTCATGCTTCACTGTTGGAACTACCTTATAGGCAATAAAATAGATCAGCACAGTAACGGTCTTGCCTATATGCTTATCTATGTCGCGGGCATATACATATTTTTCAGGATCGTCATCCACCAGCCCAAAAGGATTACACAGCGGAAAGCCCAGTATCTCCAACTGATCGTATAAATCGTCTAATGGATGGTCCACCAGTTCAGGAAGGGTAAATTCAACAGGCTTCTCCTGGAATAAAGAAATACCTGCGGGAATATGATCTTTATTTTTTGCCTGCAGGAAATTGGCTTCCCAGAGCAATTTTTTTTTGGATTTGCCGGTAAAACCAAAAGCACCTACGCTTACCAGTAAGTTCAACTGTTCCCGAGTGATGGCCGTGCGTTCAATAAAATCCTGCAGGTGCAGGTAAGGACCATGGCGCTGCCTTTCTTCCAGTGCGCGTTCGGCCATTGCCGTTTCCAGTCCTTTGATATGAACAAACCCGCAATACACTTCACTTCCCTTAATATTCGTATAGTAGTCACTGTTATTAACACAAGGGGTTTTGATATCGCCACCCGTTTTGAGCAGTTCCAAAAAATAAAGTTCCCTGGGATAAAATCCCCCGAAGTTGTTGATCACAGCCACCATGAACTCTTTGGGATAATAAGTCTTTAGGTAAAGGCTCATATAGCTCTCTACTGCGAAGCTGGCCGAGTGGGCTTTATTAAAACTATAACCAGCAAAGCTTTCCATCTGGCGCCATACTTCAGCTGCCAATGCATCAGGATGCCCTTTTTTTTTACAACTGGCAAAGTATTTTTCTTTAATCAACTGAAAGCGGTTATTGGACCGGTATTTCCCACTCATGGCCCTACGCAACACATCTGCCTCACCCAAATCAAGGCCGGCAAAATAATGCGCTACTTTTATCACATCCTCCTGGAACACCATTACGCCAAAGGTTTCTTCCAACAACTCTTTCATAACCGGGTGCAGGTATTCAAACTTTCCGGGATTATGGTAGCGGTAAATGTATTCTTTCATCATACCGCTTTGAGCCACGCCGGGGCGTATGATAGAACTGGCGGCAACCAGCGTGGGGTAGTCATCACATTTTAATTTCTTCAGCAATTGCCGCATGGCAGGCGATTCTATATAAAAGCAACCGATGGTATTCGCACTACGGATTTGGGCTTTTACTTTTTCATCTTTTCTGAAGTTTTCAAAATCGTGGATATTGACATCAATGCCTTTGTTCTTTTTGATCAGCTCCAAACTCTCTTTTATATGCCCCAGTCCGCGCTGTGACAATATATCCAGCTTAAACAATCCTATATTTTCAGCAACGAACATATCTAATTGAGCTGTGGGAAATCCTTTCGGTGGCATGAACACAGCCGCGTAATCATGAATGGATGATTCTGATATGAGTATGCCACCGGGGTGAATGGAAAGGTGATTGGGGAAGTTCTCCATCAATTTGCCATACCGCAAAATCATTTGTTTGATGCCGTCATCCGGGGGAGTACCTGTGGCAAGAGCGTCAATTTCTTCTTTGGGCAAACCAAACACTTTACCCAGCTCTCTTACAGCAGCCCTGTACTGGAAGGTGCTGTACATGCCCAGCAATACTGCCTGGTTCTTTCCATATCGTTTGAGTACGTAATCAATGATATCATCGCGGTTCCGGTGGCTGAAGTCAATATCAAAGTCAGGAGGACTGGTGCGGTGAGGGTTTAAGAACCGCTCAAAATATAAATTCAGTTCTATCGGATCCACATCGGTAATGCGCAGGCAATAGGCTACAATGGAGTTCGCACCGCTTCCGCGGCCCACGTAATAAAACCCTCGTGATTGCGCATAGCGGATAATATCCCAGGTGATCAGGAAATATGCGTTAAAGCCAAGGTCGTTGATGATCTTCAGTTCTTTGTCTACCCTTGCTTTTGCCTCTTTGTTTTCCCCATACCGGTATGCCAACCCGTCCATGGCCAGTTTTTCCAGCAGCCTGCGATCATCTTCTTTTGAATAGCTGAAAGTTTTTTTGTTTTTATCGGTATGGAAATCCATTGTGATATTACAGCTATCTATGAGCTTATAGGTATTGGTAACAATGGAAGGATATTGCTTGAAGGCATCCAGCAGCCGGGATGGTGGTGAAAAATATTCCTGGTCGCTGCAAACGGCTTCTAAAGGTAGTTTGGTACCAACCACATTGCAGTCAATTGCACGCAGCAGTTTATGTAGGTTGAAATACGCTTTATTTTGAAAGGTGACCGGTTGACGAATGACCAGTTTTTCTCCTATAGTGCTCACGTCTATACCAAACAGCTTATTCACCTCCCATGGTAGAATGCCAATACGCTCATTTGCGAGCAATTCCCGGACTTCTTTCTTACCGGTTGGATAAATGACATAGCCATCCCAAGGATCGTCAAAAAACGGGGTATTTTCTGCTCTGGCGGGGAATGGTTTTTGTTCCTGTATGTGAAAGGACAAAAATGCATTGATCCACCGAAAACCTTTATTGTTTGCTGCCAGCAGAATGTACTCCAACCTGTTGCCATTGCGAACCTCCACGCCTACTACGGGCTTAATACCTGCTTCCTGGCAGAACTTAACGAAGTCCCATGTATCGCAAGTTGAATTGATATTGGTAAGAGCCAGGGAGGTAACACCAGCTTCCACAGCAGCGCTAACCAGTTCCTGGGTGCCGAAAGTTCCGTGCCGAAAACTAAAATATGTCTTGCAGTTTAGATACATACAAGAGCAAGAATACTAAATAATTTAGTAATATGTGATAAAAAAAATAGTATTATTTATAAGTGATTGAAGATTATAGCTTTAAATTTTGCTCGCTTTTATCTATTTTATTTTGATTTAGTGGATCCCAATTTCTTTTTCAAACAAGTGGAAAATTAATTAAATCCAATGCCCTATTACTTATTCCGCACTTTTCCACACGCTGTTGATATTTAGCAGTTTGACAGAACAATTAGGCCGGTTACATTTGAAAAATCCTGATAAGTTATTATTAGGTTTGTCGAAGCTCTTTGAAAAAGCCGCAGTTGGTAGCTGCGGCCGTAAATTAGGATCAAAATGATTTGCTTTGTGTGGTACAAATATACCTCGTAACTCATCTTCTTCCTCCTTTCCTCATTTAATGTTGAAAAATGGTGCATTAAGCACACGAAATATTTTACTTACTGCGCTCATTTTTTAAAGGTTTAATTAGCAGTACTAAAGCTGAAAATGAAAAAAGCCCAGCGAAAGCCAGGCTAAACTTTTGGGTATCTCCACCCTGAAGGAGTAGTTAATAACCTTTAAAAAATGCATATCATGGCTTTTAAACCAGAATGCAGATGTGAAGACGGTATAGTTTATACCCCATTCATAACTGTAAAAGGTAAGAGAGTCTACAGACGCGACGGGAAAGTATTTGCTTTTCCCTGTACCCGTTGCAGTAAGTAGAAAGTGCTGATCATTGATTAGCAGAGCCGGGCAAAGCCCAAAATGCAATCCTTTGTTAAGGATTCGGTTAAGCGCTGACTTAACCATTTATTAAGAAGCCTGTTTGGTGTTTCGAGCACCTTACGGGCTTTCTTATTTAACGCAAAAAGGTCGCCGGAATTACAACCGTTCGACTAATAAATGTTAATTTATACTTTTCTATGGCTGCTTTTATTTTGTAAAAAGAACTATCTGATTCAAAGGTTGGGTTTCCGGGAAATTGGGATATCCGGGTTTGTTTTATTAAACAAACATAATAATTATTTTAACGTAACAATACATTATTTTAATTTTAATCGTTGTAGTGTCTTTTAAAGCCCCACTCCCAAACCTATCTTCCACTTAGCCGGCATTGGCACATTGAATATTTCAGGATCGGATAGTACCAGCCGAATCTGCATGATGCGGAGCGCTCGAAATTCTAATAAGTCTTTGAATTATATTTTTTAGCAGCTCTTAAGGCTGGGGAAAAATGATCTGTTATTTATTATACGGTCCTCATTTGGACAAACTAAGCCAATTTGTTTTATGAATAACTTTTCCTGAACCGCCATTTTCTACCGAGGGCCATGCCTATACCTGTGCTTTCCGTTTGCTTTAAATAGTACCGCACCTACCAGGTTCACTTTTCATAGAAAGATGCGGAAATGTAAGATGAACTTTGTAAATTAGATTTCGTTTCCCGTTAGCAACAGTCGAGCCCTTCGGAGTGGTGTCCGGGGGCTTTTTTATGCGTGCTCATTCAGGTTAAGAACGGCCTTTCGGTGTTCGGTTAAGAAATCAAAACATTCTTTAATTATTTTACTGTTCTGATCCGGTTGTACAACATCATAGTCCAGCCAGGATAGTTCATTTATCTCTTCCTTAAAGTGTTCCAGGTCTGATATGTAACCTTCATCATAATTAAAACGCACTAAAAGCCTGGGTATAGACATTTTTACAATAGCCGCCTGCTGGGGATGGTTTAATAAATGTTCGTCAAAGTAATAATCGTTAAAGGTTGACATGGCGCAACGATTTAGGATATAAGTTATAATTTTTAAAGATGCTAAACCAAATTTTTAAATCCGGAGACATAAAACTAACTTGCTATTCTCCTACAAGGGTTAGGGTTGAAACTAATACGGGGCCTGTTTTTACAGTGCCCTTTTTTATTGTAGACCCCGGATGTACCTTGCAGCATGGTAACACAAGAAGAAATTTCCGAAATGGAGCAGTATTTTAAAGCCGCAAATTTGCCGGTAAGCATTAAAACGAAGGAAGGGCTAATAACTAATGTAAAGCAATACATTGGATCGCATTTGACGATACTACGGAGCCATGAGATACTCAATGCCTATGAGGGTTATTACCATAATCTATTAGCCTTAAAAGATATTTTGAGTGGAAAAGTTTGAGATCATACCGGGTAGAGATACGCCTGGTTTAACAGATGTGATGCATAACGAATCACCGCGATGCAAGCTATTGGTCAGTGACCTGAACATAAATGATGCATATGAGGGAGACCCCGAATACCCTGTGAAGATTTTTGACTTTGTAGATCCTACCGATGGGCACTACTACTGGGCAGAGGTCACGATCGTTAAGATGTTTGAAAGCGGGAGCTATGAGCGGCTGATAGAGGACTGCTGGAAGTGGTGGTTAGCTTTGGAAATAAGAAAGCGGAATATGGAAAGATTTTCGGATGATTAAAGCACAAAGCAACAACAGTTATTACCCTGCCATTGCTTTGATCAATGCCTTTATTGGTTTTTAGGACATTGCATTGGATTTCTGATCCCTGCAATTCCAAGTTTAGTTTGGACAAGCATTTGTAATAGCCAAGCTACTTTCTTACAACCGATTCGGGAAAAGCCTTGGCAATTTTTTCCATAATATCTTGGGGGATTGATGAAAGATCCGGAAATAACTTCGTCCCCTGCCGTGTAAATTTTATATCATTTGTATACGATTCCAATTCTGGTACAGCAGATACTAATTTCTTAATTAACGCCTTTTTTACAAGTTTTTCTGGATCAGGCATTTTCCCTCTGAATTTTAATGTCATAACCTTTTTTTCAAATCTACTCAATTTGATTCTAAAACGGCAACAAGGGATTGTTTTTAATAAGATTCCAAGTTGGAAGTACTCTTGTCGGTTATTATTTGGAGGATGAACTCTGGAAATTCGTATGAAGTTTAGATTCCTTCCAGCCCCTTTCCTTTAGGGCGCACCTTCACCTTACCATTCTTCGCCTCATAGGCTTCTATAAGCCGTGAGAATGCCAGGTTATAAATATCATTGAAGCTAACCCCCTCCAAATTAGCGATGGTCTGCATCTTCTCCAAGACAGGCCCAGGTATTGACCTTACCAATACATTATTAGATGTTTCCTGGTCCGGGGTAATGTCTTTGCGCTTAGCTGCCATAACAACAATTTAAATAAAGGTACTCAAACCTACTGATATTTTTGATAGCATTGATAGTGTGGATAACTTTTTTTAAAATAATGTATGTTATCATTGATATTTATGATAACATTGATAACTTTGAATTCTTTCACACCTCAATAAAATATTTGTTATGCCACACATTACCCGGCATCCATCTTTGCAAGCAAATGAACGCGGTCCCCCGATACACGGCTTGCCTGGAATTTAAACTACCTGTAAGCAGTGCCCGTTTTTAATCCCCCTCCATTTAATCACCACAAAAGCATAATTCAATGAAAAAAGAAAACCTGCATAGTAAAGTTGAAATCCCCTATGATTTACGGGTGATGTGTGTAAATAAGGAGAACTGGATGCTGGCGGGCAGGCTGATAAAAGGACCCGCGTTCGGTGAGATATGTACCGTTACCAGGATTATAGAAGACAATGGCGGTTTGTTTTACGGACTGAAGGAATGGGATGATGATTATGCTGATTGGGCAGGATCTGTATTCTTCAGGTTGCAGGGTGAAAGGTAATTGCCTTCCTTAATCAATCCAGTTACACAGTCAATTTTTAAATTTTTAGAACCAAAATAATGAACACAAATTTATTGTTATGAACACAGTCAACATACAAGTTCAAGCTGAAACCATTAACGAATTATTTGGTACAGCAAGTGCTGATCACTTTTGTGAAAGCATTGAATATTTTTTTAAACATTCGCTAAATGATGCGGAAAACTTGAGTGAGATAGCTAAACACTATTTTTTAATAACGGAATTGAAAAGCTTCCTGAAGAAATTGGAAAAATGCAGCGGATTCCCATTCACCCTAAATGAGACAAATGGGTAGCAGCGTCAATGGATGGATATGATGGTATTTTGGTAATGAAAGGAAGCAGCAAGTTTAAGCCTGGAATTGTCCAGGCTTTTTGTATTTTAACAAAAAAACTCAAATGCCATCCCATCAAGAACAGGTAAGAAAGAAGCTTAAGCGTATTTTATTGATATGGCTATTTGCAAGGGATGCTTATTACTTCGCCGAATATTTTCATAACCCAGATACTCATGAAGAGCTGAACTACATAGAGAATTCGAGAGATAACCATCACATGGATTTTATAAGACATCTGATGTATAGAACACTTGTTATAGAGCTGTCAAAGCTTTTTTGTAATAGGAATAGCGATAAGTTCAATTTATTTAAGTTCATTGCTGCCTTAAAGCCAGGCGGGTTTCATCGGACTTTAGAGGTGGATCCGAATATTCTTGAACAGTGGGAGCAACAACTAAAGTCGCATAGTTCAACAATAGAGAAGATAATCTCTTTGCGCGACGAATACTATGCACATGAAGATGACGGCGCAACAAACCTGGCCCTGTTGGATGTAGGATTCAAGCAGATATGGGAGTTACTTGAGATTGTATGGGACATCATAAAGACTATTGAAAATGTTGTACTTGATACGCATATAGAGGACTGCATTTCAACATTCTCCCAGAGAGAGAGTTTTCACTTTTTAAGGATATTATCTGAGGTTGATAAAAAGCGGACAGGTTAAAGAATGAGGGAAGTGTTTCTTGAAGCCACTAATTACAGGCTACTTTTTAAATCTCTCTTTGAGTTGCTCATTGATATCGCTTGGTTTATTGTCCTCTGCTGCGGTTTGATTATATGGGTTTCTGCTCCAATTTTTCAGTGTCAGGTAAACGCTGGTATTTTTTTGTAACAATGGCTTCCAGTTATGCATCTTTTGCAACAGGTCCATTACCATTTCCTTGGGCATGTCCCTCCTGATCTTCAAATACTGCTTCAGTGTTATTTGCTCCTTCATTTTCGCCACATTGGGAGCGTTTTTCTTAAGCCAGGCATTAAAGCCATCGAATAGTTTCTTTTCTTCTGCTGTTGCTTCGGTTTCTTCCTGATCAACGTGGCTCCCTGGCTGGCTCCTTTCTGGCTCCTGATTGCTCTGTAATGCAGCAGACCTGCGGCTTTTACTGGCTCCTTTCTGGCTCCCTGGCTGGCTCTTTTTGTACAATACTGTTACTATGTGCTTATCCGGGAATTTGGATATTGTTATGAAGCCCTCTCTCTCAAGTTGTTCTAAAAAAATCTCCACCTTTTTCCTTCCCCATCCCCACTTGCCAGCAATTTTTCTGGTAGTAATAATCATCGTACCATCCTCAGCGATACTCATTATATCCACCAATGCCTCAAACCGGCTGTAAACCCGCTTTTCTGTGAATAGTTCACCTTGTATTATCGCTCTATCCAAATATATGCCCTCAGACATGCTATCAGTTTTTGTTATGATCAAATTTTGAACGGTGGTAATCTTGACTGGCCCACAAAGAAGCACAATACAACCAACATAAAGGAGTGTTGTCCCTTGGCATTGCAGAATTAGCGTTCCCACAGTGGTTTGGAGGTATCACCCTTACGATGGATACGGTCCATACGTGCCTTGCGCATCATTTCGTCATATTGTTGCATGTATCGCAGGCCGTCAAGCGTGGTGCTGTAGTGTTTGCCGTCGTAATGAATGTAACCTGCCTCTATCAGCCGGGGAAGGATATTTCCTTTGATTCGTTTCCAGGCAGACAGGGAACCAAGTGGGCTGATCAATTGCGGTCCCTTGCTGTGCAGGTAATACATAACCCTGATATCCTCAGTGCATATGTCAACACCAAGTTTTTTATTCAATTTTCGCAGGCACCGGGTGGCAAAAAATATAATTTTTAGGGCTTTCATTCTAACTGGTTTTACTATAGTTATTTAAATTTCGGTTTTTACCTATTTCGGATATTTTGGTTCAGATACTAATTCCAATTATGCACGTACACACATGAAAGAAATTTATTTTATTCATTCTGTTGCTATGGATTAAGTTAGGAACCAATAAAAACTGCATCATGAAATGGTAAATGGTGCCTGCCATCTTTAAGATTGAACTTGAATTGATAAAAAGTCCAGCTTTTATTGATAGCAGGCATACATTTATTCCGAAATTATGACCCCACCAAATCCGAACTTTCTTTTATATAAATGCCAATTAAAAAAAGATTCGGCCAAAACATGAGTAAACTGGCTGAGCTCACCTGTACTTGCCGGGGAGGCTGTTGGCTGCTGTCGCGCAATGTGATCAAGAAAAGATTCACCAGACCTGACTGATCCTGTGTTTAATCCATGGGCCATCCTTTCTATATTGCCGCGAGATTCCTCCCGGTGTTGGTATACCTCATAATAAGGTGCACTTTCCAGAAGTCTTATCCCGAATGCCCGTACAGGAATCCACCTGCTTATAAGATCATCATCCAAATTAACATCATGATCAAGCCGGGCAAAATGGTAGTTCATCGCCACCAGGTCGTCAATAAAATTGCCTTGAAATGAACACCTAATGGCAATTTCATTTGGTTGGTATAAATACAGATAATGCTGGCAAGGCGGGCAGTCCGGGGTTTTACCATTAGTAAGCCGCGTAAAGTATTCCGTCCTGTCTTTCTTTTGCTTTGCATTGAAGGGTGCCCACCCCTTCGGCAGTTTAAACCTATCCGGACTTGTCGCTTCTGCTTCCTGCTTTTCGTCCCAACAAATTTTGTTCAGCTTGGCAATTGCTTTCTGGTGCTCTTCAGTGCGCTCAGGAACTTGTTTGCGCTGATGTTCGTCATAAGCTAAGTAGTAGATTTCAAATTCATCGTTCCTTTGCTTAAACTCAGCTTCCAGCACTTGTAGCCGCGCCTGCAGCGTTTCTTTTTCGGATAATGTTACCTCTGCGTTGGGTAATTCTGGTTTGGTTTTCATGATTTCTTTTAGTTTAAAAATTTACAATTGAATTGTTACAGGTCGGTGGTGTTTACTCAATTAAAAAGTGTCGTCAATCCACCTGAGCAGCCTGTGCCGCTCTCTGCCTTCATGAGAATTCTGATGAAGTGTTTCAAAGATGGCTACCAGTACAGGGGTGTTCATATCCTCTCGGAAGCTTCCCTGGACCCGGATAAACGCAGTTATCAGCTCGGTGGGCCAGAATCTGATTTGTTTAATGAGTGGCTTTAGTTCAAATTCTTCACACCCGGATTCCCGTTTGTTTTTAAACTTTCTCCCACCGGGAGCAGAAATAAAGGGATAATTTTCAATTTCGGAAAGGATGTCTGCGAAGTCGGCCCGTTGCATCGCTTTGCGATGGTATTCCGGGATCTTTTCTTTTTTTGACTTTGCCATGTTTTAAAATTTAAAAATTATTAATTGGGTTTGTAAAAAACTTGGTGTTGGACCGCTTTTTTAGTTCCAGATGGTGCCACATGTACCGGGGACCTGCAGTCATTTTAAGCCTATGCAACCCCTCAGCCGAACTCATGGCCGTTATGTCCCCTGGCTGCATCTCAGCGCCGTGGTGCTGCTCATACTTAACTACAACACACATTTCAGGGAAGAATAGAAAGGCTGTAATAGGCTTATAGAATGTATCCACGCATGCGGATATCTTTTCCAGTTGCTTAGATCGTCCCGTCTTGATAAATTTTTTTGCTGCCTCCGGGAAATTCCAGTTTAGTCGTTTTTGTACCAAGTGGCGTACCGTGCGCACTGGTGTTTTTGTTTCGTTACATGTTGTTGGTTCCATATTTAAGTTGATTTTGATGTACGTTATTGGAGGTAGTGTCCCATGCTGAAGGATAACCTTCAGGTGTAACCTCTATCAGTGATCCATCCTTCAGAACCTCGAGGCGTTTACCATCACGAAATAGGATGCGCGGTTGGTTAGCGGGTGGGGTTGCCCGTGAGGTATGTTTAATATTGATTGAATGCTGTTTGGCGGCATTCACCAGAGCACCAAGGCTTGGAGGCTTTGCCTGCATGGCTTTAAGGCAAGCTGCATACTGCTTGGAAGCTTTCCTGAAGTCATATTCAGGGTGATTCTGACTGATTGCCTGGAAATAATCTTCTCCATTGGTACCGAAGGTTGAAGCTATATCACAGCCTATAGCATACCAATTGTTATACCCGGAGGTTAAATCAGTGCCGCTTGCCCGCACTTGCTCTATTATTGCCTTAATAGTATGCCCCTCCTTCCCACTGTCACGTGTTGAATCAAAAAAGCGAACCGGAGCTATAACCTTTTTAGGTTCAACGTGGTATGAGGTTAACGGTATGGCGCTGTGGTTAAAATATGCATCAGGGTCGTGACTGTAGCCACGTAACCTGGTTATGTCTTTGCAGGCTTTGTCAATTATGATACCTATCCCCTTAAAATATTGCTCTATAAACAGAAAATGTTCCTTGTACTTTTCTGGATGCGCTATTGTGAATATGACGAAGAATCCTGTACCCGATACTGACAGTCCTACATAAGCGACATTTTTTATTTTCGATATTTGAGTTTTTAAATCTGAGTAGTTGCTGATATGCTGGTTTCCTTTCAGATCAATATCGATTGAGAGAAGTCCACTATACTTAATAATCCCTTCCAAGGTCCTTGATAAAAACACTCCTGCTATGATAATAGCAGGCAGCAGTGCTTTCATCTGGTCTCTTATGAGTTTGTCGGTAGTTGCGCGAATTTCCTCGACTTTATGCGCGTACTTGGTAGACCGCAACCAGGTAAGTAAGTTGATTGCTGCCAATTTGGTCGGACTGTAATAGTCGGGAGTGCAGCTTACTTCAACATTCAGACAACTATCCATTTTTTTCAATTTTGCGGTTATTTGAAGATGGTGTAACTGCAGTTTCAATTTGCGGCTGTTGGCAACCGCACCACCGCAATCCTATATATATAGGATTGCGGTGGTGCGGTACTGCAACTTTGAAGCCCTTTGCGGTACAATTGCGGTACGTTGCGTTTTGCGGCACTGCATTGAGAACCACCGCAATTTTGCGGTACGTTGCGGTTTGCGGTAACATTATCATTATTTTAATTTTTGTCTGTAATTTCCATCTGCCTCTTTGGTAATAAGGCCATCCTGCTGCCACCGATCAATGCGATACTGGGCAGCACGTGATTTGATACTTTCAATGGTCTCAATACTTTTTGTAAGCTCACTGTAGCTCATGGTACTATTTTCACTAAATATTTTCTCAATGAGTTCCAACCCTTTTCTCGGTAAAGGGCCAGATTCGGCCCCCTCAATTTGGACTATATAACCAAGCTCAGAATCAAACTTAAATTTGATTAAGGGCACGTCATCCGGGCTTGCCTTTCGTAACAATTTTGGAACAACTGTAACTATTTCATCTTTTTTCGTCAAACCAATTAAAGCAAAACATTTCCGTTGAAATTCGCTACCGTAATGCCCACGCTCTTTATCACTGCCAGGGTTTTGGTGTATAGTTAATATGACTGCGCAATTAAATTCTATAGCTATTGAGAGGAAAAACTGAATTGATCTTTGACTTTCTTTTTCATCGTTCACATTTTGCACAAAGTCTGTTGCGATATCAACGAATACCATCATTACGCCGCCAAACTTTGACTTTGCCGCCTGGCATATGCCATAGAGAGTTTTCTCATATTCGTAACGGGCTAATTGGCGAAAATTGTAGGAGAGGAAGTGGTCTGGTGTACGTTCTAAACCAGCCCTTCGAAGGATCGAATTAACATTGTCCTGGTGATCATCTTCCGATTGTTCGGAGTCAACATGGATAACAGCAAAATTTTCGGTATTTGGTAAAACTTGTATGTCGGGAGCGCCATGTACTGAACCGTCTTCGGTTAAGCATCCGGAAGCCATGGAACATATAACTGAAGATTTAAATGCTTTAGAGGTTGCCCCAACACCTGATATGTTCCCTTTTTTTGCGAAATCTGCGCCGCCAATCTTAACTGTCGCAGGCCACCGATTAATCTTTTTTTCCATAGTGACGCGCATGTAATCGAATCGTAGCAAATCGGCATTACACATTTCTATACACTCCTCGTAAAGTTGTACGTCATTCAAATCTGTTTCCAGTATTTGAATTTCCTTTTTAGGAAATGGTTTATTATCTTTGGGCACCTGTTCTCCAATTAAAGCCCCGTTGTATGATGATTCCATATGAAGGGGTTTTTTATTTGGTAGAAGTGGTGATTATTGCAGACAGCGCCTGGTCCACCTCGAATTCTTTATAAAGCACCCTACGGCCTATTCGGTAAGCTTTAAGGATCCCTTCCATGGTCCATGCGTGCAACGTGGGTAAGGTGATGTGGTATTTGTCAGCCACTTGTGCCCTCGTTAGATAATTGACTGACTTTGGGCTATTTTTTGTGATCGGATTTGACAAGAAGTATCCTTCTATTTCTTGCCGAAACAGGTTCCTTACCTCTATTATAGAAAGCTGCGTAAAAATCATTTTTTCCATTATTGATAGTTTATACAACAAAGGAAAAAAAGATAAATATCAATATTAGTTGGGAGGGGTTACTAATAGGGGTTACTAATAGGGGTTACTGTTTTTCACGAAAGTCTTTGAGCTTTGTTTTTGCAATATCCTGGGCATGGGGAAAGTCTTTTAGGAATTGTACTAATGCAAGAAGCTCAGCTTCAGTTTCGGGCTTGTATTTTTTTTTATTCCCCGTCAACGTTGTATAATATTCGCTCTTAGCCTTTTGTCCTCGTTCATTTTTCCAATCTGTTGAACCTTTAATTGGCAAGCTGTGGTTGCATTGTTCTTGGTATTGTCTGGCAAATATATGTACTCTATGAGTATACCCGCCCTTTGCCCTTTTTTTGAGAAAATCAAGAATGGCACCATCACAATAGCCATCCAATGTTATTTTAATCTGGTTTATTATTGATAAGGTTTCTCTGTATTCAATTGGCGCTCCCCAAAAAGTTCTCGGGTTACTTGGAAATGTGCTGTTTAAAACAATGTTTACCAAGTCAGTAGTATTTTGAATTGGAGTATCTATACGTTTTGCTATCTCATTTTCTTCTAAATACGATTCTGAAATTTTTATTATAATTTGAATGGTTTCTTTTGAAAGATTACATGCCTGAAGTAGAAGACCTAATTTATACGGCGCTGATGTAACTGGATCCAATTTGGATTTTTCATGTACATTTCTTTTAAAATCTTCTAATTCATCCGCATAAAAATCTTTTTTATTTCCTGTATATGCTTCTTCTCTTTTGGTAAGAGCAACCTCAAATTGCGATATATCATTTAATGGAAGCCGGAGGTAATAATTTAGGACATACTGCTCCAGGACTTCAGGAGTAAATATAATATCACAGTGATGGAGCTCTTTTAATACTTCTGTTGGAATGAACTCAACAAGTTGAATAGGCAACTGACTGGGGCGATAATAATTTTTGTCATCAATTGAACTATTTTTCGAATAGTCATCTACAGTATTACCCATGTTTAAAGTTTGGACTACAATTTAACGGTAACAGTCAAAGTCATAATTATACTGCTTTCAGAATATTCCGCTTAGCCCATATTTCCTTCATAATTACAGCATGTTCTTCTTTGGATATCCTTATGTATTTCAAAAACGATTTTTCGGTTTTGTGGCCTGTTATAGCCATAATGGTAATGGTAGGGGTGCCGTGCAGATATTCATTTGTGGCAAAGGACCGGCGGGCAGTGTGTGTGGTTACTAAATTAAATTTCTGTGTATCCGTCACATCTTTACGGCCTCCCTTGGTTATGGAATGGCTCCCCATCTTTTTCAGGCTTTCAGTTTCCGCACAAACCTTTTTTAAATATTCATTGAGTTTTTCATTTGAGATTGCCCGGGGAAGGGCTCCATTTCTCTTTGCAAGGATTTTCTTAACTACCGGATGGACAGGTATTGTAACCGGATCCCCTGTCTTTACCTGCTTAATCCTGATAAACCCGTCCGCAATATTAGATGGCTTTAGAATAGAAAAATCTGAAAACCTCAGGCCCGTATATGCACCGATCAGAAATAAATCACGTACGTTATCCAGCTTTTCGTCTAATTCCAGGGATTCGATTTCCTGCAGTTCCGTATCATTCAGATAAATGGTATCAGCTTCCTCAGATGTTTTAATGAAATGTGCACTTGCATACTCCATATTGGTATTAATCTTTTTTCTGGTAGCATCCGCCATCACAGCTTTAATACGCTTAATATGGGTTCCGATGTAGTTTAAACTAAAGTCTTGGGCAGTAAGATATTTTGAAAATTCGTGATGAAAATCCAAATCTATATTATCGAAATCGAGTTTTTTATCAGCCTTCTTGCTGAACTCTACCAGGTGGTTATATGTTGTTTTATACCCTTTGGCAACACCGGTGCGAATTGGTTGTTTGCTACGAGGATTTAACCGCTGCCCGGCTGAGGAACGTTTTACGAAATCATCGAAGAAATCCAGGAAGGTAATTTTTTCACTGCCCTTTTTTAAGGCCTGCTCTATCAATGGTTTTAATATTGCAGGAGAGGGTTCAGCATGACCGTTTTCATTTTTGAAATCCAGGAAGACCTTGTTAATGGTACTACGGATATTATTAAGCCGCTGATTGAACTCCGGATGCTCCTTAAATTTAGGCGTATTCCTGGCGCTATTAGTAGAGGCATTCCAGTGTTGAGGTATAATAGATTCTTTTGTGTAAATCTTCAGGGAATTGGCATTGTAATTAACCAGTGCATAGATTGAAGTTGCAGCAGTTGATTTAGGTCGCTTCAGGTAAAATTTAATTTTCATTTTACTTCATTTCTATCCAAATATAATACAAAAATTAGATTGGGGTAAGATTTGGGGTAAGATTATTTTTTACTTCAACAGATGTTTGTTTAGCAGAGGAGTACCCAAAAACGTTATGTAGATTGAATTGTATCTACCAAGGAAGATAAATTGAGATAAAATAAGGTAAACCATACAGTGACCCTGACGGGGTCACAAAAAAAGTCTCAACAGAAGTTGGGGCTTTTTTGTTGCAAATTATTAAAGTATACTTTGAGCTAAATGATTACTATTAATTGATTTAAAATCAATTGATAGTATCTTGTTTGAAGCTATTATCAATTCTTTCATTTTGAATTGAGGTCATTTTCAATTCAAGTTTTTATATCGCCAATATATTAGTAAGATAACTATATACCATAACCTTCAGCATCATTTTGGGATGATAGCTGGATGTTCCACCTCCTTTATATTGTTCCATCAAAAGTTTGAGGTCTATTTTTTCTACCACATTGTTCACTACACGAACCGGGTGGTTTGCATCAATAAGCTCATCAAATGAAGGGGGAATAAGCAAGGCCTGGGTGGGGGAATAATCTTTAAATACAGGTTTTGCCATAGCTGTAATTTATATTCCAAATATAAGCAAAACCCTTTACTGTATTGACTTACATCCAATTTATTTATACAGCTCCTTTGTGGAAAACCTAACCCACATTTTGTTTTCACCACAAAAAAGGCTGCCCTTTTGAGACAGCCCCTTAATAATTGTTTTAGTTTTCTCCTCTCACTTTCTCCCGCTCTCTTCTTCCTTCAACGGCATAGCCGGTACTACCATTCGGTTACAAATACGGATGGCATATCATTACCGCTCTAAGGTAAAGCTGTTTACTTCGTTCATTGTTAGTCCCAGCGCTTTAGCCACCCCTTCTCCATAAGCGGGATCGGCTTTATAGCAATTCCTGATATGCCGGATCTGTATGAATTTTTGAGCACCGCCAACCTGTGCCGCGGTATTTTTAAATAACAACTCTTTTTTATCATTAGTCATTAACCGGAACAGGTTGCCGGGCTGGGAATAATAGTCAGCGTCCACCCTGTGATCCCACGCGGTAGCATCGCCATGAAGTGCTAATGGCGGTTCTTTATATTCAGGTTGTTCCTGCCATTCATTAAAGCTGTTGGGTTCGTAGTGTTTGGTACCGCCGTAGTTACCATCCACCCGCATAGCTCCGTCTCTGTGAAAGCTGTGATACGGGCATTTGGAAGCATTTACCGGTATCTGGTAATGATTTACGCCCAGGCGGTAACGTTGCGCATCGCCATACGAAAATAACCTGCCCTGCAACATCTTGTCCGGCGAAAAACCAATGCCGGGAACAATGTTTGCTGGGTTAAATGCAGCCTGCTCTACCTCTGCAAAGTAATTTTCCGGGTTGCGGTTCAGCTCAAATTCGCCAACCGGAATCAAAGGAAAATCTCCCTTGGGCCATATTTTCGTTAAATCAAAAGGGTGGATATGGTAGCTGTTGGCTTCCGCTTCCGTCATGATCTGGATAAACATTTTCCATTTGGGAAAATCGCCTCTTTCAATCGCATCAAACAGGTCTCTTTGATGTGTTTCCCTGTCGCTTCCCACCAGCTTTGCTGCTTCTTCGTCAGACAGGTTTTCAATGCCCTGCTGGGTTCTGAAATGGAATTTCACCCAATACCTTGTATTGGCTGCATTAATAAAACTGAAGGTATGGCTGCCAAACCCGTGCATATGCCGGTACGATTTTGGAATGCCCCTGTCACTCATTACAATAGTTACCTGGTGCAGGGCTTCGGGAAGTAATGTCCAGAAATCCCAGTTGTTATCGGCGCTTCTTAAATTGGTTTTGGGATCTCTTTTAACTGCGTGATTTAAATCAGGGAATTTCATGGGATCCCTGAAAAAAAACACCGGTGTATTGTTGCCAACCAGATCCCAGTTGCCCTGTTGGGTATAAAACTTCATGGCAAAACCACGGATATCGCGTTCCGCATCCGCCGCGCCACGTTCCCCTGCAACAGTGGAAAAGCGCACAAACATGTCGGTTTTTTTACCAATGGCACTAAAGATATCTGCTTTAGTGTATGGAGTAATATCGTGGGTTACCGTAAAGGTTCCATAAGCGCCAGAACCTTTGGCATGCATACGTCTTTCGGGAATAACTTCACGGTCGAAATGGGCCATTTTTTCTAAGAACCAAAAGTCCTGTAATAGAGCAGGACCCCGTGCCCCGGCGGTTTGAATGTTTTGATTGTCGGGAACAGGATTACCTGTTGTTGTTGTTAATTTCTTTTTATTTTCCATAGCTTCTGTTTTAATAATGATGATAGGATGACAATATTACTTCTTTAGTAGTAGAGAAAAGCATTTACAGGTTATTTTATATATCTATGGCAAATAGACATACGCTATATCTTACTGTAATTCTATAATCAACTCGCATTCAGCAGTGTTCTATAGTGTGGGGCAGGATAGTGTTATTTGCCCCGGTAATAGCTTGCACGGTGGGGCGGGGTGGAAATAGTATTAAAACAATTCCTGGTATGCTTTCTCTCCCTGTTTTTTTTCAAACTCATCTATAGCGTTTTTTATAGCGCATGAAACCATTCTTTCGCTTTCTATGGAAATGGGCTCGCCGTTTTTTCGCGCACCTTTAAGCCATTCTCCTTTTTGCTTCGTTTTAAATACTATGAACTCGTTTTTGTCTGCCCGGCTTTCTACAATCACGGTATAAGCAATTATCCGCTCTTTGTTTTTATATTTAAAAAAAAGAAATTTAGTGGGACGCCGTATGCCAACGCGTTTATTAATAACATAGCCAAGCTTTTCGCTTGGAAGAGAAATTTGAAAGGATTGCATACACAGAGGGTTAATACACTAAGGTACATGAAATTAGCCCGACATGAAAGTCGCGGTAATGCAAAAACTATCTGTTAACAAAATATTATTCCCGCAAATTGTATTAAAACAAGGGTAAAAAGGAAGAAATGAAAGCGAAGAGATTGACGCCTCTCCTTTCCTTCTTTCGGTTAAGAGTATGTTCATAGGTAAAATATAATAATGCGTGGGCGGAAAGCATATTGTTTATCGTTAAAACGAATTGCTAAAAATAATATGGAATAAGTTTTTGCCAATTAGCATTGCAAACCTATTTTTGCGCCGGAGAGTTGGCAGAGCGGTCGAACGCGGCGGTCTTGAAAACCGTTGACTGTAACAGGTCCGGGGGTTCGAATCCCTCACTCTCCGCTGAAAGCAATTATAAAACACGCCAAAGGCCCGCAAATTCTACATTTGCGGGCTTTTTTGTTTTGGTATAATAACAAAATATGCCAAAACAATTCAAGATTGTGGTGAGTGATTAGGTGAGTGGTAAAAGTTAATTCAAAAATCACTCACCAATGTGCACGTAACTATCTGCTATTCAATATGTACATAATTAAGCATCTTGTTTTTTACGGGGCGCAATTCTATATTTGTAAACCTGAGTTTCGATAATATAATCAATTGCCTGTTTCTCAATTTCCGCGTTGGTATCTATCCTGAGTTCCGTAAGCCAGCCATCCCATTCACTGCGTTTAAAATACAGCTTCTTCCCTTTTTTAAAATGAGGCAGACACACTTTTGGTAGTACAGTTACTTTAAACAACGGCATTCCAATTCATGTTGTGAAAGAAATGCTGGGACACCATGCTGTAAAGCAAACGGAAGAATGCGCGATAACGGAACAAGAAACGGTTAGTAAAGAAATTAGTCATTTTATTGATTTTTTATTTCTTCAAAAGAAGTATCTTCTGAGTTTTTGGAGTTATTCCTGTTCCGGGGTGCAGCGCAGGCTCCGGCGCCGCAGCAACCCATATTGGTTAAAGCTGTCAGTAAAAAGAAGGCTGCCGCTATAACGCTCAGGGTATCCGGCGTTTGTATGGCCTGCACCGTAAAGAATATTCCAAAAGCCAGGCGAAGCCATCGCATAAAATGCCAGCCGGTAAATAATGTTTGTTTAACCGCTTCCATAGTTTAGTTGTTTAAATAAGATGAATACATGGCTACTTCTTTTTCAGATTCATAATTTATTTTGTAAACCGCTCCAGCCGCCGCCGTTAAATACTGCTTTGTAGCCATTGGACTCTAATATTCTTTTCGCAGTGCCACTTCTCATTCCTGAGGCGCAGCAGCAAATGATAGATTTATTTTTGTCCTTAAGTTTTGATAAATTATTGCTCAACTGATCCACCGGAATATTGATTGCGTTTTTGATGTGTCCACCCTCAAATTCGCCTTTGCTCCGCACGTCCAAAACAACAGCTCCCTGTTTTATTAATTGGCTGTAATCTGTTTTGGGCGCCATCCCTAATAAGTTTTTAATTGTCTGTAACATCATGCTGATTTTTTTATTTCCTCTTTTTTAGCTAATTCAATTCTGCAGCATCCTCTTTTTTATTATTAAAAATTTGCACGCCATTATATTTTACTTCCCAGGTTACAGGCAATGCTTTCTTTAGCATGCTGCTTACTCCGCAATATTTTTCCTGCGAATCAGTAACTGCGTGCTGTGCGGCTTCTTTGTTTTCGGCTGCACCCTTAAATTCGTAAATCACATGGATGGCAATGTATTCAATTGGCGCTCTTTTACTGATTTCGCCAATAACTTTGATGTCAAAGTCATCAGGTTTTTTATCAGCCTTTCTCAGTATGGCAGCAATATCCATTCCGGTACATCCGGCAAGAGCCGTTAGTACAAATGGTTTGGGAATAGGCCCGGTATTTTCGCCGCCCACTTTTTCCGGGCCGTCCATTACAATCGTGTGTCCGTTTACCAATGCGTTAAATTGCATTTTGCCCATCCACTGTACATCTATTTCGTGTGCCATGTGTTGTTTGTTTATATATTATGGATTACACTTTTTAATTTTTCTCTTACTTCGCCTGCTATATCGCCCAGTTTTTCGTTCTTTATGGCCATCATGGAAGCCACCGGATCCACTGCCGAAACTTCTACCTTTCCATCTTCCCGCTCCTGCACAATTACATTGCAGGGAAGCATGGTTCCAATAGTGTCTTCCACTTTTAACGCTTCATGTGCAAAGTGCGGATTGCAGGCTCCAAGAATTTTATACCTTCTGAAATCAACATCCAGCTTTTTTTTCAACGTTTCTTTTACATCAATTTCCGTAAGAATGCCAAAGCCTTCTTTTTTCAGTGCTTCAGTAACATTATAAATCGCTGTATCGAAATCATCTCTGACGGTTTTAGAAAAATAGTAGCTCATTTTATTTTGTATTTATATGAATTAAATAATTATTTTACAAAGTTGCCTCAATAAAACAATGTGGTCGGGTACTTATGTTACACAAGAAAAATTTTAACCACTGACCATTTTGGAAATGATTCCTTTTTGCGAACCCACTTCGGCAAGTAAGACCCCACCAAAATGCAGGATAATAAACGGAAGCAAATAATACAAAGACAAGATATGTACCGCTTCCAGGCTGTCTTTGAGGTTCTTTGGCCCCGCTTCAATTAAAAGACCTGTAGCGAGGCTAATTCCAAGAAAAAAGTAAAATACAATATATATCCAGGCCTGTAGTTTTTCCTTTAAAGTTGCCATTTTAGAAAATGGATTCCTGAATTCCATCTGCCCGAAAAATGGAAGGATCATTCTTAAACCATACAAGCCTATCAAAGCATAGCCAATGTAAATATGCCAGTTCCACATTGGTTTCCTGATTTCTTTGGCCATTTTTATTAACTGATCCTGCGTAAGGGAAATATTTAATGTCTTTAAATTGGCATCAATGATACCCGCCATTTGGTCTTTGTTCATCCAATTCATCCTAAGAAAAATGGTGATGAGTAGTAACACAATGCATAACGCTATCGCCCAATGCATCAGGCGAAATGTGATGGTGAATTTTCTTCCTGACATTTTTTTGAATCGAATTTAATCTTTAATACTGCTTTTTTAAATGATGACAATCATGTTTTAAAATGTTATTTGTTAGGTTCTGAAACCTTGTTGATATTTTGACAATATATTTTCACTTTCCTTCTGAAATTTAACAGAGTAATGGCTTTCAGCGTACAGGAAAATATTTCAACTTTGCCTTTAACAGTTTTTTTGCCACAAAGACACGAAGGATTCTTTCTGCAAAAGCATAAAAGCAAAGCTTTTCTTTATGGCTTTATGGCGAAATTACTTTTTGGTATCGGCTTGTCCGGATTAGCGATCTGTAGGTACTTTCCTTTCCGAAATATATCTTTTGAGCCTCACATATAAATAATTTTCACTTTAATTTTCAAATTACTTTCCAGGTTAAAAGATGCCTTGCTGAATTTTGGTTTGTTCCCGATTCCGATGGATTGGTAATTTGAAAATCCGATTCCTTCTTTCGGTAAAATATGACCCTTTTTTATTCTGCCATCGTTATCTTCATCATGCAAAATATTAACTGCATATTTCCCTTCGGGCAAATCTTTAAATATTGCAGAAGCATTTCCATTTTCTATTTTTCCAACCACCTTTTTAAAGTGTTTTTCATAATGCTCATCCGGAAAAGCATCTTTCCTGTTATATAATGCAAATACCACCGTGCCTTCATTATTTCTAAGATTGCGGACCTCAACATTTAATAAAAATAATTCTTGCTTCTGTGGCTGGAAGGAACTGAATGTGAGAAAAGTAAATAACCCGGTAACCAAAATAAAAATGTAATGCTTCATACTTTGTAATTTTTAATTCATAATTGACTTCGATTTCTTCCTTCGTAATTCGTAATTTTTAATTCGTAATTTAACCGTATCCACAGCATAATATACCACCGGCACTAAATATACCGTAAGAATTAAAGAAGATAAAAGCCCGCCGATAATCACCCATGCCAATCCGTTTTTCCATTCGCTGGCGCTTCCTTTTGCCAGGGCAATCGGCAGCATACCGAATACCATAGCAATAGTGGTCATAAGAATGGGGCGCATCCTTGTTTTACCCGCTTCTATTAAAGCATCTTTAAAATGTATTCCTTTTTCTTTTAACTGGTTGGTATAATCCACAATCAGGATGGCGTTTTTGGTTACCAATCCCATCAGCATGATCAGTCCCAATAAAGAAAAAAGGCTCAGTTGATTCATGGATAAATTCAATGCTAAAAATGCACCGGTAATGGCTACGGGAATAGAGAATAATACCACGAAAGGGTATACAAAACTATCGTAGAGGGCCACCATAATCAGGTAAATTAAAATAAAGGAAATCAGCAATACGGAAGCTAATGCGACAAAACTATCGTTCTGTCTTTTAATATCGCCACCCCAGGACATATTTGTGCCGGCGGGCAGCGGATTTGTTTTCAAGTAATTTAAAACATCATCCGCTACCGTTCCCGATGGCCTTCCCAAAGCATTTGCAGTAAGGGTAACCGCCGGCTGCCGGTCTTTTCTTTCTGATAAAGAAGGGGAATTGCGCTGAACAACATCAGCAAACTGCGCTACCTGTATAGGTATCCCGTGTACATTGATGATGTTTAGTACTTCAATATTCCCCCGGTTTTTACGGTCCAGATTATCCAACCAAATCCGAACAGGATATTCGGCACCATTTTCCGTTAAAGTAGCATCGTCATTTCCTGAAAAAGCGGTTCTCAAATTCAACCCTACATAGCCGGTTGAAAGTCCAAAACGCTGCATTTTATCCTTATCAGGAATTACCTGAAACTCAGTACTGCCTTCCTCTACAGACAATTGCACATTATCTGCACCGGGAATTTTTTCAAGCGCTTCTTTCAATTCTTTGCCTGATTGCATGACCCTGTTTACATCGTTTCCGCTCAAAGTAATTTCAATAGGCGCCGAACGCGGAATTAGACCCAAAGCCGCTATTGAAAAATGTATCGCCGGATATTGATTTTGTAACGCGCTCCTCAATTTTATCATATAACTTTCTGTAGTTTCTTTGGGCCTTTCTTTAGCATCTTTTAGCTGAATGGTAAATTCGGTTTTGTTGATAGCGCCCACGCCCAAACTGCCTATGCCTGTACTTGGCCCGCCAATATTGCTAAATAAAGTGGCTACTTCAGGCTGCGCTGAAATGAAATTTTCTATTTTATGTGAGATGATATTATTTTGTTGCAGAGCCGTGGTTTTGTCAAACTCCATGTACAAACTAAATTTTCCCTGGTCGCCGGTAGCGATTAATTCCTTGCCGATGATACCTTGTTTCATCATTACGCCGGTTAATGCAAAGAGCAAAACAATAACGCCTACGGTAATTAATTTATGATTCAGCACCCACGATAATTGCCTGCCATACCAATTAATGAAGCGCGATAATTGGGCTTCGAACCAAAGTAAAAAACGATTGAAGATGTTGGTGGGTTTCATGTCTTCCGCCTTGCCTATACGCGAAGCCAGCCACGGTGTTAGCGTAAACCCTACCAGCAAACTGGTTAGCGTAGACGTGATGACCACCACAGAAAATTGCTTCAACATATCGGCAACAAAAACCTGTAAAAAAAGAATCGGTAAAAAAACAACCACATCCACAAGCGTGATGGATACTGCAGCAAAACCAATCTCCATACGGCCGTCCATAGCCGCAGTTCTTTTTTCTTTTTTCATGTCTAAGTGCCGCTGAATATTTTCCAGTACTACGGTAGCATCATCCACCAGGATGCCAATGATTAAAGACATGGCAAGAAGTGTCATCAAATTGAGCGTGTAACCCAGCATCCACATTACCGCAAAAGCAGTTACTAATGAAGTGGGTATGGCAATCAGCACTATCAGGGAATTTCTTACACTGCGCAAAAACAATAGCATTACCAGCGAAACCAATATTACCGCCAGCGTTAAATCAAACACCACAGAATTCACCGCCGCAATGGTGTTGTTGGTGCTGTCGTCCGCAATGGCAAAATGTACCTTTTCAGATTGGTATTGTTTTTCTATGGATTGCAATTTTGCATGTACCGCTTTGGACACATCCACCGCATTGGCATCACCCTGTTTTTTCAAGAGCATGCCAATTCCGTTTTTGCCGTTGTACCTGTTTACAGAAGTGATTTCTTTAATGCCATCTGTAACCGTTGCCACATCTTTTACATACACCGGGCTTCCGGGTACAGGCATGGCCAGTTGTACATTTTTTATTACTTCAATATTGGTAAATTTCCCGGTGAGCCTTACCGAATTACTTACATTTTCAGTTTGCACTTTTCCGGCAGGAATGTCAATGCCACTGCGGTTAATAGCTTCGGATACCTGCATCAATGAAACCCGGTACAACTTCAATTTTTCCTGGTCCACTTTCACCTGAATTTCACGTTCTTCACCACCCAATAAAGTGATTTCCGCCACTCCTTTTATTTGTTGCAATTGGGGCAAATAATCATCTTTCATTTGCTGGTAAAATGCGGTTGCGGGCATATCACTTGTCGCGCTTATTTGCATGATGGGCAAATCATTAGGCGAAACTTTACTCATCTCAGGGCTTAAAATATCCTGCGGTAAATCTTTGCGGATATTATCTATATAACGCTGGGCATCCTGCATGGTTTTATCCAAATCAGTACCGTATTTCATGTTGGCGATAATCACTGAAGCACTGGGCAGCGATTTGGTATTCATGTACTCCACGCCTTCCAGGTTAGAAAGCGCATCTTCTATTTTTTTGGAAACAGAGCTTTCTACTTCTTCTGGTTCCGCACCGGGATAGATGGTTTTAATTACCACTACCGGCTGGTTAAAATCCGGCATTAATTCATAACTCAGGTTATTAAACCCGATAATGCCAAGCAGGGTAAATAACCCGAATAACACGATGATGAGGGAGGGGCGCTTTATGGATATTTGTGTGAGGTTCATCTTTGAATTACGAATTACGAATTTTAGTCGTGATTTGAATTTTGCCTAAAATTTTGCAGATTTCTTCAGCATCTTTGAAAAGACTTTCAAATTCAGTATCAGTTAAATAGTCTGTTTTATTGAGCAGTTTCAGCCGGTAAGTGCTTTCTCTTGCTTCTTTATAGGCAATCTCAAGACGGTTAAGAAAATCTTTGTCAGATACGCCGCCAATAGCTTCTTCCACATTGGCTCCGATACCTGTACCAGAGCGCAATAATTGTTTGGATAGAACATATTCCCTTTTATCAGCGATTAAATATTTGTATAAATTCACTATCCTAATTGCGAAGGCTAATGATTTGTCCTGAATGGTGTTGTTACGCTTCATGATAATATTTTTTTGATTAGCGATGGCAAGTGTTTTGAAATTCGTAATTCGTAATTTTTAATTTTTAATGGATATTGCCGCTCCATCATATAAGTTGATAAATCCACCGGTAATAATAATATCGCCTGCATTTAATCCATCCTTAATGACTACACCTTTTTGCAATCGCTGGTTTATAGAAATATTTTGAAGAACTGCCTTATTGTTTTTTACCACATAAGCTTTCGGCTCTATATCCGAACCCACAATGGCAGAGGAAGGAATCAGCAAAGCATCCTTTTTGTGCATTTCTGAAATCAGCACTTTGCCAAACATGCCTGATTTTATTTTTAAATCCGGGGTATTATTGATTGAGAACTGAACCTGGAAACTGTTAGCTGCATTGCCTTTGCTGCCGATCAGTATTGTTTTCCCTGAAAGCATCAATTCATCATATGCATCGGCTTTTAGGGAATAATTTTGATTAAGATGGAATAAATGCAAATCATTTTCAGGAATACTAACGGTAAAACGTAAACGGGATATATCCGTAATTTGAAGTAAAGGTGTACCCGGCGCCGCAAAGGCTCCAATCTCAGAAAATCTCATCGTTACAATTCCTGAAAAAGGCGCCGTTACATTGGTTTTGGCTATTTGTTCCAGGATGGTATTGCGTTGTACTTTTGCTGATTTTAATCCTAATTGCGCTTTCTCCAGTTGCACCCCTTGAATGGCATCAGCATTGGCTAAAATGGTATAACGGTTTACATCAGCTTCCAGTCCTTCTATTTGAACAGATACAGCTTGTAATTGCAATTTCAATAAAGCATTATCCATTTTTATAAGCGTTTGTCCTTTTTTTGCATAACTACCTATATCCACAAAAATGGAATTGATTTTCCCCTGGGTTTCTGCACTTAGTTTCACCTCTTTTTCAGGTTCAAAAGTCCCGGTAAAATATTGTTCAGCAGTAATAGATTGAAGCTTCAGGGTATCTGCCTGCACATTCACGGGCTGTTCTTTATTATAATAATAAATTTTATTCTGTGCCATTTTCTTATTTCCTTGCAGCTTGAAAATAACTGCTCCTATTAATACCACAGGAATAATTATGTACAATATTTTTTTCATTATTTCTTGCATTTTATTTGCTTACGCAGTCTGATGGCTATCGTGGTATCAACTGCTTCGTAATTTTTAATTCGTAATTGACAAATTCCCTGTCAGTTTCTTTAACTCCAGATCAGCCTTCAGATAGTCCACTAATAACGATAAATAATTTTGCTGCACTTCACGCAATGCATGATCAGCCATCAGCACATCGTTCAGATTGGCGACTCCTTGTTTTTGCTGGATAATCGTTTGCTCATAAATAGATTGTGCCTGTTCTATCTGGCTCTGATTTAATGACATTGAATTTTGCGCCACTTTCTTTTGGTTCATGGCGTTTCCAATTTGCATATCATTTTGGCCGGCAATCAATTCCAGTTGCAATTCATTATTTTTCAGTTCTATTTCTTTTTGATTTCTTTTTCTTTTTAAAATATTTCCATCAAAAAGCGAATAGGCAAATTGAATCCCGGCAAAACCTATCGGGTGAAACTTTAAAAAATTATCCGGCCTTTTATCATATCCAAAACCATTCGTACCATAAGTTCCAAATAACGCTATCGCAGGTAATGCCGATTTTTTTAAATTGCTCAAATCATTTTTAAGCAAACGATTTTGAGTAGCAGTAATTTGCAAATCAATAATGTATTTTTTGTTATAGTCTCCTATAACCTTATCATTGATTTCCGGTATTATTGCTATCATTTCTTCTGCCGGAATACCCATTAAAAATTTCAAAGCCTGCATTACCTGGTACAGTTTACTGCTGATGATTTCTCTTTGCATTTTTAATTGGCCGGCCTGCAATACTACCTTGTTTACATCCGTTCCAGTGGCCATCAATTGCGCTTTAAGCAATTGCATATTGCGCAATAGCTTTTGCGTATTAGCGAGGTTGCTATCTATAAATTGTATTTGGTGAATTAATATTTGGGCATTGTAATAGAGGTTGGAAATTTCAAAATAAATTTGCTCTTCGGTTTTCTTCAATTGCAGATTGCTAAGTTCTGTAGCTATTTCAGCTGATTGAATGGCGCCTTTAATTTGTGGATTATACAATGGCATGGCAAATTGCAAGTGGGCATTGATATTATGCGGTACGCCGAACTGAGTTTCTTTGTATTTTCCTTGTGGCCCGCCAAAAACAGACATCGGCATCAACTGATAGGGAAGATTGGTAAAATACCTGTAATCCGCATTTACGTTCAGCTTGGGAAGTAAATTTCCTTTTGCTTCTAACTGTTTTTGACCCCCTATTTCCACATAGTTTCTTTGTATATGAAGGTTCTTATTATACACTTGTGCTGTATCAATGCATTGTTGTAAAGTCCATAACTGTGCCTGTACGGATTGGGCAAAAGCCCATATCGGAAAGAAGATAAAAACCATCTTTAGTTGGTAAGTATTTACTAACATAATGAAGCAAATAATTTTTTTTAATCCTCCCGGTGAAGTACTGATCCTTCCACCGGAAGCTGTGCTGATTATCTTTTATCCATTTCTACCACCCACATTCCACGTAACTCATTTGCCGCATAGCCGGTTGCTTTATCGGAAGGGTATAATACGCTTATCTTCTTAAAAGTTTCAGATTCTATATTTCTACCCTTTACACCATGACATTTCAGGCACATAGCATTGGTTACAATGGCGTAATAGCCCACCATTTTGCCATTGATTTCAACCATAGCCGGTTTGGGCATTTCACCTTTTCCCATTTCGTCCTTCATGTTTTTGATATGCATCAATGCTGCTTCATTTGCCTGGTTTTTAATATTCCGTGGTTTATCGGTCACTCTTTTCACTGACGCGCCTAAAAGTTTCGCCATACTGTCTGTAAGTGGTATGGCCTCTATGTTGCAGAATTCCACAGCGTATTTTGTACCCCTGGTATTTATGGCATTCATCAGGTTTTTTCCTAAAACGGATTGGGCTTCCCCTGCTATTTTTTTCCCTTCGGATAGATAATTAATTTCCGTTTCAGGCAATTTTATCACATCCGCCTTTGCCGCTTTTTCCGTTTCTGTATTCTGACTTAAATTATTATTGTTGCAACCGTATGAAGATGCAACAATTACAAAGCCAATTCCCATTAAATTATTCCATTTCATTTTCAGACTTTATTCATTTTATAATATCATATCAATAGATACCCGATTTTTGAAGGTGCGTGCTATCCATAACAAGCCAAGTGTGAGCAATGTTCTGAATACCATGGCGATAATGGTTTTATTTTCATAAGGCTCTTCATCCCATATCCGGAAAAATAACACAATGAACGCTGCAATTAGTATCCATACTGTAAAACCAATAATGGAAGCGGTCCAATTTTTTCTTTTGAAAAAGCCATACGATGCTATAAGATACAGGAAGCCACAAATAAAATTAGCCCACACAACAAATAGTATATAATTGCCTTCTTTTTCGCGCATTCCAAATAAATCTAAAATTACCGAACCACCTGCAAACACTGTAAGTAAGCCAAAGAAGGCAGAAACTAAAGCTCCAATTTTTACAATTTTATGTTTCATTTGTAATTCATAATTTCTAAATGTTACCCCGTCTTCTCTACCATCTTCAGCACCCCATTCAGCACCTTATTTCCCTCCTTCACCAAGTCCGATTGATGTCCGAATATTTTCCATTTCATCACTGCCAGGCGCATGCTTCCCATAATAATTGTTGACACAGTGGACGGTCCTACGAAGTCACGGAAACTTCCTTCCTGCTGTCCTCTTTTTATAATGGCATCAATTTCTACCTGCATCATTTCCATCATATCGGATACTTTCTCCATTAATTCTTTATTGAACTGGAATATTCCTTCTGAAAAAATTACACTGACTATTGCCGGCTTTTGAGCAAATGTTTTTAATTGGGATGTAAAAATATCTTTCAACAATTCTGAAGGGGTTCTTCCTTCTTTCGCTGCTATCGCGGATACTCTTTCTTTCATTTCCAGCATAAAATAATCTAAAAGCCCAAGCATGATTTCATTCTTACTTTTAAAATGACGGTACAGCGCGGCTTCTGATAACCCAATATCAGTTGCCAGGTTTTTAGTGGTTAATTCCTGTATGCCCTGCCGGTCAATAATTTGAGTGGCTATCTCCATTATTTCTATTTGCCTGTTGGTAAAATTTTTATTAGTCATGCTATGTTAGTAAATGCTTACTAACACAAAGTAAGGGTAATTTAAAATCCCTGCCAAATAATTTCAGCAAGTAATTTTAATAACACTTACCTTCTCCGGATTGTACTCCAAATTTTTTAAGCCCCCATTCTAACGGACAAAACCTTGTAATGGAAGATTGCAGCAAGTTAAAGCCTACAAAAGCCGTTAGCCACAACCAGTTAGTGCTATGCAATTGCGACAGGGTTACACTAAACAAGATCATTGACCCTGCTACTGTTCTTACAATTCTTTCTCTCATGATGAATGTATTTTTTATAGTTATCATTTGTTTAAAATCCATATTGTTCTACTGCCAAAACAAATCCCCTGACAGGAAAATCGGTTTTCTCTGTTTTATTATATTCTTTAATTAATTCGAGTACTTTCTCGGCCTTTTCTTTTTGAGTAAAACTGAACAGCATAATGGAATTGTACGAATCGCCGCCACTTCCAAACCAGCTATGCATAAGACTTGCTGAAGCGCCTTCTTTAAATCCTGCTATTTCTGATACACTGAATACTGCTATTCCTGTTTTTTTAAAAATGTCCGCAACTTTATCCTGGCATTCTTTAATGCTTGTTATGATCAGTAGTTTCATGTTTTTGATTTTTAGGTATGCATTATTTTACTTTTTTACGCATCATTCTATAATACAGAAGCGGTACTACCAGCAAGGTTAGAAAGGTGGAGGTAACCGTGCCTCCTATCAGTGAAATAGCCAGCCCCTGGAAAATCGGGTCAAATAATATAATTACCGCACCTAATGCTACCGCTCCTGCAGTCAGTAAAATAGGTGTTGTTCGCACAGCTCCGGCTTCTGTAATTGCTTGTTTCAGGGTTACCTTTTGCTTTAACCTAATGTTAATAAAATCAATCAGTAATACTGAGTTTCGCACCATAACGCCGGCCAGGGCAATAAATCCAATCATAGAAGTAGCCGTAAAATAGGCACCCATCATCCAGTGTCCCGCTATAATACCGATGAGTGATAACGGAATGGCGGAAAGCATGATGACAGGCACTTTAAAATCCTGGAACCACCCCACGATCAGCATGTAAATAACAATAATTACTACTGCAAACGCAATACCCAAATCACGGAATACTTCATACGTTATCTGCCATTCGCCATCCCATTTCAGGGAAAAATGATCTTCTGATTCCGGTTGTTTCGTGTATTCTTCATGTAAGGTATAACCCGCCGGAAGTTGGATGCTACCGAGCTTTTCAGAAATTGCACTCATGGCATACGAAGGGCTTTCCAATTTCCCCGCCATGTCTGCTATAATGTGTACCACCCTTTTTTGATTTTTCCGGTAAATGCTTTTTTCTTTTATTCTTTTGGTAATGGTTACCATATCGCTTACCGGCACTACGTTCCCCTGCTGACTAACTATTTTAATATTTCCCAGATCGGCTAATCCCGATTTATCTGCATCGCTTAATTGAAGGTTGATATGTACCGGATTAAAGCTGGAAGGCAGATGTAATACGCCCGCATTCATTCCCGAAAGCGCCGCATTCATGGTGGCCACAATTTGTGCAGGCGCTATCCCATTCCGCATCGCTTTTTCCTTGTCTATTTCAAAGTGGTATTCCGGTTGGTCATCTTCCACCATCCAATCTGCATCCACCACATCCGCGGCAGAAGCCATCAGGTTTTTCACTTGCCTTGCCACTTCAATCTGCTGCTCATAATCCGGCCCATAAACTTCTGCCACCAATGTAGAAAGTACCGGTGGCCCCGGTGGAATTTCCACCAGTTTTACATTGGCATTGTATTTTTTCCCAATCTCATGTATGTCCGGCCGCATCTGCTTTGCAATATTGTGGCTTTGTAATTTCCTGTCTTTTTTATCCAGAAGATTTACCTGAATATCGGCTACATTTTCACCGCTCCGTAAATCGTAATGCCTTACCAATCCGTTAAAACTTATTGGCCCTGCAGTACCCACATACGCCTGGTAATTGCGTACTAATTTTTGTTGTGAAAGATATTGCCCGATTTCACGGGTTACCGCTGCTGTTTTCTCCAACGTAGTTCCTTCGGGCATATCAATCACCACCTGAAATTCATTTTTGTTATCGAAGGGAAGCATTTTTACCGCCACGCTTTTTGTATAAAACAATGCCATAGAACCCAGCAGCACTGCAAACAATACACTCATAAAAGCCCATCTCTTTTTTCTTGATTCCAGCAGGGGATTGATGAAGCGGTAGTAGATTTTATAAATACCCGTTTGCTCTAATGGCACCGGCTCTTTTTGCACCCCATTTCTCTTTGCTTTTTCACGCAGGAAAATATAGCCCAGATAAGGCGTAAGTGTTAAGGCCACTATCAGCGAAAGCATCATGGCAATGGAAGCGCCTATTGGCATTGGGCTCATGTACGGACCCATTAAGCCCGACACAAAAGCCATGGGCAATACCGCCGCTATGACGGTGAGGGTTGCCAAAATTGTGGGATTGCCCACTTCGTTAATGGCATAAATAGCTGCCTGTTTAAAAGGCAATCTTCGCATCTTAAAATGGCGATGCATATTTTCCGCAATGATGATGGAATCGTCCACCACAATACCGGTTATAAATACCAGTGCAAACAGGGTAATCCGGTTCAGCGTATAATCCATCAGGTAATAACTGAGCAGCGTAAGCGCAAAGGTTACCGGCACCGAAAGAAATACTACCAGCCCGCCACGCCAGCCCATAGCCAGCATTACAAATAAAGTAACCACCACAATGGCGATAAATAAATGAAATAACAATTCCGCTACTTTATCCGAAGCCGTTTCGCCATAATTCCGGGTGGTGCTTACATGTACATCAGAAGGAATAATATTGTTTTCAAGATGTTTTACTTTATTTAAAATTTGTTCGGAAAGCTTCATGGCATCCGCACCTGCCTTTTTGGCTATAGATAAAGTAATAGCCGGGTATTCCGCATTGAACTGATGTGCATTTCCAGTATCGCCCATAGCATAACCAAAGGATACATACTCCTTTGCGGAAGCAGGTCCATCTTCTATTTGAGCCACTTGCCGAAGGTAAACCGGCTGTTGTCCATTAACACCTACTACTAAATTTGCCACCTCCTCTGCCGATGCTAAAAAACTTCCTGTTTCTACAGCAAAAGCCGTATCATTTTTTAATAAGCTTCCCGAAATCATCTGCGCGTTGTTTCCGCGAATGCTATTATTAATGGTTAAAAAATCAACCCGGTTGGAAGCCATTTTTTCTTTGTCCGGCATCACTTTCACTTCGCGGCTTCTTCCTCCCAGTACATTGATCTCTGCAACATCCGGAATTTTTTTAATTTCATTCTTTAATTCTTCACTCAGCTGTCTCAATGTATAATCATCGTACTTATCACTCCAAACAGTGAGTCCTAAAACCGGTACATCATCAATGGCTCTTGATTTTACCAGCGGCATGGTAGCCCCTTCGGGCATTTTATCCATGTTTTTCATAATCTCATTATAAAGTTTCACTAAGCTCCGCTCTACATCTTCTCCTACATAAAACTGTACAATCAACATCGCCTGTCCTTTCATGGTAGTGGAATACACGTATTCCACGCCTTTAATATTGGAAACTATTTTCTCTAAGGGCGCCACTACTTTTGATTCCACTTCTTTAGGTTCAGCACCGGGAAAACCAATAAAAATATCGGCCATCGGCACTTCTATCTGCGGTTCTTCTTCACGCGGTATCAGCCAGGTGGCATAGGCGCCAATGAGCAGGAACACCACCATTAATAGTAAGGTTAATTTAGAGCGGATAAAACTTTTCGCTATTCTTCCTGCAATCCCTTCGTTCATAATTTATCTGTAATTAATCAGTTTTTAAATTAATTCCTGTGTTATACCAAATGAGCAAACCACATCCTGCAATCATATTGGCTTTACTTTTACCGGAACCCCGTTATATAATTTACCCTCGGCAGATGCTATAAAACTTTCGTTTTTATTGAGTCCGGAAAGTATTTCCACATTATTCCCGTATGTTTTTCCAAGACGCACATACCTGAGCAAAGCAGTATTGTTATTGCTCACCGTATAAAGAGCAGTAAGTTGCCCGATATGATTAATCGCACTTAAAGGAACCAATACGGCTTCACTATTTATTGCAGGTGATTTATCTTTTGTAATGATGTTTACATTGGTGTACATCCCGGCATTCAGGCTGTTTTGTGCTTCCTGCGGCAGGTTTATTTTTACTACATATTGCCCGCCGGTGGCTATAGATGAGGGGCTGATTTCTGTTACCGTTCCGTTGAAAGTTTTATCTATTGATTTTATGAAAATGGTAGCAGGGGATTTTAATTGAATCCTGCTGATTTCAGTTTCGGGTATCACTGCACTTACCAGTAAGTTTTTATTTTCCTCTACAACCAAAATAGGCATTCCGGGATTTGCCATGCTTCCTGCATCCATTAGCTTTTGTGCAACCACACCTGAAAACGGTGCGGTAATATTCGTATAAGCAAGTATGGCATTGGCTTCTGCTTTCATTTGCCTGGCTGATTGCAATCCTGCTTTTGCCGCCTGGTATTGAAGGGTAACATTGTCCAGCTCTTTGGCTGTTGCACTTTTTTGATGGTATAAACTGGTGAATCGTGCGTAGTCTTTTTCTGCGCTTTTAAAGGATGCCTCCGCACCGGAAATCATTGCATCGGCCTGGGCCCGTTTTGCCAGGATATCTTCATTGCTGATGGTAACCAGCAATTGACCTTTGTGTACATGGTCTCCGGCTTTTACTTTTATACCGGTAATATATCCCATTACACGGGTACTGATATTGGCAGAGTGGGATGATTCAATTTGCCCTGTTACCGCTATAGAATTATCTGTATTTATCAATGGATTTTCTACGCTAACCTCTATCGCCGGTGTTTTTTCCTTTACCACATCTTTTTCAGAAGATGAAGAACAGGCACCCGCGAATAAGGTAATCAATCCAAGAAGCAATAAGGTGCTATTTTGTTTACGTTTCATCTGTAAATATTTGTTGTTTTTAAATGGTCTGATGGAGCTCACAGGATGGCGTTTTGCCTTTTTCATGTTCCTGTTTTGTTGCTTGCCATCCTGTTTGGTTCATAATTAATTTTGATTACTGGTGTCTGTTGTAGTTAAAAACCGGATGTATGCCTGGCTTACATTGCAACTGAAAACGGCCTGCACCAGCATTAATTTTTGCCGGGATAATTGAGTTTGTGCGGTAAGTACATCGGTAGTATTCACCAATCCTTCTTCGTAACGGTTTTGCAGAATGCGCAATGCTTCACCCGCCTGGGCTATAGCAGCATTTTGCTGTTTTATTTTGAACAAAGCGTTCGCCAGATCCCGGTAAGACTTGTCCAGCATCATTTGATTTTCCTGTTGCATGGAATGAAGCTGTACACCCAGTTTATCCTGTTCTAATTTTAACCCCGCAACCTGCCGTTTGATATTGTTTCCGTCAAAAATATTCCAGGTAAGTTGTATGCCGGAGAAATAAGAATTGGCATTGAACCCGGTAATTTTTTTATCATTTAATTGATAAGAACCAAATGCATGTAAGCGGGGCAAATATTTCATCTTTAAAGACTTCTCCATCAGCCCCGTGGCTTCCATTGCTTTTTCTATCGCTAAGAGATCAGCCCGGTTCTGCGGCAGGCTCATTTCTGTTTTCTCTAAGGCCTGATCTTGTTTCATCTCATCTGTAGTATATAAAACGCCTGTAGGTTTGTTCATTAAAACACTCAGGTAGTCAGCCGCATTTAATTCATTATTTTTTGCTTCATTCAGATTGCTTTCCATATCCAATACCTGTACTTCCACATTGAGTAAATCCGATTTTTGAATCAATCCCTGGAGTACCCTGTTGTTAGTGAAATCATAGATTGATTTTGCAGTTGACAACGCTTCTTCTAAAACTGCCACGGCCTGGTGTGTCATTTGCAATTGGTGATAGGCTTTTTGTGTTTCAAAAATCAAATGCGCTTTGGTTCTTTTGGTTTTAAGCTGATAACTTTCTACCTGAACCCCGGCGCTCTTTTTCATATAAACCGCATCCATATTGATCAGTGGTTGCAACACTTCAATTTTAGTAGTAAAATCGGAAGTTCCTGAAGGATGATTTAATTTATCCGGATTGAAGTCGGCGGCAGTTACCGTTCTTTGCTGCAGTTTAAATCCAAATACATATAATGGATTATTTGTGGCAAGCGCAGTGTAAGACAAATTTACCTGCGGAAGAAAACCCGCATTGCTTTGCTTATATTTTTCCTGAGCGATGGCTTCATCAATTTTGGCGGACTGAACGGCGCTATTATTAGAAATAACCGCATGTACAGCTTCTTTCAAAGAAAGAAATTCCGTTTTTTGTTGTGCCTGGGCATTGATTAAAAATAATCTCAAAAAAAATACGGTAAAAAATATCCTGCTGATGACTATATATCTTTTTCCCAAAATCTTCATTTGCCTTTTTTAATATTTGTATGGAATAATTAAAATGAAAGGCAAAATTGCGCAAGTGGCACAACCTTTTTGGGAACATTTGTTGGATAAGATGCTGTAATGCGGGTACTCGTTCAGCGTTAGAAGCTGAAAGGGTATTGAATTAAAAATGCCAGATACCTGAATGGGCGGTATTGAGCCTGTTGCAGCGCTTTTAAATGACCCGTGTTTCCGCTACAACAATTCAATTGTATTTCTTCCCAGTTTCACAATCCCTTTCTGCTCCATTGTACGTAGCAAACGGCTTACGGCTTCTCTATGCGTATTTAATTCACCTGCAATTTGCTGATGGGTTATGTACAGGGAAGATGTATGTAAAGCTTCTTTTTTCTTTTCTAAATAGTTCAGTATTTTTTTATCCAGGCTATTGAAAGCGATTAAATCAATTACTTCAATCAGTTCTGCGAAACGGCTGCTGTAAGTATTGTTGATGAATGCTTTCCATTCGGGATATTTGAATAGCTGATCTATTAAATCGGCAGGCACCATCAATACTTCCGTTTCATCTTCCGCTATCGCTTTTATCATGCTTTTCTTTGTAGACTGGCAACAGTTAACTGCCATCGCGCATGTTTGAGAAGGATACAAATGGTACAAAAAAACCTCGCGGCCTTCCTCATCTTCCCTTACAATGCGCAAAGCGCCACTTAATACAATTGGCACAAAAAATAAAACATCGCCGGGAAGAATTAAAGCATCACCGCTGGAAAGCGTTTTTTTACGTGATTTAGAAGTGATTTCTTCTACTAAACCCGGGTTGGAAAATAAGGCATTGAGTGCGTTCATATTCTGTAAAGTTCCGATTTTATTGTATGCAAAAATAAAACGTTGCAGTTCAAAATATGAATGACTGCTTTATTGCTTTAATTTTAACTGAACCGCTTGTTGGGTTGCTTTTATACCTAAGGTGAGCCAGGTGGCAAATACAAAAGGAAATGTTAGCGCGGGCAGGTTCATGTGCCGCATTTGGATCATGATCAGAACAGACAATACAACCGATAGGAAAGCCATGAAAAAATCCCCGGCTTTGTTACCCGCAAAAGTAATAGCGCAAAGCACAGCGTTATAACTTAATAATCCCAGGTAAATATCATTTACAGATTCTTTTAACAGGCAGGCTATTATAGCGCTTAACGCAATGCTTAACATAGCATACATTGCAGCAACTGGACGATTAATAAAAACGCCGATACAAAACAGTATTCCCGCATAAATATCTCCCTGGAAAATAACCTGCCCGAAACCGAGGGAAAACAAGGTAAGATAATCATTTGCGTATGCGTTGGTTACTCCCTGCTGCGGCTGAACCAAAGCCGGGCAATAGTGAACAACGGCTAAAAACAGCCAGGTTACCACGATAAACGGGAATGTAAAAGCGGGAATTTTTTTCCTAATAAACAAATGCTGTATCATAGTTGCCAGGGCTGAGCCGATGAGTATGGCGCTCCAAATCAAAATTGTTGGCTGAAAGAAACAAATTAAAGCAACACCCGCCAGCGCGGCACTAAAGCCATATATCCCGTCATTGATTTCATCTTCATTATATTTCAGCCACTTTGCAGTAAAGGTTCCGGTTACTACAGATAGTATAGCCGCAATGCCCATCAGGTATGAACCACAGCATATTCCTGCAAGAAAAAACAGGCCTGTCCATGCATTATTCTGTAACATAATTTGCCCGATACCTTTAAGGAAAGGGGCTACAATACCTAAAAAGTTTTGCTTTTGCTTAATCATTTGTTTAACAAAGATGAAGATAATGGAAGATTTTTTTAGTTCAGGTATAAATATAAAAACGGTTGCGTATGTGCGCACTGCTTATTGCAATAATAGCCAGGTACAGATAGCCGTCAATAGCTAATGAATAATACCGGCAAGTATACCCGTCATCTGTATATTTGTCCTTAACCCAACACAATGGAAGCTGAGAACGCGAATAAATTAAACTCTGTCATTCTAAAAACCAAACAACATTTTCATATTCTTGATGGCTTGAGAGGCGTTGCAGCGTTGGCTGTTGTAGTTTTTCATTTCATGGAATGGATCTACCCGGACCCTATCAAAAATTTTATCGGGCATGGCTTCCTGGCAGTAGATTTTTTCTTCTGTTTATCCGGATTTGTTATTGCCTATGCTTATGACAACCGCATAGGGAAAATGGGGATATACGAATTTTTTAAATCAAGGCTTATCAGATTACATCCTTTGGTTATTGCAGGTTCAGTGCTGGGCTTACTGGGCTTTTTATTTGATCCGTTTGGTGGCGATTCAGCAATATATAGCACCGGAAAAATTATTTTACTTTTTGTTTGTTCTGTTTTTCTCATTCCCTTTCCGGTAATGGAAGATCGTGCATTTAACCTGTTCGGTTTCAATGCCCCTTCGTGGTCGCTATTCTGGGAATATGTTGCCAACATTTTTTATGCTGTTATTCTTTCTAAGCTTAGCCGCCGCTGGCTGCTTTTATCAACCCTGGTTGCAGCGGCAGCGCTTTGTTTTGTTAGCTACCGGGCAGGAAACTTAATGGGTGGTTGGGCTGGCGAAAATTTTCCCGAGGGCGGTGTGCGCATTGCTTATTCCTTTTTAGCAGGACTATTCATTTACCGCACTAACTGGATTATTAAAAACCGCCTGGGTTTTGCGGGATTGGCTGTATTGTTATCGTTAGCTTTTGTAATGCCCCATTTTACATGGAACTGGCTGGCAGAAGGAATGGTCGTACTGGTTTATTTTCCTTTGATTGTTTCATTGGGTGCCGGTGCCAGGTTAGCCGCAGGGTGGAAGAAAATTTGTGTGCTTTCCGGTAAAATATCCTATCCGCTGTATATGACGCATTATGCGGCAATATGGGTGTTTGGGCATTATTATACCAATAATAAGCCGGAGGGAACCGGCCTCGTTTTTATTGTAATAACAGGAACAATACTTTTAATTGGCCTCGCTTACCTGGTAATGATTATTTATGATATACCTGTTCGGAGATATTTAACTAATAAAAGGCAAAAAAAATAATACTTTTACAAAAGGCTTTAAACTATGGTAACAGGTAAAGCAGTTATCCTATTCTTTGCTGCTATTTATTACTAACATACTACTATTTTTATATTTTATACCCGGTTAATATATTATGAAAATTGCCACTTATAATGTTAATGGTGTAAACGGTCATCTGCCGGTACTGCTTCGCTGGCTGAATGAAACAACGCCGGATGTTGTTTGCCTGCAGGAGCTCAAAGCACCCCAGGAAAAATTTCCGGAAGAAGCTATGCAGGCTGCGGGCTACAACGCCATCTGGCATGGGCAGAAAAGCTGGAATGGCGTTGCCATACTGTCACGTAACCTGGCAATAAAAGAAATAAGACGCGCGTTGCCTGGCAATAAGGAAGATACCCATAGCCGTTATATAGAGGCGATCATTAATGGAATTACCATTGGCTGCCTGTACCTGCCCAACGGCAATCCGGCCCCGGGTCCAAAATTTGATTATAAATTGCGCTGGCTGGAGTGCTTTACCCTGCATGCGGCCGAATTGCTTGCCGCCGGCAGCCCCACAGTGCTTACGGGAGACTACAACATTATACCCGTTGAGCAGGATGTTTACAAACCCGAACGCTGGGTAGAGGACGCGCTGTTCCGGCCGGAAGTTCGCGCCGCTTTTAAAACATTGCTGGCACAGGGCTGGACGGATGCCATACGAAAGCTTTATCCTAACGACAAAGTATATACGTATTGGGACTATTTCCGTAACGCATACAGCAGAGACGCGGGTTTGCGTATTGATCATTTCCTGCTTAGTCCAAACCTCAGCAACCGCCTCACCGGCGCCGGCGTTAACGGTAATGTAAGAGGCTGGGAAAAAACAAGCGATCATGCCCCTGTGTGGATAACACTATCTGATGACTAAACAGATCATCATTCACCTTACCTTGAACTGTATATGCCTTGGTAAAAACCGGCGTTGGCACACAGACCAACTCCCGTGGTCTTTGCGTAATTTTCTTAGCGCGCTTTGCGGTAAAAAATATCTTAGATGAAATATTCAATGAGCCTATTCACCAGCTTTCTGCTCACAACATTTTTACATACTCCAAATGCCCAAACAAACTGGTATCCCGAAAAGGGGAAAAAATATATCATACTTTCCGAACAATCAAAAAGCCGTGTAGCCATTGCCGATATAGCAGCCTCTGGAATAGTATGGGAATGGAGACCTTCCGTTCGGCCCGATATTAAACCGCAGCATGTCGGGTGGTTTGAAGCGATGAGTGATGCAAAGCCGGTTGAAAATGGAAAATATATACTTGCCTGTGCTTCCGGCGGAGGTTTGGCGCTTATCCGCGTAGCCGACAAGAAAACAATATTTTATGCGTATGCCGGAGGTAACACGCATTCTGCTGAACAACTGCCCGACGGAAATATTGTGAGCGCTTCCAGTACGGGAAATTTCATGAGCATTTTTGTTACTGCCGGTAAGGATGATCCCGAACAAACAGTACGTAAAGATTTTTACCTGCGCGATGGGCACAACCTGGTATGGGATAAAAAGAAAAAACGATTGTATACCGTGTCCCGGGATCAGTTAAAAACATACAGGTATAATGCAGACAAAAATAATCCCGCGCTGATAGCGGTTGACTCTGTAACCATGCCCGATAGCGGTGCTCATGATCTCTACAGAATATATAGCAAAGATGGGCTGTGGCTCAGCACCCATTCGGCCATATTTAAAGTTGATGTGCAAAGCAAAAAAGCGGAGAAGGTAAGCACCCGGTTCGGAGAAAATATAAAAAGCGTGTCATCCGGACCTGAAGGATATCCCACGATCATTATCCGGCCCAAAGAAAAGTGGTGGACGGATGAAGTATCAGATATTGAGGGCAACAGCATTTTCAAACAGCAGGGATTAAGAATATATAAAGCGAGGTGGTTGCTATGAACGCTATCGCACATATCATTACTCAAATGAAAATAGAATTTAAAAATATAGGGCTCCTCAATTTAATAATCGTTTTAAGTTTGATTCCATTTGGGTTATTTCACTCAGGGAGAATTGGATTAGACTTAAACAATTTGATTCCGCCGGTAGAATTCCTGGAAAAATTATATCTCTTTTATAACCTGGCCTTATTTGGACCGGTGATCATTGTTCTTGGAATTATTAAACTTTTCAATGCAAACAGAAAGCTGTTGAATATTGTTGTGGGCATTGGTCTTATCCTTGTTGCAATGATGTGGGGATATGGCATGAGATCGTTTGGTGGATATATTTAACACCAGTAACATCATTTTCAAACCGTATTTTACGGTTTTGTATCTTGCAGTGATCCGGGATTCAAAAAATTAGCACCTTATGGCAAAGGCAACCATTCTTTTTCTTTATTGTTTCTTATCACTCACCACTTTTGCACAAACCAAACCCAATATTGTTTTTATATTGGCAGATGATATGGGTTATGGCGATTTGGGCTGCTACGGCCAAAAACAAATTGAAACGCCCCATATAGATCAACTGGCTGCCGGCGGAATACGGTTCACCCAATTTTATACCGGCACATCTGTTTGCGCTCCTTCACGTTCCGCCTTACTCACAGGGCAGCATACCGGGCATACGCCTGTTCGTGGCAATTATGAAATTCAGCCTGAAGGGCAATTACCATTACCCGATTCAGCATATACTATGGCTGAAATGCTGAAGCATGCAGGATACGTTACAGGCGGTTTCGGCAAATGGGGATTAGGCTACCCCGGGTCGGAAGGAACGCCCAATCAACAGGGGTTCGACCGCTTTTTTGGTTACAACTGCCAGCGCCAGTCGCACAATTATTTTCCCGATCACCTGTGGAACAATGACACCAGGATAGATTACGATAATACGCCCATCAACCAGCAATACTACGCGCCAGACCTTATACAAAAGGAGGCCCTTGCATTTATGGATGAGCATAAAGCACAACCTTTCTTCCTGTATCTCTCCTACACGTTACCGCATGCCGCTTTGCAATTACCCAAAACTGACAGTTTGCTGGAATATTATAAAAGAAAATTCAACGAACAGCCCCAGGCCATACCAACCTTGTGGGATGGTAAAGGCTACCAGCCCCAGGCTTACCCGCATGCGGCTTATGCAGCAATGGTAACCAGGCTGGATCATTACGTGGGACAGGTAGTGGAAAAATTAAAAATGCTGGGAATTGAAAAAAGTACACTTATCATTTTTACAAGCGATAACGGCCCGCACCGCGAAGGCGGTAACGACCCCGCATTCTTTAACAGCAGCAGCGGCTTCAGGGGAATAAAAAGAGACCTGTACGAAGGCGGCATCCGCACGCCCATGATAGCTTATTGGCCGGCTGTTATTGCAAAACCCAAAGTATCGGGCTTTACAGGAGCCTCCTGGGATTTTATGCCCACTTTTGCCGCAATAGCCGGAGCGCCTGCACCACCGCGTACGGATGGCGTTTCCCTGCTGCCAACGCTCTCATCCAAAGGCAAGCAAAAGCAGCACCGGTTTTTATACTGGGAGTTTCATGAAGATGGCGGCAGACAGGCCGTTCGCATGGGCAAATGGAAAGGGGTACGCTTAAACGTTATGAAGGAGGCCGGCAACCCCCTGGAATTATACAACCTCGATTCCGATCCGGGTGAAACAAAAAATGTTGCCGTTGAAAATGCTGCCATCGTGCAAAGCATACAAAAGATCATGCAAAATGAACATATAGAAATTGCGCGTTTTCCTTTCCTTAAAAATTGATCATGAAAAAGCTCCTGCTAATACTACTTCTCATCTTTGCGGTAAGTTCGGCCATAACAGCACAGACAAAGAAGAACCACCCCAATATCATTATCATTGTTTCAGACGATCATGCTTATCAAACCATCAGCGCTTATGGCAGTAAGCTGATGCAAACACCAAATATAGACCGGATTGCAAAAGAAGGTGTATTGTTCAATAAAGCCTATGTTACCAATTCTATTTGCGGGCCAAGCAGGGCTGTGCTGCTTACAGGTAAGTACAGTCATAAGAACGGCTTTAAAGACAATGAAACTTCTGATTTTAATGCCGGCCAGGATCTGTTTGTAAAACAACTGCAGGCTAACGGCTATCAAACTGCCTGGATAGGCAAATACCATTTGGGAACAAAGCCGCAGGGTTTTGATTTCTGGCAAATATTTCCGGGACAGGGCAGTTATTATAATCCCGATGTTTTAATGATGGACGGAAGCACTAAAAGAATAGAAGGATATGCTACCAATATTGTTGAAAATATAGCGGAAGACTGGCTCGATCGCCGGGATACGAGCAAACCTTTTTGCCTGGTTATCGGGCATAAATCAACCCACCGTACATGGATACCCGACACCACGGATATGGGTATGTTTGATAATGTTACTTTTCCTTTGCCCGAAAATTTTTATGATGATTACGATAACAGGGCCGCGGCAAAAGTGCAGGATATGACGATTGCCAATACCATGATACTGGGTTATGATCTGAAAATGTTGCCCCCCGATAACAACGAACCCGCCATCACGCGGATGAATGCTGCCCAGCGCGCCAAATTTGATGCCTGTTACCAACCCATTTATGAAGATTTCAAAGTCCGCAACCTCTCGGGTAAAGCACTAACAGAATGGAAATATCAGCGTTATATGAAAGACTACCTGAGCACAGCAGCCTCATTAGACAGGAATATAGGACGCACATTAGATTATTTGGACCAGCATCAATTGGCTAATAATACCATAATAATATATTTATCCGACCAGGGATTTTATATGGGTGAACATGGCTGGTTTGATAAACGCTTCATGTATGAAGAGTCGTTCAGAACGCCGATAATGATGCGGTACCCCGGCGTAATTAAGCCGGGTACAAAGCTGAACGAATATGTAATGAACCTTGATATTGCGCCTACCTGCTTAGCTGCCGCCGGAGTAGCTATTCCGGATGACATACAGGGCAAATCCATACTGCCTTTGCTAACCGGTAAAAAAGAAAAAGGCCGGGAGGCGATGTATTATCACTATTATGAAAATGGAGAACATGCCGTATCGCCTCATTTTGGTGTGCAAACAAAAAAATATAAGCTCATCCGTTTTTATAAAAGAGTAGATAGCTGGGAACTGTACGACCTGCAAAAAGATCCGCACGATATGCATAACCTGTATGGTAAAAAGGGATATGAAAAAATTACACAGCAGTTGAAATCCCGGCTTAATGCATTGATAGTACAATATGAAGATGAGGACGCGAAACAAATAATAAACGGAAAATAGCCTGAACAATAATAATAGCAATTGTAATTACATACAAAATCACCTTATACGCGGCAAAATGAATAAGAACAACCTGATAGCTTTAGCATTTATACTATTGTGCCATATAGCTTTTGGACAGGAGGCAAAAGAAAATTATGTGCTGATACAACCCGGCGATACGGAAAAAGATATTATTGCCAAAGCGGCGAATGTAACACCTTCGCCACGCCAGTTGCGGTGGCAGCAACTGGAGCTAACCGCTTTTTTCCATTTTGGAATAAACACATTTACCGATAAAGAATGGGGCGATGGAACGGAAGACCCTCAAATTTTTAATCCCACGGCATTAGACGCGAAGCAGTGGGTGCTGGCCGCCAAGAACGCCGGCATTAAACAGGTGATCATTACCGCAAAACACCACGATGGATTTTGCTTATGGCCTACAGCAACTACAAATCATTCGGTAGCAGCCAGCCCCTGGAAAGCGGGTAAAGGGGATGTGGTAAAGGAAGTAGCCGGTGCCTGCCGCGCCTACGGCATTGGGTTTGGTATTTATGTATCACCCTGGGACAGGAATGCTTCGGTATACGGAACAGATGCCTACAATGATTTTTTTGTTGCGCAACTTACGGAATTGCTCACCCGCTACGGCCGCGTGGATGAAGTATGGTTCGATGGCGCCAATGGCGAGGGCCCTAACGGGAAAAAACAGGTATATGATTTTGAAAGGTGGTATCAACTGATTCGTAATCTACAACCTGCCGCCACTATCGCCATTATGGGGCCGGATGTAAGGTGGGTAGGTACTGAAAGCGGGTATGGCAGGGAAACGGAATGGAGTGTGGTGCCTGCCAATAATTTGGATCAGGCGGAAATTGCATCCGGATCACAGCGCGATCTTGTTTTTAAACCCCAGGGCGATATGACGGGCAACGATTTGGGCAGTCGTGAAAAAATATTAAATGCAAAAGGGCTGGTATGGTACCCCGCCGAAACAGATGTATCTATACGGCCGGGCTGGTTTTACCATGCAAAGGAAGACGATAAAGTAAAGACGCCTAAAAAACTCCAGGACATATATTATAGTTCGGTAGGGAGGAACGGCGTTCTACTGCTGAATATTCCCCCGGATAAGCAGGGCGTGATACACAAAAATGATGTAGCCAACCTGGTAGCGTGGAGGAAAATGATTGCCGGAACCTTTGCCGTTAACCTGGCCAATGGCGCGGGCACAAACATAGGCAAAAGCGGAAAACATATGCTTGATGGGGATTACGATACCTACTGGATTACAAAAAGAAAGGATACCACGGCCGTAATTGAGCTGAACCTTAAAGGAAGCAAAACCTTTGATGTGCTGTTGTTACAGGAAAATATTACCATCGGCCAGCGTATTGAAAAGTTTGTACTGGAATACCAGGAAGGAAATGAATGGAAAACCATTGCCACCGGCACAACGGTGGGGTATAAGCGACTGATCCGCTTCGACCCGGTAACGGCAAAAAAAGTAAGGCTTCGTATCCTGTCATCAAGATTAAACCCTACGCTCTCGGAATTGGGATTGTATAAGCAGGTGCAACCGTGAAGGAGGGTGTCGGGTATCAGGTATCAGGTTGTCTACTGCAACTTGATAATTGCACCCCGTACCCTGTAACTTGTACCCTGCAACTTGTAACTTATATCCTGCCCCTAACTAACCGTAAGCGTATTACCACTAACCTTAACGGTATATTTCTTTAAAGGAGCCGGTGCCGGGCCCATGGTTACCGCTCCGCTGACACTGTATTCACTGCCATGGCAAGGGCATTTAAACCCGTTGTCGCCTATATAATTTACCGTACATTGCTGATGTGTACAAATAAGGCTTAAAGCCACAAAAGAGGCTGCTGCATTGCCGGCAGCCGTTCTGATAACAATAACACTGCCGCTGGTTTTTGAACTGCCTACTGCCGTAAGTTCAGAAGTAAGATTAGCGGTAATTAAAGCGTTTCCCCCTCCACCGCCGCCGGGATCAGGTGTGGCATTATTATCGGAAGATTTGGAGCAGGCTGCTAATAAGCTTCCCGCGCATACGGCAACGGTTAGCTGGCTGATATCATGAAGAAAATCCCTTCGTTCCATATAATTTTTTTTATGATGAAGAATTAACGTTTCTTAGCAAGATTGAAAGAACGTGAAATATTGAACCCAAAATAAATATCGCCCTTACCCCAGCTTCCCGTAGTACGGCCAAGGAACAGAGGCTCAACCATACCCTGGGAGTTGGTTACATGCACCTGGAAAACATGCCCCCCGGTTTCAATATCAAAGCCGGCTGAAAGAGAATTGTATACCTTGAATGAATTGACCTGGTTACCCGGCATATAATTGTACTCAATGTTAATACTCGAACGTTTCGTGATCTTCATTCTTCCGCCCATCCCCAGCACAAACACATCATTTTTGTCGGTGGCGGCAGGCACCAGGTTATAATGCAGCCAGGCGGGCGACAATTGCAGCGACAAATTACGGGTAAACTTTCGCGCTGCCAGCAACTGCAGCGTGTAGCTGGTACGGTACTTTGCATTGAGATAAGGCTTATCGCTATATTTCAACGATGTATAGGCTATACCCGCCAGCGCTGTTACCGAAAGCGGAATATGCCTCCCCGGCCCTTCTGATTGTTGCAATACCTTACCTTTCAGGTATCCATCGTAGGTTTTCTGAAAAGTACTTCGTCCCACGCCTGCCGTTAGCTCATCGGTAAGGCCGTAATCGAACCCCATGCGCATGGTAGCATTATCCAGTCCAAAGAATGCGTACCCACCTTCATTTATTTTTCCAAACCGGTGCATGATCATAAACAGCAGTACGCCCTTTGCCGGTGTTTCCACAGATTGGGTGTTGATGATGTGCGTGCCTTTAAACGTTCCCGTAACATGGCCAACCTGTTTATTCACCATCATGGAATCTTCCAGCATATGCAGCAAACTGGAATCCTGCGCCGTTGCTATCTTACCAAAGCCGGTACATAAAAAGAAGAACAATGCATAATATTTCATCCGTATATTTTTAATGTTTTACGCGGGTGTTTCCTGCAATTCATTTTACAGGTTTGCAGTCAACCTTTACCTGCACATCAATTTGCCTGGCGATCTTATCTCTTACAATACCCGGAATGGTAATAGCAAAATCCTGCGGTAAAAGACTAAACCGTGCAGTACCCGTTAACCCCTCCGCAGTGATCTCAAGCGTGGCGGGTGTGTTAATGGATTTCTCCACGCCGTGTAATGTAATTACCCCCTGCACCTGAATAGGGTATACCTGCGGCTTTTGCGGATCAACATCACCGGTAAATGTTCCTTTAAAAATAGCTTTGGGATACCGGTCGCTCTCCACATAATTTTCATTAAAGTGCTCCTGCATCAGTTCCTTCCTGAATAAAAAACTTTTCATGAGCATGGAAAAGGCCATCGTTTTTCCGGAAAGATCAACAGCGGCGTAAACCTGCTTATTCTCCGCCTTAATATCTTCCAGGGGTGTTTTTGAAAAGAACTGAATAACACCCGTCCTGGTAATATACACCTGTGCTGATGCCGCTGAAATCACCAGTACGCAGCAACCGATACAAAATATAAACTTCTTCATTCACTGATTTTTTTAGAATGTCCATTTCACCTTACATCCCATACCCCATAAAGCTGTCAGCAATTAGTTGTCAGCAATCAGCAGTACAAAGAAGGAGTATTCATCCCATCATTAGTGGTTACTCGCCTGATAGCTGACTGCTGATACCTGATACCTCACACCTCTAATCCTCTTTCGCTCCTCCTTTTATCCACGCTTTTATTTTATTGATCTCGCAGTCAGACAGCTTACCACCGTTATCCGGCATGGGAGGATAGCCGCCGGTATGGGTAATTACTCCCGCGAGGTTGCCGTTATCGGCCTGCGTTTTCAGGTTAGCATAGCCATCTAAACTAACATCGCCGTTAACGATACCATTGGCATGACAGGAATAACAGTTGGTTGTAATAATGGGTAAAACATCTGCACTGTATTTCATGCCGCTGGTATCGCATTGCTGTACTGTCATCAGCATATCTTCTGATGCTTTGGAACAGCTACCCAGAGCCAAAATAAAAAGAATCAGCACCCATATATATAGAAGACTACGGATCATAATACGCCTGAATTTTTATAAAATAATGATGCAATCGGTTAAATTAACATCCATATTAAAGCCAGTACACTTCCCTTTCACTACTACTTCCATTCCTTTTTTTATGTGACTATCTGTTAATGCCGATGCGGGTGAAAAAAAGCAGCTTATACCACTCCCTTCCGGTTGTATATCCAGCATTACCACCGCGTCATTGCCATTCAGAATAATGTCGCCCACCTTTCCCTTAACTTCAATCACCTTGTTTAAAAACCTTTCATTTGCCGCAGCCTCATCAGCATGAAACCCTTCATACAAAAGTGCCGCGCTCACAGACAGTTGCGTGTGCTTACCGGCAATGCCTTCCCGCGGCTTATTATACCAGTACCAGGCAAAGGCAAGACATACGATTACCAGTGCCAAAAAAAGTATTATTTTTTTTCGCATATCCCTGTAATACTACTGTTATGATTAATGGAATCTTTTCCCGATACCTATAAATATACCACCACTGTTTAGTGAAAGATTACCCTTACCCATACCGGAAACAGGCAGCCTGAAATAAGGTTCCACACGAAACTGAAAGGATTTTCCAATTTTGCGTTCATATCCCGCACCCAGGTTTATAGCTGCCATCCAGGCTTGTGAATTTTCTTTGTAGGTATACCCCTTTGTATGCACATTTCCATAATATTCATACGTGTAATCGTAATATTCTTTATTCATCAAATAAGAAGACATGCCGCCTGTAATGAACCAGTTGTTCTTTTTACCGGCACTGAAATTATATCGAACATTAACCGGGATAGTGATCATATGGCAATTGCCGTTAACCGAATAAATTTCAGCATTGTTCCAGTATTGACCCAGTTTTGACTTATCAAAATATTCACCTTTAGTATAGTATAATTTCTTTTCCCATAATGCCCCGGCTTCCACATTCCACCGTTTGCTGATCCGGTAGCCCAGCAATAAGCCGCCACTGTAACCCAAACCCGATGCTTTTTGAAACTTAACCGTACTTATATCGGGTGAAACCAATGCCTGTATATAGAAATAGTGGTTTTTAGCGGCAGGCGGTTTCACCTCCTCCTTTGTTGCGGGTTCCTGCTGAGCCTTATCATTATCATTATTCAGGGGAATGGTACTTCGCATCATTTGTTTTTCTACTGTCAGTGCAGGCAGCACCCAATTCCCGTTCCCCGCTTTTTGCAGAAGCAAAGCAGGCGCATAAAACAAACCCTTTAATGACGCTCCCGCTTTGTCCTGCATATTTCCCAATTTACCCCTTAAATGCGCATTCCCCGGCCGTACTGTTATCAAAGAGTTGCCATTACCCGCTTTCTTTCCGGTGACTTTACCTGCTCCTATGTTCTCCTTTTTTTCCGCATCGGTAAAAGCAATGCTTTCACCCGGGACAACAGGCTGAATGCGCGCAGCGGCGCCGGGCTGCCGGTAAATAACCGGATCCGCATTTTTGAATGAATGCTGATTAAAATCCCTGACCCAGGTATTATGCGCCATCCACCCTGCAGGGAACAGCAGGAACCACCAGAAAATAAAGCGGCGCTTTTTCTTCTTCTTACCTGCTTCCGGTAAATTTTGATCGCCGCGTAAAGCGGCATGCACCCTTTCCCAGTCAGACGCCTTTTGGGTATCCACCTCATAGTTTTCCGCGGCTTTACGGAAAAGCGCTTCCATATCATCGTTCTTCAGGTAAAACATAACACATTATCCTTATTATCTTTTACAAGGTATTTTTGCAAAAATGCCCTCGCCCGGGCAAGGTTCGATTTTGATGTACCAACAGATATGCCCAGTATCTTCCCGATTTCCTGGTGCGAATACCCGTCAATTACATACATGTTGAACACGGCCCTGTACGCGGGACTTAGTTTTCTTACCAGCTCAATGATTTCTTTATACAGCAACTGGTCATCCGATCTTACTTCCGCTTCCGGATCATACCATGCATCTTCACTAATGGGCTGATACTTTCTTTGCGCCTGGTTTACCCGTATATGATCTATGGCCGTATTAATCACAATCCTGCGTATCCAGGCCATTAGCAAGCTTTCAATATTAGCGGCACGTGCATATTCGAACTTGCCAAACGCCCTGAATATTTTTACAAAAGCATCGTTGGTAACTTCGGCTGCCGCTTCATAGCTGCTCAGGTAACGGTATACCGTTTTCAATGCAAATCCCAGGTATTTTTCGTAAAAAATCTTCTGACATTTTGCATCATTGGCAGCACAGCCTCTTACCAGATATAACAATTGTTCCAAACCGCGGTAAACTTTATTAATACTATATTACGGAGTTTATTGCCCGATGGTTGCGCAGCAACCCTGTTTTTTATATTATAACCCGTTTTCCCAAATGAACCGGAATCTTCTTTTGCATACTGATTTTTATGTACCCAGCTACAGTACTACTATGAAATCCAATTGCGTCGCACTCTTCAGGGCTTCTGCCCTAATGTGGCATTTTATTAACCAGCGCTATTTGCAGATGTATTGATAATAACACAATAAGGCCCGCTCATCATTAAAGAAACCCCGGAACCTGCAAAAACACCCGTTGCCACAGGCGGAAGACTCCATATTGCCAGTAGCGAAGATATTTCAGCAGAAGCTTAGGCAAACCTCGTTCCGCTGAATCCGTAACAGGGTCACTATTTGTTTATATAAAAAGAATGCTGACTGCATCCACCCAAGGCTAAGCCATAATTTGTGCTATTAGTGATGTAACTTTAAAGAAAATATTTTTTATGTCTAAAAAAATTATTGCTGTATTTGGAGCAACCGGTGCGCAGGGTGGCGGACTTGCTTACGCCATATTAAACGACAAAAACAGTGAATTTGCCGTTAGGGCCGTAACAAGAGATACCAGCTCCGATAAGGCTAAAGCACTCGCCGCATTGGGGGCGGAAGTAGTGACTGCCGATATTAATGATGTGGAAAGCATTAAAAAAGTATTAAATGGAGCTTATGGTGCTTATTTTGTAACTTTTTTCTGGGATCATTTTTCGCCCGAAAAAGAATATGAGCAGGCCAAAAATTTTGCTCATGCCGCTCATGCCACCGGCTTAAAACATGTAATATGGTCAACGCTGGAAGATACGCGTAAATGGGTTCCGCTAAACGATAACAGGATGCCTACCCTGCAGGGCAAATATAAAGTACCGCATTTTGACGCGAAAGGCGAAGCCGACCAGTTATTTATAAATGAAGATCTGCCGGTTACTTTTATGAGGGCTTCTTTTTACTGGGATAACTTTATTTATTTTGGCAGCGGCCCTAAAAAAGGCCCGGATGGTAAACTGTATATTACTTTTCCAATGGACGATAAAAAAATGGCGGGTATCGCTGCTGAAGATATTGGGAAATGCGCTTATGGTATTTTTAAGAAAGGAAAATCTTTACTGGGTAAAACGGTTGGTATTGCCGGTGAACAGCTTACCGGCAATGAAATGGCCAAAGCCCTTACAAAAGTTTTGGGGCAGGAAGTTGGCTATAACAATGTAACCCCCGAAACCTACCGTGCGTTTGGCTTTCCGGGAGCCGATGACCTGGGAAACATGTTTCAGTTTTACCGCGATTTTGATGACGTTTGCAACAGCGTCAGGGACGTAAAATTTTCAAGGGAACTAAACCCTGAATTAAAATCGTTTGAAACCTGGCTTTCGGAAAATGCACAACGTATACCCATAGCATAACTACTGCGGAATATTGCCGCGGCTGATGTGTGAACAGGCAATAGTAGTTAGCCGTTTTAAGCAATAGTGTCTTCTGCAGATGGGGTTGTCTAAAAAGTAATATTTTGCCACGAAGTTGCCGGGTAGGCAAGCGGGAGTTTCTCCCGCTTGCCTACCCGGCGGCATAATCTTCTATACCGGCCCTTTTGAGACAGCCTCATTTTTTGATTACATATTGTTTAATGAACTGCGGCTATTGGTGGAAGGGGTGCGGGAACAATATTGTGTATGGGTTTTGTAGCTTTCAAAAAAGCAAAAACAGCTTTCAGTTCACCATCGGTCATTTCTTTAGTTGCATTCCATGGCATTGGCGGCAATAAGGATCTGGAGCCGGGTAATCCTTTCAGTTTTCCATATCTTAAAGCGTAAATGAACTGTTCTTCTTTCCAATTGCCAATACCCGTAGAATCGGAAGTGAGGTTAGCCGTATATGAAACGCCCCAGGGACCTGCCCATACCGTTAAATCGTTGGTTACTATAAGTCCTTTCATTTCCATTTCTTTACGATTAACATCCGGATGAGGAGGTGATTGGGCCGGATGACCGGATAGTAACAAAGCGCTGTCAAAGTCGGGGCCGTGATCTGTCATTTTTTTGGGCGTGTGACAATCATTACAGCCGCCAATGGTAACAAGATGCTGACCCCATTCTTCCTGGCTTGCATAGCCGCCAAAATTTGTTGCCTGGGGAGGCGCTGCCTCAACGGTTTGAGGCTCACGCTTGTTTTCACTGCATTGCGTAAAAACAAGTATGCATGAAATGCATACAAAACAAAAAACTATTGAATAGTTTTTCATAATAGTTGAGTTTATAGTGTATAAAAAAAACCTTAGAAATATAGAAATTTATTTTAACATCTAATAGCTTTTGGAAAAATAAAATGCTGCCAGGCAGCGCCAGCAACAGCAAGCCAGGTAAATAGTCTGTCGCAGCCAGCCCCCTCAATTGCCGTATTTACACCCTAACAAAATCCTTTAATGGTATTAGGTTTGTTGTTCTATACTGAATTTTAAACCCATGCCGGCAGGTGCATTTTGAACAATAGCGAACAGCACCCCGAATGGAGCGCCGCAACAGGCGATGCCACGAAGAGAGAACGCCGGAATAAAAAAATTCAGGCACATTAAATGGAATGCGCAGATCATTTTATAAAACAAAAATAAATATGGAAACAAAAACAGTTAGCCACCGCATGTTTTCTATTGTTGTGCTGTATGATATGCAAACAACGTTTTTTGCGCATGTCATTGGAGGTATTGCTGATGAAAGCGGATAATGAAAAATTAGACGCATCCTTTGAAATGATGCCGGGCATGAAGATGACACATTGTGATCTCATTGCCTTCTGTACTTACCGCAAAGCCAATTGTATCGGGCAGATTGCGCTATGACGGAGACTTTTAGGTTACCCGGCAATGAAAATATAATTAAAACAAACCCACCATGTCAACAAAAATATTCGTGAACCTGCCTGTTAAAGACCTCAGCCGGTCTAAAGATTTTTTTACACAACTGGGGTTCAGCTTTAATACGCATTTTACCAACGACCGGGGGGCATGCATGATCGTGAGTGAAGACATATTTGTAATGTTGCTGGTAGAGCGTTTCTTTAAAACATTTACGAATAAACAGGTTGCCGATGCCAGCAAAACTACGGAAACCATACTGGCCTTATCTGCCGGCAGCCGTGAAGAAGTAGATGAACTGGTGAGCAAAGCGCTAAAAGCCGGCGCAACGGTTCCTCATAAAAAGCAGGACCAGGGCTGGATGTACGGACACGGTTTCCAGGACCTGGACGGGCACCTGTGGGAAACCATTTATATGGACCCCAATGCCATAAAACAGAACTAACATTTAAACGGCCACCGTACCGGAGCTGTATGCTGTATGCCGGAATAATACCGGGCTGATTCATAGTAACAATCAAGGCGTTAGCGGTCATTCCAGGACGACCGGAATAAAACAGACAGACGAGTAAAAAACGAAATATGAGGAAATATGAGAAAGCTAATTGCTGCAATCAGGTAAAGACATTTTCGTTGGCAGTTCGGGTTTGATTGTAGCTTTGACAAAACTTAATTTGATAAACGAATATCAACTTTGTATTCATCCTGTTATTGCAGGAAGTAGTTTGCCATTATTTAAAAACATTAACAACAGAACTATTCTTAAACTCATAAATACAACAACTTTCAGTGGAGGTGCTGTAATTCTTTACTATGAACCGGCAAATGAAAAAACAACGAGCCGCCAACAAAGTGACCTATGCCGTTAATATCTCTTTACTGTATTTATTTTTATACTCAACAGGCGACAGTCCGGTAACCTTCCGGAATGTTGTTCTGAATGCTTTCACATCGTTGTAACCCACTTCATACATCACTTCATTAATATTCTTACGCCCGGCTTCCAGGTCTTTTTTAGCCGCTTCAATTTTTACTCTTTGTATATACTCCGTAACGGTATTGCTGGTAGCTTTTTTAAACCGGCGCTCCAGGCTTCTGCGGCCAAGGGCGAACATGGAGGCTAACTGGTCTACGGTTATTTTTTCTTCAAAATTTTGTTCAATGAACTCCTGCGCTTTTTTTACCGGCTCGTCCTGGTGCGCTTTTTGTCCCTGGAAAATAATAAAAGGCGACTGGCTGAAGCGGTCTATATCAATCATAAACGCTTTGGCAACGAGTATAGCCACATCGCGTCCGGCATATCTTTCTATCAGGTATACCAGCAGGTTTAAAAAAGAATAAGCGCCGCCACTGGTATAAATGCCATCGGCTTCGGTCATAATTTTATCATCTACCAGGTGTACATCAGGAAACATGTTCCGGAATTGATTGGCCAATTGCCAGTGTGTTGCGCATTGCTTCCCCTTTAACAAACCGGTAGCGGCAAGAAAAAAGGAGCCTATACAAAAGCTGGCAAGTTGCGCCCCCCCGCTGTGTTGCTGTATAATCCAGGGGATAAAGGCTTTGTTGAGCTCTATCGCCTTTTCCAGGTCGCCGTGCATGGCGGGTATAATGATAAGGTCTGTTTTGGTTACTTCCCCAATCAAACAATCGGGGCATATCGTGTACAGTCCGTTACGCTGGGTAGTTTCCTTAGAAAGACCTACCAGCCTGATGGTAAACAGGGGTTCCCTGCCCATAGCAGCAAGAAAGCCGTTCGCTTCGGAAAGTACCTGGTGTGTACCGTCAATGTTAGGCAGGCTGCTATGCCCTAACGGAACCAGTATGGATATGTGTTTCATATCCTAAAAATAAAACATTCTTTTGTCGTAATCAACCCCTTAAATTGCCGTATCTGCCCCCGCTATAGTTTATTGATGGAATGTAGGTTTGTACTGCCATCATAAAAGATTAAAAGATACGGTAAGGCGTAAACCTGCAATGGCATAGTTACCACGCCGGTTCAGTTTAATGTTAATCAATCCTGCATAACAAATGATAGAAGTGTTTAAAACCAATGTTTACAACCGGCATGATGCCGGTATACTGATTGAACGCATACAACAATCATTTCTCCATTACCAGGCCAATTTTGACCTGCAGGATGGCGACTGTATCCTTCGTGTGAAATGCACTTCAGACCTAATACAGCCTGCACTCATCATTGCGCTTTTAAAAGATTACGGGTTTGATGCGGAGGTGCTCCCGGACGAAGTTCCCTTTACCGCACGCAGGAACGCTGCTGCAAATGCCAATATACGCAGCCTCTGACTCCGGCACGGCAATATTACGATTGGGTAAGCAGGATAACTATTGCTTCACAAATTCTACGCGGCGGTTTTTACCCTTGTTCTCGGCAGAACTGTTGTTAGCTATCGGTTTTAACGGGCCATATCCTTTGGTGCTTAACCGAACTCCATCTATACCCATGCCAACCATTTGTTTTTTTACGGCATCTGCGCGTTCCTGTGAGAGTATATTGTTCCGTTCTGCCGTTCCATCGCTGTCGGTGTGCCCACCTATTTCAAATTTGAGGCCGGTATTTTCTTTCATCATCTTCACAAATTCGTTGATGGTACCCATAGATTCGGGTTTCAGGATTGCTTTATTCACATCAAACTGAATACCGTAAGCAATGAATTTCCCTTCCGTAATAACTTTATTATACGAATCAGCGCCACCTGCGGCTATACGGAAATTCCTGAACAAAACCGGATTTTCACTATTGCTTACTTCAATCTCCACCATATTTGCTCTGCCCGGTTCAACCTGGTTAAGCACAGCAAGCCGGTGCTGGTCTACATACAGCTTGCCGATATTTTTGTTGACATAGATGGCAACATGCCGCCAGTTGTTCTGGGCAGGGTTTACGGCTGCCTCCGGAAAATTTCGAAACCCTCCCACAGAAGATCCGTTTTCCCTGTACACTTCAAAACCATAACCAGGCTGACCCTCATCTCCTGAAATGGCACTAAGCGATACCCTGATGGGAGCAGTTGCCGAACCTTTGCCTGCTTCTTCCTTTTCGCGGAAATAAAGGGTGATTTGAGCACCGTCTGTATTGCTGATCCCGTTTGACAGCACATCAAACTCTAAGGTAAACTGTTCGGGCAGGTAAACATTCTCTTTCATATAGGGCATCATATAGGGTTCTCCCCCGGCAGGCGCAACCAATACTTTTTCGCCCTTATAGGTTTGTATTTCCGCATTGCCGGAGTTGAGCAGCATGCGGCCGGGTATTTCAGCATCGGTTTCACCGGCCATATCGTAAAAATAAATGAGCTTGTCGCCCGGAACAAAATCATAATTGGAATATAATATTAAAGATCCTGTGTCGGATTTTGCACTAATGGCAACAGTCGCGTTTTCACCATCGTCCCCGCTGTTGTCGCCGGTCTTCTTTTTAATATGCTTTTCGTCTTTTTTCTTACCCTTCACACCTTCCGTAGCGTTATCTATTGTTTTTTCTGTAGCGTCAGCAGCCTTGTCCAACACCTTATTTTCCGCGGTTTCTGCTGCTCTCTTTTTGATTTTATTCAAAATTTGCGCTTTGGCATCCTGGCTGATGAAGAGCGCAAAAGTAATTAAGGATAGTAAGCAGGAATATTTTTTCATTGTATTTCACCGGGTTTATAATGATTGTATTACCTGTAGTTCCGCGCCAAGATAAACAGGAATAAAACCCTTTGATTGGAAAAAAGTCTCAATTTTATATTTTGCCGGCAGGCTTACCCGAAAACATTTTTACAATATTCAGATTGCGATTAAAAAAATAGCCCGGAGTTTCGCCAACCATGGCTTTAAAATCATTTATAAAATGGGATTGATCAAAATAGTTGCCGTCAAAAATCAATTCCTGATAATCCACGGCATTTTCATCCCTTATTTTTGTCCACAGGTAATTTAACCGCACCACGCGTGCCAGTGTTTTAGGGCTTACTCCCGTACGCTTAATGAATTTCCGGAGTAAAGTGCTTTTGCTAGCAAAACATTCCTGCATAATTTCTTTCAGGGGATATGTAATGCTCTTTTCCAGTATCTTATCGTAAAGCATATCTATAGCATCAGGTCTGTAAGGCGTTTGCTGCACTGAATTTATAAAGCCGGAAAAGTAAGCCATTCGCTTATTCGTGGTATTAAGATTTGCCATTGCTTTCCAAGCCGGGAAAAAGATATGCTGAGGGAGATTGATGCTTCGTTTTGAAACGGGAGACATATCCAATTTAAATAGCTGTGAGAAAACAGTTGCTTTGCAGCTTACCGCCAATGTGTCCATATTGCCCCTGAATTGTAGCGTGATAGCCCTGGGAATAATAGGCGCTACGAAAAAGGGCTCTAATTTCAGGGAAGTTTCACCTGAAATCAAAGGACAGTCTCTGAAATGAAAAATGATGGAAATATCAGGACGGGGAATAAACTTATCTGCCAGGGAAGAACCTGTAAACCGGTATGCTTCAAAGTTCCGGATAAGCCATTCATTGTTTTTATCATTACCAAAAAGTTCAATATCCAGCATACAGTATAACTTTCCCGGGTATTAAGGAATAGAATAATTAATAATTTCACAACGTTGCTATACGAAGCGTTGCTGTACGAAGTAATTATGTAAGAAAAGCATAGTGCAGTTGTTGCGGTCATGCAGCACCAAAAATGCTGCGCCGCCAATCCTGCCTGCGAAAGGCAGGTTAGTTTTATAGTGCGATAACAATAAGTTTCGCAATTTGTAACAACTAA
>NZ_DATJEB010000059.1:0-3934 GCF_035497235.1 Agriterribacter sp.
TACCGCACATCAATATTGGGATAGATGTTTTTGTAAGTAACCGCCTGGAATATTTTGCAATTGGCCGCCCATTGAGCAGGATCATTGCCGGTAAGATAATTTTCATAGGAGCTAACCGGCTTTTCACCCATCACTGCTGCATTGGTATCAGCTCCCGCAAAGCGCATCGTATACGCATGGGAGCGCAAAATGATATCCCCGCCGGAACCGGGTTGATTTCCCTGGCCGGGGCGGGGGTGGGCGGTTCTTTTGCTGGTGCTGTGGTCTGTTTGTCCTTCAGCCGCATGTCCATGAATTTGTTCAGCAAGCTGTTGCATATCATTTTCGTTATGCAGTAACACGGTAAACCCGTTTCGCTGAAGAAAAAAGCCTCCATTATTGATTTCCCCCCTGAATAAAACGCTGTTATTCCACTGCCCCCTGTTTTCCGTAAACTCTACGGCCTGCTGGGCCGAAGCCGCCAGCACACTACATAATAACCAGGCAAGAAATATGTGGGATTTAGATGTCAATGGTAGTTTCTTATTAAATGTGTACAGATTTATAACGCGAATTTACCCTTAATTACAGATTTACGATATCTTACTCCATAGGGTTTGTCCTTTTTGCTGCTGAAGATAGTTTTTTAACTTCAGGTTAACTGCTAAACCCAGTTCGGGATCTTCATTTAATAAGTTTTCAGCATATTGTTTGGCTAAATCTAACAAATGTTTATCCTGCACAATACTTGCTAATTTAAAATTGAGCATTCCGCTTTGGCGGGTACCCTCAATATCGCCGGGCCCGCGTATTTCAAGATCTTTTTCGGCTATGGCAAAACCATCATTGGTGGCACACATCATTTTCAGCCGTTCCCGTGCATCGGCACTTAACTTATTGCCGGTAAGTAAAATGCAATAACTTTTCTCTCCGCCTCTGCCTACTCTTCCACGCAACTGGTGCAGTTGCGATAACCCGAATTTTTCGGCGCTTTCAATAACCATAACGGTTGCATTAGGAACGTTTACCCCCACTTCAATAACGGTGGTAGATACCATGATCTGAGTATCCTTTTGTATAAAACGTTGCATGTTGGCATCTTTCTGGTCTGCATTCATTTTCCCGTGTACCATGCTTATCCAGTATTTCGGTTCAGGGAAATAAGCTTTCACATTTTCATAACCTTTCATCAGGTTTTCATAATTCATTTTTTCACTTTCTTCTATCAGCGGAAAAATGATATACGCCTGCCTGCCTTTTTGTATTTCGGCTTTTATAAAATCCATTACCTGCGATCTTGCGGTTTCATAGCGGTGAACGGTAGTAATGGGTATTCTTCCCGGGGGGAGTTCATCCATGATGCTGTAATCCAGATCGCCATAGGCCGTCATAGCCAGGGTTCTTGGGATAGGCGTTGCCGTCATTACCAGCACATGCGGCGGAACTTCGCCTTTCTCCCACAGCTTTGCTCTTTGCGCCACGCCAAAACGATGCTGTTCGTCTACCACCGCAAACCCCAGTTTATTAAACTGTACCTGGTCTTCAATGAGGGCATGCGTACCTGTTAGTATATGAAGGCTCCCGTTGGCAGCTTTGGCTAACAGTTCTTTTCGCATGGCTTTTTTTGTAGAGCCGGTAAGCAAGCCCGTTTCTACAGGCATGCCTTTTAAAAGCGCTGTGAGGCTGTCGTAATGCTGCTGTGCCAGTATCCCGGTAGGCGCCATCATACAACTCTGGTAGCCATTATCGGCGGCCAGCAGCATACAAAGCAGGGCCACAATGGTTTTACCGCTGCCTACATCACCCTGAAGCAGGCGGTTCATCTGAAATCCTTTTGCCGTATCCTGCCTGATCTCTTTCAATACTCTTTTTTGGGCACCGGTTAATTCAAAGGGGAGATGATTTTTATAAAAGGTATGAAATAATTCGCCTACCCGGCTGAATACAATGCCTTTAGAATAGCGGTGGCGGCCGAAGCGGATCAGTCCGAGCCGGACCTGGGCCAGGAAAAATTCTTCAAATTTTAGCCGTGTCAGGGCCTTCTCATGCATTTCGGTATTAGCCGGAAAATGAATATGCATATAGGCATCGTACCGGGGCAAAAGCTGCAACTGCTTTATAATAGTATCCGGAATATTTTCCGGTATATCCTTTTCATGCAGCAGTTCAATAAGCGTTTGCACCAGCTTGCCTATTTGCCTGCCGTTGAGCCCCCGTACTTTTAATTTTTCCGTGGCGGGATAAACGGGTTCGAAATAATTTTTACCGTCTTTTTTTTCGGGTGTAAACAGCTCTGTTTCGGGATGGGTGATCTGGGGACTGCCCATGAAGTAAGACAGCTTTCCGAAAACCAGGTAGGATTGGCCCACCTGTATATTTTTTTGTATCCAGTTTATACCCTGGAACCAGGTAAGTTCCAGCGATCCCGTATCATCTCTTAATTCGGCTACCAGGCGCTTTCCTCTTTTTTCACCCATCATTTCACAGGAAACAATTTTACCGGCCACCTGGATAAAATCCGCAGCCGGTGTAATATCGCCGATCTTTTTTATTTCCGTTTTATCAATATGCCGGTAAGGAAAATGTTCCAGCAGGTCGTTGAAAGTAAAAATGTTCAGCTCTTTTTTAAGCAGGTCTCCCCTCAATGGCCCCACGCCTTTGAGATATTCAATGGGATTAGATAATATGGAACTGAGTTGGCTGATACGAGCGGGCTTTAGTGGCAAATGTAAGGAAAGCAGAAATTGCACAAAGGATTGTGTGGTGTTATGAAAGCGTTTTTTCACATATCGTCCCGCCGGGGGGCACCGGGTGGAAAAGAAGCGCTGAGTGAAGGCCGGAGAAACCGGATAAGTGCTTTGTTTGTGTAAGTATTTAAAACTTACATCGCCGGGGTCTTATGTTCCTACACATGTGGCCGTTCATGCCGCCCCCCGCGCGGACCATGAAAGGCGCCGCTGCAAGCTAATCTCAACACCGGTTGCAATACTATTCATTCATAAAATGGTAACAGGAAATTCCCGGTATCCTGACCCTGTTGTCCAGCGTATCTTATAATCTCCCGTATAGTTTACTTTGCCCGATGGGTCTTTCCCGTCCCAGTGTATCATAAATGTTTCATCTCCCAACTGACCTGTATATAAATTAGTTATTTTTTTGCCTGTCACTGAATACAGGTCTACCTGCAATGCGCCGGGTGTCCATGATTTGCATATGATGACTGATTTTTCTTTTTTTGTGATGATATGTGGAAGCACAGTGGCAAGGTAGAGTTCCCTGCTTTCTGTAAAGTGCATGTTGGGTATTGTAACCTTTCCTTTAGTGTATTTCCTTTTAAAGCCGGGTGGATTTTTAAGCACGGTGTTTTCATAACGTAAACGCTCAACCGGGCGGTTGCACGTAGGATTTCGTTCATGATGTAACGCTGAGTTGGCTAAACACCTTGCAAGGCCATAAGGTCCTGGAGGTTGATAGAACCGTTGGTCAAACGCTGGCCGGCCACAACTTTATCGCCGTCCTTAACAAATAGCTGCTTATAGCCAGGGATTTCGTACTTAACGACAGACTTGCTGGTTGGAACGATGATAATCGTCTTGCCCTTGATTTCTACCTTGCCAGCCATTGGGGAAACAATTGGATTGTCACCACCATCTTCGGCTGCCAGTACATCACCAATAGCTACTTCTGTGCCACCAGCAACATGTGCCTTACGTGGACCGAGCTTGAATTCTACCTGGTCACTATCGCTTGCGTTGATTTGAATCACGTAGTGATCACCCTCTTCCCAAACATTGGCAGTACCCGCAATATCAGTAAGATATGCAAGACCCTTCGGCTGACGAGCTTCGAACAACTCTTCGATACGGTTCAGACCCTGTGCAGTATCATCTGATAGTGCACCACCTGAACGGTGTTTAGAGTCGAGAGATAGCTGTGTACCAGGCTCACCAATAGA
>NZ_DATJEB010000060.1:0-5478 GCF_035497235.1 Agriterribacter sp.
GGATTATGACGCGCTGGATGCTTCCCAACAAAGCAATCCCGATGTTGCACTGAATAAAGTGCTTTCTGCTGCCGGTTTGAGATTTGAAAAAATTAAAGATGTGTATGTCATCAAACAGGCTAAACAAAAAAGAACCGAACAGAATTTCGCCATTCCCGCTGCGGTGATCACCACTGCTGCCGAGTTTGCAGACTTTGCAGTAAGAGGTAAGGTAACAGATGAAAATGGCGCATTAAGCGGTGTAACAGTAGCTGAAAAAGGTACATCAAACGCTACGATAACCGACAATAACGGCAACTTTTCAATAAACGTTGCTAATGCTTCAGCCGTGCTGGTATTTACTTATGTTGGTTATAATACTATGGAAATAGCGCTGAGCGGACGTTCGCAGGTAAACGCCGCTTTAACACCGGTTTCAAAAGAACTGGAAGGCGTGGTGGTAACGGCGTTGGGTATTACAAGAAATAAAAAAACACTTGGTTATTCAGTGGGTGAAGTGAAATCAGAAGACCTGGTTAAAGCCGGCAACATCAACCTGATGAAATCATTAGACGGGAAAGTGAGTGGGGTAAATTTTACCAATGTAAGCAGCGACCCTACCTCTTCTGTACTGGTAAATATAAGAGGTACTACGGCATTGCCTACCCTGGCCGACAGAAATGTTGCTTTAAAAGGGCAGCCTTTGTATGTAATTGATGGCATACCGGTAGGTACGCAAACAGTTACTACTAAAGATAATGTTGATTTTGGAAATATACTTTCGCAATTAAACCCTGAAGATATTGATAACATCACCATTTTGAAAGGTGGTAGCGCAGGTGCCCTATACGGCAAAGAAGGTGGCAACGGCGTAATAATGATTACTACAAAATCGGGCAAAGGTGGCAGAAAAGGCATTGGCGTTACGTATAATCTTTCAAATGTCTGGGACATGCCTTTCCAGTTTTTTCCGGTTCAAACAGAATACGGACCCGGACCAAGAGCTGATACCTGGGCGCTGGATGGAACGGATACCTGGGGACCCAAACTGGATGGAACTACAACTTCAGATTACTGGAATGTAAAAACACAGCAATGGGAGAATAAAGCCATGTTTTCAAGCGGCGAAAACCCGGTGAAAGCTTATTTGCAAAGAGGACGTACGACTACCAATAATATTAGTGTTCAGGGCAATTATGACAAAGGATCTTTCCGCCTCTCCTTGTCTAACATGGACAATAAAGGTGTGATGCCCAATACAAAGACAAACCAGAAATCAATATCATTTAATTCAGAATACCGGCTCACTGATAATGTAAAAATTTCGGTAAGTACCAGTTACATCAACACCTATGCTCCCAATAAAGCCAGGATACAGGGAGGCGGAGATGATGCGGTTTTAAATACATTACTGTATGCATGGCCTACCAGCCTACAGCCACTTTCCGAAATGCACGATTACTGGCTCAAAGGGTTTGAAGGTATCAGGCAGAATGGGGCTATTATGAATGACAACCGCCCCGATGCACCCGACCAGGCAGGTGTAAACCTGGGAAACCCTTATTGGTGGGCTTATGAAAATGTGCATCGCTTTACAAGGGATAATTTCTTTGGAAAAATTCAACTGGACTGGAAGCTTTCCAGGAATTTCTCTTTTCTCCTGAGAACGGGTATGGAAAATGTAAAAGAATATTATGAACAAAGAATGTCCTGGAGTGATCCCGATAACCAGGGAAAATTTGCATCAGGAAATAATAATACATCGCTTATCAATTCTGATGCGATACTGACCTACAATAATAATTTTGGTAAATTTTCATTAGGCGCTTCTGGAGGTGCCAACTATGCTTATTCCAATAATAACTCCATGGAAATGACTGCCGGCCGGCTCTCAGCTCCTGCATTATTTACATTAAATAATGCCGCACCCGGCACATTAACCAATAGCAATCCATATGCACCCTGGGGAACAGGACAAAGCTACAGTGTATATGGTACTGCAACTATCGGATACAACAACCAGCTTTTCTTAGATGTAACAGGACGTAATGACTGGAATGGTGTATTACCGGAAGAGAAGATCAACTATTTTTATCCTTCTGCCTCTTTGAGCTGGGTAGCTTCTGAAACCTTCAAACTTCCCGAGACTATTAATCTTTTAAAATTCCGTATCGCTAAGGCGGATGTGGGCAATGGATTATTACGGAGAAGAAGTATTGATACCTATCGTTTTGATGCCAGTGACTGGGGAGCTGCCAAAACGGTAAGCATTAACGCGAGCCTTGTGGATAGGGATATTAAACCACAACACTCCGTTACTACTGAAGGCGGTTTCGACCTGGGAATGTTTAATAACCGTTTACATTTTGACTTTACTTACTTCGTAAAAAAACAAAAAGATCAGATTGATAATATTCCTACAGTTCAGGGAACGGGATATTCCGGCATATTAACAAACATCGGAGATGTACGGAATAAAGGATTCGAAATGGGTTTGGGAATAACGCCGTTTAAAACAAAAAACTTTAGCTGGGATCTTTCAGCCAGTTTCACAAAATACAAGGCGGTTATTACACGTCTCTCAGACAAATTTGCTCCTAACGGATATGTTTTTGCTGATTATGGCAGAAATGAAAAAGTACGGATAGCGGTTGGTGAAGAAATAGGAAACATGTATGAAGCAGAACCTGTATTGAGAATTAAATCAGGAAAGTATAAAGGAATGCCTTTATTAGATGGCTCCGGTGGTGAGTTTCAAAGTTCTGGCGATGAAAGAGACCGTGGAAGATTAGGAAATTTTAATCCTGATTTTATTTTAGGCATGAACACTACTTTAAGGTATAAACAATTTTCATTGAGTTTAGTAGGCAGTTTACGCTATGGTGGCAAATATGTTTCGGTAAATCAAAAATACATGGAATCAGACGGTATGACGCAAACCACCATAAGTTCAGGGCCGGATAATCCCTGGTGGAGTGGCGGAAGGGATGCATCCCAGGGTGGTCATCCCTGGCCTGCACAGGGCGCAAGCCAGTATGAAGCTATCAATAATAATAATGACGGGCAGGCGTCCTACACTTTGCAGGATGCCAGTTATGCCAAAGGTGTTTTCCTGAATCCTGATTATACAGGAGATCCTGCAAATGCTTCCGATGCTGATTATATTGTTAATGGCGCTGATCCCAATAATACATTTTACCAGATACCTACCAACAGCTATGGGGATGTAATCTGGAACTTTACTTCCACCCGTACGTATGACGCCACAAATTTTAAGTTGAGGGAAATTTCTCTTGCCTATACATTGCCGAATGCATTACTCAGTAAATATAAAATCCAGGGCATAACACTATCCTTAATTGGAAGGAATGTATTTCAATGGAATAAATCCGGACGTAACGAAGACCCCGAATCTGCATTCCAGGGCGTAGGCACAGACCAGGGTGTGTTAAGGGCCACATTGCCAAGCATACGTTCGTATGGTTTCAAACTTTCAGTTGGTTTTTAATAATCTCACTTTTAATAAAAAAATATGAAATCATTTATAAAGAAATTAGGAGCGTTGGTACTGCTATCGTGCTTTGCTTCCTGCAGCAAGGATGCATTGCGGAGTTACGATGCCCAGCAGCAATTAAATGCGGTAGAAGATGTGAATGATCCCTTCCTCCTGTCATCAGTAATAAAACAAACCACATTATTTTACCAGGGTATGGGATATGATAACAGCAGGCTTCCCGGTGCCGTACAGTATATGGAAAGAAACTTCCAGGGAGGAGATAATTATTACCAGAATTTTAAATACCCTACCGATGATTTGTATGCAGCTATGAATATTCTTAAACTGGTAGATGGCGCTATAGGATTGGCTGACAAAAGAGGCTCCCTGGCGTATAAAGGGATTTTTAAAATATTCAGATCATTGCTATTTTCATTCATGACTGACTTTTACGGGGATATTTATTATTCAGAAGCCCTTAAAGGAAGGGAAGGGATACTCTATCCAAAATATGATAAGCAGGAGGACATTTATACCGGATTGCTGGCAGAACTTGATGAAGCGAATACCCTTATCAAACAGGGAACCGAAGATATATCCCCTACTTACGATCTGATGTATGCCGGTGATAAGATAAAATGGCAAAAGTTTGCCAATTCTTTAAAGCTGCGCTTATTAATGAGAGCTTCAAAAAAAATAGGTGACGTGGGTGCGAAAATGACGGCTATTGTGGGTAACCCGGCAGAAACGCCCATATTTACTGGTAATGATGATAACGCGGCTATACCTTTTGTTGGAACCACAAAAGACAACTCCTGGAAAGGAGGAAAGTTAAATTGGGACTATTCGGAGTTTGACAGAAGAAGACCTGCTAAAACCCTGGCAGATAAATTAAATAGTTTGAATGATCCACGCCTTCCTATCTGGTTAGCGCCGGTTGAAAAGCCATGGACAAGTAACCCGGCCCTGAATGGCGTTAAAATTTCAACCACTGATGCAAACGGGTTTACCGATGAATCTACCTGGGAATATATAAACAGAAGCAATCCGGATATTGCCGCACAATCTGCAAACCTCCTTGATTCCAATAAACTATATATTGGTTTCATTGCAGGTATGTACGGTGATTTTTTAAATGGCAATGGTCATTACGATATTGCAAATGGTGGTATTTTCGGCAACTTTAAAGTATCCAGGTTTTCTCAGTTATTCAGGCAAAATGCACATCCTTTGCTCAGGGCTACTATTATGAACAGCGATGAGGTACAGTTTATTCTTGCAGAAGCTGCTGTGAAAGGTTTGATTTCCGGGGATGCAGATGCTTATTACCGGAACGGTATTTCCTTAAGTATGGAACGGTGGGGCATACCCGACAGCAAAATTAATCCTTACCTTGCCCAGGCGATTATTGCTTTACCAGGAGACAATAACGGGAAACTGGTAAAAATAGCTGATCAGAAATGGCTGGCTTTGTTTATGGTGGCTTCAGAAGCATACCTGGATATACGCAGAACGCAATTGCCAAATATTTTTAATAATGGCTTATTAACTACCTATCCTTTCCCCTTACGTTTCATTTACCCCGGGGCAGAGCTTGGACAAAATGTGGATGCTTATAATGCAGGTGTAGCTACGCTATCACCTCCCTTAGATAATCAATTTTCAAAAATGTGGTTATTGCAATAAAATAAAACCGCCCGGAGATTTAAAACCTGCAAGGCTACTTGCAGGTTTTTTGCTTATACGTCTTACCTTTAAAATTATTGAGTGTAACACTATTCTTCCTAAAGAAGTGTTAATGTATGTAAAAAATATGTTAACGGGTTTGAGTATCTCAATTCCTTATATCTTCTCTTAACCCGGTAATGAAAGGGGATAACGCATATTACAGCAACTTTACGGAAGAAGAATTTGCGGCTGATGAATATTTTCAGCAGTGGGTGCTGCTGCCCGATGACCAAACGGAGCGCTACTGGGCTTTGTATGCACAACATCATCCCCAA
>NZ_DATJEB010000061.1:0-51942 GCF_035497235.1 Agriterribacter sp.
GTAAGGCGTACTCGGAACTTGCACCCTATAGCTGTTACGACATGCCTGGCGCACATAAAAAGGGATACTATGTAAGCATCCCTTTTGTGATCCGGATTGGATTCGAACCAATGACCCTCAGCTTAGAAGGCTGATGCTCTATCCAACTGAGCTACCGGACCAATACTGTTTAATATATTCTTTGCCAATACCCAAAAGACGAATGCTACCGGACCTTTTTAGGTTGGCAAAGATAATTTTTTTTAGTTTGCACCCAAACTGTAATTCGCAGATCATGGATGTAAAAATAGAATTAAGCTGGAAAGCGGTATTAAAAGAAGAATTTGCCAAGCCTTATTTTGAACAGATTGTTCATTTTTTGAAGACTGAAAAAATGGCGGGCAAAACAATATACCCTCCCGGCCCGCATATTTTTAACGCGTTTGAACAAACGCCTTTTGCTAAAGTGAAAGTGGTTTTACTCGGGCAGGATCCTTATCACGGCGCCGGACAGGCGCATGGATTATGTTTTTCCGTTCAGGATGGCGTAACTCCTCCTCCTTCGCTTATTAATATTTTTAAAGAAATACAATCGGATATCGGGATAACAATGCCTCTTAAAAAAGGAAATCTTACCCACTGGGCGCAACAGGGTGTATTATTATTAAATGCAGCGCTTACGGTTAGAGCAAATGAACCGTTCAGCCATTCCAAAATAGGATGGGCTGTATTTACGGATGCCGTTATACAAAAAATATCGGAACTTAAAACAGGCATTGTTTTCTTATTATGGGGGAAGTTTGCCCAGGAAAAGCAGGCGCTGATTGATGAAACCAAACATTATGTATTAAAAGCGGCGCATCCTTCTCCTTTTTCGGCCGATAAAGGCTTTTTTAACTGTAAACACTTTTCACAAACAAACAACTTATTGCAACAGCAGGGGAAAGACCCGGTTGACTGGAAAACTGAAGGGATTTGAGATGATATATCAGGTTGTTAGTCAAACTGATACCTGAAACCCAAACGCAATCTCAAACCCGCCTGCCGGACGGGGAGGTTTTATATCTCAAATTTATAATCCCTTTATTTATCTTTAATCTTCATTGAAGTCATGAGCTTTTGTCCGCGCAGCAATATTTTAAGTCCTCTTCTCTTTAATGAAATATCGGGATGTTTTTTTACGTGTTCATCCATGTTTTTTTTATACGAAGCAATGATTTCCCGGTAAGACAGAATGCCGATAATACTATTATTGTTTTCTTTGGATACTACCGGCAATACATCTGTATTTTCTTTTGCCATGATTTCCACTGCCGTACGCAGACTGTTGCCTATGCCAACAGAAATATTTTTGCGTTTAATAAGCGCCCCCACCCTGCTGTCATCATTTTGAAGATTACTGAATATAGTAGAAGAGCTTAGTATCCCTTTATATTCCCCTTCATTACTGGAAATAATAAAATAGTTACTATTATAATCGGGTTCTTTACCGAGCCATTCCTTTACTTCTTTAACCGTATTATCCTCGCTCAGCACAATACCATTTTCTTTAATGACCTGCTCCACTGAAATCTTTTCCAGTATATCCGGCTCATACGAATCGGGTGTTTTAACGCCCCTGCGTGCAATTTTTTCCGTCATAATAGTATTTTCCATTATAAAGAAGGAAACAAAATAGGAAGCGGCGCAGGCAGCCAGCAAGGGCAATAGCGCATTAGATTGTGCCGTGGTTTCCAGCGCAAAAATAATGGAAGTGAGCAGGGCCCGTGATGCGCCGGCAAACATAGCCGACATACCCACCAGGGCGGCCAATGAAAGGGTAACGCCACTTTGCGGGAAAAAATAAATAATAACGCTTCCCAGTAAAACACCTGTTGCACCTCCTATAGTAAGCAACGGCGCCAATGTGCCGCCCGATGTGCCACTGCCCAGGGCAATTGCCCATGATAAAAATTTGAGGAGACATAACGACAATACAAATTGAACGGTAAGTTCCCCGGACAGGATATTCGTTATATTTTCATATCCTACACCCAGTGTTGCCGGAGAAAAATAACCAATAATGCCAACAGCCAGTCCGCCAATAGCGGGCCACCACATCCAGTGAACAGGTAATTTTTCAAATCCATCCTCTATATAATAAACGATCTTGGTAACCAAAACCGATAATACTCCAATAACAATACCCATCCCACTATATGCCGCCAGTGCCGTATTGGAAGACGTTGCTATAACATGCTTAATAGCAAATACCGGGTCAGACCCAAATAAAAGATGATGCCCCGCCGCACCGGTAATACATGCCAGCGCTACGGGAATGATAGAACGTGGTGAAAATTCAAACAACAAGAGCTCTACTGCCAGGAAAATAGCGGCAATAGGACTTCCAAAAATAGCCGACATACCTGCCGTGGCACCTGCCGCTAATAATATCTTTCTTTCGTTATGGGTGATCTTCATCAATTGCCCCAGTGTAGAACCTAATGCACCCCCGGTAGCTATAATGGGACCTTCCGCACCGAACGGACCGCCGGTACCTATAGATACCGCCGATGACAATGGCTTTAAGTAAGTAATGGTGGGTTTTATTTTACTTTGATTGGTTAGTATTTGCTCCATAGCTTCCGGAATACCGTGTCCTCTTATTGCTCTTGAACCATACAGGGCCATTAATCCAACAATTATTCCGCCTATTACCGGAATGGCAATTACAAATAGCCCCAGGGTATTATTAACAGGTGTGGAATGTGCCGTGGAAAAGCTTCCGTAAAAAGAGATGTTTGTAATGAAATCAATTAGATGGATCAGCAATTTGGCGATAAAGCTGATGCAAAGGGCAACCAAAACAGCCAGCGCCGAAATGGTTACTAACCTTTTTTTGTCCTGGGCTACCAGCGGCTGATCAATCTCTGCTTCTATGGCAGGGTTTAATGAAATGGAAACAGGAATGCCCTTGTTTAAAATTTTACTCTTGATCATTTACTATTTGTCTTTTACTGTCAGGCGAAGTCAGGGCGGGAAAGTCAGTATGATGGAGAGCAACATCTCATCCCGGCTTTGAAAGTGGCGAAGGTAAGTACTAATGTGCAAATTTTAATTGTGCAGCCTTCATACTGGTGTGCGGTAAATGGCAGCCGATGAAACAGCAAAACATACAGGCAGATGGATTTACCTGGCGCTTAGCGCTTCCTGATCTTCCAGGATAGCATTATTGATCTTCCTGTTTTCGAGCATTTTTATATAGCGGAGCGCGAGCTTATTATTATAATTCTCATAGGCTTTTTGTGCCCATTGTATGGCTCCGTTCAGGTTGCCGTTGATTTCATTAATAATAGCCATGTTATAGCAGGCCCTCCCGGCTACCTTGCTTTTATCGCTGGTGGTTTCCTTTTCCCATATCGCGGCAGCATCATCCCAGTTGCCAGTTTGGGCTTTACGCCGCGCTACTCTGAAATTATCGGTTCCTCTCACGTAATAATCTCTTGACACCCGCAACCAGTAAGGAATAATCCTGAACGCATAATCCTGTCCGGCTTTATTGCTCACCTGCTTCAGCGCTTCTTTACGGCCAATTAAGGTGCCTGCCGCCTTTACGGGGTTGATGCCTTTGCCTGAAAAGACCATTTTGCCCATTACCGGAAACTCATCCAATATATTTCTTTCAGCAGGATCATATATACGCCAACCTGCTTTTACCGTGGTAAGCATGGTAGCGCTATGTTCAACGCCGGGTACTTTGCCTAATGGCGTATTAATGGTAACCGGGTTAGCGGCATAAGTAATTTTTGAATCGGTATCGAACAATTCCAGCGCAAAAAGTGCGTCTGTATTATTTTTCCTGCATATTTTTTCTACAACATCCCAGGTAAGCGGCGCCGGAAAAATGCCGGGAACAGAACTTGTAATACCGGCATTATCAATTGTTTTAACCTCTGTAAACCTGTTATTTTTCAGCAGTTCATTTTCCAGCCCGGCAATACTCGCCTGCGCGCCTTCTTTATCCAGGTCCTTTCCTTCCAAGGAAAACACTTTATCCACTACATCTACCACTTTATTTTGCTGAGCTACTTCGCTCCTGTTCATTACGCCAACATTTTTAATATGGGCGGGAAGCGTTACCGGCGCCGGTTCCAATACGCTTAACCGTACCAGTTCTGTTGACGCACAGGAAGATAAACCAACTGAAATTAAAATATAGAAGACCTGATTTTTCATACTACTGAATTTAGGTATAACAGGCGTTATACCAGAGTAAAACGTGAGATCGTTCAATATAGTATGGATTTCAAAACCTATAACACGAAACAATACGCTTACCTGCTGTCCGGGAAGCCTCCACAATTATTAAAGTAAAAAACACCAGAAGAGGAAATGATTTCCAGGGGTTAGGGATGAGGGATCATTTACTCAAGGGCAAAATCTCCATCTTCTGGTGAGGGTTCAGGGTTGTTTCTCAGGTTGTGGTTTCAGGTTTAATGCCTTTTTTCCGGGTTGCAACAGTTTCATACTTTATCAGGAAAAGGGAAATGAGGGGGCCTATGGGATCAGGTTCTTATTGATCAATGCTGGCACAAAGAAAATCTATAGTGGGGCGATAAAAAATAGTACATTATATGTTTGTTATGTACTATTTATATTAAAAGACCTGTAGGTCTTGTACTACAAATTATATTGCGATTAATGTTGGTGTGGCGGTATGGCTACCGTATTTCTTATTATAATCATTATCAAAAATGAAAATATTTTACTTGCATTTACACCAGTATATGCGTATATTAAAGCTTCATTTGCTAACACCAATTATTTATTACCTAATAGCTTTTACCTTTGGAGAACATGACGTCTTTTGATACCTCCAATATACATTTTCAACGTGCGCTCCAGTTTGTCAATCAAACCAGCAAGCATATTTTTTTAACCGGCAAGGCAGGCACCGGCAAAACCACTTTCCTGCGTTATATACGGGAAAACTGTTTTAAGAAAATGGCCGTAGTGGCCCCAACAGGCGTTGCAGCCATAAATGCGGGTGGCACTACCCTGCATTCGTTTTTTCAACTGCCCTTTGGACCCTACCTCCCTACGCATCATGCGGTTGCGGGCGAAACACAGGTTACCAATGAACACACCCTGTTCAGAAATTTAAAGCTCAGCAGCACCAAGCGGGAACTGTTGCAGGAACTGGAGTTGCTGGTGATAGATGAAGTGAGCATGATGCGCGCCGATACCTTAGATGCCATAGATGCTATTTTACGGCATATTCGCCGGCAGTTACTCACGCCTTTTGGCGGGGTGCAGGTATTGTATATCGGCGACCTGTTTCAGTTACCGCCGGTAATTAATAATACGGAGTGGGAAATATTGCAATCTACCTATAAAAGTCCTTTCTTTTTTGACGCGCTGGCTTTACAGCAAAGTCCGCCCATTTACCTGGAACTGAAAAAAATATACCGGCAAAATGAAGCGGATTTTATACAGATACTGAATAATGTCCGGAATAATAATACCACCGCTGCCGACCTTGAACGGTTGCACCAGTATTATAAGCCGGGCTTTGAACCGCCTAAGGAGGAAAATTTTATTGTGCTTACCACGCACAATGCACGAGCCGACCAGATCAACAGGCAGGAGCTGGAAAAACTTCCCGGCAAATCATCCGCTTTTACAGGGAAGCTAACGGGCGACTTTAATGAGCGGGCACTTCCTGCCGAAAAAATATTAAAGTTAAAACCCGGCGCTCAAATTATGTTTACCAAAAACGATAAAGGTGAGGTCAGGAGGTATTACAATGGAAAGATTGGTATGATAAGCCGTATTGGCAACGACAAGATTTATGTGAAGTTTCCCGGTGATGATAGCGAACTGCTGCTTGAAAAAGAAACCTGGAAAAACATCCGCTATAACTATAACAAGGAAAAAGACAATATTGAGGAAGAAGAACTTGGCGCTTTTACGCAATACCCGCTCCGTTTGGCCTGGGCTATTACCATTCACAAAAGCCAGGGACTCACTTTTACGAAAGCTATTATTGATGCAGGCGCCTCTTTTGCACCGGGGCAGGTATATGTGGCGCTGAGCCGGCTTACTTCTCTCAACGGGCTGGTACTCTATTCAAGAATACATCCGCAAAGCATTAATACCGATCCGCGGGTATTAACCTTTGCCCAAAGTGAAATGAACGATGCGGAAATACAGGAACAGTTGCAGCAGGAACAAAAACACTTCGTTACCCTTTCATTAACCCATGCCTTTCATTTTATTAAGCTCACCCAAAACATTAATATACATTACGAAGCATACGCGCATCGCCAGGTACCCGATAAAAACAGCGCCATTCAATGGGCGCAAAATTTATTAACACTGGCACAATCGCAGTTGGAAGTAAGCAACAAATTCAATAAACAATTAACCGTATTGATTACCGAAGCTGAAGCCAATGGATTTACCAAACTGCATGAACGCATTACCGCCGCCTCTGCCTACTTTTTCGAATCATTAGAAAAAATGCTGGCTTCCTTAAAACAGCATGTCAACGAAGTGAAGGTAAAAAAGAAAGTAAAAAAATACCTGAAGGAATTGCGCAACATAGAACTGGATATTACCAGGAAAAAACAACAGATCGCACAAGCTGTTCAATTGTCTGAAGGCTTAATGAAAGGAACGCAACTAGCTGATTTGCTGCAATTAGCGGAAATGCAAAAAAGCCCGTCCACTGTGGAAGAAACAATAGCTGAAGCGGAAACCATTATTACGGCAAAGCCTAAAAAGGGCGATACCCAGCGCATGAGCCTTGAATTGTTCAGGGAAGGAAAACCCATAGCTGAAATTGCCAAACTCCGGGAATTAACTACAGGCACAATTGAAGGGCACCTGGCGTATTTTATTCCTACGGGTGAAATTAAAATAACGGATATTCTTCCTGAAGAAAAAATAGAAACCATTCGCAAGGCCATTGAAGAAACGGGATCGGGTTTTGCTACCTCACCGGTTAAGGAAAAACTGGGAGACGCTTTTTCGCATGGTGAGATCAGGGCAGTTATTGCGCATTTAAATGCAGGGGAGGCTGTTAAAGATAGTGCTGTGCCGAAGTGAGGGGTAGTGAATAGTGAACTGTGAATAGGGAATGATGGATTCACCATTGCCTATTCACTTACTTTCACCGCGTTATTTACTGCCGGCCTGGTTCTTTACATCCATTTTCCAGTTATTATCAAAAAAGCCTGCCAGTTCAATAGCCTTACTGCCATCGCGCAGCATATCTAAGCGAAAGATCATGTAATCTGGAAAACCGCTGCCACCGGCAAAATACTGGTTGGCATTGGCAGCATTCATGCCTTTTATGCCGGTACCTGCTACAACCCCAACCGAGTTTAACACTGAGTTTTTAATAGGCCAGGTAAAATATACAGCCAGGTCATCGCCGCTCCATGCATTGGCGCCTGCGCTTACATGGTTACGGCTCACCTGCACGGGCGAATCGTTCAGTAATATTTGCCATACAGCATTAGTGCTGGCATTGCCATATAAGATCACGTTTCTTCCTGCATACTGATCTGTATGATATGCTTTGTCTGCTATAATATCCACAGCCCCGTTGCCTCTGTAATACCAGGTTTCCGCATCATAACGGGCTTTGTTAAATGCCCATTCATTTTCGGTTTTATTACCCTTTGTACCATATACAAAAACCATGTTATGACTAAAAGCTTCTTTGAATGTGCCGTAGCGCTGCGGCCCTTTTTGTTCAGCACCGGTTGCTGCCACAATTTGCCATTGATCGTTTTGCTTTTGTAGCCAGATACTATCTTTAGCATCGTTAGTGGAATAGCGCAGCGGTGCCAAACTATCCAATGTTATGGTTATGGATGCTCCTTTTCCAAATTGCCCAACCGCCAGTTTCAGGGTCTGCACATTTTGGGTTGAGCCGGTTATGGTTTTGGCAGCCAGGTTTCTGTTCAATTGAATACGGCTGAACTGCAAGGGAAGTATTTGTTGTTGAATAGCAGCCCAGCGATAAGAAGAAGATATACCGGGACTTGAGGTTTTGAAGTCAATTGTATTTACGGCACTGTCGGGCAATATGGTATGCGATGTAAAGAAGTTGAACAACGGCGGCCAATCCACGCTCTCGTTGCTGAACCAATGGCTCCCCCCGGGATATTCTTTATAAGCAAAATCCGGGTGAAAACCGGCTAACACTTTTTTCATTTGCCGTGCATAGTTTACCGAAACTACCCGGTCGGAGTCGCCATGAAAAATATAAACCCCCAATGGCCTGTAATTTTCGGCCAGCTTTATCACATCGCTTTGGTTACCGGCCTGCAATAATATTTTTTCTGTAAGCGAGTTGGTGCTATCTGGGATCTTGCCATCATGTGAACCATACGCTTTAAGGGTTGGATATCCTGCACAAGGTGCTATAGCCGCCCACAGCTCGGGGTACGTAGCGCCTAAAAACCAGGTACCATGTCCGCCCATCGAATGTCCGGTAAGGTATATGCGCCGGGGATCGGGATTAAATTTTTTCTTAGCAATATTCAATACTTCCATCGCATCTAACCTCCCCCAGTCTTCCCAGTTAAATCCGCGCGGCCTGCGGTTGGTGGCCGCTACCAGTGTGCCCCAGTCTTTAGGCTTATAGGCCCTCGCCTGGCCAATGGCCTCCACTCCGGCGCCATGAACAGAAAGGAACAATGCAGCGTTTGCCGTACCGGAACCCGATTGCGGGGTTAGCGCGTAATACTGGAGACTCCCGTCAATAGCGCTAACAAAAGTATTGCTGTACGATTCGCCCTGTTCCACCGCTTCAATGGATATATGCTGTTCATCCAGCGTTTTATTACCGTCTGTGAGCAACAGCTTCATTTCGTGCATGCCTTTTTGTGCAATACTGCCCGCATTAAATGAAAAGGGAACTTTTCGGGTACTCATTGCCGGTATAAGAGGCAAATCGGAGACCATTTCATTGCCCGCTACATTACTTGTGATCTTTACATGCTGAAGCGGCTTCGATGATGTATTGATTACAACTACGGCACCCTGCAATGAGGCGTTATTATTTTGTAAAGCAATAACCGGCAAAGTAGGGTCCTCTGTATTTAAACTTACGGGCTTTACCGGAAAGATGAGGCTGGCCGTTGTGCGAAAGCCGGAGCGTATATAAAATTCATTCAATCCCTTTTTTAATTTTACTGGAATATACAACCAGCCTGAAGCGTATGGATCGCCGGTATGCGGTTCTCTGTTTACATACACGCTGCTGCCACCCTTCGTATTGAGCAGCGCCGTTCTTTCCTTATCTGCGGTATAGGTTACATACAGGTAGCCACTGTTAAAAAAGCCCTGTCTTCTCACATCATTTTGCCTGGGCATTCTGAAACTGTTCAGGCTGTCTGCATTAACGGCTACCCATTTAATTTCCTGTTGCTCATCGTTAACACCTGCTATACTGTTTTCCCGTGGTTGCTGCAATGTATTATTATATAGCTGATAAGCCAGCAGATCGGTATACAAAGCCTCACGACCATAACGGTGCAATCCGTTAGCCATTAAGCCATTTTTAAAATAAACCGTATCCTGTGCAGTAACGAACAATATGGGGGCCGTAAGAAACAGTACCAGAAAAATATGCAGCTTCTTCATACTTAAAAATTTAGGGGGAAGAATCAAAGTTAGCTGAATGTGCTTTGTATACAAAGTATAAACATAAAAAAAGCCCTGTAACCAGGGCCTTAATAATGTGGTTGTACACATGAATGGATTTTAGCAAAAGCTATTCACTATTTATTGCAAAGCAGCCAGGGCTTTTTTAATGCGTTCCACCGCTTTTTCAATATTGGTCATGCTGTTGGCAAAAGAAATACGGATACAGGTAGGCTCGCCAAATGCGGTTCCGGTTACCGTAGATACATGCGCCGTATTCAATAAATACATGCACAGGTCATCGGCATTGGCAATAACAGCATCTCCGTGTTTTTTTCCAAAATAAGCATCTATTTTAGGAAAAACATAAAAAGCGCCATCGGGCTCAGCACATGCTACGCCTGGAATTGCAGAAAGTAATTCAAGTATACGCTTACGGCGATCCGTAAACGCTTTCAGCATATCGTGAGATGCGGTAAGGTCGCCGGTAAGCGCCTCAATAGCCGCCCGCTGCGTAATGGAACAGGTAGCGCTTGTAATTTGTCCCTGTAATTTTTCGCAGCCTTTTACAATAGCAGGGTCGGCAGCTATATAACCAAGCCGCCAGCCGGTCATGGCAAATCCTTTACTTAAACCGTTTACAATAATTACGCGGTCTTTAATATCGCTGAATTGCGCAATACTTTCATGCTTGCCTTTATAGTTGATGTATTCATATATTTCATCGGAAATAATAAGTACATCCGGATATTTACTGAATACCTCAGCCAGCCCTTTTAATTCTTCCCTGCTATATACAGAGCCGGAAGGATTACAGGGAGAAGAAAACATGAACAGCTTTGTTTTGGGCGTAATTGCCGCTTCCAACTGCTCAGGCGTAATTTTGTAATTACTTTCTATAGACGACTGAACGAATACCGGTTTCCCGTCTGCCAGGCGTACCAGTTCCGAATAGGTAACCCAATAGGGTGTGGGAATGATTACTTCATCTCCAATATCTACAACAGCCAGTATAACATTTGCCAGGCTTTGCTTGGCGCCGGTTGATGTCAGCACATTTTCCGGCTTGTAGTCTAAATTATTATCGCGTTTTAATTTGGTGCAAACGGCTTCGCGCAAATCGGCATAACCTGCAACCGGCGTATAATGACTATAATTATCATCAATCGCTTTTTTAGCAAATTGTTTAACATGGTCGGGCGTATCAAAATCGGGTTCGCCGAGGCTAAGGTCAATTACGTCTACACCTTTAGCTCTTAATTCACGGCCCAGTTTGGCCATCTTTAAAGTTTCCGGCTCATTAAATTTTTGTAATCTGGAAGAAAGTTTCATCCGTATATTTTTTATTTTATTTTGATCACTGGTTTTTAAAAAAGCCAGCAAACCTACGGCAAAATGATGATTTTAAGCACAGTTATTTCAGATATACTGGTTGATGATATTTTCGAGCCATTCCTGTTTACCGCTTAACTGCGCAGGTTCGCCGTTTTGCGCTGCAAAATTCCTCAGGTCTTCTAATTGTAGCTTGCCATCCTCAAATTGCTTACCGGCGCCACTGTCAAAAGAAGCATAGCGTTCTTTGCGGAATTTCAGGTAAGGCGATTTTTGCAATATATTATCCGCGATAACCAACGCCCTGGCAAATGCGTCCATACCACCAATATGCGCGTGAAAAATATCTTCCGGGTCGGTAGAGTTCCGGCGTGTTTTAGCATCGAAATTGACACCGCCCCCGGCAAAACCGCCTGCTTCAAGAATAATAAGTAAAGACTCCGTTAATTCATTGAGATTAGTAGGGAACTGGTCGGTATCCCATCCGTTCTGGTAATCGCCCCGGTTAGCATCCATACTGCCCAGCATACCATTATCGGCCGCCACCTGCAGCTCATGCTGAAAAGTATGCCCGGCTAAAGTAGCATGGTTAACTTCTATGTTCAGCTTAAAATCTTTATCTAAACCATAATGGCGTAAAAAACCGATCACTGTTGCACTGTCATAATCATACTGATGCTTGGTAGGCTCGCAGGGCTTGGGTTCAATGAAAAAAGTACCTTTAAAACCATTGCGATGGGCATAATCGCGTGCTATCGTTAAAAAATTAGCCAGGTGATCCAGTTCCCGTTTCATGTTCGTATTCAGCAAGGTCATATAACCTTCTCTCCCACCCCAAAATACATAGTTCTCTCCATTTAAAGCAATAGTAGCATCCAATGCATTCTTAACCTGCGCGCCGGCACAGGCTACCGCATTAAAATCGGGATTAGTGGAAGCGCCGTTCATATAGCGCGGATTGGAAAACACATTGGCTGTGCCCCACAAAAGCTTTACGCCGCTGGCTTGTTGCTTGGCTTTTGCATAATCCACCATTGCCTGCAGGCGGCTTTCATATTCGGAAAGAGAATTTCCTTCATCTACCAGGTCTATATCGTGAAAACAATAATAAGGAACGCCTAATTTGGTAATGAACTCAAAAGCGGCATCCATTTTATCTTTTGCACGTTGCACCGCATCCTGGTTAGCGTCCCAGGGAAACTGTTTGGTACCGGGGCCGAAAGGATCGCCGCCGGTTCCGCAGAAGGTATGCCAGTAAGCCACGGCAAAACGAAATTGTTCCTTCATGGTTTTTCCTGCCACTACCCTGTTTTCATCATACCATTTATAAGCAAGGGGGTTATCTGACTGAGCACCTTCAAATTTGATTTTACTGATACCGGGAAAATATTCGCGGCTGCCTAAAGTTACACTCATGACTTTTTTATTATTCGATTATACAAAAAATTAAGGGGGCTAAAGATAAGGCAAAAGATAATGTGGAAATGTGGGAATGTGAGAAATGTGAAAAATGTGAAAATGTGAAAACCTGCCAGCCGGTAGGCTGGTTTGAAAATGAAGCGGTCGGTACGCAACGAGAGAAGCGTTAGGCCTGCTGGAGCAAAAGCTAAAACAAAGAACTCTTTGTCTTTATCAGTAGCATCAGGCCTTTGTGTTATTGCTGCTAACTGTAAACTTACCAACTTCAATTCTCCTACTCTTCTTTTTTTACCAGCACTACCCTGCCCCTGTCGGCCTTATACAGTTGATCATAAAACCTCACCAGTTCATTATAATCAGAAGGAGGGAATTGACCGCTGAACTTTTCAATACGCCGGTAATAGATGATCTTATCGGCTTTAACATCCACGGAAGCGCTGTACCTTCCAAATTTACTTTCTATTTTTACAGGGGCAGGCATGTTTTCAACTTTATAGCCAGCCGGAATTTCGATAACAGCAGTGTCAATATCCCGGTATTCAAAATTCAGCGAAACCGGGTATTTCCTTTTATCATCAGGCTTGAGCTTCACCGATGAGCGGGTTATGATATTAGGCGTGATGAATAACCGCTTTCCCGTAGCAGAAGCATAGTTTAAAGCGTTTAATTCGAGATACTCATCTATTGCCGGGATCGTTGTTTCACTTTCTTTGTATTCAAATTTTTCAACATCATAATGCGGCAGGTCTATATTTTTTTTCAGGTATTCCAATTGCTTATCTTTCGAGAGCTGGTGGATCATCCCATGCAGATAATCCTGCTGTACTGCAGTATAATGTGTATTGATCTTTACGTTCAATTCACCATTTTCAGAAAGTTTGCCCAGCGCTTTTCTGATCTGAAGATTTTGCTCTATCCCATACCTGGGGGTTTTTACCAGTTTGCCCCCATTTTCATCTATCAGCAGCACCGGCCGGTTGGCATTGCTTCCGCCCAGATAGCCGGCAGCTACTGTTTGACTCGTGCATTCCAGCCATATGGTATCCGCTTGTAGAGGTACACATAAAATAATATGATTGAACTGGCTGCTCGGAAAATCTTCCAGGAAATGTGGTTGTCCGCTACCATTTTTAATAAGCGTGTAATGCGATTTTATACCCGCTTCTTTAAGCAATGAAAACATGTAGTTGGATAATGCCTTGCAGTCGCCGTATTTTCTTTGCGCAACATAAGCCGCATCGAATGTTTGCCAGCCTCCAATGCCCAGTTGCACACTGATATAACGGGTGTTTTGTTGCAGGTAATCGTACAGCTTCAATACCTTTTCTTTATCATTGGTAATAGCATCGGTAAGCTGGTGAACGGTTTGTTTAATATTGTCGGGAAGCTTATCACGGCCCTGGTTTAAAGTATAAATAAATTTTCCGAGGCCCTCCCAGGACGACATATCTCCTGTGTATTTTTCGAACTCAAATTGAACAGGACCTAAATACACTACAGGCATGATATCGCTCCAGTTGGGCGAAGCGTACTCTAACTGGATAGCTTCCAGGTTGTTCAATTGCCAGCGGTAGATATCCCTTCCTTTTTCCATTTTCTTATCAGGTGCAGCGTTGTAATTAAAGGCTTTGTAGCGGATAGCAAAATCTGCCGGAACAACCAGGGTCATAGTGCTTTGCATTACCGACATATTTTCGCCGCCCAAAGGAGACCACGCAGGAAAAAACATATTATAATTATACTGTACTACGGTTTCATATTCGATGGTATAGGGATAAACCCGGTGAAAAAAGCCATGTACTTTAATCCGGTTATCATCCATAAGGCTAATATCATCCATAGCGCTTAAATCCTTGATCTCACTTTTTTTAAGACTCTTGATTTTTTTTCCGTTGGCGTCATACAAATTACCTTCCATGGTTTTAAACTCCCGCAGTTTATCATACCCCACAACTTCCACAGCATATTTATCGCCGTTTTCATTAAGAACGGTTAACGCATATTTATGATATAAGCGTGATTTTCCAAGGTCCAGCACCTCAAACCGGATATCTTCCATCCGTTTTACCACATGTGCGTTTTTCAACAATGCTTCGGGTATTTTATCCACTGCATAATCGCCTTCGGCGGCAAAGGCATAGCATACAGTTAATAAAATGGTGATAGTTACAAATATGTTGCGGGTCATAGCTTAGTTTTTCTTTTTCAATACAATAGGTTCAGCGTGCTTTTTCACCACATAGCTGAAAAATTCCCTCAGGTCATTATACTCTTCGGGTGCATAAGTGGCCCGGTTGATCTTAAGCCGCGAGCGGAGCCTGATGGTTTCGCCCGATTTATCAATCAGGTATTCAAAAAAACCATCGGCCTCGCCAAATTGCACTTTTGCCGATCTGGGAATTTCTTCCACGGTATAACCGGCCGGTATGTCCATGTTCAGGATATAGGTTTCATCAAATAAATAAGGCATTTCTACCGGATATGATCTTTCAGCGGCCTTAAAATAATTGTCTTTATACCCTTCCCACATCATAGGATTAAAATAAATCATATCGTCTTCCTGGTTCATCACAAAATCATACGCTACTTTAACCGGTACATCTAAGTCTTTCAACTGTTCTATTTTTTCTCCGCTTAATGTCATATCGCCCGTATAAGCAGTTTGTATACTTTTAAAAAAGGGTTCTTCACCTTTCTCCTTTATCCTTTCCCGTACACTTATGGATTCGTAATAACCTGCATTGGTGCTGCTATGGCCCGTCCATTCACCCGGCTTTTCACTGTGAATAAAAACTGAAGTAAGTTTTTTCTCTACTACAGAATCCGCACTCAGGTATACTGCTTTTGCCAAATCCGGCATGATCAGCCTTGCATGCCCGTTATAACACTCACCGGGCAAATGATTGAAGCCCAATGCAGGGGAAGTGCCATCGAGATAATACAGTTTATCATCAATATTTACCGCGCAAATCACATAATTAAACCTGTCTATCAGCGGGTAAAACTCATGGGTATATCCATGATCGCGGGTGCTTAATATAACAGGATAGGCTTCAATATCCTGTTGCTTCATCATAGCCGTAAGCAGCAAATTGATATCGGCAACATAGCCGTTTTTATTTTTATTGATGGTTTTTAGCGGTGCGGAAAGTCCAATGCCCCTTTTACCTGTACTGGTAAACCTGTCGCGTACATACGCATATATCTTCTTTGCCTTTTCTAATTTACCGGCTACACCCTGTGTTACCGGTTTCAGTTCATCCTCTAACCAGTTGTTGTTCTTTAAAAGTCCGGCGCCAAAATCCTCATCTTTCATTAGCTCGGTGGCAAGGCTCGGCCAGTTACCCATGATATCTTTTACCGGTGAATTGGGAAACCGGTATTGAGATAATTGAAATTCTATTTTTGCTATATGATTGCGGATCGTTGAAGTGAAGCTTTCCGTTTTAAGCGCAGGTACGTTCCTGGCAATCCACTTATGCTGTGCGGCGTTGGAGGTAAAGCTATAATAAGAAGAGCTGGAAGCTCCGCCGGGCTCTACCATGCTAAAATTATCGCGGGTTGTTTCCGAGCTATGCTCCAGCGGAAAGCTGCCCTGTGATAAAAAGACATAATTAAAGAAGTCCGGAATTTTTACTTCGTACTGGCTCCATAAAACAGGATAATCGCCCTGGAACACCCAGGGCTGAAGATTTCTCAGGAAGTCTGAAGTAACCGTATACATATATTCAATAACCGACCCCTCCTTTACGGCCGGCAGGGTGAACTTAACCGTTATATGGTTCTTATCATATTTATCTTTAAATATGGATTTCTTATCCAGCTCTGTTTCTATCACCTTCCCGTTTTCCAGGTTGTAGGTAGATGCCTTGAGGTTAACTACTTTTTCTTCCGCGCTGCCGCTTATATACAGTGGTATTTCCACATTAGCGGCATCCATGCCGTTTTTGTTCAGGATTTTAATCCGGGTATGTTTTTTAAACGATAATGAAAACCAGCCTTTATTATTACCTTCAAAGTCAGATTTACCCATATCAGCAATAACAACCGCGCTAACGCTGGTATCGAATGTACTTTTAGAAAGATCAAAATCGGCAGCGGCTATCTTTCCGAATTTAATATTGAGTTTATCCTGTGCAAAGAGATAATTTTGCGAAAGGCCGAACACGGCTACCGCGAGGAGAAGGGTTTTGTTTTTCATGATTTATTAACCGGTTTAGGAGGGTTGTACTACGAATGTAAGTTTTTTCTATATTAAAAACACCATCAGTATCTTTCTAATTTTTGAACTTGAATACGAACAACTATACCACCACTGTTAAAGATATAGCAACGCAATGCGGATTTGATTATTGTGGAATTGCGAAAGCCGTACCGCTCGATGATGATGCCCGCAGGCTGGAAACCTGGCTTAACCAGGGCATGAATGGCACCATGCAGTATATGGAAAATTATTTTGAGCTGAGGGTGAACCCGCTTAAATTAGTGCCGGGCGCCCAATCGGTTATTACCCTTTTATTAAATTACTTTCCTTCGGCATCACCCCATCCGGGTGCACCAAAGATATCCCGTTACGCATGGGGAAATGATTATCATGAAGTGATCAGGGCTAAATTAAGATACTTCCTGCAGGAAATGAAAGCTAAGATCGGTGAAGTAAACGGAAGGGGCTTCGTGGATTCGGCGCCGGTGCTGGAACGTACGTGGGCGCAGCGCAGCGGGCTGGGATGGGTAGGGAAAAACGGGAATCTTATCAATAAAAAATCAGGGTCTTTCTTTTTTATCGCTACACTTATTGTTGATCTTAAATTAGACTATGACGATCCTGTTGCTAAAGATTATTGCGGCACCTGCAGGAAATGCATTGACGCCTGCCCCACGGATGCGATACAGGAAAATCGTGTAGTGAATGGCAGCAAATGTATTTCGTACTTCACTATTGAGCTGAAAGATATGCTGATACCCGGTGAAATGAAGGGCAAATTCAATAACTGGATGTTTGGCTGCGACATATGCCAGGAAGTATGCCCCTGGAACCGCTTCAGCACCGCTACGCACGAAACAGCTTTTGAACCCATTCCGGAAATACTCAATTTTGATACGCAGGACTGGGAAACCTTAACGGAAGAAAGCTTTAAAAAAATATTCAGGCACTCTCCATTGAAAAGAGCCAAATTTAATGGCATTAAAAGAAACCTGAAATTCATTGGAAAGATTAGTTAAAAATTAAAAACCGGGTATAATAAAAAAGGAGCAACGCAAGATGCATTACCCCTAACCGTCCCGGAAATTTGATATTTAAGATGGTATCCGTTCCAAATTTGAGTTTGTTGTTAAATTTAGAATTTGTGGCAATCAGCAATGAGCCGCCAGCAACCAGGTGCGTAACTACTAACGATAGGATAAATCGCTTCTTTCTCCCCTCTCTTTTCACCTGCAATTTCGGTCTAAAACTGCCAGCCCAGCTTAATCATTAACCGGTTCATGCTGTAGGTGAATTTTTGTATATCTACCGTTTCCATATTTTCTGCTGTAACAGTAGTAGTGGTTTTTTGCTCACTAAAATATTTATGCGAATAACCTGTACTCAGCAAAAAAGCATTACCTCCTTTTACATGAACAGCGTATCCAAAACCGGCATCCATATAAGCGCCTCCTTTATATGTATAGTTTGTTTTGCTTGGCCAACCCCAGATGGAAAACACCGGATCTTTACTTTTAGTCCAGGGAAGGTTGTACCCGCCATCGGCGTATACAAAAAGTTTATTCCCTTTTTTTACATCGAAATATCTTCTCAGGTCAAGGAACAGGGGAACAGAACGGTAGCGGTAAAAATCAATTCCTGCTCCTATACCGGCAAACCAGTTGCCATAGGCCAGTCCGTTAACCGTTTGCAGCGCGCCCGATACGGCATTGTTACCGTTAACCAGCGCTATTTGTTCAAGAGAATGAAAAACAGGTTTGGGTAATACTTTTTGCTGTGCCTGCAAATGCGAGCCCAAAACGAAAAAGCTTATACCTATGAAAACGATCTGCTTCCTCATTATTGCTTCACTTTAATTTTACTGAGTAATTGTATATTGTTAGGATCAGCGTACAGGTACTGGTATAAACCATCGCTGGTTACCACCAGTGCAATGTTGTTCATGGCAATCACATCATAGGTTTCAATGCCTTCAATGGTTGTTACCAGTTTGAGGTTATTTATATCCGCGGCGTTATATACTTTTAATCCGTTGGCTCCATCGCAGATAAACAGCAGATCTCCGTCTTTAGACAGTCCGTGTGGATTAGTCATTTCATAGGTTTTAACCAAAGAAGGGCTATTGATATTGGTAATATCCAGTATTTCCAGGCGATTACTGGTACCATTGCATGTAGTGCCGGTACGCAGGGTTACGTATGCGTACTTTTCATCGGCAATTACAGGATCGCAACTTTGCACATGTAAAAACTGGCTCTCTTTTACAGGGTTATTGCCATTTGAAATACTATAGATATACATGCCTGTAGTGGAACCTATGAACAGCTTTTGCTGAAAAGGAAAAATGGTTTCAATATTCCAGCCAATATTTACTTTATTGGTAAATGAAGGCTGCTGAGGCGCACTGATCTCAAAAACATTCAGATCGTTTAACGTAACGCTATATAAGTTGTTACCGGCAATTGCAAATCGTGCCATAGAACCACCAGCGCCAAAAGGCGATACACTTTTAGACGAAGAAGATGAACCGGCATTATTTGAATAGTTGGGAAGGCTAAGCATATCATTATACATCAATACTTCGTTTTTATTAAAATCAATACCGAAAAAGCCGCCGTTGTCACAATCTCTATTTACCGTTGTGTCTCTTTTCAGCCAGTCTACAATTACTTTACTGTTATCGGCGTAAAACGTACCGTAATATTGCCGGAACGGAAAAGCGTTTTCTACAATTTTGGTGGTTTTGGCATTAAGCGGGTCTGTAATATCCAGGGTAATCAAATCAGTATACGCATCGGCATACAAAGTATTTCCTTTCACCGCCATATCCATATTACCGGGAATATCAATAAAAGCTACATTTTTAGGTGAGGTGGGGATAGCATTATCAATAATATGAATGCCTTTGTCTATTTCATTTAAAAAAATATAGTTGCCGCGAATATATAATTTACCTGTTAGTTCCATTTCCCGGGGGGCATTACTCTTAATATTTGCCCTTACTTCTTCAGTAGTTTTGTATACCGGTACGAAGTAGCTGTAGGTTTGTGTACAATGGTCTTTAATGCATCCCTGCATTAATAATCCTGCGGCTATAAAAACAAGAACGGGGTTGAATATTTTTTTCAGCATAGCAATGGTTTAATGGACTGACAAACGGTTAAGCATAAGCGTTGCATCAATGAAACTATTTTATCCGTGCTGCCATGATGTGCTTACAGGAAAAATGAAAACCAGTTTTATTATTTTTTGCCCAATACCCATTCCGCTTTTAACCCGGCGTATATAAAATGCTGGTTCAGGTTTACAGAAGATTTAAGTAAGTTCGTAATATTATACTGAACAACAGGCCCTGCATAAAGCGGTCTTTTGCTATTGGCAAAAAATTTAACGGAAGCCCCTGCATATACCCCTGCCTGTATTTTATTAAATAAAGTCTTGTCCTCATAATACGATCCCGTTTGCGCATGATAATGTACCGCAGTTGTATTTGCCAGATAAGAAAGGGACAATCCTCCGTTGAGCAGCAAAGGGAATTTGGCGGCTTTATTGAATTGCCACTGCATTCCTACCGGTATTTCAATAAAATGATAGCGGTTGGTATAATTTATGTTTTGTCCTCCAATATAATATCCTGCATAGCTGGCATTCGCATCATTTTGGGTATTGCCCAGGGCAAGCCTGTAGTTATTGATATCATTCCCTACGGCCCTGTTGGTTGAATAATAACTATACTGTAATCCGCCTGTAATTGCCAGCCGCGAGGTCATCTTCCATTTTACAAACCCGCCTGCCTGCCAGGCCAACCCTTTTTTTACAGTAGAGGCAGGAGGTGGCATTGCAGCAACCAAACTATTTTGCCCGGTAAGAAAATTAATATTATTTGACATATTGGGGGTACTCGGCATAGCATTGAGGAGCGATTTCTCCGTGCTGCTATTACCAAAAAGCTCAGATAAACCATCGCTTACTGACGATACCCCGGCTCCGCCTGAAATACCCCATTCCCAAACCTTCTTTTTTGTTAACTTAACCGGTGTATTCGTATTTCCGGCAATATTTTCTTTAGGAATGCCATACAGTATCTTCGCTGTTTCAATGCCCGGAAGGTGCAAAACTTTTGCATGAACAAATTGCTGTACTGCTAAAAGCGGTATTGCTATAGCATTTTTGTTGGTGGAATTTAACACTTCTTTACTACCGGCAGAAGCCATTCCCTTTTTATTGTTTCCAGATGCCTGAGCAATCGGTTTACTTTTTTCATCTGCAACCGCAGTAAGTTTACCGGCATGATCAGGCACCGGTAAGTGAACAGCAGGCGGGGCCTGTTGCTTTGTATTACCTAATGCCTGAATGTTTACCGGTGGCTTCACGGAATGTTGTGGCCCGTTTGAAGCATGAGAATCAGAACCTGAACCGTGTGTATTTGAGCCTGCATTGGACATTGTGCTGCCGGCAGCAGGCGATGCTGTTATAGCTGTATTTTGTTTGCTGTTTTCCGAAGCAGCAGTTGATTTTGTAAGACTGTCCGGCGCAGGATAGCTGCCGTTATTTTGCAACAGCCAGTAACCGCCTGTGCCTAACAGCAGCAGCGCTAAAGGAATCCAGATAAATATTCTTTTACGGCTCTTTTCTTTTCGTATCCTGCCGCTCACTTTGGGCCACACTTCTGCAGATGGTTTTAGCTGCAGCTCATCAAAAAGCCGCTGCACCTGCTTTTCAAAATCATTTTCCGGCATATTGTCCCAGTTTAGATTCAATAGAATGTTTTTCTATCCAATTGATCAGTAAATTTCTCGCTCTCATATACTGAGAACGGGAAGTACCTTCATTGATACCCAGTATCTCTCCTATTTCCACATGTGTATATCCTTCAACTGCATGCATATTAAATACCGTTTGGTATCCGGTAGGCAGTTGCCTTACTAAATTGGCCAGCTCTTTTGCCTGCATGTATACCTGCGGGTTATCTTCCGAAACCGGGTGCAGTGTAATATCTGTAAATGAAAGGTCGTACTGGTATTTACTGTTTTGTTTTAGATAGTTGATAGCTGTGTTCACCATAATGCGTCTTATCCATGCGCCTAATTCTCCATCGGAGCGGTACTGGTGCAGGTATTTAAAAACTTTCACAAAGCCTTCCTGTAGTACATCTTCCGCGTCTGCAAGGGATTTGGTATACCGGTAGCATATGCCAAGCATTTGCTCAGCATACAAATCATAGAGTTGTTGCTGGGCGGAGGCCTTCTCTTTCAGGCAATCTTTTATTAAATGTTGATAGTCAATCATCCGTTCGAACATTATAGCTGACAATGCTACTATATAAATCGTTGCACCGCACCATATTTTATTTGAACGGAAAGTAATTACCCGTCCCGCCGCCATTTAGTCATCCGTCCTTTCTGCATATCTTCGCGGGAATGGCTTTATTCGCATTACAGCAGGAGCTTATTTTCCCCCCGGTTCACCTGGCCGAACCCGATGGTTTATTGGCTATGGGAGGAGATTTATCAACGGAAAGACTGCTTTTAGCCTATAGAAACGGCATTTTCCCCTGGTATGAGGGAAATGTTCCTTTATGGTGGTGCCCCGATCCGCGCTTTGTGCTTTTCCCCGGAAATTTGAAGATCAGTAAAAGCATGCAGCAACTGATTAAAAAAGAGACATTTCGCGTTAGCATTAATACCAGTTTCAAATCAGTGATCCGGGCGTGTAAAACCAGCCCGCGAAAACAGCAGCAGGGTACCTGGATAACGGATGAAGTGGAGGAAGCCTATTGCCTGCTGCATGAAAAAGGATATGCGCACAGCGCTGAAGCATGGATGGGTGATGAACTGGCCGGAGGGCTGTATGGCATACGGATGGGCAAAGTATTTTTCGGAGAAAGCATGTTCAGTCGTGAAAGTAATGCCAGTAAATTTGCCTTCACCATGTACGTGCAACTATTGCAGCAGGAAGGAATTGAGCTAATAGACTGCCAGATATACACCGCGCATTTAGAAAGCCTGGGAGCGCAAATGATACCGAGGGAAATTTTTATGAAGAAGCTGAACCTGCTATTGAAATGAAGGTAGCGGAAAAGCCCATCGGCAGGGCAGAGTTATCGCTGCACATATTTCATTAAAAAAGCTTCCGGTGTTAACACTTCGATCTGTGCAAAATAAAAATCATTCAGATCATTTGTTATCAGATGTCCACAGCCGGCATGCAACGCACAGTAATATTGCAGGGCGTCTTCAAAATCAGAGGCTTGTTTATTTTGAACAGCCATTTTTGCTTCTTTTTCCCCGCATTCGGCCACTTTCATATGCTCCAGTAAAAGCGCTACTTTATTACGGGCCATAGCAGTACCATGCTTTTTTTCAGCGAAATAAAAGGCAATGGCAAGACATACGGATGAAGTGATTAGCGTAAACTGGCTGTACCTGGTAAGGCTTAATAGCCTGGCTGTATAAGGGAACAGGGGATATTCTTTGTTTAATACGGAAACAAGAATATTGGCATCCAAAAAAACACGCATTATTTTTTCTTTCTGTTTTCAAAGAATGCTGCTTTTGTTTTTTTATTGCTCCTGGGCGTGATGATATATTCGGCCTCGCCCTCCGAAACCATGCTCACCCATTCATCAACAGGGAAATCTTCAATATTGTTATAGCCCCCACTGGTGAGCTTGCGAAGTAAGATTTCGGTAAGACGGCTAAGGCTTATTCCCTGGTCCTCTGCATATTCCTTTGCCTGCTTAATGATTTTTGCATCAAAACTTAAAGTGACCTTAGCATCCATAAAAAATTGCTTTACACGACAAAAATAAAAAAACTATACGTATAAAAATAATATTAGTAAAAATTAATACTTTTTCAAAGTGATGTTCCAGGTTGCCCCACTTCCTATCTTATATTTTTCAGAAAAATTTCCCATATTAATTGCCAGGGCAATATTCATCAGGCTGTTCATATAAATCAAAGCATCATTTTCTCCTGCTTCCCCAAAGGCCCGCATATAGGGAAGGTTGCCTGCATACACCAATAAATCGTTATGTGTGATTTTTACTTCCAGTGTATCGTTATACCTTACCTGTAACTTTTTGAATACCGAAGTATCTATATCCGTCCATACATTTCCATATTGTGGATCAAGCACCGGAATGTTTCCTTTAATTGCCCTATTCTCATAAACGGGTTGCTGGTAGGGCAGCATAACTACACCTGCCGGAAGCTTAGGCCCCACTTCTTCAAAACTTATTTTTCCGGCCGCCAGCTTTGCGGCGGTATACGCAAAAATATCACGTCCGTGAAAAGTGTAAGAATCTGCTGAACCCGGCCGCCTGTTCAATATTTCATCAATTTGCCGGACCTGCACTACGCCCATTTTTTGAGCAACCCATGTTAAAGAGCCATTATCCGGACTAACAAAATAATGCCCGGTAAGTGTTTTTAATACTACGGGTTTACGTGCTGTACCTACACCCGGATCTACCACAGACACAAAGATGGTTCCCCGGGGCCAATAGGGCGCGGTTTGCTGAAGGCGGTAGGCTGCTTCCCCAATATTATAAGAAGGGATTTCATGTGTAAGATCAAACACGGGAATGGCAGGTGAGGTTTCAAAAATCACTCCCTTCACTTCGGCTACGGCGCCGTCTTTTACACCAAAATCGGTTTGCAAAACAATAGCGGGCGTTTGCTTTTTTGTGCAACTCAATAATAGCAGGACAATAACAGATAATAATAAATATCGCATGGGTTAAGAGATGTCTTCATTTTTATCACGACTTACCAGCAGGCAATAATCGTGTTCAATAGAAAGGTAACCGTATTCGTAGCAAAAATAATAAGTTAATCCTTTTTTAGTAGTATAGGTATGGGTGATAAAATGGAAGTTAAATCCTTTTTCGGCGAGCTTTTTTTTCGGCGCTTTGGCAATTTCCTTTCCGTTCGGTATCAGCATTTCCAATATCCGCCTGTTCTTTCGCAGAATGCTGTTAACGTTGCGAACGAAATTGGGGGTTTGGCTATAGCGCTTATTGTTGTGTGCATTGCGGCACCAGTCATCGCAGAACTTTTTATCAATCCTGCCTTTAACCGGCTTACCACAATACAGGCAATATACCTGTTGTGGGGTGTCTGACATAGGTTTCCGTTTTAGAAATGGGGTGTTTTTTATTTACTGTATTCCGGGAATACTAATAAAATTAAGTTTTTAAGTGCACATTTTCACAAGAAATCTGCATCCGATTATCCGTTTTTAAGCGCTTATAAACGACTATAAACGGTTTTAAGCGACTATATACCGACTATCGTTTTTGAGCAGATGCATCTTTGTAAGGTTAAACGGGAAAGCGCTTTTACCAGGAAACCCATAAAAACCCCGGAAAGGGAATACGCATTTAAAACAATTAAAAATTAGTATTATGAACACTTTACAAAACAAAGTACAACTGATCGGCAACCTGGGTAACAACCCGGATGTTCGCAACACAGAATCAGGAAAGAAAATGGCACGCGTATCTATTGCTACTAATGAAAACTACCGTAACGCTAAAGGCGAGACCGTGAAAGAAACGCAATGGCATAATGCGATAGCATGGGGTAAAAACGCGGAACTCATAGAAAAATATCTTACCAAAGGTAGTCAGGTAGCTGTTGAGGGAAAATTAGTGAACCGTAATTATGTAGATAAGGACGGCATTAAAAGATATACTACGGAAGTGCAGGTAAATGACATATTATTTCTGAGCAGTAAGAACAACGCGAAATAAGCCTGTAATTATCCGGGCAGGAAGGCCGCTGTAACAGTGGCCTTTTTTTATGACCGGTGTAACCAGCATCCGTATAATTTTTGCTTATGCGGCGATGCGGTTTTGCACTTTTAATTATTAATGGGCAGATTCTTTTCAAAATCGAATAATGTTACCCTACGGATGTCATAATAAGATTGCCAATATTGCTGTAGCATGCGAACATAATCTACTACCGCATTATCCTTTGCTTCCTGCGCCAGGCCAAGATCTGTAATACTTATTTTGCCCAGCATATACCTGTTGCGGGCTACCTCATATCTTTTTTGGGCGATCGTGTCGCTTTTAGCGGATATAACCAATGCAGATTGCAACTGCAGGAACTGGTTAACCGTATTTTCAATTTCGAGCTCAAATGATTTTTTCTGAAAAGCGATCTGAGCCTGCGCTGATTCTAAATTAGCTTTGCTGGAAGCGATATCGTGTCTGTTCTTCCCAAATCCAAACAGGGGTAAAGAATAGCCAATATTTACCTGTTGAAAATTCAATGGATTTTGATAGGCTCCCGACAGCGTCATAGCGGTTTGATTTAATCCATAGCTGAGCATGATATTGCCGCTGGCAAAGGCATTAGACTGACTTTGCCTTACCTGCCTCCTGGCATTGTTCTCCTGCAAATCAAACCCCAGTATATCACTGCGATTGTTTTTGGCTTCTTCCACAGCGCGTTGCATATCTACCGGAAATACAGGCGCGTCTGTTACCGGCACCAGCTCAAACTCCGTATTACTGTCTAAATTCAAAAGATTAGCCAGCCGTTTTGCACTTGCCTTCACATTTACTTCTCCCTGGGTTACCGCGTTGCGGGCATTCATTAACTGGAGTTCAACCTGCAGCAATTCATTTTCAGCTATTCGTCCCACATTAAAACGACCTGTAGATATTTTATACAGGGTATCATTTACCTGCACGTTCTGACGTGCATTGTTCAATACCATATTGGAAACATACAGATCGAAATAGGCGGCTGTTATTTGTCCGGATAAATTTTCATATAATTCGATCTGTTGCTTGGTAGCCTGCTTCATCCGGAGTTTTTCCTGCTCAAAATTCCATTTAACCGTATTAAATAAGCTTAAAGGCTGAATGATCCCCACCTGGAAAGGAGCCGTTTGCCATTGGCGCTGGTCGAGCCCTGTACCTTTATTGGTAAACAGGTTGGCGCCGGATGAAACAAATATGTTACCGCCGGTCCAAAAAATATTTTGTGTTAATGTAAGATTACTACCCAGTATGGAACGCCGCACCGATTGCACCTTATAAGAACCATCCGGCTGAGTGATATTCAGCAGGGAGCGGTCGTAAGACGGCAATGTGCCATCCAGGCTTAGCTGTGGCTTAAGGGATGCCTTAAAAGAATTGTAGCGGTGTACATAACTGCTGTAGTTGGCTTCAATTTGTTTAGCCAGTAAACTTTGCCCTCTGGCCACACCAATAGCTTCCTGCAGAGATAAGGTCATTTTATTTTGCGACAGCACAGGCCGGCAAAAGCACATTACCGCAACAGTTAAGTATAAAGCAGGTTTCAATGACATAATATTTTGATGGTTTAGAAATCACTTCAGAAAAGAGAAACAGGATATGCCTGCTTTAATCAGACCGTAATGATACCACAGGATCACTTTTGGCTGCACGGCGGGCAGGCAGTATTCCAAATATTAAACCCACAGCAATAGATATGGTAAATGAAATAATAATAGACGCTGGTGAAATGATCGTTTGTATTCCTGTTGCACTCCGGATCAGCAAACTGGTGGTAACACCCAATATAACGCCTATCGCACCTCCTGTAACGCTTATGCTTACCGCCTCTCCCAGGAACTGCATCACCACATCTCTTTTGGTTGCCCCGAGGGCCAGCCGCAAACCAATTTCACGAGTTCTTTCCAGCACTGATGCCAGCATAATATTCATAATGCCTATGCCTCCAACGATTAAGGAAATAGAAGCAATGATGGCCAATACCACGTTAAAAAGCGCTTTTGTTTTTTGTTCCTGTTTCAATAAAAGTTCAGGCACCACAATTTCATAATCCTCTACCTGCTGGTGCCTTCTTGAAAGCAGGCGGCTCAATATTTCTACCGTTGGCATTACCATCTCACTTTCAGCAACGTGTACCACTATCCTATCTAATTGGTTATAGTTAGAAGGGGCCTGATTTCTCCTGTTGCGCATCATTCTTATTTTACCCGTAGTTACTAATGAACGGTTGGTATAACGGATGAGCATGGTATTAACCGGCAGATAAACCTCGTTGTTGAGGTTACGGATAGACAGCTTCTCCACATCTTTATCAGCAACGTTCTTATTGCCTAATACTCCTATAATTAAAAGCCAGGTATTGCCGCACTTTAAGTATTGACCTATAGGATCCTCGCCCGCAAAAAGTTTTGTTTTAATATTCTTTCCTATTACGCAAACTGGCTCCGCGTTTTCCATCTGCTGATCTGAAAAAAAGCTGCCTTCGGAAAGTGTTATGCCCGTTGTTTCAAAATAATAGTTCTGTACGCCAATTAATTTGCCCTTCATGTTTAACCCGTTAAACATAAATTGCGTTTGCTGCTCAATTTCAGGACTCACAAACTTAATCGTACTGATATTACGCATAATATCATCCGCATCGTCCATACTTAAACCGGGAGAGAAATTCTTTTTATCCTGGGGTTCTTTACTGTTAGAAGATGTTGCATCATCTCCGGAACCTGCGTTATCGCTATTTTTCCGCGACTGATCTTCCATCTTTGATTTGATAATAACATTATTGGAGCCTACCTGTTTAATTTGCTCCAATATTTCTTTTTCTGCTCCTTTGCCAATGGCCAGCATAGCAATAACGGAAGCTACGCCGAATATGATGCCCAGGGATGTAAGTATAGCCCTGAACCTGTTTTGGAATAAAGCCCGGATACCAATATCGAAGTTGAATATAATCCGTTGTAATCGCATGCTGCAAGAAGAGTGGTTAATGAAATATCAGTTCACAATAATTATTCCGCTGTTGGCTCTCCCTCACTGGGTTTTACTTTCCTTACCAGCCTGCTCTTTCAATCGTTTGGCTTCAGTGGTATCAATACTAATTAATTGTTTTGGTTTTATTTCCGCGGTTGAATCCGGCTTAAACATTTTTAGTCCGGTTGTGTCAGACGGAAGGCTGTGATAAACCCTGTCGCCTTGCTTCAGCCCGTTTGAAATAAGCGCATTACTTTCATTAACCGTATATACTTTTACGTATTGTTTCACCAGGCTGCCATCCGTTCTTTTAAAAATGAAGCTTCCGTTCGCATCGTTGTATATGGCCTCCAGGGGTACCTGCAGTGCGTCTTTATATTTCTCGGTTGCAATTTTGCAACTCACCGTCATCGCGGGTTTTAAAATAGGGTCTTCGGTAAGCACATCAATCAACACTTCAAAAACCTTGGCATCGCTGTTCGGTTTTTCTTCGCCAATATTGGCAACACTTTTTACTATACCTTTTAATTTTTTATCCGTAGCGGCATCCAAACCAATATCAACTGCCTGCCCCACTTTTACTTTTTGTATATCCACCTCATTTACATAAGTAAGCGCTTCCATTTGCGTAAGGTCTGGTAATGTTGCCAGTGTAGGGTTCCACAATTCAATTTGGGTGCCTACGCTTTTCTTTTGTCCGTTCCAGTTTTTATCATATACCAGCATCCCGCTTTTTGGCGCACTGATGGTAAGCTGGCTCAAAATACTGGTAAGTCCTTCCATGTAGTTCGTTAACTGTTTCAGATCCGAACCCAGGATCTGCATTTTGGTTTGCGTTTGAATTTGTTTGGTTTTGTAATTATCCTTTTTTTGCCTGAGCGTCCGTTCCGCTTTTTCGTATTCTAATTGTACTCTTTTTATTTCGGCAGGCGCTTCATAGCGGGACTGTTCTTTTTCCAGCACCTTTTGTTCCAGGTCAAAGCCAAGGTTTACAATTTCATCGCGCAGGGTTCTCAATTCCATCATCGTATCAAGCGAAGCCTGCTTTATCTCAGCGTTCTTTTTATCAATATTGAGCTGCTGATCTTTTATTTTATTCAGTACATCTGAGTTATCCAGCGACACCACAAACGCTCCTTCTTTTACCAATGTACCTTCCGGCACCATATCGGCAATTTTGATCTGGTAAATACCCAGTTGCTGCAGCTTGGTGGGGGCAGAAATACGGGTCATGCTTTTAGAGCGTAACTCACCCGTAGTAAGGATGTTTACTTCAAAATCATTTTTATTTACTTCAACCAGTATATCCCTGTTAATTTTCTTGTCGCGGAAAAAAAACGCGTAAGCAGTGGCTGATGCTATCAATAGTATGCCTATTGATATAAGAATTCGTTTGATGGTCATACGAAGGTTTCGCTTGTTAGAGTGTTAGGAATTTTAAAACTAAACCTATAGTTTTAAAACTTCATGAATTGCGTGTTAAATAAAACAAAAATAAATACTAACGGATGGATGCAGGAAAGTTAAAATTCCATAAAATTATTTTCATTTTATGGGAATTGTTGAATTTTATTCAATAGTTGAGGTGGAAGAACTTATGCCTGGGATTGCCATTAAGCACCGTCCCTCGCCACCGCGATGAGAGGCCCGCCGGACGGGCAGGGAAAGAGCCCACCCGAACAACGTTTAGTCGGGCGGGGTGAGGCGCTACTTCATATTTTCAATGACCATAGCGCTTGCTCCGCCGCCGCCATTACAAATACCCGCGGCGCCGTACTTCGCGTTATTTTGTTTGAGTACTTGAATGAGGGTAACAATAATCCTGGCGCCGCTGGCGCCTAACGGATGACCAAGTGCAACCGCTCCCCCATTTACATTTACGGTTGCGGGATCGAGCTGCATTCTCCTGCTGTTTTCAATACCTACTACGCTAAAGGCCTCGTTTAATTCCCAGTAACTAATGTCTTTCATTTGCAGGCCTGCTTTAGCCACCGCTTTAGGCACCGCTATGGATGGAGTAGTGGTAAACCATTCGGGCGCCTGTTCCGCATCGGCATAAGAAAGTATCCGGGCAATGGGCTTCAAACCCAATGCGTCTGCTTTTTCTTTGCTCATTAATACCAGTGCGGCGGCGCCATCATTTAATGTACTTGCATTGGCCGCTGTTACAGTTCCGCCTTTCTGAAAAGCTGGTTTAAGCGAAGTTATTTTATCAAACTTCACATTAAACGGCTCTTCATCTTCTGTAATTAAAACAGGGTCGCCTTTTCGCTGTGGCACTTCCACGGGTATGATTTCATTGGCAAAATAATTTTTTTCCCAGGCCTGCTGGCTGCGCTTATAGCTTTCTATAGCAAATGCATCCTGCTCTTCACGGCTGATGCCACATACGCCTGCACATAACTCGGCCGCATTGCCCATTGCTTTACCATCATATACATCCGTTAATCCGTCTTTTGCCAAACTATCTATCAGCGCCGTATTACCATATTTATTACCCCATCGCATCTGCTCAATATAAAAAGGCGCGTTACTCATACTCTCCATGCCGCCGGCCACCACAATATCGGCATCGCCCAGCGCTATACTCTGCGCCGCCAGCGCAATGGACTTCATACCACTGGCACATACTTTATTAATGGTTGTACAGTTTACTTCATCGGGCAACCCTGCAAACTTAGCCGCCTGCCTGGCGGGCGCCTGTCCCAGGTTCGCCTGTATTACACAGCCCATCAGCACATCCTGCACCTGCTCCGGCGCAATACCCGCTTTTTGCACAGCGCCTTTAATAACCGCGGCTCCTAATTTTGTAGCAGACAAGTCCTTCATTGAACCGCCAAAGCTGCCAATAGGTGTTCGCACCGCTGAGATGATTACCACTTCTTTCATAAATAGGTTCAATTAGATTATCAAAGATAGCAAAAGAAAAAGGTTGACTTTTATTGTCAACCTTTTAAATCATCTGCGGTGAGGGCGGAATTACTCACATTATCCCTTACGCCTGCGGCGGGGGGGCTTAAATCAAACAAAGCCGGCGCTATACGCCTTTCATTTTTATTTTCATCCGCTTACAAAGCAAGCTTTGAACGCTCCTGAAAACAAAAATGCCCCTCATGGGGGCTTTGTTTGATTTGCGGTGAGGGCGGGATTCGAACCCGCGGTACAGAGTTACCCGTACGGCAGTTTAGCAAACTACTGATTTCAGCCACTCATCCACCTCACCTGTTGCTGAAAGGACGGCAAAAATAGGGGGATTCATCAAAAAACCCAAATATTAAAACCGTATTACTTTAAAATCTTTATATCCTTTTACTATACCCTCTTTTACCACTACTTCTTTTACTTCGGCACGCGGCGAACCATAATAACACCAGGTAATTAAAGTATGCACGGCTTCCTCCTCTCCTTCCGCAATTAACAGCACGGAACCATCGGGCATATTCTTTACCTCTCCGTGTATGCCTAACCGTTCGCACTGTTCCCTGGCGCTGCCCCTGTAAAACACGCCCTGCACTTTTCCTGTTATGCTTATCATCCTGTTTATGATCATGCCCGGAATTTTATTTGTACGCTAAAATAAAAAACCCCGGAATAATCACGGGGTTATTATTAATCGGTGCAAATATTTTTACATGGCAGCCAGTTGTACTTTCTGTTGCAATTCCACCACACTTTCCCTGAACAATCCATCCGTATCCATCAGGTCCTTCACGGTTTGGCAGGAGTGAATAACAGTAGTATGATCTCTTCCCCCAAAATGCTCCCCAATTGTTTTCAAAGAGTTTTTTGTGAATTGTTTGGCAAGATACATGGTAATTTGACGCGCCTGCACGATTTCCCTTTTACGGGTTTTTTGAAGCAGCCGTTCATAAGGAAGATTAAAGTAATCGCAAACCATTTTCTGGATGGTTTCGATCGTGATTTCCCTGGATGATGTTTTTACAAAATTACGCAGTACTTTTTTTGCCAATTCGAGATCTATTTCCCTTTTGTTGAGCGAAGACTGTGCCAAAAGAGAAATTAAAGCGCCTTCGAGTTCCCTTACATTACTTTGAATATTGTATGCAATATATTTAACTACCTCTTTGGGCATTTCCAGCCCGTCATTCTTCATCTTCTTTTCCAGGATGTCCATCCTGGTTTCATAATCAGGCAACTGCATATCAGCACTCAGTCCCCAGCGAAAACGGCTCAGCAATCTTTCCTGTACGCCCTCCAGGTCTTTGGGCGATTTATCGGAAGTGAGGATAAGCTGTTTACCGCTCTGGTGCAAATGATTAAAAATAGCGAAAAGTGCGTCCTGCGATTTTTCGGCACGGTTAAAAAATTGCACATCATCCACAATCAGTACATCAATCATCTGGTAGAAATGAATGAAATCATTGATGGCATTATTGCGGCTGTGATCCTGGAACTGGTTAATGAATTTTTCTGAGCTTACATATAACACTACTTTGTGTGCATGAAGCCGTTTTACATCGTTGCCTATGGCCTGTGCCAAATGTGTTTTACCTAATCCAACACCGCCATATACTACCAGCGGGTTAAAGGAAGTAGATCCCGGTTTTTCAGCAACAGTTTTACCTGCCCTCCGGGCTACGCGATTACAATCGCCTTCAATAAAAGATTCAAATGTATAGATAGGATTGAGCTGCGAATCAATCTGCATCTTTTTCAATCCCGGAATTACAAATGGATTTTTTACCGGATTATTTATAACCAAAGGGAAGTCCATTTCGTTATTCGAGTATGTTTTAAAACCATGTCCGGGAACATCCATGGTAAGTGGTTTGTTTTTGTCGTTACCACTATCCATCATTATACGATATTCCAGCCTTGCTTCTTTTCCTAATTCTCTCTTCAAAGTCTTTGCCAATAAATTTACATAATGCTCTTCCAAGTATTCATAAAAGAATTGGCTGGGTACCTGTATCGTTAAAATTTTATCTTTCAGCGCCACAGGCTTAATGGGTTCAAACCAGGTTTTAAAATGCTGCCATTCTACAATATCTTTTATAATGCCAAGACAATTGAGCCATACTTTATCATGCGTTTTATCCATTATCCGTAAAGCAGTTTATATATTGAATTAAGTATATTATAGTTTGAAAGGTTTTTCCATTTTTTTAATGTGAATAACTCATCAAAAAAAAGCAGGGCAGGGCGGCGAATATCAACATTTCCTGTTGAAAAAAAAATTTTTTATTCACTTGATTTTTCGGCAATAACAACAGTACGCGTATTTGCCAAATTTTTACTTTTATTCTTCTCAAAAATAAAATCAAGGATGCCTGATTCATCGTGTTGCCTTCCCGGCATTTATATCCTGCATGCCCTTTATGTACACTATCGCCATAAGGTTTTAAGAACGCAGCCAGGCTGCTATCCGGTTTGGCCGGACTGTTTACCCGGAATCTGTATATTGAACTGATTGTGGTTGGTAAGAAAGCCGGCAGGATGCTGTAAAAATGAAGATTGCTACAGGTACGTAAATACTTTTTTTCATTTGTACAGCTTTTCACTTGCCTGAAGGAAGGTAGATTTTTTTTGCACAAAAACAAAAACAAAATTTCAAAAACATCAGTCAGTTATAACTGCTACATTTGCCCTTCAAATATTTATAATGAGCTACGAACTAACCGGCAAATTAATAGCCAAATCAGATACAGTGCAGCGTACTGCAACATTTAAAACCCGTGAATTTGTGATTGAAAAAACGGAAGACATTGGAGGAAGGTTGATTACCAATTATGCCAAATTTCAATGTGTGCAGGATAAAACCAGTATGCCCGACCGCTTTAGCATTGGCGAAACAGTAAAAGTACATTTTAATATAAAAGGCAGCAAATGGGAAAAGAACGGGCAGGTGAATTATATAACTAATCTTGACGCATGGAGAATGGAAACAATTAATTTGCAACAGGAGGAACCGGTTACCACTGCAAATGATTATACCCCTGGTGAAATTCCGTCTTCTGTTGCGGGAGATGATCTGCCTTTTTAAAACAACTGCCGGTAAAACAAATTGAGTTTTAGGATAAACACCTGACCTCTTATTTATGCAAAAAAAAATAGTGCTCCGCCTGCTTCCTTCGCAGGCAGCCGCGGAATCGCTGATCAAAGAACAGATCGCTGCCGGCGAAGGTATTACAGCTTCGGATGTTTCCGGATTTCATATACTTAAAAAATCTATTGATGCCAGGAGCAGGCAGGCATGGATAATGCTTACCGTTAACGCGTTCATCCGTGAACCTTTTCAGCAAAGACCGGTAGCCGGCTTTCATTTTAAAAGTGTAGAACACGCTCAAAAAAAAGTAGTTATTGTTGGCGCCGGTCCGGCCGGGTTATTTGCCGCTTTGCAACTGATAGAAAAAGGTATACAACCTGTTATACTGGAAAGAGGGAAAGATGTAAGAGCAAGGAGGAGGGATCTTGCCGTGCTGAATAAGGAAGGCATTATAAATTCAGAAAGCAATTATTGCTTTGGAGAAGGCGGAGCAGGCACTTACAGCGATGGTAAACTATATACCCGCAGCAATAAGCGTGGCAATATTAACAGGATACTTAACCTGTTTGTTCACTTTGGCGCCGAAGAAAATATTTTGTATGATGCGCATCCCCATATCGGTACCAATAAACTCCCGCATATTATTGCCGCCATGCGCCATACCATACAGGATTGCGGCGGTATATTTTTGTTTGAGAAAAAAGTAACGGATTTTATTATTGATGAAAATGCCGTTAAAGCTGTAAAAACAGCCGATGAAAATGTATTTGAAGCAGATGCGTTTATATTAGCCACGGGGCATTCGGCAAGAGATATATACCATTTACTGCACCAGAAAAAAATACATATTGAGCTAAAACCTTTTGCATTAGGCGTACGCATCGAACATCCCCAGCAACTTATTGATCAGATACAGTATCACTCATCTTCCGGCACAGGATCCTTTAATCTGCCGCCCGCCTCGTACAGCTTGGTAACGCAGGCAAACCAGCGCGGAGTATTTTCATTTTGCATGTGCCCGGGAGGCATTATTGCACCGGCAGCTACAGGCCCGGGTGAACTGGTAGTAAACGGATGGAGCCCGTCTAAACGAAATAACCCTTATGCCAATAGCGGTATTGTGGTTACCGTAGAAGAAAAAGACGTACAGGCCTTTAAAAAGCATGGCGCACTGGCGGCAATGTATTTCCAGGAAAGCATAGAAAGAAAGGCTTATGCTGCCGGGGGCGGTCAATTTACAGCGCCTGCGCAGCGCATGGTTGATTTTGCTGAAAATAAAGCTTCTTCAACCCTCCCCCGCTGTTCTTATTTACCGGGCGTAACAGCCACATCGCTAACAACTGTTTTACCCGCATTCATTTATCACACACTACAGCAGGGACTCATGGCCTTTGGCAAAAAAATGAAGGGCTATTACAGTAATGAAGCCATTGTTGTGGCAACAGAAAGCCGCACTTCATCACCCGTTCGTATACCACGAGATAAGGCAGGGCTTCACCACCCGCAAATACATAATCTATACCCCTGCGCCGAAGGAGCCGGCTTTGCGGGGGGGATAGTAAGCGCGGCGATGGATGGCGAAAAAGTAGCGCATGTAATATCCGAAAAGTGGGGGTTATGAGACAGGCAGTGGGTTGCAGGCTGCAGGAAAACATGACGCGGGGTAAAATTCTTTTGCCATACCAAAACTTTTTAAAATCTTTACGCCCTGGTTGCCATCTTATAACTTTCTTTTCATACCTCTGTAATAAAATTTAACCAGGCGCAACTAATACTTAGATATGCAGCACATTTTAGAAGTTCATGAGCTTAAGAAATATTTTGCTACACAAAAAGCGGTAGATGATGTTAGCTTTAATATAGAAAGGGGCGCAATATTTGGCATGCTGGGTCCCAATGGCGCAGGTAAAACCACCTTACTCAGGATGATAACGGGAATATTTTTCCCCGATAGCGGCGCTATTACTTTTGAGGGAAAAAAATTTGATCCTATCAATGATATCATACGGATAGGTTATATGCCCGAAGAAAGAGGATTGTATAAAAAAATGAAGATTGGCGAACAGGCATTATACCTTGCCCGGCTGAAAGGCTTAAGCAAAGCGGAAGCTATGGAAAAAATAAAATTCTGGTTTCAGCGCTTAGAAATGGAAAGCTGGTGGAACAAAAAGGTGCAGGACCTGAGCAAGGGCATGAGCCAGAAATTACAGTTTGTTACCACGGTGCTCCACGAGCCCGCACTCATTATTTTAGATGAACCCTTCAGCGGACTTGACCCCGTGAACGCCAATTTAATAAAAGATGAAATATTCAGGCTGGCAAAAAATGGCAGCACCATTATTTTCAGTACGCATCGCATGGAGCAGGTGGAAGAGATCTGCGACCATATTATTCTTATTAATAAGGGAAATAAAATATTAGACGGCTCCGTAAAAAATGTGAAGCAGGCGTTTAAAGAAAATCTCTTCCAGGTTGGTTTTGAAAAAATGCCGGATGGTATAACCAGTAATACCATTTTTGATGTGACTGGTGAAAAAGAACAGGGATTGATACTAAAAATACATGAAGGGTATAAACCGCACGATGTGTTACAGTATTTATTGGCCCAGCGGCACGAGATCGTATCATTTAACGAAATACTCCCCTCATTAAATGATATTTTTATAAGGCTGGTTGAAGGCACTCCGCTGGCCCGTGAATTTCAACCTGTTAACGCCTCTGCATAAAAACAGCCCTTTCAACATAATATTACAATCCGGTAAAGCATATGAATAAAATCCGCCTGATAATAGAAAGAGAGTATATGACCAGGGTAAAAAGAAAATCTTTTTTACTCACCACCCTTCTTGTACCTGTAGTAATTGTAGCTTTTTACGCCATCATTATAGCCGTTTCCATTAGCGGTGAAAGCAATACACAAAGAGTAGCTATCCTTGATGAAGCCAACCTGTTTAATGGTAACATGGAAGCGGGGAAAGGTGACAAATCAACCTATACCTTTATTCACAATGAAACGGAACAAAGCTTTAAACCGAGGTATAAAAACGAAGGCTACACCCTTTTTTTGTATATACCCGAATTTAGTGGAAGCGATCTTCCTCATATAAAACTGCACAGCCAGGCAGCTGTAAACCTGTTTGTAAAATCGGCACTGGAAAAAAAGATCAACGGAGCGGTTGAAAAAAAACGATTGACCGCTGCAAATATTGATCCGGAGATATATAAGAACATAAAAGCCGATATTGAAATTGAAAATGCTATAGATTCCGGCAAAGGCGAAAAGAAAAGCATTGCCGGCGTGGCATACGCCGTTTCGTTTATTGCAGGCATTCTTATTTACATGATTTTGCTGATATACGGCACCATGGTAATGCGCGGCGTTATGGAAGAAAAAACCAACCGCATTGCCGAAGTTATTGTAAGTTCTGCCAAACCCTTTCAGCTCATGCTTGGAAAAATAATTGGCATTGGCGCCGTTGGCTTAACACAGTTTGCTATATGGATAGTGGTCATGGGCTTACTTCAGTTCATTATTCCTTTACTTTTTCCTGATGTATTTCATCAATTATCCGATCCTGCTGTAGCCGGCGCCGCGGCACAACGGGCAAGCGCAGGAAAAATAGCTGACATTATTGAAGGCATAAGGTCGCTCCCTATAGCACTGATCCTTTTTTCTTTTATCTTTTATTTTCTCGGAGGCTATTTACTGTACGCCGCCCTGTTTGCCGCAATAGGCAGTGTGGTGAGCGAAGATCAGCAGGAAGCCCAGCAGTTGGTCTTTCCCGTTATGATGCCGCTTATCCTGGGTTTTGTTATCATGACCAAAGCCATCAATGACCCCGACAGTGGCATAGCTGTTTTTGGAAGCCTGTTTCCGCTTACCTCGCCTATTGTAATGATGGGCAGGGTTACCTATGGTGTGCCCTGGTGGCAGTTAGGACTTTCCATGCTTTTATTAGTATTAACTTTTTTATTCTTTACCTGGGTTACCGCAAAAATTTACCGCACAGGTATTTTGCTTTATGGCAAAAAGGTTACATGGAGGGAAATGTGGAGATGGCTGGTACGGAAGGGATAGAAAGACTACCGGATTTCTGATTTGAGATTTATGATTTGATGTACTGGCTGGTAAACAGGCTGCACAATAAAAATTGCCACTAACAAAAGCATAGGCCGATGTTAGTGGCAATTAAGTATTTCCGGAGCGGAATGGAAGATGAGCAGCTATTATTTAATAACACCACATCCAATCCTCGATCCCGCATTACCTGTTGGCTGCGTAGTATAATCGTCAACACCACCATGCACAATAAGCGCTTTATCCAAAATATTTTTTTCAGCATTTCCGCCTAATGTCCATAAATCTGTTTCCAGTGTGAGCGTACCTTTTCCCTGCGCGTCTAATTGAACATTCCCTATATCGCCCGAATGAAAACCGGCGCTTCCCCATTTACCATGCTGCTGGTTTGTTGGATTCCAATGACCATGAGACATTTTTCCATTATCACCGCAATCGCCATGTTCATGAATATGAACGGCTACACTTTTCCCTGCCTTGGCAGGAATGGTGATTTCCAGTTCTAACTTTACTTTGCCATTCTCATCCGCGTCAAATTTTGCTGTTCCGGATACGGTTGTATCGGCGTACGTTCCTGCCAGAACAGCTTCAGCGTGTTTTACCAAAGGAACAGACGCAGTATCATTCATTGAATGGCTGTGCGATTCGGGAACCTGGGCGCTATCAGAAGCCGGTTTGTTGTCTGCCGGGCTATTACAGGAAAATACCAGGGCAAGTACAGGCAGAAGCGCTGCCAGATACAGGGAGCGCCTGCTAATGGAATAAAAATTCATAAATAAACATTTTTTAAAATTATAAAACAAGTACAAAGCTACAAAACCTATACTTCTTATTTTTGTATTTCGGTTTCGCTCTAAAAAACTACCCGTTAAAAATGGACAATTTAAAAAAATATATAGGTGCCATCACCAGTTTTTCAGAACAGAGCTGGGCGGCATTGTGTAATTGTATGACCGGAATAGAATTTAAGAAGAATGAACATTTGTTGAGAGAAGGGCAAGTCTGTAACTCCATTTTTTTTATCAGCTCGGGATTCTGTAAATCGTACTATAACCTGGACGGCAAAGAAATCAATACATCATTTTATTTTGAAAATGAATTTGCTACCAATATTAAAAGCCTGACCACAGCCTCAAAATCTGACTATAGTATAAAGGCCTGCGGCAAGGCGGCAGTTGTGCGGTTCGATAAAACCAAACTTTTAGAAGCGTATAGCCAATCCCATCAAATTGAAACTTTCGGAAGAAGGGTTCTGGAACTGATTACAATAAAGCAGGAAGAACATTCAGACACCTTTAAACTGTTAACGCCTAAACAAAGATTTGAAAACCTGGTCTCAAAACATCCTGATTTTTTACAAAGGATATCTCTTACCCAAATCGCGTCTTATTTAGGGATCAGCCGGGAAACACTGAGCAGGTTACGTACTCCACGATGAATTTTGTGATTTTTGACGCAGGTTTATTATCCGTATAAATGCCAGTTTTGCGACTTAAAGAAAATTATTCGTAAAATGAGCAATTCAATCTTAGTACAGCACTTTATTAACCAAATCTGGAACAATAACGCATTTGAAAAATTAGGCAGTTTTCTGCATCCGGCGTTTAAAGACTATTCTTTGCCACCTATGTTTTCTCCTGATCAGGAGGGAACTCAAAAATGGATTATCAGCACAGGAATTTCGTTTGAGCATAACACCATTATTGAAGAACAGGTAACCGAGGCCGACAAAAGCTTCGTGAAAATAAGAATGAATTTGAAACATATTGGCAATTGGCGAAACATTGAACCAACCGAAATAAACCTGCACACCACCGGCTACAGGCTCTTTAAACTTAAAGATGGAAAAATTATTGAACATTGGGCACTAATTGACGGACAGGTAATTGAGAATCAACTACGCGGGGCGTCTAACGGTTGTACAATAGCCATGTAAAGCCTCGGACCAGGTTGTATTCGATATCAATCCAACGGTGTTCACAGGAACAGAATTTTTTTTAGATTTTTTTGCGGTTATCGATGAATCCTGTTCAGGATATATTACTTTTATGCCCGGTTTGATCCGCCCTCATTTGCTACCTTCTTTATTTTCATCATTCAACCTTCAATTTTTATATGTCATGAAAAAGATACTTCTGGTTATTGTTCTTATTATAGTTGTTGCCATTGCCGGCATTGCCGGGTATTTAAAATTCGCGTTACCCGATGTAGCGCCGTCACCCGATCTCAAAGTAACGGTAACGCCTGAGCGCATTGCACATGGCGAGTACCTGGCCAACCATGTAGCGGTTTGCATGGACTGTCATTCCACCCGCGACTGGAGCCGCTTTGCCGGACCCATAGCCCCTGGCACGCTGGGAAAAGGAGGCGAATACTTTGGAAGGGAGATGGGTTTCCCCGGAAGCTTTTACTCCAAAAATATTACACCTCAAAACCTGGGATCCTGGACCGATGGCGAAATTTACAGAACCATTACCACAGGTGTAAATAAAAACGGGGAAGCATTATTTCCGGTAATGCCCTATTTGCATTATGGAAAAATGGATAAAGAAGATGTGTATGATATTATTGCCTATCTGCGGCAACTGCCCGTTATTAAAAGCACGATACCCCAGCGCAGTATAGATTTTCCAATGAGTTTTATTCTCAACACCATTCCTGCCAATAGTATTCCCCTGGAACGCCCTGCAAAAACAGACCTGGTAAAATATGGCGGATACATCGTTACCATTGCAGCTTGTATAGAATGTCATACCCAGGTTAAACAGGGTCAGCCAATCCCTGAACTGGCATATGGCGGGGGAAGAGAATTCCAAATGCCCAATGGCACAGTACGCTCGGCAAATATTACACCCGATGCCGAAACGGGCCTCGGCAACTGGACAGAAGATGCGTTTATAGCCCGGTTTAAAGCCTATACCGATACCGCGAATATATTCAAAGTAACTGCCGGCCAGGTAAATACTATCATGCCCTGGCCTATGTATGCAGGGATGGATACTACCGACATCAGGGCTATTTACGCGTATTTAAAAACGCTTCAACCCATTAAAAATAAAGTAGAACATTTTCAGTTAGCTGAAAATAAAGACCTGAAAAAGTAAAGATGCGGCATGGGGTTGTTTAAAAAGTAATATTTTGCCACAAAGCCTCTAACCTGCCTGGCAGGCAGGGGCACAAAGGAAAAAAAATCTGAAGATCAGGACTTTGTGCCTTAGGCTCTTAGTGGCACATCTTCTATACCGGCCCTTTTGATACAACCTCACAGCCTTAAAATAATTGCAGGGTTTCAAAACGCAGGTTGCTTACTTTTGCGGCACATGTCGCTTTTTATCACCTCTTTAAATTCGGGCAGTAATGGCAACTGCTATTATATAGGCAATGAAGCCGAAGCCGTATTGATTGACGCCGGCATCTCCTGCAGGGAAACCGAAAAAAGGATGAAGCGCCTGGGATTGAATATGAACCTGGTTAAAGCAATCTTCGTGTCGCATGAGCATTCAGATCATATTACCGGTATACCGGCATTATCTAAAAAATTTCAGCTTCCTGTTTATATCACCGCAGCTACATTGCAAGCTGCATCCATTCCTGTTGAAAAACAGCTTGTTCAAAGCTTTTTGCCACAACAGCCGGTAACTATCGGAAATTTAACCATTACCGGTTTTCCCAAATGTCATGACGCCTGCGATCCGCACAGTTTTGTAATATCAAACAACGGGGTTAAAGTAGGCGTATTTACTGATATCGGTAATTCATGCGCTCATGTTATTCATCACTTCAACCAATGTCATTCCGTTTTCCTGGAAGCTAATTATTGTGAGGATATGCTTGCCAACGGTAACTATCCCTATTATTTAAAAAAACGTATCAGTGGAGACAACGGCCATTTATCGAACACACAGGCGCTTGAATTATTTACACAACACAGGGCAGAGCATTTAACCCACCTGATCTTGTCGCATCTGTCTAAAAACAATAATAGTCCGGAATTAGTTGAACGGCTTTTTAATAAGGAAGCAAATGGCACCACTATTGTAGTTGCCTCCCGGTACCACGAAACACCGGTTTATTGTATTGCGGATACCGTTGATTATCCGCTTAATGCCGTTAAAAGGCCTGCATCACCCAAACATACCCAGCTTTCCTTGTTTTAAATGTTACCGCTTATTACCGGTTATGCTCACACGGCAACACCAAAAGGCAACATTTTCCGTTATCTTATCTCAATTTGAAACAGCATTTTTAAATGAAATGATGCGCTTCAACAGATAAAGTCCTTTTTTCTGCCGGTGCTGCCTGCGTATTTTTCCCTGTACATAATGGAAGTTTATGCATAAATACTATCGTAATGAAACAGGCTTACCATTGTACTATATAGCATTATATATGGCAAAACGCAGGTTTAATAACCCGCTACGGGTAAATGCTTAACCTGCTTTTATGGTAAATTTCCCGCCCTGTAGTGAAACAATGACTAAACATTAATAGGTTGACCTATTTTACAGGATGGCTAAAGGATGTTTCTTTGTGTAACAAATCCAATATATCCTTAACCAATCCAATTCCTAAACTAATATCCAATATCCGAAAACCACCAATCCGATACTATGTAAAAGCCATTGCTGCATTTGACGAACACCAACCCAATCCAATACCACCGATGAAAACCGCAGTGTATTTTAACCGTCCGTTTAAATCATTGCAACCTTTACGGCAACAGGAAATGTAACAAGTTTATCAGACTGATCCCCTTCACAACCTGAAAAAGAATTCATTTTCTGTTGCTTTTTTTTATGGCTTTACCGGCACATCCCCCCTCGACCTGCTTTCTTTCTCCCCTTCTGTTTATAACAGCTATAGCGTTGCTGAAACCTGCCAGCCCGGCTCCTTACTTTATCAATTTTTCTATTCCCTCATTCTGCGCTATTTTCGCTTAAATTTTTATACATGAATCTGCACGAATACCAGGCTAAAGAACTGCTGAAAAAGTTTAATGTTCCCGTTCAGGATGGCATACCTGTTGATACCGCCGAAAAAGCGGAAGAAGCATATAAGCAACTGAAAGTACAGTATGGAAATAATTTTGCTGTAGTAAAAGCGCAGATTCATGCCGGCGGACGCGGAAAAGGTAAGATACAGGGCTCTGAACAACGCGGTGTAGCCGTTGGTAAAAGTGCGGAAGATATTAAAACCATTGCCGGGAATATTATAGGACGTACTCTGGTAACCATACAAACGGGGCCGGCCGGTAAATTAGTGAGCAAAGTATTAATAGCGCAGGATGTATATTATCCCGGCGCCAACCCGGTAAAGGAATTTTATTTATCTGTACTGCTCGACCGCAGCAAAGGGCAGAATGTGATTATGTACAGTACCGAAGGTGGAATGGATATTGAACAGGTGGCGCACAATACACCCGACAAAATATTTAAAGAATGGGTTCATCCGTCTGGTGGCTTACTTCCTTTTCAGGCGCGTAAAATTGCATTTAACCTGGGGCTGAGCGGAGAAGCGTTTAAAAATTGTGTACGGTTCGTTACCAATTTATACAAAGCTTATGTAGACCTTGATTGCAGCATGCTTGAAATAAACCCGTTATTTAAAACCAGCGATGAAAAGATTATTGCGGTTGACTGCAAAATGAACCTGGATGACAATGCATTGATGCGTCATACCGACCTTGAGGCTTTACGCGATATTAGTGAAGAAGATCCTACGGAAGTGGAGGCGCATAAATACAATCTTAATTTTATAAAATTAGATGGTAATGTAGGTTGTATGGTTAATGGCGCGGGATTGGCTATGGCTACCATGGATATGATCAAACTCAGTGGCGGAGAGCCTGCCAACTTCTTAGATGTAGGCGGCACGGCCAATGCGCAAACCGTAGAAGCCGGATTCCGCATTATTTTAAAAGATCCAAAAGTAAAAGCTATTCTCATTAATATCTTTGGCGGTATTGTGCGTTGCGATCGCGTAGCACAGGGCGTTATTGATGCTTATAATTCCATTGGCGATATCAGGGTGCCTATTATAGTGCGCCTGCAGGGAACCAATGCAGAAGAAGCAAAGCGGTTAATTGAAGAGAGCGGACTGAAGGTACAATCTGCCATACTGCTGAGTGAAGCTGCCAGCCTGGTGAACAAGGCGGTGAGCGCTTAATGCGTATTACGTTATTTTAAGAAAAGGTGAAGGAGTACAATGCTTTCACCTTTTTATATGCACTGCCTTATCTTCTTTAAACGAACAAAAATGAACCTCCGTTTGTTGCATTACGTATACGGCGTATCCCTGCTGGCACTTGCGTTTTGCTGCCTGCCGGCCTGTAAAAAGGGCGTTAAGCAGCAGCAAGATGAATTGTATTCCCGTCATCTCCAGCGCAAGGTTATACTAACGGTTATTAGTACACCCATGCCTGATAATAATGCAGATATTAACCTGCTGGTGTGTAACGATGGACAGTTGTTTGATCAATTGAACATGGAGTTCATAGCAGACAGCCTTTACAGGGAGAACCGGCTTTCGCCCCTGGTTATCGTAGGTGTTCATGCGGGCAACCGTTGGGAAGAGTATGGTGTGGCGGAAAAATCGGGCAAAGCGGTGGCAGGCGGAAAAGCAGATCACTACGACAGTTTTTTCAATAATGAGCTGTATCCTTATGCGAAGAAAAACGCGGGGGTAAGAAAATTTAAATCTGTAGCTATTGCCGGCTTTGGCGCCGGAGGGTTATCTGCACTGGATATAGCATGGAACCACCCCGACAAGATCAGCCGTGCAGGCGTATTTTCAGGCGCATTTTCAAGGAAAGAAAAAAATGAGCCCGATACTTCAGCAAACGGAATGATGTTTGAAAAATTAAAAAGTTCCCGAAAACGTCCCCACCTGCAATATTGGTTCTACGCAGGCGCTAATGGCAGTACAGGTATTGCAAAAGACGATGCGGAAAACATAAGTGCTGCTACGGCTTCGGTGGCAGCGCTGCTGAAAAGTAAAAACTTTACCAGTGATGATGATATTGTTTACCAGGAGGGGGCAACAAACGACAGTAAAGCCTGGAGGCAGGCATTTCCTGGTTTTTTAGAATGGGCGTTTGGCAAATAAATCCCAATAGTAGATACGCATTGAACTTTTCATATACTGCTAAGAGAAAAGCTTTATTACCCTGCTATTTTTACACTTACAAGCCCTGAAAATCTTTGCTTTTTTTAAGAATAGTTATTTTTATTGATTAAGCTTGTACCGACAAAGGATTTGATGTAAGCCTGGAGGAGTTATCTTCTCCGGGCTTTTTGTTTCCTTCTACTAAACAGGTACACGGGTGGCCTATCGCTATACGCTTCGTGTAATACTCAAATAAAAAAGGTGAAGCAGCAACTAATATGCTACTTCACCTTGTAAAACAAATTATTAAAAAGACTCTTCTCTCACCACTCACTACTCACACCCCTCACCTCTTATAAACTCAGGCTCCATCCATCGCGGTACTGACGCTTAACGAACTGGTTGGCTGGTTCAAAGTTGGTGATCTTCATGTTCCTGGCATCCCACAACAGTTTTTTGCGGCCTGTAAAGCTATTTTTACCCCACCCACTTACGCTTGGATCCTGGTATAGCGCACTGCGGATAGCCAGGTTACCCATCAGGATACTTTCTGTAAAAGGTCCAGCATATTCAAAATTAGAACTGGTTTCGCCTTTACCATAACCCAGCATACATGCGTTTACCCATTGCAGATAATGATTTTCATCTGGTACCCGTTTGATGGTTTCTTTTACGGCTTTAGCGCTATCATTTTTAGAAAGCGGTAGCAGTCTGGGTTTTGCTCCATAGCAATCGGCAAGTAATTTACCTTTTGTTCCTATGAACAATACGCCACCATCCCAGTTTCCAAATTCTTCCTCAGGCAATAATTCATCCGGTCTTTTAGGCAGCAATCCACCATCGTACCAGGAAACTTTCAATGTACCTTTTTTATCTTTCCGGGGATATTCGAGATGGATAATAGATGCAACAGGACAACTGTCAATATAATTAGCCGGTTGATTCATACCAGCAGCATATTGGTTGGCTATGCTACATTCAGCCGATGACGGATAATCTATTGGTAGTATACGGTAGATAGGATCCATGATATGACAGGCCATATCACCTAGTGCACCGGTACCATAATTCCACCAGCCCCGCCAGTTAAATGGCAAATACGCCGGATTATAGTCTTCTTTAGGAGCAGTACCCAGCCACAAATTCCAATCCAGTTCGCTAGGAATGCTGTGATTACCGGTGGGTTTGGCAATTCCCTGCGGCCAAATAGGGCGGTTAGTCCATGCCTGGGCTTCCACAATATCTCCTATTAAGCCGGCATCATACAATTCCTTCATTCTCCTCACTCCATCTCCTGAGCCACCCTGGTTTCCCATTTGTGTTACCACTCTGTATTTTTTGGCAGCCTGTGCCAAAATACGGGCTTCATAAATATCGTGTGTCAGGGGTTTCTGCGTATATACATGCTTTCCCAGTTGCATGGCCGCCAGTGTAGCAACCGCATGGGTATGATCGGGTGTGGAAATAGAACAGGCATCAATATTGTTCTTTTCCTTGGCAAGCATTTCCCTGAAGTCTTTATAATATTTGGCTTTAGGAAAGTTTTGCCTTGATTTTACAGCCTGGCGATCGTCTACGTCAACCAGGGCAACAATATTAACATTAGGGCTTTTTGCAAAAGAAGAAAGGTCGCTTTCTCCTTTTCCTCCTGCACCAATACCAGCAATATTCAATTTATCGCTTGGCGCTACAAATCCTTTACCCAGCACATGACGGGGTACAATAAAATAGCCCGCGGCGGCAAGAGAAGCATTGCGCAGGAATTTTCTGCGGGAACCTTTGGACTTTGATTTTAATTTTTGGCTCATCGTTTATGAAATTTTGCATTAAGGTAAGAACATCTGGTGAGATTTGAGATGTAGGATTTAATATTTGAGATTTATTGATCTCTTTCGCGTACTCCTGCCGGTTATTCTTTTACTATATCCGCATCCGCACTGGAAGAAAAAGAATAGGGATAACTGCTTTCTTTGGCGCCACGTTCTTTATTGGGAGCGGCGGCCATAATAACATTGAAGCTGCCCCCTTTTTCTATATCAAAATGGCTGATCCAGTTGTTTTCATATTTTTTCCCGTTGAGCTGCGTTGCCTGAACATATTTGGCCGGTTCGCTATTGGCTGGGGCATTAATGATAAACTGTTTGCCATTCTCTAACCGTAAAGTAGCTTTTTTAAATAAAGGCGCGCCTAACACATATTGATCCGTTGCCGGGCAAACGGGATAAAAACCCAAAGCAGAAAAAACATACCATGCAGATGTTTGCCCGTTATCCTCATCGCCGCAATAGCCATCCGGCGTGGGTTTATACATCCTGCTCATCACTTCCCTAACCCAGTACTGGGTTTTCCAGGGTTCACCTGCATAATTGTACAGGTAGGTCATGTGCTGTATAGGCTGGTTACCATGCGCGTACTGCCCCATATTGGCAATCTGCATTTCACGTATCTCGTGAATAACGCCACCATAATAGCTGTCATCAAATAAAGGTGGCATTATAAATACCGAGTCAAGCATTTTTACAAAATTCACTCTGCCGCCCATCAGGTCCGACAGTCCCTTAATATCATGAAATACGCTCCATGAATAATGCCAGCTATTGCCTTCTGTAAAGGCATCGCCCCACTTTAAGGGGTTGAAGGGCTTTTGAAAACTGCCATCCATATTTTTTCCCCGCATGAGTTGGGTTTCGGGATCAAACAGGTTCCGGTAGTTCTGGCTTCGCCGGGCATACAGTTTTTGTTCCTCCCGGGGCCGGTTAAGCGCTTTTGCGAGTTGATATATGGTAAAGTCATCGTAGGCATATTCCAGTGTACGGGCGGCGTTTTCATTGATCTTTACATCATAGGGTACGTAGCCGAGCCTGTTATAATATTCCACTCCCTTCCTTCCAACGGCCGTTAAAGGTCCCTCATTATTGGCGCCATGCAGTAATGCTTCATACAAAGTGTTGATATCATAATTACGCAGGCCTTTAATATAAGCATCTGCCACCACGGAGGCTGAATTATTACCTACCATCACATCTCTCAAACCAGGGCTTGACCACTCGGGTAAAAAGCCGCTTTCTTTATAATCATTAATAAGTCCTTCCTGCATTTCTTTATTAATGGAAGGAAACATAAGATTGAGAAAAGGATATAAGGCCCTGAAAGTATCCCAAAAGCCCGTGCCGCCAAACATATAGCCCGGTAATACTTTTCCGTTATACGGACTGTAATGAACAATATTGCCATTCACATCTTTTTCATACAGTTTGTTGGGAAAAAAAACCATACGGTATAATACAGAATAAAAAGTGCGTACCTGGTCTACCGTTCCGCCTTCTACCAAAATACGGCTAAGGGTATTGTTCCAGGTGTTACGGCCTTTTTGTTTAACTGTTTCAAAGGGATCGTTACCAATTTCTCGCAGGTTCAGTTCAGCCTGTTTGTAGCTGATAAATGAGGAAGCCACTTTTGCGTTAACCCGCTCTCCCTTATTAAAAATTTTGAATGCCACTACAGCGCCGGCATGATTGTCTTCTACTTCCATGCGGGTAATATCCAGGTTATTGCCGTTAAACGTGGCTACATTACTAAACGGATGATCGAACTCAATAACGAAATAGTTTTTAAAATTAGCGGGTACTCCCCCACTGTTGCGGGTGGAATAACCAATGATTTTATGCTGAGCAGGAATGATCTTTACATAGGAACCTTTATCAAAAGCGTCTACTACCACAAAAGCGCTGTCGGTTTTGGGAAAGGTAAACCGGAACCGGGCTGCTCTTTCTGTTGGCGTTATTTCAGTAGTAACATCATAGTCGGCAAGATAAACGCTGTAATAATAGGGCATTACCGTTTCCGCCTTATGGCTGAACCAACTGGCGCGGTCATCTTCTTTAAAACGCAGTGTACCCGTTACCGGCATAATGCTGAACTGCCCGTAATCTTTCATCCAGGGCGAGGGCTGGTGCGTTTGCTTAAACCCTCTTATTTTATCGGCGCTGTACTGGTATTGCCAGCCGTCTCCCATTTTGCCGGTTTGCGGCGTCCATACATTCATACCCCAGGGCAACGCGATGGAAGGATAGGTATTGCCGTTAGACAGGCTGTGTTTGGAGTCGGTACCCATTAAAGGGTTTACCCAGTCTACGGGGTCGGTTACTTTGGTTACCATTTGGGCCGGAGAGACAGATATAATACAGCAGAGCAAAACAAATAATATAACTTTTTTCATAAGTATGCTATGTATTTGTTCTGCGAATATACCGGAAGTGGAAAATAAAAACTACATAGGGCAGAAGAATGGGGATATAGCTTACGCCGCAGGAATGAGCTTGTTGTTTAAAAATGCTTTCAAGAGATTATCATTTTGCGGGACGGAGTTCCGGAAGAACATATGGCGTACGAAGTTGTAAACTTCGTACAGCGAAAACCAGGTATAAGATTACTCACTTGTATTTCACAGAGTTTATACCAAATCTTCCTTCAAAATTTTTCATTATTTCCCTTACCTGTTAGTTAAAAAACTTCTTTAAACCCGCCCCATATCTTCGCCATCTTCCCGGGGTCTTTTCTCCAGGATATTATAATAGAGAGGATGGCAACATTTTTATAAACGATTCATCACCCGGTGTTACCCGGGAATTGCGCACTCACAAATCCAGAAATCTTCTTCGCGTTATTTCCGCCTATGCCTTCTACTTGTTTTAATTCCTCCTCCGTAGCGTTGATAACCGCTTTCAGCGTACCGAACTTTTTTAATAACCGGGCAGCTAACAGCGGCCCAACACCGGGTATCCCCTGCAGAAAAAACAATTGTCTTCTTACCAACCTTTTAGAACGATAATTTTTGGGGGCTGCAATCTGCAATGAAGCGGTATGATCCTGCCTGGCAGCCATTAGCAGTAAAGCTGCAGTATTTTCCCTGCTTTTTGAAAATATTACAGGCACCTGCCAGGAGATCAAAACAGACAACAGTGCGCCACGAATAGCGCAGTCTTCTATTTTATGGGCAGTATTATAAGGATTGCCTTCCACAATCAGCAACGGACGTGGCACCGACCGTTTCAGCCTTGCTATTTGATCAAACAGGCGATTGGCTATAATACTCTGCACAAAATCCTCCGCCGATTTCCGCTCTACTCCAATGGTTCCGTTAATAATATAATCTCCCGCAGGTAAGGAAGAAACAAGCAGTAATACCCCGGTATTGCCGGCAAGAAGCTCGGGGATACCGGAAGGGTTTTCTCTATAGTCGGCCTGTATGGAAATAGGCATAGGAAAGCGATTGTGACGAACGCAAGGTGTATTCAAACTTAAGCAAAAGTTTTGTGGGATAGAATTACGGGTGCATTTGAAATTGTCGCCGGTTAGGAAAACACCAACCCTTTGACAGTAGATGATTAAACTGGACAAAAGAACGCACTTTTCTTTAATGCATTACAATAAATCATTTAAATTGCCTTTCATAATTATAAAAATGAAAACACTGTTTATCTGCGTTTTTTTATTATCCGCTATTACCCTCCACGCCCAAACATCCAAAAAGAATGTAACCCTTTACATTTTTGACGAGAACTGGAAAGGCTGTAAGCTGGAAGGAGCTAAATACCTGGCCAGCCAGCAAAAGCTTGGGGATACGGCCTATGAATGGAAATATTATTGTTTCAACGGGCCGCTACTATCAGTAGAAACCTACAAAGACAAAGAAGCCAGTATTCCACATGGTGAGTTTATTTATTATGGTACGGATGGACAAATAGATTCTTCGGGCTATACTTTCGATGGTAAAAAGAATGACTGGTGGTATTATTACACGGATTCTTTTACGCTTTGGAAAAAGGAAAAATATGATATGGGAAAGTTATTAATGCGGATGGATTGGGCAGCAATAGAAGCAGAAAGAGAAGAGAATAAAAAGCAATCGGAAACAGAAAAGCATTGGGGAGAAGTGGAAGCCGTATTTAAAGGAGGAACAGAGGACTGGGTTAAATATATTCAGAAAAATATAAACTTTCCCGACCGCGCAAGAAATTTGAAAAAGCAAGGTAATCTTCTGATTCAGTTTGTAGTAAATACGGATGGTACTACCAGCGATACCAGGATATTGAGGTCTATTGAATATTCACTCGATGAAGAAGCCATACGCCTCATTAAAGATTCACCCAAATGGCGGCCGGCACACCAGGACGGTAAATTGGTAAAGGCTTTCAGACGACAGCCCCTGACGTTTCAGTTACCCCGGTAAGCTATTATTAGAGTGTTACCATTTTGCGGGACAGAGTCCCGGGAGAACATAGTGCATACAAAGTCGGAGACTGCTATGTAGAAAAGCATAGTGAGGTGTGATATGTGCGAAGAACTTCACATAAAATTAGATTTTAATATTCAGTAATCAAAATAATCTCCGACTGCTATATGCGGTCATTTCAACAATCGTATTGAAAGCC
>NZ_DATJEB010000062.1:0-5220 GCF_035497235.1 Agriterribacter sp.
GATATAGCGGTAAAAGGCAATATCCTGTATGCCGACATGTATAACGATTTACTCGCAATAGACATCAGCAATCCAAAGCATCTTACTATTACCAGCCGGATGGCTAATTTTTTTATGGGCTGGATGTATGGTTATGGTTCAAATATTGATGATAAATACATAGCGGTAGCGTGGATTAAAAAAGATACCGTTGTAGCATTTACGGATAGATATTATGAGACGGGTGGTGATATGTTTGCGTTAAATACCGCCAGCTCCGGTGGTGCAAAGTCTAATGGTAACGGCACTGCCGGCTCCATGGCAAGCATGGTATTAATGAATAATTACCTGTATGCCATAAGAGAACCGCACAGTGTAGGCATTGTGGATATTACCACAGCCGCCACGCCGCGGTTAGATACCACTTTCTATGCAGGTTTTGACCTGGAAACCATTTATCCTTTTGAAGACAAGTTGTTTCTTGGTTCTTCTTCAGGTATGTTTATGTATGATCTTGCCAATCCCACATCTCCTGTGCAATTGGGTACTTTTTCGCATGGCCGTGCCTGTGATCCTGTAGTAACTGATGGTGCGTATGCATATGTTACGTTGCGTGGCGGCACTTCCTGTGGAGGAAATGACAATGAGCTGAATATTGTAGATGTAAAAGATATTATGAACCCTGTACTGGTAAAAACGTATCCGCTTACCGGACCAACCGGTCTCACTAAAGGCGGCAACCTGCTTTTTGTATGTGATGGTACAAGCGGTGTAAGATTATACGATGCATCAAACCCGAATGCGCTAAAGCAGCTCCAACAAATGGAGAGCGATGAGCCGTATGATGTAATTGCAGCCAATAAAAGAGCGATGATTGTTGGCAAAAATGGTTTGTATCAATACGATTACAGCGATCTGAGTAATATCCGCTTACTGAGCTTTTATTCGTTGAAAAAATAGTCAGGCGTGTTAAACAGACCCTCTATATTCCTGTTTGCCCGATAATTGCGTGGCATCTCCGCGGATTTGTTTGGTTTCTGCGAAAACCACTAAGTTGCGCCGGGGTTCCCCTTCTCACACTTGCCCTGCTGCGGAAACCCCATCGCGACACTGCGTTGGATAATTCGTCCTTTTTACAGCCTTTTTACTGAATATTTAATTCTGTGGAGGTTTCCCCATTAAATATTATTTTTGCCGTCCGCATATTAAACAGCTTATGCCCCAATTTAGACAAAGACAGTTCCTGGAATTTGAAAAGCCGGTTAAAGAATTATTTGACCAGGTAGCGCAGTTGAAACAAATGGCCGAAAAAAATCCAAAAATGGATTATACGGATACCATACAGCAACTGGAGCAATCTATTCTTGAAAAACGCAGGGAAATCACACAGCATCTTACGCCCTGGCAACAGGTGCAGTTAAGCCGCCATCCCGACCGCCCCTATACCCACGCCTATATCAAACGAATGTGTACCAATTACATGGAATTGTATGGCGACAGGAATGTAAGGGATGATAAGGCAATAGTGGGAGGTTTTGGTCAGTTAGATGGTCAAACGGTAATGATCATTGGTCACCAGAAAGGCATCAATACCAAAATGCGGCAACTGCGCAACTTTGGTATGGCTAACCCCGAAGGGTACCGTAAGGCATTGCGGCTGATGCGACTGGCTGAAAAATTCAATAAACCCGTTGTTACGCTCATTGATACGCCGGGCGCATTTCCCGGTGCGGAAGCGGAAGAGCGCGGACAGGGAGAGGCAATTGCCCGTAATATTTATGAAATGATGCGCCTGAAGGTGCCGGTAATATGCGTTATAATTGGTGAAGGCGCCAGTGGTGGCGCATTGGGCATAGGTGTGGGCGACAGGGTGCTGATGCTGCAAAATACCTGGTACACGGTTATATCGCCCGAAAACTGCAGCTCTATTTTATGGCGCAGTTGGGAGAAAAAAGAAGTGGCAGCGGAACAACTAAAATTAACCTCTACCGATATGAAAGGTTTTGGACTGGTAGACGAAGTGATTCCCGAACCATACGGAGGCGCGCACTGGGATTATGAAGCAACATCTCAATCGCTTAAATCACACCTGATTCCGCTCATAAAAGAATTGCAATCCATTGACCCGGCGGTACGCGTACAGCAACGCATTGAAAAGTACAGCAAAATGGGTTTCTGGGAAGAAGTTCCGGTGTAACCGGTAATTTTAAAACCACCGGTAAAGAATAGATAAACGTATGCCAGGGAGGAACACCCTGGAACCTGTAACCAACAACTATATACCAGCAGTAAAGAAAGCAGCATGTCACTAAGAAAACAACTCAGAGGAACCGGTGTAGCATTAATCACCCCATTTCAAAATGATTTTAGCATTGATTACAAGGCATTAGATGTAATGATTGATCACATGATCAACAATGGCGTGGAATATATTGTGAGCATGGGTACAACAGGGGAAGCCCCAACGATCAGTAAAGAAGAGAAGAAAAATATAGTAGCACATACATTTGCGAAAGTAGCCCGCCGCGTGCCTGTAGTAGTTGGCATTGGCGGAAATAATACGGCTGAAACCGTGCAGGAATTAAAAACATTTCCTTTGGATGAAGCGGCTGCGGTATTAAGCGTTAGTCCTTATTACAGTAAACCTTCACAGGAAGGATTATTCCAGCATTATAAAGCGGTAGCCGAAGCCTCGCCTAAACCTGTTATATTATATAATGTGCCGGGCAGAACAGGGCGTAACCTTTCCGCGGCAACCACTATTCGTCTCGCTAAGGAAGTACCTCGTATTGCCGGTATAAAAGACGCGGCAGGCGATATGCTGCAAAGCATGCAGTTGCTCAAAGACAGACCGGATGACTTTTTGGTATGCAGTGGAGATGATACCCTTGCCTTACCACAATTAGCCTGCGGCATGGACGGGCTGATCAGCGTAATTGCCAACAGTATGCCCCGCAAGTTTTCCGATATGGTACGCCTGGCCTTAGCCGGAAAATTGCAGGAAGCAAAAGCGCTTAACGATGCCATGCTCGAAACCTACGAATTACTTTTTACGGAAAACAATCCTGCGGGCGTTAAATCGTTTTTGTTTCACCTCGGATTGATCAGGAATGTACTGCGTTTGCCTGTTACGCCTTTGAGTGAAGCGCTGCATCAAAAAGCAAAACATTTGCTGGAAGCGGATACCACGCTGCGTTAGGGTAGCTGTGCCTTTTTGTAAAGATATATTTTAATAAGGCGCAAACTATAGCGTTGCTTTAACCGTTATAACTTTCAGCGCCAGCGCCGCTATAAGCATCTTATTTATTTGTCAGAATATCAAAGACACACCTCAAATGCAATTAATAAAAACACTGCCACTCCTCCTTATTTTAGCGGCATTATCTGCCACTGCTTTTGCCCAGTCAGACAGGATCAGCTTAGGCGACAAGCAATATCAATTGCTTGACAGGCTGGATATAAAGCTGCAAAATGATTCTGTTCTTTCTTTTTCCACGATCAAGCCTTACAACAGGAAAGTGTATACGGAACGGATAGCCCTGCTTGATTCTTTAGACCAGGCAGGTGAATTGCCTGCTGAGCTTTCTTCTGCAGACCGTTACAATATACAAAGCCTGCTGATGAACAATTCCGACTGGACGAAAGACCGGGGTGAATCTTTTCACGTACGCAAACCCATATGGAATACTTTTTTTAAAACGCCAGCCCATTTATACGAAACGCATTCCGGCGATTTTTCTTTAATTATTGATCCCGTATTGAATCTGCAGGCAGGTAAATCATCGGAAGCAGACCAGGCATTGTATGTAAATACCCGCGGATTTACCATGCGGGGGAATATTGGCAGGAAGATTGGTTTTTATACTTACCTCACCGAAAACCAGGAAAGAGATCCGCTTTTTGTGCAGCAATATGTTACCAAACACCGGGGAGTGCCCAATGCGGGGTATTATAAAATGATGGGCAGTGATAGCTATGATTATTTTGACGCCCGCGGCGGTATTGATTTCGCGGCTTCCAAATACATTAATTTCCGGTTCGGGTACGATAAGCTTTTTATTGGAAATGGCTACCGCAGCTTATTGCTCAGCGATTTCAGCAATAATTTCCTGTACCTGCAAATGGATGTGCAGTTGCGTAAATTCAGCTACAAAAGTATATACGCCGAAATTATTGCCCCTTTTAATCCTGTACCCAACAGGGATACCATACGGTATAAAAACTATATGGCTTTCCATCATTTAAGTGTGCAGTTAACCAAATGGCTGAATGTTGGCGTATACGAAAACGTGGTATACAACGGCAGAAATGGTTTTGAGCTCAGCTATCTCAATCCGGTTATTTTTTACCGGGCTATAGAAATGCAGTTAGGCAGTGGTGGGTCGAAAGCTACAGTGGGTATAGATTTCAAAGCCAACCTGCTTAAACGCACGCAGTTATACGGACAATTAGCGATTAGTGAATTTGTGTTTAAAGAGATCAGGAATTACGGCCGCGGTAGCTGGATGAATAAACAGGCGCTGCAACTGGGCGCAAAATACATTGACGTAGCGGGTATAAAGAACTTAGATATGCAGGTGGAAATGAACCTCGTGCGCCCGTTCATGTATACGCATAACGACAGCAATACCGCTTTTGTTCATTATAATAAAGAGCTGGCGCATCCTTTGGGCGCTAACTTTGGCGAATATATTGCCGTGCTTAAATACCAGCCCATTCCCCGGCTTTACCTTACCGGCAAAGTAATGTATTATAAACAGGGACTGGACTCCATGGGTGTTAACATGGGAAATAATCTTTTCAGAAGCTATCTTACCCGCCCGCGGGATTATGGCTTTCATATTGGAACAGGTATCCCGGCAAAACAATTGCTTGCCTCTTTTTCCGCCTCCTACGAGCTATTGCAAAACCTCTATATTGATCTGAACATAGCACAACGCAATTATAACGTACAGGCGCAACCGAAAAGAAATGAATTTTTCTTTACCGCAGGCGTACGCTGGAATATTGTAAAAAGGGAGTTTGAGTTTTAGTATTTGAGCCACAAAGGCACGAAGCCACAAAGTTGCATGGAGGTTTTTAGTTGAGTGCGGTGGGCTGTATGAAGTAATTATGTAAGAAAAGCATAGTGCAGTTGTTGCGGTCATGCAGCACCAAAAATGCTGCGCCGCCAATCCTGCCTGCGAAAGGCAGGTTAGTTTTATAGTGCGATAACAATAAGTTTCGCAATTTGTAACAACT